>JBFWVR010000003.1:0-477853 GCA_050246635.1 Vicinamibacterales bacterium
GGCGGCGCGGCCGGAAGGTCGGTTCGAGCACGGCCCACTGGGCATCGGTCAGGTCCATGCCGTCGAGTACGACGGCGATCCTACCGCTGTTTCAGGCCGCAATCCGGTTTATGAGATAGCTTCTAGTCCCTCAAGAGGATCAGAGGGTCGTGGCTCGCCGCTCGGCGCGCTGGCAGGTATGACGCTCCGGCAACGGCGATCAGGAGCGCGGCTCCGGCCAGAAGGTAGACAGCCGGCTCGGTTGGCGCCAGCCCATACAGCAGCGAACGCAGCAGGCCCGACGCCGCTAGCGCAGCCACGAGACCGGCGGCCAAGCCGACTGCGGCTACCGTGAGACCCTGCCGCACGATCAAGCGTGTGATGCCAGACGGCGCGGCGCCCAATGCAAGACGGACGGCAATCTCGCGCCGGCGCTCGGCGACGGAGAAGGCGAGCGAGGCGTAGACGCCGCCGACCGCCAGGACGAGCGCGAGGGCGGCGAAGGCGCCGAGGAGCAGGAGGTTCATGCGGGGGCTGGCGACCGCAGAGGCCTTTGCGTCCGCAAGGGCTTCGACGGCAGGTACGGGCAGCGACGGGAGCGCCTGGCGCATCACGGCCTGCATCTGCGGGGCGAGCTGCGCTTCCGGCAGCAGCGTGCGCGCGACGATGGTCATGCCGGGGAGCGGGACCTGGGCGTGGGGCACGAAGAGCATGGGCATCGGGTCGTCCTCGATGCGCACATCCTGGATGTCACCCGACACGCCAACCACACGGCGGGGCGTGCCCGACGTGCCGCCCCAGTAGATCTCCTGTCCCACCGCATCACGCCCCGGCCACAGGCGCTCGGCCAGTGAACGGCTCACCACGACCACCCGCGGCGCATCGTCGGTGTCACCGTCCGTGAAGGCGCGGCCGGCAAGGACCGGCACGCCCAGCGCGTCGAAGTAACCCGGCGTCACGCTCCGCCAGCCCGCCTGCAGGAGGCCACTCGGCGGCGCCTCCGCAGCACGGTCCACCGGCGTCACGTTGTTCACGTACCCGAACTGCCGGAAGGGATGCGTGGACGTCGCCCCCGCCGCCGTCACACCCGGCAACGCTGCCACCCGGTCGATCACATCCGCCACCACACGCCCCGCATCGTCTTCCGAGGCGGCAGGAAGATCGAGGTCCATCGCGACGGCGCCGCTGACGTCGAAGCCGGGATCGACCGCCATGAGCCGCGCGAAGCTGGTGCCGAGCAGCGAGGCGCCGATCAGCAGGAAGAGCGCAAGCGCGACCTCCCCGGCCACCAGCACCTTGCGGATACGGTTGCGCCCCGTCGTCCTGCCGCCGGCTTCACTCGTGGTGAGCGTCACGCCAGCGGCGCTCTGCATCAACGCGGGAAGCAGTCCCGCCAGCAGGCAGGTGAGCAGTCCCGCAAGCGCCGCGAATGCAAGCACGGTGACGTCCACCGACGCCGTCTCGATACGTGGGACACGGCCGGCGCCGAGGCCACGCGCGGCGTCGACGATCCAGACGGAGAGCAGCAGTCCAGTGGCGGTGCCAATCGCGGCCAGCACCGCGGACTCGACGAGCGTCTGCCGCAGCAGCCGCCAGCGGCTCGCGCCAATTGCCGCGCGCACGCGCAGTTCGGTCTCACGCGACGCGCCATGCGCCAGCAGCAGGTTCGCGACGTTGGCACAGGCAATCCCTAGCAGCAACGCCACCGCGCCGAAGAGCACCCACACCGCGGAGCGGAAACGCGTGGGGATCAGCCAGTCGTCGAAGGTGGCAACGTCGAGTCCCCAGCCCGCGTTCGCGCGTGGATCGGCGACCTCGAGGTTTGCCGCCGCCGCGGGCAGCGCCGCGCGAGCGGCTCCGATCGCCGTGCCCGCCGTGAGGCGGCCGATGACCGCGAGCTCCTTGCCGTCGCGGTCCGCTCCGGCGTTGGCCGCGAAGGGCATCCACGCCTCGGCGCCCTCGGGGAACGAGAAGCCCTCGGGCATCACACCCGTCACGGTGCGCGGCCGGCCATCCACAGTCACCTGCCTCCCGACGATGGAGGGGTCGGACTGGAAAGCCTGGCGCCAGAGCTCGTAGCCGAGCACGATGGTGGGAGCCGCTTCGTCCGGCCGCTCCTCGAGCCCACCTATGAGCGGACGGACACCTAGCACCTCCGGCAGCTCCGGCGTGACGTCCACGGCCATGATGCGCCGCGGGTCAGTCCCGGCCGTCAGCACACGTGACGTGCCAACCTCCCGGAACGCCGCCGCCGCCATCGTCGACCGCAGACTGTCCCGAAGGTCCACGAAGTCGGCATCGGAGACCGAGAAGCGCTCGCCCTCAGGCGTCGTCTGCCACACACGCACGAGACTGTCGGCGTCCTCGTACGGCAACTGCCGCAGCAGCACCGCGTCCAGCACCGCGAACATCGACGTGGCGCCGGCAATCCCCAACGCCAGGGTCAGCGCGGCAGCGATGGAGAGGGAGGCGTTCCGGCGGACCGTGCGCCACGCGAAGCGGATGTCCTGCAGCATCGCCTCAAGATACTTGAGGGGGAATGGAGAAGCCAGAAGACGGGATGACGAGAGAAATTGAGGCGAAGGCCCCGGTGACTGGCGAGCCAACCCGTACTCGCCCTCGACCGATGTCACCAGGAGAGCGTTGGCGCGACCGGCATCCGACAACTGTCGGCCGCGGCCGCGCCGTGGTGCCTGGCTGGCTTATCGCGGACCCACGAGGCGCCCACCGGCACCCTCAGCAGCCTGTTCGATTCGTTCGACAGCCTGCTCGAATCCTCTCAACACGCCGGGATCGATGAGATATCCAACCGCCGCAGGCGGGCAGTCCGCGAAATGTCGCACGTCGCAGCCGGCATCCATCATCAATTGGCTGAGTCGAATGCTTCTGAGCGAGACGAAGTACGACTCCTCCAAGCCGGGGTACGGCAACTCGACGCCGAGCGCATCCAGGAGGTCGGCGCGCGGCGCGGGGTTGGCCGCCGACGCGTGCAGGCCGACCGCGTCATCGCGAACCTCCTCGTCCACCGCCGTGGTCCGCGTCGACGAGCGGCGGCCCTCGTGGACCGATGGATCCCTGCGTCGGAACGCACCGCGCGCACTGCAGACGAGGAAACCTTCGTCGAGGAGTGTCTTGAGGACCTGCTTGGATTGACACATGCCGATGTCGAAGAGTCTCGCCGCCTGTGAGAGTGTCAAGCTCAACCCAGGCATCTCCAGGAACTCCCCGCGGACCATCTCGACGATGCTCTCCGAGCCACCCGGTACGGGTGTGGTCGGTGCCACGACCTCTGTGCATGCTTCGGCCTCAGCCACTGCACTCATACGTGCCTCCCTGTTCCCTGCTCATCCTGGCATGGCCTGGCGTGGTGATCGTTGCGCATACGCAAATGCGGGCCGACACCCCCGAACGTCGCGCTCGAGGCGTGGCAGCCGCACGCAATCTCTGGAAGAATGCTGTACGGAGGGAGGTTCAATGATGCCCGAGACGCCAGACGCGCACCGACGCTCCGACTCTCCGCCGATGGCGGCTTCCTACCTCGAGCTCGACATCACGAGGGAACGGGAGCAGCTCCATCGCGAGCCCGGGTGGACATCCGGTTACAAAGCCCGGACGCTCGCGAAGTACGAGGACCTGCGGATCGTGCTGATGGCCTTGAAGGGCGGGGCGCACATGCCGTCGCATCAGACTGACGGTCGGATCTCCATTCACGCGATCACCGGGCATCTCTCGGTGAAGGCGGAGGGCCGGACGTTCGACCTTCCCGCCGGGAGGCTGCTGGCGTTGGACCGGGGGATTCCCCACGAGGTGGACGCGCTCGAGGACAGCGCCTTCGTCCTGACGGTCGCCTGGGCCGGACGCGCGGCACGAGGGGGGGCCTGACTGGTGTCGTTGCGCCTGCGCAAGGAACGCCGGCCCGTTCCGTGTCACCCTTTCCGGACCCGACACGCACGCGTCACGAACCGTCCTGCGCCGGAGCGACAACCATGCCTCTCCAGATCGGCCACCCCCTTGACCACGGCTTCAACGAGCCGCTCGGCTTGCTGAGCGACTGCCACAGGCGTATCGAGCACTTCCTGCATGTCCTCTCCGCGGTTGCGGTCGATGTCGCGGGTGGGCCGCTCACCTCATCGACGCGCGGGGCGCTCGAGGGGGCTGTCCGGTACTTCACGACAGCCGCGCCGAAGCACACGGCCGACGAGGAAGTCAGTCTGTTTCCGCGCCTGCGGCGACGTGGCGATCCCGCCCTCACGGAGACGCTGGCGTCACTCGACAGGCTCGAGCACGATCACGACGAAGCCGAAGCGCGCCACGCGGCCGTCGATGTGTTGGTGCGGCAGTGGCTTGCCGACGATCGTCTCGGCGAGGCCGAGACGGCGCGCCTGCGCGACCACCTGGCCTGCCTCCAGCGGCTGTATCGCGAGCACATCCGGGTGGAGGACGACGAGGTGTTCCCCGCGGCACGACGAGCCCTCGATTCCGGGGAGATCGCACAGATTGGGCGCGAGATGGCCGCTCGACGGCAGGTGCGTTGAAACGCGCTCGAAGCGGTCACCGCGGACGTCGCGGTCCTGGCTCCGCGCGTCGGCAGGACTGCTATGCTGGGGTTCGTGACAGACGGGCTCGTTGGCGTCAGGCCGGCTGCGCTCTTCTCGGCGCTTGAGCCGAACGCCGTGGCGGACGTCCGTGCCGCCGCGCGAGTCGCGCATGTCGCGCCCGGCGCCGCCTTCTTCCGGGAGGGCGAGCCGGCGGCGGCGTTCTTCCTGCTGAACAGCGGATCGCTGAAGTTGACCCAGGTCACGCCTGACGGGCATCAGGTCGTGCTGCGGCTCCTGGGGGCGGGCGACGCCTTCGGCGGCATTGCCGCCTTCGATGGGGCGCGCTACCCCGTCACGGCGGAGGCGGTCACCGCGTCGTCAGCGTGGGAGTGGCCTGGCGATGTGATGAGCCATCTCATGGAACGTCATCCGCGGCTGGCGCTGAACGCGCTGCGGATCGTCGCGCTCCGCCTGCACGAGTTGCAGGTGCGGTATCGGCAGCTTGCCACGGAGAAGGTCGAGCGACGCGTGGCCAGGGCGCTCCTCAGGCTGGTGCAGCAGGCGGGACGCCGTGTCGAATCCGGGGTGCTGATCGACCTGCCCTTGTCACGGGAGGACATCGCCCAGATGACCGGGACGACGCTCTACACCGTCAGCCGAATCGTCAGCCGCCTCGAGCAGGACGGCATCCTGGAAGCCGGGCGCCAGCGCGTGGTGATCCGGCGCCCACACGGCCTCGTGAAGATCGCCGACGACCTGGCCGACTAGCGGCGGGGGCCTGACCCTCGCAAGTGCGTCACAACGCTGTTTGCGCTGGCGCAACGACCCCGCACTCGATTTCCACGATCCTGCCACTGTGAAGGCAACAGATCTTCTGGGGACGTTGGTGGCGGACCTGCTCACGACGAACCCCGCCTTCGCACGCGTCTTCATCGACCGGGAGATGGGATGCGTCGGCTGCACGTTTGCGCCCTTCGAGACCGTGGCCGAGGTGGCACGCGTCTACGGCATCGATCCGCACGAGCTCGCGCAGGCCATCCTGGATGAACGCGGCGAGCTGCCCGGTGACCACGGCCACCGGAACCCCTGAGCGTGTGTCCCGTGTGCGAGCCGCATTCGCGCGTTCCTGGTAGCCAGGCGTCACTGCGATTCTCCTTCACACTCAGGACAGCGATGCTCGATAGCGCGCACACACGTGATGAGCGCTTCCGCGAATGGCCAGCCGGTCGCGTCGGATGGGCTGAAGACATAGGCGATCTCGCCCCACTGGTCCGCAATGACCACGCCAGGCCTCGGCAGTCCTTCGACTGCATCCGCGGTGAGGACCCACGCGGTGTCATCCTGGCCCAGTTCACCGATCGTCGCCAGGAGCCGGTCGGCGAACGCGCACGTCGATGGAAGGGAATCGGGCACGAGCACCAGCACGAGGTTCTTGCGCTGCCAGAAGGACGCGTACCGAATCCGGGCTCCGCGGAGATCGGTGACCTCGAAATGTGGCAGCAGATCGGGCGGGCCCAGGACCTTGCCCGGCGTCTCGACGGGCGTTCGCGGGGCATTGGTCGATGGGAGCCGCGCAACGCCCGGTGTCCAGGAAGGCGGATCGCTCGCGGGAAACGACTCCGCGAGGACCTCGTCAATTGCGGTCCATTCCGAATCGACGGGCGCCGCCGCAGACAGTCCCAGCGTCGTGCCTCCTGCCGTCGCGGTCGCCCCGATGTGCACCTGATTCACGTCTGCACTCTTCCGTGTCGAGCCTCGAACAGTGCGCCGGCTCCGCCGCCGACCGTCGTTGAGGCCACGATGCCCAGGCATCATTGCAAGTCCGGATCCAGGCGGGCCGGAAGCGATTCTTGGCATCGGCGGAGAGGAGGGACGGGCCGCCAGCTTGCCTCGACGTCGGGCGTCTTTCAAAACGAAACGAATCCTTCACCATGAAAGCAAGGCCTCACACCAGCGGACCCGCCATGCACGCCTCCCAGCCGTTGCCTGATCACGTCGAGCTCTCACGGCTTCATGTCGCCGAGTTGCTCGACTTCAGGCCCGATCAGGGCGTCATCCGGTTTCATGAGCAGCGGGTCGTCCTGCTCAGCGCCGTGGCGTGGGGCCTCATGCGCAAGGAGCTGATCGACACCTTCGGTCTCGACGCCGCCCGGCGCCTATTCCTGCGGTTCGGCTATGCCGACGGCTATCACGATGCTGTCAGTCTTCGTGATCGGTCCCACTGGACCGCGCCGCTCGACGGCCTGCGCGCTGGTGCCGTCCTCCACAGCCTCGAGGGCATCGTCCGCACGGAGATCGCGAAGCTCGAGCATGATCCCGGGACGGGCCGTTTCGAGGAGGCGCTCGTGTGGCACCGCTCCTACGTGGCCGAGCACCACCTGCACCACTACGGCCGAAGCACCGACCCGGTGTGCTGGTCGCTCGAAGGTTACGCGAGTGGTTATGCCAGCGCATGCCTCGGGCAGGAGATTTACTTTCGCGAGACAGCCTGCCTGGCGCAAGGCGCCGCCGCGTGCACGGTGAGCGGGCGGGACGCCGCGAGCTGGGGGAGCGCGCTCGACCCGCTGCGTGCCGATTATCACACCGAGGACCTGGGGCCCACGGTCGAACGCGTTCGAGGCGTGGTGCACGAGCGCTTCGTCGCCCTGGAGCGCCGGGAGCGTGCGGTGGCGAAGCGGGAGCGCGCGGTGAACCTGTCCCGCGAGCGCATGGCCAGAGAGGCCGCGTCGAGGCACTTCGTGGCCGGTGGTGCGGCCATGCGAGAGGTCCTGGAGCTCGCGGCCCGGGTGGCCCCGCTCGACACGACCGTGCTGGTCCACGGTGAGAGCGGGACGGGCAAGGAGTTCATCGTCCGGATGATCCACGACGAGAGCTCGCGTGCCGGAGGCCCCTTCGTCTCGATCAACTGCGCCGCGATCACGGAAACGCTGCTCGAGTCGGAGCTGTTCGGTCACGTGCGTGGGGCGTTCACCGGCGCGATCCGCGACAAGCCGGGCCTGTTCGAGACCGCGGGCCGTGGCACGCTGTTCCTTGACGAGATCGGGGAGATCGCCCCCACGGTGCAGGCGAAGCTGTTGAGAGCCCTCCAGGAGCGTGAGATCCGTCGGGTGGGTGGAGAACGCACCATCAAGGTCGGCGCCCGCGTCGTGGCGGCCACGAACCGCGACCTTCGGGCGGCTGTCGGCGCCGGGACGTTTCGCGAGGATCTGTACTTCAGGCTCGGTGCCTTCGTCATCACGGTCCCCCCCCTGCGTGAGCGCACCGAGGACATCCCGCCCCTGGTGCACGACTTCCTGCGACGCGCGGCCGCCCGCATGAAGAGACCCGTGGTCTCGGTGTCACCGGCGGCGATGACCGCGCTCATGCACTACCCCTGGCCTGGCAACGTCCGGGAGCTGGAGCACGCCGTCGAACGTGCGGTCATCGTCGCCAGCGGCCCGAGCATCCGGATCCGCGAGTTGCCGTCCGAGATCTCGCAGAAGGCCTGGGTTCCGCCTGCCCCGGGCACGTTCGATCTTCAGGCCCAGGAGCAAGCCACGATCGAACGGGCGCTCGCCTGGTTCCGCGGCAACCGCCGCGAGACTGCGGAGGCCCTGAACATCAGTGCCGTGACCCTCTGGCGGAAGATGAAGCAGTACGGTCTGCACGACCGGCCGTAGCGCCCGCCCCTTGCGGCGACGGTGGTGGCGTGCTCTTTGCTCTTCAGGCCGGCAGTGCGAATGAGGAGCTGACATGAATCCCCGATCCGTTCCCTGCGGCAAGACCGCCGACGTGACTCCAGGCGAGCTCGTTCTGTTCGAAGTCGCGGGCCAGCGCATCGCGGTGGCGAACGTGGACGGCCGTTTCTTCGCCATCGACGATACCTGCACGCATGAGCAGTGCTCTCTGGCCGAACTGGGGATCCTGGAGGGCACCGTCGTGACCTGTGGATGTCACGGGGCGCAGTTCGACGTGACCACCGGTGCGGTACTCGCGCCGCCGGCGCGCTCGCCGGTGAAGACGTTTGCGGTGCACGCGCACGACGGCGCTCTGCACGTGGAGATCTGAATGCCACCCACGTTCGTCGTGGTCGGTGCCAGCCTCGCCGGCGCCACGGCGGCGGCCACGCTTCGAGCCGAAGGGTTCGAGGGTCACATCACGCTCATCGGCGCGGAGCGGCATCCGCCGTACGAGCGCCCACCGATGTCGAAACGGTATCTGCGAGGTGAGACGCCGTTCGAGCAGGCGCGCATCCATCCGTCGGGGTTCTACGCGGACCACCGGATCGAGGCGCTCTTCGGCATCCGAGCCACACGTGTCGAACCCGCCGAACGAGTCGTCCATCTCGACACCGGTCAACGTCTGCGGTACGACCGACTGCTCATCGCGACCGGAGCCCGGAACCGGCGACCGCCCATTCCTGGCCTCGATCTCGCTGGCGTGCTCGACCTCCGCACCCTGGACGACGCGGATGTCCTCCGCGCGCACGCGACGCCGGCCGCGCGTGCCGTCGTGGTCGGGATGGGCTTCATCGGATGCGAGGTCGCGGCATCCCTGCGCCAGATGGGGCTGGAGGTCGTCGCGGTCGAATCGTCGCCGGCGCCGCTCTGTGGCGTACTTGGCAGGGACATCGGTGCCGTCGTGGCGAGGCTGCATCGCACACACGGGGTCGACCTGATCGTCGATGACACCGTCCTGCGGTTCGAGGGGCACGGCCGCGTCTCCCGCGTGATCACCAGGCGGGGCCGGTGCCTCGAGTGTGACTTCGTGGTCGCCGGTCTCGGCGTCGAGCCGGCGGTCGACTTCCTCGCCACCAGCGGCGTCGGGCTCTCGAACGGGATTCTGGTGGACGAGTACTGCCGTTCGGGTGCCGAAGGCATCTATGCCGCGGGCGACGTCGCCAACCACCTCCATCCTGTCTTCGGGAGGAGGATTCGAGTCGAGCACTGGCAGAACGCGATGCAGCAAGGTGCGGCGGCGGCCAGGAACATGCTGGGCCCCGGCCGACCCTACGATGCGATCCACTGGTTCTGGTCGGACCAATACGACGCCAACCTGCAGTATGCCGGGTTCCACGACGAGTGGGATGCGCTGGTCGTGCGAGGCAGCCTCGAAGCACCGAGCTTCCTCGCGTTCTATCTGAATCAGGGCCGGATCGACGCCGTGGTGGGGCTCAACTGCGGCAAGGACGTGCGCCGCGCGATGCCCTTGATCCGCTCCCGTCACTTCGTGGATCCGGCGCGCCTGGCGGACGAAGACACCGATCTACGCAGCCTCGTACCCGTATCCGCGACGAAAGGCCTGACATGAGTTCGCCGCCCGCCGCCCGTCTGTCGGGACATCCACCTGCGCCGGGGCACGTCCCCGACACCGCCAACCCCGTCAAGGCGCTCCAGCGCTTCGGCCAATCGGTGTGGCTGGACGACCTCAGCCGCAGCCTCCTGACGAGCGGCGAACTCGAACGATTCATCGTCGAAGACGGGCTGCGCGGGGTCACCTCGAACCCCACCATCTTCCACAAGGCCATGGTCGGGGGCGCGGAGTACGACGACGACATCCGGGCGGCGGTCCGGCGCGGGCGCGCGGAGCCCGTGGCGCTGTACGAGACGCTCGCGATTCGTGACATCCGGAGCGCCGCTGACGTGCTGCGCCCGGTTCATGACGCCACGTGCGGCGGGGACGGGTACGCCAGCCTCGAGGTGTCACCGCACCTGGCCCACGACACCATGGCCACGGTCGAGGAGGCACGCCGTCTGTGGACGGCGGTCGACCGGCGGAACCTGATGATCAAGGTGCCGGCCACGCGAGAGGGTGTACCGGCACTCCGTCAGCTCATCAGCGAGGGTATCAACGTCAACGTCACGCTGATCTTCGGCCTCGAACGATATGCCGCGGTGGCGGAAGCCTACATGGAAGGCATCTCGGTGTTCGCCGACCGGGGGGGACCTCCCGCGCACGTGAGCGGCGTCGCCAGCTTCTTCCTGAGCCGCATCGACACGGCGGTCGACGATCTGATCGCGGCACGCTTGGCTGCCGTGAGCGACGGTGAGGCCCGGGCGGTGCTCACGGATCTGCAGGGGACAGTCGCCATCGCCAACGCGAAGCTCGCGTACCAGCGATATCTCGCCACTTGCCAGTCGACCCGGTGGCGGTCGCTGGCGGCCCGAGGCGCCCGGCCACAGCGGCTACTGTGGGCGAGCACCAGCACGAAGAACCCTCGCTACCGCGACGTCCGCTACGTCGAGGAGCTGATCGGGTGTGACACGATCAACACCATGACGCCGGCGACCATGTCGGCCTTCCGCGAGCACGGGCGGCTGCGGGCCAGCGTGGTCGCGGACGTCGACGACGCGCACCGCACCATGGAACGGCTGCGCCAGGTCCACATCCCGTTCGAGGCCGTGACCGAGCAATTGCTGGAAGAAGGCATCACCCGGTTCAGCGGCGCCTTCGACGCCCTGCTCGCCGGACTTGGTGACGCCGCCCGTCGGGTGTCGACGGCGGGCCAGTCGTGACCCTGCGCCCGCGTGGGGAGGTGGGCCGCAGATCCGGTGTGGTCGGCCGCCGGCGGCGGCCGGGCGACCCAGCCACCCGGTGCCGATGCTGGGTGCCAGCGGCGGCTCGCAGCCGGCCCGGTTGGAGGCGTGTGTGAACGACGCATCGGGTAGATCGGCACCCGGATGGCCCGGCATTCCGGCCCGGTGGACCTCCAGCGCCAAGACCGGCGTCGGAACGGCCGCCAGTCGCGAGAGCCGCGTCTGGTTCACGCTGAGTCACGGCATCCTCAACGAGATCTACTATCCCCGAATCGACTGTGCCTGCATCCGCGACCTCGAGTTCCTGGTCACCGACGGCCAGTCGTGGCTCTCCGAGGAAAAGCGCCACACGGACTCCGACACCTCGGAGGTCGCCACGGGCATTCCGGCGTTTCGTATCCGGAACACGGCACACGACGGACGGTATCGCCTCGAGAAGGACGTGATCGCCGACCCTCGGCGGGACGTCCTGCTGCAACGCGTCCGGCTCGTGCCGCTCACGGGTTCGATCGCCGATCTCCGGCTCTACGTCCTGGTGGCGCCGCACCTCGCGAATCGGGGCGGTGGCAACACAGCCTGGGTTGGTGATTACAAGGGCCATCCCATGTTGTTCGCCGAGCGCGATCGGCACGCCCTGGCGCTTGGGAGTACGGTGCCGTGGGTGGCACGATCGGTCGGGTTCGTCGGCGTGTCCGACGGCTGGCAGGAGCTGACCGCCCGGATGGGCCTCCGCCAGACCTACACGCGGGCCGAAGACGGCAACGTCGCGGTCATCGGGCAGATCGACCTGCGGGCTTCGCAGGGCCACTTCGTCCTGGCCCTCGGGTTCGGCCCGACGGCGGTGGAAGCCGCGCAGTCCGCCCTGACCAGCCTGCTGGACGACTTCGATCAGCTGCAGGCTGCCTACGTGGGGGGCTGGCGCGCCTGGCACGCACACCTCGAGCGCCGGGTGCCGTCGGCGGGCGCCAGCCGACTGTATCGGACGAGCGCCACCGTCCTGCGCACGCATGAGTCCAAGCGGATCGAGGGCGGAATCATCGCCAGCCTGTCGATCCCCTGGGGCTTCTCGAAGCCGGATGACGACCTCGGCGGCTATCACCTCGTGTGGCCTCGTGACCTCGTGGAAGCGGCCGGCGGCCTCATCGCGATCGGCGCGCACGAATCGGTCGCACGCGTGTTGCGCTACCTGGAGACGACGCAGGAGCCCGATGGGCACTGGTCCCAAAACATGTGGCTCGACGGTACGCCGTACTGGCACGGCACCCAGATGGACGAGACGGCGCTCCCCATCCTGCTGGTCGATCTCGCGTGTCGCAAGGGCGTGTTCGGCCTCGGAGACCGGCAGCGGCTGTGGCCCATGGTCCGCCGTGCGGCGGGCTTCCTCGTCCGCAACGGGCCGGGAAGTCCACAGGATCGTTGGGAGGAGGAGCCGGGCTATTCCCCGTTCACGGTCGCGGCGGAGATCGCGGCGCTGGTTGTGGCCGCCGAGATGGCGCAGGTCGCAGGCGAGACCGCCGTGGCAGCCTATCTCCTGGAGACCGCCGACGTCTGGAACGACAGCATCGAACGCTGGTTGTATGTCGAGGGAACCGATCTCGCACGCCGGCACGCCGTCGAGGGTTGTTACATCCGCGTCGCTGCGCCTCCCCGGATGAACGCAGCCTCACCGCGCCTTGGATTCGTTCCCATCAAACTCCCTCCTCCCGGGCCGTCCGGCGATCCGACTGTCCTCGGGGCCAGCCCGGATGCGTTGGCGTTGGTGCGCTTTGGCCTCCGTGCCCCTGACGACGCACGGATCCAGAACACCGTGACCGTCATTGACGGGGCGCTTCGCGTGGAGACGCCGCGTGGCCCGGTCTGGCGTCGATATGAGGGAGACAGCTACGGAGAGCATGCCGATGGGACCCCCTTCGACGGCACGGGTATCGGTCGTGGCTGGCCGCTCCTGACCGGCGAGCGGGCGCACTTCGAGCTGGCCGCTGGCCGTGTCGGCACGGCGCGGCGACTTGCTGAGGCCATGGAGGCCCTCGCGGGTGAGGCCGGCCTCCTGCCCGAACAGGTGTGGGACCGGCCCGACCTTGCCGATCACGAACTCCGGCTCGGCCATCCGACGGGGTCCGCCAGCCCGCTGGTGTGGGCCCACGCGGAATACGTCAAGCTCTGTCGCTCGCTGCGGGACGGCGAGGTGTTCGATCGGCCACCCCAGACGGTCGAGCGGTACCTCGTGCGGTCCGTCACGTCGTGCCGGACGATCTGGCGCTTCAACCAGAGGATTCGTACCCTTCCAGTTGGAGCCGCCTTGCGCATCGAGACGCTGGCCTCTGCGGTGGTGCACTGGAGTGCCGATGGCTGGCGTACCTCCCATGACACCCCGAGCCGTGATACGGGCCTGGAGGTGCACGTGGTGGACCTTGACACGTGTCATCTCGAGCCGGGCAGCCAGGTGATCTTCACCTTCTTCTGGCCCGAAGCGGGTCGATGGGAAGGGGAAGATTTCGCGGTCCGCCTCGCATAGCGTCCGTCCGCGCGCCGGCGCCGGTTCGCGCCTGGCTCCGCGGCGTGGTCTTTCAACCTGAGAGATACATTTCATATTGAAAGCAGGCGTGTGACCACGGCGGTTCGCGAATCTCCGGGAGACGCCGTTCTATCGGTCGCGACGCGCGCCGGGACGACGAGCGAGGCTGGAGCGCGACTTGCACACTGCGAGGGCATGGCCCTCGATACTTTCATCGTCCTGCCCCATCGCGCCTTGCCCGCGACGCCAGCCGTCGAGGCGCCAACCCGACCGACCGGTCGGCTGCGTGCGCCTCGCCAGTCGGGGCTGCCGGCGTCGACCGACCGCCGGTCCCGTGGCAGCTTGCGCCCGACCCCCACCATCACCGCACTCACGCTGCGCGTCCAGCGTGAATACCGCGAGATGCCCGGGCTGTCACTGACCGAGCGACAATCCCGTCGCTTGTGGGACCTCGACCCACAGACGTGCCGCCGGGTCCTGGCGACGCTCGTCGCGCAACGTTTCCTGAGACGCACCGCGGACGGGACCTACGTGCGTCGGCTGTCCTGAGTGCGGCGCTGGCGGGAGGTCGTTGTCATGCTGAAACTCAAGCGCGCCTACGAGCCCGACACACGTTCCGATGGAACTCGCTTTCTCGTCGAGCGTCTCTGGCCCCGGGGAGTGTCCAAGCAGGAGCTGCACCTCGATGCCTGGCTGAAGGAGGTCGGGCCCAGCACCGGGTTACGGAAGTGGTTCGGCCACGATCCCGAGAAGTGGACGACGTTTCGCGCCCGGTACTTTCAGGAGCTCGACGCCAGGCCCGACGCGTGGAGACCCATCGTGGCGGCCGCCCGTCGCGGAAACGTGACGCTCGTGTACAGTTCGCGTGACCGCGAGTACAACAATGCGACGGCCCTGAAGGAGTATCTGCAACCAAGGCTGCGCAAGTAGCCTCCAACCGCGGGAACACGTCCTGTGTCCGACGCACGGCGACCACCGCAACGACAGCCCGCCAGTCCGCCCTCTCCCGCCGAGACGATCGTCCTTTGGCCGATCCCGCCATTCCGGCTCGACTTCACCGTATGGGCGCTGCGCCGGCGGGCCCGCAACGCCATCGACCGCTGGGATGGCGTCACCTACCGACGGACGGTTCTACTGGACCATGGCCCAGCCGAACTGAGCGTCAGCCAGGACGGTCCGCCCACGAAGCCCCGGCTCATTGTGACCCTGAGACCGCCGTCCGCAACCACATCCGAGCTCGTCTTCCTCGCGGGCATGGTCGAGGGCCTCCTCGGACTGCGCGTCGATCTGGCACCCTGGTACCGGATGGCGGCCCGTCAGCCACGCCTGCGTGCCCTCAGCGAGCAGTTCCGTGGCCTGAAGCCCCCACGATTTCCCACCGTGCTCGAGGCGATCGTCAATGCGGTGGCTTGCCAGCAGTTGTCGCTGGAGGTGGGCCTCGAGCTGCTCAACCGCCTCGCCCGCGTGTGCGCACAGCACCACCAGGGAGGCCGCCGGGTCGGCACGCACGCGTTTCCTGGCGCTGGCGACCTTGCGGCGCTGCCGTTGTCGACCTACCGGGCGATCGGCTTCAGCCGACAGAAGGCGCACGCGATCGTGAAGCTCGCGTCGGCCATCCTGGCGGGGGACCTCGACCTCGAGGGCCTGAGACGTGTCGATGACGCCCAAGCCAGGGACCAGCTCGTGGGGCTGGTGGGCGTGGGGAGGTGGACCGCCGAGTACGTCCTGCTGCGAGGGCTGGGGCGGCTGCACGTCTTCCCTGGCGACGACGTCGCAGCCCAGAAGAGCCTGGCACGACGACTGGCTCGTACCCAGCCTTTCGATTACGCCGGGGTGCAGAAGACCGTTCGGGCGTGGCAGCCGTGGGCCGGCATGGTGTACTTCCACCTGTTGCTCGAGGGCCTGGCTGCCGTGTCGGCGCTCAACCCGCCACACTGACATGTACCAGCGACTGATCAGGCGGCCCTCGACGATGGGTTCTCAGATGCGCACTGATACACGATCCCCGAAGACCGACGACCGCGACGTGCCCGACGAGCTGGCCCTCGAGCTGTATCGAATGATGCTCAGGGTGTTCTACGTCGAGGAACGGATGAAGGTCTTCGTGCGCCAGGGCAAGTGCACCTTCTGCGCATCCACCCGGGGCCACGAACTGCTGCAGACCGCGGCCGGGCGGCTGCTCCAGCCTGGGCGGGACTGGTGCTTCCCCTACTACCGCTCGAAGGCGCTCGCGATCGCCTTGGGCTTCCCGCTGCGCGACCTGTTCCTGGGCATGCTCAGCCGAGCGGGTGATCCGAGCTCGAACGGCCGCAACATGCCGGAGCAGTTCTCGTCGCGGACGTTGCGGCTCGTGGCCCAGACGGCCTGTACCGGCACGCAGTACCTACCCGCTGTCGGTGCGGCGCGCGCGGTCGCGCGCGACGAGCCGGGGGCTGTCGTGTACGTCGCCTCAGGCGACGGGGCGACGAGTGAAGGCGAGTTCTCCGAGGCGTTGAACTGGGCCGCCCGCGAGCGGCTGCCGGTGCTGTTCGTGATCGAGAACAACGGCTACGCCATCAGCGTGCCGCAGAGCACGCAGACGCGCTCGACGCTTCAGGCCATTGCCGAGGGTTTCGGCGTGTTCGCGTGCACGCTCGACGGCACCCGGCTCGATTCGATTCACGCCGTCCTCCCGGACGTTGTCGATCGCGTGCGACGCGGCGCGGGCCCGGCGCTCGTTGACGCCCACGTGGTCCGGCTTGACCCGCACTCCTCGTCGGACGATCAGCGGAAGTACCGCAGTCCGGACGAGCTCCGCGCCGTCGCGGCGCGCGATCCCCTGGCGGCGACCGAGCGCCTCCTGCTCGATCGTGCCCTCCTGGACGCCGCGGGCATCGACGCGCTGCGAGGGCGCATCAAGGCGGACGTAGACCAGGCGGCTGATGCCGCCGATGCGTCGCCTGCGCCGTCCCTCGACGACGTGGGTGCGCATGTCCGGGCGGATGACGTGGTGGGTCGTGGCGGAGACGTGTCTCCCGGCAGCGTGTCGGACGCGCCGGTGACGATGATCGACGCGATCAATCACGGTCTCCGCGAAGAGCTCGAGCGGAATCCGAGGATCGTCATGTGGGGCGAGGACATCGCGGACCCCAAGGGCGGCGTCTTCGGCGTCACGCGTGGCCTCAGCGACCGGTTCCCGGATCAGGTGGGCAACGCCCCCCTCGCCGAAGCCAGCATCGTCGGTGTCGCGGGTGGGATGGCGATCGCCGGCTACAAGCCCATTGTGGAGATCCAGTTCGCCGACTATCTGTGGCCGGGATTCATGCAGCTGCGGGACGAGATTGCGACGGTACGGTGGCGCAGCCAGGGTGCCTGGTCCTGCCCGGTGGTGGTTCGCATCGCGGTCGGAGGCTATATCAAGGGCGGGCCGTGGCACTCGGCGTGTGTCGAGGGGTTCTTCGCGCACGTCCCGGGATGGATCATCGCGTTTCCGAGCAGTGCCGATGACGCGAAGGGCCTGCTCAAGGCGGCCGCACGATCGCTGGATCCCGTGGTCTTTCTGGAGCACAAGGGCTTGTACCGACGTCCGCAGGCCAAGGCCCCGGAGCCAGACGCCGACTACGTCGTGCCGTTCGGCCGGGGCCGGATCCGCCGTGTCGGGACCGACGTCACGGTCATCGCCTGGGGCAGCACGGTCCACCTCGCACTAGAAGTCGCCCGGCGGCTCGGTCCTGACGGGCCGTCGCTGGAGATCGTCGACCTCCGGACCATCGCTCCACTCGACGAGGACATGATCTACGCGAGTGTGCGCAAGACGAGCCGGGTGGTCATCGCGCAGGAAGACACGCTCACCATGGGGTTCGGCGCGGAGGTCGCCGCCCGCGTGGCCCAGCACTGCTTCTCGTTCCTGGACGCGCCGGTGGTACGGGTCGCGGCGACGGATTCGTTCATCCCCGCCGCGGCCAACCTGGAGCTCGCCGTCCTGCCCTCGGCCGACGGCCTCGAAGCCGCGGTTCGAGACGCGATGGCGTACTAGTTGGCGAGTATTCGGCGAATCACGACCGGCCGCGTCGTTGCCGATCCGGTGGGTCAGGGCGCACCATCGCCTCACGGTGTACGGCATGGGTCGATACCGTCCACGAGACGAGGGGCGGACCCGACAGGCGCGGTATGATCCGCGTCGTGGCGATACCGGTGTCGCCACAGTCGCCTATGTGACAGACGGTTGAAGCGTACCAGTGGAGATGTTCACGTTCCGGCTTCCCGGGACGCGCAGCCAGGGGCGGCGCGATCCCGTCTCAGCGATTTTCGAAGCGATCGAGGGGCAGGTGCCGTGGTGCCGGCAGGAGGTCCTGCGGCAATTGATCGAGCTGGCGATCGCAATTGCCCGGGAGGGTCGCGAGGGCCGGCGGATTGGCACGCTGTTCACGTTGGGCGAATCCGATCGTGTCCTGACCTGTTCCCGCGCGCTCATCCTCGACCCCCTGGCTGGACATGCGCCGTCCCGCACGAGCATTTTCGACGAGGGGGTCTGCGGGACGGTGAAGGAGTTGGCGCAGCTCGACGGCGCCTTCGTCGTCAGGGCCGACGGGGTGCTCGTGGGCGCGAGCCGTTACCTCGACACGGCGGCGGAGGGTGTGGATCTGCCGTTGGGACTGGGCACCAGACACCTGGCGGCCGCCGCGACCTCGAAGCGGCTCGGCATCGTCGCGATCGTGGTGTCCGAGAGCGCTGTGGTGCGGGTGTTCTGCCAGGGACGGTTGATCGCGGAGTTGATTCCCGAGATCTGGTTGTTTCGACATTACATGCAACGATCACAACCAGGCACGCGGGCGGACCGCCAGCGTCCTCCCAGCGGATCGGAGTGACGACGGGTTCGACAGGTTCCGGAGGCACAGGCGCCAGCGGCGCCTGGTGGCGCCCGGGACCGCCGTGATGACGCTCGCTGAACGATGGAGCATGGTGCGCGCTGTCACATTGGGAGTGCGTGTTCGCCCGCAAGACCGATCGTGAGGTCAGCTGGCACGAATCGGTGCCCTCCGTGTCGCCGCGGCTCATCGAGGACGCGGGGCTCACGCCAGACACGTGCGTGCTCGCGACCTGTCGGATGTCATTGCGAAGTGAAAGATCATTGCGTCCGTGAAATGGCCGTACGGTGTCGCGATCTTCCGTTTGCGTGGCATGGTGGATGGCCCGGGACTTGCTCCCCTGAACGGCATGCGCGGTCGGCGGTGTACCTGATCGGCCTGCGCGAGTCGCCATGACTTTCTCCGCATTCCTTCACATCGGTTCCCGCCGCAGTGGCGTACGGGTCCGAGGCATGAACTGCGCTGGCCGACCGATCCAGTGGCCGCGGTTCATGCCGATGTCCCGCGCCGTGGCCGTCGCGCGCCTCGCGCGGCCGTAGGTCTTCCACTCCCCGGCACCGACCTGCGGCGCGGACATCCGCGCCGATGGCGGGCGTGCACCCGACAACCAACCGCGGTCGCCGACGGACGAGCCGGGCGGCCGCTTTGACCGTAAGGAACTCACCGTGAACAGCGCAATCATGACATTGGACGGCCCCGAGCCCGTACCCGCCAGCACCCCGCTGCAGGCGGTCCAGGCACAGTTCGACCGCACGGCCGAGACCCTCGGGCTGAGCCCGGGCATCCGCCAACTGCTCCGCCAGCCGCTGCGCGAGCACCGCGTGGCGATCCCCGTTCGCATGGACGATGGGGCGACGCGGGTGTTCGAGGGGATTCGCGTGCAGCACAACGACGCGCGTGGGCCGTTCAAGGGCGGAATCCGTTTCCACCCTGACGTCACCGCGGACGAAGTGCGCGCCCTCGCGATGCTCATGACATGGAAGTGCGCGCTGCTCGACCTGCCGCTCGGCGGCGCCAAGGGCGCGGTGCGTGTGGACGTCCGCGCGCTCAGCGAACCCGAACAGGAACGGCTGAGCCGCGGCTGGGTGCGGCAACTGGCCCGCAACCTGGGCCCGCTCGTCGACGTGCCCGCACCGGACGTCTCGACGTCCGGCCAGCACATGCTGTGGATGCTCGACGAGTTCGAGACCATCAACGGCAATCGCGTCCCCGGGTTCATCACCGGCAAGCCGACCTCGCTCGGCGGCACCTGGGGACGCGCGGAGTCCACCGGATACGGCGTCATCGCCGTGCTCTGTGACGCGCTCGACCGGCTCGGGATGTCGCCGCAGGTCGCGACCGCCAGCATCCAGGGGTTCGGCAAGGTGGCGCTGCACGCCGCGCGGCGGTTCGTGGACATGGGCGGCACCGTGGTGGCGGTCTCCGCGTGGGACCCCGAAGCCGGCCGTGCCGTCACGTTCAGGAAGCCGCAGGGCATCGACCCCGCACACCTGGCAAGCCTGACGGATGCGTTCGGCACAATCGATTGCGCCGCCGCCGCCGCGCGCGGCTACGAGGTGTTGCCGGGATCGGCCTGGCTCGAAGAGGCCGTGGACGTGCTGATCCCCGCGGCGCTCGAGCACCAGATCACCGAGGCCAACGTGGGCCGGATCCACGGGCAGGTCCGGGTGGTGGCCGAGGGGGCGAACAGCCCGACCACCGCCGCCGCCGGCCGCACGCTCGAGGACCGCGGGGTCGTCGTGATCCCGGACATCGTCGCGAATGCGGGTGGCGTCACCTGCAGCTACTTCGAGCAGGTGCAGGCGCAGTCGAACTTCTATTGGGAGCGGCACCACGTGCTCCAGCGGCTCGAGACACGGATGCGGAGCGCGTTCGCGCAGGTGCAGGCCCGCGCGGCCGCCGCACACGTGTCCCTCAGGGACGCGGCACTGCTCATTGCCGTCGAGCGTGTCGCGCACGCGTGCGGCGAGAGAGGGTGGGTGTGACATGAATCCTTACGCCATGCTCGGATCCAGCACGGATACGAACGACGAGACGTCACTGGCCGCGAGGGCCACGGCGTGGCACGACGCGATGGTGGCGCACGAGCGGAAGCTCCGGACAGGCAACCTTGCAGAGGTGTGTGACGATGAGTGCCCGCACGCGGAGGCGCGAGTGCTGTGGGCCGAGGCGGTCGATGCGGTCGGACCACGCGCGCAGCGGCTCACGTTCCTGCGGACACGGGCGGTTGGCCGGATGCGTGACCTCAGGACCGGCTCGACGACCGAGACAGTGGCCCGGGTGGATACACGCGCGCCGGACCGCGGCGAGCGGTGCGAGCCGCAGGCATCCCATGACAGACGCCTTCCGGCCGCCATGGAGGCATCGTCATGAGCCTCCGTCGCCTGCTGGGGCGGGACGTCAGGCACGTCCATGCTCTGGTTGATCAGGCACTGGACGGGGAGGACGCCGTGATCGTGATCCTGGATGGACAGCGCGGCGTCAGCTATGCCGACGGGTTCGGGTTGTCGCCGTGCCAGCTCGAACTCTTCACGAATCACATCGAACGGATGCTCCAGCTCCTCACCAGGAAAGGGCGGCATCCGCAAGAGGTCTTCAGGCCGCCCGAGCTGCTGACCCGTAACGGGTGCGAGGGCGAAGAGGTGGCATGAGCAGGCTCGCAGTGCGGGAACCATCGAGTGACAGTCGGGACCTCGACACGGGCGGGACACCCAGGGCGCGCGAGGACACGGCGCCAGGCGCCGCGATCGGGCGCGACGACCTCAGGAGTGGGGACGGCCTGCCGGTCTCGCCCGGCGGGTGGGGCGGCGGCACGGCGCCACCCGAGACGTCGCGACTGACTGGGAGGCAGCGAGCGACATCTCTGCTTGGAGCGCTGGTGGGCGCCCTCCTGGCTCCCGTAGCGATCTGCCTTGTCGGGCTTCCGGTCGTCCTGGCGATCCGGATCGTTGTCGAGATCGGTCGGGGGCTGGTCTCTCTCCTCCTGGGGTGACGCAGTATCGTGTGATCATGAGCCAGGTCGTAGAATGGCGAGTATCGTGAAGCCACGCGAACGTCGCCACGCTGCCCCGTCGCGACCGGACCTCCACCTGGCCGAGTTGCTGGACTTCCGGCCGGACCAGGGGATCATCCGCCTGCACGAGCAGCGTGTGGTGATCCTCAGCGCCGCGGCGATGGGGCTCCTGCGCAAGGAGCTGGTCGACACGCTCGGCTTCGACACCACCCGGCGGCTGCTGCTCCGCTTCGGGTTCGCGGACGGGTACCACGACGCGGTGAACCTGCGTGAACGCTCGGACTGGGCCAGCCCCGTGGATGGCCTGCGCGCCGGCGCGACGCTCCACACGCTCGAGGGCATCGTCCGGGCGGACGTGCAGCGGATCGACTACGACGCGGAGACGGGTCGTTTCGAGCAGGAGGTCGCCTGGCGCGATTCGTACGAAGCGGAGCAGCACCTCCATCACTACGGCAAGAGCGACGCGCCGGTCTGCTGGTCGCTGGTGGGGTACTCGAGCGGGTTCGCCAGTGCGTGCATGGGGCGCGAGATCTACTTTCGCGAGCAGGCGTGCCTGGGGCACGGCGACGGACGCTGCACGGCAATCGGGCGCGACGCCGAGAGCTGGGGCGCGGAGCTGGACGACATCCGCGCCGACTTCCAGGCCGCAAGCCTCGGACACGAGGTCGAGCGGCTGCGTGAGGCGGTGGGGCGCCGGCTCAAGGAGCTCGATCGCCGTGAGCGCATGCTCGAACGCCGTGAGCGCGAGCTGAACCTGCTGCGAGCACGGGTGGCCCGGCACGCCGAGGCGAAACACTTCGTGGCCGGCAGCCAGGCCATGCAGGACGTGCTGGAGCTCGCGGCCCGCGTCGCGCCACTCGACACGACCGTGCTCGTCTACGGCGAAAGCGGCACCGGCAAGGAGTTCATCGTCCGGTTGATCCACGACCAGAGCCCGAGGGCGGGCGCGCCGTTCGTGAGCATCAACTGCGCCGCGCTGACCGAGACGCTCCTCGAATCGGAGCTCTTCGGCCACGTGCGAGGGGCGTTCACCGGCGCCGTGCGCGACAAGGCCGGCCTCTTCGAGCTCGCCGGGGCAGGCACGATCTTCCTGGATGAGATCGGCGAAGTCGCGCCCACGGTGCAGGCGAAGCTGCTGCGTGCGCTCCAGGAGCGCGAGATCCGGCGCGTCGGCGGCGACCACACGATCCGGATCAATGCCCGGGTCGTCGCCGCCACCAACCGCGACCTGCGCGCGGCGGTCGAGGCGGGCACGTTCCGCGAGGATCTGTACTTCCGCCTGGGCGCCTTCGTCATCACGGTCCCTCCGCTCCGTGATCGACGGGAGGACATCCCGGTGCTGGCGCACCAGTTCATGGTGCGCTCGGCGGCGCGCATGAAGAAGGACGTGCAGGCCATCTCGGCCGACGCCATGTCGGCCCTGATGACCTATCCGTGGCCCGGTAACGTGCGCGAACTGGAGCACGCCGTGGAGCGCGCCGTGATCCTCGCCAACACGTCGCGCCTGCGCCCTGGTGACCTGCCGCCGGAGGTCACGAGGAAGTCGCGGCCGCGAGCCAACGAGGCGACGCTCGATCTCCAGGAGCAGGAGAGGCGATCGATCGAGCACGCCCTGGAACGCTTCGGCGGCAACCGCCGGAAGGCGGCCGACGCGCTCCGCATCAGTCCCGTCACGCTGTGGCGGAAGATGAAGCGCTACGGCATCACCGCCTGACCGGGCCGCGCCCACCGGCGCACCCGGTCATTGCGACCTGAAAGCCGCGTCCTTGCATCCTGCAATCCTGCGGCGCGCCCGCACGCCAGATCTCGACGAATCTCGCGCATTTCAATGGCACAGGCGTTGCCTTGATGGAGGGCAGGGAGGCTCCGACGCACCGGCCATGGACGCCGGTGTACGTGCGGAGATCAGGTGCGCGATGCAGATTCAGGTTCGCGGAGACGACTCCATCAACCAGCAGGCCTTGACGTATGCGGAGTACCGGCTGTTCGCCGCGGTCTCCGAAGTATTCGACGTCGGGCGGGTCCACCGCGCCAATCTCGAGCTGCGGTCGGTCGAGCGCGAGGAAGGCTGCCCGGTGGTTCACTGCGTGGCCACGGTCGACGTCGTCGGTGGCGAGCGCCTGCACGTCTCGACCAGGGATGCCCACCCCTATGCCGCGATCAACCGCGCGGTGGAGTGGATCAGGGACCACAAGCAGCGCATCCGCATCAATCGCGCTCGCGAGACGGACGACCGGCGGGTGCTCTCGTGAACCCCTACTGCGTTGCCCCATGCCCGTTCCCCTGCTATCTCGACTGCGTCTTGTTCGCCGACAGGCGTCATCCATCCAGGGCCAGCCATGACACACGACGTTCCACGGTTCGTCCTGGCGTGAACGGCAGGCGGCCAGGTCGTTCCTCGCGATCAGTCGGTGATCGCGTCGCACCACGCGCCCGGGTCACCAAGCGATAATGTCAGCGAAGCGCCGCGCCGCTGCGCTGGACCTGAGATGATTCTTCCGAAAATCCGCGACCCTCGTTTCATCACCATCCGGCGAGGGGGAACGCTCACGGACTCCGATCACCGGCTCCTGGCACTATGGGCGGCTGCGTGCGCGGAACATGTCCTGCACCACTTCGAAGCAGTGGCCCCATTGGATTCGAGGCCCCGCAGGGCCATCGAACAGATTCGGGCATGGACGCGTGGCGAGGTCAGGATGATGGAGACGCGCGCCGCTGGCGGCAGTGCCATGGCTGCGGCGAGGCCGCTCAGCGGCGCCGCCCGACACGCAGCCTATGCGGCTGGGCAGGCGGGAGTGGTCGCGCACGTAGCCGCCCACGAACTCGGCGCCGCCGCCTACGCGATCAAGGCCGCCCGCGCAGCGGCTCCGGACGGTCAACGCCAGCACGCCGGCCTCGAGGAGTGCCGGTGGCAGCGCGACCAGCTACCGAACGAGATCCGGGCGTTGGTCCTCGACGATCAACGGCTGCGAAACGCGATCTGCTGGTCCGTCTTCGACTGTTGATGCGTCAGCGTCGCCGTGTGGAGTCCCGAAAGGAGCCTCCTTCGGCCCTGCCTCGAGCACACGCCCGCCCTCGAGGGGCAATGGCCGAGAGCAGGCAGACACCGGCGTGGGGCAGGTGGACAGGCCACGGCCAGCGGTGGGCGATCAGTCGCCTGCCGGGTCCCGGGGGACGTTCTTCCACCGCTCGCGTTTCGTGGCACCGCGAAACACCGGCAGGGACCAGCCGTACCTGATCGCCAGGCTCCGGATGCCGAACGTCACGACGAAGCCGGCGATCATCGCGGGCAGGCGGCCGGCATCGAGTGCGCTCAGCCCCACGTAGGTGCATCCGCCGAGCACGGATGCCGTGATGTAGATTTCCTGGCCGAGCAGGACTGACGGCACGTGGCCGAGCGTGTCGCGAATGATCCCGCCCACGACGCCCGTGACCGCGCCCATCGCAATGGCCACCAGGGCGGGCGCCCCGACGTCCGACGCCTTGACGGTGCCGGCGATCGTCACCAGCGCGAGGCCGAACGCGTCGAACCACAGCAGCGTCCGGTAGCGCGACTCGACGAGCGGCGCCACGAAGTGCATCACCACCGCCGTCACGAGGCAGGCGGACACGTAGATCGGGCTCTCCACCCAGAACACCGGCACCCTCAGGATCACGTCGCGAACCGTACCGCCGCCGACGCCGGTGATGACGGCGAACCACATGAACGCCATCACGTCGAGCTGCTTGCGTGACGCGACGAGTGACCCCGACACGGCGAACACCACCGCCGCCAGGACGTCGAAGAACTGGACGAGGCGGGACAGGTGCTCGGGGTCTACGAGTGAGGGCTGCATGAGCTGACGGCGCCTCTCCCGCCGCCTGAGGAGTATGCCTCGTAGCGGGCATGCTCCTCAATGCGACGGGCCGTCACCTGGCGCTACCGGGTGTCGCTCAGAGCGACAGCCCGTGCACCAGCCTCTTGCGCGTCCTCCGGCGCGTCCTGCACGTGCGCCTCGACCATCCAGAGGGCCTTGTCGACGCCGCGCGAGACCACGGTGAACAGGTCGGCCGTGTCGGCATCGGCCAGGGCGGCCGCCTCGTCGATGGCCTGCCGTGCGCCGCGTCCGAACGTCGCGAGCGCATCCCGCATGACCTGGACGGAATCCCGCCATCCGGCCTGGCGCAGTGGGTACACCCCGAGCTGGGATCGGTCGGACACCGCCTGCAGGGTCCCTTGCGCGACACCTCCGAGCGCCACGGCTCGCTCCGCGATGTCGTCCGCGTAGCCCTGCGCCTCCAGGGCGATTCTATCGAACAGCCCGTGCAGTCCGACGAAGTGCGGTCCCTTGACGTTCCAGTGCGCCTGCTTGGCCTGCAGCTGCAGGTCGATCGCGCTGGCGAGATGTCCGTTGAGCAGCGCGACGATGGAGGTGCGGGTCGCGGGCGAGAGATCGTTACTGGTGTCGTACATCTGATGTGCTCCTGTAAGAGATGTTCGGTGTGTGTACGGACCGGCCCGTCACGCAGCGACGCGCTCGGGCTGAATCGGTCCGTGAGCGGTTGCCCGCCTCGGCGAGATCGGGCCGGGCCACGCGTACGTACCCGCCACGACGGGCACGACCAGGACGGGCACGGGCACCCGCGGCAGCAGCCGGCGCAAGGTCGATCCGAACAGGAAGCGGTCGAGCCACGAGCGGCGCGCTACGCCCATCACGATCAGGTCGGTATCGCCACGTGCGGCCATCTCGAGCATCGCGGTCTCGGCGACGCCGGTCGCGACGGCCGTGTCGACGTCCCCCGCGCCGAAGAGCGCAGCCGTGCTTCTGAGGTGGTCGGAGGCCGCCTCTCGTTCGGCCGGGAGCCGCCGGATTATCCGCCAGGCTTCACTACCGCTGAACACCATACGGCGCGGCACGTCGGTCAGCGAGTGCAGCAGGGTGACCCGCGCGCCGTCACGACGACCAAGGTCCATCGCGGTTCTCATAGCGACCGCCGATGCGACCGAGAAGTCCACCGGCGTGAGAATCCGATGCAGCCTGCGGGCATCCCGACCGGATGTTCGCCTGGTGGGCAATACGAGCACGGGCACAGGCGACTGGCGTACGATCTCGTCGACGCCCCGGGCGCTTCGCCAGAACCGAGAGGTGCCGTAGTCGCCGCCGAGCACCACCATCGAGGCGTCGATGAGCTGCACATACGCGGGAATGACCCGCCGGGGATCGCCTTCCAGGACCCGACTCCGGACGTGCAGGTCCCCGGCGGTCCGTCGGTCGTCCGCCAGCAGCGATCGCGGGACGATCGCGTCGCCATGATCGCGGAGGTCGCCGGCATCGGTGCCGGCGAAGACGGAGGCTCCCCGGTGGGGCACCACGCGGAGGACGTGGACGGCAGCCTGGCGAGGGTGCGCCAGGCCCGTCGCCACGTCCATCGCGCGCCTCACGTCGGTCCTCTCGTCTGCGGCCACGACGATACGAATCCCATCGATCACGATTGCCTCCAACCGTCCTGGTTGTTGTCTAGGCAGCAAGTGCCTGCCTCGCGCGGGCGGAGTTCGATTCCGGGACCACCAGGAGCGCGCGCTCGCTCTTGCGAAGGACGCGCAGGGCCGTGGACCCCAGCACCTTGAAACCCCGACTCCGTCCGACGACGACGAGATCGGCGTCCAGCCCATCGGCATGGCGGAGGATGCTCGCCGCCGCCGGCCCGGTCGACACGCGCACCCGCGTCTCGAAACCCGGGGGAACCTCCGACGCGAGCCGTTCCAGCCTTCGGCGCGGATCCGCCATGGCGTGTGCGCGGTATTCCGGCACGCGCCACCGTGCCGCGCCGTGGATGGCATCGGCGGCCTCCAGGCTCCTGACCGTATGGAGCAGCGTCGTCCGCGCCGCCTCGTTCGCCGTCAAGCCCATCGCACGCCGGAGCACCTCCTCCGAGGCGCGCGACCGATCGACGGCCACGAGCACATGCCGGAAGGGGAGCGGTTGGGCGGGCCCATGGCTGGGGACCACCAGCGTGGGGACCTTCGTACGGCGTATGACGCGTTCGGCGACCGCCGACCGGCGCCGGCTCCAGGCCCGGCGGGGTTCTCCACCCATGACGATGAGATCCGCGCCGCGGGCGTTGGCGTGGAGCTCGATGATGCCGGCCGGGTCGCCGTGTTGTTCGACCGACCGCACACGCACGCCAGCCTCTTCGGCGCGCCGGCGCATGTCCGCCAGCCGCTCCAGGCGCCTGGCCGCTCCGTGGCCGAAGGACTGGTTCGCGGGCACCGCGTGCAGGAGGTACAACTCCGCGCCGGACTGCCGCGCGAGCGCGAGTGCGCGCTCGAATGCCGCGTCCCGCTGGCCGCGCGCATCGACCGCGACGAGAATGAGTGTGGTTGCCATGATTTGCCTCTGTTAAGAGCAAATCGATGGCCACCAGTCGTGATTCTATAAGTTTTTACTTATCAGCTAGTTACGAGTCATTACCTGGGCGATTATCCATTTCAGAATGAAATGGTCCCTCCACTCTGAAACGGTCGGAGAAGACCGTCTCCACGGCCGCGCGCTCGGCTCGACGCGCGATCACGAACAGGTGATCCCCGGCCTGGATCTCGGTGCCGCCGCGTGGGGGAATGAGCTGGTTGCCGCGCGACACGAGCGCCACGACCGCACCCTGCGGCAGTTGCAGGTGCTCGACGCTGCGCCCGGCAAGCGGCGAGTCCGCCGCGATGGTGTAGTCGATGATGTCGGCGTCCATGTCGCGCAGGGCCAACAGCTCCAGGGTCGCTGGCGGCGCCGGCTTCGGCGCCTCCTGAAGCCCGAGTCGCGCCGCCAGCAGCGGCAGCGTCCATCCCTGGAGGACCGCCGAGACGAGGACCGCGAAGAACACGACGTTGAAGAGCAGCCGGCCCTCGGGGATGCCGAACATCAAGGGGAAGGTCGCCAGGATGATCGGCACCGCGCCCTTGAGCCCGACCCATGAGATCAGCACCTGTTCCCGGAGGGTGAATCCAAACGGCAGGAGGAGCGGCACGACTGCGACCGGCCGCGCGATGACAATCAGGATGACGGCCACCAGCAAGGCCGGCCCCGCGGCATCCGTCAGTTCGGTCGGCGTGCTGAGCAGACCGAGCACGACGAACATCGTGATCTGGCCGATCCAGGCCAACCCGTCGACGAAACGGAAGGTGCCGCCCTGGAAGACGAGGCGGCTGTTGCCCAGCACGATTCCCGCGACATAGACCGCAAGGAAGCCGCTGCCGCCGAGCACCGCCGCCAACCCGAAGGCGGCCAGCCCGCACGCCGTGGCGAGCACCGGATAGAGGCCCGCCGCCGACAGGTTGACACGGTTGATCAACCGCACGGCCGCCCACCCGCACCCGAGGCCCGCGACGGTCCCGATGCCTATCTGCTGGACGAACAGCACCGCCAGGTCGACGCCAATCGTCATGCGGCCGGTGAGCACCTCGATGCAGCCGATGGTCAGCAGGATCGCCATCGGGTCGTTCGAGCCGCTCTCGACCTCAAGCGTCGCCGCGACCCGTGGACGCAGGTGGACGCCCTGCGACCGCAGGATGGAGAAGACGGCCGCCGCGTCGGTCGAGGCGACGATGCTGCCGAGCAGGAGGCCGAGGAGGAGGGGAAGGTCCAGGATCCAGGCGGCAGCGACCCCGGTGAGGCCAGCGGTCACCAGCACGCCAACGGTCGCCAGCAACAGGGACGGCTTCCACACGGCCCTGATCGCCTCGGTTCGTGTCTGGAGGCCGCCGTCGAACAGGATGATCGCGAGCGCCAGCGTGCCGATGGCGTGCGCCAGCGCGAAGTTGTCGAAGTCGATCCGGCCTATCCCGTTCTCGCCGGCCAGCATGCCGATACCGATGAAGACGACGAGGACCGGCAGGCCGAGGCGTGCGGAGAGCTTGCTGGAGATCGTGCCCACCAGCAGCAGGACCGCCGCGAGCAGAATGAGTTGGTCGACCAGGAACATTCAGGGCCCCGGACGCATGGTGTCACATTCGGCGCGAGTCCGGGCGCGCCCGCTTCTCTTCTCCAGACCCTTCCAGAACAACCAGCCACGACCCTTCGACTTCGCTCAGGGTCGCCCCGAGCTCCGCCGAGGGGCGAAGTTCACGAAGAACACGAAGATCAAGAAAGGGGCAGGGCGGTGACGAAGGCCGTCAGGTCGTACGGGGCTCGGCGCCGGTGAGCCATCGCAGGAGCTCGCGGACCAGGCCGGTGAAGGTGGCCAGCCACGCGAGCAGCGCGACGTAGACGAACCACTCGGGCACGACGCGCAGGAAGTCGAGGCCGATGGCCTCCGACAGGCGCAGGGTGCAGATGGTGTACATCCCGAGCGGGAAGACCATGCCCCAGTACTGCGGGTCGTAGGTGAGGGGATAGCGCCGGACGACGTGGCGCCAGATGCCGAGGATGAGCAGCAGGGGGATCCACCAGGTGCCCGCGGCCCAGAAGAAGAGCGTGAAGCCGATCAGGAAGGGCCGGAGCAGCTCGAGCAGCCACCAGTGCCCGGACGAGAGGATCAGCGTCGAGCCCGCCAGCGTCGTGATGGCGACCGCACCCATGTTGATCCAGTACGGCGGCGTCAACCGCGCCATCGTCAGCTCGAGGAACGTGAAGCGGTAGAAGATGAGCGTGATGATCGCGAGGTAGAGCATCGCGCCGAGCAGGTACATGCAGAGCGCGAAGAAGAGCTGCACGTCCTGCGGACCCGTTGCGCCGCGCGCGAGCAGCGTGCCGAGGATCGACACCGATTGCGTGGCGACCGTCGCGATGAGCCACGCGCCGTTGATGCCTTCCTCGAGCGACGGCTTCTGCTCACGCACGATCGTGGCCGTGAAGAACCCGTACATCACGAGGCACCAGAGCACGATGCCCGCAATCCAGAGGACACGCGCTGCCGGCGCCTGGCCGGCGACAATGAGCAGTTCTGTCCCCAGGACGCAGGTGCCCGCCACGACCGTGAAGAAGCCGGGGCCCCGACCGTGATCCCGGAGGTCGTCGATGACCCGCCGCGGGAAGAGCACGAGACGGGCGCCGAGGAGCAGCGACAGCCACACGTAGGCGACCACGTTGATGGCCAGCAGCGCCCGCCCGACCGCGACTATCCCGAGCGCATGCGCCGCCACCGAGACGATGCCCGTCGCCATCACCAGCGCGAAGTAGCCGGGGAACAGGCGCTCGACGGCAGACGTGAGCCGTCCGGTGCGCGCGGCAGGAGCGGTTGCGCCAGCCGTCGTCATTCGAGGGAGTAGAGATACCGCAGCAGCCCCGCCGTCAGTCCGAAGCACACCAGGCTGGCGGCGAGCGCCGGCAGGACGATGGCGCGGTCGCCGCCGAGGTAGGCGTTGACACTGGCCGTAAGCAGCCAGAGCTGGAGGATGACCAGCACGACGACGAACATCAGCATGCCGTTGACGATCGTCATGCGCTGCGAGCGGATGAGGCGCGTGCGGTGCTTCATGACGCGCTCAGCTCCAGCCCGGTCGCGAAGACGGTGCCGTCCCGGACCTCGAGCACCACCCGCGGGAGCGGCCGGCGCGGCGGGCCCTGGATGGGGCGGCCGGTGAAGAGATCGAACGCGCCTTCATGACACGGGCAGTGGAGCCGCTGGCGCGCGACGTCCGGCACGACCGGGCAGAGCAGGTGCGTGCACTGCTGGTCGTAGGCGACGAAGCTCGCGCCGCCCGTGCGCACCAGCAGCCGCGGCGAGCTGCCGGCGGGGTATTCGAAGGTCTTCGCCTCGCCGACCTGGAGCTCGTCGACCGTGGCGACCGCGACGGCACGTGACGCGGACGCCTCCGGCTTGGTGACGCTCTTGAGGAGCAGCCAGAGCTGCCCGACAGCAAAGGCCCCACTCGTCAGCACCAGGAACTTCACCAGCTCGCGCCGCGAGACGTACTCATCGTCTCCGGTGTTCACCGGGAAGTCACGCCGCCACTTCGGCTGCTCGTCGGCGGGTCGGCCATCGGGATTGGCGCTCCGGCTGTCGGGGCCGAGGGCGCGTGTCGCGGAATCGGGGATCATTCGGCGCTCCTCCCCGGGGCCTCGTCGAAGGCGTCCTCGAGCATGTCGTGGCCGATGGCCGGCGCGAACATCGCGGCGGTGACGTCCACGATCTCACCGGCCGCGTGAGCCGGCACCATCATGTTCACGCGCGTGCGCACCGTCTGGCTGCCGAACTGGAAGGCGTTCACCGGCGCGGCGTTGGGTCTGAGGCGCGCCATCTCCTCGCGGGTGCCGAAGGCCAGCGCCTGGCTGGGGCAGACCGACGCGCACATCGGCTTGAGCCCGACGGACGTGCGGTCGTAGCACATGTCGCACTTCATCATCAGGCCCATGCGCGAGTGCATCTTGGGCACGCCGAACGGGCACGCGAGCACGCAGTTGTTGCACGCGATGCAGCGCGGCTTGCGCGCCGTCTGCACGACCCCGTCCTCGGTGCGTTTGATCGCGTCGGCCGGGCAGACCTCGGCGCAGGTCGGCGACTCGCAGTGCATGCACACCACCGGCACCGTCTGCGTCGAGCCCTCCCGGTCGAGCATGTCGAGCTGGATCATCGCCTGGCCCTTGTGCGTGTCGCACTCGGTGCAGGCCTGGATGCAGGCCTGGCACCCGATGCAGCGGGCCGGATCGACGAAGAACTCCAGGCGGTCGGGCACGGGCATGGACGGTGCTCCTTCCTCTACTGCTGCGGTTCAAGGGCGGCGGCGTACTCCGGCGGGGCGTCGGCCTTGCGGACGCGCACCGCGCACACCTTGTACTCGGGGATCTTCGAGATGGGATCCTGCGCCGAGATCGTGAGCTGGTTCGCGCTCTTCCGGCCGGCCCAGTGATAGGGGATGAACACCGTGTCGGGACGGATCGTGCGGACCACCTGCGCGCGAATGGTGCAATTGCCGCGACGGCTCTCGGCCGTCACCCAGTCGCCGTCGGAAATCCCGAGCTTCGCCGCAAGCTGCGGGTGCAGTTCCAGGCGCGGCTCGGGATAGTGATCCACCAGCGGCCCGATCCGGCGCGTCTGGTTGCCCGACAGGAACTGGCTCACCACCCGCCCCGTCGTCAGGATGATCGGGAACTCCTCGTCCACGTCCTCGGCGGGGCCCGAGTACGGCGTCACGTTGAAGCGGGCCTTGCCGTCCGCGAAGTAGAACGGCCCGGCGCCGCGAGCCACGGGGTTCCACGACCCCGGCTCGAAGAGGCGGACGGTGCCCTGCGGTCCCGGTGCGGCGCCGCCGTCGGGAACGGCCGCCGGACGAGGCCAGAAGACGCCGAAGTGCTCGTCGATGGCGTCGTAGGTGATCCCGGAGTAGTCGCTCACACCGCCGGCGGACGCGCGGCGAAGCTCCTCGAAGATCTCGCCAGGGCTGCCAAAGGTGAGCCCCTTCTCGCGTCCGAGCGCACGGGCGATATCCTGGACGATGCGCCAGTCGGCGCGTGCGTCGCCTGGCGGGTCCACGGCCTTGCGGATCCGGACGACGCGTCCCTCGACCTGGGTCACCGTGCCTTCGTCCTCCTCCTGCAGCGAGCCCGGCAGCACCACATCGGCGTAGCGCGCCGTCTCGCTCATGAAGAAGTCGATGGCGACGAAGAAATCGAGCCGCTCCAGCGCCTCGCGGACGAAGTTGTTGTCGGGCAGCGAGACGACGGGGTTGAAGCAGAGACTGAGCAGGCCCTTGATCTCGCCCCGGTGCGCCTTGCGCATGATCTCGTAGGCGTCCACGCCAGGTTGCGGCAGGTCCGCGGCGTCGATGCCCCACACGCCAGCGACGTGCGCGCGATGCTCCGGGTTGCCGAGGTCGCGGCCTCCGGGAAGCTGGTCGCACTTCTGGCCGTGCTCGCGCCCGCCCTGTCCGTTGGCCTGTCCCGTGATCGTGGCGTAGCCGCAGCCCTGGCGTCCGATGCGTCCCGACGCGAGCACGATGTTGATCGCGCTCAGGACGTTCATCACGCCGTGGCTGTGGTGCTCGATACCGCGAGCGTGGAGCAGGAAGCTGGTGCGCGCCGTTCCCCACATCTCGGCGGCCTGGCGGATCCGCGCCTCGGCAATCCCGGTCACCTCCGCGGTGCGCCGCGGCGTCCACTGCGCGACCTCGGCGGCCACGGCGTCGAAGCCAACCGTGTGTTGATCGACGAACGTGCGGTCCACCCAGCCGTTCTCGATCATCAGGTGGAGCAGGCCGCTGAAGAGCGCCGTGTCGCGGCCGGGCTTCACCGGCAGGAACAGGTCGCACGTCCGCGCGAGCGGCGTGATCCGCGGATCGATGACGATGACCCTGGCGCCGTGCTCGCGGGCCTGCCAGATGTAGTTGGTGGTGATGGGGGCGCACTCCGCGACGTTCGCGCCCGCGACGATGATGACCTCCGCGCCGAGGATGTCACTCCAGGGATTCGCGGCCCGGTCGATGCCGAAGGCCTTCTTGTTGCCCGCCGCCGCGCTCACCATGCAGAGGCGGCCGTTGTAGTCGATGTTGGCCGTGCGCAGGCACATGTGGGCGAACTTGCCCATCAGGTAGGTCTTCTCGGTGGTGAGGCTCGCGCCGGAGAGCACCGCGAAGCTGTCCGGTCCGTGCTCCCCCTGGATGCGCTCGATCGCCCCCGCCACCCGGCGAATCGCTTCGTCATATCCCATCGGCCGGAAGCTGCGGCTGGCGCCCTCTCCGGTGGCCTCGAGGGCGTGCTGCAGGCGGTCGGGATGCGACTGCTGCAGGTACCGCTTCACGCCCTTCGGGCAGAGCATGCCCTGGTTGAAGGGGAAGTCGTACCACGGCTCGACGCCGATGACCGTGTTGTCCTTCACCTTGAGCTGCAGCCCGCACTGCTGTCCGCAGAAGCAGCAGTGCGTCTTGACCAGACGGTCGGGCTCGGCCGCGGGGTCGACCCGGTCGTCGTGCGCGTAGGCGCGGGTCGGGCCGTAGGTCCGCACCAGGTCGAGATCGAGCGGTGGCGTGCGATCGGTGGCGCTCATGGGTGGAAGTTCTCCGCGTCCTCGGGGCCGAGGGGCCCTTCGCCGAGCCCCCGGTTGACGTGACGTGACATCGGCCGGGGCCCGGCGGGGCCGAGCGGCGCGCCGCCGCGTGTGCCCTGCCACAGCAGCGCCTGCGCCGAGGCGAACGAGGCACGGCGGCAGGGGGGGCAGATCCACTGGTAGTGCTCGACCGGGCTCCCGGGGATCTCGTAGCGGTATCCGAGCCGGCGCTCGACCTCGATCAGGTCATCCGCGTGCATGCGCGACGTGAACGCGTGCCCGCAGCGGCGGCAGGCGGCCGCATCGCCCTCGCGGCCGGCGTCGTGGTACACCCCGACGCCGAGCTGTGCCGGTCGCTGGACGATGTGGAAGAACTTGCCGAAGGGCAGCCAGAGGAACGTCGCGATCACCGTGACCGCGTGGAGCACGGCGATGAAGTTGTAGGCGTAGCCCCGCATCCAGGTGTAGCTGACCGTCAGCATGAGGCCAGTGACGCTCACCGCGAAGAGCAGGAAGAGCGGGAGGTAGTCCTCGGCGAGGCGCTGCACGGCCGCGGCGCCCTCGTCCCGCATGCGGCGGCGCACTGCCAGCATCACGCCGGCGATGACCATGAACGACGCCCACACGAGGCCGTGGAAGATGACGAAGGCCAACGCGGACTCGTGCGGGAACCGCATCGCCGGGAAGCCGAAGACGACGACTTCGTAGAGGGCGAGATCCGAAGGGACGGGGCGGAAGTGGAGCCAGCCGAAGACCAGCGGGAAGGTGATGGCAATTGCCAGGACGCAGCCCCACATGATCAGCAGGTGCGTCAGGCCGCGCAGGCGGTCGCGCCGGACGATGAAGCGGTTGCCGAGGAAGTCGGCGACGAAGCGACCGAGGCCGCGGCCGACGCGGCCGGCCGGGGAGCCGCGCCGGATGACCTGCCAGCCGCGGCGCCAGTAGAGCGCCGTCGGCGGGCGCTGCAGCCACATGACGTAGCGGTAGGTCACGCCGAACGTCGCAAACAGCACGGCGAACGTGTAGGCGACCAGCGCGGCGTCGAAGTGCTCGAGGTTGCGCGAGCCAATCACGATCAGCAGGGCGAGCAGGACGGTCGCTCCGATGCCCCAGCTGCTGGCGGTCACGGTTTCGCGGGATAGGCCCATCGGTTCCACGCCAAGTTCCGGATCGACCTCATCTTGTCACCAGACGCCGGCGCTTGTCGACCGCGACCGGCGGCGCACCTCACGCTCCTGTCGTGTCTGGCGAAGGCGCCGCTCCTCCCCTGACGCTCTGCACGAGATTCAGCGCGAAGGCCGTCACCGCCGTGAGTTCGACCACAGCCGACACGGGCAGCGCCCGCCAGGCCCACGCGGCGTCCGCCTGGTACGCGACGATTTCCGCCGGCACGCGAATGCCGCACCCGATCATCAGCAGCGTCAGGCTGATGCCCATGAGCGTCGGGCTCCACAACACATGGTGGCCCATGAACGCCGGAAGCATGCGCTGGCCGATCGCGAAAACCATGGCCGCCGTGAACCCGACCGTGAAGGCATGACGGGAGGCACCGCCGAGGCCGCCCGACAGGTCCGCCTGCGCCGCAGCGATGCCGAGCATCGCCGCGATGAGCAGCCAGACGTACGCCAGGCGCACGAATGCCGGCAGCCGCGGGTGCGCGCCGCGCGTCTTCGGCTGCGCCGCGGTCGGCTCGAACAGGCGAAGTCCCCACGCCGCCGACACGGCCGCCGCCAGCAGGCACCAGGCGGCGGCCAGTGCGAAACCCAGGAAGGCGAGCGTGATGCCCGCCGCCACGGCCGCCACGGCCGCGCCGAGCACCAGCGGCCTGAGCGGCTGCAGCCCGAGCAGGACCGGCAGCCATCGGGCACTGAAGCCCCAGATGAAGGGCGCGACGACCCCCCAGGCCATCAGTGTCAGGAAGTGCTGGTTGATGGCCGTGCCGATGGCCGGCGAGGCGCCGCGCATCGCGGCGGCGACGGTGAGGCCGAGGTTCAGCAGCAGGACCGCGACCCATCCCGCGGTGCCGGCCATGACGACCAGCACCCACGGCGCTGGACGACCGGCGCCGTCGCGGCGATGGTGTCCACCGAGCGCGCGCAGGAACAGGAGGAACGCAGTGAGCTCGAGGGCGGCCGACACGGGAAGCGCCACCCGCCAGAGGCCGCCGGGCAGCCACACCTGGCCCGCCCACCGGAGCGCGACGCCTGCGCTCCACAGCGCCCAGCAGGTCCATCCCTCCCGGAGGTGCCCGCGCGCAGCAGGGAGGGAGTAGAAGCCGATCCCGAGCATGAAGCTGCCGATCCACCCGAAGAGCTGCGCGTGCCCGTGCGCCTGGAGCCAGGCCGGATCGACCAGCGCGGGGTCGGCGCGTCCGCTGATCTGGATCAGGTTCACGACGCCGAGGAAGGTCCCCGGCACCAGCATGAAGAGCAGGCCCGTCCCGATGTACACGGCCACCAGCCGCGACATCGCGCGCTCGCGGGCGACGAGGGTGCCGCTCGAGAGCGCATCGCCGGTCATGCCGTCGCGCCGCCCCCGCGGCGGGAAGGTCCTGCGGGGCCGGTGCTACACTGGACCTGATACATGGGAACCAATATATCTCGTCCGGAGACCGCCGACGTGCAGCGGGTGCTCGACGGCGTCCGCCGGCTGGTGCAGGGCCTGCGGGAGGCCTCCACCCAGACCGAGCGGCGGAGCGGCCTGACCGCGGCCCAGCACTTCGTCCTTCGCCGCCTGGCCGAGCGCGACGGCCTCACCGTGAACGACCTCGCCTCGCGCACCTTCACCCACCAAAGCACCGTTTCGGTGGTCGTCTCGCGGCTGGTCGCGCGAGGCCTCGTCAACCGCCGGCCCGACGCACGCGACCGCCGACGTCGTGTCCTCTCGCTCACCGTCGCCGGACGGCACGCGCTCAAGGCCTCCGCCTCGCCCGCCCAGGAGCGCCTGATAGCAGCGGTGATGGACCTGCCCCCCGTGCGCCGCCGCGACGTCGCCAGCGCCCTCGCGGCGATGGCCGATGCCGTCGCACCGGCGCGCCGGCCCACGATGTTCTTCGAGGCCGGAGGCCCGGCATGAGCGAGCGGGTACCAGTCGCCCCGTCGCTCGGCCCCGCGCTGACGCGCACCGGCGTCCGCGACGCGCCGCCTCCCGTGGACCGGCGGGTCGTCTTCACCAGCCTGCTCGCGATGGGGCTCGGGGCGGCCGCGGCCATCGTCGCCGAGATTCTCACGGGTCTGATCGCATTCGTGACGAATCTCTCGTTCTACGGCCGCTGGTCGCTCGCTCCGGCCAGCCCGGCCGGGCACCATCTCGGGTGGCTCGTCCTCCTCCCGCCCATGGCCGGCGGGCTCGTCGTCGGCCTGATGGCGCGATACGGATCGGCCGCCATTCGCGGCCACGGCATTCCCGAGGCGATGGAACAGGTGCTCACGAATGCCAGCCGCATCCCGCCGCGGCTGACGGTGCTCAAGCCGGTATCGGCAGCGGTGGCCATCGGGACCGGGGGGCCGTTCGGCGCCGAGGGACCGATCATCGCCACCGGCGGGGCACTCGGATCGCTCCTGGGACAGGTCGTCGAGATCACGCCCATCGAGCGGAAGATCCTGCTCTCGGCCGGGGCGGCCGCCGGCATGGCGGCGACCTTCGGGACACCGGTGGCGGCGGTGCTGCTCGCGATCGAGCTGCTGCTCTTCGAGTTCCGCGCGCGCTCGATCATCCCGGTGGCGCTGGCCGCCGCGGTCGCGACGGCCGTGCGCATCGCCTTCCACGGCGCCGAACCCGTGTTCGCGATGCCGATCGTCGATCAGCCGGGCGGGGCAGCCATCGCGGCCTACATCGCGCTCGGCGCGCTCATGGGCCTGCTGGGCGTGGTCGTGACGCGGGCCGTCTTCGCCATCGAGGACGCCTTCGAGCGCCTGCCGATCCACTGGATGTGGTGGCCCGTCATCGGCGGGCTCGGCGTGGGCGTAATCGGCTACCTCGAGCCGGCGACGCTCGGTGTCGGCTACCAGAACATCGAGCACATCCTCCAGGGCGCCTTCCCGTGGCAGGCCGTGCTGCTCCTGGGGCTGCTGAAGTTCCTGTCGTGGTCGGTCGCGCTTGGCAGCGGCACGTCGGGCGGCACGCTGGCGCCCCTCTTCACGGTCGGAGGCGCGCTTGGCGCGGCAAGCGGCGTCGCGGCGGCGGCGCTGCTGCCCCAGGCCGGTGTGGACCCGCGCCTGGCGGCCCTCGTCGGCATGGCGGCGCTCTTCACGGGTGCCTCGCACTCGATGCTGGCATGGGTCGTCTTCGCCTTCGAGACGACGCGGCAGCCGGTCGGCCTGCTGCCGCTGCTGGGCGGCTGCGCGGCGGCGTACCTCATCTCCATGCTGAACATGCGCTACTCGATCATGACCGAGAAGATCGTCCGCCGCGGCATTCCCGTCGCGCGCGGATACGAGGTGGACCACCTGCGGCAGCAGCCGGTGCACGCGTGGGCATCGCGGCCGGTGGTCACGCTCAGGGCGGACGAGGCCGTCGACGTGGTCCGGGCGCGGCTGCAGGACGATCCCGCGCTGTCGCACCAGGGCTATCCGGTCCTCGACGCCGTCGACCGGCTCGCGGGCGTGGTCACGCGTCGTGACCTCCACGCCGCGGATGCCGGCACGTCCATCGGCGACCTGATCGCGCGGCCGCCGGTGGTGGCGTTCATGCACTGGTCGCTCCGGGAGGCCGCCGACGAGATGGTCCGCGAAGGCGTCGGCCGCCTGCCCGTCGTCGATCGCGCGAGCCCGGACACGGTGGCCGGCATCCTCACCCGCAGCGACCTCCTGCGCGCGCATGCCCCGAGACTCGACGCGCTGCACGTGCGCGACGCACCCCGGGTGGGGACCCGCTTCCGCTGGGGGCGCCCGGCGGTGAGCCCAACCGCCCGGTCAGCGGCAGACGTGATGGGCGCCGCAGTTCCACCGGACGACGCGCTCCCATGAACCGCCTGCACCATTGGCTGTGTCGATCCGCGTTCTGGCGGCGCCACGTCAGCGACGAGCTGGTGCCGTGGGTGCTGGAGGGGCTCAGTCCGGGTCGCGACGTACTCGAGATCGGCCCGGGGCCAGGCGCCGCGACCCCGGTGCTCCAGGCCCGCGCGGACCGTCTGATCTGCCTGGAACTCGACGAAGGCCTGGCGGGGGGCCTCGCCCTGCAGTGGGCCGGACGGGTCGGAGTGGTCCGAGGCGACGCGACGTGCCTGCCGTTCCGGGACGCCTCGATGGACGCGGTCGTCGCCTTGACGATGCTGCACCACGTGCCGTCCGTCGACCTCCAGGATCGACTGCTGCACGAGGCGGTCCGGGTCCTGCGTCCCGGGGGCCTGCTGGCGGGCAGTGACAGCCTGGCGAGCATCGCCCTTCGCGCCATCCACGTGTTCGACACGTTCCTCCCGGTCGATCCACGCACATTCACGGCGCGCCTGGCAGCCGCGGGGCTCGCCAGCGTGTCCGTGGACCACCGACGCCACACGTTCCGCTTCCGGGGACGACGCCCGGCCTGCGACGGCTGACGGCGACCGGGACGCCCACCCCGGGCCAGGTGGCTTGCCTGGAGGCACCGCGACAGCGCACGATATGGATGAGCGCGATGCCCCTCACCGGTCGGCCGGTGCGGACGTGAGGCAGGCATCGGCAGGAGGCCTCTCCCGTGCCATTCGCGTGGATCGGAGCGGCGCTCGTCGCCGTCGGGCTCGTGTCCCAGCCTGCTTCAGACACCCTGGCCCGCAGCCAGCAGGCCCCGCCGCCCACCGACATCGACGCGCGCGTCGAGTTCCTTCGTTCCGCCCGGGTCATCAAGGCGGTGCCGATTGGCAAGGGTGTGACCCGTCCGCAGCGCCTCACCCTCTCCGACGGCACGTTCACGCATGATGCCGCCTTCCAGGCGGTGGATGAACGGGCGAGCATGGGCGATCTGCTCGAGGGGCGCCGGCGCGCGGGCGAACGAGACTTCGTGGACTACTGGGGCTACAACGTGGCCGCCTTCCGCATTGCCCGGCTCCTCGGCCTCGCCGACATGATGCCCGTCACGGTCGAGCGCTCCTACAAGGGCAACCTCGGGGCCCTGAGCTGGTGGGTGGACGAGGTGATGTTCGACGAGGAGGAGCGACAGGACAAGGGCATCCGGCCACCCGACCAGGGGGAGTACGAACGGCAGGTCCACCGCATGAGCGTCTTCGCGGCGCTCGTGGCTGACACCGATCGGAACAAGGGCAACGTGCTGTACACGCGGGACTGGCGGCTCGTGATGCTCGACTTCACGCGCGCGTTCCGCCTGTCGGCGACGCTGCGCGAACCGCAGCGCCTCCAGCGGATCTCGCACGACCTCTACGGGCGCCTCCAGGCGCTCACCGAGGACGACCTCGTCGCGGTGACGCGCAACTGGATCTCGATCTTCGAGATTCGCGCGGTGCTGCACCGGCGGGATCTCATCCTGCAGCGGTTCGATCAACTCGTGGCCGAGCGCGGCGCGGAGAACGTCTACTACTGAGGCAGCGTCAGCCCGGCCGCCCGCGCCAGCGCCGCGAGGTCGCGGGGCACGGGCGCCTCGACGGTCAGGCGCCGGCCCGTGCCCGGATGCGCCAGCGAGACCCGCCACGCGTGCAAAGCCTGGCGACCGAGCCCCCTGGCCAGCGCGTCGAGGGCTTCGTCGCCCAGTCGCGGGAGGGGCTTCGGGCCGTAGGTGGCATCACCCACGATCGGCCACTGGCGTGCCGCCAGGTGCACGCGGATCTGGTGCATGCGCCCCGTGATCAGCCGGCATCGGACGAGCGACAGGCTCCGGTCCGGCGGGGCCTTCATCTTCGAGACCACCTCGTACCTGGTCACGGACGGCACCCCGCCGCGGTCGCGTACCGTCACGCGCCGCCGGTCCCATGGATCACGATCGAGCGCGAGGTCGATGGTCCCGCGTGCCGGCGAGGGGCGGCCGTGCACGATCGCGAGATAGTCCTTGTCGATGGCGCGTCGCTCCATCGCGCCCTGCAGCGCCGCGTGCACGTCACGTCGCTTCGCGACCAGCACGATCCCGGACGTGAGTTTGTCGAGCCGGTGCACGAGCCCGGGTGTCGGCGTGTGCGCCAGCAGCGCGTTCATCAGGGTTCCAGCGGCGTGTTTGTAGGAAGGGTGCACGACCATGCCGGCGGGCTTGTGCACGGCCAGCAGGTCCTCGTCCTCGAAGATCACGTCGAGTGGGACGTGTTCGGCCTCCATTCGCGCGCGAGGCGCTTCCTCGGGGAGGCGCACCTGGATGTCGTCCCCGGCGGCCACCCGCCACGAGGCGCGGGGCGCGGGCGTGCCGTTGATGCGCACGTCGCCGGATGCAATCCAGGCCTGGATACGCGTGCGTGAGACGCCACGGCGGTGGGCCAGGTGGCGCAGCAGGACTCGGTCGATGCGTGTGCCGGCATCACCGCGGTCGATCTCGACGTGTTGCCAGGCGCCGGGGACGGGGGCCGTCACCGCGCGCAGTACATGCAGGTCCGCGAGATGGCCTCGAAGCCCTCGATCTCGGTCTCCGCGGAGAGGTACCCCGGCTGCGACCGCTCCGGCCGCAGCAGATCGGTGCTCAGGTACTTCTTGTTGCTGTCGGCGAACACGGTGACCACCGTCGCGTCGCCGCCGAGTTGGTCCTGCACCTGCAGCGCGCCGACCAGGTTGGCGCCGGAGGAGATCCCGACGGCCAGTCCACGGGCGGCCAGCGCCTGGGCCATCAGGATGGCGTCGCCGTCGTGCACCGACACGACGGGCGCGAGCTGGTCGAGATGGACGATGGGCGGGATGAACTCGTCCGAGATGCCCTGGATGCGGTGGGCGCCCACCTTGTGGCCGGTCGAGAGCGTCGGCGACTCCGCCGGCTCCAGCGGGTGCACCCGGACCTTGTGGCCGGCCGCGGAGAACGCACGGGCCACGCCCATCACGGTGCCGCCCGTGCCGACCCCCGCGACGAAGGCATCCGGGGCCAGGGCCTGCGTGGCGAGCTGCGCGACGATCTCCGGTCCCGTGGTCTCGGCGTGCGCCGCGACGTTCGCCTCGTTCGAGAACTGGCGCGGGAGGAACACCCGTGGATCGGCCGCCGCCATGGCCTCGGCGCGTTCGATGCTGCCGAGGAACCCGCCGTCGGTGCGGCTCACGAGCACGATGGAGGAGCCGAAGCTGGCGATGAGGGAGATGCGCTCCTCGCTCATCCAGTCGGGCATGAAGATCGTCACGGGATGGCCGAGCGCGCGGCCGACGGCGGCGAAGGCAATCCCGGTGTTGCCGCTCGTCGCCTCGGCGATGGGCGCGCCGGGCTCGATGCTGCCGTCGCGATAGGCCTGCTCGAGCACGTAGAGGGCCATGCGGTCCTTGATGCTGCCCGTCAGGTTGAGCGATTCGCACTTCGCGAAGATGCGTCGCGACTGGCCGCGGAAGCGGACGTGGATCACCAGCAGCGGCGTGTTGCCGATCAGGCGATGCAGCGAGCGCAGGGCGCGGGTGGTCTCGGGCGGCGGCGGCGTGGCGGTGGCAGACATGGGTGTGGTGGCTGGTGGCGGCCGAAAATCGGATAAGGGGTCAGACCCCTTTTTCCCGAATCCCCTCGAAAAGGGGTCTGACCCCTTTTTCCGTGCGGCGGAAGACTACAAGTTCCGCGCCAGCGCGCAGGGGCAATTCGGCCGGGCCCTAGCGACGGCGCGGGTAGTTGTACGCGATCTCCTGTTCGAGATTCCGGCGACGGGCGCTGGCCAGGGAGTGATCGGAGAAGAAGAAATTGGTGAACCGGTCGCTTTCGCCGTACTTGTCCAGGAACCGCTGCCACACCGCAGGGGCGCGGCGCACGTCGAAGCCCGCCTCGTAGGCGTAGCGCAGGCCCACCCGGTCGGCCTGATCCTCGAGGTCGCGTCCATAGCCGGCCGTCAGCGCCGAGAGCGTCAACGCGGCACCCGCCTGCGCCGCGCCCCGCAGCGCCGGGCTGTCGATGGCCTCGGCCGCGAGCAGCGCGCTCAGGCCCGCGAGCTGCGTCCAGATCCCCCGCCGCATCTGCCGGCGCGAGTGCTCGTGCGTGTAATGCGCCAGCTCGTGCCCGACGACGATGGCGAGCTCGTCGTCCGACATGTCGTCCATGATGCCGCGGAACACCCAGACGGCGCCGTTGCCCATCGCCATGGCGTTCCATTCCTTGTTGTCGATCACGTAGACACGCAGGCGGTCCTGCTTCACGTAGGGCGGCGCCAGGCGCGTCACGAGCCGGCGCACCCGCTCGACGCGCGCGCCGTCCTTCTCGATCTCGCCGATCACCTGCTTCTTGCCGTCCTCCGACGCCTCGAAGGCCTCGCCGTTCTTCAGCCAGAGCCCTTCGAGCTCGTTGGAGCCCTCCTGCACGTCGGGCTCGAAGAGCGCCGTGCCGTTGGGCCGCACGTCGATCTCGCTCGCCAGCACCCGGCCGTCCGCGCGCCGCGTGCCCTTGACGCGCACCTCGTCGCCGAGCGGGACCGCCGCGATGGCCGAAAAGCGCCCCTTCCAGCGCGTCGACCCGTCGGCGACGACCTGCTGGCCATCCACGATCAGCTCGCCCCGGCGTTTCCACTCGGCATAGCTGTCGAGCTCGACGGCCGACTGCGCGGCAGGGATGACGGCCGTCAGGCCGATGACGAGGATGCCGGCGAGGAGGGCGAGGATGCCGCGATTGCCGTCAGTCATGGGCCACAGATATCACAAGCCACAGATGGCACAGGCCACAGATGGCACAGGCCACAGATGGCACAGATAACACAGATGCACAGATGAAAGCGGGATGCACAGATGACACGGGATGCACAGATGGGCATCTCTCACTTCGCTCCCACCCGGATAAGGGGTCAGACCCCATTTTCACCGCGCTCGGTACTCCAGCCCCTACCTTGGTGATCTTCGTGGTCTTCGTGCCCTTCGTGGCTGGTTGTCCCCTGCCGGCGGCGCCTTCCTACTGCGGCGTCCGGAATCCCAGCAGCTCCACATCGAACACCAGCATGCCGGCCGGCGACCCGGCCTCGCCCTTGTAGGCAAGCTCCTCGGGAATCCAGAACCGCATGCGCTGGCCGATGGTCATGAGCTGCATCCCTTCGGCCCAGCCCTCGATGACGTCGCCGAGCCGGAAGGTGGCCGGCACCCCACGCATCACGGAGCTGTCGAACAGCTTGCCATCGGAGGCCGTCCACCCGGAGTAGTGCACCGTCACCTCGCTCGCGGCGGTGGGGCCCTCGGTGCCGGTCCCCGGCTTCAGCACCTTGTATGCCAGTCCCGAAGCCGTGCGGATGGCATCGTCCGGCGGGGCGGCGACGTCGGCCGGCGGCGTGGAGGGGGACGGCATCACGTCGAGCAGCTCGACGTCGAACACCAGCATGCCCTGCGGCCGGCCGCGCTGGCCGGCGTAGGCCAGCGCCTGGGGGATCCACAGCCGGCGCTTCTCGCCAACGACCATGTCCGAGAGGCCCTCGATCCAGCCCTTGATGGCCTTGTCGACGGGGAACGTCGCCGGCTCGCCGCGCTCGACGGAGCTGTCGAACACACGGCCCTGCGTCCAGCCGGTGTAGTGCACGGTCACGAGGTCCGCGGTGGAGGGGTGCTCGGTCCCGGTGCCCTCCTGCAGGACCTTGTACGCCAGCCCGGACGGCTTCTTCACGGCGTCGGCCGGCGGGGCGTCGGGCGGGGGGGGAGTGGCCTGGCCGTGCGCGAGGACGGCGCCACCGAGCAGGCAGGCGGCGGCGACGGCAAGGGCAAGAACGCGGGACAGCATCTTCGTATCGTACTAGAATTCCGGGAGGGGCCGTTCGCCCCGCACCCGTCATGGACTACTTCTCCCCCCTCCCCATCCCCTCGTCCGGCCTTGCCGTCGGCTTCATCCTGCTGCCGATTGCCGTCGTGTCCCTGCTGGTCGCGGGCATCGCGCTCGCCTCCCTCTCGCTCGGCGACGGGGCGCGCGCGGCGCGCCGCCACGCAGCCATCGGTGCGGCGGTCGCGATCGCCTGGATGGCGGTGACCTGGGTGGCCGCGGAGTCGGGTTGGCTGGGAGACTTCGACCGCACGCCCCCGCCGTTCATGTTCCTGGCGGCCGCGGTCGTCGTCATCGGCATCGCGCTCGCGATGTCGCCGGTTGGCGACCGCCTCGCGCGGGGCTTGCCGCTGTGGGCGCTCGTCGGCGTGCAGGGGTTCCGCGTGCCGCTGGAACTGCTGATGCACCGCGCCTACGTCGAGGGCCTCATGCCGCCGCAGATGAGTTACGAGGGGCTGAACTTCGACATCATCACCGGCGCCACGGCGCTCCTGATGGCCGCGGCCCTGGCCACGGTACGGGTGCCGCGCTGGCTCGTGGCGGCCTGGAACGTGATCGGCCTGCTCCTGCTCGTCAACATCGTCGTCATCGCGGTGCTGTCGACACCGCGATTCCACGCGTTCGGCCCCGACCGGCTGAACGTCTGGGTGACGCTCGCGCCGTTCGTGTGGCTGCCGGCGGTGATGGTGACCGCCGCCTGGAGCGGGCACCTGATCATCTTCCGGGCCCTGGTGACGCAGCGCCGCGCCGGCTGAGCCGTGTCGCGCCGCGTAACGAGGCGCTGATCGACACTTGAGAAGTAAGAAGGCAGAAGTAAGGAGGCAGAACGCTCGCGCCAATGCCTGTGTCACAATCGAGGTCGCACCCCCCGGCCGTCCCCACAGGAGGCCGTATGCTTCGAACGATTCCGTTGTCCGTCGCGGCGCTCGTGCTCGCCGCCTCCACTCTCTCCGCGCAGACCCCTGGCGCCCCCGGCAACCTCACCGCGGTGGCCAACGCCGACTTCACCGTCACGCTCACCTGGACGGCGCCCACGACGGGCGGCACACCGACGAGCTACATCGTCCAGGTCGGCACCACGAGCGGTGCCAGCAACGTCATCAATGCCCAGATACCGGTCGCGACGACGTACACGACCGGCACGCTGACCATCGGCACGATGTACTTCGCGCGCGTGCGGGCCGTGAACGGGTCGGGCATCGGCACGGCGTCCAACGAGGCGACGGTCACGGTGTCGTGCCCGACACCGGCCGCGGCGACGGACCTGGCGTGGCGGCCGTTCGGCGCGAGCAACGAGGTGCAGGTCGTCTGGACGAACGCGGACGACCTGACCTGGACGGTGTCCGTGGGCTCGGCCCCCGGGTTGTCGGACGTCCTGGTCACGCAGCCGCCCTTCCAGAAGAAGCGCGGCATCACGATGACGCTCCCGGGCGGCACGAACTACGTGCGCGTGAACGGGGTCAACTCCTGTGGCAATGTCGCCCCGACGTCCGCCGAAATTGCCGTCACCGCCGGGCAGGCGCTCGGGACGTCGCCCGTGCTGATCAACGAGTTCGGGTCGTTCGTGGAGCTCAAGAACGTCTCGGGCGCGGCGGTGGACGTCAGCGGCTGGAAGCTTTATGCCTCGGCGACGTTCGAGCAGCGGGTGACGCTCTCGGAGACGCTGCCCCCCGGCACGACACTCGGGGCAGGCTGCACGTACCTGCTCATGGCGCCGGCGTCTGAGACCTTTTTCGGGGTCACCGCCGATCAGGGGCTGTCGACCTTCGGCCGTAGCTACGCGGTCAGCAACCCCGCGGGCAGGATCCAGGACAGCGCCGCCAGACGCCCGTCCGACGACCTGGATCCGCAGTCCGTGCTCGGTGAAGGCGGGCTGCTCGGGGACCTGACCGGGCAGTCGTTCGCGCGCCTGGGCGACCAGGACACCAACGACAACGCCACGGACTTCATCATGCTGACGACCGCGACGCCGCAGAACAGCGCCGCCTGCCAGTCGGGTGGCCCGGGGCCGACGCCGACCCCCAACCCGCCGGGGGCGCCCTCCTCGCTGGCGGCCCACGTGAACGGCCGATCGGTGACGTTGATGTGGAATGCCCCGGTGACGGGCGGCGCACCGACGACGTACATCCTGGAGGCCGGCACGGCGCCGGGCGCATCCAATGCCGGCGTCTTCGCGATCTCCACGGCCTCGACCAGCGTCACCTTCGGCAGCGTGGCGAACGGGGTCTTCTACGTGCGCATGAAGGCGATGAACGCGGACGGCACGTCCGCGGCGTCGAACGAGGTGATGCTGACGGTGTGCGCGGACGGGTGCGTCCTGCCACCCGAGGCGCCGAGTGGCCTGGCGTACCAGGTCAGCGGCACGAGCGTGCTGCTCTCCTGGACGGCGCCCGCCAATGGCGCGGCCCCGACGGACTACGTGCTCGAGGCGGGCACGGCGCCGGGCCTCGCCAACCTCGTGAACACCGGCACCGGGAGCCGGGCGTCGTTCGTCATCGTGAACAACGTGCCGCCCGGGGCGTACTACGTCCGGGTGCGCTCCAGGAACGGGGCCGGGACCAGCAGCGTCTCGAACGAGGTGCTCGTCATCGTCCCCTGACAGGCAGGGGGGCCGTACGGACACCGGGCCGGGCCTCCGTGGGGAGGTCCGGCCCGTGTCGCGTACGCCGGACGCGTGAAGGGCGTCAGCCCTCGAGCATCATGAACGCCGGGTCCTCGATGAACTCCTTGACGCGGACCAGGAACTGCACGGCCTCGCGGCCGTCGACGATGCGGTGGTCGTAGCTGAGGGCGAGGTACATCATCGGGCGGATGACGACCTGGCCGTCCACGGGCACGGCGCGGTCGGCAATCTTGTGCAGGCCGAGGATGCCCACCTGCGGCGGGTTGAGGATCGGCGTGCTCATCAGCGAGCCGAAGACGCCGCCGTTGGTGATCGTGAACGTGCCGCCCTTGAGGTCGTCGAGGGTGAGCGAGCCGTCGTTCGCGCGCTTCGAGAAGTCGCGAATGGCCAGCTCGATCTCCGCGACCGAGAGCTGCTCGGCGTTGCGGATCACGGGCACGACCAGGCCGCCCTCGGCGCCGACCGCCATGCCGATGTCGTAGTAGTGCTTGTGGACGATTTCGTCGCCCTGGATTTCCGCGTTGATGGCGGGGAAGGCCTTGAGGGCGCCGATGGCCGCCTTGACGAAGAACGAGGCGATGCCGAGGCCGACGCCGTGCGCCTTCTGGAAGGCCTCCTTGCGGCGCGCGCGGAGCGCCATCACGGCGGTCATGTCCACCTCGTTGAACGTGGTGAGCATGGCGGCCGTGTGCTGGGCCTCGACGAGGCGGCGGGCAATCGTCTGCCGCCGCTTGGTCATGCGCTCGCGGGTCTCGGCGCGATCGCCGTCTGGGCGCGGCGGCACCGGCTTCGGGGCCGGGGCGGCGGGCGCGGGCGCCTTGGCGGCAGCCGGCTGCGTGGCCGAGCCGGCCTTCAGCACGTCGCCCTTCATGACGCGGCCACCGGGGCCCGAGCCCGCGACCCCATCGAGCGCGACGTTCTGCTCGCGGGCGACGTTCCTCGCGGTGGGGGTGGCGCGCTTCTCGGTCGTTGCTGCGGCTCCCGCCTTCGCAGGCTGCGGCTGGGCGGCTCCGCCGCTTTCCGCAGCCTGCTTCGGCGAGACTTCGCCGGTTTCCGCAGCCTGCGAAGGCGCGACTTCCGCGGGTGCCGCGGCCCCCGCCTCGTCCAGGATCGCGAGGACCTCACCGACCTTCACGTCGGCGCCCTCGCCGTGGCGGATGCTCGTGAGCACGCCGGCGCGGTCGGCGCTCACCTCGAGATCGATCTTCTCGGTCTCGAGCTCGACGAGCGGGTCGCCCGCGCTGACGCGGTCGCCCTCCCGCTTGATCCACTTCGCGACGCGCGCCTCGACGACGGACTCCCCCAGCTCGGGGACGACGATGTTCGTAGCCATTCCAGTCTCTGTGCGTATGGTTGATGCGGATGCCGTGCCGGCGGCCTACACCTGCTTCGACAGCACCCGGTCGTGGTCGGTCTTGTCGGCCCTGGCCTCGTACACCTGCTCGACGATGGCGCGCTGGTTGACGGCGTGCCATGCCGCCGACCCCTCCGACGGGCTCGAGTTGCGGGCGCGGCCGATGTACCGCAGCGGCCAGCGGCCATCGATCACCTGCTCGAGCAGCGGGCGCAGGAACTCCCACGCCCCCATGTTCTCCGGCTCCTCCTGCACCCAGCAGATGTCCCGGAGCTTCGGGTACCCGTCGAGGACCTCGGCAAGCCGCTCGGCCGGGAACGGATAGAGCTGCTCGATGCGCACGAGGGCGACGTTCGACTTCGCGCGCTGTTCCGCGGCGGCCAGGTCCACGTGGATCTTGCCGCTGCAGAGCACCAGCCGCTTCACCTTCGCGCGCTGCACCTCGCTGTCGTCGATGACACGCTCAAAGCGGCCCTCGGCGAGCTCGCGCGGCGTCGAGGCCGTCGCGGCGTGCCGCAGCAGGCTCTTCGGCGTCATCACGATGAGCGGGAGCGGGTCGGTGTCGAGCAGCGCCGCCTGGCGCCGCAGCAGGTGGAAGTACTGCGCGGCCGTGGTGCAGTTGGCGACGCGCATGTTCGTGTCGGCGGCGAGCTGCAGGAACCGCTCGAGGCGCCCGCTCGAGTGGTCCGGTCCCTGGCCCTCGTAGCCGTGCGGCAGCAGCAGCACGAGCGACGGCGCGAGGCCCCACTTGGCGCGGCCGGTGAGCACGAACTCGTCGAGCACCACCTGCGCGCCGTTGATGAAGTCGCCGTACTGGGCCTCCCACAGCACCAGCCGCGAGGGCTCCTGGATGTTGTAGCCGAACTCGAAGCCGAGCGCGGCGTTCTCCGAAAGCGCGCTGTTGTGGATCTCGAACGACGCCGCCACCTGCGGGATGCGCTGCAGCGGGACGTACTCCTCGCCGCTGACGGCGTCACGGTAGGTGGCGTGGCGGTGGCTGAACGTCCCGCGCTTGACGTCTTCGCCCGTGAGGCGGATCGGCACGCCATCCTCGAGGATCGACGCGAAGGCCAGCTCCTCGGCGGTGGACCAGTCGATCGTGCGCTCGTCGGGCGTGTCGAAGATGGTCCGGCGTCGCTCGCGGCCGCGCTCGAGCTTGCGGTGCACCGTGAAGCCCTCGGGCACCTCCTGCAGCGCGGCGTTGAGCGCCTGGAGCCGCTCGAGCGGCACCGCGGTGACCGCGCGGTTGGCCGCGCCCGTCGGCGGCTCGACCGGCACCGGCGGCACGTAGTCCTGTTCGGGCTTGAGCGACTGGTAGATCTCCTCGAGCACCTGGAACCGCTCGCGCACCATCTCGTCCGGCCGCGTCTCGGGCACCAGTTTCTGCTCGACGAGCTGCCGGGCGAACTGCTCACGCACGGTCGGGTGGCCCGACACGATCTGGTAGACGCCCGGCTGGGTGAACGCGGGCTCGTCACCCTCGTTGTGGCCGTGACGGCGGTAGCCCACCAGGTCGATCAGGAAGTCGAGGGCGAAACGCTCGCGATACGCCCAGGCGAGGCGCGCCGCCTCGATGCAGGCGACCGGGTCGTCGGCGTTGACGTGCGTGATCGGGATCTTGAAGCCGCGCGCCAGGCCGCTCGCGTAGCTGGTGCTGTACGACTCGTCCGGGACGGCGGTGAACCCGAGGTTGTTGTTCGCGATGATGTGGATCATCCCGCCGACGTCGTAGCCGGCGAGGCGTGACAGGTTCAGCGTCTCGGCGACGACACCCTGGCCCGGGAACGCCGCGTCGCCGTGGATGCAGATCGCGAGAACCTTCGCCTTGTCGAAGCGCGGCGGGCCGGGCTGGCTGGCGTCGGTGGACGCCGCGCGCGCCATGCCGTTCAGCACAGGGTCGACCGCCTCGAGGTGGCTCGGGTTCGGCGGCATCGAGACGACCAGCGACTCCGGGTGGTCGCCGCCGGAGACGTACCGCGCCCCGGCGTGATACTTCACGTCGCCCATCCAGCCGAGGTCGATGCGCCACGCGCGGGTGAACAGCGGGTCCTTGAACTCCGCCAGGATCTGCGCGTACGGCTTCTGCAGCGTGTGCGCGAGCACGTTCAGGCGCCCGCGGTGCGCCATCGCGATCATCACGTGGTGCACGCCGGCCTTCGCCGCGTCCGAGATGATCTCGTCGATGATCGGGATCATCATGTCGAGACCCTCGATCGAGAAGCGGGTCTTGCCCGGGAAGGTCCGGTGCAGGAACCGCTCGAAGACCTCGACCTGCGTGATGCGGTCGAGCAGTTCGGGGGCGTTGATCGGGTCACGGGGCGGGCGGAACTGGCCCGACTCGACCGCGTGCCACAGCCACGCGCGCTCGTCCGGCACGAACACCTGGTTGTAATCGTGCCCCGTCGTCCCGCAGTAGGTGCGGCGCAGCCGCTCGATGGCCTCGTAGGCGTCCGACGCACCCTCGGCCGCCGGACCGCCGACGATGGAGGCGGGGACGCGCTTGAGCACGTCGACGGTGAGCCCGTAGGTCGCGAGCAGCAGCGACGGGTCGCCGTCGGGATCGTTCAGGCCCAGCGGATCGATCTTCGCCGCGAGGTGGCCGAAGCGCCGGATCGACTGGGCGAGCTGGAAGGCCGCGACCGCGGCGTCGACACTCGCCGGGTCGATGGTCCCCACCTCCGGACGGCCGGGCTCGGCCGGCCCGAGGCCGGGCGGGGTCCAGGTGGCGAAGGCCTGCCGGGTCGCCTCGTCCACGGACGAGGGGTCGTTCTGGTAGCGTTCGTACAGCTCGTAGACGTAACCGGCGTTCGCCCCGGTAAACTGGTCCCACGGGTTCATAACCTTTCTAGTGTAATCCAGCCGTTTTCACTTATCCGGTCCCCTGACGGGGTCGATGAGTTTCCGGCATGGATACGCGAGGCGGAGAGCGATGACTGCACGGCCGACGTTCGATGACGCCAACCTGCTGCTGAGGCTGTACGAGATGCGGCGCGAGGAGCGGATGCGCCAGGCACGGGCCTGGTTCACCGCGAAGTTCAAGGTGAAGTCACTCCAGGAGCTGCAGGCGCTGGCGCCGTCCGGCTCGGACGAGAATGCCTTCTACCGCCAGGTGATCACCTACTGGGACCTGGTGGCGTCGTTCATCACCTCCGGCATCCTGCACAAGGAGCTCTTCTTCCAGAGTGGGCGGGAGCTGCTGCTCGTCTGGGAACGGCTGCGACCGGTGCTGCCCGAGATCCGCGCCGCCTACAAGGACCCGCACTACCTGGCGCACCTCGAGGCGGTCGGCGAGGACTTCGCGATGTACTTCGATGCCCGGAGCGGCGAGGGCTACGAGGCGTTCGTCAAGCGCATCTCGTGACGCCACCCGGCGCGCCTCGCCGCATCCGCCTGATTGCCACCGACATCGACGGCACGCTGCTCGACTCGGCCGGGCAGGTGCCGCCGGCGAACCTCGAGGCCCTGGCCGCGGCCGCGCGGGCCGGGGTCCACCTCGCGGTGGCCACCGGCCGCAGCTTCTCGTTCGCCCAGCCGCCCGTCGCGGGGGTGGCCGATCCGTTGACGCTCATCGTGCACAATGGCGCGATTGCGCGGATGCGCACCGGCGAGACGCTCGTGCGCCGGCTGCTGCCACGCACGCTGGCGCGCGACATCCTGACGGCCACGGCGTCGTGGCGCCCGTCGACGGTCGTGCTCTTCGACCGGCCGGGGGCCGGCCACCTCGTCTACGACCGCATGGACTGGTCGCACCCGAACCGCGCGGGATTCCGCGAGCGCAATCGCCACCTCATCGCCGAGGTGGCCGCGCTCGAGGACGCCCTGGACGAGGACCCGATCCAGGTCGCCTTCAATGGAGGCGTCGAGGAGATGCGGAGGCTCCAGGCGGAGCTGGCGGCGCTGCCCGCGGCCGGCGACCTCGCGATCTCCGTCGCGGAGTATCCGCACCGCGACTTCTGCCTCGTGGACGTCTGCTCGGCCGGGACGACGAAGGGCAGCGCGCTTGCCAGTGTGGCCGACGCCTTGGGCCTCGCGCGAGACGAGGTGATGGCCATCGGTGACAACCACAACGATCGCGAGATGCTCGAGTGGGCCGGCGTCGGCGTCGTCATGGGCAACGCCGAACCCGGGCTGTTTCACGACGGCTTCCACCGCACCGCCAGCAACGACGAGGCCGGGCTCGCACTCGCCATACGGCGCTTCATCCTCGGGAATTGAGAATCGAGAAAACGGAATCCAGAAAGGAATTATTGAATTCCGAATTCCGCAATTCCTTTCTGAATTCCGTTTTCTTACTTCAGAATTCCGTCTGTGAGGCCGGTCTACAGCGAGGCGAGGGACCGGCCGATAGAGGGGGACAATGGGCCTGAACGGCACCGGGAACGGTTCCCCCATCGGGAACGGGAACGGGCAGGCGGCAGGGGCGAACCTTGCCTACACGAAGTTCCTCTACGTGATTCCACGCGACGATGACGACGCGGCGGGTACCCGCATGCGTGCGGTCGGCGAGGTGGTGGCGCGCGGGTTCTCGAACGATTTCGATACGGAAGGCAGCGGGGCCGCGCAGGTCTTCGAGACGGTGCAGTTCCTGGTGCGCGACGGCGACCCCGAACCGCCGGCCGAGGGGGCGGCCTTCGAGGGGCCCTGCCTGTCGCGCGCCCGCTACGTCGTCCAGGTCTGCAGCAAGTACCGGCCGCGCCTCGAGGAGCTGGCCGAGGACCTGCGCCGGCGGCTCGGCGACGCCTTCGAGGTGGGCGCCATCGACGGCGCCGTCCGGCAGCAGCGGTACTCGAGCCTGGAGATGCAGCAGCATCTCCAACGGACCGCACCCTCCCGCCGATCCGGCCGTGTCGCCAGGAACGCCATCATCGTCCCGATCCGCAAGACGGCGGCGTGGTGGGCGATGGACCCGCTCGAGCGGAACACCTACTTCTACCCGCACGTCGACCCGTCGGCCGGTTGCCCCGTCCGCGGTCACGCGGGCGCGGCCTCGGCGGCGCTGCCGCACCTGCACCGCCGCATCTACTACAACCCCGACGGCTACGGCCGCGCCGGCGAGTTCGACTTCATCACCTACTTCGAGTGCGAAGACCCGGGACTGCCCGCCTTCGACGAGGCCCTCGCCCAGCTCCGAGACCCGGCCAGCAACCCCGAATGGCGGTTCGTCGAGGAAGGGGCGGTCTGGAAAGGGAAACGGGTGCTTCGCTGGTGACGCGCAGAATTATGAATTGAGAAAACGGAATCAAGAAAGGAATTGGGAAACGGAGAATTCAAGAAGGCCCAGGCCACTTCGTCAGCGTGGCCGGCGCGGCGCCACGGGATCCAGCCTCTTCATGATCGCCGTGATGATGGCGACCAGTTCGTGTGCTTCCTGCCGGAGCACGACCGCCCGTTCCCGCCCGGCCAGTTCGTTCGCTTCCACCAACCGCAGCCAGTAGAGCGCCTCACGGGCTTCGCGCAGGACCAGCCGCATCCGCGCGGTGAAGTCAGCGCGGCTGGCGCTGCTCTGCGCCTCCTCGAGATTCGCACCGACAGAGGTCGCGGCTCGCAAAAGCTGTCGCCAGACCACTCGACTCGGTTCGTGGCCCCAGGCATCGCGTGGATACGCACGCAGTACCAGGCACGCAAACCTGAACGTTCGCTGGCGGAGATCGAACGGAGGGCGATGGGCGGTTCCCGCCATGCCAGGCACTGGTGCACGCCGAATGCCAGGCCGAATTCCGGGACAATTCTCCCGCGCGGTCCTTCCGGCCTGCAGATTCTGATCCGCCACGCCTGCCCCGGCTCTGCAGATTCTGCCTTTCGTCCTTCCCAATTCCTTTCTTGATTCCGTTTTCTTGATTCTGCATTTCCTCCGGACTAGAAGCCCAATCCTGCGGAGATGCTGACCCTCGTGGCTGAGTGCGTGTGTGCGATGTCGACGTTGATCGAGAAGAGCGAGACGCCCATGAACACGCCGGCGCCGGCGCCGCGGGTGAACTGGCGGCCGGAGAGGGTGTCGCCGGCGTCCCAGACGGTGCCGGCGTCCGCGAAGACCTTCACGCCGAAGCGGCCGACCGAGATGGGCGAGGTGAGGGGGGCGCGCAGTTCGACCGAGAACGCGGCAAGGTTGTCGCCGGCCGCGGTGCCGGCGCGCAGGCCGCGGAGCGAGGCCTGTCCGCCGAGCAACGCACGCTCGTAGCGCGGCAGCGGGGCGGCGGCGAGCGACGCCTGCGCGCGGACCGCAAGCACGGTGGACCGGATGAGGCCGACGTAACCTCGCACGTCCGCCGAGGTGCGGCGGAGCGCATCGCGCCCGCCGTAGCGCGCGCGCTCGACGCGCAGCGCGGCGTGGACCGCGTTGCGGGGGAACGAGGGGTCGAGCCGCGTGTCGAGCACCAGCTCCGCGCCGGCGGTCGTGCCGTTCTCGTGCGCCTGCTCGAAATCCACCCGGCTGGCGCCGCCGAGGCCGGCGACCCGCAGCCACGGCCCGAATGCACGCTCGATGCGCAGGGAGACACCGCGGCGCGTGTCCGCGATGTCATCGAAGGGGTTCTCGCGCCGGCTGACGCCGGCGGTCGCCGCCAGACGGGTCACCGCCCCACGCGTGAAGGTGCGGTCCGCTTCGATGGCCACCCGGCGATCGCCACCCCACGTGAGCGGCACCGACAGGCGCGACCCTTCGCCGAGCGGCCCCACGAGGCTGAACCGCGCGCCGTACGAGACGCCGTAGCCGTCCTCGTAGGACAGGAGCGGCATCCACATCCCCGCCGCCGAGAGGCGACGCAGCGGCCCCGGCGTGAGGTCGTCCTCGCTCACGCCCAGCCGCTCATCCACCATCAGGATGACGACGAGGTCGGTCGGGTCGTCGATGGAGCGGAACCGGCGCAGCACCTCGACGCCGTCGAAGCGCCCGCTGTCCTCGAGCCGCGCGCGGGCCGCCGCCAGCAACGTGTCGGTGGCAGGCTCGCCGACAGGCACCGCCGCGATTGCGAGCACATCGGAGTCAGGCGTGGTGTGGTTGCCGTGGACACGGACCTCCCGCACGATGCCGGGTGACTGCGCGGAGGCCGTGGCGGTGACCGACACGAGCGCGACCAGCAGCGCCGCCAGCCGGCGCGTCACTTCACCCTCATCTTCACGTCGGCCTGCCTGTAATCGTGATACTGGACGTCGTAGCGCGCGGCCAGCGGGCCGAGCGCCAGCGCCAGCCGGAATCGCATCTGGATCGTGTCCGGCAGCCAGATGCCGGGGAAGGGTTCGCCCATCCGCATCGACGCGCTGGCGCCTTCCACCCGCACGAGCGAACGGCCCGGCAGGAAGTCCATCTGGATGTCGTCGAGGTCGTAGCGCAGGATCTGGTGCGCCCGCGGCTCGATCCACAGCGTCACGCGGGTGACCTTGTTCAGCTTCTCCTCGATCTCATCGTCCTGGTCGCGGACCCGCTGGTCCGGCCTCGTGCGGCCCTCGGTGAAGAGCTTCGTCGGGTAGTACTCGACCTTGAGGGTGTCGTGCCCATCGACCCGCTCGCGGCCGACCAGCGCGTACTGGCCGGGATCGAACTTGAACCGCAGGAAGTACGCCGCTGACACGAAGCGCGGCTCCACCGTCTGCCGCAGGGCGTCGTCCATGGGGTCGACCGACGCGGGCACGGTTGCGCCCGTCGCATCGGCGCCGGGAGCGTCCGCGGCCGTCGTCGCCGGGTCCGCTCCGCTTCCGGCGGCGCGCACCTCGCGACGGCGTGCGCGCCGGAGCCACTCGGCCTCGTACCGGCGGCGCTCCGCCTCACCTATCGCGACCCCGTCCGCGGACAGGGGGCTGCGCACGAACAGGCCCTCCTTGACGAACCAGCTGTACTCGCGGCGGAAGCCGTAGAGCGGGCCGCCGCCCGGCCCGGTGACGCGCAGCGTCTCGCGCTCCTCGAGCACGTACTGCTGGAGCTTCTTCCAGTTCTCGTCGCGCGTGGCGAGCACACGCTCCATGAAGGCGTCGAGATCGGTCTGCGCGACCGCCGCGAGACGACCGGGCAGCAGGGCCAGGAGCGCGGCAGCAAGAGAGAGGGCGAGCGAGGCGCGACGCATCACGCGCATGACGGACTCCGGGCCCGGCGTGGGCCGGGCGGGCAGGGGCAGGCGTTCGGCAGATCTACGGCTTTGACGGGGTCGCGGCGCCGGAAGTTCAGTGCGTCGTCGAGTCGGACGAGCGCTCGTAGACGACCTTGCCGTCGAAGATGGTCGTGCGCACGACGGCGTCGGTGAGGCGCTCCGGGGGAAGGTCGAAGATGTCCTCGGTCAGGATCACGACATCGGCCAGCATGTCGCGGTCGAGCACGCCCTTCCGATGCTCGTCGAACGACGCCCAGGCCGCGTTGCGCGTGGAGGCGTCGATGGCCGCGGCCAGCGCCAGCCGCTCCTCGGGCACAAGGCCGCCATCGGGCAGGCCCTCGAGCGTGGTGCGGTTCACCGCGACGTGCAGGCCCGGCAACGGGTCGAGGGTCGCCACGGGCCAGTCGCTGCCAAAGGCCAGCCGCGCGCCGGAGGTGCGCAACGTCTCGAACATCCAGCCTCGCCGGGCGCGTTCGGGACCGAGATTGGCCGTCCAGACGTCCGACGGACCGACGACGGGCACCGCGTGGTACGGCTGCATCGACGCGACGACGCCCAGCTCCGCGAAGCGCGGGATGTCGGCGGGATCGAGGGTCTCGATGTGCTCGATGCGGTGCCGCCGGCCGCGGGGGGGCGCGGGATTGGCCGCCGCGGCCTGCTCGTAGGCATCGAGCGCCATGCGCACGCTGCGATCCCCAATCGCGTGGATGAGGATCTGCCAGCCGTCGCGGTCCAGGAGGCGCACGATCCTCTGCAGCGTGGCCGGCGTCATGGTCGGCGTGCCGCTCTCGCGCGGGTTCGTGGCGTACGGCTCGAGCAGCGCGGCCGTGAACGACTCGACGACGCCGTCGAGGATGAGCTTGATCGACCCGGTCTTGAAAAGCGGATCGTCCGGGAACCGGCGGCGGAGCGCATCGAACCGCGCCAGCGTCTTCTCGTCGAGCGACCCGTCAGCGGAGAGCGCCGCGTAGACGCGGACCGACAGCTCACCGGAACGGCGCAAGGCGTCGTAGAGCTCGAGCTCGTCGGCGGTGCCGCTGGCGTTCTGGACGCTGGTGACACCCAGCCGGTTGGCCTGCCGGATCGCCGCGCGCAGCGCGTCGAGCTTCTCGTCGGCCGACGGCGCGGGCATCCGCCGCTCGACGAGGCCCATGGCGGCCTCCTTCAGCACACCGCTCGGCTCACCCGATCGCGGATCCCGCCCGATGATGCCGTTCGGCGGGTTCGGCGTGCGCCGCGTGATGCCGGCGGCGGCCAGCGCCGCCGAGTTCACCCAGGCCGTGTGGCCGTCGAACGCCTCCAGGTACGCCGGGCGATCCGGGACGACGGCGTCGAGCGCCTGTCGGGTGGGCATGCCGCCGGGAAAGGCGTCGTAATACCAGCCGCGGCCCGCCACCCAGGCGCGATCGGGATGGGCCCCGGCCCATGCCCCGATGGCCTCCGCCACGGCCTCGGCGGTCGCGGCCTCCGACAGGTCCACCCCCGTCAGGCCCAGCCCGCCACTCAGGAAGTGCACGTGCGCATCGTCGAAGCCCGGCAGCACGCTGCCGCCGTCGGCGTCGATGACCTCGGTCTGGGCACGGCGGAGCCGGCGAATCTCGGCATTGCTGCCGACGGCGAGGATCTTGTTGCCCTGGATCGCGACGGCTTCGGCGAAGCGGTCGTCCGGCTGGCCGGTGTAGACGTGGCCGTTGACGATGATCAGATCGACGGGCCCAACCTCGTCACGCTGCGCGCCGACGATGAGACCGGCGATCAACGTGGCGCCGACGATGGTCGCGACGACGTATGCCGTCAGCCGGGCCGCCATAGCCGGATTCTAGCATTGTGATAGAACGTAGGCCACGGCGGCGTGCCCGCGTGGTTTCCACCGGATCCAGGCCGGAATCCGGCGCCCGGGCCGCGATTTCACCCGCCAGCGGGGGACACGGACGATGCGATTTGCGATTGTGGGGTCGGGAGCGGTCGGGGGCTATTTCGGCGCGCGGCTGGCGCGCACCGGGCAGGACGTCAGCTTCATCGCGCGAGGCGCGCACCTGGCGGCCATCCGCGAGCGGGGACTGGCCATCCGCAGCGACCGGCTGGGCGACTTCACGGTCACCGCGCCGGCCGAGAGCGATGCCGCGCGTATCGGGCCCGTGGACGTCGTCATCTTTGCCGTGAAGACCTACGACAACGGCTCGGCCCTGCCCCTGCTCGCGCCCCTGATCGGCCCCGACACCGTCGTGCTGACGCTCCAGAACGGCGTCGACAGCTCGGAGCAGGTCGCCGGCGCGGTGGGGCAGGAGCGTGTGCTGGGTGGCACGACCTACGTCGCGACGTCGATCACCGAGCCGGGTGTGATCGTGCAGACCGGCGTGCACCGCTCGATCATCTTCGGGGAGGTCTTCGGTGACACCAGCCGGATCTCGCCGCGGGCGCAGGCCATCGCCGACGTCATGGCGCCGGCGGACATCCAGGTCACGGTGGTGCCGGACGGCCGCGTGCCCATCTGGGACAAGTTCGTCTACCTCGCGCCGTTCGCCGGCTTCACCGGGGCGGCGCGGCTGCCGATTGGCGGCATCTGGACCTATCCGCACGTGCGCGAGATGTTCTACGCGGCGTCGCGCGAGATTGCAGCCATCGCGAAGGCGGAGGGCGTGACGATTTCCGCCGACCGGTTCCAGACGCTCGAGGAGTACATGACGAACATCCCGCCGACGACGAAGTCGTCGCTGCTCGTCGACCTCGACGCCGGGAAACGCATCGAGGTGGAGGCGCTGCACGGTGCCGCGGTGCGCCGGGCCGCGAAGCTGGGCATCCCGGTGCCCATCACCGCCACGCTCTATGCGCTGCTGAAGGCATGGGAGGACGGCGATCCCCGGCCGGTCAACGGGCGGTGAGGATCTCGTGCCCGGCCGGGATACGATCCTGAGGTGATCGATCCCGCCCTCGTGGAAGTGACGGTCGGGCTGGCGGCCCTCGTCGGGCTGGCCGGCGCGGTGGCCGGTGCGCTTGGCGCGCTGCTCGGGTTAGGGGGCGGCGTCTTCCTCGTGCCGTTCCTCGTGATCGGCCTGCACCTGCCGATGCGGCTGGCCGTCGGCGTCAGCCTCACCACCGTCATCGCGACGTCGAGCGCCGTCACGGCCGGGACGGCGGGACGCCAGCTCATCAACCTGAAGCTCGGCCTGCTGCTGGAGGTGGCCACCGCCGCGGGCGGGCTCCTCGGGGGGCTGACGGCGCAGGCGCTCGCGCCTCGTACGCTCGCGTGGCTGTTCAGCGCGGTGACCGGCGGCATCGCGCTGGTCACGCTCGCGCGCCTGCATCGGCGCAACATCCTCGAGGACACCGTTGATCCCGGGCGGTGGGGCGGACGCTTCCACGACGAGGACACGGGGCGCACGGTCACCTACCGCGTGCGGCGCCTGCCGGTGGCCATGGTCGGTTCCTTCCTGGCCGGCAACCTCTCGACGCTGCTCGGAATCGGCGGCGGGGTGATCAAGGTGCCGATGCTGAACGCGTGGTGCGGGGTGCCGATGCGGGTCGCGGCGGCGACGAGCGCGTTCATGATCGGCGTGACGGCGACGTCGGGCGCGTTCGTGTACTACGGGCAGGGCGCGATCGTGCCGTCGCTGGCGGCGGCGGCCGTGCTGGGGGTGCAGATCGGCTCGACCGCCGGCCTGCGGTTCAGCGGGCGCTCGCGCGTGCGGGAGTTGAAGCTGCTGATGGCCGTCGTGCTGCTCGTCGTGGCGGTGCTGATGTTCTGGAGAGTGGGCTGATGGATGCGCGCATCGAGGCGCAGGTCGGCAAGGTCCTGTCGGTGGGGGTCATCGTCAGCTCCGCGGCGCTCGCGCTGGGGCTGGCCCTCGCGCTGGTCATGGGACAGGCCTATCCGCCGGCGCGGCTGCTGCTGAGCATCGGGCTCATCGTGCTCATGGCGACGCCCGTCGCGCGCGTCGCCTTCTCGGCGGTGGCGTTCGCGTGGACCCGGGACTGGCTCTTCGCGACGCTGGCGGGCATCGTGTTCGTGGTGCTCATGGGGAGCATCGTGCTCGGCGTGGGGTGATCGACGACGCACGGCGGGGGCCACGGAGACACGAGGACACAGAGGCGCCCGTGCTGCGTTGTCTCAAGGCGGACACGGAGACACGGAGGCACGGAGGCACGGAGAGGTGATCGTGAGGCGGCGGGCTGCACCCGAGGGGTGCAGCCGGGGAGCGCAAGGGCCACGCACCACAAGACGCGCCTTCTTGCGCCCAGGCGTCTCGTGCCGCGCGGCCCTCGCCCTCCCCGGTGGCGCCGCTGCGCGGCGCACCCCGCCGCGGACGTGCGGCACACCACTCGTCTGCCGCGACACACTCAGAGCACGACTCGCCGAATGCCGTGCTTGAGTGCTGCCACGTTGAAGTTCACGAGCAGCCCCACCTTCAGCCCGCTGACCTGCAAGTAGGTCAATACCTGCCTGGCGTGAACGGGGGCCAACGCATCCACGGCTTTCACCTCGACGACCACACGATCGTCGACGATGAAGTCGGGGCGGTGGACGCCAACGATCGTGCCCTTGTACCAGACCTGCAGCGTTGGCTCGCGCACGACCGGGACCTCCTGCTCGTGCAATTCGATGGCCAGTGCGTTCGCGTACGAGTATTCGCGCAGGCCTGGCCCCATTGCCTTATGGACGGCAATCGCCGCGGCGATGACCACGTCTGTTGTCGCTTCGTGCAGCAGCATTGGTGCCTCCGTGCCTCCGTGCCTCCGTGCCTCCGTGCCTCCGTGTCCGCATTGCCAGGCAGGCGAGGTCGTCACCCTCGGAGGGCGGTGGCCCGTTCGTAGTCCCGCATGCACTCATCCCGAATGCCCTGTTCGATGAGAGGAAAGCTCCTCAGCACGTGCCGGTAGTCGTCCGGCGTGAGGTGGTAGAGCGACGCCGCGATGGTGTTTGCCGTCACCCATGCGTCTGGCGCGCCTTCGAGCCCTCCCTCCATGAGCCGCCGTGCCAGGGCGCCGAGACGGCGGTGAACGCGTGAGCCCGACGGAGGGCGGGGCACGGGGAGCGCGTGCATGAGGGCGGTCGTGACGTGGACCGAAACGCGGCGGCGCACGAGGTAGTTCGCCACCAGTGAGTTGAGGAGGGCGAGCAGGCAGTGCTGGTCCGACTCCGGCAGGCAGGTCCGCAGGCAGAACACCGTGTGCGTCGAGACGGTGAAGGGCGGGAGCATGGCCGCAATCAGGGTGAGCCGATTGCCCGCGCCAGCGACGTCGCGGTAGGCGAGCCGGGCGCGTGTCCAGGCGCCGTCGGGCAGGAGGGCGGCGGCCGTGTCGCGCGGCAGCCAGGCGGCGCACGCCGTGAGGTCTGCGCGGAAGGACGCCAGGTGCTTGCCTTCGGCGACAGGCACCGCGCCGCCGGAGGCGTGGCCGATGAAGTGGCGCCGGTCGTCGGTCGCGTTGAGCTCCCGGCCGAACCGCGCGCCCCAGCCCGACCCGTCGGCGAGGCGCGGCGCGTGCCGCACCGCCCGATCGACGATCGCCAGATCGCGTGGCGAGGGGAGATCGGGGATCGACAGGTGACCGGGGTCCCAGCGGTCGAGCAGCCCACGCGAGAGTGACAGGCGGTCCGTGTCCGGCGGGTCGTCACCGGCGCGGTCGCCCCAGGTGTCGAGCACGTCGGGATCGGTGAGGCCGAACCGCGCCGCAAAGCGCTCCGTGCGCAGGCCAGCCGTCGTGACCAGCAGCAGGAACCGCATCGAGCGATGGATGGGAAACACGCCCGCGCGGTTCTCGAAGCTCGCCAGCGTGTCGACCGCGGTGCCGTCGAGCACACGGCGCCGCAGCGCGGCGCTGCCGTGATCGGAGGCGAAGCCGCCGGGCAGGATGAGGCCGATGCGGGCACCCGGTCGCGCGATCTGGAGGGCGCGCTCGACGAAGAGCTGATACCGGTTCACCTGTCCGCCACCCTGGAAGCGGTACAGGCCGGAGCGACGCACGAACGCGAGCTCGTCCCGACAGGCGCGCCGCGCCGCCTCGCGGTCGACGGCACCGCCGGTGTCGGCCCGCACCATTTCCCACGGCGGGTTGCCCAGGACCGCATCGAACCCGCCATCGGGCCGGCGCCGGCCGTCCGCGTCGAAGAAGACCTCGGGGAACGCCAGCTCCCAGTGCACGGGACGCAGGCGGGCCGCGGCCGTTGCCGCGCGCGCCAGGAGGGGGCGTGCCTGGTTCGCGCCCAGCATCGCCGGGCGGCCCAACGCGTGCGCGATGAGGTCGCCCGTGAGCCCGGGTCCAGCCGACACGTCGTGCCAGGCGACCGACCAGATGTCGCACGCCTCGCGCAGCCGGCCGAGCGGTGTGCCGGGCGACATGAGCCGGGCATGGCGCCGCTCCTGATCACGAACCTCGGCCGGCTCGGCGGCGGCCACGGCCAGGCGGAGGCGATCCGGCAACACGGCGGCCATCACGTCGCGCGTGCCGTCGCCTTCGAAGAGCGGCAGCGCCGGCGGCTGGCGCGCCCCCGGACGCACGCCGGGAAGCCGGTGCAGGTCGGCGAGTCGCGCCCCACGCAGGCTGTCGCCGCAGAGGAGGTGATGGTCGAGGAAGGTCAGCGGGCGGTCGGCCGCCAGCGTCGTGAGCCACAGCGACAACTGGGCGAGCTGCACGGCCATCGGGTTCTGGTCGACACCGAACAGGCACCGGCTGCCAATCTCCCGCCGCAACGCGGCGCGCGATGCGGCGGTGACATCGGCCGGCTGCCACTCGCCGCTCGCCAGCCGCGCCTCCTCACACGCCGCCGCGAGGAACTCGCACGCGGCCACGAGGAACGCGCCGCTGCCCATGGCGGGATCGACGATCCGCAGGTCGAGGATCTCCGCGGCGGAGCGCTCGTGCACGAGCGGCGCGAGCGTGCGGCGCACGAGGAAACGCGTGATCGAGCGCGGCGTGTAGAAGCTGCCGGACGTCTTGCGGGCCGTGGAGGTGCGCGACAGGGCGTTCCCGCCGGCGTCGGGCTCGAACTCGAGCACCCGTTCGTAGATGGCACCGAGCTCCTCGACGCCCAGGTCGGCGTACGCCGCCGGCTGCCGCGCGCCACTTGCCGTGGTGGTGGCGAGCGCGAGCAGGAGGTCGCGCACCGCCACGTCCGGCAACGGCCGCGACTCGGCAGACGGCACGCGCCTCGGGGAGAACAGGGGGCCGTTGAACGCGGTCACCCGCAGCGTGCCGACGCGGCACCCCGCATGCGCCAGGCGCGACATGGCCCGCAGCGCCTCGCCGAACCCGCGGGCATCGCCGCCCGAGACCAGCCGGTCGCGCAGCGCCCCGACGGAGTAGCTGTCGCGATAGACCGGGTGCCACGTGGGCACCAGCCCACGTGCCTCCGCGAAGAGCAGGAAGAGCACGCGATAGACGAGCGTCAGTGACTGGTCGAAGCGCTCGTGTGGGGTGTCCCCCGGCCGTCGCAGCGCCCCGGCCAGCGACGCCAGTGCACCCAGCACGCCCTCACCGAGTGACGTGCAGAGCGCCGACGTCCCTCGCTCCGACGCCGCGATGGCGCCTGCCAGGCCGGACTCCGACGTGAGGGCCGCCGCGCGACACAGTTCCCAGACTGCGATGGACGCGTGCTCGTCCCCGAGCGCGAGCTCGAGTTCGCAGACCAGGGCACGGCGCGACCAGGGACGAACGGCATCGAAGACGGCCAGCGTCATCGCCGTGCACGCGATGCCCCAGCGTGTGCCCGAGACCCTCGCGGCGCGGGCCAGCTCCCGCCATGTCCGCTCGATGGGCGTCCCGGGCGGGACCACCGCCAGCGCGGCCACCGGACGGCCGGCATGCGCGACGAGGCCGGCATAGCCATGGTCGCGGGGCTCGAGTGCCAGCACGTCGAATCCCAGGACGTCGAGCAGCGGTAACACACCGACATCGAGCACCGCTCGTGGACCCGACGCGGGCCCGAGCCGGCCCGCCGCCCGCCGGTGCCACGCTGCCAGGGCCCTGACTCCCCATCGACGAAGCACCGCGTGCGGTCCCGGGACGTGATCCCGGAAGGCGTGCTCGAGGAACGTGGATGCCAGCAGGTTGCCCGTCAGTCCCGGGGGCACGGCGCGTCCTCCCGCGGTTGCCAGGCGGCGACGAGCCGCGGCCGCGCCGCGCGGAGCGGCGTCGCTTCGTCCACCGCCGACATCAGCGCCCCCAGGCGCTGGCGCCGTGCCGAGGCCCGCGCCCGGTCCAGTTGCCAGGCGCGTTCCGCCCGCCGGTCGAACAGCGAGCCTTGCATCGCAGGCCGCGCGCGTTCGAGCAGCGAGTCGACCGCGCGAAGCCGTGGCAGGAGCCCCGCGGCCAACGCGGCGCGGCATCGTGCGGCATCGGACGTGAGACCGTCCGTGGCCTGCGCGAGCAGTGCGTGAACACGCGGGTCCGACTCGATCACACGCGACAGGCGTCCCAGCTCATGACGGCGGAGGCGTGCCCCGCCAGTCGAAACGACCACGCCAATCGTCCGCCTTGCCACCAACCGCCCGGTGCCGTTCACGAGCGCCAGGGCCACCAGCAGGATCAGCCGGCCTGGCCTGCGGGAGCAGTGCACCGGTGCGGCCACATGCGCTCGCCGGAGTGTCGCCGCAGGCGCGGCCACGCCAAGCAGCTCGCGACGTCCCTGGCAACGCGCTCGCTCCGTCGTGGCCGTGTCGGCCACGGGGACCGCGGCACGGGCCCGGCCGATGTGCGCTCGGCGGTCGTCCAGGCGGTCGGTCACTTCGTCCTCGATGGACCCCGGCTGGACGAGGTGCAGGACGTGCACGGTGCGTGTCTGTCCCAGCCGATCCACCCGCCCGGCGCGCTGCTCGAGCCGCACCGGCGTCCAGGGCTGGTCGACGTTGACGACGAGGCGACAGGTGCGTTGGAGGTTGAGTCCCTCGCCGGCGGCGTCGGTGGCGAGCAGGAGACGCGCCCGTCCCGACGTGAAGGCGGCGACGGCCGCCCGGCGTTCGCCTGCCGACAGGCCCCCATGCAGCACGGCCAGCGGCCATCGTGATCCGAACCGGCGAGCGAGGTCCTCGACCGTGTCGCGGTACTCACTGAACACCACTGCGGATTCCGCCGTGCGGCGGAGCAGCCGAAGCAGGGCCACGGGCTTCGTCGCCGTGCGTGTGGCCGCGAGAGCGAGTGCGACAAGGCCGTCCAGTGCCCTCACGTCGACGGCCCGATCTGCCGTGCCGGGAAGGCCGAGCAGGGTGTCGTCCTCGACGCCGTCCCGCGAGTCCTGCTCGTCCCACGGCAACACGGGCTGCGTCGTCGGGGCCTCGCCGACCTCCGCGATCAAGGCGCGCCGTCTCGCGATGGTCCGGGCGGCGGCCGCCGGGCTCGACGCCGCGCGTCGCCGCAGGATCGTCGCGACGAGGCGGGCGGCCGGCCGATCGTCGCCGAGCAGCTGGTGGCCGTACGCCACGATCGCGTCACGCAGCCGACCCTCCGCCGCGGAGGCGCGCACGCGCACCCGTCGCTCCCGTCGTCTCGCCCGCGACCCGGTTGTCTCGCGCGTGCGCTGGAACACCACGATCGGCCCGTCACCGCACCGGCCGAGCTCGAGCAGCGACCGGTATGCGACCTCGTCGCCGTCGTGCGGCGTGGCCGTGGCGAGGACGACGAAGGGCGTGCGCGTCGCGAGCGCCTCGACGAGGGCGCCGCGATCGGTGGCGGCGGTGGCGTGGTGGGCCTCGTCCACGATCAGCAGATCGAAGGGCGACGCCTCGAGGCCCGCGCGAACCTCGGGGCGCTTCGCGAAGTCGATGGAGGTGATGACGCACGAGGCGAGGTCCCACGGGCTGAGGTCGTCCGGCAGGTGCCGTGCCGCGAGGTGCAGCGTGGCCTGGTCCATCACCACGGCGGCCAGGCCGAAGCGCGCGGAGAGCTCGGTGGCCCACTGCGAGGTCAGCGAGGCTGGAACCAGGACGAGGGTGCGCTCAACGAGACCGCGGGCCGCGAGCTCGGTGAGGACGAGCCCGGCCTCAATCGTCTTGCCGAGCCCGACCTCGTCCGCGAGGAGCACGCGAGGCGCGCCATGGACGACGGCGAGGGCCGGTTCGAGCTGCCAGTCCAGCAGCTCTATCCGCGCGCTGGCCGCGCTCCAGAGCTGCCCCGGTTCGTGCTGCTGCGCCACGGCCGCCGCCGCCGCACCCAGCGTAGGCCCGCGACGCTCGCGACGGCAGTGCGCATGGTGCACCGGACGCAACGCGTCGAACGGGACGATCAGGCGGGTGGTTCGTCCCGTGTTGTCCTCGTCCGCGCCCACCAGCGTCACCAGCGCGCAGGACTCGCCCGGGTCCCGTCCGATGAGCGTCCACGTGCGCCCGCGCGTCGAGACAGGGGTGCCCGTGACCGGCGTGTGCAGTTTCTGCATGACCTCCTCCGCGTCGGTCCGGCAGGAAGTGCCGGAATCGGCGTGGGCGGGTGCCCACGGCCGCGGATGAGGCAAGGTGGATGCCGCGCCGGCGCTCACGAGCTGGCGCTTCGCCTGGCGGGCGTAGGATCAGGAGAGAGGTTCCCCCGATGTTCATCGGCCACTACGGCGTCGCCCTGGCCGCCAAACGCGCGGCGCCGCGGCGTTCTCTCGGCACCTACGTCACCGCGTCAGTTTTCATCGACCTGCTCTGGCCGGTCCTGCTGCTCGCCGGTGTCGAGCACGTGGAGGTCGTGCCAGGCCTGCTGCCCACGAGCGCGCTCGCGTTCACGAGCTACCCGATCAGCCACAGCCTGGTCATGACGATCGCCTGGGGGGTGCTGTTCGGCGGCGTGGTCCTGTTCGCGACCAGGGATCGCGCCGGGGCGCTCGTGGCTGGCGGGCTCGTCGTCAGCCACTGGTTGCTGGACCTGCTCGTGCACATTCCCGACCTGCCGATCTGGCCGGGCGGCCCGCTGGCCGGGTTCGGCGCGTGGCGATCCGTGGGCGCCACCCTGGTCCTGGAACTGGGCACGCTGTTCGCCGGGTTCGCCATCTACCTGTCGGCCACGAGCCCGCGCGATCGCCTGGGGCGCATCCTGCCCTGGTTCCTGCCGGCCATGGTGACCACGGTCTGGCTTGGCGGCCTGTTCGGGCCGCCGCCGCCCGACTGGCAGACCATTGCCTGGTCGGCCAACCTGCAGTGGCTCTTCGTCGCGTTCGCGTGGTGGATGGACCGGCACCGGGCCGGTGTCAGTCCATCCTGAGGGCGGTCGCCGGGTTCACGCGCGTGGCGCGAAGGGCCGGCAGGAGGCTCGCCACCGACGCGACCACGAACAGCACCGCGCAGGTCGCGGCGAGCGTGAGCGGGTCGCGCGGCGCCACCTCGTAGAGCAGGCTGCGCATCAGGCCCGCCAGCGCCAGCGCGCCGGCCAGGCCGAGCCCGACGCCGATCAGGGCGGTGCGGATGCCGTCGCCCAGCACCATGCCGAGCACGCGCCCGCGATCCGCGCCGAGCGCCATGCGCAGGCCGAACTCGTGCGTACGCTGCGACACGGCATAGGCCGTGACGCCGAAGACGCCGACGGCCGCCAGCAGCAGCGCCAGGCCCGCGAAGCCGCCGAGCAGCAGCAGCGTCAGCCGCTCGGAGCCCACGGCGTCGCCGACCACGGTGTCCATGGTGCGCACCGCGTAGAGCGGCAGGTTCGGATCGACCTCGTGCAGGGCGGCCTCGACCGATCCGGCCGCGGCCGCCGGTGGCCCAGCCGTGCGGACGAGGAGGGCCAGGTCGTTCTGCGGGTACTGCCGGAAGGCGAGATACGCCTGGATGATGGTCGGCGTCTCGAGCCCCGACATCTTCACGTCGCCCGTGACGCCGACGATCTCGATCCAAGGCGCGCCGTTGTCGAGCGTCCAGCCTTGCTTGAAGCGATGGCCGATGGCGCTCTCGCCCGGAAAGTACCGCTCCGCGAACGTGCGGTTCACGACGGCGACGAACGGCGTGTCGGCCGTGTCGCGGGGGCCCGGCGCCCGCCCCTGGACGATGGGCAGGCCGACCGTGTCGAAGTAGCCGTCGCTGACGGGCGTGAGGATGATGCTCGGCACCTCCGCGCGCGGTGGTTCCGGCTGGCCCTCGATCACGAAGACCGACGACCACGTCGGGTTGTCGATGGGCAGTGCGCCGGCGAAGGCGGCCGAGCGCACCCCGGGGACCGCCTCGACCCGCGCCCGGGCCTGCTCGGCGAACGCCAGGAGCTGCTCGTCGGTGCCGTAGCGCTGCCCCCGGAGCTGGAACTGCGCGGTCAGCACGTCCGACGTGCGCACCCCCGGGTCGATCTCCAGCAGGCGGGCCATCGTGCGGGCCATCAGCCCGGCGCCGGTGAGCAGCACGACGGCGAGCGCGATCTCGCCGACCAGGAGCAGCCGCCGCGTGACGGCCCGCGTGCCCCCGGAGCCGGAGACGCGCGAGCCACGGAGCAGTGACGGCGCGCGGCCGCCGGCCGCGTGGAGCGCCGGGACGAGGCCGAACAGCAGGCCCGTGGCGATGGACACGGCCGCCGCAATCAGCACCACGTGCCCGTTCAGCGAGACGAGGTGCAGGCGCGGGAAGGTCGAGGGGAGCACGGCGAGCACCGTACGCAGCCCGCCAATGGCGAGCAACACCCCGGCCAGCCCGCCGGCGCTCGACAACAGCAGGCTCTCGGTGAGCAGCTGGCGCACCACACGCCAGCGGCCGGCCCCGAGCGCGCGCCGCACCGCCATCTCCTGGCCGCGCCCGGCCGCGCGGGCGAGCATCAGGTTCGCCAGGTTCGCGCAGCCAATCAGGAGCAGCACCCCGACCGACGCCAGCAGGACCAGCAGCATCGGCCGCACGTCCTGCACGAGCAGCTCGTGGAGCTGGAGCAGCATCGCGCCGTTGCCGCTGTTCGACTCGGGGTGCTCGGCTGCGAGCTGCGCCGCCAGCGCGTCCATCTCGGCCCGCGCCTGCTCGACCGGCACGCCGGGCTTCAGGCGGGCGATCGCGCTGAGCCCCCAGTGGTTCGCGCGCTGCCGGCGATAGCTGTCGGGGGACATCAGCTGGCCCACCGGCAGGAACACATCGTCCGGCTGGTTGATGGAGAACGACGACGGGAGCACGCCGACGACGGTCGTGGGGATGTCGTCGAGGCGAAGCTGGCGCCCGAGCATGCCGGGGTCGCCGCCGAAGTGCGTGCGCCACAGCCGGTCGCTGATGATGACCACCGGCTCGGCGCCGTAGCGGTCGTCGTCTCCGACGAAGGTGCGGCCGAGCGCGGGCCGCACGCCGAGCACGTCGAAGAGGTTGGCCGTCACGTAGCGTCCGAGCAGGCGCTCGGGGCGGTCCACGTCGGTCAGGTTGATGGGGTAGCCCGCCCATCCACCGATCGACTCGAACGAGGTCGCCCGTGCCTGCCAGTCGAGGAAGTTCGGCCACGCCACGCTCATCCCGCCGCCCGTGTTGGTCGTCTCGCGCACGAGCACCACGCGATCCGGATCGCGGAACGGCAGCGGACGGAGCAGGACGCCATCGACGAGCGAGTAGACGATCGCGGTCGCGGCGATACCAAGGGCCAGCGTCGCGATGGCCATGGCGGCGAAGCCGGGCGCCTTGCGCAGCGCGCGGACGGCGTAGCGGACATCCTGGAGCAGGCCGGTCATCGGTCCTCCCGTGGGGGCCCCGAGCGCGGGGCTGTCAGGTGTGGGGCGAAGGGGCGGTGGGATGCGCGAGGCCAGGGGGCGCTCGATCCGTTCGAGCGTGCGCGCGAGGGCCGGCCAGTCGGGCACCTCGGCGGACGCCGCGGCGCGGGCGCCGGCCTCGTCCGCGCCCCGGGCCCGGGCGGCGTCGTACGCGCCTTCGAGCTGCTGCGCGAGCTCCTCGACGATCTCGGTCTCGCGCTCCGCGGGGATGGCGAGCGGCGGGAGGTGCCGGCGGACGTAGGCGCGCCAGTCCATGCCAGCTCGCGTCACGCCTCGCGGAGGCGGCCGACCTGCTCGAGGGCCTCGACGAACTCGCGCCAGACGCGGCGGCGTTCGCCGAGCGAGCGCCGGCCGGCGGCGGTGAGGCGGTAGAAGCGGCGGCGGCGTTCGCCGGGCCGCTCGACCCAGCGGCCCTGGACGAGGCCGCGTTTCTCGAGGTTGTAGAGCAGCGGGTACAGCGTGGCGGCCTGGAAGTGGAGCCGGCCGTCCGAGCGGGTCTCGATGAGCTGGGCGATCTCGTAGCCGTGGCGCTCGCGGCCGTCGAGCACCGCGAGGACGAGGAACTCGGCGCTGCCGCGCTGCAGCTCACGGGTGGTCGGGACGTCAGGTGGTGTCATACAGGTGTGAGACATACCCATAGACGGCGCGGGGCGCCGGAAGGTTGACGCGCCGGCGCACACGGTCCCGCCGGTCCCGGCGCTCAGCCCCGTGTCAGGGCGGCGGCCGGGCTGACGCGCGTGGCAGCGAGCGCGGGTCCCAGGCACGCGAGCGACGTCACGACCAGGAGCACGACGCCGGTCGCGACGAGCGTGAGCGGATCACGCGGCGCCACCTCGTAGAGCAGGCTCCGCATCAGGCCCGCCAGGGCGACCGCGCCTGCCAGGCCGAGCCCGACGCCGATCGCGGCGGTGCGGATGCCGTCGGCCAGCACCATGCCGAGCACACGCCCGCGGTCCGCGCCGAGCGCCATGCGCAGGCCGAACTCATGCGTGCGTTGCGACACGGCATAGGCCGTGACGCCGAACACGCCGATGGCCGCGAGCAGCAGGGCGAGGCCGGCGAAGGCGCCGAGCAGGAGCTGGGCCAGCCGCTCGGCCCCGACCGCCTCGTCCAGGACGGTGTTCATCGTCCGGATGCCGTAGACGGGCAGGCCCGGGTCCACGTCGCGAAGGGCCGCTTCCACCGCCGGTGCGGCCGCCGCCGGATCGCCTGTCGCCAGCACGACGAGCGCCAGATCGTCCTGTGGGTACTGCCGCATCGACAGGTGCGCCTGGATCGTGGACGGCTGGTCGAGCCGCGCCGACTTGACGTCGCCGGAGACCCCGACAATCTCGATCCACGGCTCGTCGCTGTCGAGGCTCGACCCCAGCTTGAATCGCTGGCCGACGGCGCTGTCGCCCGGGAAGTACCGCTCGGCGAACGTGCGGTTCACGACGGTGACCGGCGGTCCCAGGGGGCGGTCCTGGGGACCGGGGGCCCGTCCCTCGATGATCGGCACACCCACCGTCTCGAAGTAACGATCGCTTACGGGCACCAGGGCGACGCTCGGGACCTCGGCGCGCCGTGGTTCCGGCGCGCCTTCGATGACGAAGCTCGAGTACCACTGCGGGTTCTCGATTGGCAGCGACAGCGCCAGGCTCGCGCTCCGGACACCCGGGAGGGCTTCGATCCGCGCGCGGGCCTGATCGGCGAAGGCGCGCAGCTGCCCATCGGTGCCGTACTGCGCGCCCCGCAGCTGGACTCGCGCGGTGAGCACGTGGTCCGTTCGCACGCCGGGATCGACCGCCAGCAGGTGCGCCATCGTCCGCGTCATGAGTCCGGCCCCGGTCAGGAGCACCACCGCCAGGGCAATCTCGGCGACGAGCAGCCCGCGGCGTGTCGCCGGGCGCGCGGCGCCGGCGCCCGACACCCTTGCGCCCCGCAGCAGCGACCCAGGGCGCCCGCCGGCAGCGTGCAGCGCCGGCACGAGGCCGAACAGGAGGCCGGTGGCGACGGAGACGGCGGCGGCCACCACGAGCGAGCGGCCGTTCAGTGCGACCAGGTGGAGGCGCGGGTAGTCCGCCGGGAGCACCGCCAGCACCGCGCGCAGCCCGCCGATGGCCAGCAGGATGCCGCTGATGCCGCCGCTCAGCGACAACAGGAAGCTTTCGGTGAGCAGCTGGCGCACCACGCGGCCGCGGCTCGCACCCAGGGCCCGCCGTACGGCGATCTCCTGGCCGCGTCCCGCCGCCCGCGCCAGCATCAGGTTCGCGAGGTTCGCGCAGGCGATGAGCAGCAGCACCGAGACCGCCGCCAGCAGGACCAGGAGCATCGGCCGCGTGTCGCCCACCAGGGACTCGTGGAGCGGCACGAGCGTGGCGCCGTGGCCGCTGTTGGTCTCGGGGTGTTCGATCGCCAGCTGCGCGGCGAGCGCTTCGACCTCCGCCCGCGCGGCGCTCAGCGGGACGCCGGGCCTCAGCCGTCCGACGGCGTTGATGCCCCAGCGATTCTGGCGGTGGACGCGGTAGCTGCCCGGCACCAGCAGCTGGCCGAGCGGCAGGAAGACGTCATCCGGGCGGCTGAGCGAGAACGATGCCGGCATCACGCCGACGATGGTGGTGGCGATCCCGTCGAGGCGAAGCTGGCGCCCGAGCATGCCGGGGTCGCCGCCGAAGTGCGTGCGCCACAGCCGGTCGCTGAGGATGGCCACGGGCGCGGCGCCGTACCGGTCATCGGTCTCAGCGAAGGTGCGGCCGAGCGCGGGCCGCACGCCGAGCACGTCGAAGAGATTGGCCGTCACGTAGCGCCCGCGCACCCGCTCCGGCCGATCCACGTCGGACAGGTTGATCGGCGCGCCGGCCCACCCGCCAATCGACACGAAGGAGGTCGCCCGCGCCTGCCAGTCGAGGAAGTTCGGCCACGAGACGCTCATGCCGTTTCCGGTATTGCCGGTCTCGCGCGCCAGCACGACACGATCGGGATCGTGGAGCGGGAGCGGACGCAGCAGGACGCCGTCGACGAGCGAGTAGACGATCGTGGTCGCGGCGATACCGAGGGCCAGCGTCGCGATGGCCATGGCGGCGAAGCCTGGCGCCTTGCGCAGCGCGCGGACGGCGTAGCGCACGTCCTGGAGCAGGCCGGTCATCAGTCCTCCCGTGGGGGCCCCGAGCGCGGGGCTGTCAGGTGTGGGGCGAAGGGGCGGTGGGATGCGCGAGGCCAGGGGGCGCTCGATCCGTTCGAGCGTGCGCGCGAGGGCCGGCCAGTCGGGCACCTCGGCGGACGCCGCGGCGCGGGCGCCGGCCTCGTCCGCGCCCCGGGCCCGGGCGGCGTCGTACGCGCCTTCGAGCTGCTGCGCGAGCTCCTCGACGATCTCGGTCTCGCGCTCCGCGGGGATGGCGAGCGGCGGGAGGTGCCGGCGGACGTAGGCGCGCCAGTCCATGCCAGCTCGCGTCACGCCTCGCGGAGGCGGCCGACCTGCTCGAGGGCCTCGACGAACTCGCGCCAGACGCGGCGGCGTTCGCCGAGCGAGCGCCGGCCGGCGGCGGTGAGGCGGTAGAAGCGGCGGCGGCGTTCGCCGGGCCGCTCGACCCAGCGGCCCTGGACGAGGCCGCGTTTCTCGAGGTTGTAGAGCAGCGGGTACAGCGTGGCGGCCTGGAAGTGGAGCCGGCCGTCCGAGCGGGTCTCGATGAGCTGGGCGATCTCGTAGCCGTGGCGCTCGCGGCCGTCGAGCACCGCGAGGACGAGGAACTCGGCGCTGCCGCGCTGCAGCTCACGGGTGGTCGGGACGTCAGGTGGTGTCATATAGGTATGAGACATACCTATAGACGATGTGGTGGTCCCGATGGTTCGCGTGGCCCGGCGCGGCCGGGCTACTCGTCGCGGGCCGCGGACGTGTCGCGGTGGTCCGGTGTGCCGCCAGGCGGTGTGGTGGCCCCGGCCTCCGCGCCCGGCACGCGGGCCGGTGTGCGGCGGCGGGCCTCGAGGCGGGCGAACAGCGCGGCGAGGCCGGCCTGCTCGGGATCGTACAGGCCCCACTCGTCCACCGCGGGTCGGGGTGGTGAGGGCGGGCGCCGGCGCGAGGATGCGGGCATGGGAACCGTGATGCTCCTTCCTGGGGGAAGCCGACTCGACCGGAGCAAAGCCCGTGCCCGGCCTGCTGCGTGCCGTCCCGCGCGACAACGCGCGTGAATTGCCGGATGCGGGGCGGCGGAGCGGCGCGACCCGCGCACCGTTTCGCGCGTCCGGTTACAGACTCGCAACTGGCGCGCGCCGCGCGGGTATGGTGATTCGCGCGGATTCCGTAGGAATTTGCCCCGTGCACGAGATGGCACATCCGTTGCCATGGTCCCGGGCATGGTATTCACCTTCCTCGGCACCAAGGGCGGCACCGGGACGACGACGCTCGCGGTCAATTGCGCGGCCGACCTGCGGCGCCTCACGGGTCGCTCGACGATCATTGTCGACCTCAAGGCGGGTCCTGGGGACGTGTCGGTCTTCCTCGGCCTGCGTCCGCGGTTCACGCTGCTCGATCTGATGGACCAGCTCCCGTGGATGGATCGCACGCTCGTCCCGCGGTTCGTCGCGCAGCACGAGTGCGGCCTGCACGTGCTCGCCGCGGCGGACGAGTTCGGGCGTCCGGCGCCGCGCGACGCGGAAGGCATCGAGCAGGCGCTGCGTTGCCTCGCGGAGATCTACGACTTCGTCGTCGTCGACGCCGGGAGCACGCTCAACGCGTGCTCGGCGACGGCGCTGCACCTCGCGGACTACGTGATGCTCGTCGCCAACCCCGACGTGCCCTGCCTGCGGAACCTGCAGCGGCTGACCGACGCGGTGCGCCTCGCGGGTGTGGTGGGCGAACGCGTGCGGGTCGTGCTCAACCGCGCGTCGGAGTTCGGCGTGTTGCCGGTGGGGCAGATCGAAAAGGTGCTCGGCCGTACGATCGACTTCAACACGACGAGCGACTACCGCACGGTCGCGGCCGCCGTGAACACCGGCGTGCCCGTGTCGTGCCTGCGTGCGTCGGAGTTGCAGTCGCAGCTCGACTCGATGGCGCGTGTGCTCGCGGGCGCGGGCACGGGCCTCGGGGATACCGCGGACGCCGTGTTAGCCTGACCGCCGTCAGAATGGCCGCCTGTCGGCGACGCACGCGTGTCGACGGTCAGAAGAGTTATCCGCGGATGGACGCGGATGCACGCGGATGTGTGTGGCGCCGTGGACGGCCGGCCATCCACGGATGAACGCAGATCCCGCACGCGCATGACACGGCGCCTGCACCCGAAGGGTGCAGCGGGTGGGAAGACGTGGCGTGAGGAAGAGCAAGGCCATATGTTCCCTGAGCGTCTTGCTCTTCCCCACGCCACGTCTTCCCACTCGACGCGCCGCTCCGCGGCGCTGGCGCCGGCTCAGGCGCGGGGTGGATGGCCGTCCCTGAGTACCGACCCGCAATCTCCGATCTGCAATCTGAAATCTACAATGGCGGCCGCAGGCCGCCCCTGTGCTGGCCCGGTCGCAGCCGCACCACGGTCGCCCCGAGGTGAGACTCGGCCGCGTCGTGGAAGTCGATGACGTCGGGGTGGCCGCGCAGCAGGCGCTGCACGGCGGCGCGCTGCACGCCCTTGCCACGGCCGTGGATCAGGCGGACCTCGCGGAAGCCTGCCTCGACGGCGGCCTCGAGATACGCCTCGACCACCGAGACGACGTCCCGCGGCTGGAAGGGGTGGAGGTCGATGGCCGCCTCGATGGGCACCTGGACCGGCTCATCCGCCGCGTCGTCCATCTGCCTTCTGCCTTCTGACTTCTTACTTCTGACTTCCTACTTGTTCTTCTCGTACGTCGCGGTGACGGTCGTGGTGATCCCCCCACGGGCCGAGAAGTCTCCGATGACGGTCATGCGGCGGGGCTGGCAGGCGGCGACCAGGTCGTCCAGGATCTGGTTGGTGACCGACTCGTAGAAGATGCCCTTGTTGCGGAACTCGAGCAGGTAGTACTTCAGGGCTTTCAGCTCGATACAGGCCTGATCCGGGACGTAGCGGATGCGGATTGTCCCGAAATCGGGCAGCCCGGTCTTGGGGCAGACGGAGGTGAACTCGGGGCAGTCGATCGCGATGTCGAAGTCGCGTTCGGGCCGCGGATTGGGAAAGGTTTCGAGGGCGCCCGGGCTGGACATGCAAAAAATAGTAGCATTTCCGGGGCTCGAGGCCGTGTCGTGCATTGACAGCCCCCGATCCCCGCGCTAGCATCAGAGCGATTTTCCGCCGTTTTTCTCGCGGACGGCCGCCCCGCGCGCGGCACAGGCCGCGGCGGACGGTTGTCAGTGGCGCGGCACTCAAGGGGGACCACGATGGCTGAAGCCCGCCGGATGGGCAAGTCGGAGCTCTTTTCACACTTCGCCGAGCGGTTCGACATGAAGCGCACGCAGGCGCGCGAGTTCTTCGATGAGCTCACGACGCTCTGCGAGAAGGAGCTCAAGCGCTCGGGTGAGTTCGTCCTGCCCGGGATGGTGAAGCTCGTCGTCCAGAAGCGGAAGGCTCGCATGGGCCGCAACCCCGCGACCGGCGATCCGATCAAGATCCCCGCCAAGACCGTCGTCAAGGCGCGCATCGTCAAGCAGCTGAAGGACGCCGTCCTGCCCCGCAAGTAGGATCCGCGACCCGCGAGGGCGATCTGGTGCCCGCACACGGCACCAGGTCGTCACCGCCATCCCGCTCTTCGCATCCCGCGTCGTTCCATCCCACCGACGTCGCGTTCCGCCGAAAAGCCGCCACGGAGACACAGAGGCACGGAGGCGTGTCACTGCTGCCCGACGCCTGCCCAGGGGACGGCCATCCATCACGCGCCAGATACGGCGCCTGCACCCGGAGGGTGCAGCGGATGGGGATTCGTCACGCGGAGAAGAGCAAGACGGCCAGCGTATGTTTGGTCTTGCTCTTCTTCGCGTGACGAATCCCCACCCGACGCGCCGCTTCGCGGCGCGGGCGCCGTCTCGCGCGCGTGCGGGCATCTGTGTTCATCCGCGTTCATCTGCGGATAAACCTGGCCGTCCCACACGCGGCCGCGCGCCGCGTCAGCGGCCGCGGACGCGCTTCGCCAGTGCGCGGATTTCGAGGCGGTCCATCTTGAACTTGAGGGTGCTGAGCGGCACGCCGAGGTAGCGCGCCGTGCGGGTGACGTTCCAGCCGCTGCGTTCGAGCGCGCGGATCAGGAAGTTGCGCTCGAAGGCCTGCACCGCGCGATCCAGCAGGCCCTGGTCCGTGCGCGCGCGGTCGAGCTCGGCGACGTGGAACTCGAAGGGCAGGTCCTCGTCCGTGATCCACTCGTGGCTGGTCGTCGCGACGAGCCGCTCGATCAGGTTCTCGAGCTCGCGGATGTTCCCCGGCCACCAGTAGTGGCGCAGGATGTCGAGCGTCGACTCCGCGATGCCCTTCACCTGCTTCCGGAACCGCGCGTTGTAGCGGCGCAGGAACACGTCGGCAAGCACCGGCAGGTCCTCGAGGCGCTCACGCAGCGGGGGGAGCTGCACGGGGATCACGTTGAGTCGGTAGAAGAGGTCCTCGCGGAACGAGCCGTCCTTCACGGCAAGGTCCAGGTCGACGTTGGTGGCCGCGATGAGGCGGAAGGCGGTGTGGATGGGCTTGCCTCCGCCGACACGCTCGATTTCGCCCTCCTGCAGGGCGCGCAGGAGCTTGGCCTGCAGGTCGAGCCGCAGGTCGCCGATCTCGTCGAGGAACAGCGTGCCGCCGCTGGCGAGCTCGAACTTGCCGATGCGCTGCTGCACCGCGCCCGTGAACGCGCCGCGCTCGTGGCCGAAGAGCGTGCTCTCCACCAGCTCGCGGGGGATGGCCGCGAGGTTCACCGCGATGAACGGCCGATCCACCAGGCCGTCGGCCGCCGCCGACTCGCGGTGGATGAGCCGCGCGAGCAGCTCCTTGCCCGTGCCGCTCTCGCCGAGCAGCAGCACCGTGGCCGACAGCGGCGCGACCTTGCGCACGACGTCGAGCACGTCGGCCATGGCCCGGCTGGGCCCGGCGACGAACTCCCGTTCGCCCTCCTCCATCTCGGCGCGCAGCGACAGCACGCGGCGGTTCAGCTCCTGCCGTTCCGCGGCGTGCGCCGCCGTGGCCCGCAGCTCCTGCGCGGCCACGTCGTCCGGCAGGTAGTGGTAGGCGCCGATCTTGATCGCCTCGACGGCCGCCTCCACGTCGGAGCGGCTGCCGACGACGATGGACTCGGTGAGCGGGTAGTTCTCGCGGAGGATCCGCAGCAGCTCGAGGCCGGTGAGCCCCGGCAGGTCGGCGGCGGTGAGGACGAGGTCGACCTCGTCGTGCTCCATCTGGCTCAGCCCGGCTTCGGCCGAGCCCGCACGCAGGACGCGCCACTCCCGCCGCAGCGCCGCGCCCAGCCGTTCGCGCAGGCCGTCCTCCGGCGACACGACGAGGACGCTCTTGCGACGCGCGGACATCGGCCGGAGTATAACGTGAGCGGGGCCCCCCACCGGGCGGCCCACCCTTTCACGATGCTGATGATCTGGATTGTTGCCGTCACGGGCTGGCTTCTCGCCGCCATCGCCTGGCTGAGCGCCCGCGCGAGCGCCCGGCGGGTCACCGAGCTCACGGATCAGTACTGGGCCCTCAAGTTCGAGCACAGCGAGCTCAAGGCCCGGCTGGACGGACTCGACCCGTCGGTCCCTCCCCGCGAGCCCGCCGCCCCGCCGGCGGCCGGCGCCTTCGTGCCGCTGAGCCAGGTCAAACGCTAGGCTCACCCGCGGGGCCTTCGGCCCGCGGGCGAGCAATAGAGAATCGAGAAACGGAATCAAGAAAGGAAGGCCGGAATCGGGAATCAAGAAATTCGGCCTCTGGCGCGGGCTTTCTCAATTCGTCCATTCCGGCCTTCCTTTTCCTATTCTCGATTCTTGATTCTCTCTTCCCGTGCCGCACCTGCGTGCGGCACCCCCGTGCGGCACCTCCGTGTGGCACCCCCGTCCAAGGGTTGACGCCGCCGCCCCTTCCAAGCGACAGTGAAGGGCTGTCTCTTATTCATCTCTTCGCGATATCGCAGCGATTCGTGTCATAAGGAGTACTGGTTTGGCGAACGAGTACGACGTCGTAGTGATCGGCGCGGGCACCGGCGGTTACGTCGCGGCCATCCGCGCGTCGCAGCTCGGCCTCAAGGTCGCCGTCGTCGAGAAGCAGAAGGCGCTCGGCGGCACCTGTCTCATCTGGGGCTGCATCCCGACAAAGGCGCTCCTCGAGCACGCGCACGCGCTCAAGGTCGCGCAGCACGCCACGGACTGGGGCCTGACCGGCGTCGACCCCAAGGGCGTCGCGATCGACATGACGGCCGTCCACGCGCGCAAGGACAAGATGATCACCGGCCTCACCGGTGGCATCGAGGGCCTCTTCAAGAAGAACAAGGTCGACTGGATCAAGGGGACCGCGCGGCTGGCCGGCGGCCTCAAGGTCGAGGTCACCCTGGCCGAGGGCGGCACCCAGACCCTCACGGCGAAGAAGGAAGTGATCGTCGCCACCGGCTCGAGCCCCCGGAGCGTGCCGGGCATCGAGGTCGACCGCAAGCAGATCATCTTCAGCGACGAAGCCATCCACCTGCCGGCCGTGCCGAAGTCGATTGCGATCATGGGCAGCGGCGCCGTGGGCGTCGAGTTCGCCTCGATCTTCCGGAGCTTCGGCGCCGAGGTGACGATCATCGAGCTGCTGCCGAAGCTGGTGCCGCTCGAGGACGAGGCGGTCTCGAACGAGCTCGAGAAGCTGTTCAAGCGCCGCGGCATCAAGTCGTACACGAACACCAGGGTCACCGCGGCGAAGGCCGGCCCGAAGGGCGTCGAGATCACGATGCAGTCGGGGGACAAGACCGAGACGCTGACGGTCGAGACCCTGCTGGTCGCGACGGGCCGCGGGCCCGTCACCGACGGCCTCGACGCCGAGAAGGCCGGGCTGAAGCTCGACCGCGGCTACGTCGTCGTCGACGAGCTGTTCCGGACCGGCGTGCCCGGCATCTCCGCGATCGGCGACGTCATCACGATGGGCGGCCCGCACTACCAGCTCGCGCACGTCTCGTCGATGGAGGGCGTGCTGCTCGCCGAGCGCATCGCCGGCCACGAGGTGCGGCCGATCAACTACGACCACGTGCCGCGCTGCACCTACTGCGAGCCGGAGATCGGCAGCGTGGGGCTCACCGAGGCGCAGGCGAAGGCGGCCGGGTACGACGTCAGGATCGGCACCTTCCCGTTCAAGGCGCTCGGCCGCGCGCGCATGGCGGGCGAGACCGACGGCTTCGTCAAGATCGTCGCCGACAAGAAGTACGACGAGGTGCTCGGCGTGCACATCATCGGGCCGCGCGCCACCGAGCTCGTCGCCGAGGCCGTGCTGGCCCTGCGCCTCGAGTGCACCGTCGAGGAGCTCGTCAAGACCATCCACGCGCACCCGACGATGTCGGAGGCGGTGGGAGAGGCCGCGCACGCCGCGCACGGCGCCGCGATTCATATCTAGTCGCAGTCAGCAGAGCAGAGTCATCCCATGCCTACACCCGTAGTGATGCCCCAGATGGGCGAGTCCATCGCCGAGGGCACCATCGTCCGGTGGATCAAGAAGGTGGGCGACACCGTCGATCGCGACGAGCCGCTCTTCGAGATCTCCACCGACAAGGTCGACGCCGAGATTCCCTCGCCGGCGGCCGGCACGCTGATCGACATCGCCGTCAAGGAAGGCGAGACGGTGCCCGTGAACAGCGTCGTGGCGACCATCGGCGCGGCCGGTGAAGCCGCGGCGACGGGCGCCCCGGCGGCCCCCGCCGAGACGCCCGCCCCCCAGGCGGACGGCACCTCGTCGGCCGCCGCGGGCACGGCGGCCCCGGCCGCTGCGGCGGCGCCCGCGCCGGCCGCCCCGGCGCCCGCCGAGGCGGCAGGTGAGGGCGGCCGGCAGAAGTCGTCGCCGCTCGTGCGCAAGATCGCCAAGGAGCACAACGTCGACATCTCGCAGATCGAGGGCTCCGGCATCGGCGGCCGCGTGACGAAGACCGACATCCTCGGCTTCATCGAGAAGGGCGGCCCGGCCCAGGCCCGCGCCGAGGCGCCCGCCCCGGCGGCGCCCGCCGTGCACATCCCGGCCTACGCGCCGGGCGAGCGCGTGGACATCCAGCCGATGTCGGTGATGCGCAAGAAGATCGCCGAGCACATGGTGGTCAGCAAGCGCACCTCGGCGCACGTCTACTCGGTGTTCGAGGTGAGCTACGCGCAGGTGGACAAGATCCGCAAGGCGCGCAAGGCCGACTACGAGAAGCTCGGCGCCAAGCTCACCTTCACGTCGTTCATCGCGAAGGTCGCGGTGGACTGCCTGCGCCGGCACCCGGTGATCAACGCGTCCATCGACGGCGACAACGTCGTCTACAAGAAGGACGTGAACCTCGGGATTGCCGTGGCGCTCGACAACGGCCTGATCGTCCCGGTCGTGAAGGGCGCCGACGAGAAGAACATCCTCGGGCTCTCGCGTGCCATCCAGGACGTCGCCGACCGCGCCCGCGCCAAGAAGCTCAACCCGGACGAGGTGCACGGCGGCACGTTCACCATCACCAACCCCGGCAACTTCGGCGCGCAGTTCGGGCTGCCGATCATCAACCAGCCGCAGGTGGCGATCCTGGGCGTGGGCACGATCGAGAAGCGCCCGGTCGTCATCGACGACATGATCGGGATCCGGCTGATGGGCTACCTGACACTCGGCTACGACCACCGCCTGGTGGACGGCGCCGTGGCCGACCAGTTCATGGCCGACCTGAAGAAGGGCATCGAGACGTTCGACCCGTCGCAGATCTAGCGATTGCAGATCTGCCGATTGCAGATCTGGCGATTGCAGATTGCAGATTGAGTGACCGGGGCGCCGTGGCGAAAGCTGCGGCGCCCTTCGTCTTTCGGCGGGCGCCTACAACCCGCCCAGCTTCGAGATTGCCTCGGCCCGTGACCGTACCTGCAGCGTCTCGTAGATGCGCCGCACGTGCTGCCGCACGGTGTTGATCGTGATGCCGAGCCGGTCGGCGACTTCCTTGTACATCAGGCCCTGGCTGAGGGCCTCGAGCACCTCACGCTCGCGTTCGGTGAGGGCGGCCACCTCCGGCGCGGCCGGCTTCGGGGCGAAGAACTGGACGATCTTGCGCGCGATCGCGCTGGAGATCGGGGAGCCGCCCGCATGGACGTCCCGCACGGCGTCGAGGATCTCGGCCGCCGTGGCGCGCTTGAGCACGTAGCCGGCGGCGCCGGCCTTCAGCGACTCGAACACCTGGTCGCTGTCGTCGAAGGCCGTCAGCATCACCACCTGGAGATCCGGCCGGACGGCCTTCAGGCGCCGCACGCACTCGATGCCGTCCATGCCGGGCAGGTTGATGTCCATCAGCACGACATCCGGCCGGACCCCGGACAGTCCCGCGAGCGCCGCCTCCCCCGAGGGATACGCGGCGGCCACTTCCAGGTCACCGGTCCGCGACACGAGCGCCGTATAGTGGTCCCGGAGCTGGCGGTCGTCCTCCACGATGCCGACACGGATGCGCATCCCGGCCAGTATGCCGGAGCGATGGCGGCAGGGCCATCGCATGGGCATGCGAGCCCGGGGTCACGCCGGCACGGGCAGGGTGAACCGGACCGCGGTTCCACCGCCGGCCGGCGAGAGGAACGCCACTTCGCCGCCGGCCGCCTCCATCCGCGCCCGGATGTTGGTGAGGCCGTTGCCGCCGCGTTCGGCCCCGGCGGCGGGCAGGCCGCGGCCGTTGTCGGCCACCTCGACGGTCAGCCGGCCGCCGGCCAGCGCGAACCCCACGCGCAGCTCGCTGGCGCCGGCGTGCTTCACCGCGTTGTTCACGGCTTCCTTGAAGGCGAGGAACAGGTGGCGGCGGACGTCGGCCGGCAGCTCGACGCCGTCGAGGCGGGCCGGCGCGTCGAAGCGGCAGCGCAACCCGGCGGCGCGCGCATGCGACTCGGCGAACCGGATGGCGTAGGTGGCCAGGCTCTCGACGGTGTCGTGCGCCGCGTTGACGGACCACACGAGCTCGTCCATCGCGCGCGCCGTCTCCCGCGCGGTGTCCGCGAGCCGTGCCCGGGCGGTGCCCGCGCCGGCGTCGTCGGCTTCGTCGGCCAGCAGCGCGAGGTGCGTGAGGCGCGCCCCGATGTCGTCGTGCAGGTCTCGCGCGATACGCGACCGCTCGCGGTCCAGCGCCTGCTGCCGCTCGAGCTCCGCGACGCGGGCCCTCGCGCGCCGCAGGACGATGGTCCGGACGCCGCCGCCGGTGGCGAGCAGCAGCAGGGCCAGGGCCGCCAGCTGCACGGCACGGCGCTGCCACCAGTACGGCAGCACCACGAACGACAGGGTGGCGGGCTCCGGGCTCCAGACGCCATCGTTGTTGGCGGCCAGCACCTCGAAGCGGTACTCCGCAGGTGGGAGGTTGGTGTAGAACACGGCCCGGCGGGAGCCCGCCTCGTGCCAGTCCTTATCGAAGCCGAGGAGCCGGTAGCGGAACCGCACACGTTCCGGCGCCAGCAGGCTGAATGCCGTGTACGCAATCTCGAGGCTCTGCGTCCCTGCCGGCACGGGGATGCCGCCAGCCGTGGCCTGGACGGTGTCCGTCTCGTCGAGGATGGCGTGCTCGACGACGACGGGTGGTGGCACGGTGTTGAGCCGCAAGCGACGTGGATCGACGACGGCAATCCCGCCGAGCGTCGAGAACCAGAGGCGCCCGTCGCGGTCCTTCAGGCCGGAAGGATCGAAGCCGCCTCCGGAGCCCTCGAGCGAGCGCAGCCCGTCGGCCTTCCCGAGCACAATCGGATCCATCGAGACGGCCGCGCCGGACGCCACCGCCTCGATCCGCTCGCGCAGCAGCCGCGAGATGCCGCGCGACGTCGCGACCCACAGGTTGGCGTCGTCGTCTTCCAGCATGAGCGCCACCACCGGATCGGGCAGCCCCTGCGCCACGCCGAAGTGCTCGAACCGGCCTGCGCGCATCCGGTAGAGCCCGCGGTTGGCCGTGCCAATCCAGAGGTCGCCGCGCGAGTCCACGATGAGAGACGAGATCAGCTGTGTCGGCAGCGTGCCATCGTCACCGACCCGGCTGAAGCGCGTGCCGTCGAACACGTAGAGTCCGTATGCGTTCGACGCGACGAACAACCGGCCGTCCGGCGTCTCCGCGAACGCCGTCACGAGACCGGCTTCGATGCCGTCGCTCCTGTCGAAGGGCTCCAGCCGGCTGTTCGCCCACCGGTAGACGCCGTTTGGCTCGGTGGCGATCCAGATGGCACCGGCACGGTCCTCGTACAGCACGCGGACGTCATCGCGGGCCAAGCCGTCGTCGTGGCCGATCCGTGTAAGGCGGCCATCCCCCTCGCGGACGATGCCACCCGGCGAGCCCCCGATCCACAACGCCCCGTCGCTCGCCGCGAGCACGGACACGGCGCACGACAACCCGTAGGGCGTCGCCGGGAGCTCGAACCGGTTCGTGGCGCCGAGCATCGTCACCGGCCCGCATCGGGTGCCTGCCCAGATCCGGCCGGAGGTGTCCTGCACGATCGAGGTCGTGACCGGGCCCGGCAGCCCGGCTTCGGTGCCGTAGGTGATCACGCGCGTGGGCCGCCGCCGCGCAATCCCGCCGCCGTCCGTGCCAATCCACAGGCTGCCTTCCGCGTCCGCCAGCAACGCCCGCACGCCGTTGTTCGGCAGGCCCGTGACAGGCGTGGCATGTCCATTGGCGATCACGGCGACGCCCGGCGAGAACCCGACGTACGTCCTGCCGCCAAACGACGCGACGGTCCGCGCGTCCCCTGCTCCGTGGCAGATGGGATCGTCGCACGGCCCCGGCCGCAGCTCCCCATCGGCCCATTCCGCGACGCCGTGCTCCGAGATCGACACGAGGATGCGGTTCGTGTCGTCCACGGCGATCCCGCTGATGGGACCGGGCAAGCGGGTGGGGCCTGGCGCGCACACCAGCTCCAGTCGGGTGACAGCGCAGAGCCCTCGCATGGTGGCGACCAGCACGCGGCCGTCGGGATGGAGTGCGAGCCCGGCGATCTGCCGGGACGGCCACGCGCCGGCGGCGGGTTCGAGGGTGCGAATGCGGCCCTGCTCGACGACCGCCAGTCCGTCCAGCGTCCCCACCCACAGGCGGCCGTCGTGGTCGAAGAGGAGGCTCGTCGCGTTGTCGTTGATCAGTCCGTCAGCCGTGGTGAACAGCTGCATGGCGCCGTGCTGCCAGCGCGCGAGGCCGCCGCCCCCCGTGCCGATCCACACCGCGCCGTCCGGCGCCTCGGCAAGCGCCAGGATGTGCGTGTTGGTGAGGTCGGTCGCCGTCGGGGTGAAGCGCACGCCGTCGAAGCGCACGAGCCCCGCCCAGGTGCCCAGCCACAGGTACCCGTCCCCCGTCTGGATCATGGAGATGACGGAGTTCTGCGGCAGGCCATCGTCGACTTCCCAGACGTCGATGGAGTAGCCCGCCGGCTCGCCGGGAGGAACGGGGGGCGGCGGCGCCCCTGCGAGGAGCACCGCCGCCAGCAGCCAGGACATTGCCCGGAATCGTATCCCGGGTCCGGTGATGTCGTGCCTAGCGGCAGGTGAAGGTCAGCGAGAGGATCTTGCTGCCGTTCTCCTGCCCCTTGATCCCGTTGGCCACGCGGCCGGGCCCGCAGGGGATCTCGTACGGGACGTCGGAGAAGACGTCCGGTCCGCCGACCTCGGAACTCGAATTGGTCGTAGTGCCCGCCAGCAGCGGCGCGCACCGCAGACCGACGGTCTTCAGCTTGCCGGCCAGGTTCGTCACGCCGTAGAGGCCGATGGCCATGGTGCCCGCCGGGCAGGAGGTCGAGAACGAGCTGCTCGAAGCGCTGCCGGCCGTGCTCGTGGAGTACGTCCCGCCGTCGAACGCCAGGTAGATGCCGACGGGCGAGACCTTGACGATGCTGTCGCTCCGCTTGCACGTCGCCTTGATGGAGTACAGGAAGTCGCCGTCGTAGGTGCCGCTCACGCCGGTGACAACCGCGTCGCTCGGGCAGGCATGCGAATACCACGGAGCCGTCAGGCTGCCTTGCCCCGCGATGCCCAGGGCATCTCCCGTGTTGCCGGGCGTCGTGAGCGCCGCCGTGATCAGCCCTTTCGGCCCCTGTTCACCCTGTGCGCCCTGGGGGCCCTGCGGCCCACGCGGGCCCTCCGGCCCGGCAGGTCCGGCAGGTCCCATCGCGCCCGTCGGACCGGTCAGCCCACGCGGCCCCTGCGGACCGGTCGGACCGGCAGGGCCCTGTGCGCCCGTCGCCCCCGTCAGGCCGCGAAGCCCCTGCGGGCCCACCGCACCGGTGTCGCCCTTGTCGCCTTTGTCGCCCTTGTCACCCTGCACGCCCTGCGGCCCGGCCGGGCCCATGGGACCCTGCGGGCCGATGGCGCCTGGCACACCCTGGATGCCCTGGGGACCCTGCGGGCCGATGGGCCCCATCGGTCCGATCTCGCCCTGCGGGCCCTGCGGACCGGTCGCGCCGACGGCGCCGATCGTGAGGTTGAACGAGAAGGTGTGCACGGTGTGCCCCACCCTGCTCTCGTCGTGATCGCGATCATCGTCCTTGTCCTTCCCCTTCGCGTGATTGTCGCGGTCGTCGTCACGACCCTTGTCGTTCCTGCCGTAGTCGCGGTCGTCACGGTCGCGACCGAACCCTCGGTCGTCGTCGTCCGAGTCCCCGTAGGGCCCACGGCCGCTCATGGTCGTGACGGTCACCATGTACGTGCCGGGCTCGGTCGTCGCGAGCTGGGCGACGATCGAGGTGTCCGTGCTCGAGAGGATGGCCAGCGGCGCCATGCCGCCGCCGGGCACGGCCATCGCGACAGAAGGCGCGGTGCCGAAGTTGATGCCTTCGATGGTGACGGTGGGTGGCGCGGCATCGATGTCGGCCACGGCGCGCTGGACGACAAGCTGTGGCGGGGGCTGGGGGCCGCGCGACTGCGCGAGCACGAACGCCGGCGCCAGGAGGGCGGCAACACCGATGGCGCCCGCCAGGCGGGCAAGTCTTGACTTCATGGGGAGGATCTCCGTGACCCCCGGGCGTCATGCCCGCGGTGTCGAAACGGTACAGAGGGCTCGGGGCCGCCACAATCGCATGTGGATGCGACTCCAGCTCATCCATGACGCAGGGCGGCCGGCTGGCGTGTGTGGGCGGTGGCTCGCCGCGCGCCACGCGGCGGCGGTGTAAGCTCTGTTGATGCGGCCTCTCGACGTCCGGCGGCTCGGACTCGTGCCCTACGGGGATGCCCTCGAGCTTCAGCGCGCGCTCTCCGACGACCGCAAGGCCGGGCGCATTCCCGACACCCTGCTCCTGTTGCAGCACCCGCACGTCCTGACGCTCGGCGTGAAGGGGGACGGCGGACGGTCGCACGTGCTCGCCACGCCGAAGAGGCTCGCGGAGCTGGGCGTCGAGCTGTTCGAGACCGGCCGCGGGGGCGATGTCACCTACCACGGGCCAGGCCAGATCGTGGGCTACCCGGTCATCGACCTCAACCCCGATCGGCGCGACGTGCACAAGTACGTCCGCGACATCGAGGAGGTGATGATTCGCGTGTGCGCCGAGTTCGGCGTGAGCGCCGGGCGCATGCCGGGGATGACGGGGACGTGGGTGCCGGAGACGCCTGCCGGCCCCGCGAAGATTGGCGCCATTGGCGTGCGCATCTCCCGCTGGGTGACCAGCCACGGCTTCGCGTTCAACGTCACGACCGATCTCGACTACTTCAAGCTGATCGTCCCGTGTGGCATCGCCGAGCACGGCGTGACGTCCCTCGCGGCGCTCACCGGGCAGCGCCCGGATCTCGGCGCCGTCGAGGATCTCTTCGTCCGCCACTTCGCCGACGTCTTCGCGCGCGACGCCGTCGGGGCCGTGTCGGGGGCCATCCGGTGAGCCCGCGCTGGCCGCGGCCGACACCGGCGACGCGGCTGGCGCTGCTGCTGACGCTTGCGGCCATTGTGGCAACGGCGTCGTACCTGATCTGGATCTATCCGGGCCTGCCCGAGGCCGTGCCCATCCGCTTCATCCGCGGGCGCGCCGTCATCTACCAGTTCAAGACCCCCCTCCTCGTGATGCTGCCGGTGCTGGTGCAGACCGCGCTCGCCGCGATCTTCGGCACCCTGCTGGTGGTCCTGCTGTGGCGGGCCCGCCCGGGCCACGGCTTCACGGCCAGTGACGACGACGCGCGGCGCATGAGCCACGCGGCCGAGGGCATCGCCCTGCTCGGCGTCGTCTGGATTGGGTTCCAGGGCTTCGCGGCGTTCCGGCTCGTCCTGCTGTGGCAGCGGGGCAGCGGCGGCTTCGGGGACGTGTACACCCTGGCGCTGCTCACCGCGGTCGTGCTCTCGGTCGTGATCGGCGCCCGCACCATGAAGCTCGTGGGCCGTGACGCGGGTTACGGCGCCTCCGAGGACGACTCGTGGCGGCTCGGGCGGCTCTACATGAACCCCCGCAACCCGGCGCTGTTCGTGCCGGCACGGGCCGGCGCCGGCTGGACGCTCAACTTCGGCCGGCCGGTCGCCATCGCGGTGCTCGGGGCCACCCTCGCGCTCGGCATCGGCGTGCCGTTCTACCTGACCTGGCTCGTGCTCAAGGGCCTGCTCCGCTAACTGTCGCTCGTCCAACGGGTTCCGCCGCTCGACCGCCGCCGGAATACGGCGGCCGGGTCCGGGGTTCTTGTCGATGGAACCCTTGAATGGAGCGGCAGTGATGCGGAACCTGACAAGCGATGCGGCGCTGATCGAACGGTTGCGGGCGGGAGACGAGCTTGCGGTGAACGAGCTGGCGACCCGCTACGGCGCCAGGATTCTCCAGTTGGCACTGCGCTACATGAAGAACCGCGAAGACGCCGAGGAAGTGGCCCAGGACGTGCTCCTGAAGGTGTGCCAGAAGATCGACCACTTCCGCGGTGACGCCGCGCTGTCGTCCTGGATCTACCGGATCACGTTCAACACGGCGATGTCGCGGCTGCGCAACACGCGCGCGGCGCGGCTGGCGGAGCTGCCCGACGTGCCTCCCGCCGGTGATGGCCAGGACCCGCCCCGGCCGCGGGAGGCGGCCGACTGGTCGAGCATGGCCGATGAAGGCGTGATGCGCCTCCAGCTCCGCGAGCGGCTGGCCGAGGCTGTCGAGGCGCTGCCGGACATCTATCGCGCGCCGGTGATCCTGCGCGACCTGCAGGGCCTCACGACCGAGGAGGCCAGCTCGATGCTGCGGCTGAAGGACCAGACCCTCAAGTCACGCCTCCACCGCGGCCGTCTCATCCTGCGCAAGCGCCTGGCGCATTTCGCCGAAGGCCTCTCGCTGCATCGGCCCGTCGAGGCCATCTAGGCAGGACACAGGGCCGCTGGCGCCCATTGCAATCCTTCCTGGTCCCTGTCGTACCGGACGAGCGTGCCGGGCACCGGGCGTGACCGGGGGACGAGGCCGTGGTCGATGTCGCGGGCGAGCCCTTCGATGTCGAGGCCGAGGGCGCGTTCGAGTCGCAGGCGATCGACACGCAGGACGGGGAGCGCGTAGTCGTCGATCTGCGGATCCGAGGGCCAGTCGGTCGTACGGGCGCGATCGGTGGCGTGCAACGGATCCTCGACGAGCAGCATCAAGGCCGCGCCCCGATCCCGCGCCACCTCCGCTTTCCGCCCGACACCGGCATGGGGCGTGAGGGCCCGGCCGGCGAAGCGGCTCGTCGGCTCTGCCTCCTCCGGTTCGTGCGTCAGCACGACCACCGCGGCACCACGCACGTCCACCGTCGCGTAGTCGTCATACCCCTCTTCCGGGGCGGTGATGCCGTAGCCGGCGAACACCACCGGCGCGCGCAGGGACGAGGGTCCCGCGGGCGTACGCGAGAGGGGATAGAACGAAATGCCCAGGCGCATCGGCACGGCACCCCGGGGCCCGTCGATGACGAGCGTGGTTGCGGGATGACGTGTGGCTCGGACGCCCTGGGGGGCCGCTTGCGAGACGGCGAGGACGCTGCTCAGCGCCAGTGCCGCGACGGGCAGTCCCCACGCGCGGCCGGGCACGTCATGCCCCCAGCGCGACGTCGAGGCGCACGCGATCGCGTGATGACACGGCCGGCGGGAGGAGGCGCGCGATCCCGCCGGGGCCCGCCTGTACCGGCAGCGCTGCGGCGCGCCCGGCGTGGCCCTCGCCCTGGGCCAGTGCCACCATGCAGGACAGGATGTGCGGCGCACGTGTCGTGGCCGACCGAATCACCCTCGTCGCGGCGGACGCGAGCGTGAGGGGGCCGGGTGGCCACAGGCGCGCGAGGCGCTGGTCGAGCCGCGTGATGGCCGGAGGCGGCAGTACCGAGGTCAGGGCCTGACCCGCGATTGATGCCTCCGTCCACGGCACGATGGTCGCGGCCGGCGGGCGGCCGAGGACCATCAGCGAGACGTCACGTGGGGCGCAGCCGGCCTCGAGCGCCGTCAGGCCGGTCACGGCGCTTCGCAGCGCTTCCGGCGCCGACCCGAACAGGCGCAGCCGCCCGAGCCCGAGCTCAGTCACGCCCCGTTCGATGAGTCCCGCTTGCGCGGCGCCGGCGCAGAGGATCGGCGCGGTCTGGTTCAAGCCCGTCACCCGGCGCAACAGCGCGAGCCCTGCCTCGTCCTGCCATTCGCCTCCGGCATGCCGATCCGCGATCACGATCCATGTCGCCGCGACCACCACGGATTCGTCCCCGCTGCCGGCCAGGGCGGCCGCCGAGGGCTCCACCGGCATGGCCTGCCGGATGTCGAGGGCCTTGCCGGCGGCGACCGAGGCGGCCTCGTCCACGAGCACGATTCGCCGGCCCGCGTCGGTCACCGCCAGCTGCCGGGCGATCGCCGCCCCGATCTCGCCCGCGCCCAGGATGACGATGGTCACCCGCCCATTCTACGGGCTTCCGGTCCCGCCACGGCGGATCACCCGCGCGCACGCGGCTGGCCACGATTGGGCAACGTGATGCCCATCCACATCCCGCGAGGTGTGTCTCCCGCCGCGCGCGGCCGCACGGCTCACCGGCTGTCTGTCGCGCGGTGTCAGGGCACCTTCGGGCCCGGCCGCCGCCGGGCGGCACCGATGGCGAGCTCAATGCATTCAGTCGGGCCAATGGTTGAGAAATCGTGTCTGGGCCTGGTCATCATCATCCTGCTGGCGGGCGCATGGCCGGCCGCGGCGCAGGATGCCCCCCTGCAGGACGTGCTGACGGATCTCGTCACCCGACGGACGGTTTCGGTGGGTGACTTCCCCAGGGACCCGACCGCGGCCGAGACGACGGCCCGTACCTTGGTGAGCACGGTCCTCCAGGCCGTGGCCACCCTCCCGGTCCCACTGCCGTCCCAGGGCCTGCTGTACCGCTTCAATCCGCGGCTGGGCGTGCCCGAGCGTGACAGCCGGACGTTCGGGCCGATGCTCCTGGCCCGGCCACTCACGGCACGCGCCGGCCACGGCAGCTGGGCGGTGGACGAACGCTACGTCGAGTTCGCGTCGCTGAACGGGGGCGACTTGCGCAGCGGCACGTTCGTCAGCGCCGCGCACCGGGTCACCGGTGCCCCGCAGGCCTTCGACGAGGAGCGCCTCACGCTGCGCCTGTCGATGCGCACGACCACGGTGGTCGCCGGGTACGGCCTGGCGGACCGCCTGGAAGTGGGCGCCGCCCTGCCCATCGTCACGGTCAACGTCGAGGGCCAGCGCCTCAACTTCAACGGGGGCGTCGGCGTGCTCCAGACGACGGCCGATGCGGGGGATACGGGCCTGGGCGACCTGCAGCTTCGCGTCAAGAACCACTTCGTGGGCGAGGGCGACAACGGACTTGCCGCCGACGTGCAGGTGCGGCTGCCGACCGGCAGCGAGGAGAACCTCAGGGGCGCCGGGCAGGCGTCAGCCCGGGTTGGGCTCGTGGCGGGCAGGACCGTCGGCGCGGCGACGGTGTACGGCAACGTCGCCCACGCTCGTGGGGGACTGGCCGACGAGACGCAGGCAGGCGGTGGGATCGTCGCGGTGGTCACGCCGCGCCTGACCGCCTCGGCGGAGCTGCTGGCCAGGCACTTCCACGGCCTGCGCCGCGCCGTGCCGGTGGCCGCCCTGCACCCGTCGCTGCCAGGTATCGAAACCAACCGCATCGAGCGTGCGGGCGACCCGCTCCGCCTCTACCAGGTGAGCACGGGCGTGAAGTGGAGCGTGGCGGGCACGTGGCTCCTGACGGGCCAGCTGCTGTGGACCGTCAACGACGCGGGCCTTCGCGCGGTCGTCGCGCCCTCCGTTGCCCTGGAGTACCTCTTCTGAGCCGACGGCTCAGCGCCGGACGTCCACCCGGGTGATCACCCAGCTGGTCCCGCGTCGAGCGAGGTCGAAGGTCCAGCGGCGGCGCTCCTGTCGTGGGTTCCGGGGGCCGCTGCTGAGGACGTAGGTGGCCTCGCCGACGCAGCTCGCGCGTGCCGTCGCGCTCCCGAGATCGAGCACCTGGCAGCGCTCGAAGGTGAGCTGCTGCGAGGCGAGGCCGGCGAAGGCACGCGAGAGATCGGCCGCGTTCACCGAGGGCCACACCCGCTTGGCGGCGTCGGCGTCGAGCGCCTCGTAGGCCGCGCCGTAGCGGCGCAGCGTCTCGCGGATCCGCTGCTCCGCCGCCGCGGTCCCGCTCGCCTCGTCCGTGTCCGCGGAGTCGGAGCCTGTCGGGCGGTCCCGCGACGCGTCGGCGCCGGGCTCCGCGCCCTCGCCGGCGGTGGCGCGCACCGTCGCGCCTCGGCCGTCCGATGGGCCGCCTGGGCCGCCGCGCGGGGAATCGGTGCCCGGCGGCGGCCGGCGGGTGGGCGGAGCCATCCTGGGCGCCGGCGTGCGTGCGGGTTGCACGGCATCCGATGGCGACACCGGCGACACCCCAGGCAGGAACTCAGAGTACGGCGAGCCGATGGCGATCAGGGGGGCGGGCTCCGTCCCGGGCGTGGGGTCCGACCGACGCCCCTCGCGTCCGCCGGCCCACCACGAGAAGACGGACAGGGCGACGGCCAGGGTCGCGGCGATGGCGCCTCCCAGCTTGCGTGAGCGTGGGACAGGTCCGGGCACGGGGGGCGGGGGTGGGCCGGGCGCGACGAGCGCAGTGCTGGCGGGAGAATCGAGCCGGGCAATCTCCAGGGCCAGCGCGTCCGCGGTCTCCGAGTCGCCGCGGGCGAGGGCCTCGTCACGTTCCGCGGAGAGCCGCTGCCGCGTGCGGCGTCGCATCCGTCCCTCGAACGACCGCCAGGCACTGGTGTCGCGGGGAGGGTCAGGTAGAAGGCCGTCGTTCGTGTCTGGCACCATTACAGTGTCTCGCCTGGTTGGTGCCCGCGGGGCGGGCAGGCGCACCAGGGCCCCCCGCAGGATGCAAGACACGCTCCACCTGCCGGGTGGCGTCGGAAGATGGGTGAAGTGGCGTCAGAATGTGCGAAGAGCCGCACGTCGAACGTGGCGGCGACGCGCTGACGAAGAGGATTGACCAAAATGGAAACCGAGTCGTCCCGGATCGTGCTCGTCACGGGCGGAACCCGTGGCATCGGCCGTGCGGTGGCTGCGACGCTCCTGTCGCGTGGCAACCGCCTGGCTTTCACCGGCACGTCGCTCGACGGCGTGTCGCGGGCCGAGCGGGAACTCGGCGACGCCTGTGGTGATCCGGGGCGGGTCCTCGGCCTCACCTGCGATGTCCGGGACCCCGCCTCGGTGGAAGCCGCGGTCCGCACCGCGTCCGAGCGCTTCGGCGGGCTGCAGGTGCTGGTCAACAACGCGGGTGTCGGGGTCGGCGCGCCGGTCGCCGACCTCGCCCTCGAGGAGTGGGACCGCATCATCGGCGTGAACCTGACCGGCACCTTTCACTGCTCACGCGCGGTGATCCCGCACCTGCGGGCGGCCGGAGGCGGGTGGATCATCAACGTGAGCAGCCTGTCGAGCACGCACCCCTTCGCGGGCGGCGCGGCCTACACGGCGGCGAAGGCCGGCGTGAACGCGTTCTCGGAGGCGCTGATGCAGGAGCTGCGTCCCGACGGCATCCGCGTCGCCGTGGTCCTGCCGGGATCGGTCTCGACGGAGTTCAACAACCGTCCCGCGGGCAATGGCGCCGACTGGAAGCTCCACCCGGAGGACGTCGCGCAGGTGATCGCCGACCTGCTCGACCATCCCGCCCGAAGCCTGCCCAGCCGCGTCGAGATCCGGCCGGCGAGAACGAAATAACACGACGGTGCCGCACCCCCGTGTAGCACCCCCGTGCGGCACCCCCGTGTGGCACCCCCGTGTGGCACCCCCGTGTGGCACCCCCGTGCGGCACCTCCGTGTGGCACCTCCGTGTGGCACCTCCGTGTGGCACCCCCGTGTGGCACCTCCGTGTGGCACCCCCGTGTGGCACCGCCGTGCGGCACCTCGTGTGGCACCCCCGTGCGGCACCTCCGTGTGGCACCCCCGTGTGGCACCTCCGTGTGGCACCCCCGTGTGGCACCTCCGTGCGGCACCTCCGTGTGGCACCCCCGTGAAGCACCCCCGTGCCGCACCCTCGTCTACCCCCCTCGTGCCGCACCCTCGTTCAGCACCTTCGTCAGCACGTCCAAGTCGATGTTCGATCCGCTGACGATGATCCCGATCGTCTCGCCGCGCACCACACCCTTGCCGGCCAGGACGGCGGCGACGGCCGTGGCGCCCGCGCCTTCGGCGATCAGGTGTTCCTCGCCCGCCAGGCCGCGCATCGCACGGGCGAGTTCGTCCTCCGTGACCGTCACAATGTCGTCCACGGTGCGCTGGACCAGCGGCACGGTGATGCTGCCGGGCTCGAGGTTGCCAGTCAGGCCGTCGGCCAGCGAGGGCTGCGGCACGATGGGGGTGACGGCGCCGCGGGCGCGGGCGACCGTGAACGGCGATGACGCCGCGACCTCCACGCCGACCAGCCGGATCTCCGGAACGGCGTCCTTCAGCGCGAGACCGACTCCACTGGCGAGCCCGCCCCCGCCGATGGGGACGAAGACCGTGTCCACGTCGGGCACCGCGTCCAGCAGGTCGAGTGCGGACGTGCCCTGGCCGGCGATGACGTCGGCGTGGTTGTACGGCGAGATGTAGACCGCGTCCTCGCTGGCGGCGAAGGCCCGCGCTGCGGCTTCCGCCCCGTCGTAGTCCACCGCATCGTCATGCAGGATGGCGCCGTGGCGGCGGATGGCGGCTTTCTTCGTCTCCGGCGCCGTCACCGGCGTGAACACAATCAGCGGGATCCCGATGGCCTCGGTGGCCAGCGCCAGGGCGCGGCCATGGTTGCCGGCCGAGGCGGTGACGATGGCCGGTGGCGCGCTGCCCGATTCGCGCAGGCAGCCCACCGCGTTCAGCGCGCCGCGGATCTTGAACGAGCCGCTCCGCTGCAGCGACTCGAGTGACAGGTGCACCGTCGCGTCGGCCACTGACGAGAGCCACTCCGACGGCAGCACGGACGTGGGGGTGAGGAACTCGCGGAGCCGTCCGCGGGCGGCGTGGACGTCGGCAGCCGTCGGCAGCGTGGGGGGTGTGGTCACTCGTGGGCGCCGGGCGCCGACTCGAACGAGGTGACGAGGGCCGGCAGGTTCGCGGAGAAGGCGCCGCGCGCCATCACGTCGCCCACGCCGAGCGCGCGGGCTTGCTGGATGAGGTCGCCGTGGACGTGGCTGACGAAGGCCAGCGTCGGGACCGCCACGAGGGCCGGGTCTTCCGCGAGGCGCTGCAGGGCCTCGAGCGGGCGGGTGCGCTGGCCGTCGAGATCGATGAAGATCGCTGACGGGCGTTCGGCGTGGGCCCGCTCGAGCAGCGCCTCGGGCGTGGTGGCCACGGCCAGCGTGGCCCCGGTGCCCTTCACGGCGGCCGAGATCTTCGAGCGGAACATCAGGTCGTCGACGAGCGCGAGGATCATTATCCTTATCTTATGATTCTCGAAGCCGCCGCGGCGCCGCCCTTCTTCAAGAACGGATTCGTGCTCGGGTGCGAGCGCACCCGGGAGGCCGTCATCGTCGACCCGGGAGATGAAGTGGACGCCCTGCTGGCCTTCGTCGCCCGCGAGGGCCTGGCGGTGAAGGCCATCCTGCTCACCCATGCCCACGTCGACCACGTCTCCGGCGTCGCCCGCGCGAAGCGGGCGCTCGCGGTGCCCATCTGGATGCACCGGGACGACCAGTTCCTCTACGACCACGCGGTCCCGATGGGGGCGCAGTTCGGCCTCGAGGTGGACGCGCCGCCGCCCGTCGACCGCTACTACGACGAGGGTGGCGTGCCCGGCTTCGGCGACTACGCCGTGGAGGTGCTCCACACCCCAGGGCATTGTCCGGGTGGCGTCTGCCTGCGTGTCGGTCGTCGGGGCGAGCCGGGACAGGACCTCTTCGTCGGCGACACGCTCTTCGCGGGCTCGATCGGCCGCACCGACCTGCCCGGCGGGGACTACGACCTGCTGATGCGCAGCATCACCGGCGTCCTCCTGCCCGTCGGTGACGATGCCCGCGTGTATCCCGGCCACGGCCCGGAGACGACGATAGGGGAGGAACGCCGCACCAACCCGTTCATCCTCGATTGGCTCTCGCGGCGCTGACGACACGGGTGGGACGTACGAGCCACAGAGACACGGAGACACGGAGACACGGAGACACGGAGATCTGGATTTCAGGACACCTCTCCGTGCCTCTGCGGCTGCCACCCACCGGTCACCGCTGCCGTGCTCTGCGAAGGATGGGGCTGAGCCCTCTCCCGCCTGTCCTGTGAATCCGGCGTCGAGGCACCTCGGCACCACCACTTCGAGGCTCAGGTCCTGAGGGCTTCCTGCGCCCCGGGCAAGCCCGAGGGGCGGCTGGTTGTGCTCACGCGCGGTTGACCACGAATTCCACTCTTCCGACAGTGAGGGTATCCCCTTCGGCGAGGGGCGCCCTGGTGACGCGGGTGCCGTTCACCCAGGTGCCGTTCGTGCTGTCGAGGTCCTCGACCTGCAGCGCGCCGGCGGCATCGAGGGTGAGCCGGCAGTGCAGGCGCGAGACGAGCGCGGCGTCGACGACGAAATCGGCGCGGGCCGCGCGGCCCACGGTCTTGATGGCGCCGGGCAGCAGTCGAAAGCTCAGGGCGTCGCCGCCGCCGGTATCGGACGAAGTCGAGATGAGGGTCCACATACGGTCGGGCCCTAGTGTAGCCGACCGCGCGCGGCGAACTTTCGCCGCCGCCCGTCCGTCGAAGAGAGTGTTCCGGGCCGACACGCCGGCCGGGGACCGCCAGGGGAGGCGACAGGGGTCTTCATGAAGAAATCACGCAAATTCACGCTGGCTGCCATCGGCGTTGCCGTGCTCGGTGTCGCGGTCTACGCCGCGACGACCGCCAATGGCGCGGGCTCCACCATCGATCCCTCGCGGCTGGCCACCGCCGAGCGTGGGCCGATGGTTCGCTCTGTCGTCGCGACCGGCAAGATCGAGCCCATCAGCAAGGTCGAGATCAAGTCGAAGGCGAACGGGATCATCGAGGAGCTGCTGGTCGACGTCGACTCCCAGGTCGAGCCGGGCGCGGTGCTCGCGGAACTCGACAAGGAGAACCTGACCGCCCGCCTGCGCGAGGCGCGGGCGAACCTCGAGGCGGCGCGGGCCGCGCTGGGCGCGGCCGACGCGACCGCGCAGAAGACCGCCATCGAGGCCGAGTCCCCCGAGGTCGAGTTTGCGAAGCGCGCCTACGACCGCGCGAAGACGCTGTCGGACGACAAGCTGCTCTCCACCGACCAGCTCGACGCCGCCCGCTCCGCGTGGGAGCAGGCCGTCAACAAGCGCCGCGCCGCCGAGTCGCAGCTCATCGTCAGCAAGGCGCGGGTCGCGGAAGCGCGCGCGGGCGTGCGCCAGGCCGAAGCCGCCGTCGAGCGGGCCGAGGAGGAGCTGGCCAACGCCACGATCAAGGCCCCCATCCGCGGCACCGTGCTCACCCGCGACGTCGAGCTCGGCAGCCCCGTGTCCTCGATCCTCAACCTCGGTGCCAACGCCACCCTCGTGATGACGCTCGGCGACATCGACCAGGTGTTCGTGCGTGGCAAGGTGGACGAAGCCGACATCGGCCACGTGCGCCTCGGCATGCCGGCGCGCATCACCACCGAGAGCTTCCGCGACACCACCTTCACCGGGAAGGTCACGCAGATCTCGCCGATCGGCGTCGAGAAGGACAACGTCACGACCTTCGAGGTCGAGGTCTCGATCGAGAACCCGTCCGGGCAGCTCAAGGCCAACATGACGGCGAATGCCGAGATCGTGCTCGAGGAGCACCCCGACGCGCTCGTCGTCCCCGAGGCCGCGATCTCCTACGACGAGCAGCGCAACGCGTTCGTGGACGTGGTCGACCCGGGCGCGGAGGGCGGGCGCCGGCGTGTGCCCGTGAAGACCGGCATCGGCAACGGCACGCGCACCGAGATCACCGATGGCCTCAAGGCAGGGGACCAGGTCGTCCTGCCCGGGTAGGCGACGATGCAGGAAGCGTTCATCCAGGCCCTCGACAACATCCGCGCGAACAAGCTGCGGAGCTTCCTGACCTGCTTCGGGATCCTCTGGGGCATCATCGCCGTCGTCATCCTGTCGGCGACGGGCGAGGGGTTCCGTCGGGGCAACCAGCGGGTGCTCGAGGAGCTCGGCAAGAACATCGCCATCGTCTGGGGCAGCCGGACGACGATGCAGGCGGGCGGCGCGCGCGCGGGCCGCGAGATCCAGCTGACGGTGGATGATGCGCGGGCCCTGGAGCGCGAGGCGGGGCTCGTGGCGGTGGTGAGCCCCGAGATCAACCGGTCGCTCCGCGTGAAGAGCGCGTTCAATGCCGCGACGCTCTCGGTGCACGGCATCGAGCCGCAGTACCAGGATATCCGCACGATCGACATCGAGCAGGGGCGCGGCTTCGTGTGGTCGGACGACACCGACGTGCACCGCGTGTGCGTGATCGGCGCCGACGCCTGGAAGCAGCTTTTCGCCGCGCACGAGGGCCTCGGCGAGACCGTGCAGATCGACGGGGTGCCCTACACGGTGATCGGCAAGATCCGGAAGAAGGACCAGGACAGCAACTACAGCGGTCCCGACAACGACAAGGTCTTCGTGCCCTTCAGCGCGATGGCCCGCGACTTCCCGCGCACCGACGCGCCACGGGGCACGGTCTCGCAGATCATCGTCTCGCCGAAGGCGCGGGTGGTCGACGCCCTGCCGGCCGTGCTCGACGCGCGCACCGGCCGCATCCAGGACATCGACTGGCCGCTCGAACGCGACGTGCGGCACGTGCTGGCCCGGCACAAGGACTTCAACCCCGACGACCGCGACGCGCTCGCCGTGTGGGACACCTCGCTCGAGAGCCTGATGTTCGGCCGCATGATCGACGCGATGCGCGAGTTCTTCACCGCCGTCGGCCTGGTGACCCTGGCGCTCGGCGGGCTGGGCGTGATGAACATCATGCTCGTCTCGGTGAAGGAGCGCACCCGGGAGATCGGCGTGCGCAAGGCGCTCGGTGCCACCACGGCGCAGATCCAGCGGCAGTTCTTCCTCGAGGGCTTCTTCCTGACGATGGTCAGCGGTGCCGCCGGGTTCGTCGCGGCCGCGGGCCTGTGCGCCCTGATCAACCTGGCGCCGATGCCCGAGCGCTTCCAGGGGATGATCATCACCTGGCAATCCGGGGCCTATGCCGTGCTGGCGCTCGTCGTCATCGGCGTCGTGACGTCCACCTATCCCGCGCGCCGGGCGGCGGAGCTGCCGCCGGTCGAGGCGCTGCGCTACGAGATGTAGGCGATGACGGCCCAGGTGATGCGGGAGATCGTGCGGGAGGCCTTCATCGGCCTGTCACGCAACCGGACACGCGCGCTGCTCGCGATGCTGGGCATCTCGTGGGGCATCGTCTCGGTCGTGATGCTGCTGTCCTACGGCAACGGTTTCCGTGACGCGCTGGCCACCGGTTTTCGCGGTGCCTTCGGCGACGCCGTCGTGATCGCCTGGCCGGGGCAGACCTCGTCACAGGCCGGCGGCGAGCGTGCCGGCAAGCGCATCCGGCTCAAGACCGAGGACATCCTCGCCGTCGGCGAGGTGCCCTTCGTCAAGCACGTCAGCCCGGAGTTCACACGGGACTTCCCGGTCACGTGGGGCAACAAGCAGGGCGAGTACCTGATTCGCGGTGTCGCGCCGTCCTATGCCGAGATGCGGAGCCAGTGGGCCGCGTCCGGACGGTTCCCGGACGACGAGGACGTGCGGCTGCAGCGGCGCGTGGCGTTCCTCGGCAGCGAAGTGGCCCGCAAGCTGTTCGGCACCGTGCCGCCGGTGGGCCAGCGGATCCGGATCGGCGGCATGTCGTTCGAGGTCGCCGGCGTGCAGCGCGAGAAGGTGCAGCTGTCGAACTACCTGCGCCCCGACCGCGACTCGATCTTCATCCCCTACACGACGGCCGGGCAGCTCTGGAACACCGAGTACTCGACGGTCATGGTCTACCAGGCGGTGGACCCGAGCCTCGAGGCGGAGGCCACCCGCCAGGTCCGGCAGCTCCTCGGCACCCGCCTGGGCTTCCAGCCCGACGACGAGCGCGCGCTGCGGCTCTTCGGCTCGACGCAGACCGCGCAGATCACGGCCGGCATGGTGCTGGGCCTCAAGCTGGTCCTCGGCTTCATCGGCGTGCTGACGCTCGCGATTGGCGGCATCGGCGTGATGAACATCATGTTCGTGTCGGTGACCGAGCGCACCCGCGAGATCGGCGTACGCAAGGCGCTTGGCGCCCGCAGGAGCGCCATCCTCCTGCAGTTCCTGCTCGAGGGCCTCGTCACAGCCTTTGCCGGCGGCGCGGCCGGCGTGGCGGGCTCGTGGATCCTGGTCCGCCTCTTCAGCCCGCGGCCGTTCCTCTCCGAGCTGCTGGACGACGCCTCACGGTCGGCCGACATCTACATGCACCTCTCGCTCGACCTGCTGGCGACCTGTGCCGGCATCCTCATGGTCGTCGGCGTCATCAGCGCGATCGTGCCCGCCGTCCGCGCCGCGCGCATGGATCCGATCGACGCGCTGCGGTACGAGTAGGCATGCAGGGCTGGAAATGGGGACTGTCCAGGACTGTCTCCATTTCCATATGCGACGACCGGGAAATGGGGGCTGTCCCCCTTTCCGCAATAAGATTCCCCTCGTGAACCTCTGGGACGTCTTCGGCGGTGTCGTGGCCCGCCACGGCGCCCGGCCGGCCGTCGAGATGCAGCGGGCGGCGGCCGTGGAGACCGTGACCTACGACGAGCTCTCGGCGCGCGCGCTGGCGCAGGCCGCGTGGCTCGCGGGGCACGGCGTCGTCGCCGGGGATCGCTGCGCCATCTACGCCGACAACGGCGCCGACTGGTGCTCCACGTACCTCGGCATCCTCCGCCTCGGGGCCGTCGCCGTTCCCCTCGACAGCAACTACACAGCGGCGCAGGTCGCCACCGTCGTCAGAGACGCGGGGGCGCGTGTCCTGTTCTGCAACCCGAGACTCGACCCGCTGGCTCGCGAGGCCGCCTCCGACACCGGCGTGCTCGTGTCGACGGTGCACGGTGTCGCCGATCTGTCTCATTCAGCGGCTGGGCTCCCGGCGTGCCCGGCCACGGGCACCGATCCCGCCGTCATCCTCTACACGTCCGGCACGACCGCCGATCCCAAGGGCGTGGTGCTCTCGCACGGCAACCTCCTCGCCGAACGTGATGCGGCCTTCGGCATCGTCCATGTGACCGAGGCGGATGCGGTCCTTGGCGTGCTGCCCCTGTTCCACGCGCTGGCGCAGCTGGCCAACCTGCTGCTGCCGTTCGCCGTCGGCGCGCGTGTCGTCTTCCTCGAGACCCTCGATTCGACCCAGCTGCTTCGCGCGCTCGCCGAGCGTCGTATCACCGTCTTCTGCTGCGTGCCACAGTTCTTCTACCTGATCCACCAGCGCGTGGAGGGCGAGGTGCAGAAGGGCGGCGTCATGAAGCGCGCGATGTTCCGCGCGTTGCTCGGGCTCAATTTCCGGCTGCGACGGATGGGCGTCAACGTCGGGCCGTGGCTCTTCGGCCGCGTTCACGACGTCATGGGCCGGCAGATGCGCCTGTTCGTGACGGGGGGATCGAAGTTCGACCCTGCGGTGGGCCGAGACCTCTATGCCCTTGGCTTCACCATCCTGCAGGCCTACGGGTTGACCGAGACGTCGGGCGCCGCGACCCTGACGCGGCCGGACGAGGCGCACCTCGATACGGTGGGCCGCGCGTTGCCAGGCCACGAGGTCCGCATCGTCCCGCGGGAGGGTGGCGACGGCCCTGACGGCTCCCATGACGGGGAGGTCGCCGTCCGCGGCCCGATCGTGATGCAGGGCTACTTCAACCGGCCCGAGGCGACGGCCGCGGTGATGCGCGACGGCTGGTTCCTGACCGGCGATCTCGGCCGGCTCGACGCCGAAGGCCGCCTCACGATCACCGGCCGGAGCAAGGAGGTGATCGTCCTCTCGTCGGGCAAGAACATCTACCCCGAGGAGATCGAGGCGCACTACCGCAAGTCCGCCGTCGTCGGCGAGATCTGTGTCATGGGCCTGACCACGCCCGACAGTCCCACGACCGAGCGCCTGCACGCCGTGGTCGTGCCCGACACGGCCGTGCTCGCCGAGCGCCGCATCGTCAACGCGGGGGACCTGCTGCGGTTCGAGATGGAGGGCCTGGCGATCGGCCTGCCCGCACACAAGCGGGTGCTGGGCTACGACGTCTGGTTCGAGCCGCTGCCTCGCACCACAACGGGCAAGCTGAAGCGGTTCGAGATCCAGCGTATGGTCGTGGAGCGCCGTGAGCAGGCGCGGCAGGCCCTCGCCGCGCCGCTCTCCGCCGCGGATCAGGCCTGGGAAGTGGAACCGCACCCGGCCGCGGCGCTGCCGATCGTCGTGGCACGGGCGCGGGCCGGCAGCCGCGTCACCCCCGCCGCGAACCTGGAGCTGGACCTCGGGTTGGACTCGATGGAACGTGTCGAGCTGCTCACCGAGCTCGAGCGCCGCTTCGGCGTGCGTGTGCCACGCGAGCGGGCGCACGAGATCCTTACCGTGCGGCAACTCGTCGAGGCGGTCCGGCCGGATGGCGACGGTCGCGCCGCCCCGGCAGTCGGTGCGGCGGAGCCGTCGTGGCCGGTGATCCTGGAGGACCTGCCACCCCCGTCCGATCCCGTGCTCGGCGGCCTGCTCGAGCGGCGGCCGGTGCTCACGCGCGTGCTGTTCTGGGCCGAACGACTCGCCACGCGAGCGCTCGTCCGCGTCGAGGTGACGGGCCTCGAGCACCTGCCGGCCTCAGGGCCGTACCTGATCTGCCCCAACCACCAGAGCTACCTCGACCCCTTCATCGTCTGCGGCGTGTTGCCGTATCGATCGTTTCGCGAGCTGTTCTTCGTCGGCGCCGCGGAGTACTTCCAGACGCCGCTGATGGCATGGGTGGCGAAGACGTTGAACTGCGTGCCCGTGGATCCCGACGCGAACCTCGAGCCGGCCATGAAGGCCGGCGCCTTCGGCCTGCGGCACGGCAAGGTGCTCATGCTGTTCCCGGAGGGCGAACGTTCGATCGACGGCACGGTCAAGCGGTTCAAGAAGGGCGCATCGATCCTGTCCGCCCATCTCGGCGTGCCCATCGTGCCGGTGGCGATCAGCGGCGTCCATGAACTCTGGCCGCGCAACCGGCCGTTCCAGTGGTCCCGGACCCGCCTCCTGGGACGGCACCGCGTGCGGATTGCCTTTGGAGGGCAGGTATCCACCCTGCCATCAACGGGTTACGGTGATGCCGCGGAAGAACTCCGCGGGCGGGTCGACCGGATGTGGCAGGATCTGGGACCGGATCGGCTGGAGCCCGCCGTCCCGGCGGCCGATTAGAGGATCAGCACGCGAGGCATCGCCGTGAACGAGATACCTGCTCTCACGTCGCATGCGCCTATCGAGCGGCCCGACCGGGATCCCCGGCCGCGTGAGGACCCCTACGGGCAGCGTCACAAGCGCCAGCGGCACCCGGCCCACCAGGATCGGGCGGCCGCGGCGGCGGCCCCGTCGACGACAGGCGAGCCGGCCGCGCCGGAGGAGCCGCCCGTGGTGGGGTCGCGCCTCGACGTGCGCGCCTGACTACTTCCGGCCCTCGCCCAGTTCCCGCGCCATCCACGTGCTGATGGCCGCGGTCACACCGTTGGCCACCTCACGATCCGTCAGCGAGCTGTACTCGCTCACTTCTCCCGTGGTCGCCGGCACCAGCAGGTGATTGACGCCCGGCACGACCGCCAGGTCGGTGTCGACCTTCCGCTTGCGTGCGCGGGCCAAACCCGCCAGCTTCTCGGCATGGTAGGGCGGCACCTGCGTGTCGACCGAGCCCTGGACGACGAGCACCGGCTGGTCGATGTCCTCCATGACGTCGGCGGGGTGGAAGGCGAGGAAGCTCTGGAACCAGGGATTGTCGGAGCGGCGGCGCAGCTCGTCCGGGACCCCGTCCCACGAACCCTCGCCGAGCACCGCCTGCTGCAGCTTCTCCTGCAGGGCAATCTTCGCGTTGCGTTCCTCGATCGGCGCGTTCATCAGGTCGAGCGCGTGCCGCTGCTGCTCGAGAATGAGCTCGTTGCCGGGAATCGCGGCACCGGCCACGAGCGCCAACGCCGCCACGCGCTTGTCCCGCTCCGCCGCAATCATCGCGACCCACGCACCCTCGCTGTGGCCGACGAGGCCGATCCGGTCCTTGTCCACGTCGTCCTTGTGCTCGCGCTCGAGCCAGCGCAGGATGGCGCGCACGTCCTCCGCGTAGTCCTGCAGGGTGGCCGACTCCGTCCGTCCTCCGCTCTGGCCGACGCCCCGCTTGTCGTACCGGACGACGAGGAAGCCGGCCTCGACGAAGGCCTTCGCCATCTGGCCCAGTACCGGGATGCCGAAGGCGACGCCGTCGCGCCCCGTCGGTCCCGAGCCCCCGACCAGCACCAACGCCGGCAGCTTGCCGGTGGCGCCCGACGGTTTCGTCACCGACGCGGCCAGGTTGAAGCCCTGCGCCGGGATGAGCACCGACTCGTCGCCCGGCAGCGAGAACGCCGCGGTGCGCGACGCGGCCGAGGCGACGTCGTCGCGGGCGACCTCGAGTGCCTGCGCGGGCACGCTGAGGCGGAGCAGGTCTCCATCGGCGTCGGCCCAGAGGCTCAGTCGCAGTGCGCCCGCCGGCGCGGGATTGTCGATCCGCAGCGCGTACCGCTTCGCGTCGAGGGCCGCGCGCGGCGTCTCGATACGCTCGTCGAACACGCCCTCGACGACGATCGGAATGGCGCCCTGGGGCGGGACGTAGCCGGAGAACGCGGCGTCCTGCTGCGCGCCGGCGAGGCGGTGCGCGAGCGCCGCGTACGATCCGAGGAACTGGTTGGGCAGGACCACCGCGTCGGCGGCGACCGGGTCGTCCTTGGTGGCCGGCTCGGCGTCGCCGACCTGCATGCGGTTGCTGGCCGTGCCATCCGTGAAGGACGTCTGGAGCGAGACCACCTGCCCGCGCACCGTCGCGTCGAGCACCAGGCTGACCGGGCGCCAGGCGGCGTCGTAGCGGATCTCGGCGCGGTGCGTCGTGACGTCGAGCGGCGCCGCGAGGCGACTCGTGCCGCGCACCAGCCAGTTCTCCCCGTCGCGGGTGACCGAGACTTCCTCGCGCCCGATGGCACGGGACTGGACGAAGACGGTGTAGGCGTGGCCGCCGGTCATTTGCGGGGCCTCCGGGGCCTGGGCGGACACGGACGGGACCCCGCCCATGAGGGCCAGCGCCAGGCACGTAAAATGGGATCGCGTCATCATTCTTTCCCTTGAGACGTCAGGTCCAATCTTCGAGCTTAGACGATGTTTTCCCAGGACGGCTACCAGGCAGTGCGGACCGCGGCGGGCGCGGCCGTTCGAACCGATCGCGGCATCGTCGCCATCCGCGGCGCCGACCGCCTCAGCTGGCTGCAGGGCCTGCTGACCAACGACGTCGCCAACCTGCCCGACGGGCAGTCCCGCTACGCCGCATACCTCACGCCGCAGGGGCGGATGATCACGGATATGCACGTCGTCGCACTGCCGGAGCGGGTGTTGCTCGACGTCCCCGCCGAGGTGGCGGGCCCGCTCCGCGAGCGGCTCGACAGCCTGATCTTCGCCGAGGACGTGACCGCCGAGGATCAGTCGATGGCCCTGGCCGTCGTCGAGCTGCACGGGCCCGGCGCGATGCGGGTGATCGGGCGCGCCCTCCTTTCGGGCGGCGACCAGGGGCATCCTGCCGTGGTGCGGGACGATCGGCTCGGGCTGCCGGGGTACGCAATCTACGTGGACCGGCGGGCAGTCGAGGGGATCCTGGACCGGCTGACGGACGCTGGTGCCACGCCGGTGTCGCTCGAGACGCTCGGGGTGATCCGTGTCGAGGCGGGCGTGCCCGCGTTCGGCAGCGACATGGATGAGGAAACCATCCCGCTCGAAGCCGGCATCGAGGACCGGGCAGTCTCGTTCACCAAGGGGTGTTACGTCGGCCAGGAGGTCATCGTGCGGGTCACGACCCGTGGCGGCGGCCGCGTGGCGCGCCGGCTCGTCGGCCTGGCTTTCGGCGAAGGCGACGCGGTGCAGCCCGGTGACGTGCTGGCGGCTGCGGACGGCGGACGCGAGCTCGGGCGCGTGACGAGTGTCGCCTGGTCGCCCGCGCTCCTGCGCACCATCGCGCTCGGCTACGTGCACCGGGACTTCACGGAGCCCGGGACGGCGGTGACCGCGTCGGATGGAGAGCGCCGCTTGCAGGGCGAGGTGCGGCCGCTGCCGTTCGTGGGGTGACGCGAGGCAGGACATGGGGACAGTCCCCATGTCCGGGTGCTGGCTAGGGTGGAAATGGGGACCGTCGTGGACCGTCCCCATTTTCTGCCTACGCGAGTTCGAGGCCCGGGATGTCGGCGAAGTCGCGCGGGTTCAGCGTCCAGAGCCGCGCCCGGCGGGTGATGGCGCAGGCGGCAACCGCGATGTCGATCTCGCGACGGCGGGGACGCCGCAGTCGGCGGTAGAGGTCGGACGCGCACAGCGCCTCGGCCCGCCCGAACTCGACGATGGGCATGGCCGAGAACAGCTCCTCCTGCAGGCGCAGCTCGTCGGGCGTGCGGGGACCGCGCAGCCACTCGTACAGCACCAGCGTGCAGCACGTGAAGCGTGCGCCGTCGCGCACGTGGCGTTCGAGCCGGTCGAGCGTGTCATCAGCAGCCACGAGGGCCCGGATGAGCACGCTCGTGTCCAGGTGCAGGGGCGCTTCGCCGCTCAGCGTGACCGCCTCCCGCCCTCGCGCCGCGCCCGGGTGACCGCCGTTGCTTCCCTCGCCGCCCGCGTGCCGGCGTCCGCCGTCCTGCTGGCGCGGATTTCGGCGATCACACCAAGCAGATGCTGTTGCTCGGCCGCCGTCAGTCGGTCACCCCGGGCCTCGTACTGCGCGATGGCTTCGCGCACGATCAGGCTCTGTGGCTTCCCGGTCCGGGCGCTCTCACGCTTGAGGGCCGCCACCGTGGCCTCGTCCAGGGTGAACGTGACCTTGGGAATTGCCATACCGTTACCATACCATGAGCGGGTGCCGGCGACGCCGGCGCCCGGCCGCCGTACGGGGTGGTGCGGGCCCGGGGCTGCACGAAGCTGGGGTTGACGCCGACCCGGCCACGGATCCCACGTGCCGGTGGGGCGCGTCAGAGGCAGGGTGGACCTGCCGCGCCACGGATGAGGTCCCGACGCGACCTAGGAAAGGGTCGCCACCTGCCGAAATCCGGTGACAGCCAGACGGGTGGCTCGCCAGGATCTGAGCGTGTAAACCATGGATTCAAAATGGTTTATCAGCATCTGACCAGCCGGATCGGCCTTTGCAAAACAGGAGAGACATGCAGACCAGACACTCGCATCCCCTTGTGCGTCCCCTCGTGGCTGGCCTGGCTCTGGCCCTCGTGGCCGGCCTGGCCCCGGGCCTGGCGTGGGCGCAGGACACCAACAAGGTTGCCGTGATGAAGCGGAACGGCGACCGCGTGAGCGGCACGTTCGAGGACATGGCCAACGGCCAGATCTACGTGCGCGTCAGCCTCAACGACCAGCGCAAGATCCCGGTCGGCGACGTCGCCGTGATCGACGTCACCGGTGACGCGGCGAACCTGCCGGAGACCGAGACCTCGGTCGCGCGTGGCAACGAGCATGTCATCGTCTTCCGCGACGGCACGAGCGCGAAGGGCGAGGTGATCGACATCCGTGGCGGCACCGGCTCGGCCGACCCCGATGAGCAGCGGCTCGTCTACATGCGCACGGGTGGCGAGGAGAAGCGTTTCCCGATGGACAACATCACGCGCATCTACCTCGGCAACTACCCCGCGAACACCAGCACCGCGTCCGACAGCGCGACGGCATCGAGCGTGACGCCGAACGAGAACCTGCCGGCCGGCACGGTGCGTGTGGCCGCCAACTCGGACTGGGTGCCGACCAACATCAGCGTCCGCAAGGGCGACCGCGTGATGTTCTCGGCGAGCGGGCGCGTGCAGCTCTCGAACGACGCGGACGACGTCGCCCAGCCGGCAGGCTCGCTGAAGCAGCGGTATGCGCCGACATCGCCGCTCCCGCGCAACTTCGCCGGGGCCCTGATCGGCAAGGTCGGCACGGCGCCCGCGTTCGCGATCGGCGACCAGTCGTCGGTGACCATGCCCGCGGATGGTGAGCTGTACCTGCGCGTGAACGACTACCCGATCAACGACAACCAGGGGGCGTTCGCCGTCACCGTCACCGCGCCCCGGCGCCGGTAGTCCCGGCCCGACGCGGGGCGATGTGCTGCCTCGCCCTCGGCCTGGGGACGGTCCAGCCCTCTCTTTGACCTGGACCGTCCCCACGTTCCCCGTCTCGCTGTATCAGCGCTATCAGCGCCACCCCACGTCCACCCCGCCCCGCTCGCGCCTCTCCCTCCCGAATCTGTGCATCTGCTCGCATCTGTGCCATCTGTGCTATCTGTGGCCCTGTGGCCGAGCGGCAGGACATCCAGCTGATCATCCATGCCGATGACGTCGGCATGGCGCCCTCCGTCGACCGCGCGACCTTTCGCGCGATCGAGGCGGGACACGTCACGTCCGCGAGCGTGATGGTCCCGTGCCCGTCGTTTGCGGAGGTGGTGGCGTGGGCCGTGGCGCATCCGGCCGCTGACCTCGGCCTGCATCTCACCTTCACGTCGGACGCCTGGGCGCGGCCCGGCTGGGGGCCGCTCAGCGATCCCGATCTGGTGCCGAGCCTGGTGAGGCCGGACGGCGCCTTCTGGCCGGATGCCGATGCGTTCCGCGCCCACGCGCGTCCGGAGGAGGTCGAGATCGAGGCGGTGGCGCAGATCTCGGCGGCCATCGCCGCGGGCCTGCGGCCGACGCATCTCGACAGCCACATGTTCGCCCTCGGCCGTTCGACCGCGATGGCCGCCGTGCTCCGGCGCGTCTCCGGGCGTTTCCGGATTCCGCGCCTCGACATCCTCCGCCGCCCGGCGGCCCCTGGCGACCCGCTGGCGCCGGCCTTCGCGAAGGTCATCCTGCTCGACCTCGCGAACGAGCCTCCCGGGGATCATGTGGCCTGGGCGCGTCGCGCCCTCGACCCCTGCCGCCCCGGGCTCAACGAGCTCATCGTCCACTGCGCGGAGGCCGACGACGGTCTGCGCGCGCTGATGGGCGGCCCGGGGCCATTCCGAGCCGAGGCGCGTCAACGGGACGTCGACCTGTTGACCAGCGACGCCTTCGCCGCGGAGCTCGCGGCCCGGGAGATCAGGCTCGTGTCCTGGCGGGAGCTCCAATTGAAGATTGCAGATTGAAGATTGAAGATTGAATGAGAGCCGGCCACGACGTTCACGAAGGGCACGAAGGGCACGAAGGGCGGAGGGACTGAGAACCGTTCCTTCGTGTTCTTCGTGAGCTTCGTGGCTGGCCCTCAATCTTCAATCCTCAATCTTCAATCTGCAATCTTCAATCTGCAATCTGATGGCCTGGCGGAAACCCGCCGCCTGGAGCCGGCAGGACGGGCGTGACGCGCGGAACGCCGGTGATTCCGGTGTCCCTGCCGTGGACCTGCCTTTGCAGCTCCTCGATGACCATGGCCATTACCGCATGCGTTCGTCGCCGGGTGGTGTCCCTGCTCGCGGGAGCGGCTCTCCTGCTCGGGCTTCCGTCTTCTCTCGTGGCCGCGGACCGGGTCTTCGTCGCGTTTGGAGGCGATTCGATCCGCAACGCCACCAGGGTGGTCGGGGAGTTCGAGGATCTCAATGGCGGCACCGTCTACGTCCGGGTGTCGCTGCACGACCAGCGCCGGATCCCGCTTGGCGAGATCTGGATCATGAACTTCGACGCGGAAGACGCGTTCTTCCCCGCCGAGGCGCAGGGCGCGCTCGGACCGCAGCACGTGATGGCGATCCGCGGGCGCGGGTGGGTCGCGGGCACGCTCCTCAATATCGAGGGCGGCCCCGGATCGTCCAAGCCGGATGAGCCTCGGATCGTGAGCTTCCGCACGCAGGACGGCCGGGAGGTGCGCGTCCCGATGTCGGAGGTGGCCCGGTTGTACCTGCGCGACTTCGCGCCGCCGTCACAGCCCGCGCAGGCGGCCCCGGCCCCCGCGCCGGTCGAGGGCGTCCAGGTCCTTGCCACGCAGCGCTGGGTCTCGACCGGGCTCACGGTGCGCCGCGGCCAGCTCGTCACGTTCCAGGCCACCGGGCGTGTGCAGCTCTCCGCGGATGGCGACGACCTCGCCGGTCCGGCCGGGTCGTTCACCGGCCGCAAGGCGCCTGGTGCGCCGCTGCCGAATGACCTCGCCGGCGCGCTGATCGCCCGCGTCGGGCTCGGCGCGCCCTTCGGCATCGGCGATCAGTCCGGCCCGATCCCGATGCCGGCCGCCGGCGAGCTGTTCCTCGGGGTGAACGACGACGTGCTGACCGACAACCGGGGTGGGTTCGTGGTGGTCGTCAAGTGATTGCAGATTGCAGATGTGTGGAGCGAGCCACAAAGTTCACGAAGCTCACGAAGTCCACGATGGTCGCGGTGGAGCGAGAACTGGATCCTTCGAGCCCTTTGTGGCCGGCCCTTCAATCTGCGATGCTCAAGATCCTGATCAGATCCCTGTCGGCTTCCGGGAACGGCAGGCTGCGGAGCTCATGGCTGGGAACCCAGCGCATCTCCTGGCCGAGCATCGGCTTGGCGACGCCGGCAATCCCGCAGCGGTAGAAGTGCAGCTCGACGGTCAGGTCGGGATAGGCATGCGAGACGCTGTGCACCAGCGCGCCGACCTCGGCCACGACGTCGAGCTCCTCGAACAGCTCCCGCTTCAAGGCCTCGGCGTGGGTCTCGGTCGGGTTCACCTTGCCACCCGGGAACTCCCAATGATGCTCGAGGTGGGTACCGGCCGGCCGCAGGGTCAGCAGGTACGCGCCATCACGTTCGATCACGGCCGCCACCACGGTTACGGAAGGCATGGCTCCTCAGAATTCAGAATCAAGAAACAGGAATCAAGAAAGGAATTCGGGAATTCTGAATTCAGAAGGAAACGCGTCACTTCCTTTCTTGATTCCGTGATTCTGGATTCTCTATTTCCCGCGTCAGATCCTTGCGAGCAGGTTGGAGCACACGTCCGCAGTGGTAGCCTGGCCGCCAAGGTCCGGTGTGCGTACCCGTCCTTCCGCGAGCAGCGCCTCGATGACGCCCAGCAGCCGGCGCGCGGGGGGCGCGTGGCCGAGGTGCTCGAGCATCATCGCCCCGGCCCAGATGGCGCCGATCGGGTTCGCGATGCCCTGGCCGGCGATGTCGGGGGCCGACCCGTGGATGGGCTCGAACATCGACGGATGGTCGCGTGGCGGGTTGATGTTGGCGCCGGGCGCCACGCCCAGGCTGCCCGAGACCGCCGCGCCGAGATCGGTCAGGATGTCGCCGAAGAGGTTCGAACCCACGATGACGTCCAGGCTCTGCGGGTGCGTCACCATGCGGGCCGCGAGCGCATCGACGTGGTACTTGCGGACGGTGACGCCCGGGTAGTCCGCCGCCACGGCCTCGACCACCTCGTCCCACATGACCATCGAATGCTGCAAGGCGTTCGACTTGGTCGCGCTCGCCAGCAGGCGCCGCGGCCGCGCGGCGGCCAGCTCGAAGGCGTAGCGCACGATCCGTTCGGTCCCGCGACGGGTGAACACGCCGGTCTGCTCCGCCACCTCGTCAGGCGTCCCGGCATGCAGGCGTCCACCGGCGCCGGCGTACTCGCCCTCCGAGTTCTCGCGCACGCAGATCATGTCGATGTCGGCGGGGCCGCGGCGGGCGAGGGGGCTCTCGATGCCGGGCAGGAGTCGCATCGGACGCAGGTTCACGTACTGCTCGAAGCGCTGGCGGATGGGCAGGATCAGCTCCCAGACCGAGACATGGTCCGGCACCGTGGGCGCGCCGACGGCGCCGAGGAAGATCGCGTCGGCCTCGCGCAGCCGGTCGAGCCCGTCCGCGTCCATCATGCGGCCGGTCTCACGGTAGAAGTCGCAACCCCACGGGTACTCGGTCCAGCTGATCGTGCCGCCGTCCTTGCGGACGACGGCCTCGACCAGTGCCTGCGCCGCCGGCACGACCTCCTGCCCGATGCCGTCGCCGGCGATCACCGCGATGCGGTGGCGGTAGCGCACGGCGTCACATCCCCGGCGGCGTGAAGCGCCCGTCGGCGGCCAGCCATCCGCCATCGGCGTAGATGATCGTGCCGGTGACGTAGCTTGCCGCGTCCGAGATCAGGAACAGCGTCGGGCCGACCATCTCGTCGGCCTTCGCCCAGCGCTGCATGGGGTTCTTCGTGGCGTACGCGTTGTACCAGTCGGGCACGGCCTTGATGGGGGCGGTCAGCGGGGTCTCGACCACACCCGGGCCGACCGCATTGACGCGGACGCCGAGCGTGCCCCACTCGGTGGCCGCGGTCTTCACCAGTTGCAGGATGCCCGCCTTGGTCATCGAGTACACCGACTGCCCGGGCTCGGTGACGATGGAGCGGATGGAGGAGAAGAGCACGATCGAGCCGCTCTTCTTCGCGGTCATGATCTCGCCTGCCGCCTGGAGCACGTTGAAGTTGCCGGCGAGGTTCACGCGCACGACCTTGTCGAACTCCTCGCTGGTGTAACGCAGGATCGGCTTGCGCACGTTGATGCTCGGCGTGCAGATCACCGCGTCGAGCCCGTGCGTGCCGGCGATCTGCGTCAGCGCCGCCCCGACGGCCGCGCGGTCGGCGATGTCCACCGTGCCCGCCTCCGCGTGGCCGCCGGCGCCGGTGATGGCGCCCGCCGTCGCGCCGGCCTTGTCGCCGAAGACGTCGAGACACGCGACCCGCGCGCCCTGCCGGGCCGCGCCGAGGGCAATCGCCTCGCCGATGCCGGAGCCCGCGCCGATGACGGCCACGGTCTTGCCCGCCAGACTGAACATGTCGGATGCCATGTCGAAGGTCCTCCCGCCGGGCCGTCACGGGCGGCCCGCATCGAAGTGAATGAGGCCGGGCCGCTACCCGGCGGCCGCTGTCCCCGGGCGACGCACCGCGAGGACGAGGAAGAACGCCACGCCCGAGACCGCAAGCCCGACGAGGCCGGGATCGAGCCAGCCGCCCGGCCCGAAGAACCGCAGGCCGAGCAGCGTGAGGGTGCCACCCGCGATGGCCGCCAGCGCTTCGGGCGTGCCGGCGCGGCGCACGTAGAGGCCGCCGACGACCGGGACGAAGAAGCACACGCCCAGCACCGAGTAGAAGATCGTCAGGGCGTCGAGCACGCTCGAGAGCACGAGGGCCGCCAGCACGCCGAGCGCGCCGCCGACGATCGCGGCCGCGCGCGCCGCGAACAGCACCTGCTGGTCCGTGGCCTCGGGCGCGACGAACCGCTTGTAGAGATCCTTGGAAAGCGACGTGGCGAGCATGAAGAGGATGGCGTCGCAGCTGCTGACCTCCGCCGAGAAGACGGCGGCAAGCGCCAGCGCGCCGAGCCAGACCGGGAGCTCCGCGGTGAGCACCGTCGGCAGCACGAGATCCGCGCGGGCAATCTCCGGGTGCGACACGCGGGCGGCCATGCCCAGCAGCACCGGGATGAACGCGAAGAGCATGAGCGCGACGGCGCTCAGCCCGATGCCCACCCGGACCGTGGAGGCATCCCGCGCGCCATACGCCTTCTGGACCAGGCCCGGGGAGACGACGAACGCCGGACCGAGCAGGAAGAGCAGCGTCCAGCCCGAGCGCGGCCCCGACGAGAACGTCACATCGTCGAAGCCCACCGGCAGCGGTGGCACGGCGAACAGCGCATCGAACCCGCCGACGTGCGAGATCACCAGCGGCACGGCCACTGCCATGCCGGCCAGCAGCACGACGAGCTGCACCGCGTTGACCCACGCCGAGCTCAGCAGGCCCCCGGCGGTGAAGTAGATCGTCATCACCACGCCGCCCGCCAGTGCGCCGGCCCACGTGGGCAGGCCCGCGACGACGTTGAGCACCGCCGCGCCCGCCAGCAGCTGGCCCGCCAGGATGGCGATTGTCCCCACCCAGATGAGCGACGAGGTGATGCCGCGGACGAGGCTGCCGTAGCGGTGCTCCAGGTAGTCGCCGGCGGTGTAGAAGCCGTGGCGCGACGCCTCCCGCCAGATGCGCGGCCCCACCAGGAACGCCAGCGCCAGCGATCCGAACGCCGCCGAGCCGTTCCACCACCACGCGCCCAGCCCCTGCTGCCAGGCCAGTCCGGCGGCGCCCACCGTCGATCCCGCGCCGATGTTCGCGGCGAGCACCGTGGCGCCGAGCAGCGCGGGCGAGAGCGAGCGCGCGGCGACGAAGAAGTCGCTGCTCTGCCGCACCAGCCGGGCGATGAACAGCCCGACCGCCGTCAGCCCGGCGGAGTAGACGACGAGGAGGACGATGTAGGCGTTCACGGGCTACTTGAGATCCCGCACGGCGGGAATGCCCGGGAGCCCCGTGGCCGCGCGCACCGCGCGCACGATGGCTTGCGCCATGGCATCGGCCGCGAGCGAGCCGACGAGGGTGACATCCGCCTCCCCGGTCCAGCGGCCCGTCGCCAGCGAGAAGATGGTGTCGCCGTCCCCCATGGTGTGCGAGGGGTAGATGGCGCGGGCGTAGCCGTCGTTGGCCATCAGTGCCACGCGGTTGGCCGCGGCCTTGGTCAACGTCGCGTTCGTGGCGACGAGGCCAATCGTGGTGTTCGCGCCGGCGCGCGGTTGCGCGAACGCGCCGGAGCGCAGCAGCTTGCGCGCGTCGGCGAACCCGGACCCGTCGGGGGTGCGCGCGCCCGCGACGATGGCGCCGGTGTCGGGATCGATGATGTCGCCCACCGCGTTGACGGCCACCAGCGCGCCGACCACGAGGCCGTTCGGCATCCGGTAGGCGAACGAGCCGAGGCCGCCGCGCATCGCGCTCCGTGGCCCGCCCATCTTGCCCACCGTCGCACCCGCGCCGGCCCCGACGGAGCCCTCGGTCACGGGATCGGCCGTGGCCCTGCCGGCCGCGTCGTACCCGCATCCCGCGTCTGGCCGGATCTTCGGGTTGCCGCCGACAGGCAGGTCGAACAGGATCGCGGCCGGCACGATCGGCACCTTGGCAATCCGCACGTCCCAGCCGATGTCGTGCTCCTCGAGCCAGCGCATCACGCCCGTGGCCGTGTCGAGCCCGTAGGCGCTGCCGCCCGAGAGCACGACGGCGTTGACCTTGTCGACCATGTTCATCGGGTCGAGCAGGTCGGTCTCGCGCGTGCCCGGCGCGCCGCCCATCTGCGCCACGCCGCCGACCACGTCCCCCTCGGCGAGGATCACCGTGCAGCCCGTGGGGCGCCCGGTCAAGGTCACGCTGCCGACCTTGAGGCCGTCCACGGCCGTGATCGTGTCGTTGGCGGGCGCCTGGGCCGTGAGCGGCGGAGCAGCCAGGGTGACGAGGGTCGCCGCGGCGGCGGCGGCAATGGCGGCGAGGGAACGTCGGCGCACGATACCTCCTGGGAAGGCAGTGGGGACGGGGGGCGGGTCAGAACGTGGGTGGCGTGTTGATCCAGAGCAGCACGGCCTCGGTCTGGCCCGGGTTGAACCAGCGGTGGGCGAGCGTGCTCTCGAACCAGAACCCGTCACCGGCCTCGAGCACGTGGCACTCGACGTCGTCCAGCCAGAACTCCAGCGTGCCGTCCAGCATGTAGAGGAACTCCTCGCCCTGGTGCGCGTACGAACCGTCGCTGCCGGCGCCAGGCGCCACGCGGAAGAGCATGCACTCGAGCATCGTCGTGCCGACGGAGAGCAGCTCCATCTTCACGCCGAGGGCGGTGTCGAGCACGCGGCGCTCGGCGGGCCGGACGACCCGGTCCGACTGCTTCGGGTACTGGAACAGCTCGACCACCGTCGTGCCGTAGGCGGCGGCGAGCCGCTGCATGGTCGCGACCGAGGCCTGGCTGCGGCCCCGCTCGACGACGCTGAGGAAGCCGGGGGAGATCCGGGCCTTCTTCGCCGCCTCGGCGATGCTCATCCCGCTCCGCGTCCGGAGGCGCCGCAGCTTCGGGCCGAGCGCGGCGGCGCGTCCAGCGGGCGGCTTCGCGCCGCGGGCCGTGCCACCGAGCGCCTGCTTGATGCCCGGCACGTTGAGCTGCTTCACGTCGCGCAGGTACTTGATGCGCTTGAGCACCTTCACGAGCTCGGGGCTGTACAGTCGATAGCGGCCGTCGGTCCGCGTGGGCGAGACCAGCCCGACGCTCTCCCACAGGCGGAGGGTCGAGGGGCTGACGCCGACGACGCGGGCCGTCTGGCCGACCGTCAGGAAGCCGTACCGGGAGCCGCGGCCCATGCTGGGGGCGGCGGCGTCGCCGGCGCCGGCGGGCCGGTGGCCGCGGCCGGCGGGTTTCGTGGTGCGCGCGCGCGTCATGGCCGCGAATCGTACTGCCAAACCGACGGTGCCGGGATACTACTCGAAAAGTGTAACGTTGACAACGTTACAGAAGTTTAATAGAAACACCCCTGTTACCCCGAAGGAGCACGTCCCATGAGTTCCGTCACCGCGACCGGAGCGACGATCTGCCGGTACCACGCCGCGGGCCTGTGGCACGAGTCGGCTGCCACCACGTTCGACGACGTGCACGACCCGTCCACGGGGCGGGTGATCGCGCGCACGCCGCGCTGCACGCCGGACGAGGTCGACGCGACCGTGCAGGCGGCCCACCTCGCGGCGCAGTCGTGGCGCCACGTCCCCGCGCCGGTGCGCGCCCGCGCGCTCTTCCGGTACCGCGACCTGCTCGACCGGCATGCCGACGAGCTCGCCCGCCTCGTCACCCGCGAGCACGGCAAGACGCTGTCGGACGCCCGGGGTGAGGTCCAGCGCGGCATCGAGGTGGTGGAGTTCGCGTGCGGGATCCCGAGCCTGCTCATGGGCGAGACGCTCGACAACGTCTCGACCAACGTCGACTCGCACAGCTTCCGCCTGCCCCTCGGCGTGGTGGCGGCCATCACGCCGTTCAACTTCCCGATGATGGTGCCGCTCTGGAGCCTGCCGGTGGCCATCGCGTGCGGCAACGCCTACATCCTGAAGCCGTCCGAGAAAGTGCCCCTGACCGCGAACCGGCTCGTCGAGCTCTTCTACGAGGCCGGGCTGCCGGCGGGCGTGCTGAGCGTGGTGCACGGCGCGCGCGAGCAGGTGGAGCAGCTCATCGACCACCCGCTCGTCCGGGCGGTGTCGATTGTCGGCTCGAGCGCGGCGGCGGCGGCGGTCTACGAGCGCGCGGCGGCCCGCGGCAAGCGGGTGCAGGCGCTCGGCGGCGCCAAGAACCACATGGTCGTGATGCCCGACTGCGACATGGACCAGACGATCGAGGCGGTGATCAACTCCGCCTTCGGGTCGGCCGGCCAGCGCTGCATGGCGGGGAGCGTCGCGGTGTGCGTCGAGCCGGTCGCCGACGTCTTCCTGGAGAAGCTGAAGGCCCGGGCCGCCGCGATGCCGATGGGGGCCGGCGACGGCGCCGGCTGCGAGCTCGGCCCGCTCGTGAGCGCGTCGCAGCGCGACCGCGTCACCGGGTACATCGACATCGGCCTCGGCGAGGGCGCCAGCCTGCTGCTGGATGGCCGTGAGCGGGCGTCCGGGGAGGGCTACTTCGTCGGCGCGACGATCTTCGACCGCGTGACGCCCTCGATGCGGATCGCGCGCGAGGAGATCTTCGGACCCGTGCTCTCGGTCGTGCGCGTCGGCAGCCTCGAGGAGGCGCTCGCGGTCGTCAACGGCTCCGAGATGGGCAACGCCGGCGTGATCTTCACGCGGGACGGCGGCGCGGCCCGGACCTTCACGCTCGGCTGCGAGGCCGGCATGATCGGCGTGAACGTCGGCGTGCCCGTGCCGATGGCGTTCTTCCCCTTCGCGGGGTGGAAGGGCTCGTTCTTCGGCGACCTGCACGCCCACGGCAAGGACGGCGTGCGTTTCTTCACCGAACAGAAGGTCGTGACGACCCGGTACTTCTGACGTCCATTTGTCTTGCACCACCGCGAACGCCCGTTCGCACCTCTGACGCTTTCTCCTCGGCTCGTGAGACCGACGTGCAGCAGACCGCGCCGGCCTGGGTCGGCCGGTCTCCAGGAGGACGTATGACTCGGCGAGGGATGGCCACGATCGTGGCCACGATGGTGGCGGTGGTCCTGTCGGCGTCCGTCTCCGCGCAGGTTGCGGGGGCGATCGTCGGCGTCGTGCGCGACGCGAGCGGGGCGGTGCTGCCCGGCGTCACCGTGACGGTGACGGGCCCCACGCTCCAGCGCGAGAACGTGTCGGTCGTCACCGGCGCGGACGGCACCTACCGGGTGCCGCTCGTGCCCGCGGGCGAGTACACCGTGACGGCGGAGCTCAGCGGGTTCCAGACGCGGGTGCGGAGCGGCGTCCGGGTCGCGATCAACCAGCAGGTTGTGCTCGACTTCGCCATGCCGGTCGCCGGCGTCGAGGAGACCGTGCAGGTCACCGGCGAGGCCCCGCTCGTCGAGGTGGCCCGCTCCGACGTGACCAGCCGGGTCAGCAAGGAGACGATCGACGCGCTCCCGCTGAACGGCCGGAACTTCGTGGACCTCATCGGCCTCGTGCCCGGCGCGCGGCCCGATCCCGGGCAGAGCGGCACCGGCAACAACATCTCGATCTTCGGGGAGCGCGGCTCGGCCGTCTCGTTCCTCGTGGACGGTGCCGAGAACAACGACCCGCTGAGCGGCGGCCCGCTGCTGCGCTACACCCAGGACTCCATCCGGGAGTTCGAGGTGATGACGACGGGGTACGACGCCGAGTTCGGCCGCGCGCAGGGCGGCGTCGCGAACATCGTCACCCGCTCGGGAACGGACACGATCGACGCCCGCGGCTTCTGGTTCGGCCGGAACGACCGCTTCGACTCGAACAACATCCCGACCGACGCCGGCGAGGCGGAGCCCGACGTGCCGAAGCTGGTGCGCAACCAGTGGGGCGGCACGCTGGGCGGCCCGTTGAAGCGCGGCACCGCGTACTTCTTCGGGTCCTTCGAGGTCCTGGACGAGGAACGCGGCGTCAACATCGACCGGAGCGTGCTGCCGGGCTTCGTCGTCAACGGCATCGCGACGCCGGGTGGCACCGAGGACTTCGGCATCGCGCCGAAGACCGACGGCTTCACGGGCCTGTTCAAGGGCGACGTCAACCTCGGGCAGAACAACCGCCTCACCGCGTCGGTGAACCGCAGCACCAGCGACGCCAGTGGCGAGATCAGCTCGCCGGTGGCCGGCACGACGGCCCTGCCGAGCGCCGCGCGCACGACGACCAGCCACGGCACCGGCGCCGTGTTCCGCGAGACGGCGGTCCTCGGCGACAGCGCGTTCCTCGAGACCTCGGCGACGTACCTCGATGGGCTGAGTGGCACGAACCTCGACCAGGACCAGCGCTCCGAGCCGCTGCTCGTGCTGCTGCGCAGCGGCTTCGTGCAGACCGGCGCGCCGTTCGGCGGGCGCACGCGGCGTGACAGCACGCGGGTGCAGGTCGCCCAGACCCTCAGCCGCTACGTGGACGGCTTCGGTGGCAACCACGCCCTCAAGCTCGGGTGGGACTACAACCGCATCGGCCTGACGGGCTTCAACGACGTCACCAACGACGTCGAGTACTCCGCGGCGTTCCTGTCGCCGAACGCGCAGGCCATCAACGCGGACCTGTTCCAGCGCCTGGGCTTCCAGCAGTCGGCCGCCCGCTTCTTCACCCTGTCGGCCAACCCCGACAACAGCCTCGACGTCGACATCACCAGCAACGACGTCTCGGCGTTCGTCCAGGACAGCTGGCAACCGCGCAGCGACCTGACGTTCAACCTGGGCGTGCGCTACGACTACGCAAGCCTCTTCGGCGACGACACGAACAACATCTCGCCGCGCCTCGGCGTCGCGTGGGACGTCGGCGGCCGCCACCAGACGGTGGTCAAGGCGAACTTCGGCCTCTTCTACGACCGCAACCTGCTGAGCGCGGCGGCGACGGTGCCCGACAAGGGCGGCATCTTCACCCGCTCGGCCTTCGACGTCGCGCTGCCGCGGCTCGGCGCCGACTACACCGACTCGCTGATCGACCTGGTCATCACGTCCGGCTTCCCGACCGCCGGCGGCCGAGGCCCGGCCGAGAACCCGGCGTACCGGGCGATGGCCGACGCGCTTCGCGCCAACCCGTTCGCCATCTACGAGCTGCTGGGCATCAATCCCGGCAGCGCGTCCGCGCCGACGGTGGTCACCGCCGACAACATCCAGCAGCTCTCCGGCAAGACGCCGGCCCAGGCCATCGCGCTCCTCGAGTCCACGTGGCCCGGCACCGACTGGGAGTTCTTCGACGTGCCCGGCGGCTCGATTGTCGGCGACCGCGTGCTGTCGTTCTTCCCGCGCGGCCCGCTCGCGACGAGCCGGGACGTGTCGCGTTACTCCGAGGACCGCACGCCCTGGACGCGGGCGTTCTCGGCGGGGGTCGACCAGCAGCTCGGTGACGACTACAGCGTCTCGGTCAGCTACGTGCACCGCCGCACGCGCGACCTGCTGACCCGACGCATCATCAACCTCTTCGACGCCCAGCCGGGCGACCCCGACTTCGGCCGGACGACGGACGGCGGTCCCCGGATCAGCCAGGTGACCTACGATGGCCGGATCAACTACGACGGCGTGGTGCTTGCCTTCCGCAAGCGCTTGACCCACCGCTACCAGTTCCAGATTTCGTACACGGGCTCGCGCGCCCGCGACAACCTGCTCACGGGCGGCGTCGGCTCGGGCTTCAGCAACAACAACCACCCCGAGATCGATTACGGTCCCTCCAACCAGAGCGTGCCGCACATCTTCGTCGCCAACGGGCTGGTGCAGCTGCCGTACGGCGTCAACCTGAGCGGCATCGTGTCGTGGCGCAGCGGGAGCGCGTTCAACCCGCGCGGCATCCAGGACCTCGACGGCGACGGGCTGGTGGACCAGCGCGACGTGTCCGAGGCGCGCAACGCGTTTCGCGTGAAGGCCTACGGCAACGTCGACCTGCGCGCGGAGAAGGAGTTCGGCCTGCCCGGCAACCAGCGGGTGACCGTGCTCGTCGAGACCTTCAACCTGACGAACCGGGCGAACGTGTCGAACGTGAACTCGGTGTCGGGGCCGGACTTCGGCACGCCGACGGCGTACTTCCCCGGCCGCGAGATCCAGTTCGGCGTGCGGTACCTGTTCGGCCAGTAGCCCGGGAGGCGTGTTGGCGTCCGTGTCCGATCGTGTCCTGGCCGAGGTCGACCGTGCGGCCGGCGAGCTCGTCGAGCTCGCGGCCGGCCTCGTCCGCATCCCGACCGTCAACCCGCCGGGGGAGGAATACGACGCCTGCGCGCGCGCGATCGGGGTGGCGCTCGAGCAGGCCTTGTTCGAGGTCGAGTACTTCGCGGCCGAGGGGCGGCCGGAGCACACGGCCACCCATCCGCGCATCAACGTCGTCGGCGCCCGGGCGGGCGCCGGCGGCGGTCCCACCATCCACCTGAACGGTCACTTCGACGTCGTCCCAGCCGGCGCCGGCTGGACGATGGACCCGTTCGGCGGGGTCGTGCGCGACGGCCGGTTGTACGGCCGCGGATCGTGCGACATGAAGGGCGGCATCGCCTCGGCGGTGTTCGCGGCGGAGGCGATCCGGCGCGCCGGCGTGACGCTGCCCGGCACGGTCGAGATCAGCGGGACCGTGGACGAGGAGAGCGGTGGCTACGCGGGCGTGGCCTGGCTGGCCGAGCACGGCCGCATCGCGAAGGGGCGCACCGACTACGTGATCATCCCCGAACCGCTCAACGTGGACCGGGTGTGCGTCGGCCACCGCGGCGTCTACTGGTTCGAGGTGACGGTGCGCGGGCGGGTCGCCCACGGCAGCATGCCGTTCCTCGGCGTCAGTGCGATTGACGCGGCGGGCGAGCTGCTGCACGAGTTCACCACGGCGCTCCGCCCGGAGCTGGCCGCGCGCACGACCGCCATCCCCGTCGTGCCGGAGGGCTCGAGGCATGCGACGATCAACGTCAACGCCGTCGCGGGCGGACAGCCGGTGGGGGGGATCCAGACGCCGAATGTCGCCGACCTCTGCCGCATCGTGGTGGACCGGCGGTTCCTCGAGGAAGAGGGGCTGGAGCGCACGAGGCGCGAGATCGAAGACGTGATCAGCCGGGTGCGCGCGCGCTTCGCCGGCGCCCACTTCGAGGTCACGGACCTGATGATCGTCGAGCCCACCCACACCCCGGATGGCTCGCCACTCGTGGCCGCGCTGTCGGCGGGGCTGGAACGGGTGCTGGGCCGGCCGGCGGCGATCGTCGCCAGCCCCGGCACGTACGACCAGAAGCACGTGGCCCGCATCGCCGGGGTGCCGCACTGCGTCGCCTACGGGCCAGGCGAGATCGAGCAGGCCCACCAGCCGGACGAGTGGTGCGGCGTGGACGACATGGTCACGGCCGCGAAGGTCATGGCGCTCGCCATACTGAGGTTGAATGGCATCTCGTGATCTTGTGATCTCGTGATCTTGTGATCTGATCTGGTGATCTGGTGATCTTGGGATTTGGGGATCTGGCGACCGGGCGAGCTCGCCGGATCGGGGAGGTCGGCATGGAGACCACGGGTATGCAGGCGATGACCGGCGCCGAGATGGTCGCGCTCAGCCGGCGGCACACGCTGTATGAGTGGTCCGCGCAGGATCTGGTCGATCCGATTCCTGTGGCGAGCGCGAAGGGCTCGTGTTTCTACACGCCGGAGGGCAAGCGGTACCTCGACTTCAACAGCCAGCTGATGTGCGTCAACATCGGCCACGGCGAGGAGCGGGTCATCCGGGCCATCCAGGAGCAGGCGGCACGGCTGGCCTATGCGAACCCGTTCATGGCGACCGAGCCTCGTGCACGGCTGGCGGCGAAGCTGGCGGAGATCACACCGGGCGACATCGACACGTTCTTCTTCACCAATGGCGGGTCGGAGTCGAACGAGAACGCCATCCGCATCGCGCGCCTCGTCACGGGGCGGCACAAGATCCTCGCCCGCTACCGCTCGTACCACGGGGGCACCGCCGGCAGCCTCACGCTGACGGGCGACCCGCGCCGCTGGGCCGCCGAGCCCGGCATCCCCGGTGTCGTGCACGTCCTCGATCCGTACCACGGCATCGCGCGGGGCTGGGAGCCGGTCGGCCAGGCCCTCGACCGCCTGGCCGAGACGATCGAGCTCGAGGGGCCGTCGACCATTGCGGCGTTCATCCTCGAGAGCGTCAGCGGCACCAATGGCATCCTGGTGCCCCCCGACGGCTACCTCCAGGGCGTGCGCGAGATCTGCGACCGGCACGGCATCCTCCTCATCGCGGACGAGGTGATGGCGGGTTTCGGACGCACGGGCCGCTGGTTCGCCATCGACCACTGGGGTGTCGTGCCAGACCTCATCACGATGGCGAAGGGGCTGACGAGCGGCTATGTGCAGCTCGGCGCCGTCGGCATGCGGCGGCCGATCGCGGATCACTTCCGCACGAACGTCTTCTACGGCGGGCTCACCTACAACAGCCACCCGCTCGCGTGCGCCGCCGCGCTGGCCGCGATCCAGGTGCTCGAGGACGACCACCTGATCGAGCGCGCCGCCTCCATGGGCCGCGTGATGGCCGACCTGCTCGCGGACCTCGCGGCGCGGCATCCGTCGGTGGGGGCCGTGCGGTCGATTGGCCTCTTCGGCATCGTCGAGCTCGTGCGCAACCGGAAGACGATGGAGCCGATGGCGCCGTTCAACGGGAGCTCACCGGAGATGAAGGCGATCGGGAAGGCGTTCCGCGAGGAGGGGCTCTACACGTTCGTGCGCTGGAACACGTTCTTCACGAACCCGCCGTTGACGATCAGCGAGGACGAGCTGCGCGAGGGCTTCGCGATCATCGACCGGGCGCTGGGCGCCGCCGACGAGGCCGTGGTGGGGTGACGCCCGCCTTCGCAGCCGAGCGCGTTGCGCTCGGCTGCTTCGGCGCGGCCGTGGGCTCCGGGGCCGGCCTGGGAGCCCATGGGTAGCTGACGCACAGGCGCTTGAGCGGGCAGACGAGGCAGGCGGGCTTGCGGGCCGGGCACTGCATCGCGCCGAAGTCCATCAGCGCCTGGTTGAAGTCGAAGACGTTGACGCGGCTCGGCACGAGCGCCTCGGACAGGGCCCAGAGCCGCTTCTTCATCTGGTGGCTCTTGATGTCGCCGCTCCCGACGAACACCCGGTAGAGCACGCGGGCGACGTTGGTGTCGAGGATGGCCGCACGCTCGCGGAACGCGAAGCTGCGGATCGCGCCCACCGTGTATTCGCCCAGGCCCTTGAACGACAGCAGCGTCTCCGCGTCGGACGGCAGTTGCCCGCCGAAGCGCGCGACCGACTCCCGGGCGATCGAGTGGAGGCGACGCGGCCGGATGTTGTAGCCGAGCGGCCGCCACGTCTCCGCGACCTGGTCCTCGGGCGCCTCGGCCAGCGCGGCCAGCGACGGGTACTTGTCCAGCCACTCGTGGTACTTCGGCAGCACGCGGTCCACCTGCGTCTGCTGCAGCATCACCTCCGACACGAGGATGTGGTACGGGTCGTCCGTCACGCGCCACGGCAACGCGCGGCCGTTGGCGCGATACCAGGCCAGCAGCAGGCGGCGGAAGCGCTGGCGGGCGGCGGGCGGCGGGAGCGGTGGTGGCGTGGTGCGGGTCGGCACAGGGACGTGTGGATCACCGGACAGGCCGGACGCCGGCCGTATAATCGGGACAGTGAAAATTTACACAAAAACGGGCGACGAGGGCGAGACCAGCCTGTTCGACGGCACCCGTGTGTCGAAGATCCACCCGCGCGTCGCCGCGTACGGCGAGGTCGACGAGCTCCAGGCCTGTCTCGGCGTGGCGCGCGCCGCCGGCATCGATCCCGATCTCGGCGAGCGGCTGGCGACGCTGCAGCGCGACCTCTTCGCCCTTGGCGCGAGGCTTGCCGATCCCGCACACAAGATCGCCGACCGCGTCACCAAGGCCACCGTCACGGACGAGGCCGTGTCGCGGCTCGAGCAGTGGATCGACGAGCTGGAGGCCGGGCTGCCGCCGCTGCGCCATTTCATCCTCTCGGGTGGGGCGCCCGCCGGCGCGTCGCTGCACCTGGCCCGGACGGTCTGCCGTCGCGCCGAACGCGCCGTCATCGGCCTCGGCGCCGACGCGGTCGAGCCCCTCGTCCGCGTGTACCTGAATCGCCTGTCGGACCTGCTGTTCGTCATGGCGCGCGCGGCCAACCACCGCGCCGGCGTGCCCGAGATCGAGTGGTGAGCGGCGCGGCGTCGCTCGACGGCGCCTACGCGGCGTGCCTGTCGATCGCGCACGCGCATTACGAGAACTTCCCGGTCGCCTCGAGGCTGCTCCCCGCACGCCTCCGCCCCCACGTGGCCGCCGTCTACGCGTTTGCCCGCGTCGCGGACGACTTCGCCGACGAGCCCGGCCGCTCCGACCGCGAACGCCTCGAGCTGCTCGACGGATGGCATCGCTGCCTCCTCGCGTGCGCAGATGGCAACCCCGATCTCGTCGAGAGGCCCAGGCATCCATCTGTGCCATCTGTGCCATCTGTGGCCCCCGTGCCATCTGTGACCCCTGTGGCCGCCGCAGGCGTGGATACAGGGGCGATCTTTGCGGCCCTTGCCGACACCATCCAGCGCTTCTCCCTGCCCCTGCCGCTCTTCGAGGATCTGCTCTCCGCCTTCAAGCAGGACGTCGTCACGAGCCGCTACGACGCCTGGAGCGACGTGCTCGACTACTGCCGCCGCTCGGCGAATCCGGTCGGGCGCCTCGTGTTGCGCCTCGCCCTGTGGCGCCCGGGCCGGCCGTTCCGCGACGAGCGGCTCGATCGCCAGTCGGACGCGGTGTGCACCGCCCTCCAGCTGGCGAACTTCTGGCAGGACTTCGGGGTCGACTGGTCGCGGGGACGGCTGTACGTGCCAGCCGAGGAGTGGCGCGCGGCTGGTGCCGACCCCTCCACCATCGGGACCGGGCCCCTCGACGAGTCGTGGCGCCGCGTGCTGGCCGCGGCGGTCGCGCGCACCCGGGTCCTCTTCGACGAAGGGCGGCCGGTCAGCGCCGCGGTGGGCGGGCGTCTCGGCTGGGAGCTCGCGGCCACCTGGCATGGTGGCATGCGTGTGCTCGAGCGGCTGGAGGCCTCCGGTTACGATCCCGTCACGGCGCGGCCGTCGCTCGGAGCGACAGACGCAATGGTGATAGGCTGGCGAACGGTCCGCGAGAGGATTCAGCGGGGCTGAGCGGCGGCTCGAGATCCCGGTATCAGAGAACACGCAGCCGTGGCGCGCGACACATCCTTCTACTACGCCTTCCTCATGCTTCCCCCGGCGCGGCGCAACGCCATCGTCGCCGTGTGGGACTTCTGCCGCGCCGTGGACGATGCGGTGGACGAGGTGGTGCCGGTGGGCGAGCCGGTGACGGACGAGGCGCGGGCACGCGCCTCGGTCGAGCTCGGCCTCTGGCGCAACGAGCTGCGGCGCGCCTTCGAGGGCGGCGAGCCCGTGACGCCGCAGGGGCGTGCGCTCGCGCCCTTCATCCGGCAGTTCGACCTCCCGCGCCAGCCGCTCGAGGACGTCATCGACGGCGTTGCGATGGACCTGCAGCACGACCGGTACGAGACGTTCGAGGACCTGCTCGAGTACTGCCTGCGCGTGGCGTCGGCCGTGGGGCTCGTCTGCATCCGGCTGTTCGGCGCGCGCGACGAAGGGGCCCGCGAGTACGCGATCAACCTCGGGCTCGCGCTGCAGGTCACCAACATCATTCGTGACGTCGGCACCGATCTCGCCCGTGGGCGCGTGTACCTGCCGCAGGAGGACCTCCGCCGCTTCGGCGTGACCGAGGACGACCTGCGGGCGGGCCAGGTCACCGAACGCGTGCGCCAGTTGCTTGCGTTCGAGTGCGGCCGCGCGCGCGACTACTTCGGCCGCGCGTCGCGCGCCCTGCCGGCGTCCGATGCCCGGCGGCTCGTGGCCGCCGAGATCATGGGCGCCATCTACTTCGAGATCCTGCGGCGGATCGAGAAGCGCGGCTACGACGTCTTCTCGGGGACCATCCGCGTGCCGCGTCCCTACCGGCTCCTGCTTGCGCTCACGACCTGGGCCCGCACGCTCGGGCGCGCATTCGGCGCCGAGCCCGTGCATGCCTGAGCCGGGTCACCCCACGCCTGACGTGATCGTGGTCGGCGGCGGCTGTGCCGGCCTCGCGGCCGCCACCGCGCTGGCGGCCCGTGGCGCCCGCGTGCGCCTCGTCGAGGCGAGGCCCGGCCTCGGAGGCCGCGCGAGCACCTACACCGATCCGGCCACGGGTGAGCGTGTCGACAACGGGCAGCACATCCTCATGGGCTGCTACCGCGAGACGTTGCGCTTCCTCGAGCGAGTCGGCGCGCGGACCGGGCTGCGGGCGGAAAGCGGGCTGGCGGTGCCGCAGGTCGACCGGCGCGGGTACCGGGCCGACTTCCGCCTGCCGCCGATTCCCGCGCCCTTCCACCTGCTGGCCGGCGTGCTCGCGTGGGACGCGTTGTCGTGGCGGGAGCGCCTGTCGGTGCTGCGGCCCGGTCTCGCACGGGAGTTGCGCCGCGCCGCCACGGCGGGTCCCGCGCCGGGGACCCATGAGGTCACCGTGCGGCAGTGGCTCGCCGGCCATGGGCAGGCGGCCCGGCTCACCGAGCTGCTCTGGGAGCCGCTGGCGCTGGCCGCCCTGAACCAGTCGATCGACGAGGCGATGGCGGCGCCCTTCGTGACCGTGCTGGCGGAGATGTTCGGCGACGATCCCGAGGCGGCGACGCTGTTGCTGCCGGCACGACCGCTCGACGACCTGTTCGCCACGCCGGCCCGCGCGTTCATCGAGGCGCGGGGCGGGGAGGTGCGGACGTCCGCCCCGGCGACCGTGGTGGTCGATCCCGATGGACGGCTGCGCGGTGTGCAGGTCCGCGGGGAGCTGGCTGTCGCGCCGGCCGTGGTGGTGGCAACGGGATGGTTCTCGCTGCCGGCGCTGTTCGGGGCAGGGCCGCCGGCTGCGCTCGGGGCGATCCTGGATGCCGCCAGGGCCACGCCGCCGTCGCCTATCGTGACGGTGAACCTCTGGTTCGATCGTCCCGTGGTGTCCGACACCGTGATCGGCCTGCCGGGTCGCACGTTCCAGTGGGTGTTCGACAAAGGGGCGCTCTTCGGCGCCGGGAGCTCGCACCTTTCGCTGGTGTCGAGCGGCGCGGCGGTGGTGGCGGACCTGGATAACGATCGCCTCGTCACCATCGCGCTGGACGAGGTGCGTGGCGCGCTGCCTGCCGCGCGGCGGGCCACGCTCCGCCGGGCGACCGCCGTGCGCGAGCGCCGCGCGACGTTTTCCCTCGCTCCCGGCCTGCCCCCCCGTCCCGGCGTGGCCACGCCCGTCCCGGGCCTGTGGCTGGCCAGCGACTGGACCGACACGGGCCTGCCGGCGACGATCGAGTCAGCCATCGTGGCCGGCCACCTGGCCGCGGCTGCGGTGATTGGCAACTGACGGGCTGATCGCTCACAATGCCTTCGCGCCCTTCGTGCCCTTCGTGTCCTTCGATCCCGAATGCATTCCCTCATCGCCCACTACCAGGAAATCGCCCTCAAGGGCCGGAACCGGCCGTGGTTCCTGCATCGCCTCGTGCGCAACCTGCGCGACGCGCTGGGCGGGCTCGACGTGCGCGAGGTGCGCACGCCGATGGGCCGCATCGAAGTCGTCTTCGGGGACGAGGCCGCGATTCCCGAGGCGCGTGAGCGCCTGAGACGGATGTTTGGGCTGGCGAACTTCGCCACCGCGGGGCGCACCGCGCTCGACATCGAGGCGCTCGCGGCCGCGGTCCTGCGCGACCTGCCGGCGCACGACGTCCCGACCTTCCGCGTGCGGGTGCGCCGGGCGGACAAGGCGTTCCCGATGCCCTCGCCGGAGGTGGAGCGCACGATCGGGGCACGTGTCGTGCAGGCGCGCGGATGGAAGGTGGACCTGTCGAGCCCGGCCTTCGTGATCGGCGTCGAGATCCTCCCGGGCGAGATGTTCTACCACTTCGACCGGCAGCCCGGCCCGGGCGGCCTGCCGACCGGCACGGCCGGACGGGTGGCGGCGCTGTTGTCAGGCGGCATCGACTCGCCTGTCGCGGCATGGCGCATGATGCGGCGCGGCTGCATCGTCACGTTCATCCACTTCCACAGTTATCCGTTCCTGTCGAAGACCTCGCAGGAGAAGGCGCGCGAGCTGGTGACGCTGCTCACGCGGTACCAGCTGCGCTCGCGGCTGTACCAGGTGCCGTTCGGCGAGCTGCAACGGCAGGTGACGCTGTCGGTGCCCGGCCCGATGCGCGTGGTGATCTACCGGCGGCTGATGCTGCGCATCGCCGAGCGGATCGCGCGGCAGGTGCACGCGCGGGCGCTGGTCACCGGCGACGTGGTGGGGCAGGTGGCGTCGCAGACGCTCGAGAACATGGCGGCGATCCAGGCGGCGACGCCGATGCTGGTCTTTCGGCCGCTGGTCGGGATGGACAAGGAGGAGATCACGGCCGAGGCCCAGCGGCTCGGGACCTATCCCATCTCGATCATCCCGGACGAGGACTGCTGCACGCTGTTCACGCCGCGGCACCCGGTGACGCGGGCCCGGCTCCCGGATGTCGAACGCGCCGAGAGCCAGCTGCCGGTGGACGCCATGGTGGCCGCGGCGATCGAGGCGGCGGCCGTGGAGCGGCTGACGTGGCCGATGGTACAATCGACGGCTGACACGGATTGAGGCGGGGGCCGCGAAAAAGGGGTCAGCCCCCTTTTTCGCTCAGGACGATGGGATAGCGACGTGGCAAACGTAGAAGAGATTCTCGGCGCCGAGGCCCCCGGGCTGCTCCAGCACCAGTGCAAGGTCTCCAAGGATGGGCTGCACCTGCCGGGGCCGGACTTCGTCTCGCGCATTCACGGCACCTCGGACCGGCCCGTGCGCGTGCTGCAGAGCCTGCAGTCGCTCTTCGACCACGGCCGGCTCGGCGGCACCGGCTACGTCTCGATCCTGCCGGTGGACCAGGGCATCGAGCACTCGGCCGGCGCATCGTTCGCCCCCAACCCCATCTATTTCGACCCCGAGAACATCGTGAAGCTCGCGATCGAGGGCGGGTGCAACGCGGTGGCGTCGACGCTCGGGGTGCTGGGCATGGTGTCGCGGAAGTACGCGCACCGGATCCCGTTCATCCTCAAGCTGAACCACAACGAGTTCCTCTCGTTCCCGAACAGCTACGACCAGATCCGCTTCGCCAGCGTGCAGCAGGCGTTCGACATGGGCGCGACCGGCGTCGGGGCGACGATCTACTTCGGGTCGGAGGAGTCGAAGCGGCAGATCCAGGAGATCACCGACGCCTTCGAGCACGCGCACGAGCTCGGCATGTTCACCGTGCTCTGGTGCTACCTGCGCAACCCGGCCTTCAAGACCAAGAGCGTCGACTACCACCTGGCGGCCGACCTGACGGGCCAGGCCAACCACCTCGGGGTGACCCTCGGGGCCGACATCATCAAGCAGAAGCTGCCGGAGTCCAACGGCGGGTACACGGCGCTGGAGTTCGGCAAGACGCACAAGAAGGTCTACTCGGACCTCTCGAGCGATCACCCGATCGACCTCACGCGGTACCAGGTGATCAACTGCTACATGGGCCGCGCCGGGCTGATCAACTCCGGCGGCGCCTCGTCTGGCGAGAGCGACCTGAAGGAGGCCATCAGGACCTCCGTCATCAACAAGCGCGCCGGCGGTATGGGCCTCATCTCGGGCCGCAAGGCCTTCCAGCGCCCGATGAAGGACGGCGCCGCGCTGCTGAACGCGATCCAGGACGTGTACCTCGACGCGGCCATTACTGTCGCGTAGAGCCGCGTCTCGGCGGGAATTCGGAATCAAGAAACCGGAATTGAGAAAGGAATTCAGGAATTCACGAATTCCGAACGCCTGAGGCCGCAGCGCTCACGCTTCGTGCCTTTCTTGATTCCGGTTTCTTGATTCTCTATTCATCTCGCGAAGCGAGATAGTCCGTGAGCGCCTCCCGCGTGCTGCGGAACGCGAGGTCGTCCCACGGGATGGCGTCGATGTCGAACGCGCGCGCCTCCAGGCTCTCGTCGTCCACGTCGAGCTCCCCGCTGATCTTCGTCGCGGCGTAGACCACGATGATCGGGGTGCGTCCGGCGTAGGAATAGATGTTGACGAGGCGGTCGATGCGCACGTCCAGGCCGGACTCCTCCCGGGCCTCGCGGAGCGCCGCCAGGGTGATCTCCTCGCCGCGGTCGACGTAACCGCCCGGGAAGACCCACTTGCCGTACCCCGGCTCGATCGCGCGCTTCACCAGTACCACCTGGTCGCCGCCCGGCCCGAGCCGGATGATCGTGCCGACCGCGATCTTGGGATCGAGGTAGAAGATGAACCCGCACGCCGGGCTGGTGCAGCAGAGCCGTTTCGGCTCCGTCACCTTCAGGATCCGAGGTTCGAGCGGGCTGCCGCAGACGGGACAGAAGCGGTAGGGCGGCGTGGTGTCGTGCGAGTGCATGGGGAAGTATAGAATCCTCGTATGTCCATCCTGAAAGTCGCGCGTATGGGCCACCCGGTCCTGCGCACGAAGACCCGGCCGGTCGAGAAGGGCCTCATCAAGGACCCGGCCTTCCAGAAGTTCATCGACGACATGATGGACACGATGCTCGAGTACTCGGGCGTCGGGCTGGCCGCGCCGCAGGTGCACGAGGGCCTCCGCCTGTTCGTCGCCTCGCTCGACCCGGACGGCCGCGGCGAGGGCGATCCGATCGCCATCATCAACCCCGAGATCACCGTCGTCGGCAACGACATCGTCGAGGGCTGGGAGGGCTGCCTGAGCATCCCCGAGATCCGCGGCCGGGTGCCGCGCGCGTTGCGCATCAAGGTCCGCGCCCTCGATCGGAACGGCAAGTCCATCGAGATCGAGGCGAACGACTTCCCGGCCCGCGTCATCCAGCATGAGACGGATCACCTGGACGGCGTGCTGTTCTTCGACCGCATGACCTCGTTCGAGTCGCTGACCTACCTCGAGGAGTACTCGCGGTACCACGCCCGGCACGAGGACGAGTAGCCGCGAGCCGCGACCGCCCATGCCCGGCCTGTCCCTTGCCACCGCGCCCGCCCGTGTCACGCTGCGCTCGTCGCCGGCGGTGCCCTACGACGGCGCCATCGCGGCGGCGCGGACCTGTTACATGCCCCGGGTGGTCGACACCTCGGAGATCACCGATCGGCAGCGCGACTCGATCGGGCCGCTGACCTTCGAGGGGGGACACCACACCGTCTACCAGCACGCCCACTTCGAGTTCGGCCTCGAGAACATCTCGCGGCAGTTCGTCTGGAGCGTGCTCCACGCCTACCCGTTCTACAACTCCGAGCAGTCGAGCCAGCGGTACGTGAAGCTGCGCGAGCCACGCGCCTTCGTGCCGCCGCTCGCCGGCGAGGCCCTCGACGTGTACGAGCGGCAGGTGCTGCGGGCCTGGGACGCGTACGAGGCGCTCTCCGCCCTGCTCAAGGACGATGCGTGGGCGATCCTGAAGGAGCTGCGGTACGTCCGCCCGACGAACTCCGCCGAGCGCCTCAAGGGCGTCGAGCGTGAGGCGGAGAAGAAGGCCATCGAGACCGCCCGCTACGTGATTCCCGTCGCGGCGTTCACGTCGATGGTGCACACGGTCTCGGGGATCGTCCTGCACCGGCTGCACCGCATGTCGGCCGCGGGGGACACCCCGCACGAGGCGCGGCTGGTCATCGAGGCAATGGTCGACCTCGTCCGCGAGATGGACCCGCTCTTCTTCGAGAAGGTGGGCCTCGACCCGCTGCCCGCGGACGACCTGCCGGAGGCCGCGTTCCCGCGGCCCGCCGCCGGTGGTGACGCGTTCGCGAAGGGCTTCGACCGGCGCCTGAACGGCCGGGTGTCCCGCCTGGTGGACTGGCCCGCCCGGGGGGAGCGGATCGTCGCCGACGCCGTGCGCGCGACCTTCGGGCTCACGCCGGACGACATGTCCGACGCCGACGCCATCGACCGCGTGATGAACCCGGCGCGCAACCCGTACCGCGTCGACATGCTCAACGTGTCGTACCACTCGCCGATGATGCGGGCGCTGCACCACGTGAGCTACGTCTTCGAGAAGAAGCTGAGCCACACCGGCGACTCGCAGGACCAGCGCCACCGCATGGTGCCGGCCTCGCGCCCCCTCATGACCTGGGCCGACACGGTGGAGCCCGACTACGTCACCCCGAGGCTGATCCGGCAGAACCCGAAGGCACTCGAGGTCTTCGAGCGTTCGATGCGAGAGGCGTGGGCCGCGAAGAACCGGCTGCTCGCGCTCGGTGTGCCCCTCGAGTACGCGATGTACCTGCTGCCCAACGCGGTCGCGCTGCGGTTCGTCGAGTCGGGTTCCCTCATCGCCCTGCAGCACAAGTGGACCCTGCGTACCTGCTTCAACGCCCAGGAGGAGATCTACCAGGCGTCGATGGACGAAGTGGAGCAGGTGGCCGCGGTCCATCCCGAACTCGCCCGCCACCTGGGGCCTCCCTGCGTCCTCCGCAACCGCATCGTCTCGCCGCGGTGCACCGAGGGCACGCACTTCTGCGGCGTGCCCGTGTGGAACACCTACCCCAAGGCCGTGCGGCGGCTGTAAGGGGCCGCGGCGCCTGCGGCGCCGCGTTGGGCCGGGCTGAGCCCGGTGGGCCGCTCGCGGCGCTCGCGGTGGCCCTCGCCCCTCGCTTCGCTCGGGACTCGGTGGGACTCGTTCTCGCGGGATTGCGCTTCGAACGTCGCTCGGACTCGGCCCTCGACTACGCTCGGGCCTTGCTGGGACTCGCCGCTTCGCGGCTCGCTGGGATGTGGCCGCCCGCTGCGCGGGCGTTGGGCCGGGCTGCGCCCGGTGGGCCGCTCGCTGCGCTCGCCGTAGGCCTCGCCCCTCGCTTCGCTCGGGGCTCGGTAGGACTCGTTCTCGCGGGATTGCGCTTCGAACGTCGCTCGGACTCGGCCCTCGACTACGCTCGGGCCTTGCTGGGACTCGCCGCTTCGCGGCTCGCTGGGATGTGGCCGCCCGCTGCGCGGGCGTTGGGCCGGGCTGAGCCCGGTGGGCCGCTCGCGGCGCTCGCGGTGGCCCTCGCCCCTCGCTTCGCTCGGGACTCGGTAGGATGTCGTTAGCTTCCATCTGTGCATCCCCTTGTCATCTGTGCATCTGTGTGGAGCTATGGCATCCGCGCCATCTGTGCCATCTGTGCCATCTGTGCTATCTGTGGCTTATCTGTGGCCTGGGTTGCCCACCTCTACACCGCCTTCGGCGCCATCTGCGGCCTGGCGGCCGCCCGGGCGGTCATCGCGCACGACTACCGCGCCGCGTTCCTGTGGCTGGCCGCCGCCGTCGTGATCGACACCACCGATGGGTGGCTGGCGCGCAGGTTGCGGGTCAAGGAGCGGGTGCCGTCCGTGGACGGCGCGCGGCTGGACGACGTGGTGGACTACCTCACGTACGTGTTCGTCCCCGTGCTGCTGGTGCTGGAGGCCGGCCTGCTGCCACCCGGCCCCCCGGGGCTGGCGGTCGGTGGGCTGGTGCTCCTCGCGAGTGGTTACGGTTTCTCGCAGGTCGATGCCAAGGTGGGCGGCTCGGAGTACTTCTTCACCGGCTTTCCGTCATACTGGAACATCGTCGCGCTCTACCTGTTCGTCTGGCAGTTGCCGGCGTGGGCGAACGCGGCCATCCTGTCGGCGCTGGCCGTGCTGGTGTTCGTGCCGATACGCTATGTCTATCCCTCACGCACCCGCACGCTCCGGGTCCCGACCCTGGCGCTCGGCACGGCGTGGGGCCTGCTGCTCCTGCTGACGATCTGGCAGCTCCCGACCCCCACCGGCCCCTGGCTGACGGCGTCGCTGCTGTTCCCGATCTACTACACGGCGCTGTCGCTCTGGCTGCACGCCCGGCCGGGCTGAGGGAGGGGAAGGACGGGCGAGAGGACGGAGAACGGACGGGCCTCAGGAACACGGGAACACGGGAACACGGAGACACGGGAACACGGGAACACGGAGACACGGAGACACGGGAACACGGAGACACGGAGGACGGGGAGACACGGAGAATGGATGGGCGCGTCACAAGCGCCGGACCATCACGACATCCCGGGCGCCGAGATCACCAGATAGATCACCAAATCACCAGATCACCAGATCACCAAATCCAGATCACCAGATCACCAGATCACCAAATCCAGATCACCAGATCACAAGATCACCAGATCACCAAATCTCGTGAGCCCTCTCGTCATCATCTTCCTCACGGTCTTCATCGACCTCGTCGGTTTCGGCATCATCATCCCGCTGCTGCCGTTCTACGCGGAGTCGTTCGGCGCCAGCGCGCTGGCCGTCGGTCTCTTGAGCACCGTCTTCTCGGCCATGCAGTTCCTCTTCGCCCCGGTGTGGGGGCGCTGGTCGGATCGGATCGGGCGGCGTCCCGTCATCCTGCTGGGGCTGCTCGGATCGGCGGTGTCGTACCTCGCCCTGGGGCTGGCGTGGTCGTTGCCGCTCGTCTTCTTCGCGCGGATCCTCGGCGGCATCGCCGGCGCGAACATCCCGACCGCGCAGGCCTACATCGCCGACGTCACGACGCCCGAGAACCGCGCGAAGGGCATGGGCATGGTCGGCGCGGCCTTCGGGCTCGGCTTCATCTTCGGCCCGGCGATTGGCGGCATCCTGAGCCACTTCGGCCCTTCCGTGCCGATGTGGTTCGCGTCGGGGCTGTGCCTGGCCAACTTCGTCGCCGCGTGGTTCCTGCTGCCCGAGACCCGGCACTTCGACGAGACCCCGAAGCCGAAGATTGGCCGCCTCGAAGCCTTCCGGCGCGCCGTGGCGCGGCCCGGGCTGCCGCTGGTGTTGCTGCTGTTCTTCGTGGTGATGAGCGCGTTCTCCGGCTTCGAAGCGACCTTCGCGCTCTTCAGCGAGCGGCGGTTCGGGTACACCGCCGCCACCATCGGGTACGTCTTCGCCTACATCGGCATCATCCTGTCCATCGTGCAGGGCGTGTTGGTGGGCAAGGTGGTCAAACGGGTCGGCGAGCAGCGCATCGTCGTGGCGGCCGTGGCCACCATCGCGCTCGGGCTCGCGCTCGTGCCGGCGGCGATGACGGTGCCGATGCTGCTGATCTCGGTGGGCACCATCGCGGTCGGCATGGGCTTCAACGGCCCGTCGATGACCGCCCTGGTCTCGCGGCTGACCGACGCCTCCGAGCAGGGCGGCATCCTCGGGCTCGCCCAGTCCCTGGCCGCGCTCGGCCGCATCATCGGCCCAGCCTGGGGCGGCTGGATCTTCGATCACTACGGCGAGAACGCACCCTTCGTCAGCTCCGCGGCCATCATGGCGCTGGCATTCGGGCTGGCGCTCGTGAGCCTCACGCGGGTGCGCGTCGCCGGGGAGCCGGCATGAGCGGCTACCGCTTCTCGACGGCCATCGAGGTCCGCTTTCGCGACTGCGATCCGTACGGGCACGTCAACAACTCGGTGTACCTGACCTACCTGGAGACGGCGCGGTTCGCCTACTGGCGGGAGGTGGTCGGGTTGCCTGGACCGGGCGAGCCGGGATTCATCCTGGCGCGTGCCGAGGTCGACTTTCGGGGACAGCCCGTCACCGGTGACGTGCTCGAGGTGCGGGTTCGCGTCGACGGCATCGGCCGGAGCAGCTTCACGGTGGGCGCCGAGATCGTGCGCCCCTCGGACGGTCTGCTCGTCGTCCAGGCCCGCACGGTGATGGTGGTGTACGACTACGAGACGAGGAAGTCCGTTCCCATGCCGCAGCGCATCCGTGATGTGCTCACCGCGTACGAAGGGCGGGAGTTGTCACGACCGGGCCACGGAGGCACGGAGACACAGAGCAATCAGGAATCCGCGTAGGCAGAAGGGGGTGATCCCCCTTTCTGGCTCCCGACGGCTTCCCTGGAGCTCCGACGGCGCACACCTGGTCTCCCGCTGGCCGTCAAGGGCATCTCCCGATGAACGTCATCCCCGTACACGCCGACAATCCCTCACCCATGACGGGGAGCGGCAACTGGACGTATGTCGTGCCCGGCCCGGCGCCCGTGCTGATTGACGCCGGTGAGGGTCGTGCCACGCAGGTCGAGGCGCTGGCGCAGGTCGTGCCCGGCGGTCCTGGCCTGGTGGCCGTGACGCATGCCCACAATGACCATGCGACCGGTGCCCCTGCCATCGCCGCCCGCTGGCCGGCCACGCGATTTGCCAAGTGGCCATGGCCCGGACGCGACGAGCATTTCGGCGTGGACTGGGGGCGCCTGGCCGACGGCGAGCGGATCACGACCGGCGAAGGGCCGCTCGAGGTGATCCACACGCCGGGGCACGCACCCGATCACGTGTGCCTGTGGCATGCCGCATCGCGGACGATCTTCGTCGGCGACCTGCTGGTGCAGGGCTCGACCGTGGTCATCCTCACGTCCCAGGGCGGGCGCCTGACCGAGTATCTCGCCTCGCTCGCGCGCGTGCGCGCCCTGTCGCCGGTGCGCGCTCTGCCTGCGCACGGGCCGGTCATCGAGGACCCCGTCGGGCTGATCGACACGTACGTCGAACACCGGCGGATGCGCGAGGGCCAGGTGCTCGATGCGCTCGAGGCAGGCGTCGGGGATGTCGCCGCGATGGTGGCGCGTATCTATCCGGGCCTGACCCCCGCGCTCGTGGGAATGGCGGGCGAGAGCGTGCGTGCGCATCTCGACAAGCTGGCCGACGATGGCCGTGTGCGCCGCGATGCGGGGGGCTGGCGTCTCACCTGAGTCCTGCGGGCTGCGGCGATGGCCGCCGATCGGAAAAAACGCCCGGAAAATGGCGCTGGTCTTATACTTGACACGCAATGAACGAGCTGGGCGCCACGGTCCCCCCCGGGCCAGGCGTGACCCGCAAGGTCGGGCGTGCCGGCGCGGCTTTCCTCGGCACTTACGCCCTGCTTTCGCTGGTCACCGGACAGGACGTGGTGTGGTTCGGCGACCTCGCCCAACTGGTCGCCCCCCTCGGCTTTGCCGTGCTGGCGCTCGTCGTGGCGCGTCGCTCCCACGGGCAGGTCCGGCTGTTCTGGGTGCTCGGCGCGTCGCACGCGTTGATCTGGGTGGCCGGCCAGGTGGTCTGGACCTGGTATGACCTGGTCCGTGGCGGGGTGCCGGTCGTCTCGCCGACCGATCCCATCTTCTTCGCCTCGAGCCTGCCGATTGCCGCGGCGCTCTACGGCCGGCCCGATCGTGAACGTCCCCGCTGGCTCTTCGACATCGTCGTCCTGGATCTGGTGATCATCGCGCTCTTCGCGGTGTTCCTGTACCTGTACTTCGTCGTGTCGCTGGCCGTCACCGACAGCACCGAGGCCATCTACAACGCCCACCTCACGCAGCTGCTCAACGGCCGCAACCTGGTGCTGGCCGTCTGGGCCGGGCTGGTGGTGGTCTCGACGCCGCCGGGCCCGTGGCGGCGGATGCTGGGCTACTTCTGCGCGGGCCTCGCGCTGGCCTTCGTCGGCGGCATCGGGTACGACGTGGTCGACGCGCTCGGCGGGTACACGCCGGGCGCGCTCGTGGACCTCGTGTGGATGGCGCCGTTCGTCCTGCTGGCGATGTCGGCGGCGGTGGCGATGGAGGAGCAGCTGTTCGTGCCGGCCGAGCACACGCCGCCCCTGGCGCGGCTGCCGGTCGTGTCGCTGGTCGCGCTCGCGCTGCTGGTGCTGATCCCCACCACCGACGAGATCGCGCGACGCGTGCTCGACGCGTCGCCGGCCACCGAGGCCCTCCGCACGCGCCTCGCGCTGACCATGATGATCCCGTTCGGGGCGGTGGTCGTGGTGCGCGAGTTCCTCTCGCGGCGGGCGCTGCTCAAGGCGGGCCAGGAGCTGGTGACGGCGCGCGAGCAGCTCGCGCAGAACGAGAAGCTCGCGGCCGTGGGGCAGCTCGTCTCCGGCGTCGCGCACGAGTTGAACAACCCGCTCCAGGGCGTGCTCGGGTATGCCGAGCTCATGGCCGCGGCCAGCCCGACACAGGCGGAGTCGGAGGAGCTGCGGGCGATCCGCGACAACGCGAACCGCGCGGCCGGCATCATCCGCAACCTCCTGACGTTCGCCGGGCGGGAGACGCCGGCGCGGAGCTGGCACCAGGTGAACCGGCTGGTGCGCGACGCGGCGCGCAAGCGTGAGCCCGCGCTGTCGATGGCCGACATCAGCGTGCGGCTCGAGCTGGCCGAGCGCCTGCCGCTGATCTACCTCGACGGCGGGCGGTTCGAGCAGGTCATCGTGAACCTGCTCGAGAATGCCGAGGAGGCCATCGAGGCGCGTCGCCGCGGGCAGGCGCTCGGGGTGGCCGTGCCAGCCCGGGCGCGAGGCGAGGTGCTCGTCACGACCCGCCGCGAGGTGGATCCCGACCGGATCCTGGTCGAGGTCGCCGACAACGGCAGCGGCGTCCGCCTGGAGGACCTGTCGCGCATCTTCGACCCGTTCTTCACGACGCGGGGCAACGACGGGCCCGGGCTCGGGCTTTCGGTGTGCTACGGCATCGTGCGTGAGCACGGCGGCTCGATTCGGGGGGAGAATAGGACGTCGGGCGGCGCCCGCTTCACGGTGGAGCTGCCCGTCACGGCCGAGTCGTACACGCCGGCCACGGTGATCCCCACCGCCACGCCGCTCGAGCCGGGCGCGCCCGTGCCCGAGCCGGCGGTGGGCGCGCCGCGCCCCCCGGGCCGTCGCGCGCGGGCGCTGGTCGTGGACGATGAGGACTCGAACGCGGCGCTCGTGCGGCGCGTGCTCGACCAGGCGGGCTACGAGGTGGACAGCACCACGTTGTCGCGCCGGGCGCTCGTGATGATCGAGCGTACGCCCTACGATGTCGTCATCGCCGACGTGAAGATGCCGGAGATGAGCGGCCAGGACCTCTACGCCCGGGTGTGCCAGATCCGCCCCGAGATGGCCCGCCGGTTCGTCTTCATCACCGGCGACATCGACGGTGGCGACACGCGCGAGTTCCTCGAGCAGTCGCGCTGCGGATATTTCATGAAGCCCTTCAACCTCGAACGCCTGACCGCGGCCGTCGACACCCTCGTCGGCCGCACCCCCGACCAGATCGGACAGACCTGATGGACACAGTCGTCGACTTCATCAACGTCCACCGCGACCAGCACGTGGACCAGCTCAAGACCTACCTCGCCATTCCCAGCATCAGTGCGCTCCCCGACCACGCGGATGACGTGCGCAAGTGCGCGGAGTGGACCGCGGACGAGATGCGCCGTATCGGCCTCCAGAACGTCCGGCTCGAGGAGACACCCGGCAACCCGGTCGTTTACGGCGAGTGGCTCGGCGCCGAGGGCGCGCCGACGATCCTCTTCTATGGCCACTACGACGTGCAGCCGGTCGATCCGGTCAGCCTGTGGACCTCACCGCCCTTCGAGGCGACCGTGCGCGACGGCGAGATCTACGCGCGCGGCGCCGCGGACGACAAGGGCCAGGTCTTCATGCACTTCAAGGCCGTCGAGGCGCACCTCAAGCAGAACGGCCGCCTCCCGGTGAACATGAAGTTCCTCATCGAGGGCGAGGAAGAGGTCGGGTCCGAGAACCTCGATGTCTTCGTCCGCGATCACAAGGACCTGCTCAAGGCCGATGTCGTCGTCATCAGCGACTCGCCGATGTTCGATCGTGGCGTGCCGTCGATCTGCTACGGCCTGCGCGGCCTGGCCTACTTCCAGATCGACCTGCGCGGCACGAAGAGCGACCTGCACTCCGGATCCTTCGGCGGCGCCGTCGTGAACCCGGCGATGGCCCTCGCGCAGCTGCTCACGCAGATGAAGGACAGGAGCGGGCGCGTCAAGATCCCCGGCTTCTACGACGACGTCGTGGAGCTCAGGGACGAGGAGCGGCAGGAGTTCGCGAAGCTGCCCTTCAACGAGAAGCGCTACCGCCAGGATCTCGGCGCGCCGAAGCTCTTCGGGGAGACCGGCTATACGACGCTCGAGCGCATCTGGGCGCGGCCGACCTTCGAGGTGAACGGCCTGCTCTCGGGCTTCACCGGGGACGGCGCGAAGACCGTCATCCCGGCGGTCGCGATGGCGAAGGTGAGCATGCGCCTCGTGCCGAACCAGGACCCGAAGAAGATCGGCGACCTCTTCGAGGACTACGTCCAGAAGGTGGCGCCGAAGTCGGTCGAGCTGAAGCTGACGCGCATGCACGGTGGGAAACCGTGGATGACCGCGTTCGACAACCCGTTCGTGCAGGCCGCCGGACGCGCGATCGAGGCAGGCTTCGGCCAGCGTCCGGTGTTCAACCGGGAGGGCGGCTCGATCCCGGTCGTGGCAACCTTCCAGGAGGAGCTCGGCCTGCCCTGCGTGCTGTTCGGCGTCGGCCTGCCCGACGAGAACGCGCACGCCCCCGACGAGAAGCTCGACCTGGGCAACTTCCACAACGGCATCATCGCGTCGGCCTACCTCTATCAGGAGATCGGCGCGCTCCGCGGGTAGAGACGCGAAGACGTACGGGCCACGGAGACACGGAGACACGGAGACACGGAGACACGGAGACATGGAGACACTGAGGCGGACCCCTTCGGGGGCGCCCCAGTGTCTCTCCCGTACATGAACGCGGGCGCCTGGACTCCACCAGGCCGCTCGATGACCGCGGGGGCCCCCGGACCCCGTGGTGGAGCCTGACGCATGAAGGCGGTGCCTGCCGCGTTCGGTGACAGTCCGGGGACGCCGGAGCCCTCCACGCCGCTCCGGCCTGAGTGGGACATCAGCCACGCGCCGCCGATGGGCGCGATGGTGGCCGCCGCATTCGTGGCCGTTCCGGCGGGGTTCATGGCGGGCGCCGGCATCGCAGACCGGTCGGTGCCGTTCGTCTGGGTGATGGCGGCCGGGGTGACCCTCCTCCTCATCACGTTGACGAGGCGATGTGCCCGCCTGGGCCCAGGTCAGGGCCGCTTGCTTGCGGCCATGGCCGTCGCACTGGCGGCCGTGGGTTTCTTCATGGCGGTTGGTGGCGCGACCTGGCGGATGCTGCTCCCGCCCGGAATGCGCAGCGCCCTTGCGGCGCGGGTGCTGCTGGCGGTCGCGCTGCTGGGCGGCGCGGCGATGCCGCCGGCGGTCGTGCTGGCTGTCGTCTGGAGCAGGCCAGACGGGTCCACGATATTCCGGAGTGGCCCCTCGCCCACTCTCATCGCTTCCGGGCTGGGCCTCCTGGCCGGCTTCGTCACCGCCGTGATCATGGGGCTGTTCATCGGGCTCACGGCACGCCTGCCCGCCTCTTTTCGCGTCACCCTCCTGCTCGTGTTGCTCGCGGTGTTGCCGACGCTCCTCCTTCCGGCGTGGGCTCGCGCTTATCTTCGCGTGCTGTCGCGTTGGAAGAGACGGCCGCCACAGGCCCTTCGTGACGGGCTCGATGCCCTGGTGGATCGACTCGGGTTCGCCTTCGACCGCGTGCTCTGCCTGGACGCGTGCGTCGGCGGCGGCCGCGTCTGCCAGGTCGTCAGCGATGGGCACGTCGTCACGCTGGTCATCTCGGAGCGCCTGCCGGCACGGATGACGCCAGGCCAGCTCGTGGCGGTGCTGGCACACGAGGCCGCGCACGTCCGGCTCGACCACCACCGGCGCAAGGCCATCTGGGGCATGGCCGCCGCGCTCGTGGCGTTCGCCACGCTGTTCGCCATCAACCTGGCGGCGGGCCCCTACGTGCGAGGCCTGCCATCCTTCGCGTTCACATTCGCCGTGTTCGCGCTGGTCGGGCTGTTCCGTGGACTCTACGCCACCTACGTCGTCCGCCGCCACGAGGAGGAGGCAGACCGCTTTGCGGTCGACATGTCGGGGGCTGACGACCTGCTTGGCGCGCTCGAGGCACTCGACGGCATGGGCCTGTCAGGTGCAGTGATGCACAACCGATGGACGACGCATGGCACGCGTGAGGCGAGGGTGGCGCGAATCAAGGGCGCGGGGGAGACGCGCGCATGACACCACAAGTGTTCCGCTCGAAGATCGGCCTCGTGTTCTGGATGGACTACCCGGTCATCGCGTTGCTGGGGTTGGTCACCTACTGGTCCGGGGGACGATGGCTGGCGGCGCTGCTCGTGGCCGTGGGCGTCACGGTGTTGAAGGTGTGGATGATGCGCGCGACGCGGTACGTCATCACCGACCAGACGTTGCAGGTCGGGTGCGGCCCAATCTATCGACGGGCCATTCCCTTGCGCCAGATCGAGCGCGTGCGGGGGACGACCTCCCTGATGGCGGGACCGGCGCTGTCGCTCGATCGCCTGGAGATCGCGGGCGCGCATGGGTCCGTCCTGGTCTCGCCGCGTGACCCGCAGGCGTTCCTGGCGGCGCTGCTCCGGCGGGCGCCGCAGGTGCGCGTGGAGGGCGTGAGGCTGGCCGGAAAGGCGGCCGGATGACCGGCGGGGACGCGAGCGCGACGGAGACCGGCCTGGTTCTGGCCCCTGACGTCCGCCGCCGGACTGGCTCGGTACGTCAGCGCTGCCTGTCATGCGCACTGCTCGTGTGCCTGGCCGTGGCGGCGGGTTCGGTCCGGGCGACGCCTGCCGTCAGGTGGCAAGGGGCAGCACACGACCGTGAACGCGAGCTTCCGCCGCCAGCCTGGGGTCCCACCGTCGATGGATTGCGGATCGGCCTGGTGTTGGCCGCCGATCCTGGCCGGCAGGGGCTCGATATCGTGCTTCAGAACGTCGGTGATGCCGACTTCGTCCTGCGGCTGGGCAGCATGCTGGCCAACGGCAAGGTGATGTGGCCGACCGCCATCACCCTGTTCCTGACGGCGCCCACGGGGGCGACCTGCGAGCGCGTCTTCGTGGATCGGAGGTATCCCGGCGTTGCCGGCCGGCTGGACGACTACATCGTCGCGATGCGCCCGGCCTCCAGCTACTCGTTTCGCGTGACCCTGTCCGATTATCCGAAGCCCGGGGCAACACGGTTCGACATGACGCTTCCCCGCGGGCGCTACATCCTGCGCGCGCGCTTCGACGGCAAGGGCGCGCAGCACCTCAATTCCGATACGCCGGGCGTGAAACTGCTGAACTTCTGGCGCGGCCAGGTCGAGTCCGCGCCAGCGACATTCGAGGTTCCCTGAACGGTCGCGTCGTGCCAGGGCCCGCGCCCTGCGCGCATCACCCAACCATGGACGTCACGACACGCAGACTGGTCGCGGCTGGCGCGATTCTGGCGCCCACCCTGCACTCCCTGACGGACGTGCTCGAGTGGGCGCAGGAAGGCTTCTCTCCTGCGCAGCTCTGGCTCAACTACCTGGCCTTCCTGCCCGTCCCGGCCGTGATGCTGGGGCTCTATGCCGCCCAGCGCCCGCGCATATCCCGCCTCGGCCTCGTGGGAGCGCTCGTCTACGGTTTCGCATTCGTCTACTTCGCCCACACGACGCTTGTCGCCTTGACCGAAGGCGTGCCGACATACGCGGAGCTGTGGGCGGGTCTCGGCGCGTTCTACACCGCCCACGGCGCGCTCATGGTCGCGGGCGGGCTCGCCTTCGGCGGGGCTACGGCCCGCGCGGGGATCTTCCCCGCGTGGACCGCGCACCTGTTCATCGTCGGGATCGTGCTCAACCTCGTCCTGGCGCTCGTGCCCCTGCCCGAGCTGCTCCAGACCGTCGGCACGGCGTTGAGGAACGCCGGGCTGGTGGGCATGGGCCTGGCTCTCGTGCGGCACGCCGATGTCTCGCTCGCCTGAGTCCGCCGCGGTCCGGTGGCGGGTCGTGCTGGCGCTCGCCGGAGCGTTCGCCGTGTTCGACACGAGCGCGCGGCTCCTCGGCAGCGACCGTGGCCAGGCCGGCGTGCTGGTGGGAGTTCTCGTCGTGGGAGCCCTGCTCGCCGCCGAGCAGCTGCTGCTCGGAGAGCCGATGGCCGGTGGGCTCCACCGGCTGGGTTTCGGGGTACCGCGCGGCCGAGCCGTCGGAACCGCCCTGATCGTCGGCGCGCTGCTGTTGGCCGTCGTCCCGCTCTACCGAAGTGCCACCGGCGCGACGTTCGAGATGTACCCGGGGTGGGCCGGCCTCCTCCCGGGGCTGTTCGCTCAGGCCGGCCTTGCCGAGGAGTCGCTGTTCCGGGGATTCCTGTTCAGGCGCCTTCGCGAAGGCCGCACGTTCTGGCACGCGGCCCTCGTCGCCAGCGGGCCATTCGTCCTCGTACACCTCTGGCTCTTCGTGACGTTGCCCTGGCCGATCGCCGCGGCCTCCGTGCTGCTGGCTGTCGCGATCTCGTTCCCGTTCGCACACCTCTTTGAACTGGGCGGCAACACCGTCTGGGCGCCGGCGCTGGTGCACTGGGTGGTCCAGGGCACCGTCAAGGTGCTGGTCTGGGACGACGATGGTCCCGGCTTTGCGATGACCTGGATGGCGGCAAGCGCCGTCGTGCCATACGTGGCGTTCGTGACCCGCCGGCGCCACCACCAGGCATGAGCGACGAAGGCGTCAGGCCGCCGCGGCATCTGTCGTCCCACGACGTCTTCGTGACCTTCGTGACCTTCGTGGCTGGTGTTCCCGATTTACCGCGGCTTCGGGTGCAGCAGCATCCACGACGTCCCGAAGCGGTCGCGGAACATCGCGAACCGGTGCGCGTAGAACGTCTCCGCCATCGGCATGAAGATCTCGCCGCCGTCCGTGAGCAGCGCATAGACCCGGTCGGCCTCGTCCGTGCTGTCGACCGTCAGCGTCAGGTAGGCGCTCCGAATCGGCTGCTGGCTCGGGACATCCGCGCCCATCAGCGCCGTGCCTCCGAGCTCGATGCGCGCGTGCAGCACCTTCGTGCCCCACCCCTCGGGCATCGGGGGGCCGGCGCTCGGGTCCGGCACCTCCGAATGCCGCATCAGCTCCAGGCCCGACGCGCCGAGGTGCGCCACGTAGAACCGGAAGGCCTCCTCGCAGTTGCCGTGGTAGTTCAGGTAGATATCCAGCTTCATGAGCGGTGTGGCTCCTTTTCAGATATTGGACTGCGTGGCGGTCTTGGAATCATCGGTCGGTTCCTCGGAAATGGGGACGGTCCCCATATCGCCTCCTGACGCGGGTCGAAATGGGACAGTCCCCATTTCCTCGCGTCGTATCATGGACCAGACACGCGCGCCTGCTTCCCCTGCGCGGCATCAGGAACGATCTGACGCCCGGTATGGCCGGGCTGGATGCTGGGAGGGACCGATGGGCAGGGGAATGGCGCGCTTCACGCTCTGGCTGCTCGTGATTCTGGTCGGTATGCAGCTGGGCGCGGCCCTCTTCGAAGCACGCGTCATCGTCCCGCTCTGGTCGGGCGCCCCGCCGGAGTCGGTCTCCACGTTCTATCTCGACAATCCGCTCCGGCCCGACGCGACGATGCACTGGTGGATCTACACCGCGCCCGCCGTGGGCGTGCTGGCCCTGTTCAACATCTTCTTCGCCTGGGGCACGCGCGGGGAGGGCCGAGGCTGGTGGTTGCTCGGGTCGTTCCTCGCCCTGGCGGCGGTGGCCTTCGGGTTCCTCTACTCCATGCCGACCCTGCTCACGCTGAGCGATCCCCGCCTGCTGACGCCCGAGGTGGTCGTCAGCACGACCAACCAGTGGGTGACGATGAACTACCTCAGGGCGGGGGTGTACTTCGTGGCGTGGCTGTGCATCCTGGCCGGCTTCCGGTCCGGCGCGCCGAAGCCCGACCGGTGGTAGCCCACGGCACCGGACTCCTGGTCAGTCTTCGGTCCTGGACCCGCCAGGTCCCCCAGGGAAAACCCTTCGTCTCTGCAACGTAAAACCGTGGCCGCCCGCCACCGAAACGCATCCACGGAGGCACGGAGCTGGCGGCTTCGATCTCGGAGGGTGTCCGGTCTGTCCGCGTCTTCCGCGTTTTCCGTGTGCTCCGTGCCCTGAGAAGGCCCGGCCCGCCGGACGTGAGCCGTTCCGGCGCGCCCTTGCGCACTTCCCTGCAGGAGGCTTTCCGATGAGGAACGTGCAGGCGGGGGCGGCGTGGCTCGTGGTGATGGCCCTGACCGTGGGGCAGGCGGCGGCGGAACCGCCGTCAGGACACGAAGCGCCAGGCGCGGCCGGGCTACGGGCAGGGCTGGAGTTCGGATCGTTGACCATCGAGCCCGATTGGGGGCTTGCGCCCGCCTCACCGGGGACCCGATCCCAGGCGCGGAAGCCGAAGAGCGACTCGCTGGCCAACGGCGCGCTGATCGGCCTGGCGGCCGGGCTGGCCACGACGGCTGCCACCACCTATTACCTGTGCGGTCTCGATGACAGGGAATGCACGGTCGTGGCGGGCTACACGCTCGGCGCCGGAATCGTGCCGGCGTCCGTGGCAATCGGTGCCCTGGTGGACTGGATGATCCGTGACCAGCCCGCAGCGGTGGTATGGCCGGAATGGCAGGGCGAACGGTTCTCGGTCGGGCCCGTCGTGCGGGTGGACCGGGTCACGGTCGAGGGCCGCACCGCGGCGGCTCCGGTTGCCGGCCTGGTATTCGCGTCGCGCCTGCGCGGTCCGGTGGGCGTCGAGGTCGAGCTGACGGAGGCCGGCGGGTTCGTCGAGCGGACCGGCGTGACGCTCTATTACGCCTACAGGGACGGCACCGCCATCCCTGTTCCCGTGCGTGCGACGACGCGCTGGACGCCGGGCCTTGGTGGCGCCGCGGCGCTCACCTTCCGTACGCCCCCGGGCTGGCGGGTCGGCATCGCCGGCCGGATCGGCGCAGGCGCCAGGCGCTATACCGCCAGCCGGAGCTTCGAGGCCATCGAACTCCCGGCAGGTGTCGATGCCACGCGCTTCGGCAGCGGACAAGAAATTTACGATGCGCACATGCGCGGAGGCCTCTTCGCTGGTGTCGAAGTGCCGATCCGGGTGACCGAACGCCTCTACCTCGCGCCCGACTTCCGTGTCCTCTGGGGCGGGCCGGGCGACATCGGGCAACATCAGCAGGAGCTGGGGCTGGGGCTGAAGGCCAGCGTCCGGTTCTGACTCACGAGCCAGCCACGAAACACACGAAGGACACGAAGCCCACGAAGGGGCAGGACCTCGCTCTGCAGGGCGACCACGAGGGTGGTTGCCTGGTCCGACCGCCGCTTTCTTCGTGCGCTTCGTGATCTTCGCGGCTGGACTTCCCCTGTGAATCAGGTGCCTCAGGCACCGGCCGCGTGCGCCACCGCTGACGGGGACTGTCGCGACACGATGGCCGGCGCCTCGTGGATCAGGGCGTCGTTGGTCACGGCATCGACCATGAACAACGCGAAGTCGATGCGCCGTGTCTTGTTGCTGGCGAGCACCGGGTCGCCGACGTGCCGGCTCCAGACGGGCAGCCCCTGGCTCTCGCCCTCCTCGAGATCGCTGCCGCGGACGACGGTCCAGCGCGTGTCGCTCGCGAAGATGCGCCGGCAGGCCTCCACCTGATCGTCGAGATCCGCGAAGCGCGCCAGCCGCGCCACCCAGCCGAACACCTTGACCATCGCCAGGAACGGCCGGGAGTAGACGTCCTGTCCGTCCTTCGTGATGTGCCAGCCGCACGAGAAGATCAGCCGCGCGTCGGGCGGCGCGAAGTCGAGCACTGCCTGCGCGGTCCCTGTGGAGTAGCCCTTCAGGCCCCAGGGCACCAGCACGGTCAGCACGCCATCGCAGCCCGCGACGGCGCGCCGGATGACGTCACGATCGTCGGTGGCACCGGGGACGATCGTCATCCGGCCCCTGAACGCGTCGAGCTTGCCGACGCTCGCCTCCCGGCACACGCCGACGACTGCGTACCCGCGATCCAGGCAGTGGCGGACCATGTACCGCCCGAGCTTGCCGGAGGCGCCAACGATACAGATCTTCAGGGGGAGGTTCGGCACGGGGCGACAGTATACATGCCAGGCTCGATGGCGCTCGGCTGGCCCGGAAGGCGCTCCGGGATCACTGAACACGCTGAACACGCTGAACACGCTGAACACACTGAACACACTGAAGACACTGAAGACACTGAAGACACTGAAGACACTGAAGACACTGAAGACACTGAAGTCCGTCAGGTGCCAACGGGTCGGATCCCGAACGGCCCGGGACTGAACGGACGAAGGGCCAGACAGGCGTCGAGGGGCTGCAGGCAGGTCGGGGAGAAGGCGATCAGGCGCAGATGGATGGTGCCGAGCCCGTCCATCCTGATTTCAGTGTCTTCAGTGTCTTCAGTGCCTTCAGTGTCTTCAGTGCCTTCAGTGCCTTCAGTGTCTTCAGTGTGCTCAGTGTGCTCAGTGTGATCGGTGTGAGTGGTGTACCCGGCGTGTCGAAGACGCGGCGCTCCCTGGGCTACGCCCTCAGTTCAACCCCGCCACCCGCCTCCGCAACGTCTTGACGTGCTCCCAGATCTGGGCGGTCTCCTTGCGCTCGTCCTCGTCCACCTCGGCGATCTTGGCGAGCTCGAGGTATCGCTCGAGATCCCGCAACGCGGCCGAGAAGTCCTGGAGGTGGTAGGCGAGCAGCCCGCGGTCACGGAGCTCGGTGACGGCCGTCGGCGAGATCGCGAGCAGCAGGTCCGAGACGAGGCGTGCCTGGGGGAACGAGCGCCACTTCACGTACAGCCGCTTCAGGTTCAGCAGCATGCGCACGATGATCTGCTTGCGGGTGGCGCGGGCGAGCAGCCGGGGCTTGAAGGCGGCTTCCTCGCCGACATGGCGGTGGAGCAGCAGGCGGCAGTCCGGCTCCTGGAGGATCGCGCCGTCGTGGAACGGGTCCACGATGAGCCCGTCGCCGGGGTTGTCGGTGTGGAGGTCCTCGCGCGCGCGCACGAGGAAGTGACCGGGGAAGTTGATGCCCTCGGCGCGCACGCCGGCGCGGCGCGCGACCTCGATGTAGACGAGCGCCAGCGAGATGGGGATGCCCGTCCGGCGGTCGAGGACCTCGTTCAGGCAGGAGTTACGCGGATCCTCGTACTGTTCGCGATTGCCGCGGAACCCCTGCTCGCCAAACAGGTACTTGTTGAGCGCGTCCACGCGCGCGACCAGGGGCGCGTCGGCCCCCGCCGTCGCCTGCACCCGGGCCGCGGCGGCGTCGCCCATCGCGTCCAGCCGGTCCAGATACGGCCCCGGGTCGAGCCGCGGGTACTCGATGCGCGCGACGAGCAACGCCGGCTGCGCCAGATCCGGTCCCGGCAGGTCAGCGGCGTCGGCAAGCTGTTCGGCGAGTGTCCGTCCCAAACCCCTTCGTGCCCTCGTGTCCTTCGTGCCCTTCGTGTCCTTCGTGCCCTTCGTGCCCTTCGTGTCCTTCGTACCCTTCGTGACCTTCGATCCTATCCCTCACACAACGCGTCGAGCGCACCCAGTGTGACCATCTCCAGCCCCGACACCACGAGCTCCGCCGCGTCGGCGAGCTCGTCGGCGGTGTAGGTGTTGGTGACGGCGACGGTGCGCAGGCCGGCGCCCCGCGCCGAGTCGAGGCCCCAGCGCGAGTCCTCGATGGCCACGGTGCGGGACGCGTCGAGGTCGCGGCCGGTGGCCGCCCGCAGCTTCTCGAACGCGAAGCGGTACGGCTCCGGATCGGGCTTGCTCCGTTCGGTCTGGTCGGCGCCGACGACAACCGGGAACAGGTCGCGGAGGCCCGCCCGATCCAGCACCTCCTCGATCTCGTAGGTGAGCGCCCCCGAGGCGATGGCCACGGGCACGGCATTGGCGGCCTCGCGGATGAACCGGGCCGCGCCGGGAAAGAGCATCTCACCGCTTGCGGTGAGGTCCTCGTAGCGGTTCGCCTTGCGGGCGATGAGCTCGGCGAGCCGCTCCTCGTTCATCTCCAGGGCGCGGTCCCGCGCCAGCGTGCGGAACATGCCCGCATCGTCGTAACCGAGATAGCGGGCGTAGTACTCCTCCGGCGTGAACGTGATGCCGTCCTCGGCGAGCACGTCCTGGTACGCGCGAAGGTGCAGGCGCTCGCTGTCGGCGATGACCCCGTCGAAGTCGAAGATGATGGCGTGGAGGGGCCGGGGGGAAGGGCCGTCCGGATGTGTCACGGCGCGCTCGATTCCACCTTTGGCAGCCGCTCGCCCGCGCGCACCGGCGTCTGCAGCCGGTTCTGCTGCGGCGGGTAGGGGCAGTCGTAGTCGGCGTTGTAGTAGCAATACGGGTGATATGCGAGGTTGAAGTCCACGATGTAGATGCCCGAGGCCGTGGGGTCGATGTCCATGTAGCGCCCGGCCGCGTAGGTCTCGGTGCCGCTCGTGAGATCGGTGAACGGCACGAACAGGCGGCTGATACGCTCGGTCCCGGCCTCGACGAAGGCCGACAGCTTCATCGGCTCGCCGTGCAGCGTGAACTCGAGCGTGCCGACGTGCTCCATCTGCCGGATCTTGCCCGTGGACGTGGGCATCTGCAGGTAGGTGCGCTGCCGGACCTCGGAGAGCTGGGCCGGCACGGCGTAGCTCTCGTCGATGGGGAAGTAGCTGAGCGGCAGGAAACGATCGCGGTCCGCGGGCTTCACCGGCGAGTCCGACGCCGAGCGCAGCATGTCGTCCTTCTCCGCCCGTACCGATGCGATGCGCGACGTGTAGTCGCCGCCGGGCGAGGGAGAACACGCCGCGCCGAGCGCCGCGACGAGCACGACCGTGACGAGCCTCGAAACCCTCACGTCTTCACTATGCCACACTCGCCTGACCGCCCCGAACCCCGGGGCGAGCGGCAGCCGGCAGGCGGGCCGCCTCGACCACGGCCGCGCCGGACGGGCCGCCAGGCTCCGGGCCAGGCCGGCGCGCGGCACCGTCAGCCGAGCGAGGAGATCAGCGCGAGCACTCCCGCCGCGGCGGCCAGCTGCAGCCCGAGGGCCGTCCGGTCCCGCAGGAAGAGCGCGCCGGCCCCGGCGAGGGCCAGCGCCGCCAGCAGGAAGCGCCAGTAGAGGTCCTCGGTCGCCTCCTGCAGGCCCGTCGTCATGGCGCGGCGGCGCGTCTGGTCGATGATGGCATTCGCAATCTCGACGTCGCGCTCGCGGCCCAGCTCGAAGTACCGGCCGCCCCCGGCGTTGGCGATCACCGACAGCGAGTTGCGGTCAATCGAGGAGCGGATGTTCACCGCCTCGGCCGGGTCGACGTTCGCGGGCTCGGGGATCATGCCGCCGGCCGTCGTGCCCACGCCGACGACGTAGACGGGGACCCCGGCGTCCTCGGCGCTGGTGAGCGCCGATTCCACCTCGCCGCTCCAGGCCTGGCCGTCCGACACGAGCACGAACGCGCGGCCGTTGGGCGAGACTCCATGGATCTCCTCGTCCTTCTGGATCAGGCGGAGCCCCCAGTAGATGCCGCGCTCGATGTTCGTGTCCCAGGTCGAGTCGTCTTCGAGCCGGAAGGGTGGCTCGTCCTCGAGGTGGTCGAGGAAGAAGAAGAACGTGTTGGGGTCCCGCGTCAGCCGGATCTGGGGCGTCGCGATGTGCGCGAAGAGGGCGAGGGCGACCCGGTCTTCCTTCCAGCGGAGGGCCTCGGCCAGGGTCCGCATGAACTCGATGGAGCGCTTCCAGCGATCGCCGCGCACGTCGGCAACGCGCATCGACGCCGAGCCGTCCTGCAGGATCACGAGGTCCACGCCGGCGGTGCGGATGGCCGTGACCACGGCCTGCGGCCGGGCCAGGGCCAGGATCACGGACGAGAGCGCCAGGATCAGGCAGAGCCAGAAGAGCAGGTCCCCGAACAGGGGCACCGTCGTGCGCACCGGGCCCGTCTGCCGCGTCAGGTAGCGGCGCCGGTCACCCAGCCGGCGTACGGCCTGCCACACCCAGAGCAGCGTGAGCAGCGCCGGCACGGTGAGGAGCGGCAGGTACCCGGGCGCGGCGAAGCGCATCAGCCCTTCTTCACCTTCTTGGCGCTGCGGCCGGCCTGCTCGGCTTCCATCCGCTCGTCGGGCCGCATCGGCACGATCATCTTGAACTGCTTCGTGTCGGAGGCCTCGGGCGGCGCGCCCATCACGCCGTGCAGGCTGCGCCCGTCAGGGATGTCGCCGGCCGCGGCCGGGGCGGGCGTCGGGGCGATGTCCACCTGCGCGGAGGCCACCATGTCGCGGATGCGGATTGCCAGCTCGTAATTGAAGGCCGCGTCGGCGTTCTCCGGCTGGCGCCGCAGCACGTCCGCGTAGGCCGTGACGACGGCGTCGAGGCGGCCGACGACCTGGCGCCAGGGGCCGCCCTCGCGCTGCGTCTGGCGGTAGCTGGCGTTGGCCGCGGCAAACGGGCGCGTGTCGGCCTCGTCCTCCAGGGCGCTGAGGTCGCCGCCCCAGAAGCGCGCGGCCGTCACGGTGCCAGCCGCGGCGTCGATGGCGTCGCCGGCGCCGGGCACCACGCGCAGGAACGTCGATCCGTCCGCGACGTCCGCGAGGGTGGCTTCCGGCTGGCTGTAGTTGAAGACGGCCAGCTCCGCCTGTCCATCGGCGACGAGCGCCTGGACCTCGGCGGCGCGCCACGCGGCGTAGCCCGCGAGCGCCAGCGCGATGGCGATGATGATCTGGGTCGGTGTTCTCATGCCTGTCCCCGCCTACGGAAACGTCTGAAACAGCGGCACGGCGAGCCGCATCAGGATGGCGACCGCGAAGAGGCCGGCGGCCGCCAGCGCGAACGGCGCGAAGCGCGGCTCGGCCGTGGCGTACTGGCGCACCTCGATGCGGCCGGCCGAAATGCGATCGATGTCGTCGATGGCACGGATGAGCGTGGCCTCGTCCGCCGCCGAGTAGAACTTGCCGCCGGTGCGCTCGACGGCGGCGCGCCAGGCCGTGTCGGAGACGCCGGCGCCGAGGTCGTCGCCCGAGCCGGTCCGGATGAAGTAGACCGGGATGTCGGCCCGCGCCGCCTCGCGCAGCACGTCGATGGCCGACCGCCCGTCCTGCATGACTTCCGCGTCGGCGCCGTCCGAGAAGATCACCATCGCGTTGCCGGCCGCGTCGAGGAACTTGAATGCCTGGAACAGTCCCACGCTCTGGTCGATGGCCTGCGCGATCATCGTGCCCTGGTCGGGGAACGCCATGAACTCGTTCCAGTCGCCGATGAGCGCGACGCTGAGCAGGATGTTCTCGTAGTCGGTCGTGAACGGCGTGATCACGTAGGCCTGGTCGCCGAACTCCACGAGCGCGATGAGGTCCCGGTACTGCCCTTCCATGCGGCGGCGGATGAAGTACTCCGCCGCGCCGACCGTCGTGAAGAAGGCGGCGTCGTTCGGGGCGTTGCGGGCCAGCGTCTTCGACTCGAACGACGACAGCATGCTGGAGGAGGCGTCGATCATCAGGCTGATCCGACGCCCGGGATACGTCACGTCGTCGTGGGTGATCGGCGTGCGGGGATCCGAGGCCGCGAGGGCCAGGAACGGCAGGCCGGCGAGCGCCGCGACGAGCGCGCCGTGGCGCAGCAGGGCCGCCGGCGACCCGCCGAACCGGCTGGCCAGCGCCGGCATCGCCAGCCGCCCCCGGCCGGGCCGCGCGAGGATGAGTCCCCGCACGAGCAGCACCGCGAGGGCAAGACCCGCCACCGCCACCATGGCCACCCGGGCATTGGCGCTCTCGAGGAACAGCAGGCGCGAGAGGTCGATCTCCGACCAGCCCGCCAGCCCGTTCCTGAACGCCGTCAGGACGTCCGTCACCGCGACCAGGCCCTCGTGCCGGCGCCGGAGATCCCGCGGCGCACCGCGGCCAGCGCCTCGGCCACCATCGTGTGTTCCGATCGCAGTCGCGCGACGGTCCGCTGCGCGGTGTCGAACGCGTCGTCCAGCGCGCCGTCGTTGCCGGAGCCGTCGCGGCCGTAGCGCGCGGCCGTGAACGTGCGCAGCGCGTCGGCGAGGGGATCACCGGCCGGCACCCGCGAGGCGGTCGTGCCAGCGGAGACGAAGACGGTCCGCGAGCGCGGGAATCCTGTCGTGATGGCTACCTGGCCTTCGAGCGGCGCCGTGCCCGCGGCGATCTGCTGGCCGACGGTCGCGCCGGTCGCGATGGCCGCGGCCACGCGGGTGGCAGCCAGCGCCCGGCCGGCCACCGCGGGCGTCCAGCCCTCGATGGCGCGCAGCCGGCCCACCTCGGCCATCTCCGTGGCCAGGGCGCCGACGATCGTGCGGGGGGGCAGCAGCAGGCTGCGTTCCGTCGTCGTCGTGGCGAGCCGGCGGCGGGCCGCGCCCGCCAGTGCCACGACAATCATCACGCCCGACAGGACGAACAGGACGAGGGCAATCGTGCGCAGGAGGGCGGCGGTGGACTGCCGGCCCTCGATCGCCGCCAGCGATGGGGCGCCCGAGACGTCGCGGATGTCTCCGCCCTCCACCGGCACGAGCGAGAGCACCTTGATGGGCAGCGGCGGCATGACGTAGGTCTGCTCACGTCCCTGCATCGCCTCGCCCGTGCCGGTGCTCGTCTCGACGGTGTAGCTGATCTCCAGCGCCGGGATGCTCAGGTCGGCGCCGAACGCGTTCTCGACGATGACGGAGACGTCGTAGCCGTACTGGAAGAAACGCCGGGTCGCGGTCTGGAGGTCGTCCCCGCGTTCGCCACCGGCGACCTCGAAGGGCGGGATCTGCAGGGCCGAGGGCTCGAGCCGCGACTCGTCCGGCACGACCCGGGCGGTCTCGTCCTCCAGGGCCGCGCACGTGAGCGTCAGGCGGAAGCGTTCGCCGACCCGCACCGCCGGGGTGCTCGACTGCCACCAGCAGGAGATCGGCGCCACCGAGACGTTCTCGGCCGCGTCACGCGCGTCTGGTTCATGGTCGTGTTCCTGGGCGGCTGCCGCGGCCGGCACCACGAGGAGACACAGGAGCGTGAGGAAGGTGCAGTACTTCATGGAGGCGCAGGCTCGAAGACGGACCGGCCACAGGGGCAGAGAGAGCACGGAGACGTGATTGTACGAGTCGCTCGTCATGGGGCTGCTCTGTGTGGGCCTTCCTGATTCCGGTTTCTGGATTCCCTATTCCGCTACTTGCGCCGGAGCCGGCGCTCCGCCACCCATTCAAGGAAGGCGATGTCGAACCGCGTCTGGTCGAGCCCGAGGCGCAGCACCTCGAGGTCGTGGCGCCGGGCCACGGCCGCCACCTCGTCCTGCCATTCGCTGGCGCGCGTCGCGAGCCGCGTCGCCTCGCGCCGCGACACGATCCGGCTCCGGCCCGTCTCGACGTCGAATGCGTCGATCCAGCCCGCCGAGACCGCCGGCAGCTCGTAGGCGAACGCCGCGTCCACCATCACGACGACGACGTCGTGGAGCGAGTCGAGGTCCGACAGCTCCTTCATGATCGGGGCCGGGTCCTCGACGAGGAAGTCCGAGACGACCGGCACGAGCGACGTCTTGCGCATGAAGCCGGCGATCGTGCCGCTGAAGCTGTCGGCCGCGCGCACCGGCTGCAGGCCTGTTCCGTGCTGGTAGGCATCGAGGCAGTGCACGACCTGGCCCTTGCCGACGCGGGGCCGCAGGCCCTCGAACCCGCCGAAGCCGTCGCCGAAGACCACCAGCCCGACCGAGTCCTGGAAGAACACCGCCGACATGCCGATGGTCGCGATGGCCCGCGCGATCGTCACCGCGATGGGCACGCCGTCCATGCCGCACCGCGTGGATGCCGACCGGTCGGCGACGATCACCACCCCGGAGGTGCTCGGCTGCTCGAAGTCGCGGACGATGAACGGGCTGAAGTTGGTGAGGCTGCTCTGCGCCCAGTCGATGTGCTCGAAGCGGTCGCCGGCCTCCCACTCCCGCAGGCCGACGAAGTCGAAGCCCGCGCCGTGGAACAGGCTCGCGTGCTCGCCGATCGTGAACTCGCGCATGCGCTTCAGCAGGCGGAGCTCGACCTCCGTGATCTCGGAGAGATTCACGAAGGGCTCGACTTCCTGCTCCCGCGTCCTCATGGCACGGGGACGCGCTCGATGATGTCCTTCACGACGGCCTCGGTCGTCAGGCCGTGGCTGGCCGCGTGTGGCCCCAGCCAGATCCGGTGCCCGAGCACGTAGTGCGCCAGATCCTGGATGTCCTCGGGATAGACCGTGTCGCGGCGGCGGACGAGCAGCGCCCAGACCTTCGCGAGCCGGCCCCAGCAGATGATGGCGCGCGGGGACGCGCCGAGATCGACGCCGTGCTCGACGAGCTCGGACGGCGAGTGCACGAGCCAGTCCACGTCCGGGTTGTGCGGGCGGGTGGCCGCCACGAGGCGCTGGATGTAGTCGCCCAGCCGCTCGTGCAGGTAGACGTGGCTGGTGATGGCCGCCCGCAGCTCGATGATGCGCTCCTTGGCCATCAGCGAGTTGAGCTTGATGTGCTTGAAGTCGAAGTTGACGAGCTTGCGCTCTTCCTCCGGCGGCAGGTACCCGATGTTCACCATGATGGCGAAGCGGTCGGTCGCCGCCTCCGACAACGGGAACGTGCCCTGCCCGAGCTCCACCGGGTTCATCGTCGCGATTGCGAAGTTGAAGGCCGGCAGCTCGTAGGTGGTCTTGCCGACGGTCACCGTGCGGTCCTGCAGCCCCTCGAGGAACGCGCTCTGCGACTTGAGCGGGATGCGGTTGATCTCGTCGAGCAGGATGACCTCGGCCTCGGCGAGCGGCCCGAACTCGGTCACGAGCTCGCCGGTCGCCGGGTTGATCATCTGGAACCCGACGACCTCGGTCGGCTGCAGGTCGGCGCGGCCCTGGAGGCGGGCGAAGCGCGCATTGCTGATCGCGGCGAGGATCACCCCGAAGAACGTCTTGCCGACGCCCGGCACGCCGCGCAGGAGCAGGTTGCCGGAGTTGACCTGGCGCTGCTCCTTCTTGTCGTAGGTCGTCGGGATTTCCGACATGAGCACGACGTTGGCGAGCGTCTTCGCCGTGTCGTAGCCGACGAGGGCCTTGCCGCCTTCCGCGAGAATCGCGTCGTGAAACTGGATGGCTTCTTCGAGATCGGGATGCACGGGGCCGCCTTGAAAGCCCCAATCCTATCGCATGCCGTCGCCGGTCCGGCTGGTTTTCGGCGGATGTCCCGCCTCCGTCCCACGAACCGCCCCAGCACAGCGCATTCCGGCCACGAAGAGCACGAAGAGCACGATGCCGGAGGTGCACGGACGTTGAGCCTTCGCGGACGCCGACGCCGGTCTTCGTGTGCTTGTGGCTGGTTTGGCCAAGAACGGGGCTGCTCGGTTGTCCGGCGCCGCGAATGCCGTGTTCCCCTGCGCCTGCCGCATCGCTCGCGCGTCGGCCCGGCCTTGAATGCTGTCGCGCCTGCCGCTAGAATCGCGCCCCGACCATCGCCGCATCGCGCCGCCGGTTTCCGCCCCGAGGAGATCCCCCATGGTGCCTGTGCTCGCGCTTGCCGTCCCCATCCTGCTTTCGGCCGTGCTCGTCTTCGTTGCCAGCTCCGTCATGCACATGGTGCTGCACTACCACGACGGCGACGTCCGGAAGGTGCCGAACGAGGACGCCGTCATGAACGCGCTGCGGCCCTTCAACCTGCGCCCGGGCGACTACGTGCTGCCGCATCCCGGCAGCCACGAGGCCCTGAAGTCACCCGGATTCCAGGAGAAGCTGCGGAAGGGGCCGGTCGCCTTCATGACCGTCCGGCCGTCGGGCCCCCCCGCGATGGGCCTGAGCCTGGCGCTCTGGTTCGTCTACGCGGTGCTCATCGGCGTCTTCGCCGGCTACATCGCCGGTCGCGCCCTCGCGCCCGGCACCCACTATCTCCAGGTCTTCCGCTTCGTGGGCGCCTCGGCGTTCATGGGCTACAGCCTGGCGCTGATGCAGGGCTCGATCTGGTGGGGGCGCAACTGGGGCGCGACGCTCCGGTCCATGGCGGACGGTCTCGTGTACGCGCTCCTGACGGCGGGCACGTTCGGGTGGCTCTGGCCGTCCTGACGACCGGCACCTGACAGGCCGGGGCGCAGGGCGGCCCGAGTCCGGAACGACCACGTGTGCCCATCCTGACGTGCGGGTGCACGGGACGGCGCACGACGGCTGGCGCTCGTGTCCCCAGGAATGGGCGGATTTCCGGCAGCGTCCGTCGGCCTCCAGGTCTGGCGCAGCGGCTTTCCGGACACATGCGCTGGCGCGGAATGTGCTCTCGCGCATGGCGATGGCAGTGTCCCTTCGTGGTGTCCCCGCCGCGGTCGTCGTCCTCGCGGGTGTCGTGACCCTGGCGGCTGGACCGCCGCAGCAGGAACCGCTCTTCAAGAGCGGGACCCGGACGGTCCCCGTCTACGCGACGGTCACCGACCGGTCCGGCCGCCTGGTGCCCGACCTCCAGCGCGACGACTTCAGGATCACGGACCAGGGGCGCCCCCAGGAGATCACGGTCTTCGCCAACACCGTGCAGCCCATCAGCGTCGTGCTGATGCTCGACCGGAGCACCAGCGTGCTCGAGAACTTCGATCTGGTGCGCGACGCGGCCGAGGCGTTCGTCGATCGCCTGTTGCCGGACGACAAGGCGCGCATCGGCAGCTTCGCGGCGCGGGTGCAGGTGGATCCCCAGGCGTTCATCAGCGACAAGGACCAGTTGCGCCAGATCCTGCGCACCGAGCTGCAGGACGCCGGCCCCACGCCCCTCTGGAACGCCGTGGAGGTGGCGATGAACGCGCTCGACGACCAGGATGGCCGCCGCGTGGTGCTCGTCTTCACGGACGGCGTGGACTCGCCGGGCACGATCCGCAACTCGAACCTGACCGAACGCGACGTCACGAACCACGCGCGCCGCGACGACATCATGGTGTACGCCATCGGGCTGACGGGGGATATCCCCTCGAACGCCGCCCCGCGCGCTCCGGTGGGCGGCGGACGTGCCCGTGGCGGCTTCCCGGGCATGGGCGGCCGTGGCGGCTTCGGGGGGCTGCCACCGCGGATGGTGCACCAGCAGCCCGACGAAGGCCTGGGCCGCATCGCGGCGGAAACCGGTGGAGGCTACTTCGAGCTCGACTCGAGTGCGGATCTGGCGGCGACGTTCACGCGCGTCGCCGAGGAGTTGCACCACCAGTACGCCCTCGGCTTCACCCCCGACAAACTCGACGGCAAGACCCACGACCTCGACGTCTCGCTGACGCGGAACGGCATGACGGCGCGTGCGCGCCGGAGCTATGTCGCCCGCCCCTGACCTGCCCCCCCCGACCATCCCCGGACACGCCCATGCCTCCCGATCCGTCCATCGTAGCCATCGACGAGGAGCGCCCCTTCGCTCCCGACGAGCTGTTCTTCTCCACCACTGACCGCAAGGGCATCATCCGCAGCGGGAACCAGGTGTTCGCCCGTGTCAGTGGCTACCCGGTGGATCGGCTGCTCGGGCAGCCGCACAACATCATCCGGCACCCCGACATGCCCAAGGCGGTGTTCAAGCTGCTCTGGGACTACCTCGAGGCCGGCCGCGTGTTCGCCGGGTTCGTCAAGAACATGGCCATCGACGGGCGCTACTACTGGGTGATGGCGCTGGTGCTGCCGATCGACGGCGGCTACCTTTCGATCCGCCTGAAGCCGACGAGTGCGTACTTCGGCATCATTCCCGGGTTGTATGCCTCGTTGCTCCGGGTGGAGCAGGCCGCCGGGACGGAAGGCGGCGCGTGGCGTGCCGGCATGGCGAATGCCGGGCGTGCCCTGGGCGAGGCCCTCACCGCCAGCGGCTTCGCCAACTACGACCGCTTCATGCACACGGCGCTCGCCGCCGAGATGGCCAGCCACCGCGCGCGCCTGGCCCGCGAAGGCGCCGGGCGGCAGCCGCGGGTGGGCACCACCGGCCTGCACGCGACATACGCGAGCTGCCTCGAGCTCGATCCCATCCTGGACGACCTCTTCACGCGGGCCGAGCGGTTGCGCGAGGTGGTGGTGACGCTGGACCAGAAGTCCATCGAGTTCCTGTCGCTGGCCCGCCACATCCGGCTGATCTCGATGAACGCCCTCGTCGCGGCCAGCCGCCTCGGGGAGTCGGGCCGCGGGCTGGCCGTGGTCACGGGGGATCTCGCCGCCAACGTCGAGGAGGCGACCCGGGTGGTCACGCCGATGGCAGGGGAGCTGGCACACCTCAGCGACGCGCTGCGGGAGCTGGCGTTCGCGACGACCACCGCGAAGCTGCAGATCGAGATGGCGATCTTCTTCCTCGGCGAGCTGCTCGACGCCGAGCGGGACGGCCGGCCCCCGATGCTGCCGATCGATCAGATGCGCGGTGACGTCGCGACCCTCGTGCGGTCCAGCCGCGAGTCCACGACGCGCCTGCTCGAGGCCCTGGAACAGGTGCAGCGGCCCTTCGCGCCGGTCGCCGACGGCCTGCAGGACCTTCGCCGGACCTTCCGCAAGCTGAACGTCGTCAAGCTCACGGGCATGGTGCAGGCCGCGTCGCTGGCCGAGCCGCACCAGTTCGACGACGTGTTCCGGACGGTGGAGGGCCGGCTCGAGGCCGCCGACGAGCAGCTGAAGGCGCTGTCGGATGGCGTGGCGACACTCGCGGGGGAGTTGCCCTACGTCCGGCTGGCCGCGCAACAGCTGGGCAGCGGCCTCGAGACGCTGGCGTAGGCCCGCGATCCGGACGCGCCCGTGATCACCGCCCGCCGTCGAAGTAGTCGACGATCAGGCGCCCGATCTCGCCGATGCGATCCTCGGCCTCGGCGTACGATCCCCTGATGTCGTTGGCGAAGAAGGCCACGACGATGGAGCCCGAGCGGCCGTAGATGATTCCCGCGTCGTTGGCGATGGTGCCGCCGTCGCCCGTCTTGTGCGCCACCGGCACGCGGAGGAAGTGGGGCAGTCGCCGCGCTCCCAGCTGCTGGCGCCGGAGCATCGTGCGCATTTCCTCCGTGCTGTAGGGCGACGCGGCCGTCCCGCGCTCGAGGTCCGCGAGCAGCCGCGCGGTGCCCCGCGGCGTCATGCGGCCCAGCCACAGTGCCGGATTCCTCGACGTCTCCTCCTCGCGCAGCCGTGCGAACCGCTGCCGGTTGGCGGGATCGGTGACGATGTCCACCCACCCGGCTTTCGGGCCGTCGAACACGCCCAGGTAGGCGCGGAAGAGCGGGTTGCCGTCCATGGCGTAGAGCAGGCCCGTGGTCTCCTCCGCGGACAGCCTCGCCAGGCGAGGGTCGAGCATGCCGAGCAGGGTGCGCCGGTACTCGTGCGGACGTCCGTTGGCCCGCAGGTCGGTGTAGCCGCGCTCCGTGAGCCAGGCGTTCACCGCGTCGATCCCGCCGACGGCCTCGATGACACGGTCGGTCGCCGTGTTGTCGGAGACGATGATCATCTGCGTGATCAGGTCCCGTAACGTCGGCGTGATGCCCGGCTCCATGTACTGGAGCGTGCCGGTGCCGTGCCGCCACTCCGCGCGCCCGATCGGCTCGCGGGTCTCGAGCTCCAGGAAGCCCTGGTCCGCCAGGCGGAAGGCCCGGAGCATGAACGTCAGCTTGATCAGGCTCGCGCTGCTGAACGCCTGATCCTCACGCACACCCGCGGTCTCGCCGGTGCCGAGGTGCGCGACGTAGATGCCCGTCGTCGCCGGGAACCGGGCAAGCTCGGTTGCCAGGAGTCGCTGCAGCGGGGAAGCCGGCGTCGCGGCGAGGGCGGCGAGCGCCAGGATGACGGTGCCGGACAGGCGGGCCGTTCGCAGCATCCGCAGACTATAGCCCGACGCTTCGGATTGAAGATTGACGATTGAAGATTGAAGATTGAGTCAGACCCCATTCCCGGTGCGTTGAGTGGGGCATGGGGTCTGACCGTTGTTCTTCAGCTGATCGGCTGGATCAGGCGAACGGGTAGGCGCCGCGTTCGCCCGCGGCGTCGGCCAGGCGGCGGCGCATGGCCACCGCGTTGGGCGGGGTCACCTTGAGCAGGCGGCGGAGGGCGGCGAGCTGGGTGCGAAGCGTGTCGCCCTCGGCCATGGCGGCGAGCGCGTGGCGTGCGGCGAGCTCCACGCGGCCGGCAGCCTCACCGGTGTAGACGCCGGCGGCGTCGGCGTGGCGGTCGGCGGAGGGCACGCCGGTGGCGGCCGCGTCGAGCGCGCGCAGGATGGCGCTCTCGGCGGCATAGGTGTCAATCAGGATGTCGGCGAGGAAGCCCAGGACCTCCTGTTCCGTATCGAGCTTCGTGCCGTAGCGCTGCATGGCCGTGCCGGCGACGAGCAGCACCACCTTCTTGAACGCCGCGACGGCGCGCTGCTCCTCGACCAGCGGGCCCTCGTCCAGGCCCCCGGGCGCCGGGGAGGGGCTCATGATCTCGTCCATGAGCGCCCTGGCGGCGGGGATGAGCGGCAGCTCGCCCTTGAGCGCCTTCTTCATCAGCATGCCCGGGATCAGCAGGCGGTTGATCTCGTTCGTGCCCTCGAAGATGCGGTTGACCCGGGCGTCGCGGTAGTGGCCCTCGGCAGGGTAGTCACGCACGAAGCCGTTGCCGCCGTGGATCTGCACGTTCTCGTCGAGGATGTAGTCGATGACCTCGCTGCCGAGCACCTTGGCAATCGACGCCTCGACGGCGAACTCCTCGAGCGCCTGGAGCATCGGCGTCGCGTCGCCCTCGCGCTTGTCTGGCGCCGCGGCAATCCGGCGGTCGATCAGGCCGGCGGTGCGGAACATCATGGCCTCGAGCGCGTACTGCCGCGCCACCATCTCGCCGATCTTGTGCTTGATCGCGCCGAAGCTGGCGATGGCGACGCCGAACTGCCGCCGGGTGGCGGCGTACTTGACGGCCTCGCCGATGGCCTGGCGGCCGCCGCCGGAGCACATGGCGCCCAGCTTGAACCGCCCGAAGTTCAGGACGTTGAACGCCACCTTGTGGCCCTTGCCCACCTCGCCGAGCACCGCGTCGGCCGGCACCTTCACGTCCTGCAGCAGCACGGGCGTCGTGGACGAGCCGTGCAGGCCCATCTTGTGCTCTTCCTTGCCGCTCGAGACCCCGGGCCACGCCCGCTCCACGATGAACGCCGTGAACTGCTCTCCGTCCACCTTGGCGAAGACGACGTAGAGGTCGGCGAAGCCGCCGTTGGTGATCCACATCTTCTCGCCGGAGAGCACGTAGCCGCCGTCGGGCTGCCGCGTGGCGCGGCACTTGGCGCCGAGCGCGTCGGAGCCGGAGCCGCTCTCGCTGAGGCAGTACGCGCCGACGATCTCGCCGGCCACGAGCCGCGGCAGGTACTTCGCCTTCTGCGCGTCGGTCCCGAACATCAGGATCGGCAGCACCGTCAGGTTCGCCTGCGCGCCGAAGGTCGCACCCCATGACGCGTAGCGCGACATCTGCTCGGACACCAGCAGCGTCGCGATCTTGTCGAGGTCGACGCCGCCGTACATCTCGGGCACGTTGGTCCCGAAGAGGCCGAGGCCGCCGCACTTGCCGACGAGCTCCCGGTTGAGGGCCCACTCCTTCTGCTCCAGCCGATCGACCAGCGGGAGCACCTCCTGGTCGATGAACTCGGCCGCCGTCTGCGCGATGAGGCGGTGTTCCTCGGTGATCTTCTCCGGCGTCATCACGTCGGCCGGTCTCGTCTCCTCGAGCAGCCACTGCCCGCCCTTCATTGCCTGCGCATCTGCGGTCGCCATCGTCGTGTTCTCCTGCTTCTGCCTTCTTGGTTCTTACTTCCTACTTCTTGATTCGGATTCGCATCTTCGAGCGGCTCGCTAGAGCCGCTCGAAGATGCCGGCGGCCCCCATGCCGCCCCCGACGCACATCGTCACCATGCCGTAGCGCCCGCCCCGTCGCCGCAGCTCGTGCAACAGCGTCGTTGTCAGCTTCGCGCCCGTGCACCCGAGGGGATGGCCGAGCGCGATGGCGCCGCCGTTGACGTTCAGGCGATCGGGGTCGATGGGGATCTCCTGGAGGCAGGCGAGCACCTGCGCGGCGAAGGCCTCGTTGAGCTCCACGAGGTCCATCTGGTCGATGTCGAGTCCGGTCTGCTCGAGCACCTTGCGGATGGCCGGCACCGGACCGAGGCCGAAGAGTTCCGGGCGCACGCCGGCGGTGGCGAAGCCGACGAACCGCGCGAGCGGCGCGAGCCCCCGCTCCTGCGCATACCGCGCGGAGGTGACCACGACGGCGGACGCGCCGTCGCTCGTCTGCGACGAGTTCCCGGCGGTCACGGTGCCCCTGGCGTGAAAAGCCGGCCGGAGCTTCGCGAGGGCCTCCGCCGATGAGTCCTTGCGGGGGCCCTCGTCCGTATCGAAGGTGAGCTCGCGGATGGCGGGGCGCCCGGCGGCGCCCGGCGCCGCCACCCGGATCGTGAGCGGCAGGATCTCGTCGCGGAAGCGGCCGGCCTCGATGGCGGCCAGTGCGCGACGGTGGCTCTCCAGCGCAAACGCGTCCTGCGCCTCGCGTGGGATCGCCGATTCGCGGGCGTGGTTCTCGGCCACGAGGCCCGTCGTCAGGTAGACGTCCGGGTACGTGATCACGAGGCCGGGATTGGGCGAGATCTTGTTGCCGCCCATCGGCACGAGGCTCATCGACTCGGTGCCGCCGGCGATCACGACCTCGGACCGGCCGAGGCGGATGCGGTCGGCCGCGTCGGCGATGGCCTGCAGGCCGGAGGCGCAGAAGCGGTTCACCGTGACCGCGGAGGCCTCGACCGGCAGGCCGGCGCGCAGGCTGGCGATACGGGCCACGTTCAGGCCCTGCTCGGCCTCGGGCATGGCGCACCCCAGCACGACCTCCTCGACATCCGCGGCCTCGACACCGGGCGCCCGTCGGAGCGCCTCGCTGATGACGGCGGCGGCCATGTCGTCGGGACGGGTCGTGCTGAGGGCGCCTTTCGGCGCCTTGCCGATGGCGGTACGAACGGCCGAGACGATGACGGCGTCCTGCATGGTCAGTCTCCGGTGTCGGCGGGCCAGTCCCCGAGCAGATCCACGAGCGCCTCGCCGAGCTCGATGGTGCGGCCCTCGAAGACGTGGTCCGCGCCCTCGATCACGACGAGCTCTTTCGGCTCCTGGAGCCCGGCGTAGAAGGGCTGCATCATGCGCCTCGTCACGAGCGGGTCCTGGTCGCCGTGCACGAGGAACTTCGGCTTGGTCGTGCCCATCATGGGCTCGAAATCGTAGTGTCCGACCGCGGGCGCGATGCCGACGAGCGCGGTCACACGAGGGTCGTCCGCGCCGACGCGGAACGCGACCCAGCCGCCGAACGAGAAGCCGGCGGCCCAGAGGGGAAGGCCGGGATACCGGCCCGCCATGAAGGCGAGCGCCGCGCGGAAGTCCTCCATCTCACCTGGGCCGTCCTCGAACGCGCCGGCGCTGCTGCCGACGCCGCGGAAGTTGAACCGGAGCACCGCACAACCAATCCGGGCCAGCGCCTTCGCCGACTGGTGCACGGGGCGGGTGCGCATCGTGCCGCCCTCGCTGGGGAGTGGGTGGCCAAAGACAACGGCTGCGCGCGGCTCGCCGTCGGGAAGGTCGAGCAGCGCCTCGAGCACGCCAGCCGGACCGGTCAGTTCAGTCGCAATCGTATTCATCAATCACCACGGCAAGGGAGAGACGTACACGCCACAGAGCCACAGAGGCTGACGCCTCCGATAGAGGGCAGATGTTCGATTGAAGGTCTCTCGCCGGCCGAAACGACCTTCAAATCTTCACTCGTCAATCTGACCTCTCCAGTGGGAGGCGCAGCCTCCCTGTCTCGGTGTCTCCGTGGCTTGTACGTCTCCCTCCACGAACTCCTCAATCACCCGTGCGAAGGCGCCCGGCCGCGTGACGAGGCCGATGTGGCCCGTACGTGGGAGCGTGGCGAGCCGCGCGCCCGGCACGGCCAGGTATCGCCGTGTCTCGTGCGTGGGCACCACGCGGTCCAGTGCGTCCTCGCCGGTCAGCACGAGGGTCGGCGCCGCCACGGCGTCCATCCCGGCAAACCCGTGGGACAGGGCCCACCGCATCCGTCTCGCCATGCGCCCCGGCGAGGCCGGCGCGGTCGCCGCGCGCCACGCATACCGCGCGACGAACGCCGCGCTCGCGGTGGCCGACGGCAGCGCGGCCCGCATCTCCGGATAGAGCCGCCCCTGCGCGCCCAGCACGAACGCGGGACTCCGCAGCCACGGAGCCGCGAGATACTTCCGCGCGCGGGCGTCCGGCACCCAGCCCACCGGCAGGGCCGAGACGAACGCGACACCTGCCGTCCGTTCGGCACGTCGTGCGGCGAACTCGGCCGCGATCAGCCCGCCGTACGACACCCCGATCGGCACCGCCCGATCGACACCACACCGATCCAGGGCCGCCTCCACCTGCGCCACGTAGTTCTCGAACCCGCGCGTCGCGTCCCACCCCCAGCGGGACGAGGGCTCGTCCGCGAGCGAGAAGGTCACCACCCGATGCCGCGCCGCCAGCGCGTCGACGGCCGGCTCCATCCACTCCCACCGCCCCTGGATGCCGGGAATCAGCACCAGCGGGAACCCCTGGCCCCGATCCACGAGCGTGCCGCCGGTCACGTCACCCTCACGCCGCCCAATGCGGACACGGAGACACGGAGACACGGAGGCACGGAGATCACCACTTCACTTGCTCGCTACATCGACCCGATCGATCAAGAGATAGACCCCAACATCCTCACATCACCAGATCAGATCACGAGATCACCAGATCACCAGATGGCTAATTTCTCAACGGCTTGCCTGTCTTGAGCGTGAACTGGATGCGCTCCAGCGTCTTCCGCTGGCCGAGCAGCCGCAGGAACGCCTCGCGCTCGAGGTCGAGCAGGTACTGTTCACTCACCGTTGTCGGGTGCGGCAACTGGCCGCCGGCGAAGATGTGCGCGAGCGCCTCGCCGATCAGCTTGTCGTGCAGGCTCGCCCGCCCGGCGCGCCAGGCCAGGTGCACGCCGAGCCGCAGCGCGGCGCTCAGCGACTCGCCCCCGACGGGAATCGCGGTGCGGGGGGCGGGCCGGTGGTAGCCCTCACGGACACGGTCGAGCGCGGCGGCCTTCGCGTCGGCGATCAGCCGCTCGCGGTTCATCGTGAATGCGTCGGTCGCGGCGAGATACCCGAGGCGCACCGCGTCAGGGCCGCTGCCCGACACCTTCGCCAGGGCCACGGTCTCGAAGGCCTTCTGCACGTAGGGGAGCGGATCACTCTGCGGCGCCGGCAGCTGCGACATCGCGCGGACCAGCATCTCCTTCGTGCCCCCCCCGGCGGGGATCAGGCCGACACCCACCTCGACGAGTCCCATGTAGGTCTCGCCCGCCGCCTGCACCCGGTCGGCGTGGAGCGCGATCTCGGTGCCGCCGCCGAGCGTCATCCCGGCGGGGGCCACGACCACCGGCACGTCGGCGTAGCGCAGCGCCATCGTGGCCTGCTGGAAGCCGCGCACCATGAGGTCGATCTCGTCCCAGTTGCCCTCCTGCGCCTCGAGCAGCACGAGCATCAGGTTGGCGCCCGCCGAGAAGTTGGGCGCGTCGTTGCCGACCACGAGCGCCACGCCCTGCTCGGAGGCGTGCCTGACCCCGGCCAGCAGCATCTGCACCGTGTCGGCGCCAATGGCGTTCATCTTCGAGTGGAACTCCACGCAGAAGACGCCGTCGCCGAGGTCGACGAGGCTCGCGCCGGCGTTCTTCTTCACGACCCGGCCGGCCTCTCGTGCCGTGCGCAGCAGGAGCAGGTCGGGCGCGGCCGGAGGGACCAGGCCGTCCCGGAAGCGGTTACGGCCCGCGTCGAGCACCTCCTGCACCAGGGGCGGGGTGCCGCCGGCCATTGCGTGACCACCGACGGCTTCCGCCGCGGCCATCACGTCGGTCACGCCGATGGCGTCGAACAGCTCGAAGGGACCGAGCTCCCAGCCGAAGCCCCACCGCATCACGCGGTCCACGTCGTCGATGGAATGGGCGATGTCCGGGGCGATGCGGGCGGTGTAGACGAGCGTCGGCGCCAGGGTCTCCCGGAGGAACTCGCCGGCCTTGTCCCGGCTGGCGAAGAGCGTGCGGAGCCGCTCGCCGAGGTCATCGATCGACTTGCCGGCCTCGATCGACCCGATCGTCGCGGGCTGCTTCTCCCGGTAGTCGAGCGTGGCGGGGTCGAGCGTCCAGATCTCGCTCTCGCCCTTGTCGTTCTTCCGTTTCTGGTAGAAGCCCTGGCCGGCCTTGTCACCCAGCAGGCCCCGTTCGACCATCGACGTGACCAGTGGCGGCACGGCAAAGGCGGCCCGGTCGGCCGCGGACGCCAGCCGCTCGTGCAGGTTCTCCATCACGTGCGCGAGGATGTCCACGCCCGCCAGGTCCATGGTGCGGAACGTGGCCGAGCCCGGGCGGCCGATCGCGCGGCCCGTCACCTGGTCGATCTCCTCGATGGTGAAGCGGCCGCTCGCGAGCGCCTCGAGGGTCCGGGCCACGCCGTACAACGCCACGTGGTTCCCGATGAAGTTCGGCGTGTCCTTCGCGACCACGACGCCCTTGCCGAGGAGGTGGTCGGCGACTCGTGTGACTTCCGCGATCACGCCGGGGGCGGTCTCGGCGGTGGGGATGAGTTCGAGCAGCCGCAGGTACCGCGGCGGGTTGAAGAAGTGTGTGCCCAGCCAGTGCCGGCGGAAGTCATCGCTGCGGCCCTCCGCGAGGGCGGCGATCGGGATGCCGGACGTGTTCGAGCTGACGATCGTGCCGGCACGCCGGGCCTCGTCCACGCGGGCGAGCAGCGACTGCTTCACGTCCAGCCGCTCCACGATGGCCTCGATCACCCAGTCGGTCTTCGCGATGCCGGCGAGGTCCTCGTCGAAACTCCCCGTCGTCACGAGTTTCCACGCGTCCGGCGTGAACTGCGGATCCGGCGTGAGGCGGCGTGCCCGCTCGAGCCCGCCCCGCGCGGCCTCCCGCGACACGTCGAGCAGGAGCGCCGGCAGGCCGGCGTTGGCGGCGTGCAGCGCGATCTGCGCGCCCATCGTGCCCGCGCCGAGGACGGCGACGGCGTTGATGCGGGCGGTGCCCTCGGTCATGAGCGAACCCCGTGGATGAAGAGGTCGACGATGGCGTCCGCCTCGGCGGCGAGCGTGTAACGGCGCCGGCTGAGGACCCAGTTGGTGGCCATCTCGTCGAGCGCCCCGAAGAAGACCTTCGCGGCGGTGGTCGCGGAGATGCCGGACCGGAAGACCCCGGTGCGCTGGCCCTCGGCGATGACGTCACGGATCTGGGTGAGGTACCGCGTGAGGAACGTCGCCGAGAAACGCTCCATGAACTTCACCGACTGGCGGAGCTCCACCTGGAAGACGACGGCCAGGTCGCGGTCGCGGCCGAGCCGCGCGAGGTGGAGCCGCGCGATGGTGCGGAGGCGCTCGGCCGGGTCGTCGACCGCCGCGAGGGCGCGCTCGCCCTCGGCGAGGGCGGCCTGCATCGTGCGATCGAAGAGCGAGACCAGCAGGTCGTCCTTGCCACGGAAGTAGAGGTAGACGGTGCCGGCGGCGATCCCGGCTTCCTTCGCGACGTCGGCGACCTGGGCCTGGTGGAAGCCGTGGCGCGCGAAGGTCTTCGTGGCGGCGCGCAGGATCGCCTCCCGCTTGTCGGGACCGGACTGGGGCGCACGAACGGGGCGGGGCACGCGGCGGGCGGCGGTGGCGGGCATGGCTATGAATGAATGTTCATTCAGTCGGTCGGGCAAGTCAAGCCGCCTGCCGCCGCCGGCCCGCGACCCGGCGCCGCCATGGGTGTAGCATTCCCGCCATGAAACGCCTTGTCCTCGTCCTCCTCGTCGTCGCCGCCAGCCTCGCGGGCGCGCCGGTCGCGGGGCTCCGCGCCGCGGATGGCGGCACCCGGCTGCTGCGCACCCCCACCGTCAGCGCCACCAACATCGCCTTTGCTTACGCGCAGGACATCTGGGTCGTCCCGCGTGCCGGCGGCGCCGCCCGCCGCCTGACGAGCTTCCAGGGGCAGGCGTCGAACCCCCAGTTCTCCCCCGACGGCCGCACCATCGCCTTCACGGGCCAGTACGGCGGCAATGCCGACGTCTACGTCGTGCCCGCCGAGGGCGGTGAGCCCGCGCGCCTGACGTGGCACCCCGGCGCGGACCTCGTCCAGGGCTGGACGCCGGACGGCACGCGCGTGCTCTTCAGCTCGCCGCGGCAGACCTGGGCGCCCAACCAGACGCCGCGCTTCTGGACCGTGCCCGTGACGGGCGGTCCGCCCGAGCCGATGGCGCTGCCGCGCGGATACCAGGGCAAGATCGCGTCCGACGGGCGCCACATCGCCTACCGGATGAACACCTCGTGGGACGAGGAACGCCGCAACTACCGCGGCGGCCAGAACCGGCCCGTGTGGATCGTCGACCTGCAGAGTTACGACCTCGTCTCGCCGCCGTGGACCGACTCGGAGGACATCGACCCGGTCTGGGTGGGCGATACCGTCTACTTCATCTCCGATCGCGACGGCGTGGCGAACGTGTGGCGGTACGCGCCGGCCACGCAGGCCCTGGCGCAGGTCACCCGCTTCACCGACTTCGACGTCAAGTCGCTCGGCTCCACGGCCGACGCCGTCGTGTTCGAGCAGGGCGGCTACGTCCACCTGCTGCAGCCGGCCAGCGGCGAGAGCCACGTCGTGCCCATCGAGGCCCGGGGCGACTTCCCCTGGATGATGCCGCACTGGGAGGACGTCGCCCCCCGCATGACGCACGTCAGCCTGTCGCCCACCGGCAAACGGGTGCTCGTCGAGGCGCGCGGCGAGATCTTCACCGTGCCGGCCGACAAGGGCAGCACCCGCAACCTGAGCGCGAACGTCGCCGCGGACCGCGACCCCGCGTGGTCGCCCGACGGCAGGTGGGTGTCCTACTTCAGCGATCGGTCGGGCGAGTACCAGCTCGTCATCGAGGCCCAGGACGGCCTCACGCCACCACGCATCGTCTCGTTCGACAAGCCCACGCACTACTACACGCCGGCCTGGTCGCCGGACTCGACGAAGCTGCTCTACACCGACACGAACCTGAACGTCTGGGTGATGGACGTCGCGAGCGGGAAGGCGAAGATCGTCGGCCGTGATCCCTGGATGGTGCCGCAGCGCACGCTGGCCCCGACGTGGAGTCCCGACTCGAAGTGGGTGGCGTTCGCGACGCGCCGCGATTCCCTCTTCCGGGTGATCGTGATTGCCGACGTCGAGAGTGGCGAGCAGACGCAGGTGACCGACGGGCTGGCCGACGCGATGTACCCGGTCTGGGACGCGAACGGCAAGTACCTCTGGTTCCTCGCCTCCACCGACTTCGGCCTCGGCTCGCAGTGGCTCGACATGACGTCCTACGACCGCGAGGAGACCTTCGGTCTCTACGCTGCCGTGCTGGACGATGACGAGCCGAGCCCCTTCCTGCCGGAGAGCGACGAGGACGCCGGGGTGCAGCGGTCGGCCCAGACCACGGGCGGCGGCGCAAGCGAGGCCAGCGCGCCGGTGACGGTCGGGATCGCGCTCGATGGCCTCCAGCGGCGGATCGTCGCGGCCCCCGGCGTGCCCGAGCGGCAGTACGCCGGCCTCGCGGCCGGCGCGCCCGGGTCGGTGTTCTACCTGGAGGCGCCGGCCGGGCCCGGCACCCGCGGCAGCACGTTGCACCGCTACAAGGTGTCGGACCGCAAGGCGGAGACCTTCGCGACCGGCGTCGACGAGTTCTCCGTGAGCGCGGACGGGAAGAAGCTCGTCTATCTCACGCCGGCGCCCCCGCCCGACGACAACGGCCGCGCGCGGGCGCCGTCCATGTTCCTCGTCGATGCCGACAAGGCGGTGCCGTCGAAGGACCAGGGCCGCCTGGACGTGACGCTGCGCATGGAGGTGGACCCGAAGGCCGAGTTCCGGCAGATCTTCCAGGAGGGCTGGCGCAACCAGCGCGATTACCTGTACGTGCCCAACATGCACGGCGCCGACTGGCCGAAGGTGCGCGAGATGTACGGGGCGCTGCTGCCGGACGTCATGCATCGTGCCGATCTCACCTACCTGCTCGACATGATGGGCGGCGAGATTGCCATCGGTCACTCCTACGTGCGTGGCGGCGACCTGCCGGAGGTGCCACCCTCGCGGGGCGGGCTGCTCGGCGCGGACTTCACGATCGACCAGGGCCGCTACCGCATCACGCGGCTGTACGACGGCGAGAGCTGGAACCCCGAGCTGCGCGCGCCCCTGGTCGCGCCTGGCATCGACGTGAGCGTCGGCGACTACGTGCTGGCCATCGACGGCCAGGACCTGGCGGGGACCGACAACATCCACCGCCTGCTCGACGGCACCGCCGACCGGCAGGTCACCCTCACGGTCAACGGGCAGCCCACGGCCACCGGGGCCCGGCAGGTCACGGTGATCCCGGTCGGCAACGATCAGGGCCTGCGCACCCGGGCGTGGGTGGAGTCGAACCGCCGCCGCGTGGACGAGCTCTCGGGAGGGCGCCTTGCCTACGTCTACGTGCCGAACACGGGCCAGGCGGGATACGAGAGCTTCAACCGCTACTACTTCGCCCAGCAGGACAAGAAGGGCGCGGTGATCGACGAGCGCTACAACGGCGGCGGATCGGCCGCCGACTACATCATCGAGGTGCTGCAGCGCGACTTCGACGGCTACTTCAACAACGTGGCCGGCGACCGCACGCCGTTCACGAGCCCCGAAGCCGGCATCTGGGGGCCGAAGGTGATGATCATCAACGAGATGGCGGGCTCCGGCGGCGACCTCATGCCTTACATGTTCAAGCGGCGGCAGATCGGGCCGCTCGTCGGCAAGCGGACGTGGGGCGGGCTCGTGCATACCGCCGACACACCGACGCTCATCGACGGGGGCACGATGATCGCGCCGCGCGGCGGCTTCTTCACCCGTGACGGTCGCTGGGCCGTGGAGAACGAGGGCGTCGCGCCCGACATCGAGGTCGAGAACTGGCCGAAGGCGGTCATCGCCGGGGGCGATCCCCAGCTCGAGCGGGCCGTCCAGGAGGCCCTGCGGCTGCTCGAGGCGACCCCGCCGGATCGCCGCACCTCCGAACCGGCCCCGCCGACCTGGGGCCGGCGTCCCGGCGGGCGATAACGGCCGGCCGGGCGGCCCACGACGGGCGCGGGCCAGGGGGCTCGCGCCCGCTCCCTGTACGGCGGCTCATCCGCGGGATTGCGCTTGCACTGCCGCCCGTCCCCGGCACATCATCCCCGGCACACACCACAACCCAGCGGCCCCCGGGGCAGGAGGACGATGATGGACGTCAGGCAGGCGGTGTCGCGTCGCAGCTTCATGGGGGGCCTGGCCGCGGTGGCCGGCCTGCTCGGCCTCTCGCCCGAGCGCCTGCTGGCCGGCGGCTGGCAGGTGCAGGACCGGGCGGCCCGCCAGGCGTCGATGGACACCTACGACGCCTTCGCGAAGCTCGCCAACAACGAGAACAACTGGGGGCCACCCGAGTCGGTGCTCCAGGCCATGGCAAACGCCATGAAGTACTCGAACCGCTACGGGTACCCCGACGGCGGCATCGTCGATGCCATCGCCGCGCACCACGGCGTGAAGCGCGAGAACATCCTCCTGGGCGCCGGGTCGAGCGAAATCCTGAAGGTCGTGGCCCTGACGTTCCTCGAGGGCCAGAAGAAGGTGATCGGTGTCGAGCCGTCCTACGCCACCGTGTTCGAGGTGGCAAGCGGGGTGAAGGCCGAGTCGATCCAGCTCGCGCTGGACGGGGAGTACCGGCAGCCCATCACGAAGATGGTCGCGGCGGCGAAAGCCAACTATCGCGACGTGGGGTTCATCTATCTCTGCAACCCGAACAACCCGACCGGCGTCGTCGTCTCGAAGCGGGAGGTGCAGGAGCTGCTCGACGGCATCCCTGCGGACGTGCCCGTGCTCATCGACGAGGCCTACCACCACTACGTGGAGGACCCGGCCTACGCGACGTCGGTCCCGTACGTGCTCGAGGGCCGTCGGGTCATCATCGCGCGCACGTTCTCGAAGATCGTGGCCCTGGCCGGCATGCGCCTGGGGTACGCCGTCGCGCCCGCCGACCTGATCCAGCGCATGCGGCCCCACAGCATCGCGAGCATCAACGCGCCCGTGAAGTGGGGCGCCGTCGCGGCCCTCGAGGACACCGCCGCGCAGGAGGTCGCGAAGCGCAACACGATCGCGCTGCGCGAGAAGACCTCACGGGAGCTCGAGGCCCTCGGTTACGACGTCATCCCGTCGCAGACCAACTTCTTCATGGTCGCCATCCACCGCCAGGTGCAGCCGGTCATCCAGGAGTTCCGCGAGCGCGGCGTCCAGGTCGGCCGGCCCTTCCCGCCGATGCTCGAGCACCTGCGCGTCTCGGTCGGCACGGAGCCCGAGATGGAGAAGTTCCTCGTGGCCTTCAAGGACATCTTCCCGCCACGCACGACGTCGCGGCAGTAAAGGGGCGACGATGGCCGGAAGGGCCGGCCACGACGCTCACGAAGAACACGAAGCCCTGCAGGCAGGCGGCAGAAACCGAACCACGATCCGAGGGGCGGGGGGCAGATCCTCCTCGCCCCTCTTCTACCTCCGTGCCTCCGTGCCTCCGTGTCTCCGTGTCTCCGTGTCTCCGTGTCTCCGTGTCTCCGTGTCTCCGTGCGAAGCGTTCCGGAGCCCTATCTCACCTCGAACGCCGCCCGGATGGCCTTGAAGAACTCCTCGGCCATCTTCCGGTAACCCGCCTCGTTCGGGTGCAGGCCGTCCACGCCAATGTAGAGATCCTGCTGGCCGAGCATCGCCTCGTAGAGATCCACGACGCGGGCGTTCTCGCCGGCCGCCACCACCTTCAGGCGGTCGTTGTAGCTGGCGATCGTGCTGAGGGGCTGCGTGTTTCCGCCGCCGGAGCGGGGCGGCGGCAGGGTGGCGATGAACACCGAGGCGCCGCGGAATCGCGCCTCCTTGGCCATCGCCTCCACGGCCGCTGACGCGGACCCGATGCCGGCGGCCCCGAGCGCCGCGAGATCGTTGTACCCGCTGAGCAGCAGCACCACCTCGGGCCGCAGCGACTGCACCAGCGGCTCGAACCGCACCCTCGCGTCCACCGCCCACTCCCCGGACTTGCCCGCGTTGGTGACGGAGAGGCCGCTCTGTTGCGGGTAGGCGGCGCGCATCAGCGCCGCGAGCTGCGTGGGATACGACGCCGAGGGCACGAGCCGCAGCGCAAAGGCCGGGAACGGCGTGATCACGCCAGCGGGGGTGGCGACCGGCACCGTGACCTCCCCGGCCGTGAGGCTGTCGCCGAACGCCAGGTAGGTGCTCTTCGACAACTGCGGCGGGGCGGCGGCCACGGTCACGCGGAACGTGCACGAGGCGGTCTGGCGGCCCTGGTCGGTCGCGGTGCAGGTGACCGTGGTGGTCCCGATCGGGAAGGCGTTGGCCGCCGGCGCATCACAGGTGACGGTGGCGGGGGCCGTGCCTCCGGTGGCCGTCGGCGTGGTGAACGCCACGGTGGCCGTGGTCGCGCCAAGGGTGGCGGTGGCCGACTGGTCCGCGGGGCAGCTGAGGCTGAGCGACGGCGTGGGGTCTGGTGTCGGCGTGGGGCGCGGCGTCGGGGACGTCGGCGTGGACGTTCCGCCCCCGCAGGCCGCGCACACGAGCACCGCGACGGCAGCCAGCAGCAGGCGTGGGCGGCCGGGGCGCGCGGGCGACGGCGGGGGCAGGGTCCCTGGAGTCACGGCGATCCGATGATTCTAGTCCAGGGCTCCCGGGGCCGGCCGGCCCGGGCGCGGATCGAACTCGTAGCAGCCCGGCGTCACCAGCAGGCGGCCGGTCGCGGTGAACGACAGCGACGTGGGCATCACCATGCCGGCGCCGCGGAACTGCACCGTACGAATCTTGTCGCCCCGTGCGTCGAACACGTAGGTGAAGGGACTGTTGAAGGACACCCAGAGCTCTCCCGACGGGCTGACCGCCGCGGCGAGCACGGTCGGCACGACCAGCGGGATCTCGTCGCCGTCGAGCGTGCGGCGTGGCCAGACGTCCGGCAGGGCGGCGACGAGGGGGTCGAGCTCGCGGCCCTGCATGAGGCGCTCGAAGACGAGGCGCCCCTCCTGGTCGTACTTGCGGAAGACCGGCGGGCCGGTCATGAAGACGAAGTAGTAGCCGCCCGCGGGATCGACGAGTGGCATGCCGGCGTTCAGGGCCAGGTGCAGTTGCCGGTCGGCCTCGTGTCCCGTGGCCCTCAGCCGCCCGATGGTGCGCACGGGCGTGCCGGCGAGGCCGTACACCGTGAAGAGGCCGCCGGTCTCGGGCTGGTTGAGCAGCAGCCCGTCGCCGAGGAACGCCAGCGTGCCCACGCCGTCGAGGGCCTGGCCCCCGACGCTCACGCGTGGGGTCACCCGGCCGGGGAGCGCGAACCCGCCGAGACGTTCGCCGGCGGGCGAGAAGACCTGGATCCGCTCGCGGCGGTTCGGGGCGTCGGCGAGCACGAACGTGCCGTCCGGCGCGACGTCGAACGCGCTCGGCTCGAGCACGCGGCCCTGCTCGCCGCCAATCTCCACGAGCTTGCGGGCGGGACCACCGGCGCGGTCCGCGCGCCACACGGTGTGGCCCCGGCGGTCGAACACGAAGTACGCGCCGTTGTCGGCCCGCTGGAAGCCGCGCGGCTCGCGGACCAGGCCGACGATGTCGGGGGAGAGGCCGCCGGTCGCACGGAGGACCTCGATGTCGCCCGGAGAACGCAAAACGGCGGCCTGGTTGCCCAGGACCGCCGTTGCGAAACAGACGACGAGACTTGCGAGGACGAGGCTAGTACTTCGCAAGATCCCGGACGGCCTGGAGCACGTCCGCCGACTGCGGCAGGATGACCTCCTCGAGGTCGGGGCAGTAGGCGACCGGGCAGTCCATGGCGGTGACGCGCTTGATCGGCGCGTCGAGGTAGTCGAAGAGCTCGTCGCTGATCCGGGCCGCGATCTCGGCGCCGAAGCCGCAGGTGAGCTGGTCCTCGTGGGCGATGATCACGCGGCTCGTCTTCTTGACGAGCTCGGCGATGCCGTCCCAGTCGTAGGGGATGATGGTGCGCAGGTCGAAGACGGCGACGGAGATGCCGTCCTTCTCGGCCTGCTGCGCGGCGAGCAGCGAGCGCTGGACGAGCGCGCCCCAGGTGAGGATGACCATGTCGGTGCCCTCACGGCGGAGCGATCCCTTGCCGAACGGGATCATGAAGTCGCTGCCCGGGTAGACGCCCTTGTTGTACGTCTGGCGGTACAGGTGCTTGTGCTCGAGGTACATCACCGGGTCGTCGCAGCGGATCGACGTCCGGAGCAGGCCGGCCGCGTCGACCGCGTTCGACGGGAACACGATGCGGATGCCGGGACAGTGGGCGAAGATGCTGACGCCCGACTGGCTGTGGTACGGCGCGCCGCCGCGCAGGTAGCCGCCGATCGGCACCCGCACGACCATCGGGCACGAGAAGTTGTTGGCCGAGCGGTAGCGCAGCATCGCCATCTCGTCGCGCAGCTGCATCATCGCGGGCCAGATGTAGTCGAAGAACTGGATCTCGACGACGGGCTTGATGCCGCGGGTGGCCATGCCGACGGCGCGGCCGATGATGTTGGCCTCGGCGAGCGGCGAGTTGAAGACGCGCTCGCCGCCATAGGCGGCCTGGAGGCCGTGCGTGACCTTGAACACGCCGCCCTTACCCGGCACGTTGCCGAGCGCGGTGGCGCGGCTCGCGTCCGCCACGTCCTCGCCGAAGACGACGATCTTCGGGTTGCGCGCCATCTCCTCCTTCATCGTCCGGTTGATGGCGGCGACCATCGTGTCGGGTTTGCCCTCGGTCTCGGCCGGGGTCTCGAAGGCCGAGGACGTCGGGTCGACGTCGGGCGAGAAGACATAGAGGCCGGCGGTCTCGGGGGCCGGTTTCGGCGCCTTGAGGGCCGCGTCGGTGGCCTCGGCAATCTCCTTGTCGACGTCGGCGGCGATCTGGTCGAGGTCGGCCTCGGTGGCGAGGCCCTCGGCGAGGAGGAACGCCCGCATCTTCGTCAGCGGGTCGCGCGTGGCCTCCTCCTCGCGCTCCTGCGGCGTCTTGTAGAGCCGCTCGTCGTCCGAGAGCGAGTGCGAGTAGGGGCGGATGACCTTGGCGTGCACGAGCGCCGGCTTGCGCTCGTTGCGGACCCAGGCGATGGCCTCGCGCAGCGCGCGGTAGCTCTCGAGGAAGTCGGTGCCGTCGCACCGGACGATGTGGAGGTTGGGGAACGACTCGACGAGCTTCGAGACGTCGCCACCGGCGGTCTGGACCTCGACGGGCACCGAGATGGCGTAGCCGTTGTCCTCGACCATGTAGAGCACGGGCACGTTGCGGGTGCAGGCCGTGTTCAGCGACTCCCAGAACTCGCCCTCGGACGTCGCGCCGTCACCAATCGACATGTAGGTGACTTCGTCGTCCTTCGCCCGGTCCTCGCGATCGGCGATCCCGGTGACGCGCTGGTAGATCTGGCCGGCCTCGCCGCAGCCGACGGCCTGGAGGCACTGCGTGCCGGTGGGGCTGCCCTGCGACGGCATGTTGAGGGCCTTGTGGCCCCAGTGCGACGGCATCTGGCGGCCACCCGAGTTCGGGTCGTCCGCCGCGCCGACCGCCGACATGAGCATCTCGAGCGGCGTCATGCCGAGCGCCAGGCACAGCGCGCGGTCGCGGTAGTAGGGGTGGAACCAGTCGTAGCCGGGGCGCAACTGCATGCCCGCGGCGGTGAGGACGGCTTCGTGGCCGGCGCCGCTGATCTGGAAGAAGATCAGGCTCTGGTTCTTGAGCTGGATCTCCTTGTCGTCGAGCCGGCGCGACAGCAGCATCGTCCGGTACGCCCGGTGCAGGTCTTCGCGCGACAGGCCCTCGTGGGCCTGGCCGCTCGGCGTGGCGAGCGTCGATCCCTTCATATGAGTCGAGTCCTTCCGGGAATTATGATGGCGAACGGTGGATTATACCATCCGACGCCGGTGATATAATCCGCGCCAAGTCGCGCTGCGGCCTCGAGTTACGGGCCGCAACCCATGTCCCGCGCGACCGGAGACGAGAAGCCACACGCATGGAACAGCGACCTGTCCGCCTCCACCGCTGGGATGAAATCGCGCTCGAGAAGGTCACCGAGATGATCTCACGGAAGATTGTCACGGGCGAGCGCGAGATGCTCGCGCAGATCTACCTCAAGCGTGGGGCCCTCGTCCCGATGCACAAGCACGAGAGCGAGCAGCTCACCTACGTCCTGCAGGGCGCGCTGAAGTTCCTCATCAACGGCGAGGAGATCACCGTGCGCGAGGGCGAGGTGCTGCACATCCCCTCGTGGGTGCCCCACCAGGCCGAGGCCCTCGAGGACACCTTCGAGGTGGACATCTTCAGCCCGATCCGCCAGGACTGGCTCGACGGGACCGACGCCTACTTCCACGAGCAGATCAAGGTCGAGGGTTAGGCGGCCGCGCTGGCCGCCCGCAGCCCGTCGGCACGAGGAGCGCCCCGATGTCCGTGATCCTCACGATCGTCGTCCTGGGCGGCCTGCTGCTGTGGGCCGCCGGCGCCTACAACCGGCTGGTCACCCTCCGGAACCAGGCCACCAACGGCTGGAAGCAGATCGACGTCCAGTTGAAGCGCCGGCACGATCTCATCCCGAACCTCGTCAACACGGTGAAGGGCGCGATGGAGTTCGAGCGGGGCACGCTCGAGGCCGTCATCAGCGCCAGGAACGCCGCGACGACCGCGCAGGGCCCCGCCGACGCCGCGCAGAAGGAGGGCGTGCTGTCGCAGGCGCTGGGCCGCCTCTTCGCGCTGGCCGAGAGTTATCCCCAGCTCACCGCCAACGAGAACGTGCGGGCGCTCCAGGAGGAGCTGGCCGCGACCGAGAACAAGATCGGCTTCGCGCGCCAGTTCTACAACGACATCGCGACGAAGTACAACACCGCGACCCAGGTCATCCCGACCAACATCATCGCGGGGTTCGCCGGGTTCGCGCCGAAGGAGCTGTTCGAGATCACCAACGCGGCCGAGCGTGAGGTGCCGGCCGTGGACCTCTCGATGAAGCAGTGAACCTCTACGAGCAGCAGGCGCGCAACCGCCGCCAGACCGTGCTGGTGATGGGGGTGTTCGTCGCGTTCCTGCTCGTGCTGGGCCTCGGGTTCGACGCGGCCTACCTGGCCTCGCCGGCCGGCGGCGCCTTCCTGCCCATCGGCACGCTCGTCGCCATCACCTACGGCACGGGATCGGCCTTCTATTCCTACCGGCGCGGCGATCGTGCCGTCCTCGGATCGACCGGCGCGATCCCCCTCGAGCAGGCGATTGCCGGGGCACCGGACGAGCCCACCCGGCTCGCCCTCCGGCAGTACCAGAACGTCGTCGAGGAGATGGCCATTGCGGCGGGCCTGCCGCGGCCGGCGGCCTACGTCGTGCCCGACCCGGACCCCAACGCGTTCGCGACCGGGCGGGACCCCGGGCACGCGTCGATTGCCGTGACCGAGGGGCTCCTGCGCCGGCTCGATCGCGACGAGCTGCAGGGCGTTGTCGCCCACGAGATGTCGCACATCCGCAACTACGACATCCGGCTGATGACGATTGTGGCGGCGCTGGTCGGCGCGATTGCGCTGCTGGCCGACTGGGCGGCGCGCGGCATGCGGTACGGCGCCTTCGGCGGGCGCCGCAGCCGGGGTCGCGAAGGCGGCGGGGGACCGGCGGCCATCCTGCTGATCGCGGTCTGGCTGGTCGCCGTGCTGCTGGCTCCGGTGGTCGCGCGGCTGCTCGCGATGATGGTCTCGCGGCGGCGGGAGTTCCTGGCGGACGCGACCGGCGCGGAGCTGACCCGCAACCCGCTGGCGCTGGCGTCGGCGCTCCGCAAGGTCGACGCCGAGGCCGCGCCGACGAAGGCGGTGAAGCGTGGCAGCGCGCATCTCTGCATCGCCGACCCGCTCGGCCGCCGCATCAACGCGAGCCGCGGCCGCCTGGCGAACCTGTTCGCGTCGCACCCGCCGATGGTCGACCGGATTGCGGCACTCCAGGCGATGGCCTACGAGCACACGTAGCGTCGAGACGTCGCGCGCTTCCCTTCGATCAATGAATATGCTTCTTCCAGTCGCTCTTCCACTCGTCGTCGCCACCCCGGCGCCCGCCGGAGTAGACGTCGAACCGGCTGCGTGAGCGCTGCATCTTCCACCGGAGCCAGCGGTACTTGAGCTCGTCGAGCGGCCGCGCCCGCAGGCCCTTCAGGTAGAAGTAGCCCACGACGAGCCCACCGAGGTGGGTCCAGTGGGCCGTGCCCCCGCCCCCGCTGCCGATGGAGGAGAAGAAGGCAATGGCGCCCATGATCATCACGAAGTACTTCGCCGGGATCGGGAACACGAAGTAGACGTAGATCGGGCGGTCGGGGAAGTAGAGGCCGTAGGCGAGCAGGATGCCGTAGATCGCGCCGGACGCGCCGATGGTGGCCGTGTAGTAGATGGTGTCGGCGAAGGGCAGCGGGCTGAGTGCCCACGCGATCGTCACCAGCGCGGCCCCGATGCCGGTCACGAAGTAGTACTTCGTGAAGAACCGCGTGCCCCACGTGCGCTCGAGATCGCTCCCGAACATCCAGAGCGCGAGCATGTTGAAGAGGATGTGCGTGATCCCCCCGTGGAGGAACATGTAGGTCACCGGCTGCCAGATCGCCAGCTCCTGCACCACCATCGCGGGAACCAGCCCGAGCCGCAGGACCATCGCCGGCACGATCCCCGTCAGCAGGAACATGCCCACGTTGACGAGGACCAGCATCTTGATCGCCGGCGTCAACGGCCCGGGACCGAAGGAATACGTCGCGCCGGAATAGTTGGGGTAGCGGCCCGCCATTACGTCATCCTACCGCAGGGCCCGCTTTCCGCTGGGAATGGAGAATCCAGAAGCCGGAATCCAGAAAGGAATTCGGAAATTTCGAATTGCGCGGCGCGCCTCGACGACACAGGGCGCGGGTGCCCTTCCTTTCTTGATTCCGGTTTCTGGATTCTGCATTCGCCAGCCGCGCCTCCGGCGCTGGCGGCGCTAGCGGCGTCCGCGGCGGAGGCGGCCGAGCACCAGGGCGCGGGCCTCGGCGAGCTCGCGCACGCCGAAGACGTGCGCGGCGACGGTGAGCACGCCGACGCCGGCCGCAATCGACACACCGACGCGGACCGCCTGGACCGGAATCGATGCGCCAGGCAGCACGCCGTGCAGCCAGAGCTCCACGCCCCAGGCCGTCGCGGCCATCGGCAGCGCGGCCGCCGTGATCCGCAGGAGGCTGACCGCAATGCGCCGCCCCTCGACGCCACCGAGCTCGGTGCGCAGCAGCGTCAGCTGCACGGCGGCGTTGACCAGCGCGGTCAGCGACGTGCCCAGCGCCAGGCCGCGATAGCCCATCACGCGCACGAGCGTGACGTTGAGCACGATGTTGAGGACCACCGACATCGCGCTGGCCGCCACGGGGATGCGGCTGCGGTGCAGCGCATAGAAGGTGGGCGTGACGATGCGCACGATCGAGTAGCCGACGAGGCCGAGCGCGTAGTAGCGCAACGCCGCCGCCGTGGCCGCCGTGTCCTCGGCGCCGAAGCTCCCGTGCTGGAAGATCAGCCCGATGATCGGCCCGCCGAGCACGATCAGGCCCAGCGTGGAGGGCACGTTCAGCGCGAGCATCAGGCCGATCGACGAGGCCACCGTGGACCGCACGCCGGCCCGGTCGTCCACCGCCACCAGCCGCGACACGGCCGGTGTCGCCGCCGTCGCAATCGAGACACCGAAGAGCCCGATCGGCAGGTACATCAGCCGGAACGCGTAGTCGAGCCATGACACCGCGCCGGTGCCCTCGCCGGTCGCGAGCAGCGTGTTGACGAAGACGTTGATCTGCGTGGCCGCGAGGCCGAAGGTACCCGGTCCCATCAACAGCAGCACGCGCCGCAGGCCCTCGTCCCGGAAGTCGAACCGGGGGCGAAAACGGAAACCCTCCTTCGCCAGCGGGGGCCACTGCAGCAGCAGTTGCCCGGCACCGCCGACGAGGGTGCTGATCGCGATGATCGTGATCGGCTGCACGCCGAGCTGCGGCGCGACGGGGATGAGGGTCAGCGCCAGCACCACCGTCGCGACGTTGAACATCGCGGGCGAGAGGGCGGGGACGAAGAAGTAGCCCAGCGAGTTCAGCATCCCCATGCACGCCGCCGCCACCGCCACCAGCGTGAGGAACGGCAGCATCACCCGCGCGAGGAAGATCGTCAGCTCGAGTTTGCCAGGCACCGCCGCGAAGTCGCCGGCGTACAGCCGCACGAGCGGATCGGCGAAGACGATGCCGAGCGTCACCAGCACGCCCGTCACGAGCACGAGCGTGGTGATGACGGCATTGGCGAGGTTCCAGGCCCGCGGCTTGCCGTCCCGTTCGAGCGTCTTGGTGAACGTGGGGATGAACGCCGCGCTCATCGCACCTTCGGCGAAGAGATCGCGGACCAGGTTCGGGACGCGGAACGCCACGCGGAACGCGTCGTTGGCGTCACCCGCCCCGAAGTAGTAGGCCAGCACCTGGTCGCGGGCAACGCCGAGCACGCGGCTGGCCATCGTCGCCAGCCCGAACACCCCGGCGGAGCGGGCAAGGCGCGGTGCGGAATCGGACATGCGTGAGGGGACAGCGTAGCACGGCGGTTTCGCCGCACCGGGACGGGCGTTCGCGAACGGACACCTGGGGGCGGGAGTGTCCGCCTGCGTACAGAAAAGCGGGCTCCGGCCTGGCGGCGGGAGCCCGAAGGAGGATGGTGAGAGGCTGACTAGGCCTTTCAAAAGCTATAGACGGCCGCCACTCGCGAAATGTTTGAGGGAAAAGCGTCACATGTTGTCACGGGCAGGGACGAGCTGCGCCGCGAGACGCTCAGCCGAGCCGCGCCCGCACGGCCTGGTTCACCGCCTTGCCGTCGACGCTCTTGCCGGCCAACGCGGCCATCGCGGCCTTCATCACCTTCCCCATGTCCTTCGGCCCGCTGGCGCCGGTGTCCGTCACTGCGGCGTCCACCGCCGCCGCGATGTCGGCCTCGGTGGCCGCCGGCGGGAGGTACGCCTCGAGGATCGTGATCTCGGCGGCCTCCCTGGCGGCGAGATCCTCACGGCCGCCACGGGTGAACTGCTCGATCGCGTCACGGCGCTGTTTCACGAGCATGCCCACCACCTGCAGTTCCTCGGCCTCGTCAAGTGCGCGACCCTTCTCGACCTCACGGTTCGTCAGGGCGGTCTTCAGCATGCGCAGGGCGCCGAGGCGCACGGCCTCCCGCGCCTTCATCGCGGCGGCGATGTCGGTGGTCAGTTGCTGGGCGAGCATGATGTGGTCCTTTGTCTAGATGTCGAGGCGGCCGTCGCCGAGCGTGAAGTGCCAGCCTTCGGTGTCGTCGTAGAAGTTGGACGGCACCTTGACGGCGCTGACCTTCACGCCGAGATCGAGATCCGACCGCACGGCAAAGTACCCGGACCGCCGGAGCACCCGGCGGAAGGCGGCGTGCTGCACGTAGCAGCGGATCTTGTCGGAGTCCTCCGCGCGGGCTTCGCGGTCCACCCAGCGCAACAGCGTCTTCAGGCCCCGTTCGTCGTCCGGGTGGCAGAGGAAGTCGACGATGTGCGTCGCGCGGCCGCGCGGCTCCCGCAGGTGCCGGTACACGGCATAGCCGTTGGTCTCACCGTCACGCCTGAGCACGGCGACCGAATAGCGCACGTGGGGCGGCTCGATGAACTTCCAGTTCAGGTACGCCTGGTCGCGTCGCACCGCCAGGTCGAGCCGCGGCGCCACCCGTTCCCACAACGCATCCACGTCGCTGTCGAACCGCCGCACGACCTCGACCTGCTCACGCAGCGGCCGCGCGCGCGCCACGACGCGGACGAACGGCAGCGTGAGGGCCGACACCAGGCGGTTCACGGGCAGCGGCCACGACGGTCGCCGCAGCGCCCGGCGGCTGAGCGGCTTCACGAGGCAGGGCACCGTGATGGGGGACGGCCAGTGCAGCCGCTCCCCGAGCAGGTAGCGCGTGCCTTCCGAGAGGCTGCCGCCCAGCGAGACCCCCGCCTGCCGTTCCCACGCGCGCAGCAGGGCCTCGCCGAGGCCCCGGCGCTGCCGTTCGGGCGCGACCAGCGGGTCTTCCGTCCACGCGCCCCCCGTGTCGAGCCCGCGGATGGAGACCGTGACCGGCATCATCGCGTCCGCGGCGATCACGGTCGGGCCTTCCCGGACCACGAGCACCGGCGCCTCCTCGCCGTGGTTGGCGGGGTTGCGTCGCGCCCAGTCCCAGCGGAGGCGGGCCGACTCGGCGGCCTCGTTGCCGAGCGTACGGCGGTAGAGCTGTTCGACGCCGCGCCGGTCTCCGGCGCCGCACCGTTCGATGTCAGGCATGTGTCCTTGGGGGGCGCAAGACGGGCGCGCGCCTGCAGGAATTGTAGTTCGGGACCGCGAGGCGAGTCAGCGGCCGCCCGCCGGGCCGGGGCTACTGCCCCGGCGGACGACGAACCGGCTGGCCGGGCGTGGGCTGCTGGATGACCCCCGGCGTCGGCGACCCGATGATCTGGAAGCCGTTGGCCGGCTGCTGGGGCGCCGTCTCATTGGGCATTCCCGGCTGGACCGAGATGACCTGCGGCGGCCCGCCATTCGGATCCGGCTGCAGCGTGATCACGGGCGGCGTGACGTTGCCCCCTTCGGCCGGCTGCGCAATTTCCCCGGGCTCCTGCGCCTGCCCGGGCTGCGGGAACGTGAACACGCGGCGGCCGCCGACGTCCGACGGATCGTTCTGGTCGTCCTCGGGCTGCTCGCCGGGCTGGAGGTACTGATCGTCGGGCGCGTCCTGCTGGTCGTCGACGACGCCGGCGGGCGGCCGGATGAACGGCGGCCGCGGAGGGACGAACCGCTGCGTGCCGGCGCGGCTCCGCGCCGCGCTGGACGCGGCGCCTGGCGGCGGCCCCGCGGGCGCGCTGCTCGAAGCGAGCACGACGATGCGATCGAAGACCGAATTGCCCGTGTTGGCGATCGGCCGCGGGGCGGCCATGTAGCCGGCGACGTTGCGCAGCACGATGGCGAGGGCCTCGCGCTCCGGCACCTGCTCGAGCGTGAGGGTCAGCGGCGCCCCCGTGATCTTGTCGACGTTGACGACGCGGGTGTCGCCGACGCGCTGCCACTCACGCATGATCGTGCTGACCGGCGCGTTGGTGGCCTGGAGGCTGACCAGGCCGTCCTTGATCTGGAGCGAAACCTGCTGGGCACCGGCGGGGGCCGCCAGCAGCAGCGCGGCGACGACGAAACTCAGCGTGCTGCGCATCATGAACCTTTCGATCAGGCCCAGTATAACGCCTGATCCCCACAGTTCAGACGTTCGCGCGCCCCCGGAAGTCGGCGACGACCCGGGTGATGATCTCGTCCAGCCCGACCTTGGGCTCGTAACCCACAAGTGTCCGTATTTTCGCCAGATCCGGCACCCGGCGCGGCATGTCCTCGAACCCGGCCTCGTAGGCCTCTTCGTACGGGATCCGCACGATCGGGGACGAGCTGCCCGTGATCGCCTTGACGCGCTCGGCCAGCTCGAGAATGGTCACTTCCTCGACGTTCCCGACGTTGAACACCTCGCCCACGGCCGCCGGCTCGGCCATCAGCGCGAGCAGCGCCCCGACGACGTCGCCGACGTAGGTGAAGCTGCGCGACTGCGAGCCGTCCCCGAACACGGTCAGGGACTCGCCCCGCAGGGCCTGCTTGACGAACGTCGGCAGGACCATGCCGTACTGCCCGGTCTGCCGCGGTCCCACGGTGTTGAAGAAGCGAACGACGACGACGGGAAGGCCCTTCTCCTTGCAGTAGGCCAGCGCGAGGAACTCGTCGAGCGCCTTGCTGCAGGCGTAGGCCCAGCGGTGACGGGTGGTGGCGCCCATCACGAGGTCGGCGGTCTCGGTGAACGGCACGTGGGTGCTCTTCCCGTAGACCTCGGACGTCGAGGCGATGAAGACCAGTTTGCCCTTCTTCGCCGCGTGCCGGAGGATGACCTCCGTCCCGTGCACGTTGGTCTCGATGGTGTGCACCGGCTTCTGCACGATCAGCTTCACGCCCACCGCCGCGGCCAGGTGGAACACGACATCGGCCCGATCGACCAGCTCCGCGACGAGCCGGTCGTTGAAGACCGAGTCGATCGTGTAGGTCAGGCCCGGGCGGTCCCGGAGATGGCTGATGTTGTCGATGGCACCGGTGGAGAGGTCGTCGAGCAGCGCGACGTCGTGTCCCGCGTCGAGCAGCGCCTCGGCCAGGTGCGAGCCGATGAAACCTGCCCCGCCCGTGATCAGGATACGCATGGAGATCAGTACCTCAACGAGTGGACGACACGACCGCCGCCACCACGGCCGCGACGGCCTCGTCGGACAGCGAGGGGTACAAGGGGAGGGAGACGACCTCGGCCGTGACGCGATCGGCAATCGGGCAGGCTGACGGCGCCGCCGCGCCGAGTGCCGGTTGCCGCGGAATCGGCATGGGGTAGTGGATGAGCGTCTCGACTCCACAGCCCCGCATCGCTGCCTGGAACCGGTCGCGGTCCGCGGTCAGCACGGGGAACAGGTGGTAGACGTGACCGGCGTCGCGCTCGGGCGGCACGGTCACGGCCGCGCCAGCGAGCTGGCGGCGGTAGGTGGCGGCAATGGCCCGGCGGCGGGCCGTCCAGCCGGCCAGGAACGGCAGGCGCGCCCGCAGGATGGCCGCCTGCAGCTCGTCCAGGCGGCTGTTGATCCCCGGTTCGTCGTGATGGTACCGGCTCGACTGGCCGCCGTTGCGCAGCCGCCGGATCCGTGCGGCGAGCGCCGCATCGTTGGTGACCACCCCGCCGCCGTCGCCCAGCCCGCCGAGATTCTTGGTCGGGTAGAAGCTGAAGGCGCCAGCGATGCCGATGGTGCCCACGGGCCGTCCCCCGCACGTGGCGAGATGGGCCTGGCACGCGTCCTCCACGAGCGCGAGCCCGTGCCTGGCGGCGAGGGGCTGGAGCGCGCCGAGGTCGGCCGGCTGGCCGTAGAGGTGGACCGGCAGGATGGCGCGGGTGCGCGGCGTGATGGCGGCCTCGACGGCGGCGGGCGCCAGCGTGAGCCGGTCCGGATCGAGATCCGCGAACACGGGCCGCGCGCCCGCCATCAGCACGGCCAGCGCCGTGTAGGCGGCCGAGACCGGCGTCGTGATCACCTCGTCCCCGGGCCCGATGTCGAGCGCCCGGAGGATGAGCGCGATGGCGTCGGTGCCCGTGCCGACCCCGACCGCGTGCGCCGCGCCGGCGGCGGTGGCGAACTCGTGCTCGAACGCCTCGACCTCGGGGCCGAGCACGTACCAGCCGCTGTCGACGACGCGGCGGATGGCCTCGTCGATGGCGGCGCGGTCCTCGGAGGGGTGCAGGGCGTTGAAGGGCACGCGCAGGGCGCCCGCGCCGCTCACGGGTTCACCTCGCCGGTGTCGACGTAGTGCGCCATGTGCTCCCGGTAGTAGGCGAACGTGCGGCGGAGGCCCTCGGCCAGCGGCACCTCCGGCCGCCACCCGGTGGCGGTCTTGAACAGGGTCGAGTCCGAGTAGAAGCTGCCGATGTCGATGGCCTTCTTCTCGGACGGCCACTCCACGAAGCGGTAGCGGCCGGTGCCGGCGATCTCGACGAGCAGCCGCACCAGGTCCCGGTGCGCGATGTGCTCGTCGCCGCCCACGTTGTACACCTGCCCGTTCAGCCGCTCGTCCGCGCCGGCGAGGAGCAGCGCCTCGACCGCGTCGTCCACGTAGATGAAGTCGCGGATCTGCGACCCGTCCCCGAAGACCTGCAGCTCCTGGTCCTCGAGCACGAGGCGGATGAACCAGGCGATGAACCCCTGGCGGTTGTGGCGGATCAGCTGGCGGGGCCCGTACGTGTTCGTCAGGCGCAGGGCGCACGCACGCACGCCGAAGACGTTGTTGTAGACGAGGTGGTAGTACTCGCCGGCGGCCTTGTTGATGCCGTTCACGTCGACCGGGCGGACGAGGTGCTGCTCGGTCACGGGCAGGAACTCGGGCTTGCCGTAGATCTGCCGGGTGCTGGCGTAGACGACCTTGGTCGCCGGGTTGTGGCGCCGGCACGCCTCGAGCAGCGTCAGCTGGCTGCGGCAGTTGATGTCGAGGTCCGTGTGGGGATCCCGCATGCTGTCGATGTGGCTCACCTGGCCGGCGAGGTTGAAGATGATCTCCCGGTCCTGGACCAGGTAGTTCATCGTCGTGCCCTGCCGGATGTCCGCGATGTTCACCCGGACCCGGTCGGTGATGCCGGCGATGTTGAAGAGGTTGCCGCCGTAGTCGGGGATCAGCGAGTCGACGAGCAGGACGTCCGCGCCGAGGGCGACGAGCCGGTGAGCGAGCGTGCTGCCAATGAAGCCCAGGCCGCCGGTGATCATGACCCGGCGGCCGGCGTACCAGGGGGCGTAGCTCACGCGAGGACCGCCCGCGCCGCCCGCTTCAGGTGATCCTTGCGCACCACCAGCGACCACCAGAGCTTCAGCACGTCGATGCCCGTCTTGAAGATGCGACGGAAGTTGAAGAACTGCGACTTGCCGTGGGTGCGATGGAAGTGGTGCACCGGCACCTCCGCCACCTTGAACCCCGCGTCGTCGAACTTCTTCATCATCTCGAGGCAGATCACGCCGCTGTTCTTCTCGAGCCGGACCTTGTCGAAGACCGCACGCCGGATCAGGCGGAAGTCACAATCGACGTCCCGCACCTTGAAGCCGAAGAGCAGCTTGACGGTGTGGTGGTACACGCGGCCGATGACGATGCGGTGGAACGGATCGGAGCGGGCGATCTTGTAGCCGTTCACCCAGTCGATGCCCGGCCCCATCTTGTGCCAGAGCAGGGTCATCTCGGCCGGGTCGTACTGCGCGTCGCCGTCCGTGTAGAACACGAACTCCTTGCTGGCCGTCGCGAAGCCCGTGCGCAGCGCACCCCCGTACCCGCGGTTCTGCGGATGGTGGACGATGCGGACGTGGCCCGCGTACTGCACGGCGAGCTCGTCCAGGATCTGCGGGGTCGCATCCTGGCTGCCGTCGTTGACGACGATGACCTCGTAGTCGGGCGTGAGGGTCGCGGCGACCTGCACGGCACGAATCACGAGGCTCGCAATCGTGCCGCTGTCGTTGTACGCCGGGAAGAACACGCTCAGGCCGGGAGGGGCGCTCTCAGACTGCTTCATCGCTCGTTCGAACCGCGGGAATTGTACTCCGAAGACGCGTGCGCGGGCGACGGCGCGGGGCGGGGCTGCCGGCGCAGTCGCCAGGGCAGCAGGATCGACTCGGCCAGCACCCGCGCGTCGAGTTTCGAGACACCCGCCCGGCGCTCGACGAAGGTGATGGGCGACTCGGCGATGCGCAGCCCGGCCCGCGCCGCCAGGAACAGCACCTCCACGAGGAAGGCGTAGCCCTCGGAGGAGATGCGATCGATGGGCAGTCGCGCAAGCGCGTCGCGGCGCCAGCAGCGGTAGCCGCTGGTGCAGTCGTGCACCGCCAGCCCCGTGATGGCGCGGATGTACTGGTTCGCGCAGGCGCTCAGGGCCTTTCGCCGCGCCGGCCAGTTCTCCACCCGTCCGCCGGGCACGTAGCGCGAGCCCACGACCAGATCGGCGTCCCCGAGCGCGGCGACGAGCGCGGGCAGGTGCGCCGGGTCGTGGGACCAGTCGGCGTCCATCTGGCAGACGACACCCACGTCGGGCGCCTCGAGCGCGGCGCGGAAGCCGTCGAGATAGGAACGGCCCAGGCCCCGGGGCCCGGTCCGGTGCAGGACCGTGAGGCGAGGCGACAGGTCGCGCGCGAGCGCGTCAGCGACGGCGCCGGTGCCGTCGGGCGACCCATCGTCGATCACCAGGAGGCGTGTGCCCGGCTGGCGCAGCACGGCCTCCGCGAGGGCCGGCAGGTTGTCGCGCTCGTTGTAGGTGGGCACGAGCACGAGGATGGCCGTGTGGGGCAGCGGGGGCGTGCCGGAGGCCCCCGGCCGCGGCTCCGCCCGATCCGTGCTCATGACGCGCCCAGTAACCGCGCGATCACGGCGTCCCACGTGATCAGCCTCGCGCGATCACGCCCGGCGGCGCCGAGATCGCGCGCGCGGGCCCGGTCGTCGTGCAGCGCGGCGAGGGCGGCGCCGATGGCGTCGGCTCGCGGTTCGGTCACGATCCCCGTGACCCCGTCGGTCACGAACTCCAGCGTGCCGCCCGAGTCGCGCGCCGTGACGACCGGCTTCCCCGCGAGGAATGCCTCGAGCGTCGCGAGTCCGTAGTCCTCGTCGTAGGGCACGTACGCCAGAGCCAGCGCGTCCGCATACAGCCGCACCAGCGTGTCGTCGTCAACGGGGCCGAGGAACTGGACACGATCGCCGACGCCCTCGGCCTCCGCCAGCGCCTCGTACCGAGCGCGCTGGCTGCCGTCGCCCACCAGCAGGAGCCGCAGGGGCGCCGGCAGCTGGCGGACCGCACGAATCAGGAGGTCCACGCGCTTGTTCTGCTCCAGGCGCGCCACGGAGAGGACGTAGTCGCCCTGCGCACCCTCGACGAGGCGTGGCGCGAGCACGGGCGGGTGGTACAGCGGCGCGGACGCCAGCCCGTTGTACTTCTCCAGCCGGGCCGTCACGGTCCGGGAGATGGTGTACAGGGCCCGGCACTCGCCGAGCATCTCCTCGTCGAGCGCCATGATGCGGTCGCGCAACGCCACGTCCGTCTCGTCGTGGCCGAAGTCGCTGAACTCCGTCCCGGCCAGCTCGTAGGCCGCCCGGTGCTGGTGCACGAGCCAGCACACCTTGTTGGGATGGCGCACGAAGTAGGTCGGGAACTTCGTCGCGATGACGAGATCGATGGGCCGACCGTTGCTCTCGGAGAGGTCGAGCATGCGCCACGCCGCCGCGTGCGCCAGGATCTCGTCCTTCGGGTACCACTTGAACGGCACGGCCACCCGATCGGTGCGATAGCCGCGCGCGCGCAGCTCGGTGACGAGCTGCCGCACGAGGAGCTCGGCCCCGCCACGCACCAGTGGCACCTGCGTTTCGCACACGAGGACGGTTTCGATACCCATGCGGGCTGCGGGGGGCCTCAGGACCGGGGGGAGCCGTCGTCCGGAATCACGGCGTCGCGCGTGGAGGCGCGGGCTGGACGGACGACTTCGAGTCCAGGGCGCCGATGGTAGCACACGGGTTTTGGCACCCTGGGGCCCGCGCGTGGAGCGTCAAATATCTGGCGCGGTGGTTGTCGTGGGGCGAAGGTAACGCGTAACTTACACGTTCTCAGCTATTTGCCCACACTTTCGCGTTGACAGTCCCCAGGTGGTCCTCTACCATCCGGGTGGAGTTTTGTGGAGCGCAGTGGAATAGAACCATGCTCCGGGGCAACGCGCCGGCGAAAATCGACGACAAGGGCCGGCTCAAGGTGCCGAACGCCTTTCGCGCCGTGATCCAAGAGGAGCACGGAACGGGGCTGTTTGTCACGAGCCTGACGGGGGACTCCGTCCGCATCTACCCGATGCCGGTGTGGCTCGAGGTCGAGCGCAAGCTCGCCGAGATGCCCTCCACCCACCCGGCCCGCATGAAGTTCCTCGACCGGGTGAACTTCTACGGGCAGGAAGGCGAGCTCGACGTGCAGGGGCGCGTCCTCATCCACCCGCGGCTGCGCGAGAGCGCGCAGATGGCGGGCGAGGTGGACGTGCTCGGGCAGCAGAACTTTCTCGAGGTCTGGAACCACGAGCGCTTCGTCGCGCGCCTCCACCGTGAGCCGTTCACGGAGGACGACGCGAAGGCGCTGGCCGACTTCGGGATCTAACCGCGGGTGCGGCCGTCGGGCCGCGGCAGGCGCCGCGGGGTGGTGGCCCAGGATCCCGCCGGAGCTCGTATCGACCGCGGCGGGGCGCGACTGCAGCGCCCCACGCACGGGCTGGCCGGGCAACGAGGATCGAACGTGCATATCCCGGTCATGGTCGGCCAGGTCGTGGAGTGGTTGCGGCCGGAGCGCGGCGGCGTCTTCGTGGACGCCACGCTCGGGCTCGGTGGCCACACGACGGCCCTGCTGGAGGCGGGCGCCGACCGCGTCATCGGGCTCGATCGGGATCCGCGGGCGCTCGAGCTGGCCGCTGCGCCGCTCGCGCCCTTCGGGCCCCGCGTCACCCTGCGGCACGCGGACTACCGCGACCTCGATCGTGTCCTGGACGCGCTCGGGGTCGCCACCATCGACGGGCTGCTCGTGGACCTCGGCGTGTCGTCCATGCAGCTCGACGAGCCGGGGCGGGGGTTCAGCTTCCGCCGCGACGAGCCGCTCGACATGCGCATGGACCCGACCGCGGGTGAACCGGTGTCGGCGCTCATCGCACGCACGGCGGAGGCGGAGCTGGCCGACGTCATCTTCCGCTTCGGCGAGGAGCGGCACTCGCGGCGCATCGCGCGGGCGATCGTGCGGGCGTGCGACGCAGGCCCGATCGAGACCACGGGCGCGCTGGCCGCGGTGGTGCGGCGGGCGATGCCGGGACGGGGCTGGCAGCGGATCGACCCGGCGACCCGGACGTTCCAGGCGCTGCGCATCTGGGTGAACGGCGAGCTCGACGGGCTCGACCGGTTCCTGGGGGTGGCGGCGCGGCGGCTGGCCCCGGGTGGGCGGCTGGTGGCGATCAGCTTCCACTCGCTGGAAGACCGGATCGTGAAGCACGGCCTGCGGGATCTCTCGCGGGGGGAGGACGCGGTCCTGCGGCTGCTGACGAAGCACCCGCAGGTCGCGGCGAGCGACGAGGTGGCCGGGAACCCGCGGGCACGCAGCGCGAAGCTGCGGGCGGCGGAGCGGCTGGCGGGCGTGGCCTGAGCGCGCACACGGGGAGGGAAGCCGTGGAAAAGGCCGAGACCTTCGAATACGCGATCCGCAAGGACGTGCGGAACAACCCCATCGTCCGGGAGGTGGACGAGGCGCGCCAGCGTGAGCTGTGGACGTCGGTCGGCATCGGGGTCGTGCTGGTGCTGGTGCTGATGTTCTCGGCGTGGCAGCACTTCGAGCTGCTGCGCCACGGCTACAAGCTCGAGCAGATGCAGCGGGAGCGCGCCGCCGAGGCGGAGATCAACCGCCACCTCAAGCTCGAGGTCGAGACGCTGCGTGCGCCGCAGCGCATCGAGACGCTGGCGACCGGGCGGCTCGGCATGGTGCAGCCGTCGGCCGACGAGGCCGTCGTGCTCGAGCGGGTCGTGGAACCGACGCGTCCGGCGAAGTCCCTCGTCGCCGCGCGCTGAACAGGAAGCAGCAGGGCGGAACGTGGCCGAACAGCCCTTCAACTGGCGACCGACGATCCGGCGGCGGGTGACCGTGGCCGCCGTGCTGTTCGTCGTGTGGGCGGTGGGCATCGAGGCGCGCCTGGGATTCCTCCAGATCGCGAGCCACGACGACCTCATGGCGCGCGCCGCGCGCCAGCAGCAGAAGACGATCGAGGCGCCCGCCAAACGCGGCGAGATCTACGACCGTGACGGCCGGCTGCTCGCCTACAGCGTCGACGCCGACACCATCTATGCGGTCCCGAGCGAGATCGAGGAGCCCGCGTCGGTGGCCGCCCGCGTGTGCGAGGCGCTCGGCGACTGCTCCGCGGCGGAACGGCGCCAGCTCGAGCAGCGGTTCTCGACCGATCGCGAGTTCGCCTACGTGCGGCGCCGCGTCTCGCCGGCCGAGGCAAAACGCGTCGCGGCCCTCGACCTCGCCGGCATCGGCTTCATGAAGGAGAGCCGCCGGTTCTACCCGAACCGCGAGCTCGCCGCGCACCTGCTCGGGTACGTCGGGCTCGACAACGTCGGCCTGAGCGGCCTCGAGGCCGCCTACGACAAGGTCATCCGCGGGCGCTCCGGCACGCTGCTCGTGCAGACCGACGCGCGCCAGCACGCCTTCTCGCGGCTCGAGCGCACGCCCACCTCCGGCGGCTCCCTCGAGCTGACGATCGACGAGCAGATCCAGTACATCGTCGAGCGCGAGCTCGAGGCCGGCGTGATCGAGAACAAGGCGGCCAGCGGCAGCGCCGTGGTCATGGACCCGCGCACCGGCGAGATCCTCGCCCTCGCGAACTACCCGACGTTCAACCCGAACGTGTACGGCAAGGCGCCGGCGCCCGCCCGCCGCAACCGCGCCATCCAGGACCTCTACGAGCCGGGATCGACCTTCAAGGTGGTGACCGCCTCGGCCGCGCTCGAGGAGCACGTGGTCAGCCCGGACGATCTGATCGACGCGACGGGCGGCACCATCCGGCTCGGCGGCTGGCGCACCGTCCGCGACACGCACGACTACGGCGTCATGACGTTCCGCGACGTCATCGTGAAGTCGAGCAACGTCGGCGCGATCAAGGTCGGCCTGCGCCTCGGGCCCGAGCGGCTCGGGTTGTACGTCAATCGCTTCGGCTTCGGGCAGCGCACCTCGCCCGACTTCCCCGGCGAGAGTCCCGGCATCGTCTGGGACCCGGCGAAGCTCAACGACAGCGCGCTGGCGTCCGTGTCGATGGGGTACCAGGTCGGCGTCACGCCGATCCAGATGGCGGCGGCGGTGAGCGCCGTGGCCAACGGGGGGCACCTGCTCCAGCCGCGCGTGGTGCGGGCGTGGGTGCGCGACGGCGTGCGCACGGTCGTCGAGCCGAAGGTGGTGCGCGAGGCAATCCGCCCGGAGACCGCCGCGGTGCTCACCGGCATCATGGAGGAGGTCGTCGAGAAGGGCACGGCGACCCTGGCGAAGGTGCCGGGCTTCCGTGTGGCCGGCAAGACCGGCACGGCCGCCAAGCTGGTGAACGGCCGCTACTCGAAGTCCGACTACAACGCCTCGTTCGTCGGCTTCGTGCCTGCTCGCAACCCCGAGTTCACGATCATCGTCGTCATCGACTCGCCGCACGCCAAGGGCTACTACGGCGGTGGCGTCGCGGGGCCGATCTTCCAGCGCATCGCCACGGCGGCGCTCCGCCAGCACGGCGTCGCGCCCACCCTCAACCCGGCGCCGCCGGTCGTCGTCGCGCGGCACGAGGCGGCCTCGCCGCTCACGGCCGCCTCGGCGCGGCTGGACGAGCCGAGGATCGTGACCCTGCAGGCCGGCGCGGACGGCGACGCCGTGGTTCCCGACCTGCGGGGCCTGAGCGCCCGCGACGCGCTGCGCACCCTCGCGCGGCTCGGGCTGACGGCGCGCCTGCGCGGCGACGGCATCGTCGTCGAGCAATCGCTCGAGCCCGGCACCCCGCTCGAGCGTGGTTCGGTCTGCACGCTGGAGCTGGGCCGGGAGCCGGGACGCCTCGCAGGAGCCAGCGGAGAGCAGCCGTGACCAGCGGTGACGTGCTCGACGCCCTGCGCGGGATCGTGACGGACGCCTCGGCGTTCACCCGGGCCCCGCGGGACGCGGCGGTGTCGGCGATCGTGTACGACTCGCGGCGCGCCACGCCGGGATCCGTGTTCGTCGCCTTGCGGGGCCTGAAGGCCGACGGGCGGCAGTTCGTGCCGCAGGCCATCGACCGCGGCGCCAGCGTCGTGGTGGCCGACCAGCCCCCGGCGGGCGACGCCCCGACCCACTGGATCCAGGTCTCCGACGCGCGGCTCGCGCTCGCCCTGCTCGCCGACCGCTTCTACGGCCGTCCGAGCCGGCAGATGCCGGTGATCGGCGTCACCGGCACCAACGGCAAGACGACCACGGCCTACGTGCTGTCCGGGATCCTCGAGGCGTCGGGCCGCCGCACGGGCCTGCTCGGCACCGTGCTCTACCGGATCGGGATGGAGGAGCGCGAGGCCTCGCGCACCACGCCCGAGGCGCCGGACGTGCAGCAGCTGCTGCGGGAGATGCTCGACGCCGGCTGCTCCGCCGCGGTGATGGAGGTCTCGTCCCACGCGCTGGCGCTCCGGCGGGTCGACGGGATGCACTTCGCGGCCGGCATCTTCACCAACCTGACGCGTGACCATCTCGACTTCCACGAGGACATGGAGGCGTACTTCGCCGCGAAGCGCCGCCTGTTCGAGATGCTGCCGGACGAGGCCCCCGGCGTCGTCAACGTGGACGATCCCCGCGGGCGCACCCTGGTGCCGGTGTGCCGCAACCCGGTGACCTACGGCATGACCGGGCCGGCCGACGTCATGCCGGCGGGACCGATCGACATGACGTTGTCCGGCCTCGCGTTCGAGATCCGCACGCCGCGCGGGCTCGTGGCCATCCAGTCGCGCCTGGTCGGGCGTCCGAACGCCTACAACATCCTGGCAGCCGTGGCGGCGGCCTCGGCGCTCGACGTGCCCCTCGATGCCATCGCGCTCGGTGTGCGTGACCTGGACGGCGTGCCCGGCCGCTTCGAGGTCGTGTCGTCGGACCACGACGACATCACGGTGATCGTGGACTACGCACACACCGACGACGCGCTGCGCAACCTGCTCGAGACGGCGCGGCCACTCGCCCCCCACCGACTCGTGACGGTGTTCGGCTGCGGTGGCGACCGTGACCGGACCAAGCGGCCGCTCATGGGCATGGTGGCCGCGCGGCTGAGCGACGTCGTCGTCGTGACGTCCGACAACCCGCGATCCGAGGAGCCGGCGCGCATCATCGAGGAGATTCGCCGGGGCATCCCGTCCGGGCCCCAGGCGGGCGGGCGGCAGGCCGACGTGCGCGCCGTGGTCGATCGCGGCGAGGCCATCGCGAAGGCCATCCAGATCGCGGGCGCCGGCGACCTGGTGCTCATCGCGGGCAAGGGCCACGAGAAGTACCAGCAGGTCGGCGACCGGGTGCTGCCGTTCGACGACGGCGCCGTGGCCCGCGAGGCGCTCGCGGCGCGGCGTCGCTCGAGGGCCGGGTAGCCCATGGCGACACCAGTCCCGCTGACGGCCGGCGTCATCGCGGCCGCGTCGGGCGGCCGCCTGCGGTCGGGCGATCCGGGTCGAGTGATCGACGGGTTCGCGATCGACTCGCGACGGCTCGCGGCCGGCGACCTGTTCTTCGCCATCGTCGCCGCGCGCGACGGGCACGACTTCGTCGTGGACGCCGTCCAGCGCGGCGCCGCCGGCGTGGTGGTCGCCCGGCCCGTGGACGTGCCGGGCGCCGGTCCGGAGGGGCCGGTCGTGATCGAGGTCCCGGAGACGACACGCGCGCTCCAGGATCTCGCACGCCACGTGCGGCGTGCCTCCGGCGCGACGGTCGTCGCCATCACCGGCAGCGCCGGGAAGACGACGACGAAGGAGGCGATTGCCGCGCTCCTCGAGGCGCGGTACCGGGTGGTGAAGAACGCGGGCAACCTCAACAACCACCTGGGGCTCCCGCTGTCCCTGCTGGAGCTCCGGCACGGCGCGGACGTCGCGGTCATGGAGCTCGGCATGAACCACGCGGGCGAGATCCGCGTGCTCACCGGGATTGCCGAGCCCGAGTGGCGGGTGTGGACCAACGTCGGCGAGGCCCACCTCGGCTTCTTCGGAACGGCCGAGGGGATTGCCGACGCGAAGGCCGAGATCTTGGAGGGCGCGCGGCCCTCCGATTGCCTGGTCGCCAACGCGGACGACGCGCGCGTCATGGCGAGGGCGCCGCGATTCGCCGGCGAGGTGCGGACCTTCGGCGCCGCCGAGGGCGCCACGGTGCGCCAGGTCGCGGTGGAGGCCAGGGGGATCGACGGATCGCACGTGTCGGTGGCGACGCCGGCCGGGCCGCTCGAGCTCGACGTGCCGCTGCTCGGCCGCGGCAACGTCGCCAACGTGCTGGCCGCGGTGACCGTCGCCCTCGGCATGGACGTGCCGCTCGACACGATGGCCGGGCGGATCGCACGCATGGCGCCCGCGCCGCACCGCGGCGCGGTGAGGCGGCTGGGGAAGGGCGTCACGCTGGTGGACGACAGCTACAACTCGAGCCCGTCGGCGCTCGAGCGCGCCCTCGAGGTCATCGGCGCGGAGACGCGGTGCGCGCGGCGCGCCGCGGTCCTCGGCGAGATGCTCGAGCTCGGCGAGGCGTCCGCTGAGCTGCACCGGCGCTCGGGCCGCGCCGCGGCCGCCGCCGGGCTGGCCCGGCTGGTCACGGTCGGCGGCGAGCCCGCCCGCGCGCTGGGCGACGCGGCCACCGAGGCCGGGATGCCGCCCACGACCGTGACGCACGTCGACACCAGCGCCGACGCCGCGGACGTGATGGCGAGCTGGCTCGCGCCCGGGGACCTCGTGCTGGTGAAGGGATCCCGCGGCACGCGGACCGACGTGGTGGTGAACCGCATCGAGGCGGAGTTCGCCTGATGCTGTACCACCTCCTGATCTCGCTCTACCCGACGGTGTCGATCCTGAACGTGACACGCTACATCACGTTCCGGACCGCGGCGGCGAGCATGACCGCGCTGGCGATCAGCCTGATCGTCGGCCCCTGGCTGATCCGCCGGCTGCGGGCGTTCCAGATCGGCCAGGTCATCCGGCAGGAAGGCCCGCAGTCGCACCGCGCCAAGGCCGGCACGCCGACGATGGGCGGGCTGCTGATCCTGGCGGCCGCGCTGGGCCCGACGCTGCTGTGGGCGGACCTCACGAACGTCTACGTCTGGATCGCGGTCCTGGCGACCGCGGCCTTCGGCGCGATCGGCTTCCTCGACGACTACCTCAAGATCACCCGTCGATCCTCGGGGGGTCTCGCGGCGCGCTACAAGATGGGCCTGCAGGTGGTGGTGGCCTTCGCGGTCGCGCTCGTCCTGATGTGGCTTGCCAACGAGGGCCTCTACAACACCCGGCTGATCTTCCCGTTCTTCAAGCAGCTCATCCCGGACCTGGGGTGGTTGTACGTGCCGTTCACGGTGTTCGTCCTCGTCGCGTGGAGCAACGCCGTGAACCTGACCGACGGGCTCGACGGCCTGGCGATCAGCACGTTCGCGGTGGCCGCCGCCGCGCTCACCGCGCTGGCGTACGTCACCGGCCATCGCGTCTTCGCCGACTACCTGCTGCTCGTCCGCTTCGCGCCCGCCGGCGAGCTGACGGTGTTCTGTGGCGCGCTCGTCGGCGCGAGCCTGGGGTTCCTCTGGTACAACGCGCACCCCGCCGAGATCTTCATGGGCGACGTGGGGTCCCTCGCCCTCGGCGGCGCGCTCGCGACGGTCGCGATCCTGATCAAGCAGGAGCTCCTGCTCGTCATCGTCGGCGGCGTGTTCGTGATGGAGGCGGCCTCGGTCGTCATCCAGGTGGCGTCCTTCAAGATGACCGGCCGCCGGGTGTTCCGGATGGCCCCGCTCCATCACCACTTCGAACTCATCGGCTGGCAGGAACCGAAGGTCATCACGCGGTTCCTGATCATCGCGATCATCTTCGCGCTGTTCAGCCTCACCACGCTGAAGCTCAGGTGACGCCATGAGTGGGGCCTTCAGCGTGCGGGGACAGCGGGTGGTGGTCGTCGGGGCGGCGCGCAGCGGCGTCGCGGCGGCGGAGCTTGCCGTGCGCCGGGGCGCACGCGTCGTGCTGACCGACCTGCGGCCGGCCTTCGAGGGGGCCGGGGACCTGGCCGCGCTCGGCGTGACGCTCGAGCTCGGCGGACACCGTGCCGAGACCTTCGACGCGGCCGATCTCGTCGTCACGAGCCCGGGCGTCCCCCCGGAGCTCCCGGAGCTCACCCGGGCGCGCGAGGCCGGCGTGCCGGTGATCGGCGAGCTCGAGTTCGCCTCCCGGTGGCTGAGCGGCCGCATCGTCGCGATCACCGGCACCAAGGGCAAGTCCACGACGACGACGCTCGTGGGGCGGATGCTCGAGGCGTCCGGCCGCCGGGTGCTGGTGGGCGGCAACATCGGCGTCCCGCTCGCCTCGCAGGTGGACCAGTCGACCGCCGACACGCTGCACGTGATCGAGGCCAGCAGCTTCCAGCTCGAGACGACCGAGACGTTCCACCCGTGGATCGCGGCCCTGCTGAACCTGTCGGCGGATCACCTGGACCGGCACCCGGACGAGGCGTCGTACGGCGCGGCGAAGGCCCGCATCTTCCGCAACCAGACGGCCGACGACTGGGCGGTCGTGAACGCGGACGACCCGCCGGCGCTCGCCCTGGCCGCCGGTGCACGCGCGCGGCTCGTGCGGTACAGCGTCGACCACCCGGCGGCCGCCGACGTGTTCGTGGACGGCGGCGTCGTCTGGCAGCGCACCTCGGAAGGCGTGCAGCCGCTCGTGCCGCTCGCGACGCTGCGGCTGCCGGGGCGCCACATGCTCGGCAACGTCGCGGCCGCGACCGCGATCAGCCACCTGGCTGGCGCGTCCCCCGAGGGGATGGCCGGCGGGCTCGGTGGCTTCGCGGGCCTCGAGCACGTCCTCGAGCCGGCCGGCGAGAAGGCCGGCGTGCGGTTCGTGAACGACTCGAAGGCGACGAATGTCGAGGCCGCCGCGCGGGCGATCGAGAGCTTCGACGGCGTCGTCGTAATCCTGGGGGGCAAGTACAAGGGCGGCGACTTCGGCCGGCTCCGTGCGCCGCTGGCCGTGCACGGGCGCGGCGTCGTCGCGATTGGCGAGGCCCGGTCGCTCGTGATGGAGGCGCTCGACGGTGCGCCGGTGCCCGTCGAGGCGGCCGAGACGCTGGCGGACGCGGTGCGCCGTGCCTGGCGCCTGGCGTCGCCGGGTGGGGTGGTGCTGCTCGCGCCGGGGTGCGCGAGCTTCGACATGTTCACGGACTACGCGGACCGCGGACGGCGATTCAAGGAGGAGGTGCGGCGGTTCGTCGAGCAACCGCGTGACACGGAGTGAGCCGTGAGCAGTCGTCAGCCGGTTGGTGGCGAGTGGGAGCCGGTCGCTGGGAGCGCAGGCTGCCCCGGTCTGCGAGGCTGGTGTCCCAGTCCCCCGACTGACTGACGACTGCTGACGGCTCGTGTCCGTCACGCGATCCGGCGCGGTGTCGTCCGCGCCGTGGCCGGGCAGGGCCCGGCCGGCCGCCGGCGTGTCGCCGCGGTGTCACCGGGCCTGTCGGGCTCCGGTGGCCGCGGTGCCGGCCGCACATAGTTTCGGGTCGAGCCGGGCGAACTTTAGGGGCGCCCGGGCGACCTCCGGCAAGGGGCGAGAAGTATGGCGCGGAAGCTGCAGTCTGACAAGTGGCTGTTCCTGGCGACGCTGGCGCTCGTGTGCGTCAGCGTCATCATGGTGTACAGCGCCTCCGCGCTCGTGGCGCTCGAGCGGTTCAACCAGCCCTACCTGTTCGTGACCAAGCAGGTGATGTGGTCGCTGCTCGGGCTGGCCCTGCTCTCGATCGTCATGCGGATCGACTACCGGGTCTACCGCAACGAGACGCTGATCTGGGTCGGGCTCGGGGGCGTCTTCCTGCTGCTCGTTGCGGTCCTCTTCTCGCGGCCCATCAACGGCACCCGCCGGTGGTTCGGCGTCGGCGGGTTCGGCATCCAGCCGTCGGAGCTGGCGAAGATCGTCATCATCTTCTTCACGGCCCTCATGCTCGAGCGCCGCATGCACCGCGTGAACGAGCTGCGCTACGCGCTCCTGCCCATCGGCCTGATCGTCGCGACCCTGGTCGGCCTGATCCTGCTCGAGCCCGACTTCGGCACCGCCGTGACGATCCTGGCGGTCGTGGGCGTGATGATCTTCGCCGCCGGGCTCAGCTACCGGTACCTCTTCGGCGCCGCCCTCCTGGCGCTCCCGGCCCTGTACGTGATCCTGATGTCGGCCGACTATCGCCGCCGGCGGCTGCTGACGTTCCTCGATCCCTGGGCCGACCCGCTTGGCGACGGCTTCCAGATCATCCAGTCGCTCATCGCCGTGGGCACCGGCGGCGTGTTCGGGCGCGGGCTGATGGCCGGCGTGCAGAAGCTCTTCTACCTGCCGGAGCCGCAGACCGACTTCATCTACGCCGTCATCGCGGAGGAGCTCGGGATGATCGGCGCGACGCTGATCCTCTTCTGCTTCTGCGTCATTGCCTGGCGCGGCATGCGCGCGGCCATGCGCGCGCCCGACGGCTTCGGGGCGTTCCTGGCCCTCGGCCTGACGATGATGATCGTGCTCCAGGCCTTCGTGAACATCAGCGTCGTGCTCGGCCTGATGCCGACGAAGGGCATCCCCCTGCCCCTCATGAGCTTCGGCGGCTCGTCGCTGCTCATCAACCTGCTGGGCATCGGCGTGCTGCTCAACATCGCGCAGCACTCGAGTGCCGAGACGGGAGCCGCGTGACCGGTGCGGCTCCTGATTGCGGGAGGGGGCACGGGTGGGCATCTCTACCCGGGCATCGCGGTGGCCCGCGAGCTCATCGCGCGCGACCCCTCGGCGGAGGTCTCGTTCGTGGGCACCGCAGCCGGCATCGAGGCGCGCGTCGTGCCGCGCGAGGGGTTCCCGCTCGACCTGATTCGGGTCGCGGGATTGAAGGGCAAGTCGCGACGCCAGGTGGCGGGTGGCCTCGTGCTGCTGCCGCTGGCCGCGGCGGACGCGTGGCGGGTGCTCTCCACCCGCCGGCCCGACGTCGTGGTCGGCGTCGGTGGCTTCGCGTCGGGACCGGTGCTGGCGCTCGCGGCGCTGCGCGGCATCCCGACGATGCTGCTCGAGCAGAACGCGTTGCCCGGGCTGACGAACCGGCTGCTGGCGCGGCTGGTGTGCGCCGCGGCGGTGACCTACGAGGAGGCGTTGCGGTACTTCCCCGGCACGGGGTTCGTGGCCGGCAATCCCGTGCGGCCGGAGTTCTTCGCGGCGGGGGCCGCGGGCTCCGCGGGGACAGCGGAGGGAGGCGCCGGCCGGGAGGGGACTGATGCCGGACGGGACACGCCGCCGCGAGCGGCGCGGGTGCTGATCTTTGGCGGCTCTCAGGGCTCGCACGCGATCAACGTGGCCATGGTGGCGGCAGCGCCGCGGCTGGCAGCCGCCGGCGTACCGCTCGAGGTCGTCCACCAGACCGGGGAACGAGACGTCGAGCTGGTGCGCGATGCGTACCGACGGGTCGGGTTGGCGGCCCGCGTGGAGGCCTTCATCTACGAGATGCACCGTGAGGTAGGCGCCGCCGACCTGGTCGTCTGCCGGGCCGGCGCCACGACGCTGGCGGAACTCGCCGCCGCGGGCACGCCGGCGCTGCTGATCCCGCTGCCGACCGCCACCGATGACCACCAGCGGAAGAACGCCGAGGTGGTCGCTCGCGCCGGCGCCGCCGGGGTGCTGGATGAACGGTCGCTCACGGGCGACGCGCTCGCGGACGAGATTGTCGCGCTGGCCGGCGACGCGTCGCGCCGCGCACGGATGTCGGCCGCGGCCCGTGGGCTCGCCCGCCCGGATGCGGCCGCGCGGATCGCGGACCGGGTGCAGACCCTCGCGAGCGGGAAATAGGGCCACAGATGCCACAGATGGCACAGATGCCACAGATGGCACAGATGGCACAGATGACAGAGATCAGGCGGCGTTCGACACAGATGCGCAGATGAAAGACGGGCTGCACGGATACGGATAGGCAACTCGGGAAGGCTCAGGACACGCGTGACACACACCGCACTCATTCGACTCCCATGCGACAGCACGGGAGAGTTGCGCGTGTGCGGTCGCCGGGCATCCGCTGGTCGCCTCAGGCCCCAGGGCCCTTCGTGCCCCTTCGCTATCCGTGCCACCGGTGCCGTCTGTGGCCCGCCGAGCGGCAGTCCGTGCGATGCCCTGGAGACGTGCCGTGCTCGGTAAGACGCGCCGCATCCATTTCGTGGGCATCGGTGGCATCGGCATGAGCGGCATCGCGGAGCTGCTCGTGAACCTGGGCTACGCCGTGAGCGGTTCCGATGCCAGGGCATCCGAGATCACCGAGCGCCTGGCCGGGATGGGCGCCGAGGTGCACACCGGTCACGCGGGCGAGCACGTGGGCGACGCCGATGTCGTCGTGATCTCGTCGGCCGTGCGCGCCGACAATCCCGAGGTCGTCGCGGCGCGGGTGCGCCGCATCCCGGTGATCCCCCGCGCGGAGATGCTGGCCGAGCTGATGCGGCTGCGCTTCGGCATCGCCGTCGCGGGCGCGCACGGGAAGACGAGCACGACCTCGATGGTCGCGCTCGTGCTGGAGCGCGCAGGGCTGGACCCGACCGCGGTCATCGGCGGGCGGCTGCGTGCGTTCGGCAGCAACGCCCGCCTCGGTCGCGGGGAGTACATGGTTGCCGAGGCGGACGAGAGCGACCGGTCCTTCCTGAAGCTCCAGCCGGCAATCGCGGTCATCACCAACGTGGACCGGGAGCACATGGAGGCGTACGGCGGGTTCCAGGACCTGCAGCAGGCCTTCACCGACTTCGCCAACGTGGTGCCCTTCTACGGCGCCGTCGTCGCGTGCGCCGACGACGAGGAGCTGGCCCGGCTGCTGCCGCGCTTCCGCCGCCGCGTGATCACGTACGGGCTCGAGGCGCGCGACGCCGAGATCGGCGCCCTCGACGTCCGCCTCGAGGGCTTCGGCGCGGTCTGCACGGTCGTGCGCCGCGACGTGCACGGCGATCGTCCGGACGAGCGGCTGGGCACGCTGCGCCTCGAAGTGCCCGGCCGGCACTCGGTGCAGAACGCGCTCGCGGCCGTGGCCGTGGGCCTGGAGCTGGGGATTCCGTTCGGGGTCGTCGCCGGGGCGCTGGCGTCGTTCGAAGGGGCCGAGCGCCGGTTCGAGCGGCGCGGGGTCGTCCACGGGATCACCGTCGTGGACGACTACGGCCATCACCCGACGGAGATTGCCGCCGTGCTGGCGGCGGCGCGGGCCGCCAACCCGTCCCGCCTGCTGGTGGCGTTCCAGCCGCATCGCTACACCCGCACGCGGGATCTGCTCGCGGAGTTCGGTGAGGCCCTCGCGCCGGCGGACGAGGTGCTGCTGACCGACATCTACGCGGCGAGCGAAGACCCGATTCCCGGGGTGACGACCGAGGCGCTGGCGGCAGCCATCGACACGCGCCGCCGCTCCGCGTGCCGGATCGTGCGTCCGCTCGAGGGGCTCGTCGCCGCGATCGTGGAGCTCGCACGGCCCGGCGACATGGTGATCACGCTCGGCGCCGGATCGATTGGCGCCGTGGCGGGCGGGGTCGTGCCCGCGCTCGAGGGGCGATGGGGCCCCGGGGAGGTGGCGTGACGGCCGCCGGCACACGCGGCCTGGCCGGCCGGGGAGCGGGGGCCTAGATGCCACGTGTCGCCGCCCCGGCCGACAAGCGGTTCCGTCGGGCGCTCGTCAAGCCCGCGAAGCAGCGTCGTGTGGTCTGGCGCCGTGTGTGGCTGGCCGCGCGGGTGCTGGCGCTCGCGGGCCTCGCGGCCTACGGCGCGTGGCGCGGCACCGAGCTCGTCGCGAGCGCCCCGGCGCTGGCGGTGAAGACCGTGGCCGTGCGCGGCCACTCGCGGCTGTCCACCGGGGAGGTGCTCGCGCTGGTGGATGGGCTCAAGGGCCGCAACATCCTCACCGTGCGGCTGGAGGACTGGCGGCAGCGCCTGCTCGGCTCGGCGTGGGTGGAGGACGCGGCGTTGCGCCGGGTGCTGCCGGGGACGGTGGACGTCTCGATCCAGGAGCGGCAGCCGATGGGCATCGCCCGGCTCGGGCGTGCGCTCTACCTGGTCGACGCGCACGGGGTGATCGTCGACGAGTACGGGCCGAACTACGCCGACCTCGACCTGCCGATCATCGACGGGCTCGCGGCGCCCGCCCCCGGCGAGGGCGCGTCCATCGTGGACGAGGCGCGGGCGGCGCTGGCGGCACGGGTGCTCGCGTCGCTCGCGGGTCCAGGGGGGCTGGCGGCGAAGGTCTCGCAGATCGACGTCAGCGACGTCCGGGACGCGGTGGTGATCCTCGAGGGGGACACCGCGCTGCTCCGGCTGGGTGACGAGGACTTCGCGGCGCGCCTGCAGGGCTACGTGGATCTGGAGCCCGCGCTGCGTGAGCGGGTGGCGGACATCGACTACGTGGACCTGCGATTCGGGGAGCGGTTGTACGTGCGCCCGGCGGTGACGCCGCGGCGGAAGCGCTAGGGGCCGGGCGACCGGTCGAGGGGATGGCGGACGGACTCGGGGGAGGCAAGGTGGCACGACACGAGCGCTACGTGGTGGGGCTCGACATCGGGACTTCGAAGGTGTGCACCGTCGTCGGCGAGATGCTGGACGAGGGCGGGCTCGACGTGATCGGGCTCGGGGTCGCCGAATCGAAGGGCCTGAAGCGAGGCGTGGTCGTCAATCTCGAGGCCGCGGTGGACTCGATCAAGAAGTCGATCGAGGAGGCCGAGCTGATGGCCGGCGTCGAGGTGGGCTCGGTCCACCTCGGCATCAACGGCCCGCACGTCAAGGGCTTCAACAGCCGGGGGGTCGTGGCCGTCGCCGGCAAGAACCGCGAGGTGACCCGCGACGACGTGCGCCGGGCGATTGACGCGGCCCGCGCCGTGTCGCTCCCGGCCGGCCGCGAGATCCTGCACGTGCTGCCGCAGGACTTCGTGGTGGACGAGCAGGAGGGCATCGGCGCGCCGGTCGGGCTGACCGGGGCCCGGCTCGAGGTGAACGTCCACATCATCACGGGGGGATCCACCGCGACCCAGAACCTCATCGCCTGCGTGAACCGGGCGGGGGTCGAGGTGATCGACACCGTCATCGGCCAGCTCGCCGCGTCCGAGGCGGTGCTCACGCCGGACGAGAAGGAGCTCGGCGTGGCGCTGCTCGACATCGGGGGCGGCACCGCCGACCTGGCCATCTTCGAGCGCGGCAGCCTGTGGCACACCGCCGTGGTGGCCGTCGGCGGCGACCACTTCACGAACGACATCGCGGTCGGGCTGCGCACCCCGATCCCGGACGCCGAGAAGATCAAGCGGCGCGCCGGCTGCGCGCTGTCGTCGATGGTCGAGGAGGACGAGACCATCGAGGTGGCAAGCGTCGGCGGGCGCCGCCCGCGCGTGATGGCGCGCCGCATCCTCTCCGACATCCTCCAGCCGCGGGCGGAGGAGATCTTCCACCTCGTCTGGGACGAGATCAGCAAGGCCGGCTACGAGAAGTCGCTCAACTCGGGGCTGGTCCTCACCGGCGGCGGCGCGCTGCTCGACGGGATGTCGGAGATCTCGGAGCAGATCTTCGACCTGCCGATCCGGCGGGGCTCGCCCGTCGGGGTCGGCGGGCTCGCCGACCACGTCGCAAACCCGGCGTACGCCACGGCCGTCGGGCTGGTGCTCTACGCCGAGCGCCACCGGACCCCCGAGACCGCCCGCGCGGGCGGCGGCGCGCTGACCCGCATGGTCGGGCGGCTCCGCACGGTCTTCAAGGAATTCTTCTAGGACGCGGCCCACGGGTCGGCAACGAGGCACAGGAGGAGGCTCGATGAACCCGCACGACAACATCCCGGACGCGGACGGCACGCTCGAACGGCTGCGGCTGACGATCGACGAAGAGGCGCGCAACGGCGCGCGAATCAAGGTGATCGGCGTCGGCGGCGGCGGCGGCAACGCCGTCACACGCATGGTCCAGGCCGGGCTGAGCGGCGTCGAGTTCATGGTGGCCAACACCGACGCCCAGTCGCTCAAGAACAACCCGGCGCCGATGAAGATCCAGATCGGCAGCAAGCTGACGAAGGGCCTCGGCGCCGGCGCCGACCCCAACGTCGGCCGCCAGGCCGCGCTCGAGGACACCGACACGATCATCCAGGCGCTCTCCGGCGCCGACATGGTCTTCGTCACGACCGGCCTCGGCGGCGGCACCGGCACCGGCGCCGCGCCGGTGATCGCGAGCCTGGCCACCGAGCTCGGCGCCCTCACGATTGCCGTCGTCACCAAGCCCTTCAAGTTCGAGGGCAAGAAGCGGCAGCGGCAGGCCGAGCAGGGCCTCGAGGCCCTCAGCTCCGCGGTCGACACCGTGATCACGATCCCCAACGAGCGCCTGCTGTCGGTCATCGACCGCAGCACCTCGATGCTCGACGCGTTCTCCACCGCGGACGACGTGCTGCGCCAGGCGATTCAGGGCATCTCGGACCTGATCCTGGTGCCCGGGCTCATCAACCTCGACTTCGCCGACGTGAAGACCATCATGTCGGGCATGGGCGTCGCGATGATGGGCACCGCCATGGCCGAGGGCGACAGCCGCGCGATGAACGCGGCCAATCGCGCCATCTCGAGCCCGCTGCTCGAGGACGCCAAGGTGGACGGCGCCCGTGGCGTCATCATCAACGTCACCGGCGGGCCGGACATGGCGCTGGTGGAGGTCAACGAGGCCCTGACGATCATCCAGGAGGCCGCCCACGAGGATGCCAACATCATCTTCGGCGCGGTCGTCGACCCGAACCTGCACGGCCGGGTAAAGATCACCGTGATCGCCACCGGGTTCGAGCACGCCCAGGTGATGCGCAGCTCGCCCGCCATGGCGCCGATGCAGACGCCGGTGGACCTCAACAGCTACACCCAGCACATCCAGCAGCAGGCCCGCGCCGCCGTGCAGGCGGCCGAGCCGGCCGCCGAGGCGCCCCGGCTCACGATTGCCCGGCGTCCGGCCCTGGATCTGCCCCTGCCGCGGGCCGCGGCAGGGGGGGGCGCCGAGCCCGCGCCGTCCCGCGGCGGCGATCCCGACCTCGACCTGAACCTCGAGCTCGACGTGCCGGCGTTCCTCCGCCGGAGCGAGGGATAGGCCGGTGATACAGTAGGAAGATCCAGGGGGTCCGGGAGCGGCGCCTGTGCAGGCGCAGCTCCACGCCCCCTGGCAGTTCCCATGAAAGCACGGCACCAGCGAGACGCCGCACGAGACATCCTTTCGCGAGAAGTGGGGTACGTCACCAAACCCCACGCCGACCGACTGCGGATTGCCCTGGCCTTCCCGAACACCTACTACGTCGGGATGTCCAACCTGGGCTTCCAGACCGTCTACCGCCTCTTCAACGCCCACCCCGACATCGTCTGCGAGCGCGTGTTCCTGCCGCCGAAGCAGGAGCTGGCCGCGCTCGTCGCGTCGGGCAGCCGCCTCGTCACCGTGGAGTCGCAGACGCCGCTCCACGACTTCGACGTCATCGCCTTCTCGGTGTCGTTCGAGTGGGACTACACGAACGTCCTGACGATGCTGCGGCTGGCCGGGCTGGAGCCCAGGGCCGAGGCGCGCACGACCGGGGACCCGCTGGTGCTCATCGGTGGCGCGGTGACCTTCGTCAACCCGGAGCCGCTGGCGCCCTTCGCGGACGTCATCGCCGCGGGCGAGGGCGAGGTGCTGATCCCCGCCCTGCTGGAGGCCGTGCACGCGTCGGGGTCACGGCCCGAGCTGTTGCGGGCCCTTGCCGCGTCGCGCGGGTACTACGTGCCGTCGTTCTACGACGTCGAGTACACCGCGGAGGGAGCCATCGCCCGTTACGTGCCGCGCGAGGGCACCGGCGCGCCCGCCACGGTCAAGAAGGCGGCGCTGCGCTCCACCGACGCCTGCGATCCCCCCGCGACGAGCATCTTCACGCCGGACACGGAGTTCGGGTCCCGGTGGCTCGTCGAGGTGGTCCGCGGGTGCGCGAACCTGTGCCGCTTCTGCTGGGCCGGCTACAACTACCTGCCCGTGCGCGCGTTCCCGGCCGACCGCATCCTCGAGCTCGCCAGGCAGGCGCGACCGCATGCCACGCGCGCCGGGCTCGTCTCCATCGCCCTCTGCGACCACCCGGAGATCGAGCGGATCCTCGAGGGGCTGCGTGATCTGGGGTACTCGATCAGCCCCGCGTCGCTGCGGCTGGACGATCTCACCCCTCGCATCGTGTCGCTGCTGCAGGCCAGCGGCGAGCGCTCGCTCACGATTGCCCCCGAGACCGGGTCGGATCGCCTGCGCCGTGTCATCAACAAGACGATCACGAACGACGAGATCCTCGACCGCGCGAACCTGATCTTCTCGAGCGGCATCGAGAGCCTGAAGCTGTACTACATGATCGGCCTCCCCTCGGAGACGGACGACGACCTGGTCGCGATCCGCGACCTCACGGCCGGCATCCGCGAGATCATGCTGACGCACGCGCGTGCCCGCGGCCGCATCGGCCGCATCGTCGCCAGCGTCAACCCGCTCGTGCCGAAGCCCGGCACCACCTACCAGTGGATGCCCATGGAGCAGGCCGACGCCATCGAGCGCAAGATGAAGCGGCTGCGCACCCTCGTCGCCGGGCTCGACAACGTCTACTTCAACATCAAGAGCGAGCGGCACTCCTACTACCAGGCGCTGCTGTCGCTCGGCGACCGGCGTATCGCCCCGGCGATCGAGGCCGCCGAGCGGAACGGCGGCCAGTGGCGCCGCGCCGTCAAGGACTCGGGCGTCGACGGCGACTTCTACATCTTCCGGGACCGGTCGGCCGACCCCGTGCTGCCCTGGGACATCATCGACGGCGGCATGAAGGCCGGCTTCTTCAAGGCCGAGCTCGAAAAGAGCACACGCGCGGAATGGACGCTGCCGCCCAAACGCGCCCGGGAGAACGAGGGACTGATCCCTGTGCTCTGAGCCCCGCCGGCCCGGCCGTCACGGCCGGCGCGTCGCGAGGCGGCCGTGGCGCCCCCGCAGTCATCCCGCGACGGCCGCCTGGGCCTCCACCTCCGCGTAGGCCTGGAGCACCAGGTCCCGCATCCGGTCCTGCCCCGCCGTGTCGGCGCCCGGGCGCAGCAGCGCGAAGCTGCGCCGCTCGCCGTTCACCGAATACTGGCGCGCCGGGAAAGTCACGGTGCGCCCCGGCCCGGCCCGGCGTTCCCACACCGCGAAGCCGACGAGCTTGAGCCCCGCGAGGTCACCTTCGTGTTCGTCGAAGAACACCTCCGCGTCGGCGAGCTTGCCCGCCGGCACGCCCTTGTCGTTTCGCACGATCTTGATCACCATGTCGCGTGCCTCCCCGTGCGGCCATCCGCACCGTCGCCTGTGCGAGGATCAAGGACGGTGCCACGTGGACGGCACCGGAACCCGGCGGCCTCGCGCCGCCCCCTCGGAACATGTGTGAACGCGCGTTGTCGCGCGGACCGGATCGAACCATGACCCTGCCAACGTGCCACCCCGATTTCGCCTGGACCGACGAGCCCTGGGGCCCGGGCCTGCGAGCCACCGCGCTCGGCCGGCTCGCGCAACACGTGTTTACGACCCGGCAACTGCCGTTAGCGGCCACAGATGGCACAGATGCCACAGATGGCGCAGCTGCCACACATGGCACGGATGCGCCGGGAGGCTCTGGCGCCGTCGCGGCCTCATTGGATGGGCGATGGGGCATGGCGGCGGCTTCCGTCGGAGCGGAAGCCGACCGGGTCATACGCGTGAAGCAGGTGCATGGCCGCGCCGTGCGGGTGCTGCGGCGCGGGCAGGTGCCCCCCGGCGCGGCGGCCGAGCGTCCCGAAGCCGACGCCATCGTCAGCGACGTGCCGGGATTGGTGCTGGCGGTCGTGACCGCGGACTGCGCGCCGGTCCTGATCGCCGATCCCATCTCCGGCGCGGCCGCCGCGGTGCACGCGGGATGGCGCGGCGTCGCGGGGCGGGTCGTGTGGGAGGCCATCCGCGTGATGCGCGAGACCTTCGGGGCCGAGCCGCCCGATCTGGTTGCGGCCGTCGGTCCGGCCATCCGGCCGTGCTGCTATGAGGTGGACGCGGGCCTGATGGACGCGTTCGTGGCGGCCGGTGAGTCGGCGCGCAACACCGACCGGTGGTTCTCGCGCGTCGAAGGGGACCCGCCCGGCAAGATGCGGCTCAACGTGCCGGGCGCCATCCGGGATCAGCTGATCTGGGCGGGCCTCAAGCCCGCCAGCATTGCGGGCTCGGGGGTCTGCACGAAGTGCCACCCGGAGGTCTTCGAGTCGTACCGGCGGGACGGCGCGGCGGCGGGGCGGATGGCGGCGCTCATACGGGTGCCCTGACGCCCGGAAGGGAGACACAAGAAACAGGAATCAAGACGGGAGGCACGAAGGTGCTCGCCGATTCTCGATTCCGGTTTCTCGATTCTGGATTCCTGATGCCGGGCCCCTCACCGGGCCCGGCGTCAGTTCTCGTCCATCCCGAGGTTCGAAAGCCTGTCCGCTTCCTGGTTCTGCTCGCGTGGGATGTGTTCGAACGTGACGTTCCCGATGCGGGCGACGAGCTGGGTGGCGGTGCGGTACAGCGGCACCAGCCCCTCGTTCTTGACGCGGTAGTTCCCGTTCATCTGCTCGACGAGCAACTGGGAGTCGGCCTTGATGTGGACGCGCGTGTGGCCGCGGTCGGCGGCCCATTCGAGTGCCGCGAGCAGGCCGTTGTACTCCGCCACGTTGTTGGTCGCCTCGCCGAGGGCGCCGTGCAGCTTCGCAATGGGCAGGCCCTGGGCATCGACGATGTAGACGCCGTAGCCGGCGGGGCCGGGGTTGCCGCGGGCGCCGCCGTCGATGAATGCGGTGATCATACGGAAGGCAGAAGGCAGAGAGCAGGCAGAGACGCGGCCGGCGCGAGCCGGCCCCTCACGCCGGCGCGGGTGCCGGCGGGACGAAATACAGGATCCGCTGGCAGGAATCGCACTGGACGACCGACTCGTTCTTGCGGACTTCGTAGAACACCGCCGGGCGCAACCGGACGTGGCATTCCACGCAGCGCTCCTCGACGGCCTGGGCCATGGCGCGGCCGTGGCGGCCGGCGAGCACCCGCTCGAAGGTGGCCAGCGTGCCGGGGGAGATGCCCTTCACGACCTCGGCGCGCTCCGCGGCGCAGGTGGCGGCGGCGGCCTCCGCCGCCTTCATGGCCTGCTCGATCTGCTGCCGTTCGCGGGCGATGGCGGCCTCGTCCGCCTTGAGCGCGGCCTCGGCGGCCTTGACCCCGGCCGTGCGCTCGTCGGCAGCCATCATGTTGACGAGCGTGCGCTCCTCCTCGCGTTCGACGTCGGACGAGGCGGTCGCGATCTGGTGCTGCATCGCGTGGTACTCGTCGTTGGTCTTCACCGCCATCAGCTGCTCCTTGTACTTCGCAAGGCGCTGCTGGGCGGCAATGAGGTCCTTGTCGATGGAGCGGCGTTCGGTCTGGGTGGTGGCGAGGGCGTGGCGGGCGTCGTCGAGGGCGGTGCGGGCGGCGGACAGCTTGGCGTCGAGGGCGGCGATTTCCTGCGGCCCCTCCGCGATTTGCCGCCGGGCCTCCGCGGCCCGCGATTCGATGTCCTGCAGGTGCAACAGCCGTTCGAGTTCTGGAGACATTTCGGATCTCAGATTGTAGATCTAAGATTGCAGATTGAAGCGCGTTTCTGGGGATTGGGGGGATTGCCGATTGATCGTGTGATCGAGCGGATCGGGTGATCGGCCGCACGGCGCCGCCGGCACCCGACGATGGGGTCTGCCCCGACCGACGCGCCCCCGGCGCGGCGTCGCCCGGCCCGCCTCCCGATTCGCCCGTTCGCGGGCGCACGAGCTTCGTGCACTGTGCACTCCCAGATCCTCATCCGCTATCACTCTTCACTCTTCAATCTTCAATCTTCAATCGATGTTGGTGGGCCCACCTGGATTTGAACCAGGGACCAACCGGTTATGAGCCGGCTGCTCTAACCGCTGAGCTATGGGCCCTTTCGAATCTCAGATTGAAGATTTCAGATTGACGATTGAAACGCGTTGCGGGCGATCGACTGACCGAATCTCGTGATCTTGTGATCTCGTGATCTCGTGATCTTGTGATTTGTGCCGGCGTGATTGTATGCCGGCGCGGGGCCGGGCGCCAGCCGCCGTCGGCGGGCCGGAGGGGCAACGGGTGTCATGGGACGAAAAAGGCCGGGCGGTTGGTGCCCGCCCGGCCAATCCCTCAATCTCCAGCCACGCTCTTCAATCTGAGATCTTCAATCTTCAATCTCAAATCCTAGGAGCGTCCTTCGAGGAAGGCCCGCAGCTTCCGTGACCGTGACGGGTGGCGCAGCTTGCGGAGCGCCTTCGCCTCGATCTGCCGGATGCGCTCGCGGGTGACGGCGAAGCTCTGGCCGACCTCCTCGAGCGTGTGCTCGCTGCCGTCGCCGACGCCGAAGCGCATCTTGATCACACGCTCCTCGCGCGGGGTCAGCGTCTTCAGCACCGACTCGGTCTGCTCCTTCAGGTCGAGGTTGATCACGGCCTCGGACGGCGAGGTCGCCGAGCGGTCCTCGATGAAGTCGCCGAGGTGCGAGTCCTCCTCCTCGCCGATGGGGGTCTCGAGCGAGATGGGCTCCTGGGCGATCTTCAGGACCTTGCGGACCTTCGCGACCGGGATGTCCATGCGCCGCGCGATCTCCTCGGAGGTGGGCTCGCGCCCGAGCTCCTGCACCAGCGCGCGCGAGGTGCGAATGAGCTTGTTGATCGTCTCGATCATGTGGACCGGGATGCGGATGGTCCGCGCCTGGTCGGCAATCGCGCGGGTGATGGCCTGGCGGATCCACCACGTCGCGTAGGTCGAGAACTTGTAGCCGCGCCGGTACTCGAACTTGTCGACGGCCTTCATCAGGCCGATGTTGCCTTCCTGGATCAGGTCCAGGAACTGCAGGCCGCGGTTCGTGTACTTCTTGGCAATCGAGACGACGAGGCGCAGGTTGGCCTCGACGAGCTCCTTCTTCGCCTGCTCGGCCTTCGCCTCGCCGGTGTAGATGGTCTCGAGCGTGTGCCGCAGGTGCTCGGCGCTCTCCTCGAGGTCCTCGGTCTTGCGTTTGATCTCGGCGCGCAGGTCCTTCTGCTTCTTCAGGAGGTGCTTGCGCTCCTCCTCCTTCAGCTTCGGCCGGCGCGTCTTGGCGGTGAGGGTGCGCGTGACGTGATCGAGCTCGCGCTGCACGCGGAGCACCGCGTCGACGATGTCCTTGACCTCGTCGATGAGGCGCCGCTTCACGGCCTCGGTGAACTCGATCTTCCGGATCAGGCGCGAGAGCTCGACCTGCGCGCGCATGACCTTCCACTTCGCGCGCCGGTACTTCTTCTTGTCCTTCTTGGGGACGAGCGCCAGCTTCTCGGCGAGCTTCTCGGCGCCGAGCCGGGCCTTCTTCACGCCCTCGACCTGCTTGAGGAACTGCTGCGCGCGCTCCTCGATGCGATCGTCGGTGATCTCCTCGTCGTTGAAGATCACCAGCTCGCGGATCGTACGCTCGCCGGCCTTCAGCTGGTCGCCCATGCGGATGACCGCCTTGGTGATGGCGGGCATGCGCGAGATCGACTTGATGACCGACAGCTTGCCCTGCTCGATGCGCTTGGCGATCGACACCTCGCCCTCACGCGTGAGCAGCGGCACGGTGCCCATCTCGCGCAGGTACATGCGGACGGGATCGTTCGTCTTGTCGAGCGCCCCGGGCGTCAGGTCGAGCTCCGAGCTCTCCTCGTTGCCCTCGCGGTCGCCGCCTTCGCGGTCGCGGTACGCCTTCTCCGAGTCGACCAGGTCGATCCCGGCGTTGCCAAACGCGCTGAACAGCTCCTCGAGATCCTCGGGCGACGCCGTCAGGTCGGCGGGCAGCATGTCGCTGACCTCGTCGTACAGCAGGTAGCCCTTTTCCTTGCCGATGATGATGAGCTGGCGAACTTCGTCGAACTTGTCCTCAATCGACAAGGTCGTACCTCCTACCGGGAATGACGGCTGGCCTCGTGCCCCTTCCAGGCCGACGGGCCGAGGGGCAACTTTTCATTATAGCCCGCCGGCTGCCTTGTGGGCAGACCGTTCGAGCGCGCTCCGGAGCTCGTTCTTCCGGCGCAGGAGGTCGACCAGGTCCGGGCCGGCGGACCCGTCCCGGCGGACCCGGGCAATCTCCTCCTGCAGGGCGCCGAGCTCGCGCTCGACGCGGGCGACTTTCAGGGCGTGGACGCACGTGTCGGCGGAGAGCACGGGGGGTTCCGGCTCGGCGGCGATGGCCGCGACCAATTGGGCGTCCTCTCTACTTAGACGCTCGAGCAGCGCAGAAGGCACATCTTCCACGCCCGCCCCGGCCAGCTCCCGGGCGGTCTCGAGAATCACGCGCGACCGAAGTCCTTGCAAGTCTTCAAGTTCCAGCTGGTCAACGAACGGCAGCACCGCCGCCGGTTCGTGCACCAGGCCCCAGATCAGCCCCTTTTCGGCGCCCCGGATCCGCCCCCCCGACAGCCCCGGGGTCCGCTCGGCCGGAAGGTCCGTCCGCTTCTGCACCGCCGCCTTCCGGATTTCGGCCCGGATCACCGCCTCGGTGACCCGCGCCTTGTGTGCCAGCCGGTCGGCGAACTGGTCCCGCGCCGCGGGGTCCGGAATGCGGGCCGCCACGGCCAGCATGTCCCGCAGGAACTCCCGCCGGTCGTCGTCGCGGGTGAAGTCCCGCCCCGCCGCCGCCCGGTCGAGCAGGAACTCGAGGTACGGCTTCGACCGCCGCAGTTCCCCGACGTAGGCGTCCCGACCGTGCTCCTGCAGGAACGTATCGGGATCATCGCCGTTCGGCAGCAGGGCCACGTTGACGCTGAAGCCTTCGGTGACCAGAAGTTCACAGCTTCGCTCGGCCGCCGCCTGGCCCGCCTGGTCGGGGTCGAAGCAGAGGATGGCCTTCGAGGCGAACCGGCGGAGCATCTGGGCGTGCTGCGGCGTGAGGGCCGTGCCGCAGGTCGCCACGACCGGCAGGCCGCCCGCCTGGAAGACCTGCGCGAAGTCGAAATAGCCCTCGACGATGACCGCGAAACCGGACTTCTTGAGGTCCTGGCGCGACAGGTTGAGGCCGTACAGCGTGCGGCTCTTCGTGTAGATCGGTGTCTCGGGCGAGTTCAGGTACTTCGGGACCTGGTCCTTCTCGAGCGCGCGGCCGCCGAACGCGATGATCGACCCGGTGTCCCGCGCGATCGGCACCATCAGCCGGTTCCGGAACCGGTCCACGATCGACCCATCGTCCCGGCGGGAGACGAGGCCGCTCATCACGATCAACGGCTCCGGAATCCCCTGGCGCGCGAGGCGCTGCCGGAGGAGGTCGCGTCCCGGGGGCGCCCAGCCCAGGCCGAGCCGCTGCACGGTCTCGTCGGTCAGCCCGCGCGTGGTGCGAAGGTATTCCCGGACGCGCGCGCCGGCGGGGGAGGCGAGGGCCTCCTGGAAGTACGCCGCGGCTATCTCGTGGGCGCGGAGCAGCGCCTCCCGTTCACTGGCGCTCTCGCGCTCGCGGTCGCCGCCCTCCATCTCGGGGATCGGGATGCCGAAGCGCTGGGCGAGCTGCCGGACGGCGTCGGTGAAGCCCACCGACTCCTGCAGCTCCATGAACTTGAAGACGTCGCCCCCGACGCCGCAGCCGAAGCAATGGAAGAACCCGCGATCGCGGTTCACGTTGAAGGACGGGGTCTTCTCGCCGTGGAAGGGGCAGAGGCCCTTGTAGCTCGTGCCGGCCTTGCGCAGCGACACGTAGTCCGAGATGACCGTCACGATGTCGGCGGCCGATCGGACCTCGTCGATGAAGACCTGTGGGAATCTCACGCGTGGGGCCTCGGGGGGCTGAGTCGTTCATCTTACTGCGCGGCGAAGAGCGGCGGCTGCCGCGCGGCCTGTCCCGTGAGGTCCTGGTACGCGCGCGCCAGCGCGATGAGATCCCCCTCCCGGTAAAGATGCCCCGCGAACATCACGCCGGTCGGCGTCCCGTTGGCGCGGAAGCCGTTGGGCACCGCGATGGACGGGTGCCCCGTCAGGCTCAGCACCGGGTTCAGGCTCGTCCGCGAGTCGAGCGTCGTCGTCGTGAACATCACGGCGTCGAGGCCCGCCATCACCCGGCCGACCTCCTGCATGATCGCCGCGCGCCGGCGGTTCGCCTGGAGGTAATCCACGGCCGTGACCAGCTGGCAGGCCCGCAGGTAGCGGCTCGTGCGCGGGCGCACGCCCTCGTGCAGGCCGTGACTGGTGAACTGCTCGAAGGCCGCGGCGCGCTCGACGTACTCGATGAAGTAGCTGAGGTCGCCGGGAGGCAGCGTGACCGCGTGGGTCGTGCAGCCCAGACGCTGGAGCACCTCCAGGGCACGGGCGTCGTTGGCGCGCTGCTCGTCGTCGGTGGCGGCCTCGAGCATGGCCGGGTCGTAGCCGATGCGCTTCGGGTAGCGGCCAGGCGCCGGGTGCCACGCGGTCGGGACGTCGGCCACGGCCAGGTCCTGGTTGTCGGGGCCGGCGACGGCGTGGAGGACGATCGCGCAGTCCTCCGCGTGGCGGCACATCGGGCCGATCTTGTCGAGCGTCGTGCCGGCCGCCATGACACCGTGGCGGCTCACTCGTCCGAAGGTCGGTCGCAGGCCGACGAGTCCACACCGGACCGACGGCGAGAGGATCGAGCCGCCGGTGTCGGTCCCGATCGAGAAGGCGACGAGGCCGGCGGCGGTGGCCGCGCCTGGCCCGGCCGACGAGCCGCTGCTGCCTTCCTCGGGACGCCACGGGTTGTTCGTGCGCCCGTGTGCCCACTGGTCACCGAACGCCAGCTCGCCGGTGGCGAGCTTGGCGACCAGCACCGCGCCCGCGTCCCTGAGCCGGGTGACGACGGTGGCGTCCTCGTCGAACACCTGGTTCTCGAGCGGCGCCGCGCCCCAACGCGTCGGAGCCCCGCGCGCCGCGATGATGTCCTTCACGCCGTAGGGCATGCCGTGGAGGAGCCCCCGGTAGCGGCCAGCGGCGATCTCGCGATCGGCCGCGGCCGCCTCGGCCATCGCACGCTCCTCGGTGAACGCCGCCACGCAGTTCAACTGCCCGTTGAAGCGCTTCAGGCGGGCCAGGTACATCGTCGTCAGCTCGGCGGAGGTGACCTGACGGGTCTCGAGCAGGTGGGCCAGGTGAGTCAGGGGCCAGAAGGCCGCGGCCTCGAGATTCGCGGGCCGCCGGACGGGTGGTGCGGACGTCGGCTGGAACACGGCGGCCGGCGGTGGGTCGGGCCGGAGCCCCGGCGGGTGCGGGTCGAAGTGGAACGGCAGCGGAGACGCGTTGGTGAGCGTCGGCTTGTCGATGGCTTCGGCCCCCCGCGCCAGGCTCGAGAGCGAGTCGGCGAGGTCCTGGCACTGCTCGTCGGTCCAGGAGAGGCCGGCGAGGCGGGCCGACTCGCGGACCATCGCCAGCGTGACCACCCTGGTGCCCGGCTGCATCTGGGCCCAGAGGATGCCAGGGAACAGCGTGGTGGAGAGTCCGGTGGCGGCGAACGCGGCGACGAATGCGCGGCGGTCCATAGTCAGCCTCCGTCCTGCGCCCGCGGGAGCGCCTGCCCGCTCCGGATGGGTGCGGGACGCGATTCTACCCCTTCCGTTCTCCGCAGCCGGCTCAGCGGTTAGAGTAGGCGGATGAGCAGCCAGGTGCCACGGACGGATTCGGTCGGTCGACGGTGCATGTGGCGGAGGGCCGCGGTCGGCGTCCTGGTCACGCTCGCGGCCGGCCCCGGTGTGTCGGCCCAGCAGTTCCGGGCCAGCACCGAGCTCGTGCTCGTGGACGTGATCGCGACGCGGGTGGACGGCCGGCTCGCCCGCGATCTCACGGCGGACGACTTCGAGGTCTACGAGGACGGCCGGCCGCAGGTGATCCGCCAGTTCGAGGTGGTGAACCTCGAGCGCGCGTCGGAGCGCAATCCCGATCCGCCCGGTGTCTTCAGCAACGCGGCCGAGCCCGGGGCCGTTTTCGCGCTCGTGCTGGACGACCTGCTCCTCGACGGGCGCCACACGCGCGACCTGCGGAACTGGGCACGGCGGTTCGTCGACGAGCACACGCGGCCGCAGGACTACGTGGCGGTCGTGCGCTCGCAGGTCGACAGCGGCCTCGTGCTGACGACCGACCACGAGATGGCGCTGTCGGTGATCGACCAGGCGTCGGGCGCGGCCAACTTCGACGTCAGCCGCCTGACCGGATCGACCGACCAGGCCGTGCCGACCCCCGGCGGCGACGTGCCGCAGCTGCCGGACTTCTCGGAGCTCGGCCTGCTGGACCAGGACCCGGCCTTGCGGATCCAGGCGGAGCAGAGCCTGGCGATGCTGCAGCGCATGGTCGAGTACCTGGCGCCGGTTCCGGGGCGGCGGAAGGTCGTGGTGTTCTTCAGCCCGGGCGTGGCGTTCGACCTCGAGGCGCTCGCCAGCGAGAGCACCGGGCGCACGCTCGACGCGATGCGCCGGCTGCTCGCGGCGGCGCGCGAGGGCAACGTCGCCATCTACACGATCGATCCGCGCGGGTTGAAGGGCTCGACCGAACCGGCGCTCGGGCCCTCGCCCGTGCCGGCCGCGCGCGACGCCGGGCTCGACACGCTGCGCGACCTCGCGACGGCCACCGGCGGCCGCGCCACCGTCAGCACGAACGATCTCACGTCCGCCTTCGAGCAGATCACCGAGGAGAACCGCTTCTACTACCTGATCGGCTACGAACCCACGGCGACCGGCGGCGCGAAGGCGCGCCGCATCGAGGTGCGTTCGCGTGTCGCCGGGATCGAGCTGCTGCATCGCCGCGCCTACGCCCCGACGCCGGCGGGCCTGCGCCTCGCCGCGGCGTCGCCCATCGCGGCGCCGCTCCCGCAGGCCGGCCTGCCCGTCGCCATGGCCCCGACGATGTTCCCCAACCCGTCGGGCACGGCGTCGCTGGCCGTGCCCTTCGAGATCGGGCAGGGCCTGGCGGACGGCGCGCGCGTCGACTACACGCTCGTGGCCGTGGACGAACGAGGCAAGCAGTCCGGCGGCACCAAGGGCAGCCTCAAGGCGTCGGGCGGTGTGGCGCGCGGCCTCGCGCGGATGGGCCTCCGGGCGGGGCGTTACCAGGTACGCCTGGCGGCCGAAGTCCGGGATGAGGCGCGCGAGGGACTGGCCTTTGCGAACGTCGAGGTCGCGGACCCGGGCGCGGAGCTGCCGGCGTGCGGCGGGTTCATGATCGTGCAGGGCCAGGGACGGCAGGTGCAGCCGAACGTCTCCCGGCGCGTGCGCGGCGACCAGCCGCTGATGCTGGCCACGCTGCTGTCGGCCCGGGAGCTCCCGAAGGACGTGCCCATCCTGTTCCGCGTCACCGCGCCCGGGGCGGACGCCGCGCTGGTCTTCCCGGTCGAGCGGCCGCAGCCGTTCGGCAAGGGACGCTGGCGATTCGAGATTGCACTGCCTGCCCCCATCCCGCCCGGGGAACTGGCGATCGAGCTTGCCGCCGGCGAACTGCCGTTGGCGAACTGCCGGACGGAGCTGCGCGTCGAACAGCCGTAGGGGAATGGGGAGTCGCGCCGTTTCCGTCTAGTCCTTCAGCACGACGATGGTCGCGCCACCGCCACCCTGGGTGTCGGGCGCGACGCTGACGGTCGCGACGAGCGGATGGTCCTTCAGGAACTTCTGCAGGCCCCGGCGCAGCTGCCCGGTGCCGTGACCGTGCACGATGCGGACCTCACGCACGTCGGTGACCATGGTGTCGTCGAGGAACCGTGAGACCCGATCGGTGGCCTCATCCACGGTGCAGCCGATCACGTTCAGCTCCGACAGCAAGCCGTCGCGTGGCTTCAGGTCCACGTTGACGCGCACCTGGCTGCTGCCGGCCTTCGCCGGCGCCGCCAGCACGCGCAGGTTGCCGAGCGGCGAGCGCATGCGCTTGCCGCGCACGTCCACGTCGGCCTGCGCGCCCTGGATCGCGACGATCGTGCCTTCGAGCCCGAGGCCGCCGACGGCCACGCGCGCGCCGACGACGGGGGGACCCGCGGGCGCGTCCGGTGTCGGGGCGGGCCCGGCGGATACGGGACCATCGCCGCGGACCGACGCGGCGATCCGGTCGACCGCGGCCGTCGCGGCCGCCCGCGTGGCGCCGGCCTCGCCCGTCGAGACGCCGGATGTCCGTGCCGCCGCCTGTTCCACGAGCGCGTCGCTCTTCTGGCGGAGTTCCGCGATCACCTGGTCGATGTCGCGTTTCGCCTGCCGCACGCGGTCGTCAAGCCGCTCACCCAGCCGCTTCGTGAACCGCGCCTCGCGTTCCGCCAGGTCGGCCTCGCGCGCGGCAGCGGCCTTCTGCGCGTCCTCCAGCGCCCGGCGGTCGCGCTGCAGCCGGGAGCGCTCGCTCTCGAGCGCGCGGGCCTGCGCGTCCACGCGTTCGAGGTGCGCGGCCAGCCGCTTCTGGTCGTCGCTCAGGAACCCGCGGGCGGCGGCGACGACCGGCAGGGGCATGCCCAGCCGCCGCGCAATCTCGATGGCGAGGCTGCGGCCGGGGGCGCCGTAGATGAGCCGGTAGGTCGGCGCGAACGTCTGCGGATCGAACGCGAACGCTGCCGTCGTCACGCCCTCGGTGCCGGTGCCCCAGGTCTTCAGCGCGTCGTAGTGGGTCGTCGCGATGACATGGGCGCCACGCTGCCGGAAGTGGTTGACGATCGCCGTCGCGAGCGCGCCACCTTCGTTCGGATCGGTGCCCGTGCCCACCTCGTCCAGGAGCACGAGGCACGGCAGCGCCATGTCACGATCCATCGACACGATGTTCGTGATGTGCGCGGAGAAGGTGGACAGGCTGGCGCTGATCGACTGCTCGTCGCCGATGTCGGCGAACACGCTGCGGAAGACGGGCAGGACCGCCTCGGTGGCCGGCACGTGCAGGCCCGACTGCGCCATCAGCACGAACAGGCCGGCGGTCTTGAGGGCGACCGTCTTGCCGCCGGTGTTGGGGCCGGTGATGAGCAGCACCCGCGCGGGCGGATCCACACGCACCTCGATGGGCACGGGCTCGGCGAGCAGGGGATGGCGGGCGTCGCTGAGCACGATGGCCCCGTCGAGCGCGAACCGCGGCTCGACGCCGCGTACACGCGCGCTGTAGCGCGCCTTCGCCTGCAGCACGTCGATGGCCGCCGCGGCCTCGATGCACGCGTCGACCTCGTCCGGCCGGTGCCGGAAGCGGTCCGTCAGCTCCAGCAGGATCCGGAAGATCTCCGCCTTCTCCCGCTCCTCGAGCTCGACGATGTCGTTGTTGATCTCGACGGTGGCCGCCGGCTCGAGGAACAGGCTGGCGCCGCTCGTCGAGCTGCCGTGCACGATGCCGGGCACGTTGCCCCGGTGCTCGGCGCGCACGACCAGCACGTAGCGGCCGTTCCGCTCCGTGATCACCTGTTCCTGCAGGTACTTGGTCGTCTCGCGGCCCTTGACGAACTGCTCCAGGGTGCCGCGCAGCTTCTGCCGCTTGTGGCGGAGCTGGTCGCGAATGCTGCGGAGCGTGGGGCTCGCCTCGTCCAGCACGTCGCCGGAGGGATCGATGGCCCGACGGACCGCCGCGACCTCCTCGCCGAAGGAGGGGAGCGCCGCGACAATGGCCGCGAGTCGCGGACAGGCCGCCCCGGCCTCGCGAATGGCCCCGCGGGTGCGGTCCACCGAGTCGAGGAACTCCGCCACCGCGCGCAGGGCCAGCGGCTCCAGTGGCCGGCCCTCGACCATGAGGCCGCCCAGCGCCTCGTCCAGGCCGGTCGCCGCGCGCAGGGGGAACAGGGCATGCCCCTCGAGGTAGGCCGCCGTCTCGCTGGTGTGCGCCAGCGCCTCAGCCACCTCGACGGGCTCGACCGACGGCTCGAGTGCCCGCAGTCGCTCCGCGCCCATGGGCGTCAGCGCGAGCGCGGTCACCGACTCGACGATGCGATCGAACTCGAGGGTGCGGACTGAGAGCATGAACCTGGTACCCGGTCGCAATCGAAATGCGGCCACGGAGGCACGGAGACACGGAGGCACGGGGGCTGCGCCTCCGATCTCAGATTTCAGATCTCGGATTGAAGATTGAAATGGGTCCGGACTCGACCCCTGGGTGCGTTGTGCGAGGGAACGCCTTCAAATCTGCAATCTGAAATCTGCGATCTCAAATCGAGGCGTCAGCCTCCGTGTCTCCGTGTCTCCGTGTCTCCGTGAGGGCATTGGGGAGACGCCCCTACAGGTGGTTGATCATACTGGCGATGCACCCGGCGCCGAATCCGTTGTCGATGTTGACGACGGAGACGCCGTTGGCGCAGGAGTTGAGCATGCCGAGCAGCGCGGCGATGCCGCCGAAGCTCGCGCCGTAGCCGATGCTGGTGGGCACGGCGATCACCGGCACGTCCACCATGCCCGCGACGACGCTCGGCAGGGCCCCTTCCATCCCGGCGACGACGATGATGACGCGGGCGGCCTCGAGGCGGCTGCGCTGGCCGAGCACCCGGTGGATGCCGGCGACGCCCACGTCGTAGAGCCGCTCCACCGAGTTGCCCATGACGGTGGCGGTCACCGCGGCCTCCTCGGCGACGGGGATGTCGGAGGTGCCCGCCGAAGCCACGGCAATCGTCCCCTTCCCGGGTGGGACCGGACGGGGGCGCACGATGGCCCGGGCGAGGGGGTGGAACTCGGCTTCCGGGACGACCGTCCGGACGGCCTCCCAGGCGGCCTCGCTGGCCCGGGTGACGAGCAGGGGATGGTCCCTGGCGACGATTTCGGCCGAAATTCGGGCGATTTGGTCGGGTGTCTTGCCGAGGCCCAGCACCACCTCGGGGAAGCCCTGCCGCAGGGACCGGTGGTGATCGACCCGGGCGAATCCGAGGTCCCCGTACGGCTGGTCGCGCATCCGGGCCAGCAGGCGCGCATGGGCGTCGTCGGTGCTGAGGGCGCCGGCCCGGACGTCGTCCAGGAGGGCGCGGAGGTCGGCAGGTGTCATCACGCTATCATCCGTGTTTCGTTGACTTTACCGGGGCCCCTTCTATAATGACTGTTTATGCCCTGGGGCGGAAGCCCGACCGTAAATGACGCCCGCTGAGACCTTCATCCTCGCCGCGTACTTCTTCGTCCTCGTAATCCTGGCCGTGTACGGGTGGCACCGGTACTACCTGGTGTACCAGTACATGAAGTACAGGGACGAGGTGCCTGTACCGCGCCACACGCTCGATCCATTGCCGATCGTGACGGTGCAGCTCCCGCTCTACAACGAGATGTATGTCGTCGATCGGCTGGTGGAGGCGGTGTGCCGTCTCGACTACCCGCGCGACCGCCTCGAGATCCAGGTCCTGGACGACTCCACCGACGAGACGCGGGAGATCGCGGAACTCGCCGTGCGCCGGTACCAGGCGCAGGGCGTCGACATCAAGTACCTGCACCGGACCAACCGCGTGGGTTACAAGGCCGGCGCGCTGGACGAGGGCCTGCGCGTGGCGCGCGGCGAGTTCGTCGCGGTGTTCGACGCCGACTTCATCCCGGCGTCCGACTTCCTCATGCGCACGGTCCACTACTTCTCGGACCCCGGCATCGCGATGGTGCAGGCGCGCTGGGGGCACGTCAACGAGGACTACTCGCTCCTGACCAAGATCCAGGCGATCCTGCTCGACGCGCACTTCGTCCTCGAGCACGGGAGCCGCAACCGGTCCGGGTGCTTCTTCAACTTCAACGGGACGGCCGGCATCTGGCGCCGGGAGGCGATCTACGACGGCGGGGGCTGGCAGCACGACACGCTGACCGAGGACCTCGACCTGAGCTACCGGACGCAGCTGCGCGGCTGGCGGTTCGTGTTCCTGCCCGATCACATCGCACCGGCGGAGCTGCCGGTCGAGATGAACGCCTTCAAGTCGCAGCAGCACCGCTGGGCGAAGGGCTCGATCCAGACGTTCCTGAAGCTGATGCCGCGCATCCTGCGGTCGAACCAGCCGCTCAGCGTGAAGACCGAGGCGTTCTTCCACCTCTCGGCGAACTTCAACTACCCGCTCATGTGCGTGCTGTCGGTGCTGATGGCGCCGTCGATGGTGATCCGCTACAACATGGGCTGGTACGAGATGTTGCTCATCGACGTGCCGTTGTTCTTCGCGGCGACGGCGTCGGTGGCCAACTTCTACATGGTCTGCCAGCGTGAGCTGTACCCGCAGACCTGGACCGAGCGGCTCCGGTACCTGCCGTTCCTGATGTCGATCGGGATCGGGCTCGCCGTCAACAACACGCGGGCCGTGTTCGAGGCGCTGTTCCACAAGCCGAGCGAGTTCGCCCGCACGCCGAAGTACCGCATCGAGGGGCGCGCGGACGACTGGCTGGGCAAGAAGTACCGCCAGGCCGTGGGCATCCAGCCCGTCATCGAGGTGGCGCTCGGCGTCTACTTCACCGGCACGCTGTTCTACGCGCTGGCCAACGGCATCTACGGCACCGTGCCGTTCCTGATGCTGTTCCAGATCGGCTTCCTCTACACCGGCCTGCTGAGCATCTTCCAGCAGTTCTCGGGCGACACCGTCGTGTCGGTCGCCCAGCGCGAAGCCAGCTAGCGCGCGCGCAGCCGGCGGCGCGAAGACGGGGTCAGGCCCCTGTTCCTCCAGCAGGAGAAGGAACAGGGGCCTGACCCCTTTGTCACGGGTAGTGGCGGCCAGCGCGCGACTCGCGTCACTCAGTGCGCAGCGCCTGCATCGGCTGCACCCGCGTCGCGCGGCGGGCCGGGAACCAGGCCGCCGCCACGGCGGCCACCAGGAACCCGATCGGCACCAGGCTGAACACCACCGCGTCGAAGGGGGAGAGGTCCACGAAGATCGACGCGAGGGCCTGCCCCGTCCCGATCCCGAGCACCAGGCCGATCGCCAGGCCGGCCAGCGTCATCGACAGGCTCTCGCCGAGGACCATGCCCTGCACCGATCGCGGGCGGGCGCCCACGGCCATGCGGATGCCAATCTCCCGCGTGCGTCGGGCCACGGCGTAGCTCATGACGCCGTAGATGCCGACGAGCGCCACCACCATCGCCAGCCCGCCGAAGACCCCGAAGAGCGAGGCCGCCAGCTTCAAGGCCCAGTACTCGATGGCCGAGGCCACGTGGTCGCCGAAGGTGCGGGCGCTGAACATCGGCAGGCCCGGGGCTTCCGCGTGGATCACGCGACGGACCTCGTCGGCGAACCCCGGCGCCGCCGTGGCCGGCCGCACATGGAAGTACGCGTTGCCCAGCGCACTCTGCCCGAACGGCTCGTAGACGGCGCCGGAGGGCTCCTTCTCGAAGAGGTCGCGGCGCGTCGTGGCGGCGATGCCCACCACGTCGTAGGTGAGGTCGGGGCGCCCGCCGTCCCGCACGGTGAACTGCACTTGCTGCCCGAGTGCCGACCCGTCCGGCCACAGCTTCCGGGCCAGCACCTCGTCCAGGATGACGACCGGCGGGCCTCCGGCCTGGAACGACTCGGCGGCCGTGAACGTGCGGCCCTGCAGGAGCGACACGCCCATCACGTCGAAGTACTCGCCGCTCACGGCATTCCAGTCGGCGCCAAGGGCGCGGCCCGTCTCCGGGGTCGCGGGCTTCGCGTCGTCCGGCACCTGGATGCCGGCGCGCCGCACCTCGCGGCCGATGTGGACCATGCCCAGCGGGACCAGGGCCCCGACCGCCGCGCGGGACCCGGGCAGCGCCGCCAGGCGCGTCGTCACGCGGGAGTAGAGGTCCAGGACCTGCGGCGACGACAGTCCTGCCAGCTTGCCGTCGACCTCCGCCATCACCGTGCTGTCGGCCCGGTAGCCCAGGTCGACACTGAGCGCGGTCTGTGCCATGCGAATCCAGAGGCCTGCCGCGATCAGCAGCGCCAGCGACAGGGCCACTTGCGCGACCACGAGCGGGTTGCGTGGGAGCCAGCGGCGCCGGCGCCGCGTCGTGTCGTCGCCGGCATGGGGCTTGAGGTCGGCGAGCACGTCGACCGTCGAGTGCCGGAGCGCCGGCCCCAGCGCGAAGGCGCCAGTGGCGAGCAGGCAGAAGAAGAAGGTGGCCGCGACCACGGCCGGGGACGTCGCGCCCTCGAGCACGATGGTCAGCGGCAGCATCGACGCGAACGCGCCCATCAGCGTGTCGACCCCGTAGAACCCCAGCAGGATGCCGGCGGTGCCGCCCGCCAGCGACAGCAGGAAGCCCTCGAGCAGCAGCTGGCGCACGATGCGGAACCGCCCGCCGCCGAGCGCGAGGCGCACGGCGAACTCCTTGCGCCGGGCCGAGCCGCGGGCCATCAACAGGCTCGCCAGGTTGAGGCAGACCGTGAGCAGCACCGCGCCCGTGAGGCCCAGGAGCATCAGTGCCAGCAGGCCAAGCACACTTTCGTCACTGGGGGACGTGCTGGTGCCGAACCGGGGGAGGGGACCGGCGGTGAGGCGCGCGTCCTCGTACTCGGCCGGGAAGGTCGAGGCCAGGCGCCCGGCCACCACCGAGAGCGGCGCGTCGAGGCCGGCGGGATCCACGCCGTCGGCCAGCCGCGCGACGAGGAACAGGTTGAACGCGTCGGGCCGTTCGAGCGTGCGTGCGGTCTCGCCCTGGAAGTCGTTCGACACCGTGTCGAACACCCCGAACGGGAAGAAGAGCTCGGGGCCGAAGACCATCATCGTGCCCGTGAACCCACGCGGCGTGACGCCGATGATGGTGAACGGCCGTCCGTTGACGCGGATCTCGCGGCCGATGACGTCCGGGTCGAAGCCCGTCTTCTGCCAGTAGGCCCACGAGACGATGGTCACCGGGATGTCCTGCCCGGGGCGGCTCTCCTGGGCCGTGAACCCCCGGCCCCGTACGATGGGCACACCCAGGACCTCGAAGTACTCGCGCGAGACCAGCGCGGCGAACGCGCGACGGCTGTCGCCGCCTTCGCCAACGCCGACGAGCGTGGGGTTGTGCGCGAAGACGCCGGAGAAGACCTCGGGGTGGGACGCGAGCTCACGGTACGCCGCGTACGAGAAGGCGCGATACGAATCCGGCGTGGAGGTCTTGCTCGAGTAGAGCTGGACGACACGGTCGGGATCGGCGTACGGCCGTCCCATCAGGCCGAACGCATAGACGAGGCTGAACATCGCCGCGTTCAGCCCGATGCCGAGGGCCAGGACGACGATGGCGGCGGCGGTGAAGCCCGGGGCCTTCGCCAGTTGCCGGACCGAGACGCGCAGGTCGCCGAACCATCCACCCATCTGTCGAGGCCTCCTCCGCCTGGAACCACAGACGTGCCCGGCGGCGGACTTGTTCCTTCCGCCCGCCGGCCCACGGGCCCGCGGTGCAGGGCATTGACACGCATTTATACGAGACGTATAAGATCGGCATGGCCGACGCCGACTACCGCAAGGCACTCGATTCCGCGTGCCGGGAGTGGGAGCGCCTGTCCGCCGAGCGGACCGCGCTCGACCGGCGCCTCACCGACCTGCAGCGGACGATTGCGACCCTGAGCCGGCTCTGCGGTCTCGAACCCACCGTCCCGTTCGGCCTGGCCGATGGGTGCCGCGCCGTGCTGCGGCGCCACGACGAGCCGCTGGCTGCGTCACGGATTCGCGACGAGCTCGAGGCGATTGGCTTCGACTTCACGCGCTACTCGAACCCGCTCGCGTCCCTGCACGTGACGCTGAAGCGTCTCGTGCAGGCCGGCGAGGCCCGCTACGTGCCAGGCAGTCCCGGGGTGTCGCCGTCGTACGCCCGCCAGGCCGGGCCACGTGTCATCGTCGCCGGCTCGAAGGCCGAGGCCCTCGCCATCGGCAGCCGCGCGCTCGCCGGCGGACGCCGTCCCCAGAGGAGGAAGAAGTGACCTACGCGCAGTTCTATGCGGAGGAGATCGAGGCGGTCGCGGGGCTCACGGCGGCCCATCTCGTGGCGGCGTTCGCCGCGGTGCCGCGGGAACGGTTCCTTGGCCCCGGCCCCTGGACCGCGCGTGGGGAGGGTGAGGTCTTCGGCCCGCCGCGTACGACGTCGGACGCGGACCCGAAGCGCGTGTACCACAACCTGGCCATCGCCATCGACGCGTCGCGGCAGCTCTTCAACGGCGTGCCGTCGCTGCTGGCGGCCTGGATGCAGGCGCTCGGCGTCCGGCCGGGTGCGCGTGTGCTGCACGTCGGGGCGGGTACCGGCTACTACACGGCGGTGATGGCCGAGGCGGTCGGCGCGGACGGGCACGTGGAGGCGTGGGAGGTCGACGCGGCACTCGCGTCCCGCGCGCGCGATGGCCTGGCGGATCGGCCCAACGTGCTCGTCTACACCGGCGACGCCGCGGAGCACAGCCGGCCTTTCGACGTCGTGCTGGTGAATGCCGGCGCGACGCATCCGAGGCCATCGTGGCTCGACGCCCTCGCCCCCGGCGGCCGCCTGCTCGTGCCCCTGACCGTGACGATGCCGCCCGGGGCCCCGGTTGGCAAGGGCTTCGCGCTCCTGGTCGAACGGCCGTCCGAACCGGCTCCGGCCGCAATGGGGACCGTCCCCCTCTCTGCGCCGCAGGAATCCGACATGGGGACTGTCCCCATGTCCGCGAGCTACCCCGCGCGCTTCCTCAACATGGTCGCCATCTACAACGCTGCCGGGGCGCGCGACCCCGCCATCGAGGCACGCCTCGGGCAGGCGATGGCCCGCGGCGACTTCATGACCGTGCGCCGCCTGCGCCGCGATGCGCACGACGAGGGGGCTGGCTGCTGGCTGCACACGCCGGGGTTCTGCCTGTCGCGGGAGTGAGTGGGAGGGAAATGGGGACAGTCCCCTTTTCCGAATCCCGTTCCGCTAAGATGGCGAAATGGCAGACGTGAAGGCGAAAGCCGGGCTCGAAGACATCGTCGCGACCTCCTCCGGGATCTGCTTCATCGACGGGCAGCGCGGCATCCTGTCGTACCGGGGGTACGACATCCACGACCTGGCCCGGTTCGCCACGTTCGAGGAGACCTGCTACCTGCTGTGGCATGGCCGGCTGCCGTCGCGGGCCGAGCTCGGCGACCTGCAGTCGCAGCTGGCGGCCGCGCGGCCGCTGCCCGAGCCGGTGATCCGGCTGATGAAGAGCCTGCCGCCGACCGACGGCATGGACGCGCTGCGCACGCTCACGTCCGCCCTCGCCCACTACGACCCGGATGCCAGCGACAACAGCCCGGCCGCCTCGTACCGCAAGGCCGTGCGGCTGACCGGCCAGCTCGCCAGCCTGGTGGCCACGTGGGGCCGCATGCAGGCGGGCGCCAACCCGGTGGCGCCGGACCCGGCGATGGGGCACGCCGCCAACTTCCTCTACATGCTCACCGGCGACCGCCCGGGGCCGACGGCCATTCGCGCGATGGACATCGCGCTCACGCTGCACGCGGACCACGAGCTGAACGCCTCCACCTTTGCCGCGCGTGTCGCCGCCGCGACCCTTACCGACATCCACTCCGCCATCGTCGCGGGGATCGGCACGCTGAAGGGGCCGCTGCACGGCGGGGCGAACGCCGAGGTCATGAAGATGCTCATTGAGATCGGCGAGGACGCGGGCGCCGACCGGGTGGACGGCTACGTGCGAGGCAAGTTCGCGCGCAAGGAGAAGATCTCCGGCTTCGGCCACCGCGTGTACCGGACGGAGGACCCGCGCGCCACACACCTGCGCCGGATGTCGAAGGAGCTCGGACAGCAGGCCGGCCGCACGAAGTGGTACGAGATGAGCGAGCGCATCGAGTCGCTCGTGAAGAGCGAGAAGGGCCTGTTCCCGAACGTCGACTTCTACTCGGCGTCCGCGTACTACACGATGGGGATCGCCATCGACCTCTACACGCCCATCTTCGCGGTCAGCCGCGTCTCGGGCTGGACCGCGCACGTGCTGGAGCAGTACGCGAACAACCGGCTCATCCGGCCGCGCGCGGAGTACACCGGCCCGACGTATCCCCAGACCTGGCTGCCTCTCGAGCAGCGCTGACGCCATGCGCCGCGTCCGCGCCGCCACCGGCACCGCCGCCGTCGCCGTGCTGCTCGGCGCCGTGCCAGCCGCACAGGACCAGGGGCTCGTCGGCGAGATCCGCCAGATCGTCTCGTTCCACCTGTCGCCGGGCTCGTTGGTGCAGGTGGAGCAGATCTACCGCCAGCAACTGCTGCCGATCTACGAGGGCATCACCCCACTCCTCCGGTTGCGCGCGTACCACGAGGCCGAGAGCCCTGAGCCGGTGGACCTGGTGATCGTGAGCGCCTACCGGGACATGGCGGGCATGGACCAGGCCAACGACATGCTGCGGCGCCCGGCCCGGGGCGGCCTGTCGCCCCTGCGGTTCTACGACCAGATCAGCCGCCACACGGTGGCCCACACCGACCAGTTCGTCGAGATGCGGCCACGCCTCAGTGATCCGGTGAGCGACCAGGAGCCCCCGCCCGAGATCACGGTCTTCGAGTACGTCCAGCTCGTGCCGGCCGCGCACGACGCCTACGAGGAACTGCTGGCGGGGCGTGTGCGCGACTTCGAGAAGGACGAGGCGCTCTACGCCTGGTCCGAGACCGGCCGGCTGATCGTCGCGGACGGGTGGGACTACCTGCGGACCTACGGCCTCCGGTCGTTGGCCGACTGGCAGGAGTATCAGGGGCGGATCCGCGCCGCGGAGTTCGGTCCGGACCTGGCCGGGATCACCATGCGGAAAAAGACGCTGGTGCTGCGCCGCGCGCCCGAGATGTCCGTACGCTGACCGCCGTCGCCGCCGGCCGGTGCCGATCCATGTCCGTCTAATCCTCGGGTGATGCGAGAGCTGCCGCGCGCCCGTCCGCCTCGCGTGCCCCCCGCGCTGGTCGCGGCCGGGCTCTTCCTCCTCGTGCCGCTGGTGCTGACGTGGCCGCTGGCCGCGCGGATCGGCACGGCCGTGCCGAACGACCTCGGCGACCCGCTGCTGCTCGTGCGTACGCTCGCCTGGAACGCGGCCACGCTGCCCCTGAGCCCCGGCTGGTGGAGCCCGCCGTTCTTCCATCCCCTGCCCGACGCCATCACGTTCACGGATCACCTGCTCGGCCTGTCGCTCATCGCGTCGCCCCTGCAGTGGCTCGGGCTGTCGCCACTGGCCGCCTACGACGTCACCTACCTCTGTTCGTGGTGGTTGTCCGGCCTCGCGGCATGGCTGCTGTGCCGCGCCCTCACGGGGCGTGACGATGCCGCGCTGGTCGGGGGCCTCGCATTCGTGCTCGCCCCGTACCGGTTCTCGCAGACCGCGCACCTGCAGATCCTCGCGACCTGGTGGCTGCCCCTGATGTTCCTCGCGCTCCACCGCGCGCGAGAGGCGCCGACCTGGCGGGCCGCGGCGTTCGTCGCGGGATGCTGGCTGCTCCAGGGCCTGTCGGCGGCGTATTACCTCGTGTACGGACTGGTGGCGATGGCCGCCTGGATGGTCTGGTTCGCGCGCGGGCCGGGGCAGGCCCGACTCTGGGCGCGTGTCCTCGCCTGCGGCGTCGTGGCCGGCCTGCTGCTGGTGCCCCTGCTCCTGCCGTACCGCGCGACCTACGACGCGCTCGGGCTGTCGTGGAGCATCGGCGAGATTCGGGATCTGAGCGCGGATGTCCTCGGCCTGGTGCGGGCCGACAGCGGCTTGTGGATGTGGTCACGGGTCCTGCCGCCGCTCGCAGCCGAGGAGCAGTTGTTCCCGGGCCTGGCGATTGTCGCCCTGTCGGTCGTGGCGCTGTGGCATCGCGGCCCGTGGACGGTACCCGCGTGGCCGCTGTCGACCCTCCTGCTCGGCGTCGCGGTGGCCGCGCAACTGGCCGCGGCGCTGGCGATGCTGGCGCCAGGTCGCGTGCACGTGTTCGGCGTCACCTTCATCTCGATCACCAACGCGCTGAAGCCGCTGACCGTCATGGTGTGGGCGCTGCTGCTGGCGTTGGCGTGTTCGCGGCCGGTCCGTGAGGGCTGGAAGCACCGTGACACGGCAATGGGCTACGCCCTCATCGTGGCCGTGGCCTTCGTCGTCGCGCTGGGCCCGACACCGACGGTGGCTGGCGTGCCCATCTGGTACCAGGCGCCCTATGCGTGGGTGGTGAACTGGCCCGGGTTCGCGGAGCTGCGGGTGCCCGCGCGGATGTGGATGTACGCGACGTTGGGACTGGCAGTGCTGGCGGCGTACGGCTTCGCCCGTATCCGGGCGTCGGGCCTGAAGGTGCTGGCCGCCGGACTGGTGGCCTGTGTCGTCGTCGAAGGCCTGGGCGCGGTGCCGCTCTTTGCCCCTCCCGACGATGTCGCGGTGCCGCCCGATGTGCGCGCCGTCATCGAGCTGCCGGCGGGGGACCCTGCCGTCGACCTTCGCGCGATGTACCGGCAGCTCTCCCACCACGTGCCGGTCGTCAACGGCTACAGCGGGCACTATCCGCCGGCCTACATCCAGCTGGTCATGGCCCTGCAGCGAGGCGACGCCCTGCGGTTGTGGGTGCTGGCGCGTGACGTGGGGCCGCTTGCGATCGTCGTCAATCGCGACCGTCCCGAATCAGGGTGGTGGGCCGACCTGGCCGAGCGCGCCGGCGCGCGCTGCGGCGCTGAGGCGACGCTGACGGTCTGCCGGCTCGATGCCACCGCCGTCCCCGCGCCCGCGCCGGCGCCGGCGCCGTAGGGGGGCGGCGGGCCCGGCTCACGGAACTGCGCGCACGTATGCGCGCACGCGGTGCCCACGCTCGAGGAGCGCATACACGAGCGCGGCGTCCTGTTCTACGATCCACCACGCAACGCGTCATTCGACACGAACATCGTCAGCGCGACGCCCGACCAGCTCCCGTCGTTCGACGGGCTGCCCGGCGCCTCGTCGCCAAGTGGCATGACGCCGGTGTGGGCCTCGTCGCGGTCAAATCGTTCGAGCAGGTAGTCCCGTACGCGCCGGGCGCGGTCCAGCGACACGAGGTACTGGTGATCCACCGTGCCGTCGCGCGCGTATCCCTCGACGACGAGGGGCGTGTCGAGAGGGTATTGCAGCAGCTGCGCCATCGCGGCATCGAGCCGCTGCCGTCCCTCGTCGGTGAGGCGCCCGGCCGTATCCGCGGGCCGCTGGGCATCGGTGGGGGTGCCGGAGGGCGCGAACAGGAGATCGGCGTCGAGCCAGATGCGGACGGCGGTCCGGCCACGCTCGAGCAGGCCCTCGCGGTAGGCCTCGCGCGAGATGGAATCGAGGTCGAAGAAGCCGCGGTCGCGGAAATATCCGCTGAAGAGGAAGTTCCGTTTGAGCGCCTCGGTGCTCTCGGCCAGGTCCGAGGTGACCTCGTCCACCCGGGAGAGCGTGCCGCGGATCGAGGTCGAGAAGCGCGCGCCGCCGCCCTCGGGCGACGTGAAGTCCTGCACGGCGGCCCGGGCGCTCTCGACCGTCTCGCGCACGGCCTGCGCCGTGCGCTGCGCCTCGGCGCCCACGTTCGTCATCTGGTCGTAGAAGGTCGTGTCGGTGAGCAGCCGGCCGACGGTGCCTTCGCCGCGCCGCACGCCGTCGACGACGGTCCGCACGTCGGCGACCGTCCGCTGCACGTCGGCCATCGTCCGCGTGCTTGCCGTCATGATGGCGTCCACGTGGTCGCCCTGGCGCTCGACGATTCGCTGTGTCGCCTCCACGGTGCCCGTGGCGGCGTCGACCATGCCGGACACGTCCCCGGTCAGCTGGACGATCTGGTCGCTCACGTCCTGGAACGTGTCCCGGCCTTCCCGAATCAGGTCGGCGAACTCGATCGGGTCGCGCCCCGGCAGGACCGCGCCCTCGCCCGCCCGGGGCGCATCATCCGACCCCGGGCTCACCTGGACGAACGTGTTGCCCACGATGCCGTCCGTCTGGATGTCGCACACCGAGTCGGTGCGCACGAGGGCCTGGACGTCCTCGCGGATGCGCAGGTGGACGACGAACGGATCCGAGGGGCGTGACGGGATGTCGATCTCGGTCACTTCGCCGGCGTTCAGGCCCGCCACGCGCACCTGCGTGCCGACGACGAGCCCGGTCACCTTGGTGAAGGTCGTCGAAACCCGGAACTGGTCCGAGAAGAGCATGCGGCGCTCGCCGATGAGGAACAGCCCCGCGGCGAAGAGCAGCACCCCGCCCAGGACGAACGCACCCACCACCGCCTCACGACTCCGTGCCACGTCTGTACCCTGCCTTCCACCCGGCCGTGCCGGCGTCAGCCCGTGCCCGGCGTGTCCATGAACTGCCGGACGAGCGGGACGTCGCTCGCGTCCATGTCGTCCACCGTGCCCTGGGCGATGATCCGGCCCTCGTGCAGGAACACCAGCTCGTCGCCCAGGAACCGCGCGCTCGGGATGTTGTGCGTCACGACGAGCAGCGTCGTGTTCGACCGCTCCTTCATGTCCACGAGCAGGCGGTCGATCTCGCCGGCCGTGATCGGGTCGAGGCCCGCGCTGGGCTCGTCCACCAGCATCACCGCCGGTTCGAGCACGAGGGCGCGCGCCAGCCCCACGCGCTTGCGCATCCCCCCCGACAGGTCTGCCGGCATCTTGTCGTATTCCTTCGGCAGCCCGACCGCCTCGAGCAACGCCTGCACCCGATCCCGGATCTCGTCCTCGCCGTGGTCGCTGTGGCGGCGCAGGGGGAAGGCGATGTTCTCGCCGACGGAGATGGAGTCGAAGAGCGCGGCGTTCTGGAACACCATCCCGATCCGGAGGCGCACACGCGCCAGCTCACGCCCGGCCAGGGCGGAGACCTCCGCGCCCTCCACGAAGACCGCCCCGGCGTCCGGCCGCATCAACCCGACGATGTGCTTGAGCGCCACGCTCTTGCCGGTGCCGCTGCGCCCCAGGATGCAGACGGCGCGCCCCGCCGGCACCCGCAGCGACACGCGATCCAGCACGCGGCGCGGACCGAACGACTTCGTCAGGTCCCGCAGCTCGACCGAGGGAACCTCGCGGGCGGTGTCCTCAGGCATAGAAGAACTGAATGATGCGCACCAGGAGCACGTTGACCACGATTAGCAGGATCGATGCCGTCACGACGCTTCGCGTGGACGCCTGCCCGACGCCCGCGGTGCCCCCGGACGTGTTGAGGCCGAGGTAGCACGCGACCGTGGCGATGATGAAGCCGAACACCGTGGTCTTGATGGTTGCCGGGATGATGTCGGCGAACTCGATCGCGCTCAGGGCCTCGCGAAAGTAGCCGGTGAAGGTGACGCCCGTGATGGCGGTCTCGGCGAGGAACCCGCCCGTGATGCCCGTGAAGTTCATCACCGTGGTCAGGATGGGCAGCGCGATGACACACGCGATGACGCGCGTGACCACCAGGTAGCGGAACGAGTCGACGGCGACCGCCTCCAGCGCGTCCACCTGCTCGGTGACCTGCATCGCCCCGAGTTCGGCGCCGATACCGGCGCCGACCCGCCCCGAGAGCAGCAGGCCCGCCACGAGGGGCCCGGTCTCCCGCACGAGCGCCATCGCCAGGCCGGCCGGGATCAGCGACTCGGCCCCGAACCGCTCCAGCGACGACCGCGTGTGCATCGAGAGCACCACGCCGACCGCCAGGCCCGCGGCGGCGATCAGCGGCAGCGAGCGGACACCCAGCTCGAAGAGCTGCTTGACCGTCTCGCGGAACTCATAGGGGGGCTTCCATACCTCCAGCAGCACGCGTCCCGCGAACCGCGAGCCGTCCGCCACCCCCTCGAGCCACTGGACCAGACGCTGCACGTGCTCTCCTCCTCCCCGGCACACCGGTCCTGGCGGAACCCGTGTTCGGTTCGCGAAGCGGCCGTTCTGCCAACCGGCTGGCCCTCGCGCCCCGCGTGACGTGTCTTGCCCTGAAGACGTCGCTGATATCCCGGGACTAGAACAGCTTGTAGACGAGGCCCACGTGGACCACGGTGGTGTCGGCGTCGACCGTCCGTGCCGAGAGCCGGCCCCCCTCGACGAACGTGAGGTCGAGGGCCGTCATGACACGCCCCAGCGACACGTTCACCGCGGTGCGACGGCTCGTGTCGATCCACACCGATACCCCGGGCCGCCACACGAAGCCGTTGTCCACGCCCACGGCGAGCCGCCCGGCGCGGCCATCGGTGGGCACCGTGAGGCCATTGAAGCTGTAGCCCGCGACGAGCGACGGCGACACACTGAACCGGCCGCGGCTGAGCGTGTACCCGAGCCCTGCCATCAGCGGCCGCACCGAGACGTCGCTGGCGGCATCCCCCGATGGTGAGGCCTGCACGGTGGTGCGGAACCAGTCGAACGCAATCGCCGGGCCGAGCCCCTCGCCGGACCCGAGGCGGACCAGCGGGCCGCCAAACGCCCTGGAGTCGAGCCGGTCATCACCGGGGCGGCTCCAGCCGACCGACGCGCCCGCGGCGAAGTGGTCGTAGGTGCGTTCGAGCTCGGCGAACTCCGCCTCGGGAGACCCGGCGAACCCGCGGGTGCGTGGTGGAGGCGAGGCATCCGGCTCCGGCCTGATCGAGAGGTCCCGCACCACGCGGGTCACGCCGCTCACGGCGCCGGCCACCGCTTCGGCGCGCGCGGCTTCGGCCTCGGTGGCGACGCGCCCGGTCAGGCGCACGACACCCGGAGCCTCCACACGCGCGGTAATGGGGCGCGTGCCGATATCGGGATCGTTCACGAGGGCGGTGGTCACCCGCGCGGCGAGGTGCGCACGCTCCACGGCCGCCTGGTCGAGGGCCCGGGCGCAGGCGGGCAGGGCGACGAGGGCGAGGACCAGGCCGAGCCGGAGCCGGCCGCGGGTCGGGGCTCCCATCTCCCGAGCCTATCACCGCGATCGCGGAGGCCCGGACGGGCCAGCTGAGCACGGTGCCCGGCGATCCGGCATAATAGAACGGGCTTCACAGACTAAGACGTTGAATCAAAAGCACATCCGGAACTTCTCGATCATCGCGCACATCGATCACGGCAAGTCCACCCTGGCCGACCGCTTCCTGGAGGTCACGGGCGCGCTGCAGGCCCGTGAGATGGAGGCCCAGGTCCTCGACAGCATGGACCTGGAGCGGGAGCGCGGGATCACGATCAAGGCACACCCCGTCCGGCTCACGTACAACGCGGACGACGGGCAGACGTACGTGCTGAACCTGATCGACACGCCGGGCCACGTGGACTTCGGCTACGAGGTGACCCGCTCGTTTGCCGCCTGCGAGGGCGCGCTGCTCCTGGTGGACGCCTCGCAGGGCGTCGAGGCGCAGACGCTCGCCAACGCGTACCTGGCCGTCGACAACAACCTCGAGATCATCCCGGTCATCAACAAGATCGACCTGCCGAGCGCCCAGCCGGAGGAGGCGCGCCGCCAGATCGAGGAGATCGTCGGGCTCGATGGCGCCTCGGCGATCCTGGCGAGCGCGAAGGTCGGGACGGGGGTGAAGGACATCCTGGAGGCGGTCGTCACGCGCCTGGAGCCGCCGAGCGGGGACCCGGCGGCGCCGCTCAAGGCCCTCATCTTCGACTCCTGGTACGACTCCTACCGTGGCGTCATCGTCGTCGTGCGGGTGCTCGAGGGCACGATCCGGCCCGGCATGAAGGTGCGCCTGATGCAGACGGCGCAGGACTACGAGGTGGAGCAGCTCGGCGCGTTCACGCCGAAGCCGGTGCCGATGGACGAGCTCGGGCCCGGCGAGGTGGGGTTCATCGCCTGCGGGATCAAGGTGGTCGCCGACGCGCAGATTGGCGACACCGTGACCGAGACCGCGCGGCCGACCGACGCGCCCTTCCCGGGATTCAAGCCGCTGAAGCCGATGGTCTTCGCCGGCCTGTACCCGGTCGAGAGCCACCAGTACTCCGAGCTGCGCGAGGCGCTCGAGAAGCTGCGGCTCAACGACTCCGCGTTCTTCTTCGAACCGGAGACCTCGGTCGCGCTCGGCTTCGGCTTCCGCTGCGGCTTCCTCGGCCTGCTGCACATGGAGATCGTCCAGGAGCGGCTCGAGCGCGAGTTCGACATGGACCTCGTGACGACGGCCCCGGGCGTGCTCTACCGGGTGACGACGACCGACGGCGAGGTGACCGAGATCGACAGCCCGGCGAAGCTGCCGGAAGCGGGGCTGATCCAGCGGATCGAGGAGCCGGTGATCACGGCGACGATCATGACGCCCTCCGAGCACGTGGGCGGCATCCTGCAGCTCTGCCAGGACAAGCGGGGCGTGCAGAAGGCGCTGGAGTACAAGGGCACCGACCGTGTGCTGATCACCTACGAGCTGCCGTTCAACGAGGTCGTCATGGACTTCTATGACCGGCTGAAGACGATCTCGCGTGGCTACGCGTCGCTCGACTACCACGTCACGGGCTACTGGGAGTCGCCGCTCGTCAAGCTGGACATCCTCGTCAACGGCGATCCCGTCGACGCGCTCTCGATCATCGTGCACCGCGATCGCGCGTACGAGCGCGGCCGGGCGCTCGCGGCGAAGATGCGGGAGCTGATCCCGCGGCAGATGTTCGAGGTGGCCATCCAGGCGGCCATCGGGTCGCGCATCATCGCGCGTGAGTCGGTGAAGGCCATGCGCAAGAACGTGCTCGCCAAGTGCTACGGCGGCGACATCAGCCGCAAGCGCAAGCTGCTCGAGAAGCAGAAGGAAGGCAAGAAGCGCATGAAGCGGGTCGGGCGCGTGGAGATCCCGCAGGACGCGTTCCTGGCCGTGCTCAAGGTGACCGAATGACCGAGACCGTCCCCTTCCGCAAGTCGACGCTGCGCGAGTACTTCGAGTCGATCGTCGTCGCCGTCATCCTGGCGCTCTTCGTCCGGACGTTCGTGTTCCAGGCGTTCAAGATCCCGACCGGGTCGATGGAACCCAACCTCCTGGTCGGCGATCACCTGCTCGTCAACAAGTTCGTCTTCGGCCCGACGGCCGTCGACGCCGAACGCGCGCTGCTCCCGATGCGGCCGATCCGGCGGGGCGACGTGATCGTCTTCAAGTTCCCGGAGGAGCCCGACCGCGACTTCATCAAGCGCGTGATCGGGCTGCCCGGCGAGACGCTCGAGTTCCGCAACCAGCAGGTCCTGATCGACGGCACGCCCATCGACGAGCCCTACGCGCACTACCTCTTCCCGCCGGCGGCCGACAGCGAGAACCTCGGCTCCGACCCCCGCGAGCACTACGGCCCGGTCACCGTGCCCCCCGGCCACTACTTCGCGATGGGCGACAACCGCGACAACTCCGAAGACAGCCGCTACTGGGGTTTCCTGCCGGAGTCGTACGTCAAGGGCCGCGCGCTCGTCATCTACTGGTCGTTCGAGGCGGAGCCGGGCGCGAACCCCATCACGGGCTTCTTCTCCGGGACACGCTGGGGCAGGCTGCTCCACCTCATACGGTAGGGAGAATCCAGAAGCCCGCGATTCCTTTCTTGATTCCTGATTCCGGTTTCTGGATTCTGTGTCGGTGAGGGCTGCCGTCCAGATCCTGATCGGCCTGCTGGTGGTCAACGCTGCCGCGCAGGCAGGCAACGTGTGGTGGAACTACTACGCGTTCCGGGACGCCATCCACCAGGAGGCGCTCTTCGCCAACGGCCGCACGCCCCACCAGATCCACGAGCGCGTCATGCGGCTCGCGGCGGACCACGAGATTCCGATCGGGCCCGATGACGTCGCGGTCTTCCAGGACGGGGCCGAGACGGTCATCGAGGTGGTCTATGACGAGCCGATTCCCCTCGTCCCGCGCCTCTACACGCTCGTCCACACCTTCGACGCGACCGTGGAGGCCACCCCGGCCCGGCCCATGTCCGCGGACGACCTGCGGCCGTGAGCTAGAACCCATCTCATGAATGGGGCCGGCATTCGGCCGGCGATGCCTCCCGCCTGGCGGCGTTGCTCCTCCCTCTTGAGCCGCCTGTCGTCTGTGCATCCCCTGCCATCTGTGCATCTGTGTCCCCGGTAGTGCCGCGCCCTCTGTGCTCTCTGTGCCATCTGTGGCGCGCTGGAGCGCCCTGAGCCGCCTGTCATCTGTGCATCCCCTGCCATCTGTGCATCTGTGTCCCCGGTCGTGCCGCGCCCTCAGTGCGCTCTGTGCCATCTGTGGCGCGCGGGAGCGCCCTGAGCCGCCTGTCATCTGTGCATCCCCTGCCATCTGTGCATCTGTGTCCCCGGTCGTGCCGCGCCCTCTGTGCTCTCTGTGCCATCTGTGGCCGCGCGGGAGCGCCCTGAGCCGCCTGTCATCTGTGCATCTGTGCCCCCCCTTCGCGTTCGCTGCCATCTGTGTTATCTCTGCCCCTCTGTGGCCCTGACCGCCGACTTCCTCATCACCGACATCGACTGCCTCTACACCTGCGCCGGGCCCGCGCCTCGGACGGGGGAGGCGCAGCGGGACCTCGTGCCCGTGCGACAGGCCGCAGTGGCCTCCCACCAGGGGCGCATCGTCTTCGCGGGCGAGGCAGCCGGGTGCGCCCGCGCCGTCCGGCTGGCAGCTGATGCGACCGTGATCGATGGACGCGACCGCACCGTCGTGCCCGGGTTCGTCGATCCCCACACGCACCTGGTCTTCGCCGGAGACCGCCGTGACGAACTGCGCCGGAGACTGGCCGGGGCCAGTTATGCGGAGATTGCCGCGGAGGGGGGCGGCATCGTCCGGACGGTGGCCGCGACGCGGGCGGCAAGCGAGGAGGAGTTGGTCGAGGCGGCGCTGCCGCGTCTCGCCGACATGCTGGCGTCCGGGACGACCACCGCGGAGGTGAAGAGCGGCTACGGCCTCGACGTGGACACCGAGCTCCGGATGCTCCGCGCGGCGCGCGCGCTCGCGGCGCGCCAGCCCGTGGACCTCGTGCCCACGTTCCTCGGGGCGCACGAGATCCCGGTGGAGTACCGCGATCGCCGTGCCGACTACGTCCGCCTGGTGATCGAGGAGATGATCCCGGCGGTCGCCCGGGAGGGCCTGGCGGAGTGGTGCGACGTGTTCTGCGAGCACGGGGTCTTCACGCCCGCCGAGTCGGCGGCCATTTTCGAGGCCGGGCGGGCGCACGGGCTGAAGGCCCGCGTCCATGCGGACGAGCTGGCGCTGTCGGGTGGGACGGGCGTGGCGCTGGACGTGGGCGCGCGGTCCGCCGACCACCTCATCTTCGTGGACGAGGCCCACGCCGACCGGATGGCGGCTGCCGGGCTCACCGCGACACTGCTGCCGGCGGCCGCGTTCTTCCTGAAGCTCGGCCGGTTTGCGCCGGCCCGCATGCTCATCGAACGGGGCGTGCCCGTCGCGCTGGCCACCGACCTCAACCCGGGTGGCGGCTTCTCGCCGTCGATGCCCTTCGTCATGACGCTGGCCTGCTTCGGCATGGGGCTGACGCTCGAGGAGGCGCTGGTGGGTGCCACGATCAACGCGGCGGCCGCGCTGGATCGGCAGGACCGCGTCGGCAGCCTCGAGCCGGGCCGGCAGATGGACGCGGTGGTCGTGGACGGTGTGCTGTCGGACCTGGTCCGCGTCGGCGCGCCCGTCATCGCGCACGTGATCAAGCGCGGAGAGGTCGCCTGGTCGCGCTGAACGACGGCCTGGGTCACCCCGGGCCGGCCCGCAAGGTACAATCCGCGCATGTCATTCAGGAACCAGACCGTCTCGGCGTTCATGGACGCGCTGGCCAGCGGCGAGCCCACACCCGGCGGGGGCACGGCCTCGGCGATGGCTGGTGCGATGGGCGTCTCGCTGCTCGTGATGGTGGCCGGCCTGCCGCGGACGAAGACCAATGCGGACGAGGAAAAGGCCGCCCTTGCCGCCGCCCGGGACGCGCTTGCGCCGATCGGCGCGAAGCTGCTCGATTTCGCGGATGCCGACGCCGCCTCGTTCGACCAGGTGATGGCGGCCTACAAGCTGCCGAAGGCGAGCGACGAGGAGAAGCAGGCCCGCAAGGCGGCGATCCAGAAGGGCTTCGAGGCGGCGACCTCGGTCCCGGTCGAGACGCTGCTTGCGGCGGCCGAGGCCCTCGACCAGGCCCTGGCGGTCGCGCGGTTCGGCAACCCGTCCGCCGCCAGTGATGTCGGCGTGGGTCTCGCGCTGCTCGAGGCGGCCGCGGCCGGCGCCGCCGCCAATGTGCAGATCAACCTCGAGAGCCTCACCGATGAGGCCTTCGTGGTGCGTGCGAAGGCACAGTTGGCGGATGGACAGTCGCGGGTCGCAGAAGGTGCGCGCGCCGCTCGCGCCGCCCTGACCGCCGGGTAGGGACGCTACACGCCGAGGCGGGCGCTGGCGGCTGCGGCGCGGATGCCGTCGATGCGGACGCGCTTCGTGCGGGCGGTCTCGCCGGCGAGGATGCGCACGGCACGCCGGGGCACGTCGAGGGTGTCGGCGAGGAGCGTGACGAGCGCGGCGTTGGCCGCGCCGTCCACCGGCGGGGCCGCGAGGCGCACGAGCACGGCGCCGTCACGGGTGCCCGCTATCGCCGTGCGACCCGCGCGCGGGATCACCCGCACGTCGAGCGTGATGCCGCCGTCATGTTCGGTGATCACGTCGTCGCCGGGCGCCGGGCGCTAACGGCCCGGCTCCGCGCCGGCCTCCCGCCGGGCCGGACCCTCCGTGCCGTCCGTGGCCGCGGCCGGCCCGTCCGGAGCACGGCTGGCATCGGCGGCCCGCATCTGCGGGCGGTGGAGCAGGACCTTCTCGTCGCGCTGGCGTGCATCCTGTTCGCGCACGAATCCCAGGGTGCTCTGCAACGCCGAGATGATGGCCTCGACGCTGGCCTCGACCTCCCGACGCTTCAGGCGCAGCCCGTCGGTCTCACGCTGGACCTCCTCGAGCCGGGCCTGGGCCTTCTGGAGCAGGAGGTCCGCGCGGCCTTCTGCCTCGCGAACGATGCGCGCCGCGTCGTGCTGGGCCCCTTCCTTGATCTCGTCGGCCAGCTTCTGCGCGGTGAGCAGCGTGTTGCGGAGGTTCTTCTCCTGCTCGCGGTGCTCGGTCAGCACGGCCTGCAGCTTTTCGGCCTCCTGCCGCAGCCGATCGTTCTCGCGCAGCGCGTTCTCGTAGTCCTCCGCGGCCTCCTGCAGGAACGCCGTGACCTCGCCCCGGTCGTACCCGCGCATCACGGTCTTGAACTGCTGCTGCCGGAGATCGAGTGGCGTCACCTTCATCTCAACCGTCCCTCACCTTCGTGCCGCACCTTCGTGCCGCACCTTCGTACCGCACCCTCGTGCCGCACCTTCGTGCCGCACCCTCGTGCCGCACCCCCGTGAAGCACCTTCGTGCGGCACCCCCGTGTGGCACCTACGTGCGGCACTTTCGTGCAGCACCGACGTGCAGCACTACCGTCTGCCAAATATCGCCGTCCCGACGCGCACCATCGTGGCGCCCTCCTCGATGGCCACCTCGAAGTCGTGGCTCATGCCCATCGACAGCTCCCGCAGGCGCGCGGCGGGCACCCCGGAGGCGGCCAGGCCGTCCCGCAGGTCGCGGAGGCTCCGGAACCACGGCCGTGCGTCCTCGGGATCGTCCACGAGCGGCGGCAGCAGCATGAGCCCGACCACGCGAGCGGCCTGCAGTCCTGAGGCGGCCTCGAACAGGGCGGGCACCGTGTCGAGGGCGGCCCCGTGCTTGGTCGGTTCGAGCGCGAGGTCGACCTGCACGAGCAGCTCCGGAGTGGTGCCGGCCGCGACGGCGGCCTGGTCCAGCTTCCGCAGCAGGTCCGGCGAGTCCACCGCGTGAATGGTGCCGAACCCGGCGGCGGCCTTCCTGGCCTTGTTCGACTGCAGGTGGCCTATCAGGTGCCACCGGATCGATGTGTCGGCCAGTTGCTCGATCTTCTGCAGGCCTTCCTGCACCTTGTTTTCGCCGAAGTCCCGCTGCCCGGCGTCGGCTGCGGCGCGAACGGCCTCGGCGGGGAACGTCTTCGAGACGGCGACGAGGCGGACCTCGTCCGGGTGGCGGCCCGACCGGGCGGCCGCCTCGCCGATGCGTGCGCGGACCTCGGCCAGGCGGCCGGGGATGTGTGAGACGTCCACGTTACTCCTGGAGCTGCTTGAGCTCGGCAATCAGCTTCCGGGCCTGCTCGGCGAACGAGCCGTCCGGCGCGAGCGCGAGGTACTTCTCGAAGGCGGCCACCGCCTCTGAGGTCCTGCCTTCGTTCAACAGGGCCAGCCCGAGCTGGTAGTGCGATTCCGGATACTGCGGGTTCGCCGCGATGGCTTCCTCGAACTTCGTCTTCGCCTCGGCGATCTTGCCCTGGTTCCAGAGGATGATGCCCTGGTTGTAGATGGTTGCGGCGTCGCCACCACCGCCGCCAGCCGCGCTGGCCTGGGCGGCGCGGTCCCCCATGGCGGAGGCCTCGTCGTAGCGCTTCTGGTTGTTGTAGAGGGTCGCAAGGGCGCTCAGGGCCTGCGGGTAGTCAGGCTTGAGCTCGATGGCCTTCTTCCAGTTCGCTTCGGCCTGCGCCTCGTCCTTCTTCTGCAGCCACGCGTACCCGATGTTGTAGTAGCAGTCGAAGCAGTTGGGGAGGATGCCGGCAGCCTCGGTGAACTTCGCGATCGCCTCGTCGTAGTTCCCGGCGCCGCTGGCTGCCACCCCGGCGTCGAATGCGGCCTTGAGTGCCGCCCGGGCCGACTCGTCGCCGCCGCCGCCCGCTGCCGCCGCCGCCGGATCGAGCACGACCGTGAACTCGGACGCCTGGCCGAGGCGCACCTGGACGGTCTGCGTGTGGGTCCCGAGCTTCTGGTGCGTGACGGTGACCGTGTAAGGCCCCGACTCGGTCAGCAGCTGCACGAATTCGCCCTTGCGATCCGTCTTCGACTCGAACCGGCGCTTCACGCCGCCCTGGTACTCGACGACCACCTGCGCCCCCTGCACCGGGGCCTTGTCCGGGGTCACCACCTTGCCCCTGAGCATCGTCGTCTGCCCGGCAGCGGGCAGCGAGGCGGCGAACACGAACAGCGCGGCGGCAACGACAGCGGCAAGACGTCTGGCCATGCGGCCCTCCCGGGCACGGATGGCCCGCGCCCTACCCCATCAGTCTAGGGCAGGGATGGGCGCGATGTCAGACACAGATGCACGGATGGAACGGGATGCACAGATAGCTCTCGCTGATGCCGCACCTTCGCGAAGCACCTCCGTGCAGCACTTCCGTGCCGCACCTCCGTGAAGCACCTCCGTGAAGCACCTCCGTGAAGCACCTGCGGGTGGCACCTCCGTGCGGCACCCTCGTGCGGCCACCTCCGTGCGGCACCCTCGTGCGGCCACCTCCGTGCTGCACCTCCGTCCTGCACCTCCGTGCCTACCGTCGTATCCCCACGAACACCTCGTAGCCCTCTTCGAGCTCCGAGTGCTCGTAGAGCTTGCTGTGCGGCTCGAACCCGACGCCCGCCAGCGTGTCCAGCCAGACCTGCCGCGGGAACAGGCCGTGCACGTGACGATCGTGCACCACCCGCACATCGCCGGAGGCCTCGCGCAGGAGGAACGCGTAGTCGGTCACGATCGTCTCGTCGTCCGGGTCCGGATCCCAGGCCCATTCGAGATAGCGCGCCCCGCGCGGCCCGTCGTCGTGTCCGCCCTGGGAGCTGCCGGGCACGAACCGCTCGCGTGTCTCGTCGGGCACGAACAGGGCCACGCCCCCGCGCCGGCAGTGCACGAACGCCGTCTCCATGGCGAGCGCCAGGTCCTCTCGGGACGTCATGTACGAAATCGCGTCGTGGACGAAGATGGCGTCGAAGTCGACCCCGAGCCGGACGTGCCGCATGTCCCCTTCGTGGTGCGGCACGCCGGGATTCAGCCGCGCCGAGACACGCAGCATCGCCGGCGACCGATCCACCAGCGTCATCTCGAAGTCCGCCTTGAGATGGACCGCGTTCGATCCACCGCCCGACCCGAGCTCGAGCAACGAGAACGGGCGCGCGGGCGCGAACTCGAGGATGGCCGCCTTGAAGATGGCCGCCTCCTCCGCGTACTCCTCGGGGGCGGAAACAAGCGGCCACCACTCGGCCAGGTCGGTGTAGAGATGTTCGGGCATGTTCGGGATGCGTGGGTTCTGGGCCGGGAGCCGGCCGGGGCCGGCTCCCGGCGGTGTCAATGCTGGGGCGCGAGCGCATCGGCCGGCGTGCGGCTGGCCGTCCCCGCGGCGTCGGGATTGAGGCGTGGCTCGGCGCCCAGCCAGTACAGGCCATTCGCCATGATGCAGAAGCCGGTGGCGGCGAACCACACCATGGCGCCCCCGACGAAGGCGGTGAAGGCCAGCCACCAGGCACTGTGCACGAGCGACAGCACCGACGCCACCGAGATGTTGATGCCGACGGCGAGGTAGATCCGGCGCTCGAGGTACCAGCGATCCGTGCGCATGAAATACCACGGTGCCCGGGTCGTGTCCCCGAGCATCGGTTCGAACCCGAGACGCCCGAGGACGTTGCCCACCAGGCAGAACCCCGTCAGCGACACCGTGATGGACGCCAGGCCCGTCGCGATGACCCCCAGGATCCATCGCGGGTCGACGAACAGCGCCAACGTCGTGCTGGCCAGCAGGACCAGGCCCGCCACCAGCCACACCGTCCGCTCGATGTACCAGGTCTGTGTGGGGACGATATAGATGCCCGACCGGAACGCCATGCGAGACTCCTTCGTGATGGCTGCGGAGGACATCTCCCCCAGGGGAGCGCGGCCGTATCCCATGGATTCTGCCACGATGTCACGGCTCTGGGATGACGCCACGCGGCGCCGGCGTCCGGCGGTTCCGGCCCTGGCACGGAGGTGTTCATGCCCGGCCCTGCCCCTGCCGGGGCCGGGCTCACGCTTCCGGCGGCGGGACGATGCGGTGGCGTGCCAGCAGGGCGGCGACGGCGTCATGGCTGTCGGCATAGGCCTGCCAGGCCGACCTGCACCACTCGTCGATGGCGCGACGACGCGCCTCGCCCGGCGGGCGGGCGAGCACGTCGGCTGCCGACAGGGCACCGCGCCCTGCGGGCAGCGGCCAGGTGGGCCACGGGTGCTTCGTGCGCGCGAGCATCATGTGTGCACGCTGCACCTCGCGACCCGTGAACCCGTGCTCCAGGTGCAGGCAGAGCCCGACGAGCCCGAAGGTCAGCTTGATTGGCTTGGTGCGCGCGTCGGCGTCCTGGACCGCCTGGGCGTCGACCACGTGCTGATGGATGAACGTGGTGTCGTGTAGGGTCAACGTGTAGGCGCAGAGCTCATCGAAGGCCGTCATTGCGTCCCCGAGTACAGGCGGGCCACCTGCTACGTGCGGGACCGCGCCCCCGCCTGCCGCGTCGCCCGTTCGGTCGCGGCCGCCACGGCGCGGGTGATGCGACGGGCTCGTGTCTCCGGTGCCTTCGCCGACTCGATGGCCTCGACGTGCTCGCGCTGGTGCGTGAAGCTCAGGGCCTTCCAGCCCTCAGCGGCTCCGGCCGTCGCGCGGAGCGCCTTCGTGAGATCGGCCGGTGGCGTCACGGTCCGTGCCGCCGTGTCGAGCTCGAGACGGACCGTCAGCGTTTCCGTGCCCACGAGGCCGGCCGCGCGCAGGTTCGCCTTGCTCAGCGGCACGAACGGCGGGCCACCCATCGCCGCAACGGTCGAGCGATACGAGTAGCCGTTCAACGTCACGCGAACGGGCGCACGGACCTTCCCGAAGGCGGCCTTGGGATCGAACGGAAGCTCGATGGCGCAACCGGCGCCCTCGGCATCGAGTGTGGTCGTGAAGCTTCGGCCCGGCATCGAATGGTTCACCCTGGTGGCCAGGCGCCGAGCAGCCGGCGCGCGACGACCAGTTCCGCCACATGATACGCGTTGTGGTCGACAGCCAGCAGGATCTCGCGGAGGTAGGTCTGCCCGGTGCCGTGGGGAATCGCGGCGGTGAGATCGACCGACGCGTCGCGGGCGAGTGCCACGAGGGCCGCGCGGTCGCGGTGGAAGGCCGCGACGCTGGCGTCCCAGGCGTGCGCGTCCGGTGGCGCGTCGGCCTCCGGCCAGTAGTCGTCCGGCCAGGTGAGCTCCACGTAGTCGGGGTTCACGCAGAAGTCGAGGAGGTCGGCCTGGGCGCGGCGGAGGTGCTCGAGCAGCTGCCAGGGGGAGTACGGCAGCCCGGTTGGCCGCCTGCCCCTGAGTTCCACCGGCAGCCCCGTCACCGCATCGTCGAACGACGCGTGTGCGTCATGCCACGTCAGCACCCGAACGATATGGTCGCGGACGTCGTCATCGGACATCTCCCCCTCCGTCTGTCGCCGTGAAACGCGCACGGTCCGGGGCCGTCCGCCCCGCTGCCGGTCAGCCGGTGACCAGCCCGTGGCCGCCGGCGGGTGTCGTCTCGATCATGTCGCCGAAGCCTGCGATGAGCGGCCGAGCGCGGGTGATCGCGTCGCGGACCCGCGGCAGCGAGAGCGAGGCGTCATGGCTGGCCTTGCTGTCCCAGGCCTCGGTGATCCAGATCGCGTGTTCGTCCTTCGGGTCGCGCGCGACGATGTAGCTGAGGCAGCCTGGCATCGTGGCGCTGCTCTCGAGCAGGATGGCGACGAGTGCGTCGCGCTGGCCGGGCACCGCCAGCATCTTTCCAATCAGTCCGTACATGGTGGTGGATCCCTGGGCGGCTCGCGCCGGCGCCGGCAAGAAGACGGTCGCGCCGGCCAGGAGGCCGGCTGAGCGGAGGAAGGCGCGGCGGTCGGGCATGTCCCGCCCCCATGATACGCGAGCTGGTCACGTGGGCCCCGGCGCCCGGGCGCGAAGCGGCGCGGCCGCCTCGTGGCGGTGTGCCAACGCTTCCGGCCCGGATCCCGTCCAACGCCGGTGATGACCTCTCCGCTCCGCGATCTCCGCCTGGCCGTACGTGGGTTGCGCCGTACGCCGCTCTTTGCCGCGATTGCCATCCTCTCGCTGGCGCTCGGCATCGGCGCGAACACGGCGATCTTCACCTTGATCGACCAGATGCTGCTGCGCCGGCTGCCGGTGTCCAACCCTGACGACATCGTCATGCTCTACCAGCAGGGGCCCCATAGCGGGAGCAACATGGGGACGCGGATGCACTCGTACCCCATCTACCAGGTCTACCAGCGCGAGGCCGAGCCCTTCGCCGACGTCCTGTGCCGCCGCATTGTCGACGCGTCACTGAGCGTGGACGACCAGACTGAGCGCGTCGAAGCCGAGCTCGTCTCCGGGAACTACTTCTCCCTGCTCGGCGTCGGCGCCGCCGCCGGGCGTGTCTTCAACTCGGCGGAGGACGACCAGATCTATCGTGGGCACCCCGTGGTCGTGCTGAGCCACGACTACTGGATGCGCCGCTTCTCGGGCGACCGGGGTGTGGTGGGCCGCAAGATCCTGGTCAACAACTACCCGATGACGGTGATCGGCGTGTCGGAGGCCGGCTTTGCCGGCCTCGACCCGGCACGCGCGCCGCAGATCCGCGTGCCCATCCTCATGAAGCCCGACTTGATGCCGGAATGGAACTGGTTCCGGATGGACAGCGAGCGCGTGCGGTGGGTGCAGGTCTTCGCGCGGCTCAAGCCGGGCTGGACGGCCGAGTCGGCCGCGGGCCCGATGCAGGCGCTGTTCCTGCGCCAGCGCGCCTACGAGATGACGTTGCCCGGCGCGCGCTCGTGGTCGCCGTACATCCGTGAGCAATTCATGAAGGGGCAGTTGAAGGTCGAGCCGGCGGCGATGGGATTCTCGCCCCTGCGCAACGACTTCTCGACGGCGCTCGTCGTGCTCATGTGCATGGTCGGCCTCGTGCTGCTGATCGCGTGCGCGAACGTCGCCAACCTGCTCATCGCGCGCGGCTTCCTGCGGCAGCGGGAGATTGCGGTGCGGCTCTCGGTCGGTGCCTCGCGGGGGCAGCTCGTCCGGCAGCTGCTCACCGAGAGCCTGGTGCTCTCGCTGGCGGGCGGCGCGCTCGGCATCGGGGTGGCGGTGGTGCTCACACGCGCGCTCCTGGCGCTGATTCCCGCGGGTGGATCGCCCCTGCTGCTGAGTCCCACGCCCGACGGCCGCATCCTGGCTTTCACCTTCATGCTCACGCTCGTCACCGGCATCGTCTTCGGGCTGCTCCCGGCCCTGCGCGCGAGCCGTCCCGACCCGTGGACCACGCTGAAGGACACGGCTGGCGCGGTGTCGGGCGGCAGCGGATCGCTCTTCCTGCGCAAGGGACTGGTGACCGTGCAGGTGGCGCTCAGCTTCCTGCTGCTGTTCGGCGCCGGCCTCTTCGTCCGGAGCCTGCAGAACCTGCAGGGCACCGAGACGGGCGTCGCGCTCGACAACCTGGTGACCTTCCAGCTCGCGCCCGCGCTGAGCGGCTACGACGACCAGCGGACGGGCGCGTTCTACCGGCAGCTCCTCGACGGCCTGCGAGCCGCGCCCGGGGTGACGTCCGCCGGCCTGGCCGTGGTGCCGATTCTCGCGGGCACCGAGTGGGACAACACGATGTCGGTCGAGGGGCACCAGGCCGCGGACGGCGAGGACATGCAGGCGTTCATGAACGCCCTCTCCCCCGGGTACTTCGAGACGATGGGCATCCCCATTCTCGAGGGCCGGGATTTCCGCCCGGGTGACGAGGCGGAGCGGCCCACCGTTGCCATCGTGAACCGCAAGTTCGCCGAGCACTTCTTCCCGGGCGAGAGTGCCATCGGCCGGCACATCGGGCAGGGGAGCGGCCCGAACACGAAACTCGACATCGAGATCATCGGCGTGGTTGCCGACGCACTGTACGAAGGGCCCCGCGAGGGCGTACGCCGGCAGGTGTACCAGCCCGCCTGGGGCAAGAACAGCGCGGTGTTCTACCTGCGCACCGCGGTCGGGTCGTCCACGGCATACTCGACGGCGCGAAGCGAGGTCCGGAAGCTCGACGCCTCGATGCCGGTCTACGAGATGAAGACCCTCGCGTCGCAACTCGACGAGACACTGCTGTCGGATCGGCTGGTGGCGATGCTGGCCGCGGGTTTCGGGCTGCTCGCGACGGTGCTGGCGTCGATCGGGCTGTACGGGGTGATGGCCTTCGTCGTGGCGCGGCGGCGGAAGGAACTGGGGATCCGGCTGGCGCTCGGGGCGGAGCCGGGCACCCTGGTCTGGATCGTGATGCAGGAAGTGCTGGTGTTGCTCGCGATCGGGCTGGCGGTCGGTGTGCCTTCTGCGCTCGCACTCGGCCGCCTGGTCGGCAACCAGTTGTACGGCGTCGAGGCCAGCGACCCGTTCATGGCCGGGGCCACGGTCGTGCTCATTGCGCTGGTCTCGGCCGCCGCCGGCCTGATCCCGGCGCGCCGCGCGAGCCGCATCGATCCGGTGCTCGCGCTCAGGTACGAGTAACGGTGGCGTGAGCGCGGAGCGCGGCCATGGCTCCGCCTTGTGCAATCGGTGCAATCGGTGCAATCTGTGGCTGGTGTTCGCTCCCGCCTCGAAGAGCCGCCTGACGCCGTACGATCTCGGCCGCTTCCCGGGTGACACGCTGTTCGATCGCCTCGGGCGGGCCGTGTGCCGCGCGGGCTGCCTGCCCCGGAAGGAGCTGTTCGAGGCCTGGCAGGTTGCCCGCAGGGTCCGCCGGACGTTCCGCGGCGGCCGCGTCGTGGACCTCGCGGGGGGCCACGGGTTGCTCGCGCACGTGCTGCTGCTGCTCGACGACAGCTCACCCGGCGCGCTTGTCGTCGACACGGTCATCCCCCCGTCGGCGGCGGCGCTTCGTGATGCGCTCTGCGAGAGCTGGCCTCGTCTCGCCGGCCGTGTCGCGTTCGAGGCCGGCACGATCGAGGACACGGCCCTGCAGCAGGACGACGTGGTCGTGTCGTGCCATGCCTGTGGCCCCTTGACCGACGCAGTACTCGACCGGGCCACCGCCGCAAGGGCCAGGGTCGCCGTGATGCCGTGTTGTCACGATGCGGCCACCTGTGCGACTGGCCCCCTGGCCGGCTGGATGGACGGGGCCCTCGCGATCGACGCCGTCAGGGCCCTGCGCCTCGAGTCCTGCGGCTATCGCGTACGCACGCAGACGATCCCTGACGCCGTCACCCCGAAGAACCGGTTGCTGCTGGGCGAACCCACCTGAGCGCCGCCGTCCGCGCGGGCGGTGCGTGGCCTGCAGGCAGCAGCCGCGCACGAGTCTCGCCTACCTGGCCCCTGGTGCGTCGTTGGCGACACGTGGGTCCTCGCGCCGCTCCAGGGCCGCGCGGTCCCACTTCCCGAGGTCCGCTGCGGCATCGTAGGTGGACTGGAGGAACGTGAGCAGCGTCTCGTCCGGCGTGGCCGAGGTGCGCACCACGTCATAGGGCAGGAGGAACTCGCCGAGCGCCTCGCTGAAGGTCGCACCCTCCGGCTGGACGCGTGCCGCGGCGAAGCCCGGCGGGGCCGGGTAGGCGTAGGAATAGAACACGGGATAGTCGATGGCGCCGCCGCCCGGCCAGAACCCGCAACTGCTCACCTCGTGCGAATACGCCTCGCGTGTCACCCAGTCGGCGAGGTTCGGCACGCCGCCAGGATGTGCCGGTGCGGTGCGCCCGGAGAATCGCGTGACCGCCAGGTCCGGCGCTCCCCAGAAGAAGTGGACCGGGCTGCACTTGCCGATGAACCGCGCGCGGAAGCGCTTGAAGACGCGGTCGGCCTGCACGAGCACGCGCCAGAACCGCGCCGCAGATTCGGGATCGTACGCGCGCGGGGCCTCGTCCCGGTCGAAGGCCACGGCCCCGGGGATCTCGTTGGGCATCCGCGTGATCACGGCAGGGATGCCCAGCCGATTCAGCTCGTCGAGCAGCCGTGCGTGGAAGGCGGACACCGGTTGGGGCTCGAGGGGAAAGGACGTCTCCTGCCCATCGCTGACGCGCACGTACAGGCGCTGGGCCACGAAGTCGAACTCGACGTCGAAGATCCGCGTGTCGTGAGGGATGGCCGATGTGGTCAGCCCGCGTGGGGTCACGTACAGGGGGGCATGCCACGAGTGGTTCAGCCACGGCGTGAGGGTGAGGCGAACCTTCCCGACGATTTGAAACCAGAGATGCAGCGTGGCGCAGGTGTCGGCCCACGCCGCGAGCGGCAACGCAGGCCAGGTGTCCAGGTGCGTATGCGTATCGGTCATGTCACCCCTCGCAGGCGGTGAGTGCGGCCCGCCCGCCCGCTGGAACGACGAGTCGTCGCCGGCATGGTCACGTCGTCTCGCGTGACCATGCGTCCGCCACCTGTCGTCCCCGCTCCACCTCGTCCACGACCAGCACGAGCTGGTGGTCGTGATCGCTGTAGAGCACCTCGATGTTGACGCCAGCCTCGGCCATCCGCCTGGTGAGCTTCCCGAGCTGGCCCGGCACGGCCTGCTTCAACCGTTGCACGACGACGTCGCGGACCGCCGTGACGGTGATGCCGGCGGCCTCGAGGGCGGCGCGCGCGGCGTTCCCGTCGTGGAAGAGGAAGTGGGCGACGCCACGTCCGTCCACGACCCAGGCGCCGCCCCCTTCGATGCTCACACCGGCTTTGCCAAGCGCTTCACCCATCGCGGCCAGCGCGCCGGGCTGGTCGTCCAGGATGATCGTCACGTCGTGCATGATGGCCGCTCCTCCAGGTGGGGCGTCTAACGGTTCGACGGACCCATTCCGTCGCCTGTCACGGACGCCAGCACCGCGCGCGCATCGGCGTACTCGCCACCGTCCCGATAGACGCCGCGGTAGTGCGCGGGCAGGAGGCCCGCGATGGCCAGGCCGGCCGCATCCATCGCGAGGCGACGATCGCCACCGGCCGCCGAGAGCAGGGCGTCGGCGGGGAAGGGCGCCCCGACACGCAAGGTGACGCGTCCCGGCTGCAGGGCCGAGCCGTCGACCGGGAACAGCGTCTCCGTTCCCGTGAGTCCGACCGGCACGACCCAGGTGCCCGGCACCTCGAGGTAGCGCGCGACGCCGGACAGCATCGGCTGCATCGTGGCGGCCCGGCTGCGGGTGCCTTCCGCGAAGATCAGCAGCGCATCCCCGGCGTGCAGGCGCCCGTGCGCGATGTCGATGGCACGACGCGCGGCGCGGGCCACCTCACGCGGGTTCAGGACAGCCTCTTCGGAGGACACTTCCGCGCTCTGCGGCACCTTGATCGCGCCGAAGCACAGGCTCGAGAACCGGCGCTCGCGGCTCGTGAACACCTTGGGACCGGCGATGGCCGTCAGGCGGTCTGCGATGGCGCCGGCACCCGCACGCTGCAACAGCACCTCGACCGCGTTGGCGTCCGCATAGGAGAGGTGGTTTGCGAGGATCGCGAGTGGCGCCGTGTCGAAGCCCGACAGCCGGCCCGCCCCCTCGACGGCGCTGTCCGCCGAGAGGTACCGGTCCGCGAGCAGGTGGTGGATACGCTGCGCGAGGGGATCCCGGGGGTAGTACTCCCAGCCGGCGTCCTCCGCGAGACGCGCCTTGAGCGTGACGAGGGCCGCTGGGCCGGCCTCGGCGATCTCACGGGCGAGCACGGCCCGGATGTCCGCCGCCGCGAGCAGGTCCCGGCTCGTCAGGAACCCGACGATGGCCTCGACCAGGGCGGCGGGATCCGCAGACGTCTGCGAGGCGCGGGGATCGGGAGAGGACGGGGACACGGGGGAATCTTGCCACACCGCCGACGTCGCGCGGGTGCCGGTCCCGGTGAGGGCCGCGCTGCGCGCGTAGGGCGCTGGCTGCCGCCAGCGTAGGCCGGCTGCTCCGCAGCCGTTGGGCCGCGCCGCTCCGCGTCACGTCGCGGATACGCGGCGTTCGTGAAGATACATCCAGGCGGCAGCCCCGAGGGCCGACACGAGCTGGACGATGACCAGGGCCGCACGCGCCGAGCTGGCGTCGGGATGAGGTGTGAGCAGCCACTGACCGGCCTGCCCGCCGATGAAGACGGCACACGCAGACACGAAGCCGCGGTTGAACGCTGACGACACCATCGCAGGATCCTCGCGGGGGGAAGGAACCGGACGCCGAGCGTGCGCGGATTATGCCACGTCTGGCCGCGCAGCGGGCGCGAGGCCTCGGCGGCTGTCGCAGTCTCGGAAGGCCTCCGGTAGGCCGGCTGCTCCGCAGCCGGTGGGCCGCGCCGCTCCGCGTCGCGTAGGGAACGGCACAGGTCCGCGTCTCGCGCATCAGGGCGCGCGTTTGAAGCGCTGCACGTACTCGACCTCGCCCTTCTCGTCCTTCAGGGTCGCGCGCATGACAATGTCCTCAGGGGTGGCGCCCGCAGCGAGGACGAGACGCATGTCGAGCTGCTCAGGCGAGCCGGACACGGCTTCGGGCGGTGCGTCCTTCCACCATCCGCTGAACGTCGTCGCCTGCAGCTCCAGTGCCTCACCGGTCCACCGGGCCGATGTCACGTGCTTCGTCCAGAAGTCGCCGCCATCTTCGACCGTCGTGCGCGACTCGCCGAACGGGTAGACGGGCATCGTCAGCATGTGACGCGAGCCACCGGGAAAGGCGACGATCACCCCGTCGTCCGACTGCTCGATGGTCAGCGTGTAGTCCCTCGCCCGCTCCAGGGCCTCGACCGTCCCGTCCCACCCACGCGGGGTCCGATGCACGTTGCGGACGATCTCGACATCACCCCCGGAACTGGTCCAGGTACCCGACCGGTCGAGGGCCTGTGCGACCAGGGCCGTCGAAGCACAGAGCACCGAAGCCGCGACGAGCAGCCACACGCGGGAGCCGCCGACGCGGCAATTCAGTGCTGTCATCTGTGGATCTCCGTCGTATCTGTGCATCTATGGCCGCGCTGCGCGCGTCAGGCCTCGTCGAGTGCGTCGCCTCGGTAGGCCGGCTGCTTCGCAGCCGTTGGGCCGCGCCGCTCCGCGTCGCGTAGGGAACGGCTCCGAAGGACGCCTTGGAGACTCACCTATCCGTGCATCCCCGTCGTATCTGTGCATCTGTGTCTGGTCTTTTCCATCTGTGCGATCTGTGCCATCTGTGGCCCGTGCTATCCCTCGCCCATCCGTTGCCGGTGCTTCTCCGCCGATCGATGCCTGAAGAACTTCTCCACGTCCTCGATCTTGCCGGTCACGGGCGACGGGGGCAGTGACGCGAGGAACCGGCGGCCGTAGCCCATCGTGCGCAGTCGCGGATCGAGGATGGCGAGGATCCCGTGGTCGGTGCGATGCCGGAGCAGGCGCCCGAGGCCCTGGAGCAGCGCGAGGATGGCCAGCGGAATCTGGTAGCCGTTGAACGCATCCCCGCCCGACTCGTTGATGGCCTCGATGCGTGCGGCGGTGATAGGGTCGCCGGGGGACTGGAACGGCAGCTTGTCGATGATCACGGCGCTCAGCTGCTCGCCGACGACATCCACGCCCTGCCAGAAGGAGGACGTGGCGAAGAGCACCGCGTTGGGTGTGGTGCGGAACTGGTCCAGCAGCGCGTGTCGGGGGGCGGTGCCCTGCACGAGCAGCGGGTAGGGGAGGCGGTGCGCCAGCAGCGCCTCGACCGCCCGCATGCCCGAGTAGCTCGTGAACAGCACGAACGCCCGGCCCTCCGAGATGCGGAGCAGCGACAGGGTCTCCTCGGCCACCGCCTCCGCGAAGCCGGGGTCCCGCGGCTGCGGCATGCGGCGCGGCAGGTAGAGCACCGACTGCCGGTAGTAGTCGAACTCCGACGGCACCCGCACCTCGTCCGCCTGGTCGATCCCGAGCCGTCCCTTCACGTAGTCGAACGTGCTGGCGACGGCCAGGGTGGCCGAGGTGAGCACGGCCGCCCGCCGCTCGTGCAGCAGGTCGCGCACGATGTCGGAGACATCGATGGGCGCGCCCCGCAGGAAGGTGCTGCGCCCGCGGCTCTCGACGAAGTAGACGTACTTCGGGTCGTTGGCGGCGATCAGGAACCGGAGCTCGTCGCGAGCCGCGCCGGCCCGGCTCGCGATGGTGAGGGCGTCTTCGTTGACCTCGCGCCCGGCCTCCCCGCCGCCGGCCTTCTGGCCGCCCCCGGCGAGCGTCATCGACGCCTCGAGGCCGTCGAGGGCACGCAGCAGCATCAGCCCGTCGTCCAGGAGGTCGCCGAACCAGTCGGGGCCGACACGCAGGCGGTCCTCGCCCGTGCTGCGGCTCCGGCGCGCGAGCTGCAGGCCGTCGAAGAACGCGCGGCCGTGCTCGTGCACCCGGCCGATGCTCTTGCGCACCGCGTCGTCCGGGTCGTCCAGGCGGCCGGTGTTGAGCAGGCGATCGGCGTCGCGCACGAGGTCCTCGACGCGGTGGTTCCCGACGGCAATGCCGAAGTACTGCGTCGCGACGTCCTCGAGCTGGTGCGCCTCGTCCAGCACGAGGTGCCGGCAGGCCGGAATCACCTCGCCGAAGTTGCTGCGCCGCACGGAGGCGTCGGCGCACAGGAGATGGTGGTTCACGATGACGAGATCCGACTCCGCCGCGCGCTGCCGCATGCGGGTGACGAAGCACTCGTGGTACTGCGGGCAGTCGCTGCCGAGGCACGTCTCGGCGGTCGCCGAGAGCTCGTGCCACATGCCGGAGTCCTCGGGCAGGTCCTCGACCTCGGCGCGATCGCCGGTCTCGGTGACGCGCACCCACTCCGCGAGCGTCTCGACCATCTCCGGCGGCACGCTGGCCCCGCCGGCGCGCGCCTGCTCGAAGCGGTGCAGGCACAGGTAGTTCGCCCGCCCCTTCATGTAGGTGGCGGTGAACGGGATCCCCAGCGCCTCGCGGAGCGCGGGCAGGTCCTTGAAGTAGATCTGCTCCTGGAGGTTCTTGGTGCCGGTCGAGACGACGACGCGCTCCCGGCTCAGGATGGCGGGCACGAGGTAGGCCATCGTCTTGCCGGTGCCGGTGCCGGCCTCGGCGAGCACGATGCCGCCCTCGTCCAGGACGGCGGCCACGCGGCGGGCCATCTCGCGCTGGCCCGGCCGCGGCTCGAACTGCGGGACGTGACGGGCCAGCGGCCCCTCGTCGGCGAACGCCGCGTCGACGGCGGCGATCAGGCCAGGCGTTCCGGGTACAGCGGGAACTTCCGGCACAGCTCCTCGACGTCGGCCTTCACGCGGCCGAGCGCCGCCTCGTCGTCCGGCGCCGCGAGCACGTCCGCGATGTAGCCGGCGATGCGGTCCATCTCGGGCTCGCCCATGCCGCGGGTCGTGACCGCCGGCGTGCCGAGGCGCACGCCGCTCGCCACCATCGGCGGGTTCTGGTCGAACGGGATGGCGTTCTTGTTCACCGTGATGCCGGCCTTGCCGAGCGCCGCCTCGGCGACCTTGCCGGTGATGCCCTTCGAGAACACGTCCAGCAGCACGAGGTGGTTGTCGGTCCCGCCGCTGACGATGCGGAAGCCGGCGGCGGCGAGGGCGGCAGCGAGTCGGGCCGCGTTCCGCACGACCTGCGCCTGGTATTCCGCGAACGCGGGCTCGGCCGCCTCCTTGAAGCAGACCGCCTTGCCGGCGATGACGTGCATCAGCGGGCCGCCCTGCACCCCCGGGAACACCGCGCGGTCGAGGTCCTTCGCGTACTGCTGGCGGCAGAGCACCATCCCCCCGCGGGGGCCGCGGAGCGTCTTGTGCGTCGTGGTCGTGACGAAGTCGGCGTGCGGCACCGGGCTGGGGTGCTGGCCGGTGGCGACGAGGCCCGCGATGTGGGCCATGTCGACCACCATCGGCGCGCCGACGCGCTTCGCGACCTCGGCAATCCGCGCGAAGTCGATGATGCGGGGGTACGCGCTCGCGCCCACCATGATCATGTCCGGCTTGTGCTCGTCCGCGAGCCGCGACAGCTCGTCGTAGTCGATGCGCTCGTCGGCCTGGCGGACGCCGTAGGGAATGATCGTGTAGAGCTTGCCCGAGAAGTTGAGCGGATGGCCGTGCGTCAGGTGCCCGCCGTGCGCGAGGTTCATGCCGAGCACCTTGTCGCCCGGCTTGAGCAGCGTCAGGTACACCGACATGTTGGCCTGCGCGCCGGAGTGCGGCTGCACGTTGGCGTGCTCGGCGCCGAAGATGGCCTTCGCGCGGTCGATCGCCAGCGTCTCGACGACGTCCACCACCTCGCAGCCGCCGTAGTACCGCTTGCCCGGGTAGCCCTCGGCGTACTTGTTGGTGAGGACCGAGCCCATCGCCTCCAGCACCGCCGTGCTGACGAAGTTCTCCGATGCGATGAGCTCGATGCCGTGCGCCTGGCGGGCGGTCTCGTCCTGGACGGCGCGGGCGATGTCGGGATCCGCGTCGGCGAGGACGCGCTGCATGAGGCTGAGCGATGCTGGAATCATGGCGAGGCCGGGGCGTCGATGGGGCGCGCGGCGCAGGCCGCGCGGCCGGGTTGTGAGAGTCCCGATTCTACTACAGCGGTTCCCGCCGGTCGGCGGTATCATCCGCCATGCTTCCGGTCCCTGCCCGCGTCCACGGCGCCTGCGCGCTCCTCATCGTCACGCTGCTCGTGGTGCTCGGCGCCGCCCCGGCCGCGGCCGAGCTGCGGGCCCTGCGGTTCAAGGCGATCTGGGACGGCCAGGCGGTCGTTCCCGGCGCCGTCGTGCTGGTGGACGGAAACCGCATCACCCGGATCCTGCGGGGCGATGAGGCCCCACCCGCGAACGTCGAGATCGTGGACCTGTCGCGGTTCACGGGCCTGCCCGGACTCATCGACGTCCACACCCACATCACCTACTACTGGGATCGTGCGGCGGGCACCCCGCCCCGGGGCCAGCGGCGCAACCCCGCGGTCACCGTGTTCCTGGCGCAGGAGAACGCGCGGAAGACGCTCGAGACCGGCGTGACCACCATCCGCGACCTCAATGCGTCGGCCGACATGGACCAGGCCATGCGCGACCTCGTGGCGATGGGCCGGATGGTGGGGCCGCGGATGTTCGTCTCGGGTCGTGGCCTCTCGGGCGGGCAGGAGCCGCCCGGTCCCGAGCGCATGGCCGCGACCGCGCGAGAGCGGCTGGCCGCCGGCGACGACTGGGTCAAGGTCTTCGCCTCGCGCGGCGGCTTCGAGGACGTGACCACCGATCGTACCCTGACGTACGAGGAGATCAAGGCGGCCGTCGACGCGACCCATGCCGCCGGCGGGCGCATCGCCGTCCATTCCTACGGGCCGGAGGCCGCGCGGGACGCGGTTCGCGCCGGGGCCGACTCGCTCGAGCACGGCACCGACCTGGATGCGGACACCCTCGCGTTGATGGCGCGCCAGGGCACGGTCTACGTCCCGACCATCGACCACAACCGTTACTACATCGACGCGAGGGACGAGTACGGCTTCGACCCGGCGGCCATCCCCGCGCTCGAGGCCTATATCCGGCGCAACCTCGAGACGGCGCGGCAGGCGCATGCCGCGGGCGTGACCTTCGCGATGGGATCCGACGCGGTCTACTCGATGTTCGGGCAGAACACCCGCGAGCTCGCGTGGTTCGTCAAGGCCGGCATGACGCCCGGCCAGGCCTTGACCGCGGCGACCGTCAACGGCGCCCGGTTGCTCGGGCACGCGTCGGATCTCGGCCGGCTGGCGCCGGGCTATCTCGCCGACATCGTGGCCGTGGACGGGGATCCGCTCGCGGACATCCAGGCGGTGATCGACGGCGTGCGGTGGGTGATGGCGGACGGTCAGGTGGTCGTCGATCGGAGGACACGATGAGGAGACGGACGCTGCTGCAGTGGGTGGCCGCGGTGCTGCCCGCGCTGCCATACGCCCGGGTGCGGCTCGCGGCACAGACGCGCACCCTCACCCCCGAGGCGCTGGTGACGCTCGAGGAGGTCGGAGAGACCGTGCTGCCCGCCTCCATCGGGGCGGACCAGCGGCGCCAGGCCGTCCGGCGTTTCGCGGCCTGGGTCGAGGGGTACGAGGAGGGCGTGCCCGTGTCGCACGGCTACGGCCATCCCCGCCTCGTGCGTACCCCCGCGTCGCCAGCGCCCGACTACGTCGCGCAGCTGGCCAGCCTGCAGGCCGCGGCCCGCCGCCGCGGGGCCGCCTTCGGCGCGCTGCCACTCGAGACGCGTCGCGCCCTGCTGGACGCGGCGTTCACCGACGCCGGCGTGCGGGACCTCCCGCGGCGCCCGGACGGGAAGCACGTGGCGGCCGACCTGATGGCGCACTACTTCCGGAGCTCCGCCGCCAACGACCAGGCCTACCGCGCGTTGATCGCGCGGCATACGTGCAAGCCGATCCAGATCCAGACGCGGCGGCCCCAGCCGCTCAACGGGTAGGCCGCCATGCGCCAGGTCCACGAGTCCGACGTCTGCATCATCGGTGGCGGCATCACGTCCGCGATGCTGTGCGAGAAGCTCGCGGCGCTCCGCCCCGGCATCCGCATCACGGTGGTCGAGGCCGGCAAGACGATCTTCGACTTCGAGAACCGCGGTCGCTATCGCCAGCGCGCGCTCGACTACGGCGAGCACCCGTGGCACGAAGACTACATCGAGGACCAGCAGGCGAAGGGCATCATCTCGATGACGATGGCGCTCGGCGGCCTGGCGCTGCACTGGGGCGCCGCCTGCAACCGCTTCTCGGTCGAGGACACGCGGCTGCGGTCGATGTACGGCCTCGCCGTGGACTGGCCGATCGAGTGGGCCGACCTCGAGCGCTGCTACGTGGAGGCGGAGCAGCGGCTGAACGTCGCGGGTGAACCCAGCCCGTATGCCGGGGACGAGCGCTCGGCGCCGTACCCCCAGCCGCCCGTCCCGCTCTCCTGGAACCTCCAGGTGCTCAAGGGCTGGGCCGAGAAGAGCGGCCTGAAGTTCAACCCGCTCCCGTCCGCCAAGCAGCTCACACCGGGTGGTGGCCGCGGCGCATGCTGCGTGTTCGACACGTGCGGGGAGGTCTGCCCATCGGGTTCCCGCTATTCGCCCGACTGGACCTTCAAGGCGCTGCTCGCGAATGGGCAGGTCGTGGTGCACGACCGCACGCTGGTGCGGCGGCTCGCCGTCGATCCGGGGCAGTCGCGAATTTCGGTGGCGCAGGCCCGCCATCAGGACCGGCCTGAGCAGGAGCTGGAGTACCGGGCGCCGCTCTTCGTCGTCGCGTCGGGTTACTGCTGGAGCTCACACCTGCTGCTGCTGTCGCGGTCGAGCCGCTATCCGGACGGCATCGCCAACAGCTCGGGGCTCGTCGGCCGTTACATGAACGGGCATCCGTTCGTGAACGCGACGGCCGTCATCGACGAGCAGACGTTCCCCGGGCAGTACATGTCGCACAGCCTGATCTCGCGGGAGTACTTCCGCTGTGCGACCGACGGGCCCTTCGTGCGGCACGACACGCGGGTGTGGGAGAGCTCGGCGGGCCGTGAGGCGCGCCTGCGCGGCGAGGGTGGCCGCCTGTTGCTCGGGGACGAGGTCTTCGACGACTGGCGCGGGCGGATCTCGGGCAGCGCCGTGCGGCTGCGCGCCTATCTCGACATGCACCCGTCAGCGGACAGCCGGCTGACGCTGGACCCGACCTCGCGGAACCGCTACGGCGATCCGCTGCCGACGATCCAGCACCACTTCGATGCGGAGACGGTGGCGCGGCAGGACCGCTGCCGGCAGCACGTCCTTGGCGTGTTCGAGGGGTTCTGCAAGGCGGGCAACGGCCGCATCGTGGGGACGAGCGAGGGCGACTACCTGGATCACCCGGGCGGCGGGTGCCGGATGGGCGACGACCCGGCGACGAGCGTCGTGAACAGCTACGGCCGGACGCACGACCACGAGAACCTCTTCGTGATCGGGGCGCCGACCACGCCCACCGGGGGCTGCACGAACGGCACGCTGACGTTCGTCGCGCTGACGCTCAGGTCGGCGGAGGAGATTGCACGCTCGGTGCGGGTGTAACGGGCGCGAGGAGACAACCAGCCACGACGCACACGAAGATCACGAAGAGACGGAGTCAATCTGGGACCAAAGGCGTCCCATCTCGACCTGTTCCGCGTTATTCGTGACCGTCGTGAGCTTCGTGGGCGTCGTGGCTGGCTCTTGCCTTGCTCAGGCGCGGGCTTCGAGGGCGTGAATCTTCTGCACGCGGCCGGCGTGGCGGCCCTCGGCGAAGGGCGTGGTGAGGAAGGTGCGCACGATCTCGGCGGCCTGGTCCGGCGGGGTGGTGCGGGCGCCGAGCGTGAGCACGTTCAGGTCGTTGTGCTCGCGGGAGAGGCGGGCGGCATCGGGCGTGGAGACGACGGAGGCGCGGATGCCGGGCAGCTTGTTCGCGGCGATGGCCATGCCGATGCCGCTGCCGCACACGAGGATGCCGCGATCGAAGCGTCCGTCCGCGACGCCGGCCGCGACGGCCCGCGCGTAGTCGGGGTAGTCCACCGACTCAGCCGTGGTGGTGCCGAAGTCCTCGTAGGCGATCCCCGCGGCGTCGAGCACCGCCTTGAGCGCGTCCTTCAACCCGACCCCGGCATGATCCGCCCCGAGCGCGACCTTCATCGCGCGAGATTGTACACTAGCCGATCGATGCCTCCCCTTGCAGTCATCTCGGCACGCGGCGAGGAACGGGTTCGCCACGGCCATCCCTGGATCTACCGGACGGACGTCGTGCAGGTCGAGGCGCCGGCCGGCAGCGTGGTCGAGGTCCGTGGCCCGCGAAATCGCGTGATTGGCCGGGCGCTCTTCAGCGACCAGTCACAGATCACCCTGCGCATGATCGCCCGGGGCGACGTCGAGGTGGACGCAGCCTTCTGGCGCCGGCGGCTGGCCGCGGCCGTCGCGGCGCGCGAGGCCCTCCGGATTGATGCCACCGCCTATCGCCTCGTGCACGGCGAGGCGGATCTCCTGCCGTCCCTCGTGGTCGACCGCTACGGCGACTACCTCGTGCTCCAGGCGTTGTCGCAGGCGATGGATGCCCTGCTCCCGACGCTGGTCCCGATCCTCGTGGAGTTGACGGGCGCGCGCGGCATCCTGGCGCGCAACGACCCGCGCGTGCGCCAGCTCGAGGGCCTGCCGCAGGTCGTGGAGGCGCTCCACGGCGAGGTGCCGGCCTCGATTCCGGTCCGCGAAGGCCCCATTGCCTATGACGTGGACCCGTGGCACGGCCAGAAGACCGGGCTGTTCCTCGACCAGCGCGAGAACCACGAGGCGGCGGCCCGCTACGCCCGCGGCCGCGTGCTCGACGGCTTCTCGTACCACGGCGGCTTCGCCCTGCGCCTCGCCGCGCATGCGGAGACCGTCGAGGCCCTCGACTCGTCGGCCGAGGCCGTCGCGCACATCGCGGCCAACGCCGCGAAGAACGGCCTGCCCAACGTGACGGCCCGCGAGGCCAACGTCTTCGACGAGCTGCGGCACCTGGAGCGCGAGGGGGCGCGCTACGACACGATCGTGCTCGACCCGCCGGCCTTCGCCAAGAACAAGGCGTCGCTTGGCAAGGCGCTGGCCGGCTACAAGGAGATCAACCTCCGGGCGCTGCGCCTGCTGGCGCCTGGCGGGCACCTGATCTCGTGCAGTTGTTCCTATCACGTGGACGAGGCCGCCCTCGGCCAGGTGATCTACGAGGCGTCGATCGACAGCCACGCCCCGGTCGTCGTCTCGGAGAAGCGGATGCAGGGCCGGGACCACCCGGTGCTGCTGGGCGTGCCGGAGACCTATTACCTGAAGTGCTTCATCCTGCGCCGGCTCGAGTAGGCGGCGCGCCAGAGGGAGAGACCATGACCAACCGGTACTTGCGCGTCATCCTGGCCGGCCTGTTGCTCGCCGCCCTGCCATCCGGCGTGCGCGGGCAGGCCCAGGGCCTGCGCGGGTTCCCCGATGACGCCGTGTCGGCCGAGCGGCAGCTCGAGGAACAGTTCCGCGCCGTGCCGGACCCGGAACGGCTCCGCGAATACATGCGGGCGATGACGGAGGAGCCGCACGTCGCGGGCCAGCCCGCCTCGAAGACGGTCGCGGAGTACGCGCTGGAGAAGTTCAAGTCGTTCGGGCTCGACGCGCAGATCGAGGAGACGAAGGCCTACATGCCCTGGCCCGTCGAGCGCGAGCTGAACCTCGTGGCGCCCTCCGGGAAGGTGCTCCAGATCCAGGAGCCACCGGTCCCCGAGGACCCGGACACGATGGACGCCAACATCACGCCGACCTTCAACGCCTACTCGGCCGACGGCGACGTCACCGGGGAGGTCGTCTACGTGAACTACGGCATCCCGGCCGACTACGAGAAGCTGGCCGAGCTCGGCATCGACGTGAAGGGCAAGATCGTGATCGCCCGCTACGGCGGCAGCTGGCGCGGCATCAAGCCGAAGGTCGCCTACGAGCACGGGGCGATTGGCTGCCTCATCTACTCCGATCCCGAGGACGACGGGTTCTACCAGGGGGACGTCTACCCGAAGGGCCCGTACCGGCCGGAGCAGGGCGTGCAGCGCGGCAGCGTCATGGACATGCCGGTGTACCCCGGTGACCCGCTGACGCCCGGCGAGGGCGCCATGAACGGCACGCCGTTGAAGCCCGAGGACGCCGAGACGATCCTGAAGATCCCCGTCATGCCGATCTCGTGGGGCGACGCGTTGCCGATCTTCGAGGCCATGGACGGGCCGGTGGCGCCGGAGTCGTGGCGGGGCTCGCTGCCGACGACGTACAAGGTCGGGCCCGGTCCGGCGAAGCTGCACCTCCGCCTCAAGTTCGACTGGCAGTACCGCCCGCTCTACAACGTCGTCGTGCGCATTCCCGGGACGACGTTCCCCGACGAGTGGATCATCTTCGGGAACCACCACGATGCCTGGGTGGCCGGCGCGGCCGATCCCATCAGCGGCGCCGTGTCGCTGATGGAAACCGCGCGGGGGCTCGGCGAGCTGCTGAAGACCGGCTGGAAGCCGAAGCGCACCATCGTGCTCGCCCTCTGGGACGGGGAGGAGTGGGGCCTGCTGGGATCCACCGAGTGGGCCGAGACCCACAAGGACGAGCTCAACGGCAAGGCCGTTGTCTATATCAACACCGACGGCAACGGAAAGGGCTGGCTGAGCGCCGGCGGGTCGCACTCGCTCCAGGAGTTCATCACCGAGGTCGCGCGTGACGTGAACGACCCGCGCAGCGGCAAGCCCGTGCTCGAGCAGGCCCGGGCCAAGACGATTGAGAACCTGCCGCAGGACCAGCGGGCCGCGGCGGAGAAGGATCCCGTGTGGCGCATCTCGCCGCTCGGCTCCGGCTCCGACTACACGCCGTTCCTCCAGCACCTGACCCTGGCCTCGCTGAACCTCGGCTTCGGGGGTGACGGCGGCGGGGGCGTGTACCACTCGATGTACGACTCCTTCTACTGGTACACGCACTTCTCCGACACCGACTTCCAGTACGGCAAGGCGCTGTCGCAGGTCACGGGCACGGCGCTCCTCCGCCTGGCGAACGCGCCCGTGCTGCCGTTCCGCTTCCAGGACACCTCGGACACGCTCTCGCGATACCTCGACGAGATCCGCACGCTGCACGACGGCATGAAGGACGCCCCGGAGGTGGACCTGAAGCCGCTCGCCGCCGCCATCGACTCGCTGTCGAAGGCGGCACAGGCTTTCGAGAAGGCCTACGGCACCGTGCCGTCGGCCGCCGCCGACGCGCTGCTCGCGAAGAGCGAGACCCTGCGCCAGGTGAACCAGCTCGTCTACACGTCGGAGCGCCGGTTGGGCAGCGAGGACGGCCTGCCGCGCCGGTCGTGGTTCCGCCACCAGCTGTACGCCCCGGGCTACTACACCGGGTACGGCGTCAAGACGCTCCCGATGATCCGTGAAGGCATCGAGGAGAAGCAGTGGGACGAGGCGCGCCAGGGTGTCCAGCGGGTCGCGGCCTCGGTCAACGCGCTGGCCGATCAGGTCAATCGCGCCGCGGCCGCGTTGACGCGGCTCGGTGGGCGCTGAGGCGGGCCCCCCGATGCAGGCACTGCTGCTGGCGGGACTGCTCGCGGCCGGCCAGTCGGCCGCGCCGGCGCGCGTCGTGACCCACGAGGCGACACTCGACAACGTGAAGTACGTCTACGGGGAGGCGGAGCCGGTCGCCCGGCTCCGCCCCGGCGACGTGCTCGAGACCAATACGCTCGACGCGTTCGGGAACGCAATCCGGAAGCCGGGTGACACCATGGCGCTCGTCAAGGGCGACAACCCCCTGACGGGCCCGTTCTACGTCGAGGGCGCGGAGCCTGGCGACACGCTGGTCGTCCGGATCCTGGATCTCGACATCGATGGCAACCAGGGCGTCGGCGCGCTCGCGCCGGGCTTCGGCGCGCTCAACACGACGACGTACACGCCGATGCTGAACGCCGACCTGCCGGAGCGGGTCTGGTTCTACGACATCGACGAGGCGGCCGGCGTGGCAACGTTCAAGGCCAACGAGTCGGATCACCGCGTGCAGATTCCGCTGCACCCGTTCCTCGGGTGCCTTGGCGTCGCCCCGCCTGGCGGCGAGTCGCGCATGTCGATCACCCCGGGGGAATGGGGCGGCAACATGGACTCGCCGCAGGCCAGCCCGGGCTACACGGTGTACCTGCCGGTCAATCGTCCGGGCGCCCTGCTCTACCTTGGTGACGGTCACGCGGCCCAGGGGGAGGGGGAGGTGGCGGGCACCGGCATCGAGGTGCCGATGCACGTGCGGCTGTCGGTGGACCTGGTGAAGGGGCAGGCGATCAAGTGGCCGCGCTTCGAGAACGACCAGGCAATCATGGCCCTCGGGGCCTACCGCCCCGTGGACGATGCCTTGCGCATCGCGTTCACCGAGCTCATCAAGTGGATCGAGCGGGACTACGGGCTGAAGCCGCTCGACGCCTACGAGCTGCTCTCCAAGGTTGCCCGCATCGACTTCAATGAGATGGTCGATCCCAACTACGTCGTGGTCGCCGTCATCGACAAGAAGTTCCTCCCGCCGAAGCCGCAATAGCGGAAGAGAGAATCGAGAATACGAATCAGGAAGCGTACAGAAAGGGCGCCGCGGATCTGCGGCACCCTTTCTCTTCTTGATTCCGGTTTCTTGATTCTCAATTCATCATGATCTCGACGCCCTATTGTTTGGGCGGCGAGATCATGATGTGCGCGCCAGCCGTCCCGGGATACATCAGCCAGGGCGTGCCCATCTGGTTCTTCGTGGAGAGGCCCGTGGACTCGGCCGTCGCGAACGGCCAGTAGAAGACCCAGCGGCGGTACTCGTCCTGCACGGCCTGGGTCGCCGGGTCGTAGCTCTTGCCCGTCAGGATGTAGAGCGGGCGCGGCTCCCGTGCCATCTTCAGCGTCCCGTCCTCGACTTCCTTCCACCGGACGTCGTAGCTCGCCTTGCCCGTGATGCCCTGTTCGCGCAGCTGCCGGCCACGCGCCATGTATGGCTCGAGGTCCTTGTGGTAGCAGTCGACCTCGAAGCCCTCGTTCTCCGGGTTGTCGGCGAGGCACAGCAGGTCGTTCTTCGACTCGCGCAGCGTGACGATCTTGCCGGACGCATCGTAGCCGAGCACGCCGGCGCCCTCGCGCAACTCGGCGGGGGCGGCCAGCACGGCCGAGGCCACCTGCTGGGCGGCCGGGGCCTGGGCGAACGCGGTCACCGGCGCGGCGAGCGCCAGGCCCGCGACGAAGGTAAGGACAGGTCGGATCACGGCGGTCTCCTCTGCTGGCCGCGCCCGGCGGGCGCGTCTGGCCTCGCCGTCCGCTGTCGGGCGGCGGCGGCTCGTTGGGCCTCGTCGCTTCGCGACTCGTGGGGCCGCCCCTCGCGAACGCTCGGGGCGTCGCGATTGTCTCATTTCACTCTCGATCTTCACAATCCACCCCGGGCGTGCCACAGTCACACGGAAAGGAGACTGCGATGACGCGTCCGTGGTTCGCCGGCCTCACCCTGGCTCTTGCCCTGTCCGCCTGTGCCCGGCCCACTCCCGAACAGGCCGTCGTGAACGCCGCCGCCGAGGCCCTCGGCGGGCGCGAACGGGTGGAAGGCTTGAGGACCCTCGTGTTGCAGGGCGGCGGCACGGCCTGGAACCTCGGCCAGGACATGACGATGGACGCGACGGGCCAGCAGTTCGAGCTGGAGCCGTACACGGCCAGCATCGACGTGGCCGGTGGCCGGATGCGCGTCGAGGAGACGCGCACACCCAACTTCCTGTACTACCAGGGACCGCAGGCGCAGTCGCGGGTCTCGGGCCTCGATGGCGACATCGCGTACACCATGGCCGCCGGGGGGACGGCCTCACGCCAGTCGGCACGGACCGCGGCCGAACGCCTCGCCGAGTTCTATCACCACCCGCCGGTGCTGGTGCACGCCGCCCTGCAGCCGGGTGCGACCCTGGCCAACGCGCGGACCGTCGACGACCGGCGCCTCGTCGACATCACCCCGACCGGCACGGACCAGGTCTTCACCCTCGCGATCGACCAGGAGACGGGGCTGCCGCTCAGCATCGAGTCGACCGGCACGAACCCGAACCTCGGGGACGTCGTGATCCGCGCGACGTTCGACGGCTGGGCAAACGCCTCCGGCGTGTACGTCCCGCTGAACGTGACGGTGACGACGGGCGGCTACAAGACGGCCGAGTACCACTACACCGATATCGACGTGAACGAGGACGCTGGCGACCTGGCCGCCCCGCCTGCGGCGGCCGACGCCGCGGTGCCGGCGGCCCCGGCCGTGTCCGTCACCGCCGAGAAGGTCGGGACCGGCGTGTGGCTGGTCGCGGGGCAGAGCCACAACAGCGCCGTCGTCGAGTTCGCCGACCACCTGCTGCTCATCGAGGCTCCGCAGAGCGAGGCGCGTACCGAGGCGGTGATGGCGAAGGCGCGGGAGCTCGTGCCCGGCAAGCCGTTGACCACGCTGCTCAGCACGCACCATCACTTCGATCACACCGGGGGGCTGCGGGCCGCCGTCGCAGCCGGGCTCACGGTGATCACCCAGCGCGCCAACGAGGCGTACTACAAGGATGCCGTCGGCCGGCCCCACACGATCGAGCCCGACGCGCTGCAGCGCGCCCCGAAGGCGCTCACGATCGAGACGGTGGACGACTCGCGTGTGCTGGAGGACGCGACGCAGCGCATGGAGATCTATCACCTCTCCGGCAACCCGCATGGCGACGCGATCCTCATGGCCTACTTCCCGAAGGACCGCCTGATTGTCGAGGCCGACGCCTTCAGCTCGAACTTCGACTACAACCCGTACGCCGCGAACCTGCTGCAGCACATCCGCGACCGCGGGCTGCGGGTGGACCGGATCGTGCCGCTGCACGGGGAGCCCGTGAGCTTCGAGCAGTTCGCGAAGGAAGTGGACGCGCAGAAGTAGACCGACTGGAGCTCGAGACGGCAAGGGCCAGCCACCAAGGCCACGAAGGACACGAAGCGCGCCACGCTGCACGAGACACCCGCGACTGGCCGCCAGCCGGAGCCGGCCTTCGTGATCTTCGTGGCCTTCGTGGCCGGTTGTTCAGGGACGCCGTGTGGCTCTGGCCGTCGGCGGCGCGTTCCACGGGTCCTCGGGCCACGGGTGCTTCGGGTAGCGGCCCCGGAGCTCCTTGCGCACCTCCGGGTACGTACGATCCCAGAAGCTCCGCAGGTCGTCGGTCGTCTGCACCGGCCGGCCATTCGGGGCGAGCAGGCTGAACGTCACCGGGACACGGCCACGACCGAGGCGGGGCGTCTCGGCAAGCCCGAAGAGCTCCTGCAGCTTCACGGCGGCGAGCACGCGGCCGTGGATGTCGTAGCTGAGGCGCACGGTCCGCCCGCTCGGCACCGGCAGCGTCGCCGGCGCGAGGCGTTCGAGGTCGCGCGCGATGTCGTGTGGCAGCCACGGCGCCAGGTCGATGTCACCCAGGCGTGAGGCACTGGTTGCCGCCGCGCGAGCCAGGGCCGGGATGTCGAGCTCGTGGCCGGCGAACCGGGCCCGCGCGATCAACTGGACGGTCTGCTCGTCGCGCGGCCGCGCGAGCCAGGCCTGCGACAGCAACTCCGCGCGCGCCTCCGGCAGGGGCGCCTGGGCCTCTTCCCGCAACGTCAGCGCGTCGTAGCGCGTGACGCGCGCGGCGCGAACGACGCCGTCGTCGCTGAGGACGTGCTCGACCTCGATCCCGGTCGGCTCCAGCCAGTCGTCCTCGATGGCCGAGGCGACGCGAATCAACGCCTCGGCATGCCCATCCCGCCGTCCGGCGGCGACGTCGAGCGCCACCACCAAAGGCGCCTGGACCCCGCTGTCACGCGCCAGGCGGGCGCCGTGTCCCGACGCCAGCGTGAACCGGTCGCCCGCAGGGGCACGCCTCCGGGCGACGCGATCGGGATAGCCGGCCAGCAGGGCCCGCCGGAGTCCCTCCTCGTCGATCCGGGAGCGGCGCGCGCTGCCCAGCACCGCCCCGGCCGCCTTCTGGAGGCCCTCCGCCGCCCGCTGCAGGTGCGACGGCACCCGGTGCCAGTCGTCGATGGCAGGCAGGAGATCGCAGGACGTCGCGCGCCCCGGCGCCGGGGGCGCACCGGCCTCCGACAGGAGCACGCACGCGGCGGCCGCCTCGAACGCGCCGCCGGCCGCCAGCAGGACGCGGCCGAGCCGGGGATGGAGGGGCAGTCGTGCCAGGGCGCGACCGACGTCGGTGATGTGCGCTGGAGGATCCCCGCCCACCCCCGCCCGATCGTGCGCCGCGGCCCCGAGGCGCACGAGCAGCGCGAGCGCCGCCTCGACCCGATCGGGAGCCGGCGCCTCGAACCACGAGAAGCGCCGCGGATCCGTGCCCCACGCGAGCAACTCCAGCGCCGGGCCGGCGAGGTCGAGCCTGGCGATATCCGGTTCGCGATGGGCGCGCAGGCGGTCATGGGCGTCCCAGAGCCGGATGGCCAGGCCAGGACCGAGGCGTGCGGCCCGGCCGGCGCGCTGGTCCGCGGCGTCGCGGGTCACGCGTTCGGTCACGAGGCTGTCCACGCCGCGGCCGGCGTCGTACCGCGCCACCTTCACCAGGCCCGAGTCGACGACCGCCGAGACACCCGGGACCGTGAGCGACGTCTCGGCGATGTTGGTGGCCAGGACGATGCGCCGCCGCGTGGATGGCGCGATGGCGCGATCCTGCCGGTCGGCGTCGAGGCCGCCGTGCAGCGGCACGACCTCGATCCCCTGCTGCCGCGCAAGGGCGGACAGCCCGGCCTCCGCGTGCGCGATCTCCCGCGCGCCCGGGAGGAACACCAGCACCTGCCCCGTGCTCCGTGCCAGCGCGACCCCGCACGCCTCGACGATGTCGGTGCCCGGCGCATATGCCACCTCCAGTGGGTGCGGCGCGCCGGGCACGTCGATCACGGGGCAGTCCCCCAGGAAGGCCGAGACCGGCGCTGTGTCGAGCGTGGCCGACATGACGAGGATGTGGAGGTCGTCCCGCGCCTCCCACGCCTCGCGCGCGAGGGCGAGGCCGAGATCCGCCTGGAGGCTGCGCTCGTGGAACTCGTCCAGGACGATGGTGGCGAAGCCGCTGAGCAGGGGATCCTGCTGGAGCCGGGCCGTCAGGATGCCCTCGGTCACGACGAGCAGGCGCGTGTCGGCGCCGAACCGGCGATCGAACCGCATCTGCCATCCCACGTCCCGTCCGAGCGTCCAGCCCTGCTCCTCCGCGATGCGGCGCGCGATCGCCCGGGCGGCCACCCGCCTGGGCTGCAGCAGCAGGACCGCGCCGCGATCGAGCAGCGCCGGCGGCACCCGCGTGGTCTTGCCGGCGCCCGGCGCGGCCACGAGCACGGCGGCCCGCGCGCGTTCGAGCGCCGCGCGGGTCCTGTCGACGTGGGCGTCGATCGGGAGGGGGTTCATTCGGAATTCAGAATCGAGAATCGGGAATCAAGAAAGGAAGCCCGAAAACCGGAAGTCAAGAATGCGGCACCGGGGGCCGCTTTGTCACCCGTCGCGCCGCGCGGGCCTGGTGCGGGGGATATGATGGGGGTTCACCGCCAGGGGCATCTCCGGGACGTGCCGGCTCGAGGCGCGCCCACGGGGATTGAGACGACCCTTGGAACCTGACCCGCCTTCGCGCACTGGTGCGCTTCGGCGGGGCCGCCCCCGCCGCGTGCGGGGCGTGTCCGGTTGATACCGGCGGAGGGAGCGCGGAGACATGGAACAGCATTACGGCGACGCATTTCCCGGTTCGCGCCGGGTCCACGACGAGATCCAGCACGGTGGTGAGACCCTGCGCATCCCCATGCGTGAGGTCGCCCTGAGCGGCGGGGAGCCTCCCGTCCGCCTCTACGACACCAGTGGCCCCCGCGGCTACGACCTCACGGCCGGGTTGCCGAAGCTGCGCGAGCCGTGGATTGCGCCACGCCGCGCGGCCGCCCGGGCCGGGCAGCCCGTCACCCAGCTCCACTACGCGCGCAAGGGCGAGATCACGCCGGAGATGGCCTTCATCGCCGCGCGGGAAGGACTGCCGGCCGAGTTCGTGCGGGACGAGGTCGCGCGTGGCCGCGCGATCATCCCGGCGAATATCAACCATCCGGAGCTCGAGCCGATGATCATCGGCCGGAACTTCCTGGTGAAGATCAACGCCAACATCGGGAACTCCGCCGTCTCCTCGTCCATCGAGGAGGAGGTGGAGAAGCTCCGCTGGGCGACCCTCTGGGGCGCGGACACGGTGATGGATCTCTCCACCGGGAAGAACATCCACGAGACCCGTGAGTGGATCCTGCGCAACGCGCCCGTGCCGATCGGGACGGTGCCGATCTACCAGGCGCTCGAGAAGGTCGGGGGCCGGCCCGAGGCGCTGACGTGGGAGGTCTACCGCGACACGCTCATCGAGCAGTGCGAGCAGGGCGTCGACTACTTCACGGTGCACGCCGGCGTGCTGCTGCGCTACATCCCGATGACCGCGAAGCGTATGACCGGCATCGTCTCGCGCGGCGGGTCGATCGTCGCGAAGTGGTGCCTGGCCCATCACCAGGAGAACTTCCTCTACACGCACTTCCGCGAGATCTGCGAGATCATGCGCGCCTACGACGTGTCGTTCTCCCTCGGCGACGGCCTGCGCCCGGGATCGATCGCGGATGCGAACGACGAGCCGCAGTTCGCCGAGCTGCAGACGCAGGGCGAGCTGACGAAGATCGCGTGGGAGTACGACGTCCAGGTGATGAACGAGGGGCCGGGCCACGTCCCGATGCACCTGATCCGCGAGAACATGGAGAAGCAGCTCGCGTGGTGCGACGAGGCGCCCTTCTACACGCTCGGGCCGCTCACCACCGACGTCGCGCCGGGCTACGACCACATCACCTCCGCCATCGGCGCCGCGATGATCGGCTGGTACGGCACGGCCATGCTCTGCTACGTCACGCCGAAGGAGCACCTCGGCCTGCCGAATCGCGAGGACGTGAAGGCGGGGGTCATCGCCTACAAGATTGCCGCGCATGCGGCAGACCTCGCCAAGGGCCACCCCCGCGCCAGGGCCTGGGACGATGCGCTGTCGAAGGCGCGGTTCGAGTTCCGGTGGGACGATCAGTTCAACCTGGCGATGGACCCCGTCACCGCCCGCGCGTTCCACGACGAGACGCTGCCCGCCGAGGGCGCCAAGGTCGCGCACTTCTGCTCGATGTGCGGCCCGAAGTTCTGCTCGATGGAGATCACCCAGCAGGTCCGGCAGATGGCCGAGGACGGCATGCAGGAGAAGTCGGCCGAGTTCCGCAAGGCCGGGGAGATCTACGTCAAGCAGTGAGGCGTCGTCTTCCCCTACTGAGGTGAGCCCGCGGGCGCGGCGACGATCTGGATCACGGTGGGGAAGCGGGCCGGGTCGGCGCCCGCGACGGGATTGGGATATCCCGCCGAGCCACCGAAGGTGTAGTCCTTGACCGTCACGCTCGGCGGGAACGCCATCGACTCGTCGCGGAAGCGGCCCGTCTCGAACATGTGGGTCGGCGGCGAGTTGTACAGCCGGTCCCCGCGGTCCTTCAGCACGTTGCGGTAGTACGTCACCATCTCCTCGAAGCCCGACGCCACCCCGAAGAGATAGAACCGCTGGCCGCGTCCCGCGTCGTACGACGTCAGGAACACCGCCGCGGGATACACCGGGACACCCAGCTCGGCCTCGCTCGGCACGCCCGGCGTCCCGATGGGAGCCGGCTCGGCCGGCGCCGCCACCCCGCCCTGCGGAGCCTCCGGATCCGGAGCCGGCGGCTGGCTGGCCGGCGGCGGGGCCTGCTGACCCGGACGCGGGAACGGCTGCGGCGTCTGTCCCCACGCCGGCACCGTCGCGATCATCGTCACGGCGGCAGCGGCGGCAGACAGGCGGCGAACGAGCGCGGACAGCGTCTCCACGCCACTATTATAGGCACGCCGCCGATGCCCGATATGCCCATCCGCGACCTTGCCGCCTGCTGCCAGGCCCACGAGGACTGGCTGCTCCAGCTGATTCGCGCGCTCGTCGAGATCGAGTCGCCGACCGACACGCCCGAGGCGGTCGATCGCGCCATGCGGTGTGCCGCGGACGCCATCGCCACGCTCGGGGGGCGTGTCGAGCGGCTCCCGGCCTCGGGAGCGGCCGACCACCTGCGTGGCGAGTTCGGACAAGGGCCCGACCAGGTCCTGCTGCTCGGCCATCTGGACACGGTGTGGCCCGTCGGGCAGCTCGCCCGGATGCCCTGCCGCCTCGAGGGCGAACGCCTCCACGGGCCGGGCACCTTCGACATGAAGGCGGGCGTGGCGATGGCCCTGCTGGCGACCCGCGCCCTCTTCGCCATCGCGCCGCCGGATCGGTCCCGCGTGGTGATGCTGTGGACCTCCGACGAAGAAACGGGCAGCGGCACGTCGCGGGCGCTGATCGAAGCCGAGGCCCGGCGCAGCCGCGCGGTGCTCGTCCTCGAGCCGTCCCTGCCGGGCGGCGCGCTCAAGACGAGCCGGAAGGGCTGCGGCCAGTACGAGATCGAGGTGACGGGCGTGGCCGCGCACGCCGGCGTCGACCCCGGCAAGGGCGTGAGCGCCGTGCGCGAGCTCGCCCGGCAGGTCATCGCCCTCGAAACGCTGCACGATCTCGACCGCGGCGTCTCCCTGAATGTCGGCCGGATCGAGGGCGGCAGCCGTGCGAACGTGGTGCCCGCGTCCGCGCGCGCCGTAGTCGACGTGCGGGTCCCGACCATGGACGATGCGGCGCGTGTCGATCGGGCGATTCGGGGGCTCGCCCCGATCCTGCCCGGGGCCTCGATGACGGTGCGCGGCGGCATCGATCGGCCGCCCCTCGAGCGGACCGCCGGGGTGGTGCGCCTCTTCGAGCTGGCTCGCCAGGTCGCTGCCACGCTGGGGCTGCCGCTGGAGGAGGGCGGCACCGGCGGGGGATCCGACGGCAACTTCTGCGCGGCGCTCGGAATCCCCACGCTCGACGGCCTCGGAGCGGTTGGGGATGGGGCACATGCCCTGCACGAGCACGTCCTGGTGCCGGCACTCGCCCCACGTGCCGCGTTGGTGTCGGGGATGCTGGCATGCCTCACCCGAGAGGACGGGTGGGGCCATCATGTGTCCGGTTGAGCTAGCCGAACCTCCTGTCATTCGGCCATCGAACGTTGGCGTGCTACTTGCTGTAACGAGTGGCAACCGCTCGAAATCGAGTGGCAGGAGTTCCCCGTGGAAGATCTCGACCTCGACCTGACCAAGCTGACCGACAGTGCCCTGCGGGTGCTGGACCGCGCGGAAGACGAAGCGCGCCGCCGCCGGCACGGCCTGCTGGCCGGTGAGCACCTGTTCCTGGCCTTTGCCGAGGTCGAATGGGACCTGTTCTCGCGCGTCATGCGCGAGCTGGCGGCGAATCCCGAAGACGTGCTGCACGAAGTCGAGGGCCGGCTGGCCGAGCTCACCGACAGGCCCGTCGCGGCGATCCGTGTGCCACCGGCGACACAGGCGCTGCTCCGGCTGGCGGTTCAGCACGCGATTCGCAGTGGCCGTGAGCTCGCCGACGCCTTCGATCTCTTCGGTGCCCTCATCGTGGAGCCCCGCGGCACGATCGCGCTGGCGCTCCGGAAGTTCGGGCTCGACGGCGAGGCCGTCGCGTTGCGGCTCGGCGCGGTGGTCCGCGAGGTCGAGCTGCGTGACGAGCAGGTGCGTCGCCGCTACGAGCTGCCGCCGTTCCTGAAACAGTTCGCGACCAACCTCAACCTGCTGGCCCGGCAGGACCGCCTGGCGCCCGTGTTCGGGCGCGAGACGGAGCTGCGGCAGGTCATCGAGGTGCTCTGCCACCGCGAGCGCGCCAACTCCGTCATGCTGATCGGCGAGCCCGGCGTCGGCAAGACCGCGGTCGCCGAGGGCCTCGCGCGGCTGCTGGAACTGGAACCGGCCGCGGTGCCGGCGCAGCTCCGTGGCTGCCAGGTGCTGAACCTCGCGATGAACTCGCTCGTGGCCGGCACCATGCTCCGCGGCATGTTCGAGGACCGCATCCAGAACGTGCTGCGCGAGATCCGCGAGCACCCGAACTACCTGCTCTTCATCGACGAGGCGCACACGATGGTCGGCGCCGGTTCGGCGCTCGGCGCCCCGTCGGATGCCGCGAACATCTTCAAGTCGGTGCTCGCCCGTGGCGAGGTCCGCATCATCGGCGCGACGACGCTGACCGAGTACAAGCAGCACATCGCCGAGGACGAGGCCCTGGCCCGGCGGTTCCGCACCGTGATGGTCACGGAGCCCTCCCGTGACGAGGCCCGCCGGATTCTCGATCGCCTGCGGCCCAGGTTCGAACGCAACTACTCGGTGCGCATCTCGGAAGGCGCCATCGAGCGTGCGCTGGATCTCTCGGACCGCTACCAGCGCCACCTGCGCCTGCCCGACAAGGCAATCGGCTGGCTCGACACGGCGTCCGTGCGCGCCTCGATTGCGCGCCGGCCCGACGTCTCCGCCCAGGATGTCGTGGAGGTGGTGGCCGGCGACGCGCGGATTCCCGTGGACATGGTCGAGCGGGAGGTGACCGAACGCTTCAAGCCGCTCGAGGCCGGGCTCGCCCGCCGCGTGCTGGGCCAGCCCGACGCCGTGCGCGCCCTGGCCCGCCGGCTGGTGCTGACCAAGGGCCCGCTGAAGGACGGGTTCGATCGCCCGGACGGCGTGCTCCTCTTCCTCGGGCCCACCGGCGTGGGCAAGACCGAGCTGGCCAAGGCGCTCGCCGAGCAGTTGTTCGGCGACGACCGCAAGCTGATCCGGCTGGACATGTCCGAATACCAGGACAGCCGGACGGCAATCGACAAGCTCATTGGCGCCCCGCGCGGCGTCGCCGGATCCGATCGGGGCGGCGTGCTGACGAACCAGCTCCGGGACAACCCGTACTCCGTGGTGCTGCTCGACGAAATCGAGAAGGCGAGCCCCGACCTGCTGAACCTGTTCCTGCAGGCGTTCGACGAGGGCTGGCTCACCGACGGCCGTGGCCGCAAGGTCTACCTGAGCGACGCGGTGGTCATCATGACCAGCAATCTCGGGGCGGAACACTTCCGGCGCCTCACGAGCCCGCTCGGGTTCCGGAGCGCGGAGGTCGGGCTCGCGGAAGTCCGCGGCGAGGTGCTGCGCGAGCTGGAGCGCCGCCTGTCACCCGAGTTCCGCAACCGCATCGACGAGACGATCGTCTTCGCGCCGCTCAGCCGCGACGACGTCGCGCAGATTGCGCGTGCCCACCTGGCGGCCGTGACCGCGAGGCTCGAGGAGAGCGGCAAGCGCCTGTGGGTGTCGGCCGACGCGATCGACGCGCTCGTCGAGGAGGGCTACAGCGTCGCGTACGGCGCGCGGTTCCTCAAACGTGTCATCGACGACCGCGTGAAGATTCCCCTCAGCCAGGCCTGGGCCGACGCGGACGCGTTCCGCCTGGTGGTCGAGGACGGCGAGCTGCGGGTGCAGCCCGTCGAGCAGCACGCGCTGGCGATTGGCATCGCCTAGCGCCCCCGAACCGGCGCCTGCGGCGGCTCAGGTTCCGGGGCCGAGCGGGTCCCGCGCCCCGCGGATCACATGATCCGGGGGTGCCGGCCCGCCAGCCCGGAGCCCGAGCCGCCTCAGGCGCCCGGCAGCGTGCCCTGGGCCGGCTGGCGCTCCACGGATGTGGAGGTCCCTGGTCCGGGCGCGCTCGCCTCGTCCCGCCGCCGCTCCCGCCCCACCCCGTACCGCGCCTTGAGCAGGCCGATGACGTCCGCGACCCGGTCGCGGTAGTCCTTCGGCGCGTACTTCGACGCGTACAGCCGCTCGTACCGCGCTGTCATCTCCGGGAACTCCCGGGAGAGGAAGCCGAGGAAGTGCTCGCGCGTTCCCCCCTCGAGGTGCAGCAGCATCGCCCCCACCGACGTGATGCCGTGATCGGCAATGGCGCGGATCGTGGCCTCGAGCTTCGCCGGCTGCGTCGTGAACCCGGGAACCATCGGTGCGATCAGCACGCCCGTCTCAATCCCGGCCTCCGCCAGCGCGCGCGCGGCCCGCAGGCGCTGCAGAGGGTGCGCGGTGCCCGGTTCCAGCCGCCGCCATGCCTGTTCGTCCACGGTCGGCACGCTGAAGTACACGCTGCACCGGGCGCGTCCCGCGAACGACTGCAGGACGTCGCGGTCACGGACCGCCATCGGCCCCTTCGTCACGATTCCGACGGGCGTCCGGGACTCGGCGAGTGCCTCGAGGGCCCCGCGGGTCAGTCGGTAGTGCCCCTCAATCGGCTGGTAGGGATCGGTGGCCGTGCCGAGCGCCACCAGGTCGCGCGTCCAGGACGCGCGCCCCAGCTCCCGCCGCAGCACCGGGACGAGGTTCGTCTTCACGAAGATGACCGACGCGAACTGATCGCCGGCATCGAGCTCGAGCTGCGACTGGTAGCGTCGCGCAAAGCAGTACTGGCAGTCGTGCGTGCAGCCCCGATACGGATTGAGCGTCCACCGGAAGGGCATGCCCTTCACCGCGTTCAACGCCGAACGGCAATGAATCTCCTGGTAGGTCGCCTGATCCGCGCGGCGCTCGGCCTCGGTGAGGGCGGCCACGCCACCCGCCTTGACGACGCGCGCAACCTCGCGCGTCGTCGGGCGCGCGGGACCGAGGTCGAACAGCATGCCGTCACGCATGAGGCGAAGATAAAACGAAAATCTGGCGCAAGGCAAGTCCCGGGGTACGGGGCTTGCTCAACCAAGGGGGAAACATGAGGTGGCGACGTGCAGGACGACCGGACGCCCTGACGCCCCCCCGAACCGAAATCGAATCGGCCGAGGTGATGATGCCCCCGAATTCCCCGCGTTGTCGGCCAGTGGCGCTCCCGGTGCCGCGTGTGAGCAGCCTGGTGCTTCTTGCCGCCATGGTAGTGACGTCCGGTCCGGCACGAATGAAGGCCGCGACCGAAACTGGGCAGCTGCGGTTCACAAACATCACCGCCGCTGCCGGGCTGGCCGCCACGGACACCGGCAGCCACGGAGCATTCTGGGCGGACGCCACTGGCGACGGCCGGCCCGACCTCTTCCTCACCTACAACGAGTGCCGCAGCGGGATGCGCCGCAACTTCTTCTATCGCAACCTCGGCGGTGGGCGATTCGTGGAGGAGGCGGAAGCCGTGGGCCTGGCGTCATGGTCGGGGGGCTCGCACGGGGCCGCGTGGGTGGACCTCGACAACGATGGCGACTACGACCTGCTGAACGGGCGGACATACGCCACGGCGTGTCCCACCGACGATGTGGACGGGTTGCCCAACCAGATCCTGCGCAACGACGGCGGGGTGTTCACGGACGTGACGCCGGCGGGCATGGCGTCGTACGCCGACTACACCCGCAGCATCGCCGGCATGGATCTCGACGGCGACGGCGATCTCGACATCGTGGCGGTCAATGGTGACAAGGGGACGGACGAGGCGGTCCCGGACCGCAACGAGGTGTACCGCAACGAGGGCGGGTTGCGGTTCTCGGCGATCACCGCGGGTGCGATCGTGAGCGCGGCCGCGGGGCAGGGCGCGGCGGAGACCGACTACGACGGTGATGGGGACGTGGACCTGCTGATGCCCAACCGCACCGGCGAGCTTGCCGTGCTGCGCAACGACGGCGCCGGCGCCTTCACCCAGGTCCCGCCGTCGCTGCTCGGCATCCAGCACCGGGCCGCCTCCGGCGTCTCGAGCGGTGACCTCGACAACGACGGGCTGATCGACCTCGTGCTCGTCGATCGCAACCGCGACGGCGTGGATCATCCGGGCTTCAATCGCGTGGCGTACCTGTACCTCAATGCCGGTGGAGGCAGGTTCACGCACGCCGCCTCGATTGCGGCGGGCACCTTCGGCGGATTCTCGGCGGGGCTTGCCGATCTCGACAACGACGGGGATCTCGACCTGGTGCTCCCGGGGATGGCCCACGTGCTGCTGAACGACGGCCACGCGGGGTTCACCGAGGGGCCCCTGTTCCCCGGGCCGCAGCCGTCGCCGTCCTGCGTCGGCGGCGACTGCACCGAGCCGGACCCCCGCACCGTGGCGTTCGCCGACATCGACGGGGACGGCGATCTCGACTCGGTCGTCACGGCGAAGTACGGCGTCCCCGCGCTGATCCGGACGGATGTCACGGGTGGGCACTGGATCGACATCGCGCTGGTGTCCCCGAAGGGACAGGCGGGGGCCTTCGGGGCCAGGGTGCGGGTGACGCGTCCCGGCACCGGCGAGCTCCTCGCGTTCCGCGAGGCGAAGAACGCCTTCGGGTACCTCGCGCAGAACGATCCCGTGCTGCACGTCGGGCTCGGCGCCGTCACGACCGTCGACGTCTCGGTGACGTTCGTCGATGGCACCGAGGTGACGTCAGCCGGTGTGGCGGCCGACGGGACCATCGTGATGAGCGGGCGAGGGGCGCTCGTGCCTCCCGACGCGCCGCAGCACCTCCAGGCCACGGTGGATGGCCGTCACGTGCGGCTGTCCTGGACGCCGTCATCGGGCGGCACGCCGGCCGGCGAGTACCTCGTCGAGGTCGGCAGCGCGACGGGAACGCACGACCTCGCCAGGTTCCAGGTGACGCAGACCGCCCTCGAGGCCGATGCGTCGCCCGGCGTCTACTACACGCGCGTTCGTGGCGAGTACCAGGGCGCGCCGGGCCCTGCATCGGACGAGGTCGTCGTGCGGGTCGGCACGGCCTGCGTGCCGGAGCCGCCGACGGGGCTGACGTGGAGCGCCGCCGGTGACACCGTGACGCTGGCCTGGACGGCGCCGGCCGGGCCGCCGGTCGCGTCGTACCACGTCGAGGCCGGCTCGAGGCCGGGCGCCGCCGACCTTGCGGTCTTCTCGCAACCCGGCGACACCACCCGCCTCGTGGCCACCGCCCCGCCAGGCACCTACCACGTCCGGATCAGGGCCCTGACCGCGTGCGGCACCAGCGAGCCGACGGAGGAGGTGGTGGTTACTGTCGGCGGCCCGGGCTGATGCCCGGGCCGTGGGCCTCGCGGCCTTCGGCCGCCCGCTTCGCGGCCGTGAGGCCTCGCCGCCAGTCCTCGCCGCCAGGCGGCTCGGTTGGACTCGTTGCGCTCACGGCGACCAGAGTCCTCACTCTGAATCCGGTTTCTCCGGCGGCGTGCAGCGAAAGTCCCTGCGAGGGCAGCGAGTCCCGTTCGGGTCCGACGCGCGAGCCATCGAGGACGAGTCCTACCGGGCCGCGACGCGGCGAGGCCAGCCGGAGCAGAGCGACGGCGGCCCTACGCGCCGAGCGAAGCGAGGCGTGGCCCACCGAGGCGAGCGCGCCGAGGCGTCAGAGGATGTACGCCAGCGCGAAGCCGATCTGCAGGACGAACATCATCCGGTACATGTGCGCCCACGAGACGTGGTTCTCCTCCACGGCCAGGCTCTCAGGCCGGCGCAGCATCAGGTAACACACGTAGACGCCGTAGGCGACCATGCCCGCGCCGAGGATCTGGAGGAGCCAGAAGCGGCCAGTGAGGATACCCAGCCACGCGCCGATCGGAATCATGAGGAACGGCACGACGAACGAGGGCGAGATCATCCAGGCCGCGCGGGTCACGCCGAACTGGATGGGCAGCGTGCGGCAGCCACCGAGGCGGTCGCCCTCCATGTCGGCGAAGTCCTTGGTGGTGGAGGCGCCCAGCAGGAACAACCCGAAGATGGCCCCGATGTACCAGGGCTCGAGGCCGGCCATCGTCTTCACCGAGGACCAGCCCGCGACCTTGAGCAGCACGCCCCGCGGGATGGCAATCGTGACGTTCGCCCAGATGCCCAGCCGCTTGGTGCGGAACGGCGGCGCCGAATAGAGGAACGTGATCACCGTCGCCACCACGACGATCCAGAAGCACTCGTGGCGCCCCCCGGGCGCGACCAGCCAGGCCAGTGCCCACGCGGCGGCGTAGGTCACCCAGGTGAAGGTCCAGGCCTCGGCGAGACCGATGCGCCCGGTCGGGAGCGGCCGCTTCGGCTTGTTCACCCGGTCGATGTCCAGGTCGTAGATCTGGTTCAGCGCGTTCGAGGCCGCGTTGAGAACCGCCGCCATCAAGGCGCCGATGAGCGGGTAGCGGAGGCTGTTCCAGGAGAGGGCCTCCGCCGGGAACGCACCGATGGCGGTGACGCCGCCCGAGAAGAAGCCGAGGGCGGGCGCCAGCAGCGTGAAGGGCCGGCTGAACTCGAGGTAAAGACGCAGTCGGTTCATAAGACGACCCGCGCGGACGCCCACGCCGGGTTCGCGAGGGCGAGGGCCACCGCCGCGGCGGCCGCCGTGTTGAGGACGTTCAGCAGGTCGTTGTTCAGCACCTGCCGGTGCTCCAGGTGGGTGGCCAGGAGGCTCTCGACCACCGCGCCGGTCGTGCTGGCCAGCACGACGAGTGGCACGGCGGCGAGGGGCAGGAGCGACAAGGCCACCGCCGGCAGCGCGATCACCGCCGCCGCGATCATGCCCGCGCACGTGCCGGCCACGCTGATGGCGCCTGGCGTGCCCGGCGTCACCGCGCGCAGCCCCGGCAGCAGCCGGGGCGTGCCGCCGAAGGCCTTGCCGATCTCGCTCGCGACCGAGTCGCTGCCCCCCGCGGCGAGTCCGGTGACCAGCACGATGCCGCCCGCCCAGCCAGGCCATGCCCCGCCACCCGCCGCGCTCAGCCAGGCCCCGACGGCCCCCACGAGGCAATTCGCGAGCACGTTGGCCGCGCCGCGGCGCCCGCCCCGCTCCTCGGCGATGCCCAGCGCATGCTTCCGGGCGTGCCCGGCCTTCGTCGAGATCACGGTGACGAGGAAGCTCATGCCGAGCACGAGCCAGCCGGCCAGCCCGCCGCCGAGATATACCAGCGTCCCGAGGCCGATGCCCGTCAGCGCGCCACCCGATGTCACCTTGCCGCGCGCCCACGCCGCCAGGCCGACGACGACGTTCAACGCAAGGCCGATGGCGATCTGGTCGGCCCAGCCCGCGGAGAGCGGCCAGCGAACGCTCTCGGCGGCGACCCACATCGCCGCGCCGGCCGCTGCCGGCACCGAGAGGTTGTCGTCCAGACGCACCGGGATCGTCTCGACCAGGCCTGCGATCAGCCCCGCGGCCAGCGAGCCCCAGAGGACGACGGCGGGATGTGGGGGGGAGGCGAGGTCCTGCCCCACGAAGGTCCACAGCACGACGGCGGCCGCCGTCCCGGTCACGACGAAACCGCCGAAGCCGCTCCAGGTCTTCTCGCGGTTCCACGGCAGCGCGGGCCCCCCGATGGTCGTCCCGACCAGGGTCGCGAAGCCGTCTCCCGCCGCCATCACGCCCCAGGCCGCGGCCGCCAGTTCGAGGCGCTCCCGGAAGACCAGGACGAGGGCGAGCACCGCCAGCGGGTAGAAGAGGATGCCGGCCCGGGCCGTCGCGTGATCGGTCTCGCGCATGATGGCGGGTGCCAGGCGCGGCAGCAGCAGGTAGTTGAAGGCCAGCGCGACGAGCGCCAGGCCGGCGGCCTGCGGCCACGACAGCCAGCGAAGCGCGAAGGCGAAGCCGACCATCGCGACGTGCACGATCTGCCGGCCGGTCTCGGTGTAGCGGCTCACAGGGTTGCCAGTAATGCTGCCACACCTTCCCCGATCGGGCGCACGCGGTAACCCAGGTCCCGTACGGCGGCTTCGCTGTCGAGCGACCAGTCCTCGCGGAAGATCCGGACGGCGCCGCGCGTGATCAACGGCGGCCGGCCCGTGAGCGCCGCCCGGACCTCCTCGACCGCACCGAGAGCGGCGGCAACCGCGAACGGGATCCGCGGCGGCAGGCGCCCGCCCCGCAGGCGCCGCACCTCCTCGAAGACCCGCATCTGCGGCACGTTGTCGCCCCCGAGCACGTAGCTGGCGCCGGCGGGCGCGGTCTCGAGCGCCGCGACGTGCGCCCGCGCCACATCGTCCACCCACGCATAGGACCATGGGCGATCCGCGCCCACCACACCCGGCAGCCGGCCCGCCAGGTGGTCACGGACCAGCCGGCCGACCAGGTTGCCCTCGGTGTCCACCCCGGGCCCATAGATCACGCCGGGATAGAGCCGGACGATGTCGGCGTCCCCGGCGGCCTCCTCGGCCAGCCGGGCGGCCGCGACCTTCGTGCGCTGGTAGTCGTTCGCGGCCATGGCGGCCGCACGGCCGCGGGGCGGCCGCGCGAGGAAGGAGGAGGTATAGACGAGGCGCCGTCGGCTCGTCTCGGGCAGTGCGGCCAGCGCGTTGGCCAGCCCGCCGATGTTCACGGCGTCGAAGTCGCCGGGGTCGGGCCGCCAGAGGCTGACGAGCGCGGCCGCATGGCAGATGGCGTCGGTACCGCGTGCTGCTCGCTGCAGCGCGCGGGCGTCACGGACGTTGCCGTCCACGAGCTCACCGGGCAACCCGCTGGCGCGCGCCGTCCGTGCGAACACCACGGGGACGTGCCCAGCCCTCACGAGCGCGCCGACGATGGCCCGACCGAGGTACCCGGTGCCGCCGGTGATCAGGACTCTCACAGGGACCCGCTTCGCCCTTCCGCCTTTCTGCCTTCTTACTTCTTACTTCTTACTTCTTGTTTCTGTCTGTTCCCGCCAGTAGTCCAGCAGGTCGTCCACCGTCTGCTCCAGCGGGATGGTCGGGTGCCAGCCGGTGTCGGCGGTCAGCCGTGTGTGATCGCCCACCAGGATCGGCATGTCGTTCGGGCGGAAGCGCTCCGGGTCCTGCACGATCGAGACGGACACGCGGGCCCGGCTGACGAAGGTCTCGACCAGGGTCCGGATCGCCAGCGCGCGGCCCGAGCAGACGTTGTAGGGCAGGCCCGGCGTCCCGGCGCGCACCAGCGCGCGGTAGGCGGCGACGGTGTCGCGGACGTCGGTGAGATCGCGGCGGGGCTCGAGGTTGCCCATCGCGAGCACCGGGTCGCGGCGGCCCGCCTCGATCTCGGCGATCTGCCGCGCGATGGACGGCGCGACGTAGGACGGATCCTGTCGCGGTCCGATGTGGTTGAACGCCCGCGCGATGAGCACGGGGATGCCTTCTTCCTCGACGGCGCGCTGCGCGAGCATCTCCTGGGCCAGCTTGCTGGTCGCGTAGGGGCTGCCCGGGCGGAGCGGATCCGCCTCCGTGAGGGGGTGATCCTGGGGCGCGTAGATGGTGGCCGAGCCGCTCACCAGCACGCGTGGCCGGAGGCCGACCGTGCGCAGCGCCTCGAAGAGGTTGTGTGTGGCCCGCACGTTGCCCTCGTAGGTGCCGAGCGTGTCGGTCCATGACTGCCCGACGTGCGCCGAGCCGGCGAGGTGGTACACGGCGGCCGGGGCCACGACCTCGAGGGCGCGGACCACCTGCGCGCGATCGAGGAGCTCGACAGCCATCCACCGGACGGCGCCGTCCGGCGTCGAGGCCGGCGTGCCGGGACGCCGCCAGCCGACGACCTCGACGCCGTCGCGGTTGAGCAGCTCGGTCAGGTGGCTGCCGACGAAGCCGGCGGCGCCCGTGACGAGCACGGGCTGGGAGGGGCTAGTCACGATTCACGGGCCACAGATGGCACAGACGGCACGGATACGACGGGGAACACAGATGCACAGATGGTACGGGATGCACAGAGTAGCATTCCGCCATTTTGTTCCCCACGGGCAGGCCAGCGAGGCAGGGAGTGCCGAGTCCCAGCGCGTCCGAGCCGGGCTGCGCGGCTTCCCCGGCCGTCAGGCGCCCGCGTTGCCGCGCTTGCCGTACTGCTGCTCGTAGTACGCCTTGAAGGCGGGGTCGGCTTCCTTGATCGGGCGCCACCACCACTCGTTCGCCCGGTACCAGGCGACGGTGGCCTCGAGACCGCTGGCGAAGTCCTCGCGGGGAGCCCAGCCGAGGCCACGCAGCTTGCCCGTGTCGAGCGCATAGCGGCGATCGTGGCCCTGCCGGTCCTCGACACGACGGATTGACGAGTCGTCCCGCCCGAGCAGCGTCAGCAGGCGCCTGGTCAACTCGAGGTTGGTGACCTCGTTGCCGCCGCCGATGTTGTACACCTCGCCGTTCTCGCCGGCGTCGATCAGCATGTCGACGGCGCGGCAGTGATCGAGCACGTGCAGCCAGTCCCGGACGTTGCCGCCGTCGCCGTAGAGCGGCACCTGCAGCCCGTCGATGAGGTTCGTCACGAACAGCGGGATGACCTTCTCGGGAAACTGGTATGGCCCGTAGTTGTTGGAGGCGCGGGTGACGATCACGGGCACGCCGTAGGTGGCGAAGTAGCTGTAGGCCAGGCGGTCGGCGCCCGCCTTGCTGGCGGAGTACGGGTTGCGGGGCTTCAGCTCGTCGGTCTCGCGGCTGGCGCCGGTCGGCACGCTGCCGTACACCTCGTCGGTCGAGATCTGCACGAACCGGCGGAGCCGCGGGGCCCGCCGCGCGGCCTCGAGCAGCACGAAGCTGCCCTCCACGTCCGTGCGGATGAAGTCCATCGCGCCCATGATGGAGCGGTCGACATGGGTCTCGGCGGCGAAGTGCACCACCACCTCGGCCCGTTCGACGAGCGGGCCGGCCGTCGCCGCGTCGCAGATGTCGCCGTGGACGAACGTGTGGCGCGGGTCGTCCATCACGTCCTGCAGGTTCTCGCGGCGCCCGGCGTAGGTCAGCTTGTCGAGCGTCGTGACGTGCCAGTCGGGGTGCGCGGCGAGCGCATGGCGCACGAAGTTGCTGCCGATGAAGCCGGCGCCGCCCGTAACGAGAACCTCAACCATCCTTGCGCGTCCAGTCGTAGGGCAGCGTGCCGTGCGGCTCGAGCCGGAATTCGTCGGGGTCGTCGTAGCGGTACGGCTCGTCCGGGACGTTGACGACCATCGACATCTCCGGGCTCACGCACTTCCAGCCGTGGTAGACGAGCTTCGGGACCTGGACCAGCGTGCGGTTCTGCTCGCCCAGGAAGAACTCGTTGATGGCCCCCTTCGTCGGGGAGTCCTCACGCGTATCGACCAGCACCAGCTTCACCATGCCGGCGATGCAGACGAAGTTGTCCGTCTGGTGCTTGTGGTAGTGCCAGGCCTTCACGACGCCGGGATACGTGGCCGAGATGTAGACCTGCCCGAACTGGGAGAAGAGATCCGGCTCGTCCCGGCGCAGGATCTCCATCAGCCAGCCGCGCTCGTCGGGGATCAGCCGCAGGGGCTTCACCTTGACGTCCGCGATGCGCGGATGTTTCGCCTGCGGCGTCGAATACTGTGTCGGGCTACTCACAGCCGATATCCCCTCTCACACGACCGGGGTCGCGTGGCCTCCGGACACTCCCCGTCCTACCAGCGCACCCACACCTCGGAATTGTCGCCCAGCATGAACCGGTACGCCGAGGGTTTCAGGGGCAACCGGTGGATCTTGGCCCCCTTGCCGATGAGGCTGTCGGCCACCCGGGTCTCGAGGTCCACGATCGCGGCGCCCTCGAGCACGATGCTGTGCTCGATTTCCGAGTGCCGGACGTGGACGTCGGTCATGATCGCGGTGAACGGGCCCACGTAGGCATGCTCCACGCGGGCCCCGGCGCCGATGACCGCCGGGCCCCGGATCACCGACTGCTCGACGACGGCGCCGGCTTCCACGATCACCTTGCCCTCGATCCGCGACGACTCGTCCACGGTGCCGTCGATCCGCCGCTCGATGGTCTCGAGGATCAGTCGGTTCGCCTCCAGCATGTCCTCGAGCTTGCCCGTGTCCTTCCACCAGCCATCCACCAGGTGCGGCGTGACGGTGAGGCCACGGTCGATCAGGTCCTGGATGGCATCGGTGATCTCCAGCTCGTCGCGGAAGCTCGGCCGGATGCGCTTCACCGAGGTGAAGATCTCCGGCCCGAACATGTAGACGCCGACGAGGGCCAGGTCGCTCTTCGGCGCCTTCGGCTTCTCCACCAGCCGGACCACCCGGGTGCCTTCGAGCTCGGCGACGCCGAACATCTGCGGGTCGGGCACGGGGGTGAGCAGGATCTGCGCGGCCGGCTCGTCCGCGACGAACTGCTCCACGAACGGCACGATGCCCTTCGCCAGCAGGTTGTCGCCCAGGTACATGACGAACGGGTCGTGGCCGATGAACGGCTCGCTGATCAGCACCGCGTGCGCCAGGCCCCGCGGCGCATCCTGCTCGATGTACGTCACCCGGGCGCCCCAGCGCGACCCGTCGCCGACGGCGCCCCGGATCTCCGCCTGCGTCTCGCCGACGACGATGCCGATGTCGGTGATGCCCGCGTCGACGAGCGCCTCGATGCCGTAGAACAGCACCGGCTTGTTGGCGACCGGCACCAGCTGCTTGGCCGAAGTGTACGTCAGCGGCCGGAGCCGGGTGCCCTTGCCGCCGCTCAGGATGAGGCCCTTCATGTCAGCAGGGGATCATACCCCAGCCTCGCACCCCGGCCCGTCAGAACTGCGAGCCGCCGAAGGCCCCGAACAGGTTCGAGAACGTGCCGATCCCCGCGAGCGAGAAGGAGATGTTGAAGCGGCGGTTCTTCGGAGGGAACCGCGGATCCACGGTGCCGAAGTTGTAGTTGTACTCCTGGTACTCGACGACGATGCCGCAGCACTGCGCGTTGTAGTAGCCGATCCAGCGCTGCTGGAGGACCGTGCCGCGGCTGATGTCCCAGTCGAACGCGTAGGTCCCGCCGATCGCGCCGTCCCGGAACTTGAGGGTGGTCGAGGCGTTCAGGGCGTCGTTGTTCGCGACGTCGGAGAGCCGGCGCCGGCTCCACCCGATGGCCAGGTTGGTGTTCGGGTACTGCAGCCCCCCCTGGGCACTCAGCGCCTGGATCACGCTCTGCTCGTGGTCGTACTCCACCCGCACGGTGGCCGAGCTGAGCTGGGTCGGCTGGGTCCGCACCGTGAGGGCAATCGGCGAGAACTTCGACGCCTCGCGCACCGACGCCGACTGGTAGGTCTGGTCCGCCTGGCTCGCCCGCTCGTCGGTGTAGTAACTCTGCGAGAGACTGGCGCTCAGGAACTCGCGCGGGGCACTGGCCGCGGGCGGCGCGGCCTGGTTCGCCGGCGTCCGGCGCACGAGAAAGCGGTTCGTCAGCCCGTACGTCATGCGCGTGACGCCCCCGACGACGAAGTCATAGGAGCTTCCCAGGAGCACGACGCTGTCCTGGTTGTCGATGCTCGTCGTCCGCTGCACCGAGAAGTTCGGCTCGACGACGTGCTTCAGGCGATCGGCGAAGGCGTTCCCGGGCGTGTAGACCTTGGTGAACACGGGGCCGAGGACCTCCGCGCTCATCTGCGCGTAGCGCCGCGAGAGCGGCTCCGCCACCTGGGCACCGTCCTCGTCGAGGCTCTGCGAGTAGTAGGTGTACCGGTACGCCAGGGTCGCGTTCACCGCGAGGAACGGGAAGTTCGTCAGCGGTGAGCGCAGCGTCGGGGTCACGTCCACGCGGCCCATGCTGCGATCCGTCTCGGTGAAGTCCGCCCCCTCGCCCTGCCGGTTGATGTAGAGGACCCGCGACGCCTCGCTGTTGACCGAGAGGTACAGCGGCAGCGAGCCGAGCTTCTGGCTCGAGAGGTTCGCCCGCAGCGACGGGGCACTGCCGTTGACCAGCGAGTCGGTGTTGTTCAGGAACAGCTCGTTGCGCTGGAAGCTGCCGGTCAGGCTGAGCCCGCTCCACGCGCCCGAGACCGACCCGGTGACCAGCCGCTGCCGGTTCGTGGACTGGTAGATGTCCTGGTTGTAGAGCTGCTGCGTCGCGATGTCGGAGAAGTAGTCGACCCGGCCCGTCGCCCGCAGCCCCCCCGGCAGCCGCTGCGAGAGGCTGCCGTTGAGCTTGTAGCTCCGGCTGTCCGGCGACGAGATGGGCGACCCGGTCCCGTTGTCGATCTGCCGCGCCTTCTCGCGCAGCCAGTACGCGGTCAGGTTGCCGGTCGACCCCGGCGCCGCCGCGTAGCGGTACTCCGACCCCATGCCCTGCCCGGTGCTGAAGTACCAGTCGTGGAACAGCGTGAGGTCCTGGCTGCGGTTGATCGCCCAGAAGAACGCGTTGCTCACCGACTGGCCCGCGTACGTCGAGCGGCCGTAGGTCGGGATCAGGAACCCCGTCGCCCGGTCGTCGTCCTGGATCGGGTAGTAGAGGATGGGGAGATAGAAGAGCGGCACGTCCTTGACGCGCAGCACCGCGTTCTTGAGCACCGCGTAGTCGCCCACGTCGATGGTCGCCGTGCTCGACACGATGGCCCAGCGGGGGGTCGGCTGCACGCAGGTCGTGAAGGCGCCCTGGTGGAGGCGATAGCGGTCCGGGCCAATCTTCTCGATCTCGCGGCCGTAGAAGTAGACGTCTGGCTCCAGCGTCCCGAACATCGACAGGTCCTGCTGCGCGCGCTCGCCGAGCGACGCGATGCCGCTCGCCGTGTAGAACGTCCCCAGCTTCGTCTGCGTGTTGAAGACGACCCGTTCGGCCGACAGGCGCGCCTCCGGCGAGGCCATCACGACGTTGCCCTCGGCGACGAACTCGCCGGTCTTCAGGTTCCACTCGACCGTGTCCGCGAAGATCTGCTGGCCTGCGTTCGGGCCCTCGCCGACGATCTCGACCTGGCCGCCCAGGCGGACGCGGTCGGCATCGAGGCGCTCGAGCGTGAACTGCTTGGCGTTCCAGCCAGGCAGGACCTGCGCGACAGCGGGGCGCGCGGCCGCAAGGGCAGCCAGCAGCACGAGGAGGGGCAGGGCGGAATAACGCGGCATCGGGCGGGAACGGCAGGCGACGGCGGTCGCCGCAGGATAGCACAGGGCCTACGCGACGTGTCCCTCGACGAGCGACGGCCGCAGCGCGCCCACCAGGAAGATGGATCCGGCGACGACGGCGCCGCCGTACGCCTCGAGCGCGCGCGCCAGGGCCCGGGCCGGATCGGGCTCGACCAGCACCGGGACCCCCGCCGCGGTCGCGGCCATCGCCCCGGCCAGCGTGTCGGCCCTGCGTGAGCGCGGCGACGGGGCCTCCGTGGCCACGAACGCCGCGGCCACCGGGGCCAGCGCCGCGATGACGCCGGTCGCGTCCTTGTCGCTCATGACCGCGAGCACGATCGGCAGGCGTCCCCCGGCGCTGTCCGACAGGTAGGACGCCAGCGCCTGCGCCCCCGCCGGGTTGTGCGCCGCGTCGAGCAGCACCCTCCCGCGCGGCGTGTCGATCCATTCGAGTCGGGCCGGCCACGCTGCCGCCGTGAGGCCCGTGACGATGGCGTCGGGCGACACGGCGAGGCCCCGCGCGCCCGCCGCCTCGAGCAGCCGGACCGCGACGACCGCGTTGGCCACCTGGTGCCGGCCCGCGAGCGCCAGCCGGAGTGAGGGATACGCCCGCTCCGGCGTGCGGAGCTCCAGCACGGCGTGCCCCTGGTCCATCCGCGTCTCCACGGTGCAGCCCTCGAGGGCCTCGACGAGCGGTGCCCCGACCCGCGCGCAGGTCGCGGCGACGACCTCGCGGGCCTCGGGGACCAGCGGGCCCGCGACGAGGGGCACCCCCGGCTTGGCAATCCCGGCCTTCTCGCCCGCGATGGCCGTGAGGGTGTCGCCGAGGTACTGTTCGTGGTCGCGATCGACCGAGGTGATCGCGGCGGCCAGCGGGGCGACCACGTTGGTGGCGTCGAAGCGGCCGCCGAGGCCGACCTCGATGACGAGCGCACCGGCGCCGGCCTGCCGGAAGATCTGGAAGGCGATGGCGGTCGTGGCCTCGAAGAAGGTGGGCATCGCCTCGAGCCGCGCCTCGCGCCGCAGGGCGTCGATGGTGTCGAGCACCTCCGTGGCGGCGGCGTCGAAGGTGGCCGCGTCCACGGGCTCGCCGTCGATGGCGAAGCGCTCCTCGAGGTCGGCAAGGTGCGGGGAGGTGTAGCGGCCGGTCCGGTGGCCGGCCGCCCGGAGGGCGCGTTCCACCATGGCGGCGGTGGAGCCCTTGCCGTTGGTGCCGGCGATGTGGAGCACGGGGGCGGCGCGATCGGGACGCCCGAGGGCGTCGAGCAGCCGCGTGATCGGCTCGAGGCCGAGCTTCACGCCGAACTGCTCGAGCTCGGCGAGCCGCTCGCGCGGTGTCACGCCGCGCCCATGAACCGCAGGGCGCGCGCGAGCGTGGGCTTCATCTCGCGGCGATCGACGACCAGGTCGAGCATGCCGTGCTCCAGCAGGAACTCGCTGCGCTGGAACCCGTCCGGCAGCTTCTGGCGGATCGTCTGCTCGATCACGCGCGGGCCGGCGAAGCCGATCAGGGCGCGCGGCTCGGCGATGTTCAGGTCGCCGAGCATCGCGAAGCTGGCCGTGACGCCGCCGGTGGTCGGGTCGGTGAGGATGGAGACGTACGGGAGCCGCGCCTTGTCGAGGCGGGCGAGGGCGGCCGAGATCTTCGCCATCTGCATCAGCGACAGCGCGCCTTCCATCATGCGCGCGCCGCCCGAGCACGACACGATGATCATCGGCGCGCGGCGCGCGAGCGCCATCTCGATGCCGCGGACGATCTTCTCGCCCATCACGACGCCCATGCTGCCGCCGATGAAGCTGTACTCCATCGCGGCGACGACCGCCTCGATGCCGTCGATGCGGCCCGTGGCCAGGATCACGGCGTCCTCGCGGCCCGTCGCGCGCCGGCTCGACGCCAGGCGATCGCGGTACGGCTTGGTGTCGGTGAACTGCAGGGGGTCGTTCGAGCGCAGCCCCGGGTCGTGCTCGGTCCACTGCTCGTCGTCGAAGAGCGTGCGGAGGCGGTCGGCGGCCGCGAGCCGGAAGTGGTGGCCGCACTTGTGGCAGACGCTGAGGTTGGCGGCCAGGTCCTTGTTGTAGAGGATCGTGTCGCACTCCGGGCACTTCACCCAGAGGCCCTCGGGGACGCGGCTGCTCTTCTCGGGCGCCGCGATCGGCTTGCGGGCCTTCTTGAACCACGCCATGGAACCTGAGCTTAGCAAGGCCCGCCCGCAAAGTCCAAAGGCGGGGCGCGGCCGTTGGCGGGTTACCGGCCGGTCCGCGGGACGTAGTAGCGGGTGCCGCGCCCCATGCCCTGCACCTGGCGCACCAGGTCGTCCAGCGCCTCGTCGCTGGTGTCGGGATCGAACTCCGAGGTCTCGACGACGAGCAGGGGCGTGGCGGTGTAGTGGAAGAAGTAGTGCTGGTACGCCTCGTTCAGCTCGCGCAGGTAGTCGGCGTCGGGCCGCGGACGCGGACGGTCGTCCTCGTGCGGGCGCGCCTTGAGGCGGCGGAGCAGCACGTCGGTCGGCGCCTGCAGGTAGACCACGAGGTCGGGCGCCGGGATGTCCTTGGCCAGCAGGTCGTAGAGCCGCTGGTAGATGAACAGCTCGTTGTCGTCGAGGTTGAGGTAGGCGAAGATCTTGTCCTTGTCGAACAAGTAGTCGCACACCGTCGTGTGGTGGAACAGGTCGGCCTGCCGCAGGTCGAGCAGCTGGCGGTGGCGGTTCAGGAGGTAGAAGAGCTGCGCCTGCAGCGCCGCGCCCGGCCGATCCTGGTAGAAGTCCGCCAGGAACGGGTTCTCCGGGTCTTCGAGCAGGGGGGAACCCTCGAGGCGCGAGGCGAGCCGCCCCGCCAGGCGCGTCTTGCCGGCGCCGATGGGTCCCTCGATTGCGATGTAGCGGAACGCCACGGCCGGCGCGAGTATAGCGCATGATATCGTTCTCGGGGGTCCGGAGCGACGGGCACCCGCCCGCGCGACACCCGCCAGTCCCATGCGAATCGAGCGACTCGAGATCCGGCAGTGCCGCCTGCCGCTCGTCAGCTTCTTCGAGACGAGCTTCGGGCGCATCCACGACCGCCACTTCGTGCTGGTCCGCGCCATCGGCGACGGCCACGAGGGCTGGGGCGAGGCGGTCGCAGAGGCGAACCCGTACTACAGCGCGGAGACCACCGAGACCGTCTGGCACATCCTCACGGGTTTCCTGGCGCCGCTCGTGCTCGGGCGCACGTTCGCGCACCCGCGGGACGTCTTCCCGGCGCTGGCCCGCGTGCGCGGCCACAACATGGCGAAGGCCGCCGTCGAGATGGCGGCCTGGGACCTGTTCGCCCGCCAGCAGGGGGTGCCGCTCTGGCAGGTACTCGGTGGCACGCGGCGGCGGATTGCCTCCGGGGTGTCGATTGGCATCCAGGACTCGCTCGACCAGCTCGAGGCCCGCGTGGCCCGTGAGCTGGAGGCCGGCTACCAGCGGATCAAGATCAAGATCAAGCCGGGCTGGGACATCGACGCGGTCGAACGCGTGCGGGCCCGGTTTGGCGACGTGCCCTTGATGGTCGACGCGAACGCGGCCTACACGCTGGACGACGCGGCGCACCTCGCGCGGCTCGACGCGCACGGCCTGCTGATGATCGAGCAGCCCCTCGACTACGACGACGTGATGGACCATGTCGCGCTGCAGCAGGCCATCCGCACGCCGATCTGCCTGGACGAGTCGATCCACACCGTGCGGATCGCCCGCGACGCCATCGCCGCGGGCGCGTGCCGGATCATCAACATCAAGCCCGGCCGCGTGGGGGGGCATCGTGAGTCGATCCGCCTGCACGATCTCTGCGCGGAGCACGGCGTGCCGGTGTGGCACGGCGGCATGCTCGAGACCGGCATCGGCCGCGCCCACAACATCCACCTTGCCAGCCTTCCCAACTTCTCGCTGCCCGGCGACATCGCCGCGAGCCAGCGCTATTACGATCCCGACCTGATCGATCCGCCCATCACGGTGGCGGCCGATGGCACCATCGCGGTGCCGGACGCGCCCGGCATCGGTGTCACGCTCGTGTCCGGGCGCATCGATGCGGCCACCGCACGCGAGACGACGATCAGCGCGGACGAAGTGACGGCCCGATGACCCGACGAGCGTCCCTGTCCCTTGCCACCCTCGCGGCGGCGGCCGCCTTGACGGCCGCGTGTGCCTCGACCGGGGCCCGCCCGGCCGCGGCCCCCGTGCTGACGCTGCCCGAGAAGATTGCGTCCGTGCTTGCGCTCGAGGACCAGCGGGTGCTGCGCGCCCCGGCGCCCACGCCGCCGCCCGCCGTCGAGGGCGCGCCCACGCCGCCGCCGGCGCCAGGACCCGATCTCACGCGGCTCGTCGTCGACGCCGAAGCGCAGGTGCGCCGCCGGGCCGCGCTCGCGATCGGCCGGGTCGGCCTGTCGGAGGGCGTGACGCCCCTCGTCGGGCTCCTGGCCACCGAGCCCGATGCCGAAGTCCGGCAGATGGCGGCCTTCGCGCTGGGGCTCATCGGTGATCCCGCGGCGGGCGAGCCGCTCGTCACGGCCCTCGGCGACACCGATGCCCGTGTGCAGGGCCGCGCCGCCGAGGCCCTGGGCATGATCGGCGCGCCGGCGCCGGCCGAGGCCATCGCGGCGATGATGCGGGGCCACATCGACGCGGGCGCCCTGGCCGGCCTGAACCCGGACGACATGGGGTACCCGAAGGGCGAGGGGACCGAGGCCGTGCGCCTCGGCATCTACGCGCTCACGCGACTCGGAGCCTACGACCAGCTCGCCGCGACGCTGCTCGACGCCGGGGGGCAGCCTGCCAGCCGGTGGTGGCCGGTGGCCTACGCCTTCAGCCGGGTGGACGACCCGCGCGCCGCGCCGGTGCTGATGGCGCTGCTCCAGGGCGAGGGCCAGTTGACGCGCGCGTTCGCGGCCAAGGGGCTCGGCAGCCTCAAGCACGCCCCGGCCGCGCCGGCGCTGCTGGAGCTGGCGGGACAGGCGAACCAGCCGGAGGCCGTGCGCGTCGAGGCCCTGCGCGCGGCGATTGCGACCGGCGCGCCGGCCTCCGCCACGACCGCACGGGCCCTGCTGACGTCCGGCGACACGCCGCCCAACCTGCAACTCGAGGCGATGGCCGCGATCGAGATGGTGCACCCGGCCGACGCCGTGGACCTGCTGCTCGATCTCGTGTCGGATCGCTGGCCCGCGATGCGCGCGGCGGCGCTGCGGGCGCTGGTCGCGACCGACCCCCTGACCTTCATGGGCGTGATCTCGGGCCTCGGCCCCGATCCGCACTGGAGCGTGCGCGCCGCGCTGGCCACCGCGCTCAGCCACCTCGAGCCGGCGCAGGCGCTGCCCCGGCTCACGGTCCTCCTGCAGGACGAGGATCAGCGCGTGATCCCCGCGGTGCTCGACGCCATCGTCGCCGTGGGCGCGCCGGAGGCCGGTGCCATCCTGCTCGACCACCTGACGGCGGACGATCCCGTGGTCCGGCGGGCGGCGGCGCGCAACCTGATCGACGTGCGGCCGGCGGGCGCGGCCCAGGCGCTGGCCCAGGCCTTCGAGCGGGCCCAGGCGGATGGGACCTACGTGGCACGCGCCGGCATCCTCGCGGCGCTGGCGGTGGTCGACCCCGCCGCCGGGCGCGAGGCCGCGACCCGTGCGCTCGCCGACAAGGACTGGGCGATGCGGGTGCGGGCCGCGGAGATCCTGCAGGCCTTCGATCCGGCCGTGGACACCAGCGCGATGCGCCCGGCACCCCCGACGCCGGTGCCGGCGCTGAACGACGTGGAGGCGCTGGCCACGCCGTCGGTCACGCCGCTCGCCTACATCGACACGGAGAAGGGCACGATCGAGATCGAGCTGGCCGTGCTCGACGCGCCACGCACCGTCGCCAACTTCACCGCGCTGGCCGCCCGGGGATTCTTCAACGGCGTGGGCATCCACCGTGTCGTGCCGGACTTCGTGGTGCAGGACGGGGACCCACGCGGCGACGGGGAAGGGGGGCCGGGGTACACGATCCGCGACGAGATCAACGAGCGGCCCTACACGCGCGGCACGGTTGGCATGGCGCTCGACTGGGAGGACACCGGCGGGAGCCAGTTCTTCATCACGCACGCCCCGCAGCCGCACCTCGATGGACGCTACACGGTGTTCGGCCAGGTCGTCGGCGGGATGGACGTCGTGGACAAGCTGCAGCAGTGGGACGTGATCCGGTCGGTGCGGATCTGGGACGGCGTCAGCTGGATCGGGCAGTGAAAACGTAGGAAGGCAGAAGTAGGAAGGCAGAAGTAAGAAGGCAGAAGGCAGAAGGCAGAAGGCAGAAGGCAGAAGTAAGAAGTAAGAAAAGGCTCTCGGCCGGGCGAGGGCACGCCACGGCGTCTGCTGTGGTTGCTCCGTGCCTCCGTGCCTCCGTGCCTCCGTGCCTCCGTGCCTCCGTGCCTCCGTGCCTCCGTGCCTCCGTGCCTCCGTGTCGGCGTTTGGAGGAAACTCCGTACAAGAAAAAGGGGGACGACCCGCGGTCGTCCCCTCGATCTCGTACCACGTGAAGCGTGTTACCGCTTCTTCGCGGCCTTCTTGGCAGCCTTCTTGGCCGTCTTCTTCGCCGCCTTCTTGGCAGCCTTCTTCGCCTTCTTCGCCATCGGTCTCATCCCCCCCTTCAGGTTGGGTTGTGCGGAAGGTCGTGCCGCGCCACCGCGGTCGCTTCTGCCGCCTGGCACTCAGCCCGCGCGTGCCGGCCCCTTCACGCCTTGTATGCGCGCCGGTGGCGCGCAGTCTTCGGAAAAGGTGGGGCAGCTTCCGCGAAACCGCCCCGAGGTCGAAGCGGCCTTACTTCTTCTTGGCCTTCTTGGCCGTCTTCTTCACGGCCTTCTTGGCCGCCTTCTTTGCCTTCTTCGCCATGGGTCCTCCTGAAGGGGGCTGGCTCGTCAGTGCACCAGGTTTCCGGCGGGTCGTGAGTCCTTCACAACCCGTGGCCTGAGCCTTCCACCCTCATACCAGATGTAGATTATGGATGAGAAAAAGCGGTTGTCAAGCACAAATCGTCGCTGGTTGTCAAAACAATCGCGCGATCGTGTGCGCCGCCGGTAACTTCAAACACGGTCCCGGTGTCAACCGGACCCCGATCCGTGTTCGACGTCTTCCCATCCCGCGCCCGCGCGCCCGCGGCGATCCCGATCCGTGCGGCGCTCATCATCACTTTTCGGATCAGCGTGTGCACTTCTGTAGATCGTGATCGCGTACGGCACGTGCGGACACGGAGACACGGAGAGACGGAGACACCGAGACACGGAGACACGGAGGCACGGAGGCACGGAGGCACGGAGACACGGAGGCGGCGTCTGGTATCTGGTGATGTGGTGACCTTGTGATCGCGTGACTGCGGTGATCGACGCGGCGCGTTCCAGCCCTGGTCGTGATCACCCGCGACGCCGCGCGTTCGACGATCGCCCCACCCAAATCACGAGATCACAAGATCACAAGATCACAAGATGCCACGAGTCAGCGAGGCAGCGTCGCCAGGAGGCGCGCGGCGCGCAGGGCCGTGTCGGCGGGCGCGGCGGGGCGCTCGGCCACGAGGGCCTCGAGCAGCGGGCGCGCCTCCTCGCGGCGGTCGAGCGCGACGAGCTGCGTCGCGATGCCGAGCCGGGCGGCCGCCGCGGCGAGGGACGCCTCGTGCATCTCGCCGGCGCGCGTGAGGTTGAGCAGGCGCTGGTAGGCGGCAAGGCTCGCCTCGGCGTCGTGGAAGTACACGTCGAGGATCGACGCCTCGGCCAGGCGGAAGAGCGGTGCGTGCGGGAACCGTGCCTCGAGCGTGCGGATGATCTCGAGCCCCTCGGTGAAGCGGCCCTCGTACCAGAGATCGATCAGGTGCATCTGGTAGTCGGCCTCGGGCGCGACGACCCGGGCGTGATCGCGCGCGGCCTGGATCAGCCGCAGCCCGTCGGCGCGGTCGCCGCCCGGCAGCAGCAGGAGCCAGCGGAACCACTTCAGCACCGTCGGCGCCACCCCGGCGTAGTACTCGTACATCCCCTGCCCGAAGCGCGCGTCCTCGAAGCCGGGATCGAGCGCGAGCGTCCGCGCCATCGCCTCGCGCACGCGTTTGCCGTCGCGCGCGGCCGCCACCCGGCGCCCGCGGAGCACGTGCCACTGCACGCGCACGCCGTACGCGGCGCCCTGGTAGAACCAGGCCTCGGCGCGGGCCGGCTCACGCGCGACCCAGGCGGCGGTGGCGTCGAGGGCCGGGGCCAGCCGCGCCTCCAGCGTGGCGTCGAGGTCGCGGTCCGCCGGGTCGAGCAGCATCCGCCACTGGACCGCGACGGCGCCGAGCACCAGGCAGGCCTCGGACGGGGCGGGCCCGCAGGTGGCCGCGAGCCGCGCGGGCAGCGCCGCGAAGCCGGCGTCGAGGATCAGGGAATAGGTGGTGGCGACCTCGTCGGCCGCCGTCAGGCCCGGGACGGGGGGCGGTGCCTGGGCGCCGCCGCGCCCTGCGAGGGCCGCCGCCAGCGCGGCCGTCAGCAGGACCCGGGGCACCTGGCCGGTCACATCACGCTCGTACGCAGCCGCTGCTTGGCCTGGTGGCGCTCGAGCGCAAGCTGGATCAGCCGGTCCACCAGCCCCGCATAGGTCACCCCACTTGCTTCCCACAGCGCGGGGTACATGCTGATGGTCGTGAAGCCCGGCATCGTGTTGATCTCGTTCAAGTACAGCGCGCCGGTGGACCGGGTGAGCAGGAAGTCCACCCGGGACAGGCCCGCCGCGTCGATGGCGCGGAAGGCCTCGATGGCCAGGCGCCGCACGGTCTCGACCGTGGCGGCCGGCAGGTCCGCCGGCACGACCGTACGCGACCCTTCGTCCAGGTACTTCGCCTCGTAGTCGTAGAACTCCCGGGCGGGCAGGACCTCGCCGGGGAGCGAGGCCTCCGGATCGTCGTTGCCGAGCACGCCGCACTCGATCTCGCGCGGCTCGGGCACGGCCGCCTCGACGACGACCCGGCGATCGAAGCTGAGGGCGGTCTCGACGGCCGCCGCGAGCGCCTCGCTGGTCTTCACCTTCGAGATGCCGACACTCGACCCGAGGTTGGCCGGCTTGACGAACACCGGCAGGCCGAGCGCCGCCAGCGCGGCGTCGACCTCGGCCCGGCGGGTGGCCCAGTCGTGCGCCGTGAACCCGTGCCACGCGGCGAGCGGCAGGCCCCGCGCCGCGAACTGCGTCCGCATGGCGATCTTGTCCATGCCCATCGCGGAGGCGAGCACGCCGGGGCCGACGTAGGCGACGTTGGCCAGCTCGAACAGGCCCTGCACCGTGCCGTCCTCGCCGTAGGGGCCGTGCAGCACGGGAAAGACGACGTCGAGGCCGAGGCCCGTGACGAAGGCCTCGCCGTCCTCGCCGCCCGCGCGCCGCTCGACGGTGAGCATCGTGTCCTCGCCCGGCCGGGGCGCGAAGAGGGTCTCGCGGCCCGCGCGGGCGGCGCGACCCGCCTCGAGGCGCGCGCGCTCGATCACCTCCGCCGCCGAGCTGGCCGACGGCGCGCGGTCGGCGACCCCCCACCGGCCGTCCTTCTCGATCCGGATCGGCAGCGGTTCGTACCGCGTGCGGTCGATGTGCCTGAAGACCGACGCGGCCGACGCGACCGAGATCTCGTGTTCCCCCGACCGCCCGCCGTAGACGACGCCCACGCGCAACTTCTTCACGGTGCGATAATAGCAAGCGCCGCGACGTGTCCTCGTTCTCCTTCCAGCTGACCCATCGTGACGGCGCCGCGCGCCGGGGCGTGCTCTCGACCCCGCACGGCGCCGTCGAGACGCCGACGTTCATGGCCGTTGGCACCCAGGGCGCCGTCAAGGCGCTCACGCCACGGGACCTCGAGGACGTCGGCGCCGGCCTCATCCTCGGCAACACCTATCACCTGCACCTGCGGCCCGGCGAGGCCCTGATCGCGCGGCGGGGCGGGCTGCACCGGTTCACCGGCTGGTCGGGGCCGATCCTGACCGACAGCGGGGGCTACCAGGTGTTCAGCCTGTCGGGGCGGCGCACGCTCGATGAAACCGGCGTCCGCTTCCGCTCGCACCTCGACGGCAGCCTGCACGAGCTGACGCCGGAAGGCGCCGTGGACATCCAGGCCGCGCTCGGCTCCGACATCCAGATGGTGCTGGACGAGTGTCCCCCCCTGCCCTCGCCGCCGGGCGCGATGGCGGCGGCCGTGGATCGCACCGCGCGGTGGGCGCGGCGCGCGCGGGAGCGGTTCCACGTCGTGCGCGAGGGGCGTGGCGGGCTGCCGGTCACCAATCCCGGCCAGGTGCAGTTCGGCATCGTGCAGGGCGGGACGGACCTGGCGGAACGGGCGCGGAGCGTGGCGCTGACGCGGGCGGTCGGCTTCGAGGGCTACGCGATCGGCGGGCTCAGCGTCGGCGAGCCGCCGCCGGAGATGTATGCCGTCGTCGAGGCGACGACGCCGCTCCTGCCGGAGGATCAGCCGCGGTACCTCATGGGCGTGGGCACGCCGGCGGATCTCATCGAGGCGGTGGCGCGTGGGGTGGACATGTTCGACTGCGTGCTGCCGACGCGCAACGCGCGCAACGGCCAGCTCCTCACCCGCGAGGGGCCGCTGAACATCCGCAATGCGCGCTTCGCGGAGGACGATGGGCCGGTGGATCCGGCGTGCGGGTGTTACACGTGCCGGCACTTCTCCCGGGCGTACCTCCGGCACCTGCACGTGGCGGGTGAGATGACCGGAGGCACCCTTAACACGTTGCATAACCTGTACTTTTACCTTGACACGATGAGTCGGATCAGAAACGCTATAGCGTTTGGGACGTTTGAAACGTTCCGACAGGAATTCCACCGGACTCTAGCTCGCCGCCCGCTGAATCCATGATGTCAACGGTAGTGACCAGTCCCGGGTTGCTGCTGGCCATGGCCGCGCCGCCCGACCAGGGCGTGAACCCCCTGGTGCAGCTCATCCCATTCGCGCTCGTCCTCGCGATCTTCTATTTCGTGATCCTGCTGCCCATGCGGCGGCGCCAGAAGAAGGTCGCGGAGTTCCTCGAGGCGCTGAAGGTCGGCGACAAGATCGTCACCTCCGGCGGGCTCTGCGGGACGATCACGCGCCTGAACGAGGCGACGGTGCAGCTGCAGATCGCGCAGAACGTGCGCGTCGACGTGACCCGGAGCGCGGTCGTCGGTTACCAGGGCCAGGCGCCCGTGGTCGACGCCCCGAACGCGTAGAAATCCCATGGCGAAGAACCTGCGCTGGAAAGTCATCACGATCGTGGCCGTCATCGGCCTGTCCATCTGGTCCTTCTACCCGCCGGCCCAGAAGGTGCGGCTGGGCCTCGACCTGAAGGGCGGCGTGCACCTCGTCATGCGGGTCCAGACCGATGATGCGCTGCGGCTCGAGACCGAGACGACGGTCGACCGGCTGCGCGAGCGCCTGCGGACCGACAACATCCCGATCGGCTCGATCCAGCCCACCGGCCTCACGGCGTTCCAGGTGCAGGGCGTGCCGGCGGACCAGGATGCGGCCTTCCGGCAGGCGCTGGTCGACGTCGAGCAGGTCTTCAACCGCCAGTCCGGGACGAACGGCAGCTACACGTTCGAGATGAAGCCGAACTACGTCGTGCAGCTGCGCGACGAGGCGGTGACCCAGGCGCTGCAGACGATCGAGCGGCGCGTGAACGAGCTGGGCGTGGCCGAGCCGATCGTGGCGCGGCACAGCGCGGACGACCAGATCCTGGTGCAGCTGCCCGGCGTGACGGACGTCGCGCGGGCGAAGGAAATCATCCGGTCCACGGCGCTGCTCGAGCTGAAGCTCGTGGAGCAGGGGCCGTTCCCGGACGAGGCGTCGGCACGGCAGGCCTACAACGGGAACATCCCGCCGGATCTGGAGATCCTGCCGGGGCAGAGCGAGGCGGTGTCGCCCGGCGACCGGCCCGCGACCGTGTACTACGTCGTGCGCCGGGTGGCGGCCGTGTCGGGCCGTGACCTGCGGAACGCGCGGCCGACGCTCGACGAGAACAACCGGCCGGCCGTCGGCTTCTCGCTGAACAACGAGGGCGCGACGAAGTTCGGCAACTTCACCGCCGCCAACGTGAACCGGCAGCTGGCGATCGTGCTCGACGGGCGGGTCTACTCGGCGCCGCGCATCGAGACGCGGATCGACGCCGAGGGCCGCATCTCCGGCAACTTCACGCAGCAGGAGGCCGGCGACCTGGCCCTGGTGCTGCGGTCGGGCGCGCTGCCGGCCTCGCTCACCTACCTCGAGGAGCGCACCGTCGGCCCGTCGCTCGGCGCCGACTCGATCCGCGCCGGCGTGATGGCGTCGGTCGTCGGCCTCACGGCGGTGATGATCTTCCTGCTCTTCTACTACCGCCTCGCGGGCTTCAACGCGCTCACGTCGATCGTGGTGAACCTGCTGATCCTGCTCGGGCTCATGTCGTACCTGGGCGCCGTGATGACGCTGCCCGGCATCGCGGGCTTCATCCTGACGATCGGCATGGGCGTCGACTCGAACGTGCTGATCTTCGAGCGCATCAAGGAGGAGCTCGCGACGGCGAAGGGCGTGCGCCAGGCCGTGGCGGCCGGCTTCGACCGCGTGTTCCTGACGATTCTCGACACCCACGTGGCGTCGCTCATCTCGGCGGCGTTCCTGTTCCAGTTCGGCACCGGCCCCATCCGCGGGTTCGCCACCACGCTGACGATCGGCCTGCTGTCGAACGTGTTCACCGCCGTCTTCGTCTCGCGCACCATGTTCGAGCTGATCCTGTCGCGGCGGCAGGTCACGAAGCTCAGCATCTGATATGCAGATCTTCCACGACACCCACTACGACTTCCTCCGCTGGCGCTGGCAGGCGATTGCCCTGTCGGTGCTCGTGCTCGTGGTCGGCATCGGGCTGATGATCGCCCGCGGCGGCCTCCCGATGGGCATCGACTTCACCGGCGGCACGATCGTGGTCGTGCGCTTCACCCAGCCGGTGGGCGAGGACGACCTGCGTCGCGCGCTGGACACCACCATCCAGGGCGAGAAGATCGTCCAGCAGTACGGCGATCCCGACCTGCACGAGATGCTGATCCGCCTGCCCCAGATCGGGGAGGAGCAGGGGACCGTGCTCGAGGAGGGGGCCCAGGCCGTCGTCAGCGCCGTGCAGGCCGCCAACCTCGGGCAGTTCGAGGTCATCAGCACCGAGATCGTCGGTCCCGTGATCGGCCGCGACCTCCAGCTGAAGGGGATCTACGCGACCATCGCGTCGCTGGTCGGCATCCTCATCTACATCTGGCTGCGCTTCCGCCTCACGTTCGCCATCGGCGCGACCATCGCGACGCTGCACGACGTGCTCATCACGCTCGCGTTCCTGTCGTTCTTCAACTACGACCTGTCGCTCAACATCGTCGCCGCGCTGCTGACGATCACCGGCTACTCGGTCAACGACACGATCGTCATCTTCGACCGCGTGCGCGAGAACCTGCGCGCCATGCGGCGCGACAACCTCGAGCACATCGCCAACGTCAGCGTGAACCAGACCCTCGGCCGCACGGTCATCACGTCGGGCACCACCCTCATCGCCGTGATTGCCCTCTACGTGCTCGGCGGCGAGGTGCTCAAGGGCTTCGCGTTCACGATGATCGTCGGCATCATCACCGGCACCTACTCGTCGGTGTTCATCGCGTCCGCGCTCGCGGTCATCCTCAGTGGCCGGCCCGCAGCCGGCCGTGCCACCCAGCCGGCCCGCACCGGCGGGCGCAAGGCGTCCTGACGCGGCGGAGCGCCACGTGGACCTGCTGGCGGCGGCGCTCCCGGGCGGCGGGCAGGGACCGGACGGGGGCCCGGGCGGCCCGGGCTCCGGCCGCCCCCGCTGCGGCCCAGCCGTAGCCCCGCCCCGGCGGCTCGCGCGGTAGTCCGCCTATGCAGTGGTTACGGCGCAGCTTCATCACCGGCTTCTTCGTCACGGTGCCGCTGATCATCAGCGTGGCGGCACTCGTGTGGATCTTCACGGTGATCGACGGGATCGCCACGCCCATCTCGACCAACCTCTTCGGGCAGAACGTGCCCGGCCTCGGCGTCGCGATCACCGGCGGCGTCATCCTGTTCGTCGGCGCCATCGCGACCAACGTCATCGGCAAGCAGATGCTGCAGCGCGCCGAGGGCTGGCTCCTGCACGTCCCCGTCTTCCGCACGATCTACGCGCCGGTCAAGCAGCTCGTCGCGGCGTTCTCGCCCGACAACGAGGCGGGGTTCAAGAAGGTGGTCATCATCGAGGACCCGCGCAAGGGCCTCGTCATGGGCTTCCTCACCCGCGAGTTCCTGCTCGACCGTGGCGAGGGGCCCCAGGCCTGCGTCGCCGTCTACGTCCCCACCAACCACCTGTACCTGGGCGACATCGTCGTCTATCCCCGCGACCAGACCTTCTTCCCGGAACTGTCGGTCGAGGAAGGCATCCGCATCTTCCTCACGGGCGGCATGGCGCTGCCCGGCCGCCTCGGCGGCCGGCCCGGCAGCGACCGCGTCAAGGACTACCGCGTCTAGGGATCGTCCAACAGTCGGCAGCGAACCAGCGGGCGGGCAGGCGCCCACATATGGCGAACTCGACTCCAGTCGGCGGCGTCGGCGGCGGTGCGCGGAAGAGCGGAGCGACGGCGGTCCTGGCGGCCCTGGCGGGCCTGCGGGCCGCGGAACCGGCCTGGGCCCAGCCGGTCGGGGAGACGGGGCACACGCCGGGCGGAGAGGTGAACATCCACCTGCCCGACCTGGCCCAGGTGAGCTTCCTGGGATTCTCCGGCCATGACCTGTTGCTGACGGGGCTCGTCGCGTGCGTGCTGGGCCTGCTCTTCGGGGCCTGGACGTACAGCGCGGTGCGCCGCCTGCCGGTGCACCGGTCGATGGCGGAGGTCTCGGAGCTCATCTACGAGACCTGCAAGGCCTACCTGCTCCAGCAGGGCCGGTTCCTGCTGCTGCTCGAGCTGTTCATCGGCGTCGTGATCGTCGCCTACTTCGCGCTCATCGGGTTCCCGCCGGGGCGGATCGCGGTGATCGTGCTGTTCAGCCTGATCGGGATTGGCGGCAGCTACGGCGTCGCCTGGTACGGCATCCGGATCAACACGCTCGCCAACTCGCGGACCGCGTTCGCCAGCCTCCGGGGCGAGGCCTTCCCGGTGTTCGACATCCCCCTGCGCTCGGGCATGAGCGTGGGCATGATGCTCATCTCGGTCGAGCTGCTCTTCATGCTCGCCATCCTCCTGTTCATTCCCGGCGACTACGCGGGCGTCTGCTTCCTCGGCTTCGCCATCGGCGAGTCGCTCGGTGCTGCCGCGCTCCGGATCGCGGGCGGCATCTTCACGAAGATTGCCGACATCGGCTCCGACCTGATGAAGGTCGTGTTCGGCATCAAGGAGGACGACGCCCGCAACCCGGGCGTGATCGCCGACTGCACGGGCGACAACGCGGGCGACTCGGTGGGCCCGACCGCCGACGGCTTCGAGACCTATGGGGTGACCGGGGTCGCGCTGATCTCGTTCATCCTGCTGGCGGTGCCCGACGTGGTCGTCCAGGTGCAGCTGCTGGTGTGGATCTTCATGATGCGGGTCATGATGGTCGTCGCCTCCGGCGTCTCCTACCTCGTGAACAACGCCGTGGCGCGGGCCCGCTACGCGGGCAAGGGGCGCATGAACTTCGAGGCGCCCCTGACGTCGCTCGTGTGGCTGACCTCGCTGCTCTCGGTCGTCCTGACCTACGCCCTGTCCGCGGTCCTCATCCCGGACCTCGGCGGCAACACCGCCCTGTGGTGGCAACTGTCGACCGTCATCACGTGCGGCACGCTGGCCGGTGCCATCATCCCCGAGCTCGTGAAGGTGTTCACGTCGACCGGTTCCACCCACGTACGCGAGGTCGTCACGTCCTCGCGGGAGGGCGGGGCCTCGCTGAACATCCTCTCGGGGCTGGTCGCGGGCAACTTCTCGGCGTACTGGCTCGGGCTGGCGATCATGGGCCTGATGGCGATGGCCTACCTGGTCTCGACGCTCGGGCTCGGGGCCCTGATGGCCGCGCCGGCCATCTTCGCGTTCGGCCTCGTCGCGTTCGGGTTCCTCGGCATGGGGCCGGTGACGATCGCGGTCGACTCCTACGGACCCGTGACCGACAACGCCCAGTCGGTGTTCGAGCTGTCGACCATCGAGCAGCTGCCCGGCGTCGCGGATGAGCTGCACCGGGCGTACGGGTTCCGGCCGGACTTTTCCGCGGCGAAGGACCTGCTCGAGGAGAACGACGGCGCCGGGAACACGTTCAAGGCGACGGCCAAGCCGGTGCTGATCGGGACCGCCGTGGTGGGCGCGACGACGATGATCTTCTCGATCATCATGGCGCTGACGGCGGGCCTGACGACGGGGATCGAGCGGTTGTCGATCCTGCACCCCCCGTTCCTGCTCGGGCTGGTGACGGGCGGGGCCATGATCTACTGGTTCACGGGCGCCTCGATGCAGGCGGTCACGACCGGGGCGTACCGGGCCGTGGAGTTCATCAAGGCGAACATCCGGCTGGACGGGGTGGACCGGGCGTCGGTCGAGGACAGCCGCCGGGTCGTGGAGATTTGCACCCGGTACGCGCAGAAAGGGATGTTCAACATCTTTCTCGCGGTATTCTTTTCGACGCTCGCGTTCGCGTTCGTGGAGCCGTTCTTCTTCATCGGCTACCTGATTTCGATCGCGCTGTTCGGGCTGTTCCAGGCGATCTTCATGGCGAACGCCGGGGGGGCCTGGGACAACGCCAAGAAGGTCGTGGAGACCGAGCTCAAGCTGAAGGGCACGGAGCTGCACGCGGCGTCGGTCGTCGGCGACACGGTCGGCGACCCGTTCAAGGACACCTCATCGGTGGCCCTGAACCCGGTCATCAAGTTCACCACGCTGTTCGGTCTGCTGGCGGTCGAGCTGGGGGTCTACCTCACCGCCCGCCAGGGACCGGCGGCCAGCCACGCGCTGGCGGCGGCGTGTTTCGTCGTCGGCCTCGTGTTCGTCTGGCGGTCGTTCTACGCCATGCGGATCGAGGCCTGACCCGCGCCCCCGGGGGTCGTTCGGGGGCTTTCGTTGGCACTCATCACGAGGCCCGCCGCGCGGCGGGCGAGCGAATACGTCGAGACAGGAGATCATGGAACGGCAACTCTTCTTCGGACTGGGGTTCGGGGCGCCGGTGCTGGCGGCCCTCTTCGCGTTCGTGCTCATCCGGGCCATCGGGCAGAAGGATGCGGGCGACGAGCGGATGCAGCGGATCGCCGCGTTGATCCGGCAGGGCGCCATGGCGTTCCTGCGGGTGGAGTACTCGGTGCTCGCGGTCTTCGTCCTCGTGATGGTGGCGCTGCTGGCCGCGTTCCTGCCGCAACACGGGCCGGAGACGGCCATGAGCTTCGTCGTCGGCGCCACGCTCTCGGCGATTGCCGGCTGGGTGGGCATGCGCACGGCCACGACGGCGGCCGTGCGGACCACGCAGGCGGCCCGCACGGGGCTGGCCGACGCGCTGCGGGTGGCCTTCTCGAGCGGCGCCGTGATGGGGTTGACCGTGGTGGCCCTCGGCACGTTCGGGATCACGGCGCTGTACCTGTTCTTCGGCGGCGTGGATGGCAGCGGGCCGGCGGCGACCGAGCAGCTCTTCGGCTTCTCGCTCGGCGCGTCCTCGATCGCGCTGTTCGCGCGCGTGGGCGGCGGCATCTTCACGAAGGCGGCCGACGTCGCGGGTGACCTCTCGGGCAAGGTCGAGGCGGGCATCCCGGAGGACGATCCGCGGAACCCGGCGACCATCGCCGACTCGGTCGGGGACAACGTCGGCGACGTGGCGGGCATGGGCGCTGACCTCTTCGAGAGCTACGTCGGCAGCATCATCTCGTCGGTCGCGCTCGCGTGGGCGCTGACGGCGGCCACCGCGGGTGAGCTCTGGGGCACGACCGAGGCGGGCTTCGGGGCGGTGCAGAACGCGCTGGTGCTGTTCCCGGTCATCCTGTCGGGCGCCGGCATCGTGGCCTCGGTGCTCGGCACCTTCTTCGTGCGGACGAACGACGAGTCGAAGATCCACGCGGCGCTGTTCCGCGGCATGCTCGTGGCGTCGGCACTGGTGCTGGTCGCGGGCTTCGGGCTCGTGCAGCTGCTGGGCGTGCCGATGGCCGTGTACTGGTGCGTCATCGCCGGCCTGGCGGCGGGCGTGGTGATCGGCAAGATCACCGAGTACTACACGGGGAAGGACCTGGGCCCGGCGCAGAACATCGCGCAGCAGTCGATGACCGGCCCGGCCACCAACCTCATTGCGGGCCTCGGCGTGGGCATGATGTCGACCGGCTTGCCCATCCTCGTGATCAGCCTGGCGATCTACGTCAGCTTCGAGCTGGCGGGCCTGTACGGCATCGCGATCTCGGCGGTCGGCATGCTGTCGACGCTCGGCATCTCGCTGGGCGTGGACGCCTACGGGCCGGTGGCCGACAACGCGGGCGGCATCGCCGAGATGAGCCACTGCGGGCCGGAGGTGCGGCAGCGCACCGACTCGCTCGACGCCGTGGGCAACACGACGGCGGCCATCGGCAAGGGCTTCGCGATCGGGTCGGCGGCGCTGACGGCGCTGGCGTTGTTCTCCACGTTCCGCACGACGGTGCAGAACACGGTGGACGCGGCGGGCGGCGCGGCGCTGTTCGACCCGCGGCGCCTGTCGCTGGAGCTGGACAACCCGAACGTGCTGATCGGGATGCTGATCGGCGGCATGCTGCCGTTCATCTTCTCCGCGCTCACGATGAACGCGGTGGGCCGCTCGGCCTACAAGATGATCGAAGAGGTGCGCCGGCAGTTCAAGACGATCCCCGGGCTGATGGAGGGCACGGCGGAGCCCGACTCGGCGCAGTGCGTGGCGATTTCGACGCGCGCGGCGATCCGCGAGATGATCATCCCCGGGCTGCTCGCGGTGGCGGCGCCGGTGGTGACGGGCGCGGTGCTGGGCGTGTCGGGGCTCGGCGGCCTGCTGGCCGGGTCGCTCGTGACGGGCGTGCTGATGGCGCTGATGATGGCGAATGCCGGCGGCGCGTGGGACAACGCGAAGAAGTACATCGAGGAAGGGCACCTCGGGGGGAAGGGATCCGAGCCGCACAAGGCGGCGGTGATCGGCGACACGGTCGGCGATCCGTTCAAGGACACGTCGGGTCCGAGCCTCAACATCCTCATCAAGCTGATGACGATCACGGCGGTGATTTTCGCGCCACTGATCGTGGCCTGGATGCAGTGACACGACGGGCCCCCGCCGGCCTGGCGACTTGACAGCCGGGCCGGCGGCGGGTGTGTGCGCAGCGGTTCGAATCCATCACCAGAAAGCATGGGCGGGCCCGCATCCCGTCGTTGACGGACGGCAGGCGGGTTAGTAGAATGCCCGAGCTTTTTGCGCGTCAGAGGCTCCCGGATGACGGAACCGGGACCGGTGGTCCGGAAAAGCTTTCGCTCCGCGGAGCACTTTTCCGAAACCGGTGTCTAACCCGGTATTCGGCCTCCGACCCGAGTCGGGGTCGGGCCGTTCGTTTGACACCCTTTTTCAGCGCTCGCTATAATCGGCGGCCTTCACCGCCACTGCGGGAGGTCAGGAGGGGAAGCACGTGCCACGCGACATGTTCGGCGATGTCGTCGATCCTTCGATCAAGATGGGGAGCAAGGCTTGGTACACGGTACCGCTGACCATGCTCCTGGAGGCCACGATCGTGGCCGCCATGATCATCATCCCGCTGATGGCCGCGGATGTGCTGCCTACGCCGCCGTCGATGATGGCGTTCGTGGCGGCGCCGCCGCCCCCTCCGCCCCCGCCGCCGCCTCCGCCGCCGCCGACCCCGGCTGCGCCGAAGCCGCAGGTGGACGTGAACCCGGCCGCGGCGCCGGTGGAGGCGCCATCGGAAATCAAGCCTGAGACCGGCATCGAGGCCGGCTTCGAGGGCGCCGTCGGTGGTGTCGAGGGTGGCATCGTCGGCGGGGTCGCCGGAGGCATCACGGGGGGCATCCCCGAGCCGCCGCCGCCACCACCACCGCCGCCGAGCCAGCCGGTCCGTGTGGGGGGCAACATCAAGCCCCCGCAGAAGACCCGCGACGTCCGGCCGGTCTACCCGCCGATCGCGCAGTCGGCGCGTGTCCAGGGCATCGTCATCATCGAGGCGACGATTGGCCCGGACGGGAACGTGCAGAACGCGAAGGTGCTGCGCTCGATTCCGCTGCTCGACCAGGCCGCGCTCGACGCGGTGAAGCAGTGGCAGTTCACGCCGACTCTGCTGAACGGCGTGCCCGTGCCGGTCATCATGACCGTCACCGTTCAGTTCACGCTGCAGTAAGAGACGACTCGACAGGTCCGGAAAGTTCACAACTTCGTCGCCCGGGCGACCCACCCGGGCGGCTCATTTCGGTAACAAACGTCTTTCTCTTGGAGGGGAACGATGGAGGGTGGCGGTCTCGATCTCGTCGAAATGTTCAACCAGATGGGCCCGGCGGCCATGGCTGTCGCGGTGATTCTGTTCATCATGTCGTTCTGGTCCGTCGGCGTTGCGATCGAGCGGATCTACACGTTCGCCCAGGCCAAGAAGCAGTCGAAGATGTACGCGCCGCTCGTCGCGAAGCATCTGAAGGAAGGCCGCCTGAAGGAAGCCATCGCCCTCTCGTCGGCGAAGGAGTACCGCTACAGCCACCTCGCGAAGGTCGTGCTCGCCGGGCTGCAGGAGTACCAGTTCCAGCAGGAGAGCGGTGCGAACCTCTCGCGTGAGGACCTGCTCGACACGGTGCGCCGCTCGATCCAGCGCGCCACCGCGCTGACCTCGAACGACCTCAAGAAGGGCGTCTCGGGCCTCGCGACCATCGGCGCGACCGCGCCGTTCGTCGGTCTGCTCGGCACGGTCGTCGGCGTCATCAACGCGTTCGTCGGCATCGCGGCGACGGGCTCGGGCGGCATCGGCGCCGTCTCGGCCGGTATCGCGGAGGCGCTCGTCGAGACCGCGCTCGGCCTCTTCGTCGCCATCCCGGCGGTGTGGTTCTACAACTACCTGTCGGGCCGCCTCGAGTACTTCAACGTCGAGATGGACAACTCGTCGTCGGAGATGGTCGACTACTTCATCAAGAAGACGGCCTAGGGACTGCCGCGGTCTGGCCGGACCCGGGCATCCCGGGTCCGGCGCCACCCACGGCGGGGCCCCGCGAACGCGGGGTCCTGAGGACTCGATCAGGGCAAGGGAGAACGCACCATGGCAATGGATGTCGGCGGCGCCAAAGGCGGCGTCAAGTCGGACATCAACGTGACGCCCCTCGTGGACGTCATGCTCGTCCTGCTGATCATCATGATGATCGTGGCGCCGATGCTCCAGAAGGGCGTCGACGTGCGGCTGCCCACCGCCGCCAACACGATCGACAAGCCCGAGACGCAGGAGCAGACCGTCGTCGCCGTCACGGCCGACGGGCGGTTCTGGGTCAACGGCGTGCAGGTGCCCGACACCGACCTGCGCCGCCGCGTCGAGGACATCCTCGAGGGCCAGGCCGAGCGCGTCGTGCTGATCAAGGCCGACGAGGACGCGGCCTACGGCAAGATCATGGACGCCATGGACGAGCTGCGCTCCGCGGGGGTCGAGGACATGGGCCTCATCGCCGAGCGCAAGGCCCAGGCGGGAGGTAACTGATGGCCCACGCACACCAGCATTTCGGTGCCGACAAGGTCGTCACCGCCAAGAAGCTCGAAGTCAACGGCGACATGAACATCACGCCGATGATCGACGTGCTGCTCGTGCTGCTCGTCATCTTCATGGCCGCCCTGCCCCTCTCGCAGAAGGGCATCGACGTCAACCTGCCCGCCGAGACCAAGACGCCCGATCAGCAGCAGCAGATCGACGTCAGCCAGATCGTGCTGGAATACACGGCCGACCGGCGCATCTCGATCAACAAGCAGGACGTCACCGTCCCCGAGCTCGAAGAGCGGCTCCGCCGCATCTTCGAGGAGCGCAAGGACAAGACGATGTTCATCGCCGGCGCGGGCGCACTCCGCTACGGCGACATCGTCGAGGTGATTGACGCCGCCAAGGGCGCCGGAGTCGAGAAGGTCGGGATCGTCACCGAGGGCATGCGGCGCGCCGCCGGCGCGGCACCCAGCCCCGGGTCCGAGTAACACCCCTCCAACCGCTTCGTGCACGACTCGACGGGCCGTCCCCTCGCAGGGGCGGCCCGTTCGTTTTGTCCGGGAGAGCGCCCATGATCGTCCTCCTCGGCCTGCCCTGGGACCAGTCCTCGTCCTCCGCCTGCGGCGCGGCCGACGCGCCACCCGCCATCCGGGATGCCCTCTGGGCAGACTCCTCCAACGCCTGCAACGAGCGTGGCGACGACCTCGCCGCGCCTGGCGCCCTCAGGGACGCCGGGGACCTCCGGGCCACCGGGGAGGCCGCCGACGTGCGTGCGGCCATCGAGGCGGCCGTGGACGGCCTCCTGGCGGCCGGTGAGCGGCCCATCCTGCTGGGCGGCGACCACTCCGTCACCTACCCCGTGCTGCGCGCCTTCAAGCGGCACCACCAGGGGCTCACCATCGTCCACGTGGATGCCCACGGCGACCTCTACGACCGCTATCCGCCCGGGTCAGGCGATCGGTACTCGCATGCGTGCCCCTTCGCCCGGATCATGGAGGAAGGCCTCGCCGCGCGGCTCATCCAGCTTGGCGTCCGCACCCTCACCGCGCACCAGCGCGAGCAGGCGGCCCGGTTTGGCGTGGAGATCTTCGGCCCGGCCCGCTGGCAGGAGGCGCCGCTGGCGGACCTCGAGGGGCCCATCTACGTGTCCCTGGACCTCGATGGCCTCGACCCGGCCTGCGCGCCTGGCGTGTCCCACCCCGAGCCCGGGGGGCTGACGACGGCCGAGGTCGTGCGCATCCTGCACAGCCTGCGGCCGGGTTCGGTGGTCGGCGCCGACGTGGTCGAGCTCAATCCCCACCGGGACATCCGGGACCTCACCGCGCGGGTGGCCGCGAAGCTGGTGAAAGAGCTGTACGGAGCCATGGAGCACGGTTGATGTGGGGCGCCCGCCTCCCCAGGGTCGAAAATGCGCCCACGGAGGCACGGAGACACGGAGACACGGAGACTGCGGCTCCGATTTCAGATCTCACGGATTGAAGACTGAGAGATTGCGGTGCCTCGGAGGGCCTCCAAGGCATCGCGGGAGGGCGTGGTTCAGGAGTGCCGACGCACGAGTGCCGACGCACGCCCCGCCGCCGCCCGTGAGCGACGGCACTCCGTTTCGGCAATCTTCAATCTGAAATCACCGATCTGAAATCTGAGGCGCGCCTCCGTGCCTCCGTGCCTCGGTGTCTCCGTGTCTCCGTGGCGGCATTTCAGCCAAGCAAAAGAAAAGGGCCGGGGCGGCACAGCCGCCCCGGCCCTTTCGTTTGTCGACGGGATGCGTCCTAGAACCGGATCCGCACGCCGATCTGGCCCTGCCAGCGCGAGCGGAGGTCGTCGCGCGACCAGCGGTCGGCCTTGCCGGTGACCGCGTCGTTCAGCTGGTAGGTGTACTGGCCGTTCGACGTCGTCGCGCGCGTCACGAGCAGGTCGTTGAACGTCGCGTACTCGACCTGGCCGGCGCTGCTGTCGAACAGGTTCAGCAGGTTCTGGATGTCGAACGTGAACTCGGGGCGGAAGCGGCCAATCGGCACGTCCACGCCGAGGTGGAAGTCGAGGGTGTTCGTCCAGGGCGAGCGGCAGATGTTGCGCGCCAGGATGGAGCCGGCGGCGATGTCGGTGCAGTTGCCGTCGTTGATGAACGCCGCGAGCTGCTCGTAGGTGCCGCCGGTGATGGTCACGTCGCCCGGGTTCGGGAAGTAGAGCAGGTCGTTGGTCGTGCTGCCATCGCTGCTCACGTCGCTGCCGAACAGGTACGAGTAGGGACGGCCGCTCTGGCCGTTGTAGTAGACCGAGGTGGTCACGTGGGCCGCCTTCAGGTCGAAGATGTAGGAGGTCGACAGCGTGATCCGGTGCCGGACGTCGAAGTTCGACGTCGCCAGCGGCACGTCGTTCAGGTTGCCGGCCGTGTACACGTTGATCCAGTTGGACCGCGCCTGGCTCGACGTGCCGTCGTTGATCGACTTCGCTCGGCCGTAGAGGTACGAGCCGCTCATCAGGAACCCGTTGCTGAACGGCTTCTCGAGCTGCGTCGCGATGCTCCAGCTGCTGCCCTGGTCGGTGTTGGTCAGCAGGATGACGTCGCTGTAGCTCGGGTCGACGCGCCCGTACACCGTGCGCCCGTCCTCGAGCGTGCTCGCCGCCTGGAGGTTCAGGTTCTGGTAGTTGATGTCCTTGACCACCTTCGAGAAGAGGAACTCGACGGTGCCGACGATGCCGAACGGCAGGCTGCGGTCGTACCCGAGGTTGCCGCGGATGAGCTGCGGGAACGAGTAGTCGGGATCGACCACGTCGATCTCGTTGGTGGACGCGCTGCCGAGCGTGGTCGGCTGGCCGTTCGGATCGGCGACGAACGGGATCTGGTTGTTCGCGCCGAAACGCACGCTCAGGCGGCGGAACTCGATCCCGGTGTTGCCGTACTGGTTGGACAACCAGACGTAGGGGGTGCGGCCGCCGAAGAGGCCGAGGCCGCCGCGGAGCTGCTGGCGCGAGTCGCTGCCGTTCGACAGGTCCCAGTTGAAGCCGGCGCGCGGCGAAATCGTCTGCGTCGAGGGCACCACGTCGGTGCCGAACCCGTAGACGGCCGCGGCCGCCGGGTTCGCGGTCGGCGTGTCGGGGAAGAACGGCTTGTCCCAGCGCACGCCGTAGGTCAGCGTGAAGTTCGGCGCGAGCCGCCACTGGTCGCCGGCGTAGAGGCCGATCTGGTTCACGCCGAACTCCGCCGGCTGCTTCGGATTACCCGTCAGCGAGAAGCTGTAGTCGAACGACTGCGCAATCCCGGCCGCGAAGTTGTCGAGGCTCGAGAAGCGGTAGGTGCCGAAGTTGTCGCGGATGAACAGGTTGCTGAACTTGAAGAACTCGTTGTGGGTGCCGACCGTGATCGTGTGGGCGCCCTTCACCATCGTGAGGTCGTTGGTCAGCTCGAGCACGTCCTGGTCGAGCGAGTTCGCCGCCGAGAACTGCTCACGGCCGGCGCGCAGCTGGTCGCCGCCGTCGAGGTCCACCTGCACCTGCGGGAACGGCGTGTTGCCGTCGCGGTTCTCGCGGATGGTCTGGTAGGTCACGCGCGCCTCGTTCACCATCGCGCCGAACGTCGAGTTCAGCTGCACGACCGTGGAGTTCGTCGTCGTGTTGAAGCGGTAGAAGTTGTCCGGCAGCTTGTAGGTCGAGTTGCTCTGCGTGCCGACGTCGCTGAAGCCGTCCACGTAGTTGTGGCGGACCGTCAGCTGGTGGTTGCGGGCCACGTTCAGGTCGGCGCGCACGAAGATCTTGTCGTTGTTGCTGCCCCGGATGTACTCGTCCAGGCCGCCCGGGTCGTAGCCGTACTTCGACTTCAGGATGTCGACGAACCGCTGTGCCTCGGCAGCGTGACCGAAGTTCGTGCCGGTGCCGCCAATCGAGTAGCCCGACGGGGTGTTGCGCCGCCGGAGGTCGAAGTTCCCGAAGAAGAACGCCTTGTTCTCGACAATCGGGCCGCCGAGGCTGGCGCCGCCCTGCTTGTCGGTGAAGGTCGCGATCGGCACGTCATTGATGCCGTTGCCGACCAGGTCCTGGTCGCGCGTGAAGAAGAAGGCGGTGCCGTGGAAGTCGTTGCTGCCGCTCTTGGTGATGGCGTTCACGCCGCCGCCGGAGAAGCCGCCCTGGCGCACGTCGTACGGCGAGACGACGAGCTGGAGCTCCTGGATCGCGTCGATGCTGATCGGCTCGGTGTCGGCCTGGCCGCCGGGGGTGCCCGACGCCGCGAGGCCGAAGAGGTCGTTGTTGACCGCGCCGTCGATCTGGATGTTGTTGTAGCGGGTGTTGCGGCCGGCGACCGACAGGGCCGACGGGTCGGAGTTGCTGGCGGTCTGGTTGAAGTACGGGTTCACGCGCGCGAAGTCCTGCAGGCTGCGCTGGATCGTCGGCAGGCTCTCGATTGCCTCCGTGTCGATGTTCGCGGTCGTGCCGGTGTTCGTGCTCGTGAAGACCGAGGAGGCCTCGGCCGTCACCTGGACCGTCTCCGTGATCGTCTCCAGCTGGAGCGTGACGGGGATGTCGCTCGACTGGCCGAGCGCGACGTTCACGCCCGCCAGGGTCTGGGTGCGGAAGCCGGGCATGGTCACGGTCAGCTCGTACGGCCCGCCGACGCGGACGTTGAGGATGCTGAACCGGCCATCACCCTGGGTGACGCCCTCATAGGTCGTCCCGGTGGGGGTGTGCACGGCGACGACGGTGGCGCCGGGCAGGACACCGCCCTGCGCGTCGCGGACCACGCCGCTCAGCGAACCTGTCGTGACGTTCTGTGCCGCCGCGGTGGTGGCCACCATCCCGACGAGAACGAGCACGGCAGTCAAGGTACTCATCAAGTGCTTCATAACGGGCTCTCTCCAGGCTCCTCGGTCTCCGGAAAACGCTAGGAAAATATGCCGGAATACAACCGATCGACGATACCACCCGTGTGTTACGGATGAGTAAATGGCCGAGGCGGGTCTGGAGCGGCGGGGGCGGGCGAAAGGGGCGGGAAAGTCGAAGGGCCGCTGCGCCGTGGAGGCGAAGCGGCCCTTTTTAGGTCGTCAGACCAATTGTCGTAGGGCGGGCTACTCGCTCGACTCGCCCTGCGCCTTCTGCTTGCGGAGCTCGGTGGCGCGGTCGCGGAGGACGTCTGCTTCCTTGAGGAGGGCCTGCTGCTTGGCGGGGTCCTTCTCGAGGTTGGCCTGGAGGCGGAGCAGGAGGTTCTTGTAGGCAATCGCCTCCATGTAGTCGTCCTTGATCTGGATGGCCTTGTCGACCGCGTCGAGGCCGTCCATGACGTACTGCATCTTCTCCTTGTCGGTGATGCGGAAGTCGCGGTACGCCTTGTCCCAGTAATAGGTGGCGACGGTGTAGTAGGCCTCGGGGTTGTTCGGCTCGAGGTTCACGCGCTCGCGCAGGGCCTCGATCGTCTTGTCGAAGTCGCCCTGGCGGTTGTAGAAGCCGGCGAGCTGCATGTAGACGTCGGGGGAGTTCGGGCGGGCCTGCTTGGCCTGCTGGAACGTCTCCTCGGCGAGCTCGTACTCACCCGAGTCCTCGTAGATCTTGGCGAGGGCGAAGTAGTTGGACGGCTCACTCGGCTCGAGCTCGATCATCTGCTTGACGACCGGCTCGGCGAGCGTCGGGTCGTTCAGCTTGTCGGGCCCGTAGGCGGCGACGAGGTACTCGAGGGCGAGCCGCTTCATCTGCGGGTCCTCGTTCTTGGCCGCCGCCTCCTTGTAGTTGGCGATGGCCTTCTCGAGGTAGGCGTCGTTCTGGGCCTCGCCGGCGCGGGTGGGCCGGTACATGTTGTCGTAGGAATTCGCGAGGTAGAAATAGATCTGGGCGTTGTTCGGGTCGGCCTTCAGCGCTTCCTCGTACTTCTCGGCGGCCGCCCGCCAGTCGCTCTGCTGGTACAGCTTGTTGCCGTCCTTGAAGGCCTTCATGGCCTGGATTTCGCCAATCTTGCCGCAACCCGCCAGCGCGAGCCCCAGCCCGGCAGTCAGAGCGAGGTACGCCGCGGTAGAACGGATCCTCATCGTTTCCCCCTTCACGTTCCCAAACATGGTGTCCCTTGTATTCAGACGCCGGAGACCGGGCGTGAGCCGCAAGAGGGCGGATTATAGCCCCCTTCCTTGACCCCCCGCAACCCCGCCCCTATCATGGGCTGAGGTGGCCCCTCTCGTTCGTTAGACACCACTTTTCATGATTCGCTTCGAGGACCTGCTCGACAAGGTCCGGGCCTACAGTCCCGACGGCGACCTGGAACTGCTCCGCCGGGCCTATGTGTTCTCCGCCCTGGAGCACAAGGGACAGGTGCGCCACTCCGGGGAGCCCTACCTCGTGCACCCCCTCGAGGTCGCCGACATCCTCGCCGACCTCAAGCTGGACGTCGTCTGCGTGGCCGCCGGCCTGCTCCACGACGTCGTCGAGGACACCCTCACCACCATCGAGCGCATCCGCGAGACCTTCGGCGAGGACGTCGCCCACATCGTCGAGGGCGTGACCAAGATCAGCGCGATCCCCTTCTCGTCGAGCGAGGAGCGCCAGGCCGAGAACTTCCGCAAGATGCTCCTGGCGATGGTCGACGACATCCGCGTCATCCTCGTCAAGCTGGCGGATCGCCTCCACAACATGCGGACCCTCCAGTACATGTCGGAGGATCGCCGCGTGCGCACGGCCCAGGAGACGCTCGACATCTACGCCCCGATCGCCAACCGCCTCGGGATGAGCAAGATCAAGAACGAGCTCGAGGAGCTGTGCTTCAAGCACCTCGAGCCGGTCGCCTACGAGTCGCTCAAGAAGCGCGTCGACGCCCGCCGCAAGGCGACCGAGGGCATCATCGAGGACCTCACCTCCGAGGTCCGCGCCAAGCTGGACGACGCGCAGATTCCCGTGCGCCGGCTGGACGGCCGCATCAAGCGCCTGTACAGCATCTGGCTGAAGCTCAAGCGCCAGAAGATCGAGCTCGAGCAGGTCTACGACTTCGTCGCGCTAAGGATCGTCACCGAGTCGGTGAAGGACTGTTACGCGGCGCTCGGCATCATCCACCAGACCTGGTCGCCCGTGCCCGGCCGCATCAAGGACTTCATCGCGATGCCGCGGCCCAACGGCTACCAGTCGCTGCACACCTCGGTGATCAGCGAGCGTGGCTTCCCGTTCGAGGTCCAGATCCGGACCGACGAGATGGACCGCCGCGCCGAGGAGGGCGTCGCCGCCCACTGGAAGTACAAGGAGGGCCGGGTCGGCGCCGGGCGCGACGAGCAGTACTTCACGTGGCTGCGGCAGCTGCTCGAGTGGCAGCAGGAGGTCCGCGACCCGCAGGAGTTCCTCACGAACCTGCGCATCGACCTCTATCCCGAGGAGGTGCACACCTTCACGCCCGCCGGGCAGGTGAAGGTGCTGCCGAAGGGCGCGACGCCCATCGACTTCGCGTACGCCATCCACACCGACGTCGGCCACCAGTGCGTCGGCGCGCGGATCAACGGCCGCATGGTGCCCCTGCGCACCCGGCTGAAGAACGGCGACATCGTCGAGATCCTGACCAACGCGACCCACAAGCCGAGCCGCGACTGGCTCAACTTCGTCGGCACCTCGCGCGCCCGGAACAAGATCAAGCACTTCGTCCAGGGCGAGGAGAAGACCCGCGCCGTCGAGCTCGGGCGGAAGCTGTTCGAGAAGGAGGCGCGGCGGTTCGACGTCAACCCCGCCAAGGTGCTGGAGGGCCCGGCCCTCCAGGCCGCGGGCGCCGAGTTCGGCGTCCAGAAGGCGGAGGAGCTGTACGCCCAGATCGGCTACGGCAAGCTCGCGCCCCGCCAGATCCTCGAGAAGCTCGTGCCGCAGCACCAGCTCAAGGAGAAGGCGCCGGAGCACCCCGTCGTCTCCGCGGTCAAGCGCGTGCTCAAACCCGGCGCCGGCAGCGACCGCATCAAGGTGCGCGGGGCCGACGACCTGATGGTGTTCCGGGCCCGGTGCTGCAACCCGATCCGCGGCGAGAAGATCGTGGGCTACATCACCCGCGGCAAGGGCGTGTCCGTCCACTCGGCGAACTGCCCGAACGTGCTGAACCTGCTCTATGCCCCCGAGCGGCGGATCGACGTCGAGTGGGACAAGGGCACCGACGCCGCGCCGTACACCGTGCGCCTGATGATGGAGGTGGAGGACCGCAAGGGCATGCTCGCCGAGCTCTCCGCCCGCGTGGCCGACATCAACACGAACATCCTCAACCTCGAGGCCATCGCCGGGCAGGGCGCGCACCACGCCCGCATCGACATGACGGTCGAGATCCAGGATCTCAAGCACCTGGAGCGCGTGATCAAGTCCCTGCGCAAGGTCGAGGGCGTGCTGGGCGTGGAGCGGGCCTCGTCCCGGTAGGGCCCGTCCTGAAATGCCCTCACCGAGACACGGAGGCACGGAGGCACGGAGACGCTGTACGCAAGAAGAGCACGAGAGGCGGTGAGCCCTTCGTGCCCTTCGCCCCTCGACATCGCTCGGGGCGACCCTGAGCGCCGTCGAAGGGTCGCGACCTTCGAACCCTTCGTACCCTTCGACTAGTCCAGTACCGCGATCACATCGATCTCCACCATCACGTCCTTGGGCAGGCGCACGACCTGGACGGTGGAGCGGGCGGGATACGGCTCCGAGAAGTACTCCGCGTAGACCGCGTTCATCGCCGCGAAGTCCTCGAGGTTCGTCAGGAAGACCGTGGTGCGGGCGACCTTCGAGAAGTCGGCGCCCGCCTGGCGGAGCAGTTCCGCAATGTTCTCGAGCACCCGGCGCGCCTGGGCCTGCACGTCGCCCGGCACCACCTGGCCCGTCGCCGGGTCCAGCGGGACCTGGCCCGACAGGAACAGCAGGTTGCCCACGCGCAGGCCCGGCGAATACGGGCCGATGGCCGGCGGCAGGTTGGGCGAGCTGATGGCGGACCGCATCGGGAGACGCGCCGGCGCGATCAGGCGGCCTTGACGATCTTGTTCGAGCGGATGCAGCGGGTGCAGACCTTCATCCGCTTGCGGGCGCCGTTCACCAGCGCGCGGACGGTCTGGACGTTGGGCTCGAACCGGCGGGCGGTCACGTTGTGGGCGTGCGACACGTTCCGGCCCACAGCCGGGCCCTTCCCACAGATTTCACAGCGCATGGCCATAACAGGTGCTTCCTGAATGCAAAAACGGTTCAGTCCGAAACCTCAATCCTATCACGGAGCCGGCGCTGCCCGGAATGCCGGCGTCAAATAAGGGGTCTGACCCCTTTTCTGGGACTTTTCAGGACCTGCGCATTCGCCCCGAAAAGGGGACTGTCCCCCTGATTTTCGCCCTGCTTGTTGATTCCGTTTTCCCGGTCCTGAATTCCCCGTCCAGGGGTTACGCGCCGGGGTCGATGAGGGCCAGGCCCGACCGCGCGTCCGGCACCCGGCGCAGGTGCGCGGGCGATTCCACCAGCGTCACCTCGAGCGTCGGCCGGACCCGCGCCTCCATGAGGTGCCCCCCGCGGGTGCTCGTGTCGCGCCGCCCCAGGACGCAGTGGGCGTGCACCTTGGGGCCGTCCGCCGCGACGGCGATGTCGCCGACCAGCGCCAGCACCTCGACCTGCTCCTTCACCGGCGTCCGCACGTACTCCTTCGTCTCCCAGTCGAAGTAGGCGACCACCGCCTCGCTGAACGCGCCGAGCGCCGTGAACCCGCTGCCGGTCAGCTCCACCCGCCTCGCGAACGCCGTGAGCTCACTCACCACCTCGTCTCCCGCCGCGAAGACCAGGACGAACGTGCGCTGTTCCCCGTCCGAATGGACGAGCCGTGCCTCCATCGTGCACCTCCCTGCGCATTCACGATGCGCCGGCCCCTGTCGTGCACGACGCGCGCCATCGCGCCGCGTGCGTGGCACCACGCTTGCTCCCTTCATCCGCACGCGGTCGGGCACGGCGTGGGCGCGGCGTGCACCGGCCAGGGCAGTACCACGCGTCCGACGAAAGGAACAGCGATGGCCATCCACAAGGTAATCGAGGTGATCGCGCAGTCCGAGGCGAGCTGGGAGGATGCGGCCCGGCTGGCCGTGCAGGAGGCCTCGGCCAGCGTGAAGAACATCAAGTCGATCTGGATCAAGGACACCGAGGGGGTCGTGCGCGACGGCACAATCACCGCGTTCCGCGTCACCGCCCGCATCACCTTCGAGGTGGGCGCCTGAGGAAGGAGCAGCAGATGAGGAAGGGCAGGCAGACACGCCGGATGCTCGAGCTGGGCGGCATGCTGGCGATCGGCGACTCGATCCTGGCACTCGTCCGGCCGCGGCAGCACACGCGCCTGTGGCGGCCCCGCCGCCGTTCGCGCTGGCAACGGTCCATCGCCTGGTTCGAGGCGCATCCCCGCTGGACCCGCGGCCTGGCCGTGCTCGGGGTCGCCGCAGGCATCGGCCTGGCGCTGTCGCAGTACGACCGCGCGTCCTGAGCCGGTCAGTCAGCCGCGAACGCGATCGTCGACAGCAGCGCGTTGGCGGCCTGGCGCGAGTCCAGCCGCGTGTGCTGGACGACGATCGGCTCGGTGGACTCGATGAGCATGGCGAAGTCGGTGGCCCGCGGGATGGGCGCCGGCTCCGTCAGCTCATCGAAACGCAGGTGTCGCGTGCGGCGCGCCGGCACGACGACCGTGTACGGCCCGGCTGGCTCACGATCCGCGAAGTAGCACGTCAGCACAACGTGGGCATCCCGCTCCCCAGCATTGAGCATGCATGCGGTCTCATGACTCTGCAGTTCCGGCCGGTCTCCGGTGCTCCAGCCCGGCAGGTACCCCTCCGCGATCGCCCACCGCCGCCGTCCGATGCCCCTGTCCATGCGTGCACCTCCAGGTGTCGTGATGTCCGTGTCGACGGCTGCAACCAGCATGCCCGTGCCGCCGGCGGCTGGCGTGCCGCTTGCTACCACGCGAGGGCATGTTCTCCATCTTCAAGTCTCGCGATGAGGGTGACGTCACGGCCGCGGATGTGCTGGTGGATACGCTGGTCGAGTGGGGCGTGGACGTCGTGTTCGGCCTGCCGGGTGACGGCATCAACGGCATCATGGAGTCGCTGCGCCGGCAGCGTGATCGCATCCGCTTCGTGCAGGTGCGCCACGAGGAGGCGGCGGCCTTCATGGCCTGCGGGTATGCGAAGTTCACCGGGCGTCTCGGCGTCTGCCTGGCCACCTCGGGTCCCGGCGGCCTGCACCTGCTGAACGGCCTGTACGACGCCAAGCTCGACGGCCAGCCCGTGCTCGCGATCACCGGCCACCACTTCCACGACCTGATCGACACCCACGCGCAGCAGGACGTGAACCTCGACCGGATCTTCTCGGACGTGGCCGTGTACAACACGCGCGTGATGGGACCGGCACACGTCGCCAACGTGGCCAACCTCGCCTGCCGCGTCGCGCTCGCCAGACGTGGCGTCTCGCACATCAACTTTCCCGTCGACCTGCAGGACGCGACGCTCGACAAGGGCCTGCGCTCGAAGCGGAACATCGCGCGGCACAACACCGACGTCTTCGCCCACGCGGCCGGCGAGCCCGTCGACGCGGACCTCGATCGCGCGGCCAAGGTGCTGAACGGATGTCGCCGGGTGGCGATCCTGGCGGGCCGTGGCGCCATCGGGGCGGCCGATGAGCTCGAGGCGGCAGCCGAGCGCCTCGGCGCGCCGATCATCAAGGCGTTGCTCGGCAAGTCCGCGGTCGCCGACACCAGCCCGTACACGACCGGCGGCATCGGGCTGCTCGGCACCCGCCCCTCGCAGGAGGCCATGGAGAACTGCGACGGCCTCCTCATTGTCGGCTCGTCGTTCCCGTACATGGAGTTCATGCCGCAGCCCGATCAGGCGCGCGGCGTCCAGATCGATCTCGACGCCACTCGGATCGGCCTTCGGTATCCGGTGGAGGTCGGCCTCGTCGGGGACAGCCGGCGCACCCTCCAGCGGCTGCTGCCGCGCCTGCAACCGGACCGCCGCCGGCGGCGCTTCCTCACGGCCGCGCAGGACGGCATGAAGAAGTGGCGGGCCCTGATGGAGGAACGCAGCCATCGCAGCGACCTGCCGATGAAGCCGCAGGTGGTGGCGCGTGCGGTCAGCGAGGCCCTCACCGACGACGCCATCGTGTCGTGCGACAGCGGCACGGTCGCGACCTGGTGGGCTCGCCACATCGACGCGCGGCCGGGGCAGCTCCACTCGCTCTCGGGCACGCTGGCGACGATGGCGCCGGGCCTGCCGTACGCCATCGCGGCCCAGGTGGCCCACCCGGGGCGGCAATGCGTCGCCTTCGTCGGCGATGGCGCGCTCACCATGCTGATGGGCGAGCTGGCGACCTGCGTCAAGTACCAGCTGCCCGTCAAGATCGTCGTGATCAAGAACAACACGCTCGGCCAGATCAAGTGGGAGCAGATGGTGTTCCTGGGCAACCCGGAGTACGGCTGCGAGCTCGAGCCAATCGACTTCGCCGGCGTGGCGAAGGCCTGTGGCGTGCCCGCGTACCACGTGGAGGATCCGATGGAGTGCGGCGACGTCGTGCGCCGCGCGTTCGCTGCCCCCGGTCCCGCGCTCATCGAGGCCGTCGTCGATCCGTACGAGCCGCCGATGCCCGCCAAGATCTCCGCCGGCCAGGCGAAGAAGCTCGGCGAATCGCTCGTCAAGGGCACGCCGAATCGCGAGCGGATTGCGATCACCATCGCCGAGGACCGGATCCGGGAGCTGGTCTGAGCCCATGAAGGGCTCGCCGTCCGGCCCCCGGCCCGGCCCCGCGATCGGGGATGGCCGCGTCTCCGCCTATACCGTGCCGACCAGCGCGCCGGAGAGCGACGGCACGTTCGAGTGGACCTCCACCACCATCGTCATCGTCGAGCTCGACGGCGGCGGGATGTGCGGCCTGGGCTACACCTACGCTGATGCCTCCGCCGCCGAGGTCGCACGCGACCTGATCCAGCACGTCGTCCGCGGACGCGCCGCCTTCGATGTCGGCGCGGCCTGGCAGGCCATGGTGACGGCGGCCCGCAACATGGGACGGCCCGGCATCGCGTCGACCGCGATCGCCGCGGTCGACACGGCCCTGTGGGATCTCAAGGCCCGCCTGCTCGGGCTCCCGCTCGCCGTGCTCCTCGGGCAGGTGCGGGACCGCGTGCCGATCTACGGCAGCGGCGGCTTCACCAGCCAGTCGATCGCCGAGCTCACCACCCAGCTGTCCGGCTGGGCCGAAGCGGGCATTCCCCGGGTCAAGATGAAGGTGGGCCGGTGTCCCGCCGAGGATCCGGCGCGCGTGGCGGCCGCGCGCCGCGCCATCGGCGAGGGCGTCGAGCTCATGGTGGACGCCAACGGCGCGTTCACCCGGCGGGCCGCGCTCGCGGCGGCGGAACGCTTCGCCGGCAGCGGCGTGGCGTGGTTCGAGGAACCCGTGTCGTCCGAGGACCTCGAGGGGCTTCGGTGGCTGCGCGATCGGGGCCCCTCGGCCATGGCGATTGCCGCCGGGGAGTACGTCTACGACCGCGCGGGGTTCCACCACATGCTGCGCGCCGGTGCCGTCGACACCCTCCAGGCCGACCTGACCCGTTGCGGCGGCGTCACGGGATTCGTCGAGGCGGCGGTGCTTGCCGAGGCATGGGACGTCCCACTCTCCGCCCACACCGCGCCAGCCATCCACCTGCACCCGGGGGCGGCGGTCCGCCCGCTCGTGCACCTCGAGTACTTCCACGACCATGTCCGCATCGAGCGCCGCTTCTTCGACGGCGTGCCCGAGCCCGACGACGGCGCCCTGCGGCCCGACCCGTCCCGCCCCGGGCATGGCCTCGTGTTCAAGCGGGCCGATGCCGCGGAGTTCGCCCGATGAACCGCACGTCCAGCTGGCCGCCCGCCCATCGCCACGCCGATCCACCCGAGTCGTGGTCCGGCGACATCGCCGCGCTGGCGGCGGCGCTGGCCCGCGAGGTGGACGGCGAGGTGCGCACCACCGACGGCGCGCGCGCGCTCTACGCGAACAGCGGGTCGAACTACCGGCAGGTGCCGCTTGCGGTCGTGGTGCCCCGCACGACCGAGGCACTCGCCGCCGGGCTCGACGTGTGCCGCCGGTTCGGCGCGCCCGTGCTGACGCGCGGCGCGGGCACCAGCCTCGCGGGACAGGTGGTGAACCGGGCGGTCCTGTTCGACCAGTCGCAGTACCTGAACCGGATTCACTGGATTGATCCCGAGCGGCGGCTCGCCGCGGTCCAGCCCGGCGTCGTGCTCGACGACCTGCGTCACGCCGCGGAGGCCCAGGGCGTCACCTTCGGCCCGGATCCGTCGACCCACGCGTACTGCACGCTCGGCGGCATGATCGGCAACAACTCCTGCGGCGTGCACTCCGTCCAGGCCGGCCGCACGTGTGACAACGTCGAGTCACTCGATGTCGTGACGGGCGACGGCCTGCGCCTGACGGTGGGCGCGACCACCGACGAGGAGTTCGAGCGCATTGCCCGCGGCGGCGGGCGGCGCGGGGAGATCTATGCCGCGCTCGCCGGGCTGCGCACCCGCCACGGCGACGCGATTCGCGCCAGATACCCGGAGATTCCCCGGCGCGTGTCCGGGTACGGCCTGCCGCAGCTCCTGCCCGAGAACGGCGGCCACGTGGCGCGTGCCCTTGTGGGCTCGGAGGGCACGTGCGTCACCGTGCTCGACGCCGTGGTCAACCTCGTGCCGCATCCCCGGCGGCGCGTGCTGCTCGTCCTCGGCTTCCCGGACATCTTCGCGGCTGCCGACCGTGTGCCCGACGTGCTGGAGGGACGGCCGATTGGGCTCGAGGGCATCGACCAGCGCCTCGCAGAGGCCGCGCGCGACCAGCACCGGCATCACCGCGCGCTGGAGCTCGTGCCCGAGGGCAAGGCCTGGCTGCTGGCGGAGTTCGGGGGCGACAGCACGGCCGAGGCCGCGGCCAGCGCCCAGCACCTCATGCAGCGACTCGGCGGCGCGGGTGCGCCGGCCATGCACCTCTTCGAGGATCACGCACGCCAGCACGTGATCTGGCGGCTGCGTGAGGATGCCCTGGGGGTGACCGCGCACGCGGGGAGCGCGCGGCCGACCTGGGAAGGGTGGGAAGACGCAGCGGTCGCGCCCGCGGTGCTGGGGGCCTATCTCCGCGACTTCGACCACCTGCTGTCGCAGTACGGGCTGCACGGGGCCCTCTACGGCCATTTCGGCGACGGGTGCGTGCACACGCGCATCGACTTCGACTTCGGCACCGACAAGGGCCGGCAACAGTTCCGCAGCTTCGTCACCGACGCGGCCGGCCTCGTCGTCCGTCATGGCGGGTCGTTCTCGGGTGAACACGGCGACGGGCAGGCGCGTGCCGAGCTGCTGCCGATGATGTTCGGCGACGAGCTGGTGCAGGCGTTCCGCACCTTCAAGACCATCTGGGATCCCGAGTGGCGCCTCAACCCGGGGAAGAAGGTCGACCCCAACCCGCTCGACAGCAAACTCCGGCTCGGTGAGGGTTACGAGCCCGCCCATCCGGCGACCCACTTCTCCTTCTCCCGTGACGAGGGCGACTTCGCCCGCGCGGCGCGGCGCTGCGTCGGCGTCGGGTTGTGCCGCAGCACGCAGGACAGCGGGACGATGTGCCCGAGCTACCGGGCGACACGGGAGGAACAGCATTCCACGCGTGGCCGCGCGCGCCTGCTCTTCGAGATGCTGCGGGGCGACACGTTACACGGCGGCTGGCGTGAGCCGGCGGTGCGTGAGGCGCTCGACCTGTGCCTCGCGTGCAAGGCCTGCCGCTCCGAGTGCCCCGTGCAAGTGGACATGGCCACGTACAAGGCCGAGTTCCTCTCGCACTACTACGAGGGACGGCTGCGCCCGCGGTCGGCGTATACCCTGGGCTGGATCCGCCACTGGGCGAAGCTCGCATCGCTGATGCCCTGGACGGCGCGGCAGGTGACGACCAGGCCGGGCCTGCGCCAGATCTCGCGGCTGGTGGCCGGCGTCTCGGGGCACCGGCAGTTGCCCGGATTCGCCCGGCGGACCTTCCGGGCGCAGGACCATCGGCGCGCGCCCCGACGCGGGCCCCGCGTGCTGCTGTGGACCGACACGTTCACGAACTACCTGCTGCCGCACACGGCGTCGGCGGCGATGACCGTGCTCGAGGAAGTGGGTGGCTTCGACGTCGCCCTCCCGCCGCCGGGACTCTGTTGCGGACGTCCGCTGTACGACTTCGGGTGGCTGGATGAAGCGAAGGCGACCCTGCGTCCCGTGATGGACGCGCTCGGGCCGGAGATCGAACAGGGCACGCCGATCGTATTCCTCGAACCGAGTTGCGCGTCGGTGTTCAGGGACGAGCTGCCGAACCTGTTCCCCGACGACCCGCGCGCGTCGCGCCTGGCGTCGCTCGTGCGTGACTTCGCGCAGGTGCTCGACGAGCAGGGCGACCGCGTGACATGGCCGCGCCTCGGGGGCCGGGCCATGGTCCAGGGACACTGCCACCAGCACGCGCTCGGGACCCTGGACGCCGACGTCAGGGTGCTCGAGCGGATCGGCCTGGAGACGACGCTCCTGGATGCCGGGTGCTGCGGGATGGCGGGCGCGTTCGGTTTCGAGGCCGAGCACTACGACGTGTCCCGCGCGATCGGCGAACAGCGCCTCCTGCCCACCGTGCGGGACGCCGCCCGTGACACCCTGATCGTCGCCAACGGCTTCAGCTGCCGCGAGCAGATCCGGCAGGAGACGCCACGCCGCGCCCTGCACCTGGCCGACGTGCTCTGGCTGGCGATGGACGGCGTCCCAGCCCCGTCGCCGTTCGTGGAGTCGGGGTACCTCGACGCGGCCGAACGCGCGGAACGTCCCGATCGGCCGCGAGGCCTCGAGCTCGGGATCCTGTCCACCGCAGCGGTCGCCGGCGGTGCCCTGGCCTACCTGCTTGCCGATCGCCGCGCGAAGACGGGACCGTGACGGGTACGGGCCCGACGAGACGCGCGTGGTCGAGATAAGCTGAGGGCATGATCTGCCCTCGCTGCCAGCGCCGGAAGGCCCGCCGCGCGTGTCCCGCGCTTCGCCAGGACATCTGCGCCGTCTGCTGCGGGTCGCAGCGGCTGGTCGAGATTGCCTGTCCTCCCGACTGCGGGTACCTGGAGGCCGCGCAGCGCAACCCGGCCGCGGTGGTGCGGCGGCAGCAGGAGCGGGACGTCGCCCTCATGATGACGGCGCTCGGCCGGGTCTCCGAGGGGCAGCTGCAGTTGTTCTTCCTGATCCAGGCCTTCATCGGCCGGTTCCAGCCCGAGGGGCTCCCCCGCCTCATCGACGCGGACGTGGCCGAGGCCGCGGCCGCCCTGGCCCGGACCTATGAGACGCGGGCCTCCAGCGGGGTCGTCTACGAACAGCACGCCGAGCAGTCGCGGGTGGCGGAGGCCCTCCGGGGCGGGCTCGCGACGTTGCTCGAGGAGATCGGGAAGGGCGGGGGCGCCCGCTTCGAACGGGAATGCGCGGCCGTCCTGCGGGGCATCGAGCGTGGGGCCCGGCATGAGCCGGCGGCCATCGGGACGGATGAGACGGCCTACCTTGCGCTCGTCGGGCGTGTGCTGCAGTTGCCCAAAGCCGGCAGCCCGCCGCCCTCGGACGGCCAGCCGACGATCGTGCTGCCCTGACGCCGCCGCCCGTCGGTTTCGTCACACCCTACGGATGAGCTGTGGCGCGATGGGGGGAACCTGTGTAAGATTTGCCCTTCCGCGCGGTCCTGTGCTACCTTCCGCCGGTTCCAAGCTGTCCACAGCAGGGGACAATCCGCCGACGAGAACCCATTTTCCTCCGCCGGCGTCTAATGCTGGTGAACGGTGTTCGACGCGGCGGATGCGCGACGGAGCGGTTCTTTCAAATTGTTGTTTCGTAAGTAGTTAGCCGAAACTGTCCGGGTTGGTGCGTGGCGGGGGCCCGAGGGGCTGGCCGCCAGGCGTCGTCTTTACTTACCTTGGCCCGGCAGGACACGGCACTTTATATGAAGTCGTTGCCGCCACGCGTCGCGAGGCGGCGTCATAGGCACCGGAATTGCAGAGTCCGGGGCACGAATCATACGGTCCCCAGCACGACGACCAGGGGGGCAGGAGGGCTGGAGTCATGGCCAAGGCAAAGAAGGTGGCGGTGGAAGCCCCGCGGGAAGCCTCGCGGTACGACGAACTCAAGCGGATGCTCGACGAGCGCCGGCGCGAGATCCTGAACGAGGTTCAGGGTAAGATTCGCGGGGTCCGGGCCGAAGGCGCCGACAAGCCGCATGACGTGCTCGACCAGGGGGAGACCTCCGAGGTCGACATCCAGGAAGACATCGAGTTCGCCCTCATCCAGATGAAGGCGGAGACGCTCAACAAGATCAACGAGGCGCTGTCGCGGCTCGAGGAGGGCCGTTACGGGTTCTGCTTCGAGTGCGGCGACGAGATCTCGCAGCAGCGGCTGCGCGCGCTGCCGTTCGCGGTCCGGTGCAAGGACTGCGAGGAGGCGCGTGAGGTGGCGGCCCAGCGCGAGCGCACGCTGGCCCAGCGCCGCGGCTCGTCCAGCCTCTTCTACGACATGCAGGGATAACGACCCGGCGTCCTCGACCGTCGCAGGCTCCGCCGGTGGCGGGGCCTGCGGCCCCCCTCCGGCTTCTCGCCTTTCCCGCCTCCGCGACCCGGGGATTCCCGATCCGCGTTCCGCAGCCCGCGCCATCCGATGGCGCCTGGGGGTGCCATGAGCGACCAGTCCGACCGCATCGAGCCGGAGGCGGCCTCCGTCGACCAGCCGTTGCAGCTCCCGCCCGAGCTGCCCATCCTGCCGTTGCGGGACACCGTCCTGTTTCCCAACTCGTTCATGCCGCTCGCCGTCGCGCGCGAGAGCTCGGTCCGGCTGATCGACGAGGCCGTGTCGAGCGGGAGCCTGATCGGGGTCTTCACGCAGCGTGACGCTGCCGAGGACGAGCCTCGCAAGGACGACCTGTACCCGGTCGGCACCGCCAGCCACATCCACAAGATGTTCAAGCTGCCGGACGGCAGCCTCCGCATCATCGTGCAGGGCCTCGCGCGGGTGCAGCTCGACGAGCTCCCGCAGGTCCGCCCGTACCTGCGCGGGCGCGTCAGCGAGGCGCCCGAGGCCGTCGCCGACGCCGACCGCCTCGAGATCGACGCGCTGCAGCGCAACATCAAGACCAACTTCCAGCAGATCGTGTCGCTGTCGCCGCTCATGTCGGACGACCTGCAGACGCTGGCCGTGAACATCGCCGAGCCCGGGCGGCTCGCCGACTTCATCGCGTCCAGCCTGGGCACGATCCCGACCGCCACCAAGCAGGAGGTGCTGGAGACGCTCGACGTGCGCGAGCGCCTGGACACGTTGAACCGGCTCCTGATCAAGGAGCTCGAGGTCCTCGAGCTCGGCTCGAAGATCCAGTCGCAGGTCCAGTCCGAGGTCGGCAAGAACCAGCGGGACTACTTCCTCCGTGAGCAGCTGAAGGCCATCCAGCGTGAGCTCGGCGAGGGCGACGACCAGTCGAAGGAGATCGACGAGCTCCGGGACAAGATTCTCGCCGCCGGCATGCCCGAGGGCGTGCAGAAGGAGGCGCTGCGGGAGCTCGACCGGCTCTCGAAGATGCCGCTGGCCGCCGCGGAGTACACGGTCTCGCGCACGTACCTGGACTGGCTCGTGGCCCTGCCCTGGACGAAGCGGGCCGAGGAGATCATCGATCTCAAGCGGACGAAGCATGTCCTCGACGCGGATCACTCCGGGCTCGAGAAGGCGAAGGATCGCATCCTCGAGTACCTGGCGGTCCGGAAGCTGAACCCCGGGGTGAAGGGGCCGATCCTCTGCTTCGTCGGGCCGCCCGGGGTGGGCAAGACCTCGCTGGCGCGCTCGATTGCGCAGTCGCTCGGCCGCAAGTTCGTGCGTGTCTCCCTGGGGGGCATGCGCGACGAGGCCGAGATCCGCGGCCACCGACGGACCTACATCGGCGCCCTGCCGGGCCAGATCATCCAGGGCCTGCGCCGCGCCGAGTCGAAGAACCCGGTGTTCATCCTGGACGAGATCGACAAGCTCGGGTCCGACTTCCGCGGCGACCCGGCCTCGGCGCTCCTCGAGGTGCTCGATCCCGAGCAGAACAGCACCTTCCGGGATCACTACCTGGACGTGCCGTTCGACCTCTCCGAGGTGCTGTTCGTGACGACGGCGAACTACCTCGACCCGATCCCCCCGGCGCTGCGCGACCGCATGGAGGTGCTGGAGCTGGCGGGGTACACCGAGGAGGAGAAGCTCAAGATCGCGCGTGAGCACCTCGTCGCCAAGCAGGTGCAGAACCACGGGCTGACGGCGAAGCAGATGGCCTTCACCGACCCCGGCCTGCGGGCGGTCATCCGCGGCTACACCCGCGAGGCAGGCGTGCGGAACCTCGAACGCGAGATCGGCGCGCTCTGCCGCAAGGTGGCGCGGCGCCGCGCGGAGGGCGACACGCACAAGGTCCGCATCACGCCCGACCTGGTCCACCAGCTGCTGGGCGCGCCGCGGTTCATGGACGAGGAAATCGCCCAGCGCACGAAGCAGCCCGGCGTCGCCATCGGGCTCGCGTGGACGCCCGTCGGCGGCGAGGTGCTCTTCGTCGAGGCCTCACGCATGGCCGGCACCGGCTCCCTGACGCTGACCGGGCAGCTCGGCGACGTGATGAAGGAATCGGGGCGCGCCGCGTTGTCGTGGGTGCGCGCGCACGCGCAGGAGTGGGGCATCGATCCCGAGTTCTTCCGGGCCTCCGAGCTGCACCTGCACGTCCCCTCGGGCGCGATTCCGAAGGACGGGCCCTCCGCCGGCGTGACGATGGTCACCGCACTCGTGTCCGAACTGACACGCCGGCCGGTCCGCGGCAACCTCGCGATGACCGGCGAGATCACCCTGTCGGGCAAGGTATTGCCCGTCGGCGGCATCAAGGAGAAGGTGCTTGCCGCCAAGCGCGCCGGCCTGCGCGAGGTGATCCTGCCGCGCCAGAACGAGAAGAACGTCCACGAGGACCTGACCGACGAGCTCCGCCAGGGCCTGACGATCCACCTCGTCTCGACGATCGACGAGGTGCTGCTGCTGGCGCTGGTCCACCAGGGGGACCAGCCGCGCGCGAAGCGGACCGGGCGCGGCAGCGCGCCGGCGCGGCGCGCACGCCAGACCCGCCCCGGCGCGACGGCGCGGTCACGGTGACCCGCGCCGCCGGCCGGCCGCCACACCTCGTGTAGACTGGGAGCCGTGCGCCTCGTCTACTCACCCAGCTACCGGATCGATCTCGGCGCGCACGTCTTCCCGACGGCGAAGTACGGCCTGCTCGTCGAGCGCCTGACCTCGGCCGGCCTGGCCCGGCCCGGCGACTTCGTCGAGCCGATCGCGGCCACCTGGGAGCAGCTGGCGCTGGTGCACACGCCGGAGTACCTAGAGCGGCTTCGGAACGGCGACTTCAAGGTGGAGCAGCTCGCCCAGCTCGAGGTGAACTGGTCGCCCGAGGTCGTCGAGGGCTTCCGGCTCATGACGGGCGGCACGATCACGGCGGGCCGCCTCGCGCTCGCCCGCACGCATGGTCCCGCTGTCGCGCACCTCGGGGGCGGCCTGCACCACGCCTTCCCCGATCACGGCGAGGGCTTCTGCTTCTTCAACGACATCGCCGTCGCCGTCCGGGTGCTGCTCTCGGAAGGGCTGGCCTCGAGCGCCGCCATCGTCGACCTCGACGTGCACCAGGGCAATGGCACCGCCTTCATCTTCGGCGGCGACCCGCACGTGTTCACGTTCTCGATGCACCAGCAGTACAACTACCCGGTGCAGAAGCCGCAGGGCTCGCTCGACATCGGCCTGCCGGATGGCACGGGAGACGATGCCTACAACGAGCGGCTGATCGGCGCGCTCAAGCAGGTCTTCGAGCACATGCCCGACATCGTCTTCTACCTGGCGGGCGCGGACCCGTACGAGGACGACCAGCTGGGGGGGCTCGCGCTCAGCAAGGCCGGGCTGCGCCAGCGGGATCGCCGGGTGCTCCAGGCGGCCCGCAACCACGGCGTGCCGCTCGTCATCTGCCTGGCTGGCGGCTACGCCCGCCGCCTCGACGACACGGTCGACATCCACTACGGCACGATCGAGGAAGCCGTCAGGCTCTAGATTTGGTGATTTGGTGATCGTGTGATCCGGTGATCTGATGCTGCCGGTTCTCGTGACCTGCCTGGAGTCGCCGGCCTATCGCGACTGGGGGCTGGCCCCGGAGCGCATCCCGGCTCCCGTGCTCGCGATCGAGGGGCCGGCCGGTCCGCCGGCCGAGGTCCTCGCGCGGGCGTTCGAGGCCTTCCCGGACGCCACACGCGCGTGCCTGGCCAGGGCCGCCTTCCTCTACGAACACTTCAATTTCGGGTACCTGTACGAAGGCGCCCTGCACCGATGGCTCGCGGAGCGCCCGGAGGATCCGTTCGCGTTCCGGCGGGTCGTCATGCCCTGGCCGGCAGACCTGCTGATGGTGTCGCGGGACACGCGGGCGGCGGCGGACCTGGACATGCCCTGCTCCGCGGCCGGCGAAATCGAGCTGGAACTGCTGGCCTACGACCCCCGGCCGAAGACGCTGGTCTTCGGCGACAGCCACGTCTGGAACCTGTTCACGCGCGTCGATCTGATCGGCTCGCGTGGCGTCGTCATCGAGCCGATGGACGTGCCGGGCGGGCACCTCAAGATCTCGCGCCACATGGGCCCGCTCACCATGCACCGGCTCGCGGGCGACGCCGACCTCACCGCGAGCTTCTTCCGCGGGTACGGTATCCGGCCAGGCGATCGCGTCGTCGCCGTCTGCGGCGAGATCGACGTGCGGAACCATGTCGTCCGGATCGCGGAGCGGGAGGGCCGGCCCACGGCGGACGTCGTGTCGGACCTCTGCGGGAGGTTCTGCGACCGGCTCGCGGCGGTTGTCGCGGAGTGCGGGCCCCTCGACGTCGTGGTTGCCTGCCCGACCCCGCAGATCGACTACCAGCAACTCGGGCGGGCGGATGTGGAGCACGCCGGGACCGTGGCCCAGCGGGTGAGCTGCACGCAGGTGATGCGACGGTGCCTGGCCGCCGCATGTGCGACGCGCGGCTGGACGCTGCTCGACGTGCACGACGAGTTCGCCACGGCCGACGGCACGCTGGATCTCGATCGATCCGACCGCTTCTGCCACGTGGCCCACGGCGAGAAGGGGCCGGCCCTCGACGCGCTGCACCGGATCATCGAGGCCGGCGGGCGGGCGGGGACGGCTAGAGGAGCGTGAGGCCCGCCAGGGTCTTGAGGTCGACGATCTCGCCGGACATCGCCAGCCGTCGCGCCTCGTCCAGCGGGAAGGTGTGCGGCTCGATGTCCTCGTCGTCGTCCTGCACGGCGGTTGAGTCCGCGGCCGGCGGCCGCAGGTCCTCACAGCGGTAGTAGCGCATCACTTCGTCACAGAAGCCCGGCGTCGGGTAGTACGCACCGAGTGCGGTGATGCGTCCCGGCACGAGCCCGATTTCCTCCTCGCATTCACGGGCGGCGGCGCGCTCCGGGTCCTCCCCGGCCTTGAGGCTGCCGGCCGGCAGTTCCCAGATGTAGCGGTCGAGGGTGTACCGGTACTGGCGGATCAGGATGATCCGGCCGGGCTCCGGCACGGGCAGCAGCACGACCGACCCCGGATGCCGCACGACCTCCATGTCGACCTCGTGGCCCGTGGGCAGGCGGACCCGATCCACCTCGAGGCGGAAGATGCGGCCGTCGTAGATCTCGCGGCGCTCAAGCCTCGTCGCGGTCGGCGTCGGCGTCGATGGCGGTGTCCGGTCGGGCATCGGGCGGCTCCAGGAAGAACTTCTCGGCCAGCTCGGGCGGCGTGATCGCGACGAGCACGGCCTCGAGGTCCGCCGGCAGCGGCGCCGAGAACGCCAGGCGCTCGCCCGTGCGCGGGTGCGTGAACGCGAGGCGCTCGGCATGGAGGAACGGGCGCTCGAGCCGCTGCAGCGCGCGCAGGGCATGCGGCACGCGCCGGTGCACGCCGCCGTACAGCGCGTCGCCGACGATGGGGTGGCCGATCGCGGAGAGGTGGACACGAATCTGGTGCGTGCGGCCCGTGAGGATCGCGACGCGGAGGAGCGACACCCCGGGGATGTGGCGAGCCCACGTCACGCGGGTCACCGCCGAGCGCGCGCGTCGCGCGCGCGTCGAGATCTTCTCGCGGTGCACGGGATCACGCCCGATCGGCATGTCGATCCGCTTCCGTTGCTGCACGAGCCCCCAGACCAGGGCGACGTACTCCTTCTCGACCTCCCGGTCGTGGAACTGCCGCGACAGCTCCTGGTGCGCGGTGTCGTGCTTGGCGATCACCATCACGCCCGACGTGCCCTTGTCGAGCCGGTGCACGATGCCGGGCCGCACCTCACCCCCGATCCCGCTCAGGTCCTTGACGTGATGGAGCAGGGCGTTGACCAGCGTCCCGGTGCCATGCCCGGCGCCGGGATGGACCACCATGCCAGCCGGCTTGTTCACGACCACCACGTCCTCATCGTCGTGGAGGATCTCGAGCGGGAGATCCTCGGCCTCGGGGGAGGCCGGCTCCGGTTCCGGCAGCTCGATGGTGACGATGTCGCCTTCGCGGACCTCCGCGTTGGCGCGCACCTTCGACAGGCGGGCGACCGACACGCGGCCGTCCTCGATGTGGCGCTGGACCTGCGACCGCGACTGGCCAGGCACCTCGGCCGCGAGGAAGCGGTCGAGGCGCTGGCCGGCCTGTTCGGCGGCCACGGTCAGCTCGAGACGCGTCATGGGAGTTCGGGCGGGCGTCTAGGTGTAGCGCGGGCGTCGCGCCTTCGCGACGGGTGCCGGCGCCGCCGGCCGGGCCGGCCGGGAGAGGTACCACAACATGATGAGGCTGAGCGGCGCCAGCACGAGCGAGATGAACTGGGACGTCGAGACCGCGTCGAACACCATGCCCCGGTCGTCACCCCGGTAGAACTCGATGATGAACCGGGAGATCGAGTAGAGCAGGACGAACGACCAGAAGGTGCGGCCCGGGAACGGGCGGCCGCGGCGCTCGAGCACCAGGAGGAGCACGAGGATCAGCAGCCCGGCCACCGACTCGTAGATCTGCGTCGGGTGGAGCGGCACGCCGAGGGGCGTGCCGACGTTCATCGCCGCCGCCGGATCGGTGAAGGTGATCGCCCAGGCGACGTCGGTCGGCCGGCCGTAGCAGCAGCCCGCCAGCAGGCAGCCCATGCGGCCGACCATGTACCCGAGCGCGATGCCGGGCGCGAAGAGGTCACCGGACTGCCAGAGCGGCAGCTTGTGCTTGCGCAGCTGGTAGATGCAGGCGAGCACCGCGGCGATCAGGCCGCCGTAGAAGACGCCGCCCGACCGCAGCAGGGTCAGGAAGTCGTCCCAACTCGCGGTGAAGTGTCGGAAGTCCACGACGAAGAGCAGGGCCTTCGCGCCGACGAGGGCGGCGATGATGACCCAGATGCCGAGGTCCAGCACCCGTGCGCCGTCGAGGCCGGCGGCGGTGGCCCGCCGCGCCGCGAGCCACAGGCCCAGCAGATAGGCGGCGGCCAGCAGCACGCCGTAGGAGTAGATGGTCAGCGGCCCGATGCTAAACAGGATTGGATGCACGGCGTCCCAGCCCGATCATGTCGGCGATGATGAAACCCACGCCGACCGTGATGGCGGCGTCGGCGACGTTGAAGGCCCAGAAGTGCCAGCCCTGCCAGTAGGCGTCCACGTAGTCGAGCACGTACCCGTAGAGCGTGCGGTCGATCAGGTTGCCGACGGCGCCGCCGACAATGCCGGCCATGCCCAGCCGCGCCAGGCGGTCCTCACGCGGAAGCTGGCTTGCGTACCACAGGATCCCGCCGAGGGCGGCCAGCGCGACGAGGGCGAGCAGCACCGGCTTCAGCGCGAAGTCGGCGGTGTTGAGCATGCCGAACGCCGCGCCCGTGTTGTGCACGCGCGTCAGCGACAGCACCCCGGGCACGACGTCGATGCTCTCGTAGAGCGCCAGCGCGTCCCGCACCAGCATCTTCGTCACCTGGTCCAGGAGGACGACGACAGCGGCGGTGGCCAGCTCGAGACGGAAGGAGTGGAAGCGCGGCATCCGGCCCCGGCTATCCGTTGACCGGCTCGGCGAGCGCGTCCACGCAGCGCTCGCACAGCCCGGCGAAGCGGCCCTCGTCGCTGACGGACGGTACGAACCGCCAGCACCGATCGCACTTGACGCCGTCCGCCTTGTCCACCGCCACGGTCACCTCCTCACCGTCGGCGGCCTCGTCCAGGATCACCTGCGAGACCCCGAAGATCGTCGGCAGCTCACCCGCATAGGCCCGCAACAGCGCGAGCAGGCCGCCCCCGGCCGTGACGGTGACCTTGGCGGAGAGCGAACCCGTGATGACCTTGTCCTTCCGCTTCTGCTCGAGCGCGAGGTTCACCTGGTCACGCACGGCCCCCAGCCGGGTCCACCGCTCGACGAGGTCCGGCGCGAGCCAGGCCTCGAGATCCCGCGGGAACGTGGCGGTGTGCACCGAGGGCTCCCGGGTCCCGGGCAGGTTGCGCCAGAGCTCGTCCATCGTGAAGGGCAGCACGACGGCGAGCAGCCGCGACAGGCCCTCGACGATGTGGTACATCGCCGTCTGGCCCGAGCGGCGCGCCTCGGAAGTGGCCCCGAACGTGTACATGCGGTCCTTCGTCACGTCCACGTAGAAGGCGCTGAGGTCCACCGTGATCAGCTGGTTCGCGGTCTGGAAGATCGCCGGGTAGTCGAAGTCCTCGTAGGCCTTCACGAGCTTCTGCGCGGCCTCGGCGTAACGCGCCATGGCGTAGCGGTCGATCTCGAGCATCCGTTCCCGCGGCACGATGTCCGTCGCGGGATCGAAGTCGTAGAGGTTCGCGACCAGCACACGGATGACGTTGCGGATCTTGCGGTAGGCCTCCACCGTGCGCGCGAGGATCTCCTTGCCGAGGCGGATGTCCTCGCGGTAGTCGACCATCGAGACCCAGAGGCGCAGGATCTCCGCGCCGCTCTGCTTGATCACGTCCTGCGGGGCGACGTTGTTGCCGAGCGACTTCGACATCTTCCGGCCCGACTCGTCCACGACGAAGCCGTGGGTGAGGACCTGGTTGAAGGGCGCGCGCCCACGCGTGCCAATCCCGACGAGCAGCGAGCTGTGGAACCAGCCGCGGTGCTGGTCGCTGCCCTCGAGGTACATGTCCGCGGGCCAGCGGTGGCCCTCGGCGAACGGGAGCACCGCCTCGTGGCTCGAGCCGGAGTCGAACCACACGTCGAGGATGTTGGCCTCGCGCTCGAAGCTCGTCCCCCCGCACTCGGGACAGGCCAGCCCCTCGGGCAGGAACTCCTCGATCGGGCGCTCGTACCAGGCGTCGGCGCCGTGCTGCTCGAACACCGCGGCGGCCCGCTCGGCCAGCGCCGGCGTGAGCAGCGCATGCCCGCACGCCGCGCAGTCGACCGCCGGGATCGGCACGCCCCACGAGCGCTGGCGCGAGATGCACCAGTCGGGGCGGTGCGCGATCATGTTGTAGATGCGGTCGCGGCCCCAGGCGGGGATCCACCGGGTCCGGTCGATGGCCTCGAGCGCACGCGTGCGCAGGTCGCCACGGTCCATCGCGATGAACCACTGCGGCGTGGCCAGGAAGATCACCGGGTTGTGGCAGCGCCAGCAGTGCGGGTACGAGTGGTCGTAGTCCTCGCGGTGCCAGAGCCGGCCCTCGGCGGCCAGTGCCGCCTCGATCGTCGGGTTCGCGTCGAACACCTGCAGGCCCGCGAACCGTTCCACCGTGTCGAGGTAGTGGCCACCGGGATCCAGCGGGCCGTAGATGTCGAGCCCGTACTTCACGCCCGTGTAGTAGTCGTCCGCGCCGTGCCCCGGCGCCGTGTGCACCGCCCCCGTGCCCTGCTCGAGCGTCACGTAGTCGGCCAGCACCCCGAGCGAGTCCCGCGCGTAGAGGGGGTGCCGGAAGACGAGCCCCTCGAGCTCCCGGCCGGTCACCACCGCCAGCGGCTCGCCGAACGGGCGGCCGACCCTGGCGGAGACCGCCTCGCGGAGGTCCTTCGCGACGATGACGACCGTGTCGCCCGCCGGGTAGAACCCGTACTCGAGCTCGGGGTGGAAGGCGATGGCCAGGTTGGACGGAATCGTCCACGGGGTCGTCGTCCAGATGAGGACCGACACGGCGCGGCCGGCCGCGGCCGGCACCCGCTCGGCGAGCAGGCTGGCGCCAGCCTCCGCGAGCGGGAACTCCACGTAGACCGAGGGCGAGGTGTGCGGCTCGTACTCGACCTCGGCCTCGGCCAGCGCCGTGCGGCAGTGCACGCACCAGTGCACGGGTTTCTTGCTCTTGTAGACGAGGTCCTGCTCGACGAACCGGCCCAGCGACCGGACGATGGCGGCCTGGTAGCCGTAGTTCATCGTCAGGTAGGGGGTGGCCCAGGTGCCGAAGACGCCGAGGCGGATGAAGTCCTTGCGCTGGATGTCCACCCACTTCGAGGCGTAGGCGCGGCAGGCCCGGCGGAAGTCGGCGACGGACATGTCCCGCTTCTTGGGGCCGAGCTCCCGGTCGACCTTGAGCTCGATCGGCAGGCCGTGGCAATCCCAGCCGGGGATGTACGGCGCGTCGAAGCCCAGCATGTTGTGGGACTTGACGACGAAATCCTTGAGGATCTTGTTGAGCGCCGTGCCGATGTGGATCTCGCCGTTCGCGTACGGCGGCCCATCGTGGTACACGAACGGCGGCGATCCGGCCCGCGCCCTGCGAATCTGGCCGTAGAGGTCCATGGCCTCCCAGCGGGCGATGGCGTCCGGCTCAGCCGTCTGCAGGTTGGCCTTCATGGAGAAGGCGGTGCGGGGCAGGTTACAGGTGTCCTTCCACTCGGGCATGGCGGTCTGACTATTGTAATAATGGCCGTATGCCTGTGTCGCGTCCGACCTCGGCCGGCCCGTCCGCCGTCCAGGAAACCGTCCTTGACAACGGGCTCACCGTGCTGGTCCAGGAGGTGCACACCGCCCCCCTGGCCTCGGTCTGGTGCTGGTACCACGTGGGCTCGAAGGACGAGCCCGCCGGCCGCACCGGGGTGTCCCACTGGGTCGAGCACATGAACTTCAAGGGGACCCGCCAGATTCCCCGCGACCAGGTGAAGGGCATCATCGAGCAGTTCGGCGGCAGCTGGAACGGCTACACCTGGATCGACCAGACCACCTACCTCGAGACCGCGACCCGCGACGCCCTCGACCGCATGCTGTTCATCGAGGCCGAGCGCATGGACGCCTGCCTCTACGATCCGGCCGACTGCGAGTCGGAACGCACCGTCATCATCTCGGAGCTGCAGGGCGGCGAGAACGACCCCGAACAGCTCCTGGACACCGAGGTGACGGCGGCCGCCTTCACGGTGCACCCCTACCACCACCCCACGATCGGCTGGCAGGGTGACCTCGAGACCATGACGCGCGATGACCTGTACGGGCACTACCGCCAGTACTACGTGCCGTCAAACGCCACCCTGGTGGTCGTCGGCGACGTGGAGACGGACGACGTGCTCCGCCGCGTCCAGCACCATTTCGGCGGGATTGCCTCCGGTGCCCGGCCGGCGCCCGTCCGGCTCGTGGAACCCGCGCAGCGCGCCGAACGCCGCGTCCGGCTGCGCCGCGAGGGCACGACGGCGTACTGGCGGGCGCTCTTCCACGCGCCCGCGTTCGGCGACCCCGACTTCCTGCCGCTGCTGTTCGTGGACGCCGTCCTGTCAGGCGCCGCAGGCCTCAACCTCTGGTCGGGGGGCCATGTCGCGCGCCCGCAGCGGAGCGCGCGGCTCTATCGCGCCCTCGTGGACACCGGCCTCGTCTCGGCGGTCGGGGGCGCGCTGCTGCCCACGGAGCACCCGTTCGTGTACACGGTTTCCGCCACCGTCGCGGAGGGGCGCCGCCTCGACGAGGTCGAAGGCGTCGTCTTCGGCGAGATCGACCGCCTGGCCGCCGGGGGCGTGACCGACGCGGAGCTGGCGAAGGCGCGGGCGCAGCTCCGCGCGCGCTTCGTCTACGACGTCGACAGCGTCACCGACATCGCGCACCAGCTCGGGTACTTCCAGACGATCGCGGGCGGCTGGCGGGCCTGGGCCGGCCTGCCTGACCGGCTCGACGCCGTGACCGCCGAGGCCGTGCAGGCCGCCGCGGCGCGATACCTGGTGGCCGACAACCGCACGGTCGGCTGGTTCGAGCCCCGCTGATGCCGCTGGCTCCCACGCGCGTCGCCCTGCCGGGTGGAGCGACACTCATCGTCAAGGAGAACCGGACGACGCCGTCCGTGAGCATCGCCGCCGGTGTGCTTGCGGGTGCCACACTCGACCTGCCAGGCCGGGAAGGGACCGCGGCCCTGGTCGGCCGGGTGCTCGACCGCGGCACGGCCACCCGCACCGCCGGGGCCATCGCGGACCTGCTGGATGGCCGGGGCGCGTCGCTCTCGGTGGCCACGGGCCGCCACCAGACCGTGGTCAGCGCCACCTGCCTGTCGGACGCGTTCGATGAGGTGTTCGCGCTCGTGTCCGATGTCGTGCGCGCGCCGTCCTTCCCGGTGGACGAGGTCGACACGCGCCGGGGGGAAATCCTGACCGGCATCCGGCAGGACGCGGACGATCCGGCCACGGTGGCCGAGGAACGGCTCTTCGAGCGCCTGTACCCGGGACATCCGTACGGGCGGCGTCTCTCGGGCACGGTCGCGACGGTTGAGGCGCTGACGGCGGCCGACGTCCGGGCCTTCCACGACAGCTGGTTCGGGCCAGCCGGCACCACGATCGTGGTCGTGGGCGCGGTGGATGCCGCGGAGGTCGCCGCGCGGGCGGCCGCGCTGCTCGACGACTGGCGGCCGGCCCCGGGCACGTTGCCGCCATGGGCCGACCTGCCGCCCGGCGCCGGCCGGCGGCTCGAGGCCGTCCCGATGATGAACAAGGCCCAGGCCGATGTCGCGTACGGCTTCGTCGGCATTCGCCGGGCCGATGCCGGCTACCAGGCGGCCGCCGTGATGAACAACGCCCTCGGCCAGTACGCGCTCGGCGGCCGGCTGGGCGACAGCATCCGTGAACGCCAGGGCATGGCGTACTACGTGTACAGCGAGCTCGACGCGAGCCTCGCCGCCGGACCGCTGCTGATCCGCGCCGGCGTCTCCGCGGACAACGTGGAGCGCACGATTGCCTCAATCGACCGGGAGCTCGAGGCGATCCGCCGTGACGGCTTCACGGCCCGTGAGGTGGACGAGTCGAAGCAGTACTTGATCGGGTCCCTGCCGCGGCAGCTCGAGACGAACCGCGCGATTGCCGCCTTCCTGCTGCAGGCCGAGTTCTACGGCCTTGGCCTCGACTACGATGAGCGGCTCCCGGCCCTCATCGCCGACGTGAGCCACGACGCCGTGATGGCGCAGGCCCACCGCCTGCTCGAGCCGTCGCGGGCCACGGTGGTGGTGGCGGGGCCCTGGGCAGGGATGGCGTGAAGCCACAGATGGCGCAGACGACGCAGGCGACACAGATGCACAGATAAGAGAAGGATGCACAGATAGTCCGGAGGGTGCCCAAACGAGGGCCCGAGAGGGCCAGAGTCCCAGCGAGCAAAGCGAGTCCCATGGTCTCCGCCATCTTCTTCGACGTCGACTTCACCTTGATCTACCCGGGACCTGCGCTGCAGGGGGAGGGCTATCGCCGCTTCTGCGAGCGCCACGGCGTGGACGTCGACGTGGCCCGGTTCGATGCGGCGGTGGCGGCCGCGTCGTTCATCCTGGACGATGTGGAAGAGCCGTTGTACGACGACGGGCTGTTCGTCCACTACACGGCAACGATCATCGAGCACATGGGCGGGCGTGGACCGGCCGTCGTAGAGGCCGCCCGCGAGATCTACCGGGAGTGGGCGTCGAATCACCACTTCGAGATGTACGACGACGTGGCGCCCGTGCTCGAGGCGCTGGCGGCGCAGCCGTTCGTGCTCGGCGTCATCTCCAACTCCCACCGGAGCCTCGTGGCCTTCGCCGATCACTTCCAGTTGAACGGCTACATCCGTGCCGCCGTCTCGTCCTCGGAATTCGGCTACATGAAGCCGCACCGCAGTATCTTCGACGAGGCGCTGCGGCGCGCCGGCGTGGCGGCGGGGGACGCGCTCATGGTGGGCGACAGCCTCAACGCGGACGTGAAAGGGGCGCTCGCGGCCGGGATGCAGGCGGTGCTGCTGCGCCGGTCGGGCGAGGTGCCGCCGGAGGTGCCTGAAGGCGTGCCGGTGATCCGTGCGCTCACCGAGTTGCCCGGCGTGTTGCTGGAGCGTCAGGGGAGCACGCGGCCATGACGCCCCCGACCTTCACGATTCGCGACCTGACGTCGCTGGCCGACTTCGCCGACGTCGTGGCGCTCGAGCAGGCCGTGTGGGGCTACACCGACTTCGCCGACGTCGTCACGGTGCCGGTGTTCGTGATCACGGTGAAGCGGGGGGCCATCCTGCTGGGTGCGTCGGACGACTCGGGGCGCCTGATCGGCTTCAGCTATGCCATCGTCGGCATGAAGGACGGCCGTCCGCTGCAGTGGTCGCACATGACCGGCGTGCGCCCGGAGTGGCAGGGCCGGGGTGTGGGCCTGGCACTCAAGCTGGCGCAGCGTGAGCGGGCCCTGGCCGCGGGGTACGACCTCATCGAGTGGACGTTCGATCCGCTGCAGGCGCTGAACGCGCGCTTCAACTTCGCCCACCTCGGCGTCGTCGTGTCGGAGTACGCGCGCAACGTGTACGGCGAGTCGAGCTCGGTGCTGCACAGGGGCACGCCGACGGACCGTTTCATCGCCGCGTGGAACATCCGCGAGCCGCATGTCGCGCGCCGGATCGCGGCGGGGGGCGGGCTGGCCATCCGCAGTGCCGAAGTCTCGGAGGCCCCACAGGCCATCCACGCGGGGGTGGCGGGCGGCTGGCGCGTATGCCGGTGGCTCGATCTCGGGATCGAGACACGGCGCCTGTGGGTGGAGATTCCAGCCGGCTTCACGGCGATGCAGCGCGAGGCGCCCGACGTGGCGTACGAATGGCGCATGCAGACGCGACAGGCGTTCGAGGCCTACTTCTCGCGGGGCTACCGGGCGGTGGATTTCGTGATGTCGCGGGACGGGGGCTTCGGGAGATACCTGCTGGCGCGGGTGGATGCCGCGGAGGCGTAGGTAATCCACGGATTCCACGGATTGCACACCGAACACGGGGCAGACGGCAGACACCGAGGACACTGAACACACCGAACACACTGAACACACTGAACACACTGAACACACTGAAGACACTGGACAGGGTGGGCGGAACGCCTCGGAATAGAGGGCAGGGCCGATGGCCGGCGGATATGCCATCATCTGGCCATGTCCTGCCTGTTCTGCAAAATCGTCGCGGGCGAGATTCCGGCGTCCAAGGTGTACGAGGACGAGGAGCTGCTCGCGTTCAACGACATCAGCCCGCAGGCGCCGACGCACGTGCTCATCGTGCCGAAGCAGCATGTGCCGACGCTGAACGACCTGACAGCCGGGCACGACGCGCTCGTGGGGCAGATGCTGCGTCGGGCCGCGGCCATCGCGAAGGAACGCGGGATCGACGGTCCCGGGTACCGGACCGTGTTCAACTGCAACGGCCAGGCCGGGCAGACCGTCTTCCACCTGCACCTGCACCTGCTCGGGGGGCGGGCGATGACGTGGCCGCCGGGATAGCGGGTGCCGGGGCTGGTTACGCCGCCGGCTGCCGTGAGACGTCCGCGACGCGCGGAATGCCCTGCAGGTCGTTGATGAACCGCACGAGTGCCAGGCCCTCGGCGTGCGCGACGGCCCGGCGCACGGCGTCGGCCTGGCCGTAGCCGATCTCCACCAGCAGGCGGCCGGAAGGCGCGAGGCGCCCGGCGGCCTGCGCGAGGATCTCGCGCACGTCCCGCAGGCCATCGGCGCCCCCGTAGAGCGCCGCCGGGGGCTCGTGTCCGCCCACTTCCGGCGGCAGCGGCTCGTCGTCGGCGACGTAGGGCGGGTTCGAGACGACGAGGTCGACCGGGGCGAGCACGCCGCCGAAGTAGGGCGCATGCAGGAACGTGACGCGGTCGGCGACGCCGTGCCGTGCCGCGTTGGCGCGGGCGACGTCCAGCGCCTCGGCCGAGATGTCGGTCGCGACCACGTGCAGCGCGGGGTACTCGAGGGCGAGCGTGATCGCCAGGCATCCCGACCCGGTCCCGATGTCGACCACCCGCAGCACGTCGGTGCCGTCGGGCGCGCCCGGGGCCAGCGGGGCGCCGAGGAAGTCCATCGCGGCTTCGACGATGAGCTCGGTCTCGGGCCGGGGGATGAGCACGGCCGGGGAGACGAGGAACTCGCGTCCCCAGAACTCCTGCGTCCCCCGGATGTAGGCGACCGGTTCCCGGCGCTCGCGCCTGGCCGCCAGGCGATCGTACGCGGCGGCAAATGCCGGTGGCGGCGCCTCGGCCTCGCGGGCGAGCAGGTCGGCCCGCGACCAGCCGAGCACGTGGCGCGCGAGCACCTCCGCGTCGAGCGCCGCCTCCTCGACCGGGATGCCGGCCGCGGCGAGCCGCGCCCGGACGCCGATCATCAGCTCGCGGATCGTGGGCACGCCGCTACTGCGCCGTTGCCTCGCGCAGCCGCTCGGCATTGTCGTGGGTCGACAGCGCGTCGATGAGCTCGCCGAGGTCGCCGTCGAGCACGCTGTGGAGCTGGTGCGTCGTGAAGTTGATCCGGTGATCCGTGATGCGCGTCTGGGGGAAGTTGTACGTGCGGATCTTCTCGGAGCGCTCGCCCGTGCCCACCTGGCCGCGCCGCTCCTTCGCGATGGCTTCCTGCTGCTTGCGCATCTCGATCTCGTAGAGGCGCGAGCGCAGGACCTTGAGGGCCTTCGCCCGGTTCTTGATCTGCGACTTCTCGTCCTGCTGCGAGACGACGAGCCCGGTCGGGATGTGCGTGATGCGGACCGCGGAGTAGGTGGTGTTGACGCTCTGCCCGCCGGGGCCGCTGGAGCAGAAGGTGTCGATGCGGAGGTCGTTCGGGTTGATCTCGACGTCGATCTCGTCGGCTTCCGGGAGCACGGCCACCGTCGCGGTCGAGGTGTGGATGCGGCCGCTCGCCTCGGTCTCGGGGACGCGCTGCACGCGGTGCACGCCGCTCTCGTACTTCAGGCGGCTGTAGACACCGCGGCCCTCGATGTTGGCGATGACCTCCTTCAGGCCGCCCTGGCCGGCCTCGCTGAGCGACATGATCTCCAGCTTCCAGCCCCGCTTCTCGGCGTACCGCGCGTACATCCGGTAGAGCTCGCCCGCGAAGAGCGCGGCTTCCTCACCGCCGGTGCCGGCGCGGATCTCGAGGATGACGTTCTTCTCGTCGTTCGGGTCCTTCGGCAGCAGGAGGATCTTCAGCTCGCCGTCGAGGCGGTCGCGGGTCTCCTCCAGCCCGGCGAGCTCGTCGCGGGCCAGCTCGCGCATCTCCTCGTCGCCCGTGCGCACGAGCTCCTCGGCCTGCGCGATCTCCTCGGCGATCTTCTTGTAGCGCCGGAAGGCCTCGACGAGCTCCTCGATCTCGGCGAGGGCCTTGGCCTGCCTGCGGTACTCGGCGGGGTCGTTCTGCACGGCCTGCGAGCCGAGCGACGCCAGGAGCTCCTCGTACCGGCGCTCCACCGCCTGCAGCTTGTCGAACATAGGGGTCACTCCGTCCTAGCCGCCGGAGACGGGGGGCAGGAAAGCCACCTCGTCGCCGTCGCCGACCGCGGTGTGCATGCGCGCGTAGTCGGCGTTGACGGCGCAGGACATGGATGCTTCGTACGGCGCGAGCGCCGGGTGATCGGCGACCAGGCGCCGCCAGACGTCGGCCACGGTGGCGCCGTCCGGCGCGTCACAGGCCAGCTCGCCGGCACCGGCCAGCTCGCGGAGCCGCGCGAACAGGCGCACGGTCACGCGCATGCGATCTCCAGCGCCCGCTGCCGCGCCGCCTCGTCGTCCGGGTCGGCCGTGGCGCCCTCGATCCAGACGTCGCCGCCGTCGAAGTACTCGTGCTTCCAGACCGGCACGATCTGCTTGACCCGCTCGATGGCGTACCGGCACGCCGCGTACGCGTCGGCGCGGTGCGGCGACGCCGCGGCGATGGCGACGCTCGCCTCGCCGATCTCGAGCCGGCCGGTCCGGTGGTGGACCGCGATGCGGACGCCGGGCCACCGGGCGGCCGCCTCGTCCACGATGCGCGCGAGCGCCTTCTCGGCCAGCGGCGCGTAGGCCTCGTACTCCAGATGGGAGACGCGTCGGCCCTGGTTGTGGTCGCGCACGAGCCCGAGGAACGTCACGATGGCGCCGGCCCCCGGCGCGGAGACGGTGGCGACGAGCGGCTCGAGGGCGAGCGCGTCGCCGGTGAGTGCAGCCAGCGGAGCCATCAATCCGCCAGTATACCGCGCCAGAAATGACCGAGCGGCCGGTGCCCGCGGCCGAGTGGCACGCCGGCCGCCATCGCACCGGCGACGTACTCCCTGGCGGCCCGGGCGGCGTCCTCGACCGAGGCGCCGCGCGCGAGCCCGGCGGCCAGCGCCGCGGCCAGGGTGCAGCCCGTGCCATGGGTGTTGGGGCCCGGCACCCGGGGGCCCACGATCTCCACGACGCCGTGGTCGCGCGTCACGAGGACGTCGGCGACCTCGTCGCCAGGCAGGTGGCCGCCCTTGACGAGCACGGCGGCGGGCCCCCGGGCGAGCAGCCGCTGTCCGGCCTCGCGCATGTCCGCACGCGAGCGGATCGCCTGCCCGGTCAGCACCTCGGCCTCGGGCACGTTCGGCGTGACGACCCGCGCCAGGCGGAGGAGGACCGTCGCCACGGCGTGCACGGCCTCGTCCTCGAGCAGGCGGTCGCCGCCCTTGGCCACCATCACGGGGTCCACGACGAGGTTGGGCAGCTCGAGGGCCTCGACCGCCGCGGCGACCGCCTCGACAATGGCAGCCGTCGCGAGCATGCCGGTCTTGACCGCGTCACAGCCGAGGTCCGACACCACGGCCTCGACCTGCTGGGTGACGAACTCGGCGGGCACGAGGTGGACGGCGGTCACCCCGGTGGTGTTCTGGGCGGTGAGCGCGGTCACGGCAGAGGTGCCGTAGACGCCGAAGGCGGCGAAGGTCTTGAGGTCCGCCTGGATGCCGGCGCCGGCGCCGCTGTCGCTGCCGGCAATTGTCAGGGCCGTTTTCATTTGAGTACAATCGCCGGACCTATGCACAAGTCCCGGGCGTCCTATCTGACCTACGACTCCACGCTGCTCGACCACATGAGCGTCGCCGCCGCTTCGTCGGCCGCGCGGGTCAGCATGCGCGTGGCGTCCGTGCTCTTCGTGACCGCGTTGACCGCGGCGGCCGCGCAGGTGAGCCTGCACCTGCCGTTCACCCCGGTCCCATTCACGTTCCAGCCGATGATCGTGCTGCTCGGCGGCGCCGCGCTCGGCGCGCGCCTCGGCGCCTCGGCCCAGGTGCTCTACCTGCTCCTCGGCATCGCCGGCGCGCCGGTCTTCGCCGCGTCCGGGGTGCTGCCGCCCGGCGCGGCCCGCCTGCTCGGCCCGACCGGCGGGTACCTGATGGCCTACCCCCTCGCGGCCTTCGTCACCGGCTGGCTGGCCGGCCGGGGCTTCGATCGGCGCTACCTGAGCTCGATCGGCGCGATGCTGGCCGGCATGCTCACCTACTTCGCGGGTGGCGTGGCCTGGCTCGCGATCACCGCCGGCGCCGCCGGCGTGCCGATGGCCGCGCGCCTCGACACGGCGCTGGCCGCGGGCTTCTATCCTTTCGTCCTGGCCGATGCCGTCAAGGTCGCGTTCGCCAGCGCCGTCCTCCCGGCCGTCTGGGCGCTCGTCTCCGACCGGCCGAAGACCAGGAAGTACTGAAACGGCAGGAACGTCTCCTGCCTGAGGAGCCGCAGCCCTGCGCGCTCCGCGTCACCGACGACGACCTCGGGGCTCACGCGCTCATCCGGCGCGGGCCCCGGGCCGCCGCCCTCCACCTTGAAGTCCACCACGCCAATCCGCCCCTGGGGCGTGATGGCCCGCGCCAGGTTGCGCAGGAACGTCACGCGGTCTTCGATCTCGTGGTACGTGTCCACGATGAGCACCGCGTCGATCGCCCCCGTCGGGAGCCCCGGGTTGCTGCCCGCGCCCAGCACGGGCCGGATGTTCGTCAGGCCCTCGCGCTGCACCCGGCGTGAAATCGCGTTGAGCATCTCGGCCTGCACGTCCTGCGCGTAGACCAGGCCGTTCGGCCCGACGCGACGCGCCAGCCGGATGGTGAACCAGCCGCTGCCCGCCCCCACGTCCGCCACGACCGATGCCTCGGCAATCCCCAGCGCGTCCATGATCTGGTCGGGGCGCTGCCACTGGTCGCGATCGGGCGCCTCGAGCAGGCCCAGGTCCTGCGGCGGGAACAGCCGGCCGTGCTGCTGCTCCTGCTCCTGCGCGGCCCGCGGTGCCGCGGCGCACACCACCAGCGCCAGGAGGGGCGCCGCGAGACGGGAGAGGTGGGTGGGGGTCATGGCTTTGTCTCGCTCAACACCGGAACACTGAGCACACTGAGCACACTGAGCACACTGAGCACACTGAAGCCTTGGGGTAAGGGGGCACGGAACCTGGTCGGGCACCGCCTCAGTCAGAGGTTTCTGCCTTCTGCCTTCTGCCTTCTGACTTTTCCTTCAGCCTTCCTCACTATCCATCATCTTCGTCATCTGTGCATCTGTGTCGAATCCGGGTGCGATGAGGGAGGCTGCCCGACCTCATCTCAGCCCTGGTTCGGTCATCGCTTCCGCCGACAGGATGCGGTCGAGGGTGGCCTCATCCAGCAGGCCGCGGTCGAGCACGATGGCCCGGATCGACTGCCCCGTGGCGACCGCGGTCTTCGCCACCTCCGCCGTCGCGGCGTAGCCGATGTGCGGGCTGAGCGCGGTGGCCATGGCCGTGCTCCGCTCCAGCAGCTCGCGGCAGCGGGCCTCGTCCGCCTCGAGGCCCTCCACGCACCGCCTGCGGAACGTGTCGACGGCCGTCGTCAGGATGCGCTGGGCGTGCAGGGCGTTCCAGGCGATGACAGGCATCATGACGTTGAGCTCGAGTTGCCCCGCCTCGGCGGCCGCGGCAACCGTGTGATCGCACCCGAACACCTGGAAGCAGACCTGGTTCACCATCTCCGCGATGGACGGGTTCACCTTGCCCGGCATGATCGACGAGCCCGGCTGCACGGCCGGCAGGCGGACTTCGGCGAGCCCGGCCCGGGGGCCGCTCGACAGCAGCCGCAGGTCACTCGCGATCTTGCCGAGCTCCACGGCCGCCCGCCGCAGGGCCCCGGAGTAGAACACGATGTCGCCCATGCTCTGCGTGACGCGGAAGCGGTTCGCGGCCGGGCGCAGCGACAACCCGGTCAGCGTCTCGAGCTCGCCGACCGCGAGGCGGGTGTAGTCGTCGCCGGCGTTCAGGCCGGTGCCGAGCGCCGTGGCGCCGAGGTTCAGCTCGTGGAGCGGGACCACGGCGTGCTCGAGGCTGTCCACCGCGGCCCGCAGGCACGCGGCGTAGCCGCCCAGCTCCTGGCCGAACGTGATCGGCACGGCGTCCTGGAGGTGGGTGCGGCCGGTCTTGACGAGGCCCGCGTAGCGCCCCGCGACCGTGTCGAACGCGGCCGCGAGCTGGCCGAGCGCGCCGGTGAGCGGGATGTGCCCGTCGAGCAGGGCGAGCCGCGTGGCCGTCGGGAACACGTCGTTGGTCGACTGGCTCATGTTCACGTGGTCGTTCGGGTGCACACGGTCGTACCTGCCCCGCACGCCGTCGAGCAGCTCGGCCGCGCGGTTGGCCAACACCTCGTTGGTGTTCATGTTGTGCGAGGTGCCCGCGCCGGCCTGGTAGACGTCCACGACGAAGTGGGCACGCAGGCCGCCCGCCAGAACCTCGTCGGCGGCACGGACGATGGCGTCCGCCACGTCACGGTCGAGGCGGCCGAGGGCGGCGTTGGCCACCGCCGCCGCGCGCTTGATGCGCACGGTGGCCGTCACGAGCGAGGCAGGCGCGGTGAAGCCGCTGATCGGGAAGTTGGCGATGGCCCGTGCGGTCTGGGCGCCGTAGTACGCCTCGGCCGGAACCGCGACCTCGCCAAGGGTGTCGCGTTCAGTGCGAGAGGACATGCTTTTGATTATAGGGACACGGGGGTGCGGCCCGGTGGGGGGGCAGGGGGTTGCCACCCGGGGGTGCGGCAGGGAGGTCCCCCACGGAGGTGCCGCACGGAGGTGCGAAAATGGGGGGCTGCCCCCCATTTTCGCTACTCGCTTCTCAAGGCGATCGCGGGATCCACGCGTGTGGCCTGGCGGGCCGGCAGCCACGTGGCAATCAGGGCCACGACGCCGAGGGCCAGCGCGACCGCGCCGTAGGTCAGCGGATCGAACGGGCTGACACCGAAGAGCAGCGCCGAGATCAACCGCATCACCCCGGCCGCGACGGCCAGGCCCGTCACGAGGCCGATGCCCGCGAGCACCAGGCCACGGCCGACGAACAGCCATTGCACCTGTCCGCCGTCCGCCCCGAGCGCCATCCGGATGCCCACCTCCCGGCGCCGCGCCGAGACGATGTAGGCGATCACGCCGTAGAGGCCGACGAGCCCGAGCAGCAGGGTGACACCGGCGGCGATGCCCAGGATGACCAGCGTGAACGACGTCTCGGCCATCGAGCGGTCGTAGAGATCCTTCAAGGTGCGGACCTGGGCCAGCGGCAGGTTGGGATTGACCGACCAGACCGCGCTCTCGACCTCGCGCAGGAACCCCTGCGTACGGATGCGCGGCGACCGGATGGCCAGGCCGACCGACCGGTTGACGAACACCGGTGTGTCCCAGAACTCGTCCACGACGATGGGCCAGTACACCGTCGCGGGCGCGGGGCGCGTGACGCCATCGTCGCGGTCGTCGCCGGCGACGCCGATGACTTCGCGCCACGGGTTCTTCGGTGTGTTGCGGATCCGCTTGCCAATGGCCGCGGCCGCACTGCCCCAGTACTCCACCGCCAGGCCTTCGCTGATGATCGCGACGGGCGCGTGGTTGCGGATGTCCTGCCACGTGATGTCGCGACCGGCACGCAGGGGGTTGCCCATGGCCTGGAAGTAGCCTTCGCCGACCCACTTGTAGCGCCGCAGCGCCGGGAGCTGCCCCTCGGGCTCGGGCCGGTCCTCGACGAACACCGGGTCGTTGCTGTCGTTGCCGTCCATCGTGATGGACGAGGAGAGGCCGACGGCCTCCACGCCCGGGATGGCCTGGATCCGGTCCGCGATCTGCCGATAGGCGCCGGCCACTTGATCCGGATCCGCGACGAGGGCCTCGGGCACGGCAATACGCAGCGTCAGCACGTCTTCCGGCGCGGTGAAGCCTGGCTGCACCGCACGCATGCCCAGGAACGTGCGGATCATCAGGCCGGAGCCGACCAGCAGCACCAGCGCCAGGGCCACCTGCGCCACGACGAGGCCGTGGCGCGCGCGGTGCCGCTCACGACCGTCGCTCGAGCCCCGGCCACCCTCCTTGAGCGCCGAGGCGAGGCGCGGGTTGGCGTACTTCACGATCGGGATCAGCCCGAACAGCAGGCCCGCCAGCAGCGAGAGCGCCAGCGTGAAGCCGATGACGATGGGATCGAGCGCGATCTCCTGCAGGCGGGGCAGCTGCGACGGATCGAGGACCCGCAACAGGCGGATGCCGCCGAAGGCCAGCGCGAGCCCCAACACCCCGCCCCCGAGCGCGAGCAGCAGTGCCTCGGCGAGCAGCCCGCGCGCGACCTGCGACACGCTCGCGCCGAGCGCGATACGCACGGCGAGTTCCTGCCGCCGGCCCTCGGCCCGCACGAGGAACAGGTTGGCGACGTTGGCACACGCGACCAGCCACAACACCGCGACCGTGCCCAGCAGGGTCCACAGGATCCGGCCGATGTCGCCGACGACGTCGACCGCGAGGGGGCGGACGTTCGGGCCAAGGTGGATGTTGTCGAGCATTTCCCGGCTGAGGCCCGGCGGCAGCGGGAAGTGGTCCGCCAGCCCGGGGATCAACCGCGCCATCGCCGCGTTCGCCTCGTCGATGGTCTGCCCGGGTTTGAGACGCGCCAGTCCCTGGTAGCTGAAGTTGCCGACGAAGACCTCCGCCCGGTTGAGGCGCATCGGCAGGACCAGGTCCGGGTCGTAGCGCAGGAACTGGAAGCGCTCGGGCAGGACGCCAATGACCTGCCTCGGCTGGCCGTCGACCACGAGCGACTGGCCGATGGCGGATGGGTGGCCGCCGAAGGCCCGCATCCAGTACTCGTGGCTCAACATGACCGTTGCGGCGCTGCCGGGGGCGTCGTCGTCAGGTCGGAAGGTGCGTCCGAGCGCCGGGCGGACGCCCAGGACGGGCAGGGTGCCGTCGGTCACGTACAGCGACGGCAGCCGCTCCGGGTTTCCGCGGCCCGTGACGGTGGAGCTGGCGTTGTCCCAGAGGCCGATGTCCTGGAAGACGCCGGCGTCCCGATAGGTCAGGTACGTCGCGGGAGACTGCTGGACGGCGCCATCGGCGAAGCCGGGGAAGCCCGGCGCCACGTGCCAGACGCCGACCAGCCGGTCCGGGTCGGCAAACGGCAGCGGCTTCAGCAGCACCCCGTTGACGACGCTGAACAGGAGCGCGTTGGCGCCGATGGCGGCGCCGAGGGTCACGAGGCCGGTGAGCGTGAAAACGGGGCTGGCCAGCAGCCGGCGGAGTGCGTGCTTCACGTGAGATGAGACGGTGACGCGGACCGGCGGGTTCGCTACACTGGCGGATCATGCTGCCGACCTTCTTCGACTCCGTCCTCGAGCTGATCGTCCAGACCTCCACGAACCTGCCGCCGGACGTCCGCGCCGCGATGCGGGGGGCGCGTGCCGAGGAGGAAGAGGGCTCCCGCGCCGCCCAGGCGCTCATGATCATCGCGCAGAACATCGATCAGGCCGCCGAGGGCGAAGGCGCGATCTGCCAGGACACCGGCATGCCCACCTTCGAGGTGAAGACGCCGGTCGGCGCCAACCAGATCTGGATGAAGCAGCAGATTCGCGAGGCCATCGCCGAGGCCACGAAACGTGGCAAGCTGCGGCCCAACTCGGTCGACTCCCTCACCGGCGAGAACAGCGGCAACAACCTCGGTCCCGGCACGCCGATCATCCACTTCGAGCAGTGGGAGCGCGACGAGATCGAGGTGAAGCTCATCCTCAAGGGCGGCGGCTGCGAGAACATGAACTCGCAGTACGCGCTGCCCGCCGAGCTCCCGCACCTCGGCCGCGCCGACCGGACGCTCGAGGGCGTGCGCAAGTGCATCCTGCACGCCGTCTGGCACGCGCAGGGCAAGGGCTGCGCGCCGGGCGCCATCGGCGTCTGCGTGGGCGGTGACCGCACCGCGGGGTACGTCCACGCGAAAGAGCAGCTGTTCCGCACCCTTGACGACGTGAATCCCGACCCCCGGCTGGCCGAGCTCGAAGCCGAGATCATGCGCACGGTGAACACGCTCGGCGTCGGGCCGATGGGCTTCGGCGGCGGCGTCTCGCTCATCGGCTGCAAGGTCGGTGCGCTCAACCGCCTGCCCGCGAGCTTCTTCGTGTCGGTCGCCTACGACTGCTGGGCGTTCCGCCGCCTGGGCGTCGTCCTCGACGGCACGACGGGTGCGATCACGAAGTGGCTCTACCGCGATCCCGCCGTGCCGACGGTGCCGATGATGGACCAGGCCGGCTTCCGCCGCACGGGGCGTGAGGTACGGCTCACGACCCCGATAGACGAGGCGGCCATCCGCAGCCTGAAGGTCGGCGACGTCGTCCTGATCAGCGGACGGGCGTATACCGGCCGCGACGCCGTCCATCACCACCTCGCGAGCCACGAGCCGCCGGTGGACCTGAACGGCGGGGTCATTTACCACTGCGGACCCGTGGTGCGGAAGCAGGACGACGGCTCGTGGACGGTGACGGCGGCGGGGCCGACGACGAGCATCCGCGAGGAGCCCTACCAGGGGGACGTGATCCGCAAGTTCGGGGTCCGCGCCGTGATCGGCAAGGGGGGCATGGGCGGCAAGACGCTCAAGGCGCTGCAGGAGGCCGGGGCCGTCTACCTGAACGCCGTCGGCGGCGCCGCGCAGTTCTACGCGAAGTGCATCGAGCGGGTGGACGGGGTGTCGCTGCTCGAGTTCGGCACGCCGGAAGCGATGTGGCACCTGCAGCTCAACGAGTTCCCGGCAATCGTCACGATGGATGCGCACGGCCACAGCCTGCACGCGGACATCGAGCAGGCGTCGGGCGAGAAACTGGGCGCGCTGGCGGGCGTCTAACGAATATCCGGTGCCGGCACAGCGCCTGGCGTGGGGGGCCGCCGGGCGCCCGACGCCCGGTCCTGGCGGCAGAAGCGGGGTAGCGCCGCTCGCCCGGTTCTGCTAAAATCGGACTGATTTAGTCCCAGATTGTTTGGCTATACTGGGATGACGGGTCCCCGGCCGGGGGCCGTCCCCAACGAAGAGGTTCCATGCAGACCAACACCGACACCGCGGTTCCGACGCCGGCCCCGGCGGCCACTCCGAGCATCATCACGGTGACCGAGTCCGCCGCGTCGAAGATCAAGGAGCTGCTCGCGGAGGAAGGCAAGACCGACAGCGGCCTGCGCGTGTTCGTGCAGGGCGGCGGCTGCTCGGGGTTCCAGTACGGGCTCATGATCGAGGAGTCGGGTGGCGTCGGCGACCAGCAGTACGAGTCGAACGGCGTGCGGCTCTACGTCGATCCGGTGAGCCTGAGCTACCTGAAGGGCGCCGAGGTGGACTTCGTCGACACGATTACCGGCGGCGGGTTCACGATCAAGAACCCGAATGCGACGTCCACCTGCGGGTGCGGACAGTCGTTCAACGCCTAACGCGGTCGCACCGAGGGGCCGCGCGGTGGCGCGCGGCCCGACCCCCGCGGCGCCCCGCCGCGGGCCCACCGGGGCACTGCCGAGAAGGAGGCCCGTGGCCACACCGCTTCCCGATCTCGACCAGCTCCGGCCCGCCGGGACCAAGCGCTCGAGCAAACGCGACCTGATCGTCAACGTGTTCCTCCGCCAGGAGGGCCACCTGTCGGCGGACGATCTCGTCGACCTGATCAAGCACGAGGACCAGCGCATCAGCCGGGCCACCGTCTACCGCACGCTGCAGTGGATGGTGGACGCGGGCATCGCCCGCAAGGTGGACTTCGGCGAGGGCCGCTTCCGGTTCGAGCACTCGTACCGGCACCCGCGGCACTTTCACCTCATCTGCAAGACCTGCAACCGGTCGTACGAGTTCCTGAGCTCCGATATCGAGGCGCTCGTCGAGGAGGTCGCCGAGGCCCGCGGGTTCGCCGCACGCCAGAGCGTCGTCCAGATCTACGGGACGTGCGAGGCGTGCCGCACCGGCAAACCGCCGGCCGAGGAAGGCAGCACGAGCGAGCTGCTGTTCGCGCGCGACGCGCTGCGCATCGCGATTGCCACGGAGCGGAGCGGACGCGAGTTCTACACGCACGCCGCGAAGATCACGAAGGACCCACGCGCGCGCCGGGTGTTCCACAGCCTCGCCACCGAGGAGGACTCGCACCTCGAGCGGCTCGAGAGCCGGTACCGGAGGCTGCTCGAGCAGGATCCGCAGCTCGAGTCGCGGCCCACGTTCCTGTTCTTCAAGGGGGCGGCCAACGGGTTGTTCGCCCAGGGCGCCGACGAGATCCGCCGCGAGGGCATCGACGACCTCGAGGCCTATCGCATCGGCATCCGGTGCGAGCGGGGCTCCCACCGCTTCTTCAAGCGCTACGGCGAGCGGTTCGAGGACTCCGAGGGCAAGCAGATCTTCCTCGAGTTCGCCGAGGAGGAGCGTGAGCACCTCGAGATGCTGATCCGGGAGTACCGCGCGCTGCAGAAGCGGCAGGGCCCGCGAAAGACGGCCCGCCGGCGTTGATCGACCTCCACCTCCACACCACCGCGTCGGACGGCTGGCTCTCACCCGCGGCACTCGTCGCGCGCGCCACGCGGGCCGGCCTCACGACCATTGCGGTCACCGATCACGACACGGTCGCCGGGCTCGAGGAGACCGGGCGCCATGCCGCCGCGGCCGGCGTGCGCCTCGTGCCGGGCATCGAGATCACGGCCGTGCACAACCAGCGCGACGTCCATGTGCTCGCCTACTTCGTCGACGCCGGCGACGCCACGCTGCTCCGGTTCCTCGCCGAGCAGCGGGCGCTGCGTGTGGCGCGCGTGCGCGAGATCGGGGAACGGCTCGCGCGGCTGGGGGTCCCCGTGGACGTCGATGGCGTGCTGTTGCCGGCGGCCGAGCGCCCCGGCGCGTCGGTCGGCCGGCCGCTCGTCGGCCGCGCGCTCGTCGAGGCGGGCCACGTCGGTTCGGTGCAGGAAGCCTTCGACCGGTACCTTGCCGCGGGCCAGCCGGCCTTCGTGCCGCGCAGTGGACGGTCACCCCGGGAGGTCGTCGAGGTCATCCACGCCGCCGGCGGGATCGCGTCGATGGCGCACCCCGGCGTGACGGCGCAGGACGCGATCATCGATCCGCTTGCGGCGGACGGCCTGGACGCCATCGAGGTCTACCACTCCGACCATGACCCGCGCCATGTCGAGGACTATGGCCGGATCGCGGCCAGGCTGGGGCTCGGCATCAGCGGCGGATCGGACTTCCACGGCGAGCCCGCGGAACAGGTCCCGGTGGCACGGGCACGGCGGGGGGCGCGCGGGCCGCGGTCCACACTCGGGACGGTGTCGCTGCCGGCCGCCGCCTTCGCCGACCTCGAGCGGCGCGCCGCCGCACGGCGGTCCGCATGACCGAGCCACCCCTTCTCGTCGTCTCGGACGTCGTCAAGGCCTATCGGGGCCTCCGGCCCCTGCGGCTGCGTGCGCTCACCGTCCAGGCCGGCGAGGTCGTGTCGATTGCCGGGCTGGACGAAGCCGCCGCGGAGGTGTTCGTCAGCCTGGTCACCGGCGCCGGGCTGCCGGACGAGGGCCGCGTCGCGCTCTTCGGCGCGCCGACCGATGCCATCCCGGACTCGGCAACCTGGCTGCAGACACTGGAGCAGCTCGGCCTCGTCTCGACGCGCGCGGTCCTCGTGGATCCGCTTACGGCGCGCCAGAACATCGCGATGCCGTTCACGCTCGACGTGGACCCGATCGATCCGGCCTACAAGCCACAGGTCGACGCGCTTGCGCGGGAGGTCGGGCTCGAGGACGCCGTGCTCGACGTGCCGGTCGGCGCAGCCGGCCCCGTCGTCCAGGCGCGGGCCCGGCTGGCGCGCGCGCTCGCGCTCGGGCCGAGGCTCCTGCTGGCGGAACACCCGACGGCCGCGGTGGACCGGGCGGAAGCGGCGGCCTTCGGTGCGGACCTGTCGCGCATCGCCCGGGCGCGCGGCACCGCGGTCGTCGCGGTCACGGCCGACCCGGCCTTCGCGGGGGCGCTGGGCGGCCGTGCGCTGACGCTGAAGCCCGCGACGGGGGAACTTGCCGTGGGCGGCCTGCTCGGGCGGATTGCGGGCCTGTGGAAGTAAGCTTGAAGAATCTCAGATTGGAGATTTGAGATTGAAGATCGCTACCGGCCACGAAGGGCACGAAGCACTCGAAGAACTCGAAGGCAGAAATAAGGGGTCTGACCCCTTCTTCTGCGCAGCGGACCCCATCGGAGTGCACGCATGAACGCATCGACCCCGATTCTCTACGGCAACATCACCCGCCTCGTGCCGGAGCACGGCTTCGGCTTCCTCAAGGACGATGCCGGGATGGACTGGTTCTTCCTGCGTTCGGGCGTGCGCGAGGGCGTGTTCGAGTCGATCTGGCCGGACGAACGCGTCGGCTTCCGCGGCGAGTGGACCTCCAGCGGGCCGCGCGCGGTCGATATCCATTTTGAGCAGCTCGACTGACGCCGGGCCGGTCCGCGAGCCGGCGCTGCTGCTCTTCGACATCGACGGCACCCTCATCCTCAGCGGTGGCGCCGGCGGCCGTGCGATGACGCGCGCGTTCCACGCCGTTTTCGGTCACGACGAGGCCTTCGCCGGCGTGCACATGGCCGGCCGGACGGATCGGTTCCTGCTCGGTGCCGCGCTGGCGCACGCCGGCGTCCCCGACACGGACGAGGCCCACCGGCGCTTCTACGACGCCTATATCCCGATGCTCGAGGAGGAGCTCTGGCAGCCACCGACGCGGGGGCCGCACACGGTGCTGCCGGGTGTCGCGGCGCTGCTGCCGCTCATCCAGGCGAGCCCGGGCGCCCACCTCGCCCTGCTGACCGGCAACCAGGGCGACGCCGCGCGGATCAAGCTGACGCACTTCGGCCTCTGGGACTTCTTCCCGTGGGGCGTCTTCGGCGACGAGTCGGAGGACCGGGACGAGCTGGGACGCACGGCGCTGCGCCGCGCCGTGGAGCACGGCGTGCCGGCCTCGGCCATCGCGCGGGCCGTCGTGATCGGCGACACGCCGCAGGACATCGGGACTGCCCGGGCCGCCGGCGCGCGGGCCGTGGCCGTGGCCACGGGCAGCTACCCCCGCGAGGTCCTCGAGGCGGCTGGCGCCGACCTGGTGCTCGACGACCTCGGTGACGTCGAGCGCGCGCTGGACGTGCTGCTATGATCGCGCGCGGAAGCGAACGGGGCCCGGTGGCCCTCCCGGTCTTCAAAATCGGCTGCTGCCCTCTTCGAGGGCAGGCTGGGTTCGACTCCCAGGCGCTTCCGCCACGACCCCTGCCGGGGAATCAGGAATCAAGAAAGCGGAATCCAGAATCCCGGTTCTTCGGACGCCGTGTTCAGTCCGCGATCCCGATCCAGTACAGGAAGTAGCGCTGCGCCTCGAACGGGACCGTCTTGAGGTCCCCGCGGCTGCGCCACCAGTGGGCGAGGTCCGAGCCGTCGTAGCGTGTCGCGCGCATGACGATCGCGATTCCCGTGCCTGCCGCACGGCGACGCATGACGAGGGCGGCGCGCGCGGTATGGAATCGGGAGGTCACGACGATCACCCGCGACCACCCGCGGTGGCGCGCGATGTCCACCAGCACGGTGGCCTCCCCGGCCGTGCTGACGACGGGCTCCGGCAGCACGTCGATGCGATCGCGAGGGACGCCACTGCGGACGAGGGCTTCGACCTGGACGTCCGGTTCCGACGTGTAGGGGATGCCGCGGGCGTCGAGCGCCTCCTCACCTCCGTCGAGCGGCTGGCGGGACAGCAGCACGCGATCGGTCCACCCGTCCCGGTAGAGGTCGGCGGCCTCGAGGGTGCGCTCGAGCCGCGTCCCGCCGAGCACGAAGACCGTGTCGGCGCGCTCGAGCGGATCCTCGACGAACAGGAAGTTGCCGAGGTTGCGGCAGGCGAGGAGCGCGCACACGGCCAGCGCCACAAGGCCTGCGAGCGCGATGCGCCTCATGAGGGGGAAGCCGCCTGGGGATCTGGGAACGGGCGGCACGGGTGGGAGTGTGAGCGACCCGGCCCCGTCTTACCGGGGCCGGGAGGGGAAGCGCGAAAACAAAGGCTCAGCCTTCAATCAAACGCACGTCTCCTGCTCGTGGGCCTTTCTGCGACTCCTCGATCGTGAAGTCCACGCGCTGTCCCTCGCGGAGCAGCTCGAAGACCGCGCCACGCACGGCGCTCCGATGGAAGAAGTGCTCGATGCCGGATTCATCCCGGATGAACCCGAACCCCTTGTCGATCAGGAGCCGTGCGATTGTGCCGGTGGGCATACCCGTATCCTCCGATTAGCCGAACCCCCGGGAAACGCCCCGGTGGCTGCCGCACCACGATACCCTTGGTATCTGCGTATGAGGCCGTGTCGTCGTGGCCGGCGGCTGATTGCGGGACCCTAGAGCGCGGCCAGTGTAGGCAGGACGTTACGGCGAAGTCAAGCAAACCCAGCTGTCAGGTTTGACGCCATTTTGCCGGGCCAGCGCGACCGGGCAAGGGGCCGCGATGGCCGTATGATGGGCCTTGCCGCCCATGATTCGCACGCTCATCCTGGCCGCCGGCGCCTCGAGCCGGATGGGCCGGCCCAAGGCCGCCCTGCCGCTCGATGCGACCGGCGACACGTTCCTCTGGCGCCTCTGCCGGACGCTGCTGCTGGCCGCGCCGGGCCCCGTCACCGTCGTCAGTGGCGCCGCCCCGGCCGCCGTCATCGGCGCCCTGCCGCCCGGGCGGCGAGGCGTGCGCGTCGTCCAGCACGAGGGCTGGGCGGAGGGTCAGTTGTCATCCCTGCTTGCCGGCCTCGACGCCGTCGAGGCGCCCACCACGGAGGCCGTCCTCGTCGCGCTGGTGGATACGCCCCTGGTGTCGCCGCGAACGGTCACGGCCGTCGTCGAACGGTGGCGCCGGACGCGCGCGCCGATCGTGCGGCCGGCGCGCGGCGCGACGCACGGCCATCCCGTGATCTTCGATCGCGCGATCTTCCCGGCCTTGCGGGCCGCCGATCCGGCGCACGGCGCCAGGCCCGTCGTGCACGCCCTCGCCGCGTCCATCGAGAACGTCGAGGTGGACGACCCGGGCGCCTTCCGCGACTTCGACACGCCGGCCGACCTGGCGGGGCTCTCGTGAGCCAGGGCTCCGCCGTCGTGCGGGTGTCGGGGATTGCAAAGCGCTACGGATCGACCGTGGCCGTGCACGACGCGTCGTTCGAGGTGCGCGACGGGGAGATCTTCGGCCTCATCGGCCCGAACGGCGCGGGCAAGACGACGACCATGGAGTGTGTCGAGGGCCTGCGGCGACCAGACCGTGGCTCGATCGCGGTGCTGGGGCTCGATCCCGTACGGGATGCCCATGCCCTGCAGCGGCGCGTCGGGGTGCAGCTCCAGCAGGCTCAGCTCCAGAAGCGCATCACCGTGCGCGAGGCGGTCCACTTCTGGGCGTCGCTCTACGGACGCGCGCCGGCCGATGGCGACCGGTTGCTCGAGCAGCTGGGGCTGGCGGAGAAGGGCCGCGCGTGGTTCATGACGCTCTCCGGCGGCCAGAAGCAGCGGCTCTTCATCGTCCTGGCGCTGGTGAACGATCCCGAGCTGGTCTTCTTCGACGAGCTCACCACGGGCCTCGACCCGCAGGCGCGCCAGGCCATCTGGGAACTGGTGCGGGGCATCCGCGCGCGGGGCAAGACGGTGTTCCTCACCACGCACCTGATGGAGGAAGCCGAGCGGCTCTGCGACCGCGTGGCGATCATGGAGCACGGGCGCATCATCGACCATGACACGCCAGCGCGCCTCGTCGACCGCCACTGCCCGGAGCGCGGCGTGGTGCTGGCCACCGATGATCCGCAGGCCGACGCGCACTTCTCATCGATCCCGGGGCTCGAACAGGTGACGCAGGAGGAGGGGCGTTACCGGATCCGCGGACGATCGCCGTCGTTCGTCACCGATGTCATCCAGTGCCTCGCGGAGCACCGCATCCGCGTGACCGACTTCCGCACCGAGCTGCCGACGCTCGAGGACGTGTTCCTCAAGCTGACCGGCCGGTCCATCCGCGACTAGGGGACGGACGATGTTGGGAGGGCTCTGGCGGCTGGTGTGGCTCGAGACGAAGATCTTCCTGCGTGAGCCGCTGGGGGCCATCGGCACTGTGATCGTGCCCGTCATCGTCTTCGTGGTGCTCGGCCGCTTCGTCGGCGGCCGGCCGCAGAGCGCCGAGGACGCCGGCTTCCTCACGGTGGGCCTGCCCGCGCTGGCCGCCATCCTGATCGCGATCAACGCCGTGCTATCGCTCGTCACGATCGTGGCCATCTACCGGGAGAGCGGGATCCTGAAGCGCCTGAGGGCGACGCCGCTCCGGCCCGTCACGATCCTGACCGCGCACGTGATCGTGAAGCTGATGCTGACGGCGGTCACGCTCGGCCTGACGCTGGCGGCGGGGAAGCGGTACTACCCGATCTCACTCGACCTGCCGGTGCTGTCGTTCTCGCTGGCCCTGGTCGTCTCGACCGTCAGCATCCTCTCCGTCGGGTTCCTCATCGCGAGCATCGTCCCCACCGCCCGCTTCGCGCAGCCGGTGGGCGCGATCATCCTGTACCCGATGATTGCCATCTCCGGCCTGTTCGTCCCGCTCGACGTGCTGCCGCCCTGGCTTGCCGCCGTGGCGCACGCCCAGCCGCTGACCTATGCGGCCTCACTGCTCGTCGGGATCGCCAGCGGTGACCGCTGGCTGGCGCACATCGGCGACCTGGCCGGCCTCGCCATCGTCTTCGTCGTGTGCATCAGCCTGTCTTCGCGGGTCTTCCGCTGGGAGTGAGCGGAGGCCGGGCGCTGCGCGCCCGTGGGGCCGCCGCTACGCGGCGGAGGGCCTCGGCGGCTCCGCCGCCTCGGTGGGACTCGCCTTCGGCTCGCTGGGACTCGTCCTCGCTCGACACTGCCTCGGACGTCGCTGGGACTCGTCGCTCGCTGGCGCGTCCTTCACGACTCGCTGGGAACGCAAGACCAGCCACAAGGCACGAAGCACACGAAAGACGCGAAGCGCCCGAACTGAACCTCAGCCGCAGTGCCACGTTCGCGAGGAGAACTCGACCCGACCAAGTAGTTATCTGTGCATCCCGTTCCATCTGTGCATCGGTGTGGCCTGTTGACAGGCCCCATCTGTGCTCTCTGTGCCATCTGTGGCCGGTGCCATCTGTGGCCTCATCCCTCCCTCAATGCCCGGGCCGCATCGATGCCCGTGATGCGTCGTGCCGGCAACCAGCTGGCGCAGGCCGCCACGAGCAGGAGCAGCAACGGGACACCGCCGAAGATCCGCAGGTCCAGTGGGTCACCCGGCGCGAGGTGGGCGAGCACGATGACGACCAGCAGCCAGCCGACGAGCCCACCGAGCGCCACGGTCCGCAGCATCGAGAGGACCAGGCGCCGGACGAGGGTGCCGGCCGACGCTCCAAGGGCGAGGCGCACGCCCAGCTCTGGCGCCTGGCGTGCCACGGCGTGGGCGACCACCGCGAAGATGCCAATTCCCGCCAGGACGAGCAGCAGCGGCCCGAGCACCGCGAACAGCCGTGCCGGGATGCGGCGGAGGAACAGGTTGGTCTCGACGTGATCGGCCAGCGTACGCACGTTGTAGACGGGCAGGGCCTGGTCGAGCGCGCGCACTGCGCGCCGGATGGCCCCGGCCGCGCCCGCGTCCGCCCCGGGCGTCGCGCGGACGTGAATCTCGCCCGCGGGCGCCGGTCGATCGCGATAGGAGTAGTAGACGATCGGCGTGGGAGGTTCCGAGAACGACTCGTAGCGTGAGTCGGCCACGACCGCCGTGATGACGGAGGTCAGCCCGCCCGACGTGAGCCGCCGGCCGAGCACCGCCCCGCCATCCGGCACGAACCGGCTCACGAACGCCTCGTTGACGATCGCCTGGGGCGGCGCCGAGCGTTCGTCGAGCCGGACGAAGTCCACGCCCTCGAGCACGGCAATCCCCATCGTCGCGAAGTAGCCCGGGGTCACGATGTTGCGAAGGGCGCGATCCGGTGCGGAGGGATCCGAGGGGCGGCCCTCGAGCGCGAAGGCCCGGCTCGGCATGCCGTGCACGTCGAGCGGGACGGACGTTGCGATGGCGGCATGCTGGATGTCCGCACGCGATTGCAGGTCGTCGAGCAGGCGTGTGGCGAAGCGCCGTGCCGTCCCGGGATCGGGGTTCTGCGCCGACAGATCGTAGGCGGCCAGCAGCACGCCGTCCCGCTGGAAGCCGGGGTCGAGATCGTAGGTGGTCTGGAGGCCCTGGACGAACAGGCCGGCGGCCAGGAGCACGGGCACGGCGAGCGCCACCTCGACACCGACGAGCGCAGTACGCAGGCACCCGCCTCCGAGCCCGCGCGGGTGCGCCCGCAGCGCATCGAGCGGGTTGACGCGTGCGAGCTGCCAGGCCGGCGCGGCGCCGGACAGGAGCACCGCGAGGCCGCCGAGGCCCGCGGCGACCGCCAGTCCGATGCCGTCGATGCCGGTCTGGAACCTCACCGGGAACGCCGTCGAGAGGGGCACCGCGCGCAACGCCTCCGAGCCCCAGGACGCAATCACCACGCCCAGCACCGTGCCAGGCACGCCGAGGAGCAGGTGCTCCCCCAGGATCAGCCCGGCGATCCGCCACGGTGGCGCACCGAGGGCCAGGCGCACGCCCATCTCCTGTTGCCGTCCAGCGGCACGCGCGAGCAGCAAGGTCGCGATGTTGCCGCAGACCGCGAACAGCAGCAGGAGGAGCACGCCTTGCAGCAGCGCCAGCGCCTGCAGGAAGAGGCCCTGCGGACCGCGGGTGGCCTGCCAGAAGGCGCGGACCTCGCCGCCGATGTCGCGGTTGGTCCCGGGCCAGTCGCGGGCGAGTTCGCTCATGGCGCGCTCGAGCTCGGCCGAGGCCTGCGCGCGCGTGGCACCGTCCGCGAGCCGGCCCATGAGCGAGTAGCCGCGTGACGCCCTGTCGTCCAGCTCCCGGGTGCCGGGCACGAGGACCGGCGCCAGCGTCGCCGGCATCCACAGGTCCATCTGCAGTCCGATCACCGTGCCCTGGAAGGCGGGCGGCGCGACGCCGACGATCGTGACGTCGACGCCGTTGACCACGAGGGCCCGGCCGACGGCGTCCGGTGCGGCAGCCAGTCGCGCACGCCAGAAGGCATCCGAGACCACGGCCACCGGGGCACCGCCCGGCCGGGCGGCATCGGTCATGTCGAGCAGGCGGCCCGTTGCCGGGCGCAGGCCCAGGGCAGGGAAGTAGTTGCCGGAGACGAGCAGGGCGTAGGCACGCTCCGTGTGGTCGCCTTCGCCGACGTTGACGGCCGTGAGACGGTAGGCCATGACGTCGCGGAACGCCTCGAGCGCCCCGCGCAGGTCGAGGTACTCGGCCCAGGACGATCCGGGGTAGGTGCCCCCATCCGCCCGGGCCTCGATCCCGAAATAGGCGCCCGCATCGGCGACGCCGGGGATCGGGCGGAGCGTCAGCGCCTCGATCCACGAGAAGATCGCCGTGTTGACGCCGATTCCGAGCCCAAGCGACAGCACGACCACGGACGAGAGGAGTGGGGCGCGGCGGAGCGCCCGCACGGCGTAACGCGTCATGGGTGCCCTATGGCTTGGGAAGCCGCTCGCCGGTCCAGGCCTGCGGCCCGTCCGAAGTGGCAACCTCCCCCGCGAGCGTGCCATCCTCCTCGAGATGCCCGGTCAGCTCGAGGGGCACCGCATTCGCGTCTGACCGATGGCCAACCTTCGCGTCGCCGGTGAGTGTGAACGTCTCGCCGCTGAAGGCGCCGGTCACCGGCACGTATTGGCCCATGATGAGAAGGCGGCCCTTCAGGGTGCCGCCGTCCTGTTCGAGTTCCAGGCCGACCTGGTGGCTCATGAGGGTCAGGGCCCAGACGCCGGAGATGTCGGGTGCGACGGCGTCATGCTGCGCGTGATGTCGGGACGTCTCCTGGCCGTGAGCCGCCGGCGCGATGCCGACCGCGAGCGCAAACGCGAGCCCGAGGAATCGTGTCATGTGGGGCCTCCGGGAGGCACGGTACCGGGAAGCCGCTGAACGCCCCGTGAAGGGGCTGTTCAGCGGCCGTTCAGGGAACACTGACGACACTGAAGAACGCGGAGCACGAGGGGACTGTCCCCATTTCCCATCCGAGGGACCGGGCGCGTGCGCGTACTGATTGTCGAGGACGAAGCGCTGATCGCTACGGAGCTTGCAACCGCGCTGGCCGACGCCGGCTATGCCGTCGACCGCGCGGCCGATGGCGCGCGCGCGGACTTCCTCGTCCAGACCGAGACCTATGACGCCGTGCTCCTCGATCTGGGCCTGCCCCGTGTGGACGGCCTGACGCTGATTCGAGGCTGGCGCGATGCGGGCCTCGGGGTGCCCGTGCTGGTGCTCACGGCCCGCGGGAGCTGGCACGAGAAGGTGCAGGGCATCGACAGCGGAGCCGACGACTACGTGGGCAAGCCGTTCAGGATGGAGGAGGTCCTGGCCCGCCTGCGCGCGCTGATCCGCCGGGCCGGCGGGCAGGCCGCGCCGGCGCTCCGGCACGGGGCGCTCGTCCTCGATCCCAGGTCGGCCCGCGTGACGCGCAACGGCGCACCCGTGAAGCTGACGTCACACGAGTTCCGTGTGCTGTCGTACCTGATGCACCATCCCGGGCGGATCGTCTCGCAGGGTGAGCTGGCGGAACACATCTACGCGCGCGACGCGGACCGCGACTCCAACACCGTGGAGGTGTTCGTCGCACGCCTGCGCCGCAAGCTCGGCGCCCACGCCATCGAGACCGTGCGCGGCCTGGGGTACCGTCTGGGGAACGCCTCGTGAAGTGGCCGCGTTCGCTCCGGCGAAGCCTCCTCACGGGCGCCGCCCTCTGGACGCTCGGCCTCCTGGCGATCACGTCCGTCGTCCTGACCCGCGTGGTCGTCAGCCATCCGGGTGCGCCGTTCGTGTTCCACGGCATCTTCCAGGCGACCTTGCACCGCACGCTCGTCTGGGGCGTGTTCTCCGCCGCGTGCCTGTTGGGCGGTCTCGTCCTGGTCCGGCGCGGCGTGTCGCCCGTGAACCGCCTTCGGGCGCGGCTCGCGGACGTGCACGCCGGCCGGACGAGGCGGCTCGACGGCGACTACCCCGCGGAGGTGGCGCCACTCGTGGACGATCTCAACGGGCTGCTCGCGGACCGGGAGGCGCGTGTGGCGCGTGCGCTCGCGCGGACGGGAGACCTCGCCCACGGCCTGAAGACGCCGCTCGCCGTGTTGGCGCAGGCGGCGGAGCGTGCGGCCGCTGGTGGCGATGCCGATCAGGCGGCCGTCATCATGCAGCAGGTGGACCGCATGCGCCGACAGGTGGATCGTCACCTGGCCCTCGCGCGCACCGGTGTGTCGGGGGCCACACCGGGGCTGCGCTGCCTGGTGAAGCCGTCGGTCGACGCGCTGGTCCGCACCCTCGAGCGACTGCACGCCGACCGGCAGCTCTCCTTTGCCGTTGCCGTTGACGAGGGGCTGGAGGTGAGGGCGCGGGTCGAGGACCTCGACGAGTTGCTGGGCAACCTCCTCGACAATGCCTGCCGGCATGCCCGCGCACATGTGGCCATTGGCGCGCGGTGCGACGGTGCCGCCGTCGAGCTGACGGTGGACGACGACGGCCAGGGCCTCGACCCGTCGCTCTGGGAGCGTGTGCTGCAGCGCGGCGTCCGGGCGGACGAGGCCGCGCCCGGGACGGGATTCGGCCTGGCGATCGTGCGGGAGCTGGCGGAGCTCCACGAGGGGGGCATTGCGCTGTCACGGGCCCCCATGGGCGGGTTGCGCGCGACACTCCGGCTGCCTTCGGCGTAGACTGTCGCACCCCCGGCCGTTCGCGGCCACCCGGCGGTGTCCTTCGGCGGCCTCCCCGGCCGGCCGCCGGCACCGACGGAGGGCCGAATCCGTTCTGGCGACAGGAGACCCGTCGATGCTCCAGGATCTGCGTCTCGCCGTTCGTATGCTCGGCCACAGCAAGTCGTGGACCGCGGTCATCGTCATCAGCCTGGCCCTCGGGATCGGCGCCAACACCGCGATCTTCACCGCCGCCAACGGGCTGCTGTTCCGGTCGGTGCCCGTGCCGGACCCTGGCTCGCTGGTGCGCCTGCGCGGTGCCGGGGACAACGACGCCTCCACCTACTCATCCGACTATGGCTTCAACGGGACCGACGCCGATGGCCGGCGGATCCGCGCCACGGTCTCCTATCCCGTCTACCAGGAGTTCGTCGCCAACAACCAGACGATGACGGGTCTCGTGGCGACCGCGCCGGTGGGGCAACTGAACGTGGTGGTTGGTGGGCGCGCGGACCTGGCGGAGGGCTTCGTGGCGTCGGGCAACTACTTCGACGTGCTGGGCGTCCAGGCCCTGCGCGGACGGACGTTCGCGGCCGAAGACGATCAGCCGTCGGCCGAGCCGGTCGCCGTCGTCAGCGAAGGATTCTGGCGATCCCGCCTCGGCGGATCACCCGACGTCATCGGCACGGTGCTCACGGTCAACACGGTGCCGACGACGATCGTCGGCGTCACGCCGGCCGCGTTCACGGGCATCCAGCGCGCCATGGACACGGCGCCGGAGGTCACGGTGCCGATTGCGAGCTACCACCGCATGTTCCCGGACGATCCCGAGCCGTCCGAGGGCACCTTCTGGTGGTTGCAGGTCGTCGGCCGGCTGAAGCCGGGCGCCACTGCCGCGCAGGTCCAGGGCAACCTCGGTGAGGTGTTCCGCCAGACGGCCCGCTCGGGCCTCGAGGCCTACCTTGCCGGATTGCCGGAGGAAGAGCAGGCCACGTCACGCAACCAGAACCGGCACGACGTGCCCGAGCTGATCGTCGACAGCGCGGCTCGTGGCATCTACGAGCCGGAAACCGACGACCGGCAGGCGGTGTTGGTGCTGTCCGGTGCCGTGGTGCTGGTCCTGCTGCTGGTGTGCGCGAACGTCGCCAACCTGCTGCTCTCCCGCGCGTCCGCCCGCCAGCGTGAAGTGGCGGTGCGCCTGTCGATGGGCGCCACACGGACGCGCCTCGTGCGGCAGTTGCTCACGGAGAGCCTGCTGCTCGCGGTGTTCGGTTCGGTGGCGGGTGTCGCCCTCGGTCTCTGGGCCCGGCAACTCCTGCCCGGGATACCGGACGCGGGCGTGCCGCTCGACTGGCGCGTGCTGTCGTTCGTCGCGGGCATCACCGTCTCCACGGCGCTGCTCTTCGGGCTCGCGCCGGCGCTCCGGTCGACCGCGATCTCCCTCAATGCGTCCCTCAAGGATCAGGGCCGCAGCGTGGTCGGGACGAGGAGCCGCCTCGGCCGTGGCCTGATCGTCGTGCAGGTGGCGATCTCGATCGTCCTGCTCATTGGCGCGTCGCTGTTCGTGCGAACGGTGCAGAATCTCCGGCACGTGGACGTCGGCTTCAACGCCCGGAACGTGGTGATGTTCCGGCTGGCACCCGAGCTGAACCGGTACGACCGCGAACGGACGACGGCGCTCTACGGCGAGCTGCTGGATCGTCTCGACGCGGTGCCTGTCGTACAGGAGGTCGGCCTGACGCAGCAGGCCCTCCTGTCGGGAGGCGCCATGGTCAGCTCCATCTTCGTGCAGGGCCGCACGTACGCACCGGACGCGGAGGACCAGATCTACCTCATGACGGTCTCGCCAGGCTTCACGGATCTCATGCAGATCCCGCTGGTGCTCGGCCGCCGCCTCGACGCCCGCGACACCGACCCGGAACACCGCGTAGCGGTCATCAACCAGGCCGCTGCCCGGCAGTACTTTCCCGGTGAGAACCCGATCGGCCGCCGCTTCGGCAGCCGGCCGGAGACGAGCGACCAGTACGAAGTCGTCGGCGTCGTGGGCAACGCGAAGTACGAGAGCCTGCGTGACGAGGCGCCGCCGACGATGTATGTGTCGTACCGGCAGCGGCCGATGTCGCGGGCGTGGTTCGTGCTGCGCACGGCTGGCGACCCCCTCGGCGTCGTGCCGGCCCTGCGTGAGGCGGTACGCGCGGTCGATCCGGCCCTGCCGCTCGAGAACGTGAGCACCCAGTCGGCCCAGATAGAGGATCGCCTCCAGCAGGAGCGTCTCTTTGCCGGCGCCTACGCGCTCTTCGGCGGGCTCGCGCTCATCGTCGCCGCGGTCGGCCTGTTCGGGCTCATGTCGTACAACGTGTCGCGCCGCACGGGGGAGCTTGGCATCCGCATGGCACTCGGCGCGCGGCCCGGGGACGTCCGGCAGCTCGTGCTGCGCGAGTCGCTGGTGATGGTGGGAATCGGCATTGCCGGCGGCATCGCCGCCGCGCTGGCGGGGGGGCGGCTGATGACCAGCCTGCTCTACGGCGTCGAGCCGACGGACCTCCCGGCGATGGCTGCCGCGGTGGCCGTGCTCGTCATCGTCGCGGCGGTCGCGGCGTACCCGCCCGCGCGCCGCGCGTCGCGGCTGGATCCGATGGCGGCGCTGCACGAAGAATGACGGAGGTGCGGCACGGAGGTGCGGCACGGGGGTGCGGCACGGGGGTGCGGCACGGAGGTGCGGTCTGGCCGGGCCGGCAAGGATGAAGAAACCCGGCGGCTGGACTAGAGTGACATCAGTCGTCCGTATCCCGGCTACCGGCAGAATCCTTCGGAGACCGTTCGCATGGCACAGCCCGTCCCACCTCCCAACGCATCCGGCCTCATCACCATCGAGCGCCACATCCTGATGGAGCAGGAGCGCTTTCCGGACTCGTCCGGGGCGCTCACCAACCTGCTCTACGACCTGGCGCTCGCGGGCAAGCTCATCGCCAGCCGCACGCAGCGCGGCGGCCTCACCGACATCCTGGGATCGGCGGGCCACGAGAACGTGCAGGGCGAGGTGGTGCAGAAGCTGGACGTCTACGCGCAGAAGACGATCTACCAGCTGACCGACCACACCGGCCGGCTCTGCTGCATGGCGTCGGAGGAGGAGAAGGAGATCATCCCGATTCCCGAGCCCTACCCGCACGGCGACTACGTGCTCGTGTTCGATCCGCTCGACGGCTCGACCAACGCCGAGTACAACGTGGCGGTCGGCACCATCTTCGCGATCTTCAAGCGGCGGACGAAGTCGGGTCCCGGCACCGCGGAGGACGTCCTGCAGAGCGGGAGCCGGATCGTCGCGGGCGGGTACCTGGTGTACGGGTCGAGCACCATGCTGGTCTACACGACCGGGCACGGCGTCAACGGCTTCACGCTCGAGCCGAGCATCGGCGAGTTCCTGCTCTCGCACCCGAATATCCGCATCCCCGACGCGCCCAGGTACTACAGCGTGAACCAGGGCAACGAGAAGTACTGGACGGAGGGCGTGCGGCGCTACACGCGGTGGCTGCAGGGCGAGGAAGGGAACACGCGCGCGCTCGGGCTGCGCTACATCGGGTCGATGGTGGCCGACGTGCACCGCACGCTGCTCGGCGGCGGTGTCTTCTACTATCCGGCGGACGTGAAGGACCCCAGGAAGCCCGAGGGCAAGCTCCGCCTGCTGTACGAGGCGGTGCCGATGGCGTACCTGATCGAGCAGGCCGGTGGTTACGGATCAACGGGCCAGGGCCCGGTGCTGGACGTGACGCCGACCTCGCTGCACCAGCGCACGCCGGTGTTCGTCGGGAACCGCGACCTCGTCGAGCGGGCCGAGGCGTTCATCGCCGAGCACGACCGCTGACGGGGCCGCATGCCCCCGGCCGCAACTTCATCGAGCCCCGTCGCCGAGCACTATTCGTACGCGATGCTCGCAAGGAATCGCTCGATCGCCGCATCCTGCGCGGCAACGGTCGCCGCCGGCCCGGTGAGCTTGATGAAGTACGGCCCCTGCGGTGTGGTGATCACGACCGCGCGGAGGCGGTAGCCCGGTTCGTGGTGGCGGGTGGCGGCGCCGGGCATGACCTCGGCGACGTACGTGCCGCTCACGTCCACGAGCGTCGCCTGCAGGCCGTTGATGGTCCGCGTCGAGCGCTTCGCGACCGCGTCCGATGAGGACCCATCCGGCTGCTGCATCTGCCCGATCCAGCGGGCGATGTTCGCATCGACACTTCCGCCAGACCCGCCGAAGTAGTAGATGACCAACTCCGCGTCGCCGGCCTTGCCCGGCAACGTGAACTGGGCGAGACGCATGGCGGAAGTGGGCGTGCCCTGCTGCCAGCCAGCCGGTGCCGTGTAGGTGAGACCGGCGGCGGCCAGCGTCGCGATTCCCGTGACGAACGCGAGGACGAAGATCGGGACAAACGTGCCGCGGTTGCGCATGCCGGCATCGTACTACCGCCTCGACGGGCGGGCCACTCGAACGCGACCCCCGCCGCGCAGGCGCGAGGGGGCGGTCCCCTGAGGTACACTCCGCGCCACCAGAGAGGCGCTGACCATGCTTCAGGACCTCCGTTATGCCCTCCGCGGCCTCCGGCGCGCCCCCGTGTTCACCGCCGCGGCCGTGCTCTCGCTGGCGCTCGGCATCAGCGCCAACACGGCCATCTTCAGCGTGGTCAATGCGCTGCTCCTGCGGTCGCTGCCGTACCAGGACGCCGGACGCCTCGTCATCCTCTGGAACCGATCGCCCGGTATCGGCATCGCCGAGGACTGGTTCTCCACGGCGCAGTACTTCGACATCAAGACGGGCCACGGAGGGTTCGAGGACGTCGCCATCGCGATTGGCGCGAACTGGAACCTGACGGGCAACGGGGAGCCCGAGCGGGTGGGCACCCTCCGGGTGTCGTCGAACCTGCTGCCGATGTTGGGGGTGCGTCCCGCGCTGGGCGAGCTGTTCACGGAAGCGGACGACGCGCCCGGCCGCACAGGGCGGGCGCTGCTCGGCTACGGCACGTGGATGCGGCGCTACGGCGGGGATCCGGCGGTCCTCGGGCGTTCACTCGTCCTGAACGGGCAGCCATACGAGATTGCCGGCGTGCTGCCGGCGTCGTTCGACCTGCCGCGGGAGGTGCTCCCGACGCTTGGCGGCGCGGAGCATGCCGAGATCGTGCTGCCGCTCCCCCTTGGCGCCGATGCCCCCACGATACGCAACGCCGAGGACTACAACCTGATCGCGAAGCTCAAGCCTGGCGTCGCCGTGCCCGAGGCGCAGGCCGAGATGGATGCCATCACCGCCCGGCTCCGCCGGGAGCACCCCGAGGTGTATCCCGAGGCCGGCGGGCTCACCTTCAGCATCGTGCCGCTGCAGGAGCAGGTCGTCGGCAGCGTGCGACTGCAGCTGATCGTGCTGACGGTCGCGGTGGCGCTGGTGCTGCTCATCGCGTGCACGAACGTCGCGAACCTGGTGCTGTCGCGCGCGGCGGCCAGGGAAGGCGAGTTCGCGATGCGCCTCGCCATCGGCGCCAGCCGCGGGCGGCTCGTGAGACAGGTGCTCACCGAGAGCGTGGTGCTTGCGGTGCTGGGAGGCGCCGTGGGCCTGCTGCTGACGGGTTGGATGCTGTCGGGCATCCGCGTGCTCGGGGAACGCAGCGTGCCAAGGCTGCCGGAGATCACCATCGACTCGACGGTGCTCGCCTTCACGATGATGATCTCGCTCGTGTCGGGTGTGCTCTTCGGGCTGGTGCCGGCGCTGCGCCTGAGCCGCGGCGCTGGCGGCGAGCACCTGAGCGCGTCGGGCCGTCGGACCTCGGGCGCCGGCTTCGTCTGGAGCCGCCGTGCGACGGGACGCCGGGCGCTCGTGGCCGGTGAGCTCGCGTTGTCCGCGATGTTGCTCGTCGCGTCCGGACTGCTGATTCGCAGTGCCGTCCAGCTCCAGGAGGTCTCTCCGGGCTTCAATCCCGCGAACGTGCTCACGATGGAGCTGTCGCTGACCGGCCGGCGTTATACCGGGCCCGAGCGTGTGCTCGAGACGTACAGGGATCTGTGGGGCCGGCTGGCCGCATTGCCGGGCGTCGAGGGCGCCGGCGGCGTGTCGATGTTGCCCCTCAGCCAGATGTTCGCCTGGGGGCCGATCGAGCTCGAAGGCCGGCCCCTGCCCGGAGGCGTGTCGTTCGTGAACGTGGATCAGCGTACGGTCGGAGGGCAGTACTTCGACGTCATGCAGATTCCGCTGCTGCGGGGCCGCCTCTTCACCGAGCACGACACGCGCGAGACACCTCGCGTCGTCGTTGTCGACGACCGGATGGCGCAGGCGCTCTGGCCTGGCGAGGAGCCGCTTGGCAAACGCATGCGCCGGGGCGGCATGGACGCGGACGAGAGCGCACCGTGGCTGACCGTGGTCGGTGTCGTGGGGCGCATCAAACAGTACGCGCTCGACGAGAGCGACTCGCGCATGGCGATGTACCACCCGCACACGCAAGCGCCGTCGCGGTCGATGAACCTCGTCGTACGCACCGACGCGGATCCGGCGGCACTCACCACGGCGGCCGTTGACGCGATTCGGAGCGTCGATCCCGACGTGCCTGTCTACAACGTCAAGACGATGCAGGCGCGGGTGGACGCGTCGATGGCCGAGCGCCGGTTCGTGACGTGGCTGCTTGCGGCGTTCGCCGGATTGGCGCTGACGCTCGCGGGGGTTGGCACGTACGGCGTGATCGCCTACGCGATCAGCCAGGGCACACGCGAGATCGGGATTCGGGTCGCGTTGGGCGCGACGACCGGCGGCATCGTGTCGATGGTCATTGCGCAGGGGCTGCGGCTGGCCGCCTGGGGCCTGGCCATCGGGCTGGCCGCCGCGTTCGCGGTCGCCGGGCTGATGCGGTCGCTGCTGTTCGGCGTCGACGCGCGCGACCCGGCGACCTACTGTGCTGTTGCGGTGATCCTCGCCAGCGTCGCGCTCCTCGGTGCCTGGTTTCCGGCTCGCCGCGCGGCGCGCGTGGACCCGGTGACGGCGCTGCAGGCGGAGTAAGCCCGCCTTCGCGGCGGCGTTGCCACGACAGGGCAACGAAGGCAGGCCTCAAGGGTGACAGGCAATCGCCGTCGGATTCGCGGATGGCTGGGCGTTGCGCCTTTGAACCGAGCGAGACTCGGTCAGCGGGTCGTGTGAGCGACGCGTAGGCGGGAACGGCCCACCGTCGCGGCTTCGCCGCCATGGTGGAGGATGGCCTGCAAACCGGAGTGCACGTGTGGCGGCAACCTTCGTCTGGCTCAGGAGTGAAGGTGCTGTGTTGGAGGGATGCCTGGCCTTGCCGAGCCGAAGCTCACGCCTCGGCGTCAGTTCGCGGGAGCGAAGGATGGTGGACCTGACCGGGATCGAACCGGTGACCTCCTGAATGCCATTCAGGCGCGCTCCCAGCTGCGCCACAGGCCCACGTCGTGAGGAACTACCAATAGTAGCAGGGCAGTTCGGTTACGGTCAATGCCCGGGCTGGCCCCCGACGCCCGGACATCCCGAATCGCCTCGGTGCCCTTCGCGCCTTCGTGCCTTCGTGCCCTTCGTGTCCTTCGTGCCCCAATCTTAGATCTCCAATCTTCAATCTGAGATCTATTGGCCCCTCAGGTAACCCCTCCGCGCCTGCACGTCCCCCGACGTGCCCTTCAACCGCACGTCGATGTCGTGGAAGCCGCCGGGCGCGACGCCCTGCGGGCGGTAGAGCAGCACGTAGCGGCTCTTGAACTCCCGCACGGCGCGCACGAACGTCTCGCGCAACTGGTTCGTGCGTTCGGCCGTGAGCAGCGCGCCGCCCGTGGCCTCGGCGAGCAACGGCAGGAACTGCCGCCCGTACGACCACGGGTCCTGGAGGAACCACAGACGCTCCTGTCCGAGGCGCCGCACGGCCGCGGCGCTCTCACGCGCCGTCTGGTCGCGCCGCGCGACCCCGTACACCACCACGTCGCTGCGTCGTGCCGAGTCGAGCACCGTGCGGGGATCGATCCAGCTCACCGTGTCGGCGCCGTCACTGAAGAGCAGCACGAGCGCCCGCCCGTCCACCTGCGTCCGCATCGCCAGCGCCGCCATCGTCGCGTCGTAGAGCGCCGTGGCGCCGCGCGCCTCGATCTGCCGCGCCGCGGTGCGCACGTCGGCGAACCGGTTGGTCGCCCGCGCCTCGAGCGTGAGGTCGTTGGAGAACGTGATGAGCGCCAGCTGGTCCTGCGCCGAGAGGGCACCCGCGGCAGCGTCGATGGCCGCCTGCAGGTCGGTCAACGGCTGGCCCGCCACGCTGCCACTGACGTCGAGCACCAGCATCAGTGTGAGTGGCACGTCCTCCAGCCGCGTCGAGAGGATCTCCTGGGCCACCCCGTTGTCGCGCAGCTCGAAGTTGTCAGCCGACAGGCCGTCCACCGGCGCACCGCCACGCGTCACGAGCACGTCGACGGGAACGGCGTCGGCCACCGCGCGGAACACCTGCGCGTGTGGACCGGGCGCAAGCGCCATCATCGCCGCCAGCACGACGAGCACGCACCGGCGGGTCATCGCCGCACCTCGTCGCGGAGCTGTTCCCAGAGCTCGGGGCCGATCGCCAGGTTGCCGAGCTGGTAGGACGCCCACGGGTCGTTCCGTTCGCGGTGGCCGTCGAAGGTCAGGGCGGGTTCGATGATCGCGGCGGCCTCTTTCGCCTCCCCACGCGCGTAAAGGAGGTGTGCCAGGGCGATCCGGGCCGATTGGGCGACATCGTCCAGAGCGAGCGCCTGCCGGTATTCGCCGGCCGCCATGTCGCCATTGCCGGCGCGCTCGTGGATGCCGCCGAGCAGCAGCAGGGCCAGGTAGCTGACGTCGGGCGGAAGGTCTTCCCTGTCGAGCAGGATCTCCAGTCGGGCCCCGGCCTCCTCGTCGTGTCCTGCCAAGACGTCGAGCCGTGCGAGCCTGAGCGTCGCCTCGAGCGCAGCCGGGTCGAGCTGCAGCGCAGCTTCGAGGTGACCGGCCGCGGCCTGGCGACGCACGCGCTGTGTGATCTCCTGTCCCCGAGCTGACGCTCCAGCGGCCGCCGGGCGCACCGAGGCCAGCTCTCCCAGCCAGCCTGCCGCCGTCAGCAACGGGACGTCATCAGGCATCTCCTTGACGAGATCGCTGACGTATTCGATGGAGCCGTCGGGGATCACGAGGGACGCGACGAGGAACGTCGTGGCGAGATACCAGCGATGCCGGAACGCCGTGGGTGCACTCGCGCCGTTGTCGGTCGCGTCGGCGAGCTGGCGCCCGAAGTCGATGATCTTCCTGGCGTCTCGCGCGCAGTCGTTGCGCCAGCAGAAGAACGCCAGGTCCGCGTGGAGCATGGCCGCCGCCTGGAAGAACGCGACGTCCGCGCGCGGATCCGGGAGTGCGACTCCCCGCTCGGCCAGCCGCGCGAACCGCTTGACGGTGTCGGGCTCGCGGTCCGGCAGCACCCGCAGGCGCTCGATGGCGTCCTCGAAGTGTCCGGCCTGGTATGCGCGGACGACGCCAAGGTACGCCTCGGGCAGCCGTGCGCCGGTGACCTGGCGGGCGCTGGCTGCTGCGCCCGCGGTGCCCCCGAGGCACACGAGCAACACCATGCTGATGGCGCGCCTCATGCGCGGCAGTCTACTGGAAGCCGGCCGTCGGGGAAGACGGCAATCTGTCGGGCTGGCCGGGCAGACCGGCCGGCCCGTTCCTGCGTCAGGTCGTTGAGGGGGGCGCGACGACGAGGGTGAGCCACTTGCTGAGCTCACGCGCGGCGTCCTCGGGGGTGTTGCCGTAGAAGGGCATCAACGCCGTCGGCATGCCGGGACGGCGGGCAATCTGGGCCCGCCACCGCGAGTCGGTGACGGGAGAGACCTCGATGAAGAAGGTCCGGCCAGCGATCAGTTCTTCGTAGTGGCGCACGTTCACGGTCATCCGGGTCGAGAGAGAAGGGACGCGCGGGGGAGCGCGTCAGCACCGACGGATGATTCTAGTGACCCGTCAGCGAAGTGCAAGCGAAGCGCCGGACGAAGACGCGCCGCCGGAGAATCGGGCACGCTTTTCCCCCGGAACGACGTCACATCTTTATTTTTGCCGACAGCCGCTCCACAAGGTTTCCACGCCGTGTCCACAGGTTTTCCACAGCCCGCTGACTTGACGCTCTCCGGGCCCGCCACTACGCTGGCCTGCATGAGCCACGTGCGCCGCCTGGCGTGCCTCGTCATGCTGCTCGTGGCGGTGCCCGTCGTGGCCGGGGCGCGCCAGGTCGAGTCGCCAACGCTCTTCCGCGTGTTCCTCCAGGACGGGTCGACGCTGACGAGCTACGGCGAGTGGGCGCGTGTCGGCGATCGCGTCGTGTTCTCGATGCCCCTCGCCGCCAATGCCGGGCCGTCGGCCATCCACCTCGTCTCGATCCCCGCCGAGAGGGTCGACTGGGCGCGGACCGAGCGGTACGCGGACCACGCGCGCGCCACCGCCTACGCGGCCGCGCGCGGCGAGGCCGACTTCGCGGCCATGAGTGCCGAGGTCGCGGCCACGCTCAACAGCGTCGCACGCGCCGAGACCCCCGAGGAGCGCCTGCGCATCGCCGAACGCGCGCGCCGCGCGCTGGCCGACTGGCCCGCCCGTCACTTCGGCTACCGGGCTGGCGAGGTCCAGGAGATCCTCGGCCTGCTCGACGAAATCGTCGCCGAGCTCCGTGCCACCGCCGGCCTGGGCCGGTTCGACCTGGCGCTCAGCGCGCGCACCGTGCCTCCGCCCACCTCCGAGCCGCTGCTCGCGCCGCCGAGCCAGGCGGAGATCGTCCAGCAGCTCATGGCCGCCTCCGCGCTCGCCGGCACACCCGTCGAGCGTGTCTCGTTGCTGCAGACCGTGGTCGGCCTGATCGACCACGCCGTCGGCGTGCTGCCCGAGGCCTGGGCCGCGAGCATCCGGCGGACCGCGCTCGGCGGCATCGCCGAGGAGGCCCGCCTCGACCGCGAGTACGCGGAGCTGCGGCACGACGTGCTCCAGGACGCCGACAAGTACGCCGCGCGAGCCGACGTCCGCGCCCTGCGCCGGCTGCGGCAGGACGTCGTCTCCAGGGACCGGCGGCTCGGCGTGCGCCGGGCCGGCGAGATTGCCGCGTTGCTGGCCACGGTGGACGCGCAGCTCGACGCGGCGCAGCGCCTGCGGCTGGCGCGCGACCGCTGGCAACTGCGGCGTCCCGCCTACAAGGCGTACGTCGACGGTGTGGAGCCCACGATGCGCACCCTCGAGGACGCCATCGAGCCGCTCGGGGCGATTCGCGCGATGGCGGGCCCGGAACCACGCGCGCTGCTCGACATCAACGAGCGCCTCGCGCGGGAGCGGTATCGCCTCGTGGGCATCCGGCCGCCCGAGGAGCTCGCCTCGCTGCATGCGCTGATTCAGAGCGCGCAATCCCTGGCCGCGAATGCGACGGCCCTGCGGATCGAGGCCATCCGCACGGGCAGCCTCGAACAGGCGCAGCAGGCCTCGTCTGCCGCGGCTGGCGCCCTGATGCTGGCGGCACGGGCGCGCCAGGATCTCGACGCCACGCTGCAGCCCCCGACGATCGAATAGGCCGACACCCTGATACGCTCAGGGACGGTGATCACGCCGCGCCAGACGCGCCTCGTCCGCGTCCCCGATCTCGCCGCCTTCCGACGCGCCCTCGTCGACTTCGTGGCCGCACTGCCGGCCGGCGCGGCGTCCGACAGCTTCATCCTCGTGCCGACGCGCGCGGCCGGGGAGTACCTGCGGCGCACGATCGAGGACCGCCTGCTGACGCCGGAGCGTCCCGCCGTGCAGGTGCCGCAGATCGGCACACGCGCCGACTTCTACCGCCTGGCCGCCGGCCGCCTCGCGGACCACCTGGTCCCGGCCTCCCCGTTCGAGCGCGAGGTCCTCATGTCGGCCGGCGCACGCAGCCTCGAGGCCGAGGGCCTGAAGGCGCCCTTCCGTCTCCGTCCGGGCCTGGTCGCGGAGATCCTCGCCCTCTACGACCAGATCCGGCGGCAGTCGCGCACGACGGACGACTTCGAGCGCAACGTCGGGGGCGAGCTCGAACGCGACGCCGACTTCGATCACGGCGCCCGGCGGCTGCTCGAACAAACGCGGTTCCTCGTCGCCACGTACCAGCGGTACGAGGCGCGCCTGGCCGAGGCTGGCGCCATCGACGAACACGTGTTGCGCGCCCGGCTGCGCGACGAGCCCATGCGGCGGCCGTTCCGAGCGGTGGTCGTCACGGTTGGCGATCGCCTCTCGGACCCGGACGGACTCTGGCCCGCGGACCTCGACGTGCTGACGCGGATGCCCGGGCTCACGCACCTCGACGTGCTGGCGACCGAAGCCTCCCTGGCGGCCGGGTATCTGGAGCGCCTCCACGCCACGCTGCCGGAAGTGGAAGAAGTCGTGCCTGCCGTGGCGGCGTCCACCGCCCCGGTGCTCCGGGTGCCCTCGTCCGCGGGCGCGGTGGCGTCCGTGCACCGCGACCGCGAGGAGGAACTCGCGGCCGCCGCGCGGCGCTTGAAGGCGGCGCACCGCGGCGGGGACGCGCCACCGCTCACGAGGACCGCCCTCGTCGTCCGACGTCCGCTGCCGTACCTCTACCTTGCGCGTGAGGTGTTCGGTGGCGCCGGGATCCCGTTCGAGACGCTCGACACGCTGCCGCTCGCCGCCGAGCCGTACGCCGCCGCCGTCCATGTCGCGCTGTCCCTCGTCCGGACCGATCACACGCGAGAGGCCGTCATCGCGCTGCTGCGGTCCCCGCACTTCGGCCTGGCCGACGGCGCGGGCGCGCCACCTGCGCCGGACGCGATTGCCGCGCTCGACGTGGCGCTTGCCGGGGCCAGGCACCTCGGTGGCCTCGAGCGGCTGGAGGCACTCCGCGCCGCCTGGGCCGGCATCGCCTCGCCGGCCAACCGGGACGAACGGCGACGCCTGGAGGCGGTGCCCGCGCTGACGGCGGCGATTGGGTTCGCGCGCGCCCTCGCGCCGCTGGCGGATCAGCGGCCGGTGGTGGACCAGATCGACACCCTGCTGGCCGCGCTCGACCGGTTCGATCGCCAGGAGGCGGGAGCCGAGCAGCGGTCGCGACGGTCACGCGTGCGGGCCGCCGTGATGGCGGCGCTGCTGTCGTTGCGCGAAGCCTACGCACGTCACGACCCGTCGGCCACCGGCGACGCCGCGTGGCTGTCGGCCGCCGTCCGGCGGTGGCTCGGCACCCAGACGTTTGCGTCCTTCACGGGCACGCCGGGTGTCCACATCATCGAGGCCCAGGCCGCGCGTTTCGGTGAGTTCGACGATGTGCAGCTGCTGGGGCTGGTGGAGGGCGACTGGCCGGAGCGCGCGCGGCGCAGCGTGCTGTATCCCGCCTCGTTGCTGGCGCTGCTCGAACCCGCCCCGGCGGACCCGTTGAGGCGCGAGCGGGATGCCCTGAACGGCGCCCGCGCCGCCTTCCGCGACCTCCTTCGGCTCCCGGCGCGCGAAGTCCGGCTCTCCACGATCGTCCTCGAGAACGACGCCGTCGTCGAGCCTTCGGGCCTGCTGGACGAGGTGCCCGCGGCCGCGCTCGCCACCACCGAGGACAGGCCGGCGGACGGCACCCGCGTGTTCCGGCACGAAGCGCTCTCGCAGGAGCCACGGACGACGGCCGCGCTCTCGGGGCCAGCGGAGGCCTGGGGGGCCCTGCGGCTGTCCGGCGAGCGCGGGCAGCCCGAACGTTTCCGCGGCGAGGCGGGGCCGTGGACGATGCCGCGCATCTCGATCAGCCGGCTGGAGCGCTATCTCGACTGCCCGTTCCGCTTCTTCGCGTCCGAGGTGCTGAGGCTCGAGGAGGAGCCGGAGGACGAGGACACGCGCACACCGCTCGAGCGGGGCCGGTTCCTGCACGAGCTGTTCGAGCGCTTCTTCCATGCCTGGCAGGACGCCGGGCACGGCCGCATCACCGCGTCGCTGCTGCCGGAGGCCCGCGCCCTCTTCGAGCGCCTGGCGGACGAGGCGCTCGCGACGCTGCCGCCGTCGGAAGCGGCCCTGGAGCGCGTGCGGCTGATCGGCTCGGCGATCAGTCCCGGCATCGCCCACCGCGTGTTCTCGATGGAGGCCGACCGTCCCGAGACGATCGTCGAGCGGCTGCTGGAGTTCCCGCTCGAGGGACGCTTCACGTTCACGGCCGCCGACGGGCGGACACGCGACGTGCCGCTGCGGGCCAAGGCCGACCGCATCGACCTGCTCGCGAATGGGACGTTCCGGGTCATCGACTACAAGTCGCGCAAGACACCCGACCTGAAACAGGCCCTGCAGCTGCCGATCTACAGCGTCTGCGCCCATGACCGGCTCCAGGGCCGCGGCGGCCGCGCGTGGGCGATCGGCGAGGCGATGTACGTCTCGTTCGAAGGCAGCCGCGCGGTCGTGCCGCTCGGCAGCCGCAACCGCGCACTGGGCGAGTTGCTGGCGGAGGCCGAGGACCGGACGCTTGCCACCCTGGACGCCATCGGCGCCGGTCATTTCCCGCCCGCGCCCGCGCGCAAGTCGCTGTGCGGCCCGTGCCCCTACCAGGCCGTGTGCCGCCGCGAGTGGGTGGAGGTCGAGTCCGGCGCGGATACGGCCGGCGAGGACGCCGATGGCGACTGAACAGGGTTTCCTCGACTTCGACGCACCGGAGCCGGAAGACGCCCGTGATCTCGCGGCTCGTGCACGCGCCGTCGACCCTGGCCGGAACGTCGCGCTCGAGGCGTCGGCCGGCACCGGCAAGACACGGGTGCTCGTCGACCGGTACGTCGGGCTGCTGGGTGCGGGCGTCAAGCCCCGGAACATCCTGGCGATCACCTTCACGCGCAAGGCGGCGGCCGAGATGCGGCAGCGCATCCTCGCCGAGCTGCACGCGCGGCGCCAGGCCGGCCGCATCCCGCCGGCCGAGTGGCGGGCCCTGCGCGACGACATCGGCGACATCGCCATCTCCACCATCGACGCCTTCTGCCTGGCGCTGCTGCGGGAATTCCCGCTCGAGGCCGACGTGGACCCGGCGTTCGACCTGGTGGACGAGACCGAGACGCCCCGGCTGCTGCGGGAGGCGCTGGACCGCACGCTGCGCATCGGGCGTGGCCTGGCGGTGACCGACGAGGACATCGCGCTGCTCTTCGCCGACCTCGGCGAGTACCGGCTGCGCGAGGGCCTCATCCGGCTGCTGGATCGCCGCCTCGTGGCGACCGGGGCGTTGAACCGGTTCGTGCACGGCGCGGACCTCGATCTGGGCGTCGCGGCCGCCCGGCTGGCCGAGCGCGTGCGCGACGCGGTCGAGGGACAGCCGGGCGGCTTCGCGGCATTTGAACGCACCGGGCCCGACCGCCCGACGTTCGGGCTCGTCGCCGCTGACCTCGGTCGCGCGGTGGCGGCCGTCCCGCCGTCCCCTCCGGAGCTGCAGGCGCTGCTCGAGCGTCCCCGCGCGTACCTGCTCACGAAGGGAGGCGAGCCCCGAAAGCGGCTTGACGCGAAGATCGCGGACTTCCGGTCCCGCGCCGACTACGACCGGCACCTTGCCGCGGTGCAGGCGATCGGGCCGCGCCTGGTCGAGGCGCTGGCCGCCTTCCGTCGCGATGTCAATGTGGTGCTCGCCCGCGGCGTGCGCCGGCTGTTCACCATCGCGCTCGAGCAGTACCGCCAGACGCTGGCGCAACACGACGTGCTCGACTTCTCCGAGGTGCTGCTCAAGACGCTGGCGCTGCTCGGGCAGATGGACGAGTTCTCGCGCAGCCGGTACCGCCTCGAGTCGCGATACCAGCACGTGCTGGTCGACGAGTTCCAGGACACGAGCCGCGCCCAGTGGCAACTGGTCGAACTGCTGGTGCGGTCGTGGGGCGAGGGGGCGGGCCTCGCCGAACGCGCCCTTCCACCCTCGATCTTCATCGTCGGCGACCGCAAGCAGTCCATCTACGGGTTCCGCGACGCCGAGGTCGCGGTGCTCGAGGCCGCGTCGCGCTACATCCAGGCGCTGCGGCCCACCGGGCCGGTGCGCGCGGCCATCACCCGCAGCTTCCGCTCGGTGCGGGAGCTGCTGTCGTTCGTGAACGACGTCTTCGCGAGCGTGGAGAAACAACCCGCGCGCGCCGACGCGTTCCGCTACGGAGACGACGACCGGTTTCCCCTGGCGTCGGTGGTGGCGGCCGGCGAGCCGGTGACGGGCGTGGCGGGTGCGCCGGACGATGAGGCGCAGGCCGAGGCGGTGGCGGAGGAGATTGCGCGGCTGCTGGTCGAGGAGGTGCCCGTCCGTGATCGGGCAACCGGCGTGCGGCGGCCGGTGCGCCCCGGGGACGTCGCGGTGCTGTTCCGCACGCGCGAGAGCCACCGCCGGTTCGAGGCGGCGCTCTCGCGCCGGCGGGTGCCCTATTACGTCTACAAGGGGCTGGGCTTCTTCGACGCGGACGAGATCAAGGACGTCCTGGCGCTGCTCGGCTGGCTGGCCGACCCGGCGTCGCACCTGCGCGCGGCGGCGTTCCTCCGGTCCCGCGTCGTGCGCCTCTCGGATCCGGCGCTCGCGGCGCTGGCGCCGCGGCTGGCCGACGCCCTGCTGGCGCCGGAGCCACCCGCGGTGCTCGGGCGGCTCGACGCCGATGACGTCGAGCGCCTGCTGCAGGCGCGCCGCGCCGCGCCGGGGTGGCTGGCGCTCGTCGATCGGCTGCCCCCCGCGGAGCTCGTCGATCGCATCCTGGCCGAGGCCGCGTACGCGGCGGAGACGGCGGGGCCCGGAGCCGCGCAGGCGCGCGAGAACCTGAAGAAGGTCCGCGGCTTGATTCGGCGCGTGCAGAACCGCGGGTATGCGACGATCGGCCGGCTCGTCGAGCACTTCGAGGAGCTCGTGGCCGGCGGCGACGAGTCCAACGCGATCGTCGACGCGGTGGACGCGGTCAACCTGATGACCGTGCACGCCGCGAAGGGGCTCGAGTTCCCCGTCGTGTTCCTCGTTCACCTGACACGCGGGAGCGGCGGCACGCCGGATCCCATCCGCGTGGCCGGCCCGTCCATCGACGTCGACGGGCTGGAGGTGGGCGAGGCGGCCGTTTCCATTGGCGAGCACCAGAACGAGCTCGACCGGGATGCCGAGGCCCGCGAAGTGGAGGAGTCGAAGCGGCTGCTCTACGTGGCGCTCACGCGCGCGCGCGATCGGCTCTACCTGACGGCGACGCTCGGCCGCGATGGCAGCGCGGCGCCGGGCCGCGGCGCGCTGGGGCGGGTGCTGCCGCCGGCCCTGCTGCGGCTCGTCGCCGAGTCGGCCGCCGCCATGCCCGGTGACGTCCTGACCTGGAACGGGCCGTCCGAGCCTCACCGCCTCCAGGCGATCGTGCCGCCACGCGGCGAGCAGCCGCGTGTGCTGCCGGCGTCGGGACCGCCGCAGGCGCTCGCCGACGACTTCGCGCCGCTCGTGGCCCGGGAGGCCGTGCGCCGCGCCGCGGTCACCGCGGCGGGAACAGCGGCGGCAGCGGAGCCGCGTCCGGCGGGCGGGCACGGCGAGGCGGCCGTGTTCGTCGGGCGGCTGGTGCACCGTGCCTGGCAGGCGGAGCTCGATCCCACGGGGGACGAGGCGGACGTCGCCGCGGCGGTCGAGGCATTGCTGCTGGCCGACGAGCGCGCGGCCATCGCCGATGCCGCGGCGGTCGCCGCCATCGCTGCGCGCGCGTACCGTGCCTTCCGCGCGCGCCCGGATGTGCGGGCGCTGCTCGAGGGCGCCACGGCCGATCACGAAGTGGCGTTCTCGGCGCGACAGCCGGACGGCACGATCCTCCGCGGGTTCATCGACTGCGTGATCGACGGGCCCGGTGGGATCACGGTCGTGGAGCTCAAGACCGGTGCGCCCTCCCCGGCGCATGACGCGCAACTCGCGGTGTACGTCGAGGCGGCCGCGACGATGTTCACGGGGCGGCCGGTCACGGGGCGGCTGATCTACGTGTGAACAAAGGCCACGTGCCCCGCGTCAGGCCGCCCCTGCGGTGCGTCAGGCCGGGCGCTTCGCGCCCGGTAGGCCTCGCCCGCCTGCGGCGGTCTCGTAAGGTATGAGAGATGCCCGATGCGAGGGCCCGTTTGTGCCCAGTGCGGGCGCGAAAGCGGCAATCATCCCTGCCGTCGATTGCCATTGCACGGGTGCACGGCATCCCATAGAATGCCCTTTTGGGGCCGAGAGTTGTGGCGCGTTTATTGCGAGCCGGCCCCGGGGAGAGGAGCCCCATCCGCGTGGCGCTGACGTGTCCGAACTGTGGCAACACCCGCAACTTCCTGGTCAAGACGCTGCAGATGCACGTCATCCAGCTCGATGAAGACCGGGTCGAGGTGACCGAAGAGAGCCGGCCTGGCGTCTTCGAGGTGCTCTGCGACGAGTGCGAGACGGCCCTCAACTTCGACGAGGTCGAGGACACGCTTCGCAAGGAAGTCCTGTTGACGCTCGGCGCCCGCTGAGGCCGCTCAGCCGCCGTCGGGCGGGCTGTCGTCCGCCTCCTCGAAGTAGTCGCACTCCCCGCAGACCCATTCCCGCACGACGCGCCGGACTTCCTGCGAGGTGCCGGGCACGCGCGCGATCGTCTCGCGCGTCTCGAGTCGCATGCGCTCGGCGCAGAGCGGACACTCCTTGACCATCGGCGTCTCCCGGATGCGGCCAGTCGCCGGCCTGGGGCCATCCTACGGCACGATCCGCGCCTTGACAACGATCGTGGCGCCTCCTATCGTACCGACACCGTGAACCCGTACCGTCGCGTGGACGACTCGTGGATCGGCGTGGCCAGCGGCGCGGCGGTCAGCCGCGCGTCGCAGACGTCGTTTGCCGACGAGGTCGCGATCGACTTCCCGTCGGTGGCCGACGCCGTCGAGCGCATGCAGGACGGGTTCCTCGAGCGCGACACGGCGCCACGCGTGTGCCTCGACATCACGGTCTCCCCGCGCCAGGCCTTCGCCGGCACCATCGTGCCCGTCGAGGTGCCGGTGCGCTGCACCTGCCGGCAGTGCGGCGGGCGTGGCGAGGTCTGGAACGAGCGCTGCGGCGAGTGCGGCGGCCACGGCGACGGCCTCGGGCGCCAGCAGGCGCGGCTCTCGCTGCCGCCCGCGACACCCGACGGCGCGCGGTACACCTACCGCATCGCCGCGCCGCGGGGGCTCGCCACGCGCGTCGACCTCCACGTCACCATCGCCTGACCACGATCGGGCCCCGCGTGAACCGCCACGCCGACTTCCTCGCGCTGCTCTACCTCGCCTGGGGGGCGCTCTTCGCGCTCGTCGGGCTGGCCGGCTTGGCGCTCGGCTACGGCGCGCACTCGATCGCGCAGTCGGGTGGGCCCGTGGACGTGGGATCCGGGATTGCCGCGAGCCTCACCGCCTTCACCTTCTTCACGCTGGCCGGCATCGCGTTGCTGTGGGGCGCCCTGCACCTCTGGGTCGGCACCGTGCTGCGTCGCCGCCGGGCCTGGGCGCGCCTCTTCGGCCTCGGCCTCGCCTTCGTGAACCTCGTGCTCATCCCCTTCGGCACCGCGCTCGGCGCCTACGCGCTCTGGGTCCTGCTCACCGACGAGGGCAGACGGCTGTTCGCTGACGGGATCGATGAGCGGAGAGAAGAGAGAATCTAGAAAACGGAATCAGGAAAGGAATTCGAGAATTTCCCAATTCGGAATTCCGTCCTTCCTTTCTTGATTCCGTTTTCCTGATTCTCTATTCCGGCAGGTCCACGGTCCCGTCCGCCGTCCACGGTCCACACCGCCCGACGCGCTGCATCGCCAGCCAGCCCCCGCGCACCAGGCCGTGCCGGCGGATGACCTCCTCGCCGTAGTGGCTGCACGTCGGCACGAAGCGGCAGCGCGCACCGAGGCGCGCGGAGAGTGGGGAGAGGGTGGCCTGGTAGAGGTGAATCGCGCCGATGGCCGCTCGCGCGCTCGCCTGCGCGGCCGGGGGACGCTGGAGGTCGGCCGCCAGGGCGAGCACGAGGCCCACCCCGGCGACCAGCGTCACGAGCCGCCTCCGGTGGCGCGATCCGGGCACGGCGGCGTCCCCCTCAGAGGCGGTCGGCGAACTCGGTGACGTAGGGCACGCGGAACCGCTGCCCGTTCACGCCCTTCATGATCGCGACGATGTGCACGCCGAGGAAGACGAGCACGAGGATCGGGTACAGCAGCGCGAAGATGCAGCCCACCGGTCCGAGCGACGTGAGCACGCTCAGCAGCACCCAGACGATGAGCTCGGCGATGAGCAGCACGAGGCCGTGGCGCGCGTGCCACTGGACCTCCTTGTCGTCCTTCTCCAGCACCAGCGGCACCAGCGCGAGCAGCCACAGGTAGGAGAGCACGATCATCACGTTGCGGTTGCCCGATGGCGGACCGGACGTGGGGGGCGGCGGTGGTGGTGGCGGGGGCGGGCCACCGGAGGGCGGGATCGGCGGTACGGGGTCGGCCATCGGGTCGTCTCCTTGCGCGGTTGGGAGCCTGCCGTGGGGCCGAGTGTATCGGCACGCCCCCCCGCTTGTCACCCCCGCGCATTGCCGATAAGCTGAAAAAACCGACCGATCGCTGAACGAGGAAGCACCGCCATGAGCAGTCCCGCCCCGACCGCAGACGCCGTCCGCGACGCCCTCCGGGTCGTCGTCGACCCCGACCTTCGCAAGGACATCGTCTCGCTGGGGTTCGTGAAGGACCTCGCCGTCGACGGCGGCCGCGTGTCGTTCGCCATCGAGCTGACGACCCCGGCCTGTCCGGTCAAGGACCTCATGAAGGAGCAGGCCGAGGCCGCGGTCTCCGCGCTCCCCGGGGTCGCCGAGGTCGTGGTGACGATGACGGCGCAGGTGCGCTCGGCGACGGCCCCGGAGCACGGCCGCATGCCCCTGCCGGGCGTGAAGAACGTCATCGCGGTTGGCGCCGGCAAGGGCGGCGTCGGCAAGACGACGGTGGCCGTCAACCTGGCGCTCGCGCTTGCGAAGGCCGGCGGGCGTGTCGGCATCCTCGACGGCGATGTCTACGGCCCGAACGTGCCCATCATGCTCGGCCTGCAGGCCGAGCTGGTGAGCGACGGCAAGCAGATCATGCCGGCCGAGAAGTTCGGCATCCAGGTGGTGTCCATCGGCTTCATGACGAAGGACGACACGCCCATCATCTGGCGCGGCCCGATGCTGCACGGCGCGGTCCAGCAGTTCTTCCGCGACGTGGCCTGGCGCGACCTCGACTACCTGATCATCGACATGCCCCCCGGCACGGGTGACGTCGCCCTGAGCCTGAGCCAGACCGTGCCCGTGGCCGGCGCCATCGTCGTGACGACACCGCAGCAGGTGTCGCTCGCCGACAGCCGTCGCGCGGTGCGCATGTACCAGAAGCTCAACATCCCGACCCTCGGCATCGTCGAGAACATGAGCTACTACCAGTGCCCGAACTGTCACCACGAGTCGGACATCTTCGGGCACGGCGGCGGCGAGACAATGGCCGAGGAGCTGGAGGTGCCGTTCCTCGGGCGACTGCCGGTCTATCAGCCGATTCGCGTCGGCAGCGACGTCGGCATCCCGCTGGTCGTGGCGGAGCCCGACGGGCCGGCGACCCGCGCCTTCCTGCAGGTGGCCGAGAAGGCGGCCTCGCAGGTGTCGATTGCCGCGCACAAGGCGGCGATCGCCAACAAGGGGAAGATCCCGCTGATTCCGGTGCAGTGACGGGGGCTTCGTCTCGTCCAGACACTGAACACACTGAACACACTGAATACACTGAACACACTGAAGACACTGAACACACTGAAGACACTGAACACACTGAAGACGTCTGGGTGCGGCGAGGGCGCCGGACCGGCGACCGGGCATCCACACCGGCTGAGGGAGTTCGATGACGCGTTACCTGATCCCCCTGACTCTGCTGCTTGCAATCGTGGCTGGGTGCGCGGCGCCCGCCGAGCCCGAAGGCGGCCCCGAGATGGCACTGCTGACGCCGTACCTGCAGGTGCAGGTGGCGCTGGCCGGAGACACGCTCGAGGGCGTGCCGGCGGCGGCAAACCAGGTGGCGGACGAGGCGGATCGAATCGGCGCCGGTGGCGAGGCCATCGCGGCCGGGGCCCATGCCGTCGCCAACGCGGCCGATCTCGAAGCGGCCCGCACGGCATTCGGCGAGCTGAGCGACGCGGTGCTGGCCTACACGACGGCAGAGGGCATCGAACCCCAGAACCTGCGCGTGGCCTATTGCCCGATGGTCAACAAGTCCTGGTACCAGCGGGGCGATGCCATCCGCAACCCGTTTTACGGCAGCGCCATGCTCGAATGCGGAGCCTTCAAGAAGTAAAAAGTAAGAAGTAAGAAGGCAGAAGTAGGAAGGCAGAAAGATCGCGGGGGCGCTCGGCCGCTCCCTTCCGTCTTTCTGCCTTCTTGCTTCTGCCTTCTTACTTCTGCCTTCTTCCTTCCTCGCTCCCGTCCCCGGTGAGGCGTCGCATGGCCGCGATGCCGAAGAGGGGGCCGGGCACGAGCAGGAGCGGCGCCCAGCGCCAGCTGGCCGCGCGCGCGGCGATCGGCAGCAGCTCGATCGTGACCATCGTCAGCAGGAAGCCGAGGCAGGTCTGCAGGGTGAGCGCCGTGCCGACGTGATCGGCGGGCGCGTATTCGGTCACCAGCGCCGAGAACTGCGCCGAGTCGGCGACCACCGCGAACCCCCACACGGCCACCAGCAGGAACAGCAGCCACGGCGGCCCACCGAAGACCAGCGCCGAGAGCGCGGCGCACGCGCCGCTCGTCCACATCGACCAGATGGCGACCCGGGCCTTGCCGAGGCGGTCGGCGAACCAGCCCGCCAGCGCGCAGCCGGCAGTGCCGCTGCCGATCGCGATGAAGGCCGCGACCGACCCCTCCGCGGCGGCGTCGGCCACGCCGGCGCGGGTGAGGCTTGCGGCCGCGAACACCGCAATCCACGTCCACATCGCGTAGAGCTCCCACATGTGCCCGAGGTAGCCGAACGTGGCGAGCCGGGCGCCGCGGTTGCGGAGGATGCGGCCGATCGCATGGGGATCGAACGGCGCGGTCGCGACGACGTACGGGCCGTCGCGGACGACGGCGATGACGAGCAGGCCGCCGATGGCGGCGAGGCCGGATGCGAGGAGCATCGGCTCCCGCCAGGCGCCGCCGTAGAGCGCCGTGAGCAGGTGCGGGAACGACTTGCCCAGGGTGAGCGCGCCGATGATCAGGCCGAGCGCGAAGCCGCGCCCGTCCCGGAACCAGCCAGCGGCAATCTTCATCGCGGGTGGGTAGACCGACGCCAGCGCGACACCGGTCACGAAACGCAGGGTGATGATCGTGCCGGCGCCGGGCGCGACGACGACCGCGGCGTTCGCCGCCGCCCCGATGAGCGCGCCAAGCAGCATCAACACCCGCGGGTTGATCATGTCCGCGAGGCTGACGGCGGCGCTGGCGAGCGTGCCGGCGACGAAACCTGCCTGGACCGCGACGGTGAGCCAGGCCGCATGGGCGGGCGCCATGCCGAACTCCGCGACCAGGGCCGGGGTGACGGCGGTGGCGGAGAACCAGAGCGTCATCCCGAGGAACTCGGCCGCGGCCAGCGCGGCCAGCATCGACCAGCGCGCCGTCGGTTTACCGGCCGCGGTATTCACGGTAGGATCGGACTTTGGGCGCTGCACGAATGGACATACCGTACACCAAACGCACGCTCGCCAACGGCCTCGACGTGATCGTGCACGAGGACCACCAGCTCCCGATGGTGGCGGTCAACGTGTGGTACCACGTCGGCTCGAAGAACGAGCGGCCGGGCCGCACGGGCTTCGCCCACCTGTTCGAGCACCTGATGTTCGAAGGGTCGGAGCACCACGACCACGGCTACTTCCAGCCGCTGCAGCAGGCGGGGGCCCTGATCAACGGGTCGACCAACGCCGACCGGACCAACTACTGGGAGGTCGTGCCGACCGGCGCGCTGGAGCTCGCGCTGTGGATGGAGTCCGATCGCATGGGCTATCTGCTGCCCGCGCTGACTGAGGCGAAGTTCACCAACCAGCGAGACGTCGTGCTCAACGAGCGGCGGCAGAACTACGAGAACCGGCCGTACGGGCTGGCCGGCATGGCGCTGTCGGCCGTGTCGTTCCCGCCCGACCACCCGTACCACTGGCTGACGATCGGATCCGCGGACGACCTGCGTGAGGCGTCCCTGGAGGACGTGCGTGCCTTCTTCCGCACGTACTACCATCCGGCCAACGCGTCGCTGGCGCTGGCCGGCGACATCGAGCCCGAGGCCGCCTTCGAGCTGGCCGACCAGTACTTCGGCGAGATTGCGCCCGGGCCGTCGGTGGCGCCCGTGTCGGCGACCGCGCGCCTCGAGGCGGAGCGGCGAATCGTGATCGAGGATCGGGTCGAGCTGCCGCGCCTGTACCTCGCCTGGCACGCGCCGGCGATCTTCGCGCCGGGCGACGCCGAGCTCGACCTCGCGTCCGACGTCATCGCGCACGGCAAGACCTCGCGCCTCTATCGCGCGCTCGTCTTCGAGAAGCGCATCGCGACGGATGTCACGGCCTACCAGCACTCGCGCGAGATGAGCGGGCTCTTCCAGGTGGTCGCGACGGCGGTGCCGGGTGTCACGCTGGCCGAGCTCGACGCCGTGATCATGGAGACGGTCCGCGAGCTGTCCGACGCGGGCCCCGAGCCGGGGGAGCTCGAGCGTGCGCTGGCGCAGACCGAGGCGCAGTTCGTCTACCGGCTCCAGACGATCGGCGGCTTCGGCGGCAAGTCCGACCAGCTCAACGCGTACAACGTGTTCAACGGTGATCCCGGCCTGTTCGATGCCGACCGCCAGCGCTACTACGCCGCGACCCCGGCGGGCATCGCCGGGGCGGTCCGGGAGTGGATCGTCGGGCGCCCGCGAGTCGCGTTGAGCGTCGTCCCGCGTGGCCAGCGTGCGCTCGCGCTCGACGGCTCGGAGGAGGTAACGGTCTCGTGACCCGTGTCGATCGCCGCACGCTGCCCGTCCCCGGCCCCGAGGGCACGTTCCGGTTCCCGCACATCGCGAAGCGGGCACTCGCCAACGGTCTCGAGATCCGCGCGGTGTCCCACCACGCCGTGCCCGTCGCGTCCGCCGTGTTGCTGGTGCCGGGCGGCTCGTCCGCCGATCCGGACGGCCGGCCGGGGCTCGCGGCGCTCACGGCCGATCTGCTGGACGAGGGCAGCGGCGGGCGGGGCGCGCTCGAGGTCGCCGACGCCGTCGCGCGCCTCGGCGGCGATCTCGACATCGAGGTCGGCCCGGACCAGATCACCGTCGGGCTCACGACGCTCGGCCGTTTCCTGGAGCCCGGGCTCGGGCTGCTCGCGGAGATTGCGACCCGGCCAAACCTCACGGACGAGGACTTCGCGCGCGTGCGGAAGCTGCGGCTGGAGCGCCTCCGGCAGCTGCGGGACCACGCCCCGGCCGTGGCGGAGCGCGCCTTCGCGCGGCTGTTGTACGGCTCGCATCCCTACGGCCACCTCGGGCTCGGCACCGAGGCGTCGCTCGCCGCCACCACCGTCGACGAGCTGCGCCTGTTCCACCGCGCGCTCTTCGCGCCGGTCGGCGCCACGCTCGTGATTGCCGGCGATCACCCCGAGACGGTGCTGCTCGACGCGGCCGCCGCGGCCTTTGGCGGCTGGACCGCCGCGGCCGAGGCGGGCACGGTCGACCGCAAGGCCGGGACCGAGGACCCGCCGCGGCTGCCGTCGACACGGCTGGCGCTCGTCCCCAGGCCCGGCTCGGCGCAGTCGGAGCTACGGATCGGCCAGGTGTGCGCCTCCCGCGCGACGCCCGACTACCACGCCCTGGTGATGCTCAACACCATCCTGGGTGGGCAGTTCGTGAGTCGCGTGAACCTGAAGCTGCGCGAGGAGAAGGGCTACACGTACGGCGCGCGCACGGGGTTCGACCTCCGGCGCGGCCTTGGGCCCTTCGCGTTCCAGACGAGCGTGCAGACCGAGGTGACCGCAGCCGCCATCGTCGAGGCGCGGCGCGAGATTGCCGACATCCGCGGGGCGCGGCCGGCGACCGCAGCGGAGCTCGACACGGCGCGCCAGGCTGTGACCCGCGGCTATCCCCGCGGGTTCGAGACCGCCCAGCAGGTCGCGCGCTCGGTCGCCCAGCTCGCGCTGCACGGGTTGCCCGACAGCTACTTCGAGGAATTCGTGCCCCGCGTGAACGCCGTGACCACCGGGGACATCGAGCGCGTCGCCGCGGCGTACCTGGACCCCGAACGCATGCTGACGCTCGTCGTGGGCGACCAGGAGAAGATCGGCACGTCCCTCTCGATCCTGGAGATGGGCGAACCGTCCATCATCGAGCCATGAAGGCCGTACGTTTCCACGAGCACGGGGATCCCGGCGTCCTGCGCTACGAGGACGCGCCGGACCCGCAGGCCCGCGCCGGCGAGGCCGTCGTCCGCGTGCGCGCCTGCGCGCTGAACCACCTCGACCTCTGGCAGCGGCGCGGCATCGAGCGGGTCCGCATCCCGTTCCCGCACATCTCCGGTGCGGACGTCGCCGGCGAGGTGGTGGACGCGCCGGGCGGCGAGGTGCCTGCCGGCACGCGCGTGATGGTGCAGCCCGGCCTCTCCTGCGGGCGGTGCGAGGCGTGCCTCTCCGGTCGCGACAACGAGTGCCCGCGCTACGACGTGCTCGGGTACCAGAGCGACGGTGGGTATGCCGAGCTCGTGAAGGTCCCGGTCGCGAACCTCATCGCGCTGCCGGACGCCATCGGCTTCATCGAGGCCGCGGCGTTCCCGCTCGCGTTCGTGACCGCGTGGCACATGCTCCTGACCCGCGCGCGGCTGCAGGCGGGGGAGGACGTGCTGGTGCTCGGCGCCGGGAGCGGCGTGGGACAGGCGGCCATCCAGATCGCGGTGCTGCACGGCGCCCGCGTGATTGCCACGGCCGGGTCGGCCGAGAAGCTGGGGCGGGCGCGGGAGCTCGGCGCCACCGAGGTCATCGATCACTACACGGAGGACCTGCCGGCCCGTGTGCGGGCGTTCACCGCGGGCCGCGGCGTCCAGATCGTCGTCGAGCACGTGGGGCAGGCGACCTGGGACCGGAGCGTGCGGGTGCTGGCACGTGGGGGCCGCCTCGTGACGTGCGGGGCGACGACGGGACACGAGGCCGGCATCGACCTGCGCTTCCTGTTCGGGCGGCAGCTCTCGCTGCTGGGGTCCTACATGGGGACGAAGGGCGAGCTGCTGCGCGCCGCGCGGTTCTTCTTCGCCGGCCAGTTCCAGCCTGTGGTGGATCGCACGTTCCCGCTGGCGGAGGCCGCCGCGGCGCACCGCCATCTCGAGGGGCGCCGGCAGTTCGGCAAGGTCGTCCTCGAGGTCTGAAACAATCCGGGCCGCCTGTCCGTCATACCATCGGTAGCCGCCGTACCCCCGGGCGGTCGGCTGGCTCGTTACCTGGCCGTGCATCCAGCGGTCGTGCACGGTGCTATGATCCGCGCGAGGCGCTATGACCGACCCCCAACACCGCGGGCAGTCGCTCGGCAGCCTCTCCTTCAGCCTCGTCGGCATCGTCGGGCTGCTCGCGGCCATCATCGCCGGCGCCACCATCTGGCTCCTCCTGACCGATCCGGTCACGGTGGCCGAGTCCGTGGACTCGGGTGAGGTGTCCCCGCTCGTGCAATCGCTGGCCGGCGCCATCTACGCGGCCATCGCGGACCTGCTCAAGTACCTGTAGATCGAAAAAGGGGACAGTCCCCATTTCCCGGCGGTGGTCCTGGTGGAAATGGGGACAGTCCCCTTTTTCGTGGTGGCCGGGAAGAAAGGGGACTGTCCCCTTTCTTCCCGGAGCTGTCTTCACAGGTGCTTCGTCAGGAACCGTCCCAGGTAGAACGCGTCGAGGTACTTGAACGGCGCTTCACCGGTGCTGTAGTGGCCGCACGGGAGTACCCGCACGACGGGCCGCAGGCCGCGGCGACGGAACTCGTCAATCAGCGTGCGCGACAGGTCCACGGGGAAGGTGAGGTCGTACTTCGCGTACACCAGCAGTGTCCGCCGATCCCCGACACGATCGAGGTACGACCACGGGCTGATCGGCCGCCACAGTCGCCTCAGCAGGCCCAGATCGACGTGGCCATCCAGGCCCACGCGCACATGGCAGGTCGAGAGCCCCCGCCAGACCACGTCGGCGAAGTGCGGGGAGACGTGGTTGAGGGCCTGCGCGCGGATGAGAGGCTCGTGCTGGGCAGCCAGCATCGCGAGGCACGAGCCGAGGCTCGTGCCCAGCACGCCGATGCGCTCGTACCCCTGGTCGCGCAACCACCAGACCGCCCGCCGCACGTCCAGCACGGCCTGCCGACACACCTGCAGCGTGCGCACCACGTTGGAGCTGACGATGTAGTCGGCGCGTGCGAGCTCCGGCGGCATGCGCCGGTCGTGGTACGGCAACGTCAGCCGCAGGGCGCTGATCCCGAGGCGCGAGACGAGCTGCGCGAGGCCGATGTGTCCTTCCGCGTCGGCGTTCCACTGCGGCAGCACGACGATGGCCCGCCGCGGACCGCCCGGGCGCGCGAGCCGGGGGTGGGGATTGGCGGGAAAGTACCGGGCGTAGACGGTGTTGTTGGCCGGGTGCGGCGTCTCGAGCGCGCTCGGGAACGCGAGGACGGGACCACCGACCTCGCGGGCCAGCGTGTAGTCCGCCGTCGGCGCGGGGGTGAAGAACGCGTCCGTGTCGGCCATCACCGCGTCGACCCACGCGCCGATCCGCGCGGCGGGTGGATCGGCGTCATCGCCGGTGCCGGGTGGCAGCCAGTCGAGCCCCCACTCGAAGGGCCGCACCACGCGTTCGTCGCGGCTGACGTCCGCGAGGCGGCGTTCCCAGCGGTGGAAGTACCAGCCGATCATCCGGTGACGCCGAGAAGGTCCTCCACCGTCAGCGCCAGCCGCAGCAGGTCGTGCGTCTGCCCGCGCCGGCCGGCGAGCTGCAGGCCAACGGGCAGGCCGGCCGGCGTCGTGCCGCACGGCAGCGACAGTGCCGGGTGCTTCGAGAGGTTGAACGGCTGCGTCAGCTTCAGCATGACGTTGCGCACCGGCTCCTCGCCGCCCTGGACGGGCACCGTGGCGGCGCCGATGGGCGGGGCGGGAATGGCGAGCGAGGGCAGCACCAGGGCGTCGACGCCCTCGAGCGCCGCCTGGATCTCGGCGGCGATCACCGCGCGCCCGTGCATGGCGCGCACGTAGTCCTCGGCGAGGATGTAGCGGCCCATCTCGAGGCGCAGGCGCACGTTGTCGGTGTAGCCGCCCGGGTTCCGGTCGAGCGCCGTGGCGTGGTAGGCGCCGCCATCGGCGATCACGAGGTGGAGGTAGACGGGCGCCATGTCCCGCGCGTGCGGGATGGTCACCTCGCGGATGGCCATGCCGGCGCGCGCGAGGCGGTCGATGGCCTCGCGCACGACGCGCTCGACGTCGGCGTCCATGCGCTCGAAGAAGTAGCCACCGGGCACGCCCAGCGTGCGGCCCTTGACGGGCAGTCCCTCCAGGCGCTCGCCGGGGAGCCGCGATCCCCCCCGCATGACCTCGTACATCAGCCAGGCATCGCTCACCGAGCGCGCGAGCGGGCCGACGTGGTCCAGCTGCCGGCTGAGCGGGACGACGCCGGCGGCGCTGATTTCGCCCCAGGTCGGCTTGAGGCCGACCAGGCCGCAGCAGGCCGACGGAATCCGGATCGAGCCGCCGGTGTCGGTGCCCACCGTGCCGAGGCACATGCCCGCGCGCACCGATGCCGCCGAGCCGCCGCTCGACCCCCCGGGCGAACGCGTCTCGTCGAACGGGTTGCGTGCCGGGCCCCAGCCGGAGTCCTCGTTCGTGGTGCCGAAGGCGAACTCGTGCAGGTTGGTCTTGCCGACGAAAATCGCGCCGGCGTCCCTCAGGTTTGCCGTGACGACCGCGTCGCGCGCCGCGACGACGTGCTCGCGGCTGCGGGAGGCGGCCGTCGTCGGCACGCCGGCCTGGTCGATCAGGTCCTTGAGCGAGATCGGGATGCCGTGCAGCGGCCCGCGGTAGCGGCCGGCGGCAATCTCCCTGTCGGCCTCCCGCGCGGCGGCGAGGGCCTCGTCCGCACGCACCGTGATGAAGGCGTTCAGGCGGCCGTTCGCGGCGGCGATCGTGTCGAGGCACTCCTCGGTGAGCCGCTCGGCCTTGAGCGCGCCGGACGCGATCTTCGGCGCGACGCGGCTGATGGTGCGGTCGAAGGCGAGGCTCACGACCGGGGCTCCCCGTCGCGTGGGGCCTCGGCGCCGGCATCGTCGTTCCAGTCGGCGGCCCGCAGGGCCTCGGTTGCCTTCGCCAGGCCGTCCAGGATGGGCGGCAGCTCCGCCAGCCCCCGGCGTTCGGCATCGGCCCTGGCCATCGCCAGCCATTCCTGCACGGTCATGACATCGCCTCCACCTCGTCCAGCGTCGCCACGGCACGGCGCAGGTGCGGGATCGTGATCGAGCCTCCGACGACCAGCGCGACGTTGAACGCCTCGAGGAACTCCTCGCGCTTCACGCCTTCCTCGCGGCACCGCACCACGTGGTAGGTGATGCAGTCGTCGCAGCGCAGCACCATCGACGCCACGAGGCCCAGCAGCTCCTTGGTCTTGGCGTCGAGGGCGCCTGGTTCGTAGGCGCGGGTGTCGAGGGCGAAGAAGCGCTTGATCTCGAGGTTGTCCGACTCGAGGATACGCGCGTTCATCTTCTCGCGGAATTCACGGAACTCCTTCAGGCGATCGGCCATGCGGTCTCCTCGGGGGGCTGGTGTAAGGCGCGCTTCACCGCGAGCGCGACGCCGTCGCCAACGGGCAGGACGGTGGTGAAGAGGCGTGGGTCGGCGGCGAGCTGCCGGTTGTAGGTGGCAATGGCCTCGGTGTCCTCGGCACGCCGCCGCGGCTCGGCGACGAGGCCGGGCACGACCTCGCCGTCCCAGAGCACGTTGTCGGTGACGAGCAGGCCACCGGGGCGCAGGAGGCCGATCAGGCGATCGAGCATCGGCCCGTAGCCGGTCTTGTCGGCGTCCTGGAAGATGAGATCGAAGGGGCCGGCGACCTTGTGCAGGTAGCGGCTGGCGTCGCCGACCATCACGCTGACGCGATCGTCGAGACCCGCGGCCGCGAAGTGGGCCCGCGCGGTCGTCGCGCGCGCGGCGTCGCGTTCGATCGAGACGAGTTGTCCGCCCTCGCCGAGGGCCGTCGCGATCCACAGCCCCGAGTAGCCGATGGCCGTGCCGATCTCGAGCGCGCGCGTCGCGCCGGCGCCGCGCGCGAGCGCGTGGAGCAGCGCACCGACGGCCGGAGACACGATTGGCACGCCGGCGGCGCGCCCCTCGGCGAGCACGACGTCGAGCTCGGGATGGGGACAGGGCCGGAGCCCGTCGAGGTACGACAGGATCGGCTCGGGCGTGATTAGGCTCATCCGAACGTCCGATTGTATGCTGGCCGTGTGCGGCACACCAAGATCATCGCCACGCTCGGGCCGGCTACGAGCGCGCGCGACGCCATCGAGGGCCTCATCGCCGCAGGCGTCGACGTCTTCCGACTGAACTTCTCGCACGGCAGCCACGAGGGGCACGCGGAGCGCATCCGGCTCGTGCGTGAGGCCGCGGCGCGCAGCCGTCGCCAGGTCGCCATCCTCCAGGACCTGAGTGGGCCGAAGATCCGGACCGGCACGCTCGCCGGCGGCATTCCGCTCGCGCTCGTGAAGGGCGAGTCGCTCATCGTCGCGATCGGCGATGACGAGGGCCGGCCCGGTCGCGTCACGACGACGTATCGCCCGCTCGCGGCGGCGGTCCGCCCGAACGACCACCTGCTGCTCGACGACGGCAAACTCGAGCTGCGCGTGGAGGCCGTCGACGGCGACGAGATCCACACGGTGGTGGTGGACGGCGGCCCGCTCGGCGAGCACAAGGGCATCAACGCGCCGAACGTGCCGCTGCCGGCGGTGGGCGTCACCGAGAAGGACGCGGCCGATCTCGCCTTCGGGATCGCCCACGGTGTCGACCTCGTCGCGCTCAGCTTCGTGCAGTCGGCGGCAGACCTCTGGCGCGCGCGGCAGCTCGCCGAACGCGCGGGCCGCGGCGACATCCCGCTGGTCGCCAAGCTCGAGCGGCCGGAGGCCATCGCGCGGCTGGACGAGGTCATGGCGGCCGCGGACGCCGTGATGGTCGCGCGGGGCGATCTCGGACTGGAGCTGCCGCTCGAGCAGGTGCCGCGCGTGCAGAAGGAGATCCTGCTGAAGGGACGCCACCTCGGCATCCCGGTAATCGTCGCCACGCAGGTCCTCGAGTCGATGCGCACCGAACCGCGGCCGACGCGGGCCGAGGTGAGCGACGCGGCCGGGGCCGTCGACGGCGGGGCCGACGCCATCATGCTGTCCGGCGAGACCGCGGTGGGTGAGCACCCCATCCGCGCCGTGCAGGTGCTCGACGCGATCATCCGCGCCGCGGAGTCGGCCCCGATCCCGTGGCCCGTGGACGAGTCGCTCCAGCTGCCCGACCACGTGCCGGCGCTGTCGGACGCGGCCGTCACGCTCGCGAACCACGGCCATGCCGATGCGCTCGTCGCGGTGACGCGCAAGGGCCGCACGGCCCGGCTCCTCTCGGCCCGTCGTCCGCGGGCGCCCATCTATGCCGCCACCGAACGTGAGGAGGTGGCGCGCCGCCTGGCCCTCTGGTGGGGTGTCGTGCCGCTCGTCGCGAGCCTCGACGGCGGCATGGAAGCGGTCGCCACACGCGTGCTCGAGCAACTGGCCGGCGACGGCGTCCCGCCCGGGTCGACGGTCGTGTTCGTCAACGCCAGCCCGGATCTCACCCAGAACGCGGCGAACTTCGTTCGTATCAAGAAGATTTAAGGATTGAAGACTTCAGGTCTCCGATGGCCGATTGAACCCCAGCCACGAAGCCCACGAAGTCCACGAAGGACAACGCCGCTCCGGAGCAATGCGAATCGCAGCTGCGCCCGGTCTCGCCGCAGAGCGCACCCTGGAGATCTTCGTGCGCTTCGTGGCTGGGGTTCTTTCCGCGCCCGGCTAGCGTCGCCGGCCCGCCCAGATGTAGAGCAGCACACCCAGGCCGATGATGCCGAGTGACTGGCCGGCCAGGTTCACCTCGTAGTTGACGACGTTCTCGGTGCCGGTCGGGGGAATGAAGACGAGCGCGATGGCAATCGCGGTCGCGAGGAACCCGCAGCCGGCGACCAGCCAGGCCCCGGTCGCGCCCCCGGGGATGCGCATCGTGCCATCTGCGCCGGCCGTGCCGGCGCGGAGGCGCAGGAAGGCGGCGAACAGGTAGAGGTACGGCACGAAGTACACGAGGATCGTCAGGTTGACCAGGATGTCGTAGGCCTCCTGCACGGACGTCGCCCCGCCCCCGACGGAGAGGAAGAGGCTCAGCACGAAGATGCCGGTCGCGACCCCCGCCTGGGCGACCAGCGAGATGTAGGGCGTGCGGAAGCGCGGATGCAGGCGTGCGAACGCCGACGGCAGCGCGCGGTCCGCGCCGACGGCGTAAGGCACACGCGCCGCGCCGGCGATCCACGAGCTCGTGCCGCCGATGGCGCCGATCGCCAGCAGCCCGCCGACCAGCGCACCGAGCCCCCCGAGACCGAGCCGTCCCGAGACCAGATCCACCGCGTCGGCGATGCCACTGCGCTCGACGAGGTCGCTCGCCGGCACGGCCACGAGCACCGAGGCCGAGCCCAGGATGTAGATCAGCGTGATCGCCACGCCAGACACGAGGATCGCCAGCGGGATCGTGCGCGTCGGGCGGCGCACCTCCTCGCCCATCATCGCGCTGATCTCGAACCCCGAGAACGCGAAGCACATCGCCGACCAGAGGCTCAGCGTGCTCCAGAAGTCCTCACGTGGCACGAGGTTCGCCGGCGCGAACGACGTGGCCGAGCCGAGCATCACGAACGCCGCGGCGCCGAAGCCGATGAGGAGCAACGCGGGAATCCACGTCGCGATGCTCCCGACGTTCTGCAGCCACTTGCCCGCGGTCAACCCGACGATGTTCAGCGCCGTGCAGAGCCAGAGCACACCGATGACGAACGCGACGGAGTAGACGCGATTGTCGATCAGGCTGGTGCCCGCCTCGCCGAAGGGAATCAGCGCGTTGGCCGCCGCGAAGAGCAGCAACGACGGGAAGTAGAAGAGGTTGTTGACCCACATGCACCAGCCGCACACGAATCCGTGGGCCGGCCCGAAGGCACGCCGCGTCCAGGCGTAGATGCCGCCCTGTTCGGGATAGCGGCTGGAGAGCTCGGCCAGGGTCGCGGCCAGGGGCAGGAAGAAGACCAGGCACGCCAGCACCCACAGCGTGACCGACGGCGCGTCGGCCCGCGCGCTCCGCGCGATCCAGCGCAGCCCGACGACCGCCACGATGTTCATCGCGACGACGTCCCACAGGCCGAGCGCCCGGACGAACTTCCCGCCGTCGGCGCCCCGTTCGCCTATCTGTGCATCGCTTCCCATCTGTGCATCTGTGTCCGACGGGAACTCTGTGCTATCCGTGGCCCGTTTCTGCCCAGCGCTTCAGCCGCATGGCCTCGCGTTCGAGGTGGTCCTTCAGCTCGCCGAGCGCACGGTCCCAGCCGGCACTCACGATCTGGAAATACCGCTCCCATCGCGGGCCGTCGTTCTCGCCGCTCTGGCGGACCGTCAGCTCGGTTTGCCGCCCCCCGCCCTGCGGACGGCACTTCACCTCGAGCGCCATCGGGCCGATCGGCCGCCCTTCCGGCGGCTGCCAGAATGCCTCCGCCACGAACAACTCCGCGCCGGCCCGGTACTCCATCACGGTGCCATGGAAGGCGCCGCCCAGCAGCCCCAGCACCTCGTCGCGGAACTGCGTCGTCTCCCATTCGACCGCGTACGTGCCGAGCGGCCGCGGGATCGTCACCGAGCGGACGACCTGCCACCAGTGGCCGAGGTCGCGCCCGTCGAAGAAGGCGTCGAGCACCCGGGCCGGTGGCACCTGGATGAGCACGCGGTGGACGCTCTCGAGCGGGGTGGCTGGCATGGCGGCTACTCGTACAACAGGAACGGCTGCCGGAGGGCCGCGAACGCGGTTTCGCCGGCGTGCCACGTGTCGGCAATCTCGCGCGCGGGACGGCCGGCGTCCACGGCGGCGCGGAAGGCCGGCGTGCCGGCGAGGATGTCGATTGGCGCCTTCCGCGTCTCGTATTCGTACGGCGGCTCCCGCCACGCAAAGCGCGCGGGATCCTCGGCCCGGACGGCGGCGAGCACTGCCGTGCCCACCAGCACCGGCTGGAACGCGGTGCGGTCGGTCACGTGGATCTGGCAGCCGCCGCAGGCGGTCCGGGCGTGCTTCTGGAAGGTCGGCTCGAAGACGACGGGCCGGAAGTGCACGCCGGGCAGCGCAAGCGCATTGAGCGCCGCGGCCATCCGGTCCGGCTGGACCCAGGGCGCCCCGATCAGCTCGAACGGGCGCGTCGTCCCGCGGCCCTCGGAGGCCATCGTGCCCTCGAAGAGCACCGTGCCCGGATAGACCACGGCGCTCTCGAGCGTCGGGATGTTCGGCGACGGCATCACCCAGGGCAGGCCCGTGTCGTCCGCGAACATCGCGCGCGACCAGCCATGCAGCGTGATGACGTCGAGGTCGGCGTCGATCCCGAAGTGCCGGTTGAACAGCAGCGCGAGCTCGCCAATGGTGAGCCCGTGGCGCATCGGGATCGGGAACTGGCCGACGAACGACTCGTGGCCGGCCTCGAGCGTGGGGCCCTCCACCGCGACGCCCCCGATCGGGTTGGGCCGATCACAGACGATCACCTTGAGGCCGTGCCGCCGGCAGGCCCGGAGGCAGTTCGCCATCGTGTAGATGTAGGTGTAAATCCGCGCGCCGATGTCCTGGAGGTCGATGACCAGCGCGTCGAGGCCGGCGAGCATCTCCGCGGTCGGTTCCCGGGTGTCGGAGTAGAGCGAGTACAGCGGCACCCCACCCAGCGTCGCGTGCGGCGTCTCGACCATGTTGTCCTGGACGTCGGCGCGGAAGCCGTGCTGCGGCCCGAAGACGGCGCCGAGCTCGACGTCCGGCTCCGCGGCCAGCAGGTCGACGATGTGGCGGAAGGCGTGGTCGATGGAGGCGGGGTTGGCGGCGATGCCGATGCGTTGCCCCTTCAGGCGGCCGGAGGCCAGCAGCCGCGTCGATCCAAGCGTGACGGACACTCTGGGATTATATTCGGTGGGTCGTTCGCCACGGCCGGACGCACGCGTCACCCCGGGAGGCGCCCATGCTCGGCAACCGTCCCATGAGCGAGTGGATTGCGCAGTACACCGAGAGCCATCGGCATCCCGTCAACCGCCTGCTCCATACGTTCGGCATCCCGATGATCGCCCTGGCGATCCTCCTGGTCCCGCCCGCCGTGGTCTGGCCCTCCCTCTGGTGGCCGGCGGCCGGGCTGTTCGGCGTGGGCTGGGTGCTCCAGTTCCTGGGGCACGCCGTGGAAGGGAAGGCCCCGGAGTTCTTCAAGGACTGGCGTTTCCTCTTCGTTGGCCTCCGCTGGTGGTTCGCGAAGGTCCGGGGCCGCGCATGAGCCCGTCCCGCGCCAGCTCGTCGCTGGCACCATCCCTGCAAAGGTTCGAGACATGCGACTCCTGTCCCTGCTTTCGTTGAGCTTGATCCTCGTGTCCTGTGGCGGCAGCACCGGTGGCCGGCCGCCCGCGACGATTCCGACGCCGCCCGTGTCCACCGGCGCGGGTGACAGCGCCGTGCAGCGGGAGCTGCAGGGCAACTGGCGCCTCGTCGGGTTCGAGATGTCCCCGCAGCCCGGCCAGTCGGAGTCCCGCGTGGCCGAGGGTGAGCTCACCTACGACAGCTTCGGCAACCTGACCGTGCACGCCGAGCTGCAGCCCGGCCAGCCGGGGGTCGAAGCCCCGCGCACCGTGCTCGTCGACTTCGTGACGAAGGCCTCCCCGCTGCCGGCGAGCGGCGAGCTGGCCTACGTCGGCCTGCGGAATCGCGCGCCGGCCGATCGGACGGTGCCCAACGCGACGGATCCGGGCGCGTGGCGACACTACGAGCTCGACGGGAACACGCTGCGCCTGTCGGTGGAAGACGGATCCGGCCGCAAGGTCGGGACGTTGATCTTCCAGCGGGCGGGATAGCGCGCTACCGCGGCTCCATCGGCGGGGCGGGGGTGGCGCTGGCGGGTGGCGGCGCGGCGTCGGCGGGCGCGGCGGGCGGCGGCGCCGGCGGCGTCATGCCGAACCAGGTGAGCACGCGCTCGCGCGTCAGGATGCCGAGCGTGCGCCGCTTCGCGCCGCGACTCACGACGAGCAGCGTGGGATGCGTGCGCAGCATGCCCATGGCCTGGTCGAGCGGCTCGTCCGGGTGCACCTCGGGCAGGAACGCGTGCTGTGCCTCCGACTCCGGCGGCGCGGGGGTCATCAGGTCCTCCACGCGCGGCACGCGCCGCTCGCGCATCTCGTCTGGCGACGGGAATCGCAGGCCGTCCTGTGCGTTCAGCCCCTCGAACAGCGACTCCGGCCGGAGCGCCCGCGACACCAGGTAGGCAATCGTGTTCGCCACCATCACCGGCAGGATGATCACGTAGGTCGCGCTGACCTCGAACACCATGAAGATCGAGGTCATCGGCGTGCGGAAGACCGCCGCGAAGAACGTCCCCATGCCGACCAGCACGTAGGCGCTCGGGGGGCTGGTGGGCACCGGCCAGTACGCCGTGGCCAGGCCACCGAGGCCGCCGCCGACCATGGCGCCGACGAAGAGCGTGGGGGCGAAGAGACCGCCCGGCACGCCGGCCGTGAAGCAGATCGCCGTGAGCGCCGCTTTCGCGAGGCCGAGCACCATCAGGCTCGGCCAGGCGAACTCGTCATGCAGCGCCGAGTCAATGACGGGATAACCGGTGCCCAGCACCCCCGGCAGCCACCACGCCACCAGGCCGACCGCCAGGCCCGCGATGAACGGCAGGAACGCCGAGAAGCCCTTGTGCAGGAACCGTGACCGCGTCCGGAACCGGAGCAGGCCTTCGGTGTAGGCGGCGCCGAGCAGCCCGCCGAGCAGGCCGATGGCCGCGTACACGACGAGCTCCGACGGATCGGTCAGCGTGAACGTGGGCACGCGGAAGAGCGGCTCGTCGCCCAGGAAGCTCCGGGTCACCACCGAGGCCGAGACCGCCGACAGCACGATCGAGCCCAGCACCCCGGCGCTCCAGCCGGACAGCACCTCCTCGATGACGAACAGCACGGCCGTGATGGGCGTGTTGAAGGCCGCGGCGATGCCGGCGGCGGCGCCCACCGGCGCGATGAGGCGGGTGTGCTCGCGCGAGAGGCGGAACGCCCGTCCCAGGAGCGAGGCGATGCCCGCGCCCATCTGCAGCGCCGGGTCCTCGGGGCCGAGTGGCGCGCCGGAGCCGATGGCCACGGAGCACGCGATGAACTTGCCCGCCACGCTGCCTGCGGGGATGTGGCCGTCCGAGACGTAGATGGCGGTCTTCGTGTAGTTGATGCCGGAGCCGCGGGCCGACTTCGCGGCATAGAGCACGAACAAGCCCGCCAGGCCCGCGCCGAGCGCGGGCCCGAGCACCGTCGGCACCGACCGCACGCCGGCGGGCGTGCCGAGCACGTTCCACGAGAGCAGCTCGATCGAGATATGGAACGCCGTCACGAGCAGGCCCGCGAACAGGCCGATCAACACCGACAGCAGCAGGAACCGCTGCGTGTCGCTCATGCCCACCCGCACGGCGCGGATCACGCTGTGGTCGAGGATCCTCTCGACGCCGCTCGAGGCGGGCCTCTCGACTCCGCTCGAGGCAGGCGGGTCGACGCCGCCTGGGCCAGCCGTACTCACGAGACGGGCTCCCGGCCTGCCAGCCGCGAGAGCACACGCTGCAGGGCCTCGACGTCCGGATCGACGTCGGGACACCGCGCGGTCCGGGCGTCCCAGAGCCGCGTCGCGAGCTCGACCAGCTCGTCGTTGTCGGGGGCCGGCCTCGTGCGGCGATTCAGCGCGCGCGCGGCCTCGTCGACGAGCGGATCCGGGGGGGCGTCCCCGGCTGGCGCCGGCACGCACGCCTCGTAGGCGGCCCGCGACAGCTCGACGAGTTGCCGGGCGCGGCGGGTGCGCTCCGTGGCCCGGAGCCGGGGTTGCGACGGGTCGAGGCCGACCGACGAGCGCGCGACGTCCGCGATGCGCGCGGCCGTCATGTCCCTGGGATCCAGCGCCACGGCCCGCGCGGCCGCCCGCGCCGCGGCCGTGTCGTTGAACTCCTCGAACTGGGCCTCGGCGAGCGCGCTCCAGGCGGCCGCGTCGTCCGGCCGCTGTTCGGTCGCGTCCATCAGCAGGGGAATGGCGTCGGCCGCGCCGTTGGCGTCGAGGAAGAGCCGCCCGACGCGCAGGTCGAGGTCCGGGTCACGGCCGGTCTCGGCGGCCAGCTGGGCGAGCACGGCGTGCGCGCGTTCCCGCGCGTCGAGCGCCAGCAGGTATTCGACGAGCTCGAAGCCGACGGCCAGCCGCTGGTCACGCGCATCCGCCGGCCAGGACCCGAAGTAGGAGCGCTGGTAATAGACGTCGGTCTCGGCATCGCCGAGGGCCCGTGCGACGCGGGCGCGGACGAGGTTCGCCGGGCCGCTGGTCGGGTCCTCGCGGATGGCATCGTCCAGGTAGGTCTCGGCTTCGCGGGGGTGGCCGGCGTCGAGCAGGGCCGTCGCCAGGATCAGCGCGTAGTCGGCGTTGCCGCGATCGAGCAGGAGGGCGGCCCGCAGCTGCACGATGCCCTGGTCGAGGTTGCCGGCGTCGACGAGCGTCGAGCCGCGCGCGAAGTGGTCCTGGGCCCTCGCGTGCTGTTCCTCGTGGTAGTAGCGGGCCAGCGTCGTCGTCGTCATGAACATGGCGACGAGCAGGACAGCGACCGCCGTGTAGGCGCGGGAGGGGGCGGCGCGGAACCAGTTCCAGACCGCCATCAGACGGCCCCTTTCCGCCCGGCGGGGTACGAACACTTGCGGATCACGTGCGGCCTGACTCTCCCTCTCGCCGCGGCGACCGCGCCTCCCGGCGGGTCACAGCAGCATGAAACACACGGCGGACACCAGCGTGGGCACGATGGCGCCACCCAGCAGCCCGAGCGGCGAGATGCCGCCGACGAAGAACCGGTTGAGCAGCGCCTGGCCCGCGGGGTTCGGCGCGTTGGCGATCACCGTCAGGCCCCCACCCGTGACCGCTCCCGCCACGACGGCGTACTTGAGCGATTCCCCGAGATTCGGCACGAGGGTCGACAGGTAGGTGATCAGGGCGTTGTCATTGAACGCCGTCAGGACCACCGCCCCGCCAAACAGCGACTGCTCGTTGAGCGAGCCCAGCACCGGCGAGATCCACCAGCCCTGGAGGCCCCCGTGAATCACGAGGCCCGCCAGGAAGAACCCGACGAGCAGCGGCGGCTTCAGGTCCAGCGGGGTCTGGAACGGCGCCGTGGCCTTGGCAAACCCCAGGAAGAAGAGGAAGCCGCCGATGAAGAGGGCCGGGTAGTGCGCCTGGGCGACCGTCCAGCCGAGGAACGCGAGGTGGGTCATGGTGACCCACAGGGGGATGCCCTCGGCCTCCGGGATGTGCAGCCGCTTCTCGTGCACCGAGTCGCCCTGCTGGTCGGCGAGCCCCTTGAGCTCCTTGCGAAACAACAGGAAATACAGCGTGTTCGAGATCCCGATGGCGATGAGCGCCTTCCAGCCGAAGTTGGCCTGCATGTGCGCGAGGCCCCAGTCCCACGTGCGCGCGACCATCAGCACGGGCGGCGCGGCGAAGTGCGTGAGCGTGCCGCCAATCGAGACGTTGACGAACAGCAGCCCAAGGGTCGCGTACTGGAGCCGCCGGCCGGGACGGCAGGCGTAGAACTGCCGGCCGAGCAGCAGGGCGCTGATGGTCATCGCCGCCGGCTCGGTGATGAACGAGCCGAGCACCGGGCCGACGCTCAGGATGGACATCCACCAGGCGGCCGGCGTGCCGCCGCCGAGCGCCGCCACCCGCCGGAGCGCGGCCTCGGCGAAGCCCACCACCGGCTGGGTCGCCGCAATCGCCATGATGACGACCACGAACATCGGCTCGGTGAAGTTGACCGTCTCGCTCAGGTAGTGCTTGGCGGTCTCCCAGTCGAAATACGCGGTGATCGCGGCCAGGATCGCCACGACCCACATCCCGAACACGACCTCGATCTCGCCGAAGAAATGAAGGACTTCCGCAATGAAGCTCGGCCGCGGCTCGAGGCCCTCCGCGCGGCGGCGCTCGTCGAACCGGTGCTGCACGTCGTGGGCGAGGTGCAGGAACCGGTTGGCGAGGAAGGTGTGCACCACGGCGACAAGGAAGATGCCGGTGGCGATCCCGTTGAACGGGTACTGTTCCAGCCGTGCGAGCAGGATGCCCAGGACACCTGGGGCCACGGGCGGCACATACTGGTCGGGTGGCAGCGGGAAGGCCGCCTGGGAGAGCGAGCTCACATCCATTGCGGAGACCCTCTACTCTATCAGCTTGACGCCGCGCGGCGCGACCGCGGCCACGCGCGCCACGCCATGACCGCCAGTGTCACCCCCGTCAGCGGCAGCGCAAACCACACCAGGGCCACGCGGAAGGCCCCGAGCGACTCGTGCTGGCTCGCGTCCAGCACGAGGTAGGCCACGTACGCGCCGTAGTACGCCAGGAACAGCGCCCCCTCCCAGCGCGCGATGCCCCCCCCGTGCATGAACACGGGCAGGCAGGCGACGGCGACGGCAATCATCACCGGCACGTCGAACCGCAGCGCCGACGGTGCCACGTCCACACCCGCGGGGGCCAGCAGGCTCGTCGCCCCCAGCACGGCCAGCAGGTTGAACAGGTTGCTCCCCACGACGTTGCCCACCGCGATGTCGCGCTCGCCCCGGACGGCGGCCACGATCGACGCGGCAATCTCCGGCAGCGAGGTGCCGGCCGCCACCACCGTCAGGCCGATCACCAGTTCCCCGACGCCCGCCCAGCGCGCCAGCTCGACGGCGCCCGCGACGAGCCATCGCGCCCCCAGCACCAGCAGGACCAGGCCGCCGAGGACCTGCAGCGCGGGCGGCCACCAGGCGCCATTCCCGGGCGCCTGTCCGGCCTCCGCGTCCCCCTCCGCCGGCTCGCGCCGGCTCGCGACGATCGCCCAGGTCGTGTAGGCGATCACCGCGCCCCCCAGGAAGAGTCCGTCCAGGCGCCCGAGCTGTCCGTCCAGCCCCAGCAGCGCCACCACGATCGAGGCGCCGATCATCAACGGCACGTCGATCCGCACGATCCGCTGGTGCACGACGAGCGGCGTGATCAGCGCGGACACGCCCAGGATCAGCAGCACGTTGAGGATGTTGCTGCCGACGACGTTGCCGAGGGCGAGGTCGCTGCCCCCGGTGAGCGCCGCCCGGACGCTGACCGCCAGCTCCGGCGCGCTCGTGCCGAAGGCCACCACGGTGAGCCCGATGACGAGCGGCGACACGCCCCACCGGCGCGCGAGCCGCGAGGCGCCGCGCACGAGCAGTTCGCCGCCGCCGGCGAGGAGGACGAGGCCGAGCCCCGCAAGGAGGGTGGTCACGAGTCGCGGCCCGACGGCCGACAGGAGCCAGACATGGCCTTCCACCGTAGCCGCCGCCCCTCTACATAGGCAATACGGAAATGTATGAGCTCATACTTCGGTTTTTTCTCATCACACGGGACGGGATGACGCGGCGGCCGCCATGGGGTACCGTGCCGTCGTGCAGTATGCGCTCCACGAGAGCCCGATCGGGCCATTGCTGCTCGCGGGCGACGCCGACGGGCTGCGTGTCCTGGCGTTCGCGGGGGCCCGCTTTGCCGGGGATGGACGGGCGAAGGCGCCGGTGCCCGTCGATCCGGCCTGGGAGCCGGACCGGGGGGCCCTCACGGCGATCCGCGCGGAGCTGGACGCCTACTTCGCCGGGCGGCTGCGGGCGTTCACCGTGCCCGTGCGGCCGGGCGGCACGGCGTTCCAGGGCCGGGTCTGGGCCGCGCTCCAGCGGATTCCCTACGGCGAGACGATCAGCTACCAGGACCTGGCGGACCGGATTGGCAACCCGCGCGCGGTGCGGGCCGTCGGGCTGGCCAACGGCGCCAACCCCGTGGCCATCGTCATCCCCTGCCACCGGGTGATTGGCCGCAACGGGTCGCTCGTGGGATTCGGCGGCGGGCTGCCGATCAAGCAGGCGCTGCTCGACCTGGAACGCGGGCAGCGCCGCCTCCTTTGACGGACGCCAGCACCCGGCACCGCGAATCGCGGAGGGCTCCGGGGCCTGATTCTTGATTCCGTTTTCCGGTTTCTTGATTATCTTGTGCGTTGTGCGTCGCATCTCCCGCCGTGACTTCCTGACCACGGGTGTCGCACTCGGCGCCCTGCCCCTCGTGCGCTGTGCGCCGCCGCCGGGCGGGGGCGCGGCCGATCGCATCTTCCGCCACGGCGTCGCGAGCGGCGACCCGCTGTCCGACCGTGTCGTCCTGTGGTCGCGGGTGACGGCCGAGGGACGGGACGCGGTCGACGTCACCTGGACCGTCGCGACCGACCGGACGCTCTCGCGCATCGTGAGTCGTGGCGAGACGCGCACCGGGGCGGCGCGCGATCACACCGTGAAGGTGGACGTCGGCGGGCTGGAACCCGGGCGGACCTACTACTATCGATTCGACGCGCTGGGCGACCGCTCGGTGATCGGGCGCACCCGCACGCTGCCCGCCACGGGGCTCGTTCACGCCCGAATCGCGGTGGTCTCCTGCGCGAACTTCCCGTTCGGCTACTTCAACGCGTACGGGGCCATTGCCGCGCGTCCGGACCTGGACCTCGTCGTCCACCTCGGCGACTACTACTACGAGTACGCGAACAACAGCTACGGCAACCGGCCCGAGGGCGACGGCACGCGCTTCGGGCGCATCCCGGTGCCCGACCGCGAGACGATCGCGCTGGCCGACTACCGCGCGCGCCATGCGCAGTACAAGACGGACCCCGATCTCCAGGCCATCCACCGGCAGCACCCCTTCGTCGTGACCTGGGACGACCACGAATTCGCCAACAACGCGTGGCGCGGGGGCGCGCAGAACCACGATTCGACGGAAGGCGACTGGTACGTGCGGCGGAATGCCGCGATGCGGGCCTACTTCGAGTGGATGCCGATCCGCGAGGGGGATGCGCTGGGGCCGCGGATCTACCGGACCATCCGCCTCGGAGGCCTGGCTGACCTCATCATGCTCGACACGCGCCTGGTGGGGCGCGACCAGCAGGTCGACCGCCGCGAGGTGGCGCTCATCGAGGAGGCGAACCGGTCGATCCTGGGTGCGGGCCAGGAGGACTGGCTGGGCGGTGAGCTCGTCGAGTCGGTGCGGGCCGGCACGCCCTGGCAGGTGCTGGGCCAGCAGGTGATCTTCGCCCCGCAGGTGGCGGCGCACGAGGCGAGCGCGAACGCCGACTCGTGGGACGGGTACCGCGCGTGCCGTGATCGCGTCTTCGACATGGTGGAAGCCGCGGGGGTGCGCAACCTGGCCGTGCTGACGGGCGATGCCCACAGCAACTGGGCCTGGGACCTGCCGCGGCGGCCGTTCGACGGCTATGACCCGGCGACGGGGCGCGGGTCGCTCGGCGTGGAGCTGGTGGGCACGTCGGTCACGTCGCCGAGCACGCTCGGCACGGGGCCGGACGGCGAGGCCTTCCTCCGGCGGATCCGCGACAGCCGGCCGAACCTGCATTACGTGGATGGCCGGTACCGCGGCTACTACATCCTGGACCTGACGCCGGAGCGGCTGCAGGCGGATTACTACACCATGCGCACCATCGAGGATCGGTCGCGCGACGAGACCTTCGCCCGCGGCTTCGCGGCCGAGGCCGGGCGCATGCACCTGGAGCCGGTCTCGTCACCCGCCCCGGCCAAGGACGCGCCGGAACCGGCGCCATGACCATTTCAGATCGGATGATTGCCGATTGACGATTGCAGAGTGAAACAGGCCCGCCACGAAGCGCACAGAGGACACGAGTGTTCAGCACGTTCCAGAACGACCACAGGGCTCCGTGTTTTCCGGTTGTTCCCCGTCCTTCGTGGGCGTCGTGTCCTTCGTGGCGGACGTTTCCTCAGTCGTCAATCTGAAATCTCCAATCTGCAATCTTCAATCTGCGATCTTCAATCTGAATTTCCCCCGGGAATGTGCTTTAATCCGCCATATACGCGGCGTTTGTAGGCTCAACCGGTTCGCGTCGGCTCCCCGGCGGCCCTCCTCAATCGTCGCCCCAACGGGGTATCCAGCATGCAGCGCACGGACGTCTCGCATCCGGACTACTACCACAAGGTCGTCGACTGCCAGTGGGCCTGTCCGGCCCACACCAACGTCCCCGAGTACATCCGGCTGATCGCCCACGGCCGGTTCAGCGATGCCTACATGCTGAACCGGGTGTCGAACGTGTTCCCGGGCATCCTGGGGCGCACGTGCGACCGGCCGTGCGAGCCGGCGTGCCGCCGTGGCCGCGTGGACGACAAGCCGGTCGCGATCTGCCGCCTGAAGCGCGTCGCGTCGGATCACCGCGACGACATCCGTGATCGGCTCCCGGTGGCGCCCGTGCAGAAGAACGGGAAGAAGATCGCGCTCATCGGCGCGGGCCCGGCGTCGCTGACGGTCTGCAACGACCTCATGCCGCTCGGCTACAGCTGCACGATCTTCGAGAAGCTGCCGAAGCCCGGTGGCCTCATGCGGACGAACATCCCGGCCTTCCGCCTGCCGGCCGACGTGCTGGACGAGGAGATCGCCTACATCACCGACATGGGGGTCGAGGTGCGGTACGACACGCCCGTCGACAGCCTGAAGGCGCTGGTGGACTCGAACGCGTTCGACGCCGTGTTCGTGGGCAGCGGCGCGCCCAAGGGCAAGGAGCTCGACATCCCGGGCCGGTGGGAGAGCGACCAGATCTTCATCGGCATCGAGTGGCTCGAGGCCATCCACTTCGGGCACGTCGAGTCGATCGGGCCGCGGGTGCTCATCATCGGCGTCGGCAACACGGCGATGGACTGCTGCCGCTCGTCGAAGCGGCTCGGCGCGACCGACGTCAAGGTCATCGCGCGCAAGACCCGCAAGTACTTCAAGGCCTCGCCGTGGGAGCTCGAGGACGCCGAGGAGGAAGGCGTCGAGATCGTGGAGAACCTGCAGCCCGTACGGTTCGTCCTCGAGCACGGCCGGCTGGTCGGCATGGAGTTCGACCAGTTCAGGTCGGAGGAGAAGGACGGGCGGCTGCGGCAGGAGGTCATCGGCCGCGTCACGATCCCGTGCGACTCGGTCGTCCTGGCGATCGGCCAGGACAACGCCTTCCCCTGGATCGAGCGGGACATGGGGCTCGAGTTCGACCCGAAGTGGGACATGCCGGTCGTGGACAAGCAGACGTTCATGTCCACGCGGCCGGGCGTGTTCTTCGGCGGCGACGCCGCCTTCGGGCCGGCGAACATCATCTGGGCGGTGGAGCACGGGCACCAGGCGGCCATCTCCATCGACCTCTACTGCCAGGGCGAGGCCGTGACCACGCGGCCGCCGCAGCGCATGGAGGTGGAGAGCACGAAGATGGGGCTGCACGAGTGGTCGTACAGCAACAACTTCGACCCCGTGGCGCGCCAGAAGATGGTCCACCACGAGCTGCCCTCCCGCTTCGAGGGGCTGTCGATCGAGGTGGAGAAGGGGTTCACGCCCGACCAGACGAAGCACGAGGTCGAGCGGTGCCTCAACTGCGACGTGCAGACGCACTTCACGGATCGGCTCTGCATCGAGTGCGACGCCTGCGTCGACATCTGCCCCGTGGACTGCCTCACCATCACCGCCAACGGCGAGGAGGACGACCTGCGGCAGCGCCTGCTGGCGCCGGCGGAGAACCGCGAGCAGCCGCTCTTCGTCTCGGGCCCGCTGAAGCAGACGGGCCGCATCATGGCGAAGGACGAGAACGTCTGCCTGCACTGCGGCCTCTGCGCCGAGCGCTGCCCCACCTACGCGTGGGACATGCGCAAGTCCGTGCTGAAGATCCCGTACGCGGGCGCCGCGGTGGCGCTCGAGACGGCCTGATTCGCGGGTGACCAATCCGATGAGCGGCGTCAACGACTTCGCGTTCAAGATCGCCACGGCCAACGGCACCGGCTCGGCGTCGGCCAACGGCCTCATCATGCAGGCCATCTTCCGGATGGGCGTGCCCGTGACGGGCAAGAACGTCTTCCCGTCCAACATCCAGGGCCTGCCCACCTGGTACGAGATCCGGGTCAACAAGGACGGCTACACCGCGCGCACGCCGCACTTCGACCTGCTGGTCGCCCTCAACCCCGCGACGTACCAGAAGGATCACGCCGAGGTCCGCGCGGGCGGCTGGCTGCTCTACGACTCGTCGTGGCCGCTCGACGCCAAGCTCGCCCGGCCCGACGTCACCTACCTCGGCGTGCCGCTCGCGCGCATGTGCAACGAGCGCTTCGCGGGGGTGCGTGAGCGCATCCTGATGAAGAACATCGCGTACGCGGGCGCGCTCGCCGCGCTGCTCGCCATCGATCCGGAGATCATCGCGCAGCTGACGAAGGAGAAGTACGCGGCGAAGAAGGCGCTGCTCGACTCGAACGAGCAGGCGATTGCCCTCGGCTACGACTACGCGCAGGCGCACTTCGACTGCCCGCTGCCCATCCACCTCGAGCCGATGGACGCGACGAAGGACGCGATCCTGATCGACGGGAACACGTCGGCGGCCCTGGGCTGCCTCTACGCCGGCGCGACCGTCGGCGCCTGGTATCCGATCACGCCGTCCACCTCGCTCATGGAAGCCTTCACCAGCTTCTGCAAGCAGCACCGGCGCGACCCCGAGACCGGCACGAACCGCTACGCCATCCTGCAGGCCGAGGACGAGCTGGCGGCCATCGGCATGGTCATCGGCGCCGGCTGGGCCGGCGCGCGCGCGTTCACGCCGACGGCCGGCCCCGGCATCTCGCTGATGAACGAGTTCATCGGCCTGGCGTACTACGCCGAGGTGCCTGCCGTGCTCTTCGACGTGCAGCGCACCGGTCCCTCGACCGGCATGCCGACCCGCACGCAGCAGGGCGACCTCATGATGTGCGCCTACGCGTCGCACGGCGACACGCGGCACATCTGCCTCTACCCGTCGGACCCGCGTGAGGCGTTCGAGTTCGCCGTCGCGGCCTTCGACCTGGCCGAGCGCTTCCAGACCCCGGTCTTCGTGCTCACCGACCTCGACATCGGCATGAACGACTGGATGATCCCGAAGCTCACCTGGGACGACGCCTACCGGCCGGATCGGGGCAAGGTGCTCGACGCCGCCGCGCTGGAGGAGATCAAGCAGTTCTACCGCTACCTCGACGTCGACGGCGACGGCATCCCGTACCGGACGCTGCCGGGCGTGCACCCGAAGGGCGCGTACTTCACGCGGGGGTCCGGCCACAACCGCTTCGGCGGCTACACCGAAGACGACGTCGAGTACATGGACGTGATGGATCGGCTCGCGCGCAAGATCCAGAACGCCGCGCGGGCCGTGCCGGCGCCGGTCACGCGGACGGCCGCCGGGGCCCGCCTGGGCCTGCTCACGGTCGGCGGCTGTCACGCGGCCTGCCTCGAGGCCCTGGACGTGCTTGCACGCGAGGACGGCCTGGCCATCGACTACATGCGCGTGCGGGGCTTCCCGTTCGGCGACGAGGTCCGGCAGTTCGTCGAGTCCCACGACGTCACGTTCGTCGTCGAGCAGAACCGCGACGCGCAGCTGCGCAGCCTGCTGATGCTCGAGACCGCCGTGCCGGTGGAGAAGCTGCATTCGGTGCGCTATTACGGCGGGTTCCCGATGAGCGCCCACCACGTGATCAGCGGCGTCAAGGCCCGGCTGGAGAAGGCGGCATGACCTACATCGCGAAGCCGAAGGTCCACCATCCCTCGCTCACGCGCAACGCGCTCGGGTTGACGCGGCGCGACTACGAGGGGACCATGTCCACCCTCTGCGCGGGCTGCGGCCACGACTCGGTCACGGCCGCGATCATCCAGGCGTTCTGGGAGCTGGCGATCCCGCCGCACCGCGTGGCGAAGCTCTCGGGCATCGGGTGCTCCTCGAAGACGCCCACGTACTTCCTCAAGGAAGCCCACGGGTTCAACAGCGTGCACGGCCGCATGCCGTCGCTGGCGGCGGGCGCCAACGCCGCCAACCGCGACCTGGTCTACATCGGCGTCTCCGGCGACGGCGACTCGTTGTCGATCGGCCTCGGCCAGATGTGCCACGCCATCCGGCGGAACATCAACCTGCTCTACGTGCTCGAGAACAATGGCGTGTACGGCCTGACGAAGGGGCAGTTCTCGGCGTCGGCCGACCTCGGCACGAAGAGCAAGAAGGGCGACGTCAACACGATGGAGGCCATCGACGGGCCGCTGCTCGCGCTCTCGCTCGGCGCCACCTTCGTCGCCCGCAGCTTCTCGGGCGACAAGGCGCAGCTCGTGCCCATCCTCAAGGCCGGCCTCACGCACCGCGGGTTCGCCTTCGTCGACGTGATCTCCCCGTGCGTCACCTTCAACGATCACGAGGGCTCGACCAAGAGCTACGCCTACACGCGGGATCACAATGTCGAGGTCGTCCAGGCCGACTTCGTCGCGCCGCGGGAGGAGATCACCACCGAGTACGAGCCGGGCTCGGCCCGCAACGTGCGCCTGCACGATGGCAGCTGGGTGCGCCTGCGCAAGGTGGCGGAGGACTACGACCCGACCGATCGTGACCGTGCCTATGCCTACATCCGCGACCGGCAGGAGGCCGGCGAGGTGGCGACCGGGCTGCTCTACATCGACAGCGACTCGAAGGACCTGCACGACCAGGCCCGGACCATCGCGACGCCGCTCGTCGACATGCCGTACGAACAGCTCTGTCCCGGGAGTGCGGCGCTCGAGAAATTGCAGGGGCGGTTCAGATAGGGATCGGTCACTCGACCCGTAACCCTTCCACCGGGTCGACCCGCATGGCCCTGAGGGCGGGCGGCACGCACGCGACCAGCGCCGCCGCGACGAGCAGCGCGGCGGCCGTCGCCAGCGAGCGGAAGTCGCCTGGCGTGACCTCGTACAGGACGCGTGACAGCGCGCCTTCCGACAGGCGCACGAGGACCAGGCCGGCGGCCAGGCCGGCCCCGACGAGCAGCAGGCTCTGCCGCACCACGAGCCCGCCCACCCCGGACGGCTTCGCGCCGAGCGTCATCCGGATCGCCAGCTCGCGGGTACGGAGGGCCACGGACCACGAGAAGAGCCCGTAGACGCCGAGTGCGGCCAGCAGCGCCGCCAGCGCGCCGAAGAAGAGCAGCACCGACATGAGCAGGCGCGGCTCCGCGGTCTGCTCCGCGAAGCGGGCGCCCCAGGTCGCGGTGAGGCCCATTGGCACGTCTGGTGCCACGCGGCGGAGCGCCTCGCGCACCGCGGCGATCGCGGTGCGGGTGTCGGTCGCCTTCACGCCGACGTACACCTCGCCGAACGGGAACTGTCGTGTCGAGGTGTAGATGGCCGGCTCGGTGGTCTGTCCGAGTGGCACGTTGCGGACGTCGCGCACGACGCCGATGATCTCGAAGGGATACCCGCCCTGCCGGTGACCGGCGTCGGCCATCAGGTTCACCCCGAGCGGGCCGATGCCGCTCGCGGCCAGCCGGATCACGCGTCCCACCGGCGGCGCGTCCGGCAGGTAGCGCCGCACGAACGCGTCGTTGACGACCACGACGGCCGGCGAATCCGGCCCGTCGAACGGCGTGAACAGGCGCCCGTCCGCCACGGTGGCGCCCATCGTCTCGAACCAGTCCTCACTCACGCTGTGAAGCTGCATCTGCGGCGCATCGTCGATGCGGGCGGGCCAGGGTTGGCCGTCCAGGACGAACGGGCCGCGCCAGCCGATCTGGAGCGGCAGGAAGTTGCTGCTGCCGGCCGACACCACGCCTGGCTGCTGGCGGATTGCGTCGAGCACCTGCGTGTGGGCGGCGGCGACGGCGCGCCACTGCTCGCCGATCGACGCCCCCTCGGGCACCTCCCGCCCGCTCAACTGGATGCTCGTGACGAGGACCTCGTCTGCCTGGACGCCCAGCGGCGTGTCGACCATCTGCGCCACCGTGCGCACGAGCAGGGCGGAGCTGGCGAGGAGCGCGCACGCCAGCGCGACCTCCGCCGTGACGAGCACCGTGTAGATGCGTCGTGCCCCGCGGGAGCTTCCCCGCTCCCCGGACTTGAGATCGGCGGTGACGTTGCCGCGGAGGAGCAGCAGCGACGGCACGAGGCCGAAGACGACGGCCGTGATCCCGGCGACGGCCACGCAGAAGGCCAGCACGCCGGGATTGAGCGTGGCCTCGCCCAGGCGCGGGATCTCGACCGGCGTCAGCGCCACGAGGAGCGGCAGCGCCGCCGCCGCCGCCGCGAGCCCGACGAGGGCGCCGGCGCCGGAGAGGACGAGGCTCTCGGCCGCCAGCTGGGTGAGGAGCTGCCGCGGGGACGCCCCCATCGCAATGCGGACGCCAATCTCCCGCTCGCGCGAGAGCGCCCGCGTCAGGACGAGTGACGCGACGTTGAGCACGGCGATCAGCAGCAGCACGCCCACCGCGCCGAAGAGCACGATGAGGGCCGGGCGGTAGTACCCGAGCTGCTCGTCCAGCAGCGGAACGAGCCGCGAGCCCCAGCCCTTGCCCGGGCTGTTCCGCGTGGCGCCGAACTCGTCCTCGATGTGGGTCCACAGGGTGTCGATGGCGGCCTGCGCCTGCGGCACCGTCGTGCCGTCGCTCAGTCGCGCCACCGCCTCCATGAAGTGCGCCGAGCGGCTGTGCTGGGTCATGTCCCAGGTGAGCCGCTGCCAGACATCCACGTCATCCGGGAAGTGGAAGCCCGGAGGCATGACCCCGACGATGGTGTAGGGCTCGTCGTTCAGCGCGAGCTGGCGTCCGATGAGGCCGGGATCGGCCGCGTAGCGGGTGCGCCAGAGCCGATCGGAGATGACGGCGATGCGCTCGCGATCGAAGAGCGGCCCGCCGTCGGGAAACCCCGGCCCGACCTGCGGCGTCGTCCCGAGCACCGCGAAGAGGTTGCCGCTCACCTCGATCGTGCGCACGCGCGCGGGATCCATGCCGGGGTCGACGAGGTTCACGCCCGGCCGCCACCACGCGGCGGCGTCCTCGAAGACCGGGAGTGCCCGCTGGTCCATGAAGTTGACCGGCGAGATCGGGTCGTGGCTGAGCGCCTGGTCGGCGTTCGTGTCCCAGATCGTGACCAGGCGGTCGGGCTGCTCGAAGGGCAGGGGCCGCAGGATCACGGCGTCCACCACGCTGTACACGGTCGCGGCGGCGGCCGTGCCGAGCCCGAGCACGAGCGTGGTGACGAGCACGAAACCGGGATGCTGGCGGAACTGGCGCAGGGCCAGGCGGAGCGCGCTGGTCACGTTGAAGCTCCTTCCACCCGCGGCGCGGGCGGTGTCGTCCGCACGGTGGCGGCGAAGGCGATCCGGGTCGCGGGTGACGAGGGGCGCGAGGGGGACGAGCGGCGAGTCGTCCAGCAGGGCGAGGGCGCGGCGCCGGGCCTCGTCGTCCGCGGCGCCTTCCGCGCGCGCGGCCTCGTAGAGGTCGTCGAGGTGCTCGGCCAGCTCCTCGACGATGCGATCGGGCAGGTCGAGGCGGTCGGTCGCGGCCCGGGCCCGAACCGCGGCCCGCCAGCGGGGCAGTCGCCCGTGGGAGCGATCCTGTGCCATGGGATCACGCCGGCCCCAGGCCGGCGACCTCGCTCAGGGCGGCAATGAAGCGGCTCCAGTCCTCTCGCTGGCTGGCGAGGACCTTCCGGCCCGCCTCGGTGATGCGGTACGAGCGGCGGCGCCGCTGGCCGGCGCGTTCGATCCAGCGGCCGCGGATGAGGCCACGCTCCTCGAGCCGGTAGAGCGTGGCGTAGAGGGAGGCCAGGGTGAACACGAGGGTGCCGCCCGAGCGCGCCTCGATGAGGCGGGCGATCTCGTAGCCGTGGAGCGCCTGCTCCTCGGCGAGGGCGAGGATCAGCAGGTCGGCGCTGCCTTTCTTGGCGGCATCGATGGCCGCGCCCGGCGTGGTCATATATAGGGATCCTTCATATAGGACCGCAGAATGTCCAGCGGCAATTTGGACGGGGCCGGGTCCCGGAAGGTTGGCACACGGCGCGGCGTGGCCGAACCTTTTCGGCCGGCGCCCCGTAGATCCGAGGGAACGAGGGAGGGCCGCGTGGACCAGGTGCTCAGGGATCTCAGGCAGGGCGTTCGGCAACTGGCGAGGCGGCCGGCCTTCGCGGCCGCGGCCATCGCGTCGCTCGCGCTCGGCATCGGCCTCAACACCACGCTCTTCAGCGTGGTGAACGCGGTGCTCCTCAGGGACACGACCGTGCGGGAACCCGAGCGGCTCGTCGAGATCTACTCGGGGGTCACCGACTTCCCGACCCTGACGACCTCCTATCCCGACTTCCTCGACCTGCGTGCGGGCGCGCCGGCGCTCGAGGGCCTGTCGGCGAGCTCGTTCGTCCGCGGCATCCTGTCGACGACCGGCCGGCCGGAGCTGGTGGCCGGCGAGGCCGTGACGGCCAACTACTTCGATCTGCTCGGCGTGGCGCCCGAACTCGGGCGGCCCTTCGCGACGGGCGAGGACCGGCCGGGCGCCGAGGCCGCCGTGGTGATCAGCCACGGGCTCTGGCAGCGGCAGTTCGGCGCCGGGGGCGACGTGCTCGGGCGCACGCTGGAGTTGAGCGGGCTGCCCTATACCGTGATTGGCGTGGCGCCGGCCGGGTTCGCGGGGACCATCCCGGGCATCCAGCCTGACTTCTGGGTGCCGATCAGCCAGGTGGATCGCCTGTCGTTCTCGGGCATCCAGGCGAACGCGGGCAACGAGACCGCCTCGAGCCGCCTCGACCGGCGTGGGTCCCGATGGCTGTTCGTGAAGGGCCGCCTGGCGCCCGGGCGCACGGTGGAGGAGGCGCGCACGGAGGTCGACACGATCTTCAAGCGTCTCGCGGCCGAGTATCCCGACACCAACGAGGACATCTTCGGCACGGTGATGGCCGCGTCGAATGTGCGGTTCCACCCGATGGTCGACGGCTACGTGAAGGCGGCCAGCGCGGTCCTGCTCACGGCCGTGGGGCTGGTGCTGCTCATTGCCTGTGGCAACGTCGCGAACATGCTCCTGGCGCGGGGCCAGGCGCGCAGGCGTGAGCTGGCCATCCGCGCCGCGGTGGGCGCGGGGCGCGGCCGTCTCGTGCGACAGCTCCTCACCGAAGGGCTGGTGCTGTCGGCGGTCGGCGGCGGCGCCGGCGTGCTCCTGGCCTGGTGGGCCGGCCGCACCCTCACGGGCCTCCGGTTCGACGCGTTGCCGGTCCAGCTCCAGTTCGACTACACGCTCGACGGCACGGTGCTCGCCTTCGCGGTCGGCGTGTCCGTGGTGACCGCGGTGCTCTTCGGCCTCGCGCCCGCGCTCCATGCCTCGTCGCCGGAGCTCGTGCCGGCGCTCAAGGAGTCCACCGCCGGGGACGATGGGCGCCTGAAGCGGTTCACGATGCGCGACGCGCTCGTGGTGGGACAGCTCGCGCTGTCGCTCGTGCTGCTGGTCGCAGGCGCCCTCCTGGCGCGTGGGTTCTTCACCGCCAGGGCTGCCGACCTCGGCTTCGATCCGGAGCCCATCGTCGCGCTCTCGTTCAACCTCCAGATGAACGGCTATGACACGGATCGCGCCGTGGCGTTCCGGGACCGGGCCGTGGAGGCGCTGCGCGCGCAGCCGGGTGTGGTCAGCGTCACGACGGCGACCCGCCTGCCGATGGCGCCCGACGTCAACATGGAGGGCATCCTGGTGCCTGGTCACGACCAGCCGGGTGACGACCCCACACCGGTCGACGAGGTCGCGATCGGCCCCGACTACTTCACGACGGTCGGTGTGCCCCTGGTCGCGGGTCGCGCGATCACGGCTGACGAGGTCGAGCGGGGGGCGCGCGTGGCGGTGGTGAACGAGGCGCTGGCGAAGCGCTATTGGCCCGGGGGCTCCGCCCTCGGCCAGCGGATCTACCTGAACGGCTTCGACCGTGAGCCGCACGAGGTCGTCGGCGTGTCCCGCGACCACGTCGTGCGTGTCGTCGGCGAGGATGCCCGGCCGTATCTCCAGGTGCCGGCATCGCCGTCGCAGGGCGTGCCACTCGTGGTGCGCCTGGCGGAGGGACGGCCGGCCGAGGCGGCGATCCCCGCGCTGCAGAGCGCCATCTGGGCGCTCGAGCCGGACATCGTGTTCACCGAGGCCAACACCGCGTCAGAGGTGGCGTCGGCGACCATGGCCCCGACCGAGATCGGCGCGATGCTGCTCGGCGCGTTCGGCGCGCTGGCGCTGCTGCTCGCGGCCGTGGGGCTCTACGGGGTGATTGCCTACTCGGTCAGCCTGCGCACGCGTGAGGTCGGGTTGCGCATGGCGCTCGGCGCCGAGCGGGGCACCGTGCTGCGCCTCGTGCTCGGGCAGGGCGCCCGGCTGGCGCTGGTCGGCATCAGTCTCGGCCTTCTCGCGTCGGCGGGTGTCGGCAAGGTGCTCGGCTCGCTGCTCTACGGCGTGAGCGCATTCGATCCGGTCGCGTACCTGATGGCGGCCGGGCTGCTGCTGGCCGTGGCGATTGCCGCGAACCTGGTGCCGGCGATCCAGGCGTCGCGGATCGATCCGATGCGGGCGTTGCGCGCGGAGTAGTGGGAACGGGGGAAATGCCGGCACGGAGACACGGAGACACGGAGCATCGATTGGTTGGCCGACACGACCGCGGCGAACGAGAGCGACCGGGTCCGCTCGGGAGATCGGATGGTGCCCCTGAGGTGGCCGGCTGCGCAGCAGCCGGGGCGTGAGGGGCGAGCGGCCCGGGGAAGAGCGGCACCGTCTCGTTTCACCGGCTCTGCCCCGCCGGTGGCCTGGACCCCAGCCGCCATCAAGCTGGGCCACACGGGAAATGGCGACGGTCCCTGTATCGGCCCCGCGGATCAGCTCGCGCCGTCGTCCGGCGGTTCGAGATTGCTGACCAGGCGCTGCAGCACGCGAATGACCGTCTGGTAGTCGCCCTCGCTGACGCCGTCCATGGCGCGGCGGCGCACTTCGACCTGGTCCGCGTGGATCGCCTCGTGGGCGCGCCGGCCCTCGGGCAGGACGTGGATCGAGACGGCGCCCGCCTCCGCCGCCCGGCAGGCAATCCAGCCGCGGCCCTCGAGGCGGGCCAGGATGGCGTCGACGCCGTGCGCGTCCACGAACGGGCGCATGCCCTCGGTGAGACGCGCGCGGCTGACACCGCCGGTCTCGTGCACGGTGTTCAGGACCTGCCACTCCTCGCGCGAGATCCCATGCCCGGCCTGCGTCGCATTGATGTGACGCGTGATCACTTCGTCCGCACGCTTGAGCCAGTACCCAATCGGGCGCGGCGGCTCCTTCGACGCTCCCATGACGTCATTGTGCCCCAACCGACATGGGTCGGAACAGCGGGACCGTACCGCGCGCGCCGGGAGTCTTCGTCCGCGAGGAATGGCCGGCCGGGGCCCGGCCGACCCGGTGTCAGGTGGCGGCGGTCGCGTCGCGCGGCGTGGCCGCCCACCAGACGGCCGCCAGCGTGACGACGATTTGCAGCAGGATGATGGTGGTCAGCAGCATGGGCCGGCCGGCCAGCAGGCCTTCCGGACCGCCGAGTGACGGAAAGAACAGGGTGAGGTTGGCGAGGTTGAACAAGACGACCACGGCCAGGAGCGCCCGTCCGCCGCGATACACCCGCCAGCACCACACGCCGAAGCCGAGCTCCACGAGGAAGGCCAGGGGCGGGTGCCGCGCATAGAGATAGGTGCCGTAGCCGTCGCCGTCGATGAACGGCGCGGGCACGATGTCACCATCGTGGGTTGCCAGGTCGAGGACGAGGTGCGAGACCACGGCAAGGCCGATGGCCAGTCCGAGCCGACGGGCGCCCGGCGCCGCCCACACGATCGTCGCCGCGACCCCGGCCAGCAGCATGGTGGCGATCGAGTGGGAGTAGGGCATGTAGGCGAGGTGGATGTCGCCGACATACCGGACGACGGGCTCGGTCACCGTCCGTTCGACGCCGAGGTAGTTCAACGCGACCCACAGGAACTCCATCGACTGGGCCGCCACCAGGAGGGCGATGAGTGGCGCGGTCGGGAAGCGGCGCTTGACGAGGAGCGCCGCGGCGGCATGGTTGATGGCGAACATCGACAGGGGCCTTCCTGCGGCTGGCCTGGCCGCTCCCGGCGATCCTGCAACCCACACGGGCCGGCTGGCAAGCTCATGGGCCGCAGCGTATGCCCCCGCCTGCGCCGGTCACACGAAGCACCGGAAAGGCGCCCGCCCCGTTCCCTCATGCCATCTGTGCCATCTGTGCAATCTGTGGCCGGCAATCTGTGGCCGCCAATCCGTGGCCGCCAATCCGTGAACGCCCTCGTGCCGGCCTCTCAGCCCTGCCCCATCGTCGCCATCCATGCCTCGACGCCACGCAGGATCATGTCGATGGCGAATGTTCCCGTGAAGAGCGCGGTCACGCGGCCGGCAATCTCGGTGTAGCGCTGGAGCAGGCGTTCGTGCCGCGTGCGCGCGGCGTCATGGATGCCCTTGAGCACGAGGATGGCCGCCACCGCGGCGGCCAGCGCCAGGAAGATGGCGAGCGGCGCCCGCACGGTGTCGAGGCGTGACCCCGCCAGCACCGCGGCGCTGATGGTTCCCGGCCCGATGATGAAGGGCATTGCAATCGACCCGGCCAGCTCGCGCTCCTCGACCTTCAGGCTGGCCGCGGCCGGTCCGAGGCCCGAGATCAGGCGGATGCCCACGATGAGGAACGTCACGCCCCCGAAGATCAGGAAGGCGAAGAACCGCACCTGCATCACGTTCTCGAAGACCCGGTCCCCCGACCAGGCGAACAGGCTGAGGACGATGAAGCTGAACAACGCGGCGCGCGAGAGCTGCCGGGCGAACTCGCCGAAGGAGAGGGCCTTCACCAGGTCGAGCAGGTAGACGCTCATGATGAAGGGGTTGAGCAGGACGAACATCAGCAGGAAGGAGCGGGTGAAGGAATCCATGGGCCTGCGCCCCATCCTGTCACACGGCGCCGCCCCCATAAACTTTCCGGGTCTCGATCTCGTCCATATCTCCGATCCCGCGGAGACCCCATGCGAAACCTGCGTCTTGCCTTCCGGACCCTCTTCAAGACCCCCTTCGTCACGGTCGTGGCCGTGCTGTCGCTGGCGCTCGGCATCGGGGCCAACGCGGCGATCTTCTCCATGTTCCAGGAGATCCTGCTCCGTCCGCTGCCGGTGCCGGCCCCGGACGAGCTGGTGAACTTCGGCGCGCCGGGGCCCAAGCCGGGCTCGACGTCGTGCAGCCAGGCAGGGGACTGCGACGAGGTCTTCAGCTACCCGATGTTCCAGGATCTGGAGCGGGTGCAGACGAGCTTCACGGGCATCGCGGCACATCGGGGCTTCGGCGTGAACCTCGCCTACAAGGGACAGACGAGCAGCGGATCGGGCATGCTCGTGTCGGGCAGCTACTTCGACGTGCTCGGGCTCAACCCGTCGGTGGGCCGCCTCATCGGTGCGCAGGACGACGACGTCGTCGGCGAGGCGCATGTCGTGGTGCTGGGCCACGACTACTGGCGGCGACGCTTCAACGCGGATCCGGCCATCCTCAACGAGACACTCATCGTCAACGGGCAGGCCATGACGGTGGTCGGCGTCGCCCCCGAGGGCTTCACCGGCACCACGCTCGGCCTGCGCCCCGACGTGTACGTGCCGATCTCGATGCGCGGGCTGATGCAGCCGGGGTTCGACGCGTTCGAGAACCGGCGCAGCTACTGGGCGTATCTGTTCGCCCGCCTCAAGCCGGGCGTGTCGCTCGAGCAGGCGAAGACCGCCATCAACGGCCCGTACCACAACATCGTCCAGGAGGTTGAAGCGCCGCTCCAGACCGGGATGAGCGACCAGACGATGGCGCGATTCCGGGCCAAGGAGCTGACGGTCGCCGACGGACGCCGGGGGCAGAGCTCGATCCACGAAGTGGCGTCGACGCCGTTGTCGCTGCTGCTCGTCGTCACCGGTGTCGTGCTGCTGATCGCCTGCGCCAACATCGCGAACCTGCTGCTGGTCCGGTCGGCAGGGCGGGCGGGGGAAATGGCCGTGCGGCTTTCCATCGGCGCGAACCGACGCCAGCTCGTCGGCCAGCTGTTGACGGAGTCGCTGGTCCTGGCCCTGCTCGGCGGCGTGCTGGGCCTGGCCGTCGCGCAGTGGACCCTCGTCGGCATCCGCTCGATCCTGCCGCCCGACGCGACGAACACCGTGACGTTCACGCTCGACCCGGCCGTGCTCGGCTTCGCCGCCGTGCTCTCGGTGATCACCGGCGTGGCGTTCGGCCTGTTCCCGGCCCTGCACGCCACGAGGCCGGACCTGGTGTCGACGCTGAAGGACCAGTCGGGCCAGCCATCCGGCGCCCGGGCCGCAGCCCGCTTCAGGACCGTCCTGGCGACCGTGCAGATTGCGCTGGCGATGGCGCTGCTGGTGTCGGCGGGCCTCTTCACCCGCAGCCTGATGAACGTGAGCCGGCTCGACCTCGGCATCAAGGCGGACCACGTCGTGACCTTCGCGGTCTCGCCGGGCCTGAGCGGTTACACCGACGCGCAGTCGCGCGCGTTCTTCGAGCGGCTCGAGGACGAACTCGCGGCCCTGCCCGGGGTCACGTCGGCGTCGGCGGCGCTGGTGCCCGTGCTGGCGGGCGACAGTTGGGGCACCGACGTCAACGTCCAGGGCTTCGAGACGACGCCCGACACCAACACGAACTCCCGCTACAACGAGGTGGGCCCCGACTTCTTCTCGACGATGGGCATGACGCTGGTGTCTGGCCGGACGTTCACGGCTGCCGACGCGGCAGGCGCGCCCAAGGTGGCGATCGTGAACGAGGCGTTCGCAAAGCGCTTCAACCTCGGGCGGGACGCGGTCGGCAAGCGGATGGGCCGTCGCGGCAACGGACCCGAGCTCGACATCGAGATCGTCGGCGTGGTCCAGGACGCGAAGTACAACAACGTCAAGGACGAGATCCCGGTCCTCTTCTTCTCCCCCTACCGGCAGGGCGACGGGATGCTGCAGATGTACTTCTACGTGCGCACGGCCATGGCGCCCGAGCAGATCCTGTCGGCAATCAGCCCGACCGTCGCGAAACTCGACCCGAACCTGCCCGTCGAGGACCTGAAGACGATGCCGGAGCAGATCCGCGAGAACGTGTTCCTCGATCGGATGATCAGCATCCTCTCGGCCTCGTTCGCCGCGCTGGCGACGCTGCTGGCGGCGGTGGGACTCTACGGCGTGCTCGCCTACACGATTGCCCAGCGGACGCGGGAGATCGGCCTGCGCATGGCGCTTGGGGCGGATGCCGGGCGCGTGCGCCGGATGGTCATTGGCCAGGTGGCGTGGATGACGGCCATCGGCGGCGCCATCGGCCTTGCCGCGGCCTACGGGCTCGGACGCGCCGCGGGGTCGCTGCTCTATGAGCTGCAGGCCTACGATCCGACGGTGCTCGGCTTCTCGGTCGTGCTGCTGGTCGTGGTGGCCCTCGGCGCGGGCGCCGTGCCGGCCGTGCGGGCGTCGCGTATCCAGCCGATGCGGGCGCTGCGCTACGAGTAGTCGGACGGCGACGGACGGGCCACAGAGACACGACGACACGACGCGGCCTCCGTGTCCGTGTGGCCCGTCCGTCGTGCCCTGACTATTCGAGGTGGCTGCGGAGCATCCACGCGTTCTTCTGGTGAACCTCCATGCGGCGCGTGCCCAGGTCGGCGCTCGCCTGGTCACTGGCGGCCTCGGCGGCCTCGATGACCAGGCGCGCGGCCTCGGCGACGGTTTCCTGATCGGCCACCAGGATCCGGATCATGTCCTCGGCGCCGGGATGTCCCGCCTCTTCCTTGACCACTGACAGCTTCTGGAACGCCGAGTAGCTGCCCGGGGCGTAGGCGCCGAGCGCACGGATGCGCTCCGCGATTTCGTCCACGGCCAGCGCGAGCTCGGTGTACTCGGTCTCGAAGAGCGTGTGGAGCGTCGTGAACATGCGGCCGGTGACGTTCCAGTGGAAGTTGTGGGTCTTGAGATAGACGGTGTACGAGTCGGCCAGGAGCCGCGACAGCGCATCGACCACGGCCTGGTTCTGGGGAGTAGTCACGGGTACCTCCGGATGAATGCCCATCCATTATAAGACGCGGGCAGGACCCGGCGGGTGACACGCCACGGATGTGTTCATCCCCGGACACCCAGGCGTCCCCACGCGGGACGGCCGCCAGCCGCCACCGACAGGAACGGCCACATTCACGCCCGAATACCTGGCCGGCACCGGTACCCCGCTTGCAGCGCCCCGCACCGGACCCAAGGAGGCACGATGCGCTCGGACCTCGTCTTTGCGTGGCGGTCGATGTGGAAGAGCCCGGCGACCACGGTCGGCGCGCTCGTCGCGCTGGCGCTTGGCATCGGGGCGACGACGGCCATGTTCGGGCTGCTGAACGCGGTGTTGCTGCGGCCGCTGCCGTATCCGGAGCCGTCGCGTCTCGTCGAGCTCTGGGGCACGGTGCAGCGCGAGGCCGTCGAGCGTCGCGGCGCCTCGTTTGCCGACTACTTCGACTGGAAGGCGCGCAGCGCCTCCTTCGAGGCCATGGCGCCGTGGTTCGACCGGCAGTCGGTGGTGTACGGCGCTGGTGAGCCCGAGATCGTGGGGACCGAGGTGGTCGGCGGCGACTACTTCTCCCTGCTCGGCGTCCGCCCATTGGTGGGGCGCGTGCTGCAGCCTTCGGACGATGCGGCCGGCACGGACGGCGCTGCCGTCCTTGGCGAGCGCCTGTGGGAACGTCGGTTCGGCCGTCGCGCCGACGTGGTGGGTGAGCGGATCCAGCTCGACGACCGCGTGTTCACGATCGTCGGCGTCGTGCCTGCCGCCTTTCGCGGCCTGAGTGACACCGCCGACGTGTGGACGCCGGTCGCGACCTCCGTCGACGCCCGGCTGCTCGAGAGCCGCGGGTCGCGGTTCTTCCCGGCCATCGCGCGCCTGGGCGACGGCGTGGCTCCGGGCGCCGCGCAGTCGGAGCTCGACGTGATCTCGCGGGACCTCGAGCGCGCCTACCCGCGCACGAACGAGGGCCGCGGCGTCGAGGTGGCTCCCCTGGCGGACGAGATCTTCGGCGACCTGCGTGGGTCGGTGGCGCTGCTCTTCGGGGCGGTCGCGCTCGTGCTGCTCATCGCCTGCGCCAACGTGGCCAGCCTGCTGGTGGCCCGCAGCGAGACGCGGCGCCGCGAGGTGTCGTTGCGCCTCGCGCTCGGGGCCGAGACCCGCGACCTGCTCCGGCTGATGCTGGCCGAAAGCGCCTGGCTCGTTGTCATCGGCGGTGGTGCCGGCTGGCTGCTCGCCGCATGGGCCGGTGACGCCCTGCTCGCGTTGAGTCCGGTGTCACTACCCAGCTTCGCGGTTCCTGCAATCGATGGGCGCATGCTTGCGTTCAGCAGCGGGCTCGGCCTGGTCACGACGGTCGCCCTCGGGCTCGTGCCCCTCGCCACGACGCGCCGCGGCGCCCTCGCGCAGCAACTGCGGGACGGCGCCCAGGAGACGCGCGGCGCCGGGCGCTCCACCTCGATGCGGCTCATCGTCGTCGCCGAGGTGGCGATGGCGGTGGCGCTCCTGGTGGGGGCGACACTGCTCGGGCGGAGCTTCTCTGCGCTGCTCGACTTCGATCCGGGTTTCGACCCCACGGGCGTGCTGGCCCTCAGCGTCCAGTTGCCGCTCGACGTGCGCGACGCGGCAAGGGACGCGGGCGACGACCCGGCGGGGCTGCCGCGAACGAGCGCCGCGCGCGTCGCGGCGCCCGCCCTGCTCGAGTCGCTCCAGGCGCTGCCCGGCGTGCGGTCGGCGGCGCTCACCTCGGCGGTCCCGCTGAACGGCGCGAGCGCGATCTTCTACACCGCCGAAGGACAGCCCGAGGTCGACGCCACCAGCGTGCCCCGCGCCTATGTGCACCGCGTGACACCGGGCTACTTCGCCACGGTCGGCCTGCCGATTCTCGATGGTCGCGACTTCGACCGGACGGAGCTGGCCGAGGACTCGCGCGCGGTGATCGTGTCGGCGGGTGTCGCGCGGCGGTTCTGGCCCGGCGAGCGCGCGATCGGGCGGCGCATCAAGCGAGGCGGCGTGAATGCCGACACGCCGTGGCTGACCATCGTCGGTGTGGTCGCCGACGCGAACCTGCGCGGCATCCCCGAGAACCCGACGGCGGACCCGGATCTTTACTTCCCGTTCACGGGTGGCGCGCAGGCCTTCGACGTGGCGCTGCGGGCGGCGGGACGCCCCGAGGAGCTGGCGGGAGCCGCCCGAGCGGCCCTGACACGGGAGGACCCACGGGTCGCGATCTACGACGTCCGACCGCTCGAGGCCCTGGTGTCGGAGCAGCTCGCGCCGGCGCGCTTCCTCAGCTGGCTGACGGGCGCGTTCGCCGTGGTGGCCTTCGTGCTGGCGCTCATCGGCATCTATGCGGTCCTCGCGCATGCGGTCCGGCGCCGCACGCACGAGATCGGCATCCGGGCGGCGCTGGGCGCGGGACGCGCCAACCTGCTCGGCATGGTGGTCGGGCAGGCACTCGGGCTCGTCGGCGCCGGGCTCGGCCTTGGCCTGGTGATCGCGGCGTCTGGCGCGCGCGTACTCGAGTCGCGCCTCTTCGGGATCAGCACGGTCGACCCGGTGTCATATCTCGTCGTGGCCGCGCTCGTGCTCCTGGCGGCGGTCGGGGCGAGCATCGCGCCCGCGGTGAGGTCCCTGCGCGTCGACCCGATGGTCGCGCTGCGCGCGGAGTGAGCGGCGGGGCTTCAAGATTGCAGATTGAAGATGGCAGGTTGGAGATTGAAAGGCCAAGCCACGAAGCGCACGAAGATCACGAAGCCACGAAGTCGCCGTGTTGCTTAGTGTCCTTCGTGTCCTTCGTGGCTACGCCCTTCAATCGTCAATCTGCCATCCACGATCTGAAATCCGATCGCTCAGTCGCCTCGTAGCGCGCGTGCCGGATCGACGCGTGCGGCGCGCCGGGCCGGCGCCAGCCCGGCGCCGGCCGCGACAGCCAGGAGCGTCGCGGCGACCACCGCCATCGTGAGCGGGTCCCCGGAGCCCACGTCCACGAGCAGCCCCTCGAGCAGCCGTCCACTCCACAGGGCCAGCAGCAACCCCGCGCCGACGCCGATCGCGGCGGGCCGCAGGCTGTCGCCGAGCACGTGCCGCGCCAGCGCGCCTGGCGCGGCGCCGAGGGCCAGACGCACGGCCAGCTCCCGCGCACGCCCCGTGACCGCGACGACCAGGAGGCCGTACAGCCCGAGCGCGGCAAGCAGCACCGCGAGCAGGGCGATGCCGCCGATCACGTCCGTGGTGACCCGGCGCGTGACGAGTTGCTCGTCCAGGATGTCCTGCAGCGGCTGCACCCCCGAGACGGTGGCCCCCGCGTCGACGCCGCGCACGGCGGCGCGCAGGGCGCCGGCGATGCTGCCCGGCGCCACGGCGGTCCGCACGATCAGGGACACACCGGTCTGCGGGAACTGACGGGTCGACAGGTAGACCGCAGGCTGGCTCGGTTCCTCGAGCCCCCGGAAGCGCTCGTCCTCCACGACACCGACGATCTCGAACGACGCGGGAACGCGGTCGCCCCACGTGAACCGCGGCGGCGCGCTCAACAGCGTGCGTCCGATCACCGGGGCGAAGCCGGCATGGCGAACGAACGCCTCGTTGACAACGGCGACGCCGGGCGCGTCGGGATCGTCGCGCGGCTCCGGATAGCGGCCCGCGAGCAGCTCGACGCCGAGCGCCGCGAAGTAGCCGGGGCTCACGATCCTCAACTGCGCGCTGTCGCGGGCGTCCTGGTCCCGTCCTGACGCGCCGCCGACGACGGCATAGGAATTCGTCCAGTTCGCCTCGAGCGGGTGATCGTAGGCGAGTGCGGCGCGCCGCACGCCAGGGAGGGCGGCCACCGCGCCGAGCACCCGGTCCTCGAACTGCACCACATCCCCGGGCGCCTGGTACCTGACGTCCGGCAGCCCCACGTCGGCGACGAGAACATCGTCGATGACGAAGCCGGCGTCGCGGCCGCGGACGGACCAGAGCGACTGCGAGAGCAGCCCGGCCGAGACGGCGAGTGCCATCGTCAGGGCGACCTGCGCGACGATGAGCGCGCGGTAGATGCCGGGTTGGCTCCACGTGGCGGCGCCGCGCGGAAGCGGGGCGCGCCCCGAGACGCGAATCACGGGCCACGCCGCCACGACGAGGCCGCAGGCGAGCGCGATACCGGCGGCGAAGAGCGCGACGCGGAAATCGAGGCTTGGCGTCGTGAGGAGGGGCACGCCGGGTGGGAGCAGGGCGGGGACGCCGCGCAGTGCGATGGCCGCCAGCGGCACGCCGGCGAGGCCGCCGAGGGCGGCGAGCACCAGCGCTTCGACGACGACCTGCTGGGCGATGCGGGCCCGGCCGGCGCCGATGGCTGCGCGCGTCGCCAGTTCGCCGCGCCGGGCCTCTGTGGCCGTGACCTGCAGGGCCGCCAGGTTCGCGCACGCAATCAGCACCAGGGCGATGGCCGCGGCCAGCAACGTGAGGAGCGGCGTGCGGGCGTCACGCACGAACTGTTCCCGAAGCGGGTGGAGCACCGCGCCGTGCGGGTCGGCGTCCCGGGGATCGGCCATCGCATCGAGCTCCGCTTCGGCGGCCCCGGCGGTCGATCCCGCGGCCAGCCGCCCGAGCACGCCGTAGACGTGCGAGGTCGCCTGCGCGTCAAAGGCCGGCGTCTCGGCGATGGGCACCCAGTACTGCCGCAGATCTGGTTCGAGGAGCACTTGCGCGGGGTTGACGGGCCACGCGGGGAACACTTCGGGAGGCATGACGCCGATCACCGTGTAGGGCTCGCCCGCCAGGCGGATCGTGTCGCCGACGAGAGAGGCGCGGCCCCCGAACCGGTGCTGCCAGACGTCGTGGGCGAGGACGACGACACGCGGGCGGCCCGGCTCGGCGTCCTCCGGGACGAAGGTGCGGCCGAGCGCCGGGCCGATGCCCAGGACGTCGAAGTAGTTGGCCGTGACGCGCAGCCCGCGAATGGCCGTTGCCCCGTCCGGCCCCTCGAGCGTCAGCCCGCTTGCCGCAAACACGGCCACGCGTGTCAGCGTGGCGCGATCGCGCCAGGTGGCGTACCTGGCCGACGTGGCGCGCGCCGGTGCCGCCTGCTCCCCGGCGCCGACCCGCTCCCACGCCAGGACCAGGCGGCTGCCGTCCGCAAACGGCAGGTCGCGCCAGAGCACGGCCGTCGCCACTCCGTATGCGGCGGTCGCGGCCGCAGTGGTCAGGGCCAGCGTGAGGACGATGGCGGCGGAGGCGACGGGACGACGGCGGGCGAGTCGCAGGCTCCAGCGGAGATCGTGCGCGAACGCGTCGAGCATTGGCGGCCTCCCGGCCCCGTGCCGCCCAGGGGCCCGCTACCTGAGACGTATAATCGATCGGATAGGTTGGTCAGCACGCATGGAAAGAATCATCGTTCACGCGCGGTTCCACACGGGACACCGCCAGCTCGGGTACCCCGGCAAGTGCAAGTGGATCCACGGCCACACGTGGCGCGGCACGGTCACGATCCGGGCCGAGACCTTCCCGCGTGACGAGCTCGACATGTCGCTCGATTTCGGCGACATCAAGGACGTCATGCGTTTCCTCGATCACAAGATGCTGGTGACCGATGGCGACGAGGCGCTCCTCGACTCCGGCCTGTTCGACCAGGAGGGCATGGTCCGCCTGAAGGGCAAGGGGCCGAGCGTCGAGAACGTCGCCGCGTACGTCTTCGACGGGGTCGTCGCGCTCATCCGGCAGAAGTTCCCGGACCAGGGCGTCAGCTATCACATCGACGTGCTGATCCAGGAGACCGAGAACAACTTCTTCGGGATCGAGAAGACGGTCGAGGTGTGAAAACACGGGGATGCCGCACCCCCGTGCGGCACCCCCGGTGCAGCACCCCCGTGCAGCACCCCCGTGCAGCACCTTCGTGCAGCACCTTCGTGCGCTAAAACTTCACGATTGCCGTCACCGACACCGACGCCCCGGGAGCCAGCACCGCGCGGCGGTCCGGGCTGACGCGGTAGGCCGTGTCGAGCAGGTTGCGCCCGAGCACGGTGAGCTCGAGGTTGCGCGTCAGCGCCAGGCCACCCGACAGGTCGAGCAGCGCGTAGCCGTCCATCGCGACTTCACCAGGGCCGGGCCGGTCATCGTCCGCGTAGGTGGCGAAACGGATCTGCGCGAACGCCGAGCGCGGCAACTGCTTGCGCACCTGCACCGTGAGCGTCTCCGGCGTGACGTCATCCAGGTAGGCGTCATTGTCGTCCAGCGCACGGCCGCGGGCCACCTGGGCGGCGAGCTCGACCGTGGTGCGCCAGCCCAGGTCGGCCTGCGCCTCCACCTCGAAGCCCTGCAGCCGCGCCCGGCCGCGGTTCCGGAAGAAGAAGAAGTCAGGGTCCGTCTCGTAACGCTCGATGAGGTCGTCGATCCGGTAGCGGTAGTAGAAGGCGCCGAGCCGCAGGCGTGAGGCCGTGTAGCGCACGCCGAGATCGAGCTGCAGGCTGGTTTCAGGATCGAGGTCCGGGTTCCCCGTGATGAAGCCACGGCCCGTGGGACCACGGTAGTAGCGATCCGAGAGGACCGGGTCCCGGAAGCCCCGTGCCACCTGCGCGTGCACCGTGATCCCGTCGAACGAGCCCGCCGTGAGGGCCGCGTACCCGGAGGCGGCGCCGTTCGACGTGGACAGGTCCCCGAAGTAGCCGCCGCGGTTGCGTGTCGTGACGCGGTCGGCGCGCACGCCGGCCGACGCCAGGAGCACGCGGCTCACCGGCGTGTCGAGGCTGGCGTAGGCGCCGGTGTCGACGCGGCGCGCGTCGTCCACCGAGACGTTGGTCAGGTCGCGGGTGACGTCGCCGGCGAGGTTCCAGTCGCGGTAGATGTCGAGCGCACGCAGGCCGTAGCGCCCGTTGACGTCGACGCCGAACTCCAGGCGCGACTGGCCGAAGAAACGTTCGGCGAAGCCACGCGCGTGAAAGTCACGCGCCTCGATGTCCGCGCGCTCGAGGGACCGGCCGCGGGTGGCCGTCGCGAAGGTGTCCTGATCGGTCACCTGCGCGTAGCGTCCCAGGAAGACACTGGCGCCCGCGCGGCTGAAGCCGCCGACCTGCCCGAAGTCGAGGCTGGCGGTGAAGCGGTGCGAGTCCTCGGTGGGGTAGACGAACCGCGTGGTGCGCGAGTTGGTGCGCGGCCGCTCGACGTCGCGACCGAAGTCGCTCTGCCAGCCGGCCGACAGCACGCCCACCCCGACGGCCTTCTCCCCGCGCACGAGGAACCCGTGATCCGAGAAGCCTGAGTTGAAGACGTCGCCCTCCGGGCTCCGCCAGTCGTCTGCCTCGCGGGTGTGCGCCTGGAACAGCACGCCACCATCCTCGAAGCCCTTCGAGAGCTCGACGTTCGCGCGGCGCGTGGGAACGCCCGCCCCGAGGGTGGCGAGCGCGCGCACCTGGAAGGGCGACCCGGGCTCGGCACGCCGGGTGCGCGCGGCGATGACCCCACCAAACGCGTCCGAGCCGTAAGCCACGCCGCCCGGTCCACGCGCCACCTCGATGTCCTCCAGCGAGAACGGATCGAGGAACGTCGCGCTCGGCCCGACGCGGCGCTCCGCCGTGACGCGCGCGCCGTCGATCAGGATCAGCGTGCGACCCCTCGCCAGGCCACGCACCGCGGGCACCGCCGCCTGGCCCTCGGACACCTGGTTGACGCCGGCCACGTTCTCCAGCATCTGCATCAGGTTCGTGGGCTGCCGCACCTCGATGTCGCGCGATGACACGAGCGTGGTCGCGGCCGCCGGCGTGGACTGGATGTCCGGCGCGGTGCCCGTGACGGTGATCGACTCATTGGCGACCGGCGCGACCTCGATGCGAAGGGGGCCGGCCTCGGGCATCGACTCGATCAGGACGGGCTTCATGATCTCGCCGCCGGGCGCGACGACGAGCACCTCGAAGGGCGGCACGGGCTCGGGGCGGAAGGTGAAGCGGCCCTCGGCGTCCGTGACGGCGGCGCCCGGCCGGCCGAGCACCGTGACGAGCGCATTGGCGACGGGCTGGCCCGTGTCGGAGCGCATCACCTGGCCCTCGGAGGCAAGGGCGGGAACCGAGGCGTAGAGCACGGCCAGCAGGGCCTGGACACTACGCTCCTTCAACCGGGAGAGGACGTATGACATGCGTTTTGTTGTGAAAGGACGGACCGGCGGGATACCGGTCGATAGGTGCACGTTAGTGACAACTACGAGCTACTACCAAAGGTCGTAGACGGGGGTGCTGCACGAAGGTGCTGCACGAAGGTGCTGCACGGGGGTGCGGCACGGGGGTGCGGCACGGATGTGCGGCACGGAGGTGCGGCACGGAGGTGCGGCACGGAGGTGCGGCACGGAGGTGCGGCACGGAGGTGCGGCACGGAGGTGCGGCACGGAGGTGCGGCACGGAGGTGCGGCACGAAGGTGCGGCACGGGGGGGGGCGCACGGGGGGCGGCACGACGGGGCCGCCGTCAGCGGCCGAAGCGGACGAGCTCTTCCAGGCCGGCGTGGATACCGCGGGCGACTTCCGGGTGGGCCGAGAGCCAGACGGCGCCAGCCGTGACGGCCGCGGCGAGGGCCCCCGCCGGGCGCCAGGCGGCGGCCGCCGATGGGCCGCCCGCCACGAGGCGGCGGACGCGACGCTCCACGTTGCCGATCCCGATGAGGGTGCTGGCCAGGCCGGTGTGCGGCGTGCCCTGGACCGCCAGGCGGGCCACCTTGACGAGGGCGCCGGCCAGCGTCGCGCGCGCGGCCGGGTCGTCGCCGGTTGCAGAGTCGTCTGCCGCGTCCTCGGCCGCACGGTCCCACGCGGCGGCCAGCGCCGCGCCGGCGGGCAGCAGCCGGAGGACGTCCGGGGCGCAGTCGAGCAGCAGCCGCTTGAGGTTGTCACCCGCGTGCACGTGGGCCTGCTCGTGCGCTGCCATCCGGCGGAGCTCGTCGGCGGAGCACTGCGACGCCACGCCGGTGGCGATCACCACGCGCGGCCGCACCACGCCGACGACGGCGACGATCGGGAACGGGAGGTCGACAATGTCGGCGCGCACGTCGGTGCCGAGGTCGAGCGGGCGTGCACCCCGGCGCCAGGTGCGTGCCAGACGCGCGGTGAGGGTCAGGGCGCGTGCCGCCCGCCAGATGCCGGCCAGCAGCAGCCACGTCCCCGCGCCGGCCAGCAGGACGAGCACGGGGCCGACCCGCTCGTCGCCCACCGGCTCGAACCGCACGAACGCCGGCACCGCGAGGATCACGGACACCCCACCGGACGCCACCGGCGACAGGCGCAGGGCAAACAGCGCGGCAGCCGACCGCGGGCGGAGCCCGGCGGTCCAGGCTGCCGCCACGGCCGCGGACACCACCGTGCTGGCGACGGCGTACACCGCCGCGGCCACCAGCAGCGCGATGACGCCGCTGTCGATCACCGCGGCTCCTCCGTGGCGGTCTCGCGCTTCTCACGCACGAGGGCCTCGAGCTCATCGAGCAGCGCCGCGTCGCGGCGGCTCACTTCGTCCACGAGCAACGACAGGATAGGCCGGATCGACGAGGCGGTGGACGGCAGCAGCGTGGTCAGCGCACGGCCGGCAAGCTCCGCAGACAGTGCGTCACGCGACCAGCGAGGGCGGTAGGCGAACGCGCGGCCGGCGCGCTCCCGCGTGCAGTATCCCTTCCGGTGCAGGCGATCCAGCGTCGTCATCAGCGTCGTGTAGGCGATGCCGGGGAACGCGTCGAGCAGGTCGCGCACCGTGGCTGGCTCGTCGCGCCGCCAGAGCGCCTCGAGGGCCCGGAGTTCCAGGGGACCGAAGACGCTCTCGAGCTCGGTGCGCCGCCGCGGTTCGACAGGATCCTGCATGGCGCCATTGTAGTGGAGGCCCGGGTCGCGCACCACGGGATCGGGACGGTTCAACCTTCGGGCCCCTCGCCGGTCCAACGGGCAGGAGGGCACACCGATGACACGCATGGGATGGGCCGCGGCCCTGGCCGTCGTGGTCGCGGGCCTGCTGGCCGGCGCGACGGAGACGGCGGCCGCTGCGCGCACGCGGATCTACCTGGCCTTCGTCTCGCACAACGAGTACTCGGGCAGCAACGAGCCCTGCCGGTGGCTGGCGTCCGATCAGGCGCGCTTCGCGGCCAACCGCGCCGCCGTGCTCCAGGTGGCGTCGCTGATCGCCGCGCGGCAGGGCGCCTACGACCTGCAGACCGACTGGGAGTTCGCGCTGCGTGTCGCGCAGTGGGAGACCGACGCGATGCGGACGTCGACGAGCGGCATGAACCTCCTGCAGTACCTGGCCGCCTTCGCGCCCGACCGGGTCGTGGTGGACGCGCACTCCCACGAGAGCCTGGGCTTCAACTACGCGGACGTCGCCTACATGGTCGAGCAGCTGACCGGCCGGCCCAGCACGGGCATCGTTGGCGGCTTCACGGCCGCGCCCGCCGTCTCGGCCAACTGGGAGCGCTTCCGCCAGCCACTCGTCGGGCAGCAGTTCCCGCAGTACGCCTGGCAGCCCGTGGCGCTCTGGGGCGGCGGGTCCGCGGGCCACCGGGCCGATCCGACGGCGTCAGGGGTCTGGCGGCCGGCCAGCGAGGACGACTTCTTCACCGACGACCCGGCGCACGGCCTGGTGAACATCGGCAGCTACTCGTTCGGGGCGCTCGATCCGTCCGGCGCGGTCGATCTCGTGACGCGCCTGCGGGCGGGGACGCTCGAGCCGGGGCGGCTCTACACCGCGACGCTGATGCTTCCGCAGTGCGAGTTCGACGTGAACCCGGCCGTCGTGCCCTACGTCACCGCGGTGCTCGACGCCGCGGCTCCCTACGTGGCCGCCGGCGACATCGTCTGGGCCACGTTGCCGCAGGTGCTCGAGGCCTGGCGCGACGAGTACGACGCGGCCCCGGTTGTCCTCCGGCCGTGACGGCCGGCCTGTTCCCCCGAGCCCGGTGAGGATTGCCATGAACCGTCGCACCTTCGTCAGCCGCTCCCTGGCCGGCGTCGCCGGCCTGGCGCTCGGCCGCCTGCCGGCCCGTGCCGCCGCCGCCGGGCCCTGCGTGTTCTTCGCGCTGAACGTCCAGGACTTCACGTACCCGCAGTACACGGCGGTGCTGCTCGACCGCGCGCTCGACCTCCACGAGTCGGTCGGCGTCCCGCTCGACATCTACCTGACCACGTGGATGGTTGACCTGCTGCAGCAGGCGCCCGACCTGGCGCGCCGGCTGGTGACGTCGCCCGTCGTGTCCCTCGCGTATCACACGCGCGCGCCACTGCCGTACCGCGTGAACTACGACTGGTACGGCCTGTCCGGGCTGAGCTCGGCGGCGCAGTACGACGTGGTGATGGCGTACGAGACGCACGGCCTGGACATGTCCACGGGGCAGCCGCTCGACCGGGCCGGTGGCTACGCCCACTACGCGGAGCTGATCGGCCGGCCGCCGCGCGCGGTCGGCATCGCCGCGGACGCACCGAACCAGGCGGCCGTCGACGCGGTGTTCCGCGCGCTGGGCGCCAGGATTGCCGTCTCGAACGATCGGCAGGCGAACCTCGGGACCATGCGGAACGGCCTCTACGAGCGGCCCGAGCACGTGGACGTCAAGCTGTTCGAGCGCGTGGGCGAGAGTCCCGCGGCCATCCTCGACCAGGCCATCGCGGAGGCTCCGGCAGCCCCTGGGGCGGTCGCGCCGTACTTCATCGGGGTGAAGATGCACGACAACGACTTCTTCGCCTCGCAATCAGCCTGGACCGCGGTCTACCTGGCGCCAGGCGCCCGCCGGGGGCCGCCGTGGGACCTGTCGATCCAGGCCGACCTGCTGTCCGGCGCCGAGATGGCGGCGCGGTGGAGCCTGTGGGAGGGCACGGTGCGGGAGGTCGCCGCGCGGGGACTGCCGGTCGTGAACAGCGAGGGGCTGCTGCAGCTGCTGGCCGATCCCCTGCGGGCGATGCGCCTGTCGTAGGATCGCCGCTTTCGCGGCGGGGCATTTCCTGAGATCCTTGGGGGAGGCGCGCGTCGCCGGAAATGGGGACAGTCCCCATTTCGGAACTGACGCCGGGAAACGGGGGAAATGGGGGCCGTCCCCATTTCCACCAGCGGCAGCATCGGGAAATGGGGACTGTCCCCATTTCGACCGTGCCCCCGCGGCGCACGCCGGACCATCGTGACCGAACCAGGCGCTCCCGTCTTCACGGCGCGTGGCCTCACCAAGGTCTATCCAATGGGCGAGGTCGATGTCCAGGCCCTCCGCGGCGTGGACTTCGACCTCTTCGCGTCCGAGCTCGTCGTGCTGCTCGGCCCCTCGGGCAGCGGCAAGTCGACGCTGCTCAACATCCTCGGTGGCCTCGACGTCCCGACCGCCGGATCGGTCGTCTACCGCGACCACGACCTCACCCGCGCCGATGACCGCGCGCTGACCCTCTACCGCCGGGAGCACGTCGGCTTCGTCTTCCAGTTCTACAACCTCATCCCCAGCCTCACGGCGCGCGAGAACGTGGCGCTCGTCACGGAGATCGCGAGCGAGCCCATGCCGCCGGAACGGGCGCTCGACCTCGTCGGCCTCGGCGCGCGGGTCGATCACTTTCCGGCGCAGCTCTCCGGCGGCGAGCAGCAGCGGGTGGCGATTGCCCGGGCGATTGCCAAGCAGCCCGACGTCCTGCTCTGCGACGAGCCCACGGGCGCGCTCGACATCCAGACCGGCATCGTCGTGCTCGAGGCCATCGCCCGCGTCAACCGCGAGCTGGGCACGGCCACCGTCGTCATCACGCACAACGCGGCCATCGCCTCGATGGCCGACCGCGTGGTCCGCCTGGCGGACGGCCGGGTCGTCGGCGTCGAGCGGAACACGCACAAGGTGGCCGCCTCGGAGCTGCAGTGGTGATTCGCCTGCCCGGCCTGTCGGCGCTCGACCGCAAGCTGCTCCGCGACCTGTGGGGCATGAAGGGGCAGGCGCTGGCGGTCGCGGCCGTCATCGCCTCCGGGGTCACGATGTTCGTGACCTATCTCTCCAACTTCGACTCGTTGCAGCGGACGCAGGAGGCCTACTACGAGCGCCAGCGCTTCGCGGACGTCTTCGCGTCGCTGAAGCGCGCGCCGAACCGGCTGGAGGAGCGCCTCAGGGCGATTCCCGGGGTGGAGGCGGTGTCGACCCGCGTGGTGGCCGATGTCACCCTGGACGTTCCCGGCATCGAGGAGCCGGCGACGGGCCGGCTCGTCTCCCTGCCGGTGCGCGGCCGGCCCGTGCTGAACGACGTCGTATTGCGGCGCGGCAACTGGATCGACCCGGCGCGCCCGGACGAGGTGCTGGCCTCGGAGGCGTTCACGGATGCGAACGGCCTGCGGCCCGGTGACCAGGTGGCGGCCGTGATCAACGGGCGGCGACGCCAGCTGCGCATTGCGGGCATCGTGCTCTCCCCCGAGTACGTCTACAGCATCCGCCCGGGGGAGATCATCCCGGACAACCGGCGCTTCGGCGTGTTCTGGATGAACGGTCGCGCGCTGGCGACCGCCTTCGACATGGAAGGCGCGTTCAACGACGTCTCGCTCGCCGTCAGCCCCGGCGGGTCGGAGCCGGAGGTGATCGCGGCCCTCGACCGGCTCCTGCAACCCTACGGCGGGGCCGGCGCCATTCCACGCCGGCTGCAGCCCTCCGCCTGGACGCTGGGCAACGAGCTGGCGCAGCTCCAGAGCTTCGGGTTCGTCACGCCGCTGATCTTCCTCAGCGTGGCCGCCTTCATCCTGAACGTCGCCCTGACGCGGGCGATGGCGCTGCAGCGCGCCCAGATCGCGGCGCTCAAGGCACTGGGATACTCGAACGCCGAGGTCGGGTGGCACTACATCAAGTGGGCGCTGGTGATTGCCACGGTCGGCGCGGCGGGCGGCGTCGCGGCCGGCGCGTGGCTCGGTGCCGGCATGATCGCCATCTACAACGACTACTTCCGTTTTCCCCTGCTCGACTACCGCCTGTCGGTGGACGTGGCGATTGGCGCGGTCGGGGGCAGTCTCCTGGTGGCCGCGCTGGGCGCGCAGGCGGCGGTGCGACGGGCGGTGCGCATCCCACCCGCCGAAGCGATGCGTCCCGAGCCGCCCGCGCTGTATCGCCGGAGCCTCGCGGAGTCGGCATGGATCACGCGTCGCCTCACGCACGCCACGCGCATGGTCCTGCGCAACCTGGAGCGGCAGCCGTTCAGGGCCCTGGCCTCCATCGTGGGCATCGCCTTCGCCACCGCCATCCTCGTGGTGGGGTTCGCGTTCATCGACGTGATGGACGAGCTCATCGACCAGCAGTTCGTCGTGACGATGCGGCAGGACGCGACGGTCACGTTCGTCGAGCCGCGCGGACCCTCGGCGGTGCACGCGGTGGCGCGGCTGCCCGGCGTCATGCGCGTCGAGCCGCAGCGCAGCGTGCCGGCGCGCCTCCGCTCGGGACCACGGTCGCGCACGCTCGCGGTCACGGGGCTGCCGGCCCGTCCCGCGCTGAACCGGGTCGTCGACCGCTCCGGTCGCGTGTTGTCCCTGCCGCCGGGCGGGCTCGTCCTCTCGAAGATGCTGGCGGGCATCCTGGACGTGGCACCGGGCGACCATGTCCGCATCGAGGTGCTCGAGGGCCGCCGGCCGGTGTTCGACGCGCCGGTCGCGTCGCTGGTGGACGATGCGATGGGGCTGCAGGCCTACATGGACATCGACGCGCTGCACCGGCTCCTCCGCGAGGGACGGACCGTGTCGAGCGTCGCCCTCACGATGGACCCTTCGCAGGCCGATGCGCTGTACCACCGCCTGAAGCTCGTGCCCGCCGTGGCGGGCGTCGCGCTCACCCGCCTGTCGCTCGAGAACTTCCGGACGACGCTGGCCGAGAACATGAACCTCATGGTGTTCTTCAACGTGTTCTTCGCCGGTATCATCGCCTTCGGCGTGGTCTACAACTCGGCGCGCGTGTCGCTCTCGGAGCGCAGCCGTGAACTCGCCAGCCTGCGGGTGCTCGGGTTCACGCGCGCCGAGATCTCCCTGATCCTGCTTGGCGAGCTGGCCGTCGTGACGACGCTCGCGCTGCCGACCGGGGCCGTCATCGGCTACGGCCTGGGACTCCTGATGGTCTCGGGGCTCAACAACGAGGTATACCGCATGCCCTTCATCGTCACCGCGCCGACCGTGGCGTGGGCCTTCCTGACCGTGATCGGCGCGACGCTCGTCTCGGCGCTCGTGGTCCGGCGGCGCCTCGACCACCTCGATCTCGTCGGCGTGCTCAAGACGCGGGAGTAACGGATGCGAGGGCTGCTCACGAACGTCCGCGTGATCATCGGGGGGCTCGTCATCGCCGGGCTGCTGGCCGTGGCGTTGTGGCCGCGCGCAACGCCGGTGGACCTGGCGACCGTGGCGCGGGGGCCGCTGCGCGTCACGATCGACGAGGAGGGCGAGACCCGCGTCCGTCACCGCTACGTCGTCTCGGCGCCGGTGGCGGGCCGCGTGCTGCGGATCGATCTCGAGCCCGGTGACGTCGTCACCAGTGGCGAGACCGTGGTCGCGCGGCTGCGAGCCGACACGCCGCCGCTGCTCGACGCGCGGTCGCGGCAGGAGGCCGAGGCCGCGCGCGCGGCCGCGCGGGCCGCGCTCGGCCGCGCCGAGGCCGACCAGCGCCGGGCCGAGGCCGCGCTGGCGCTGTCGCAGAAGGAGCTCGAGCGCGTGCACGAGCTCGACGCCTCCGGGCTCGCGACGCGCCAGCAGGTCGACGCCGCCGAGGCCGAGGCCAGGACGGCAGGCGAGGCCGCGCAGGCCGCGCGGTACGCCGTCGCCACGGCGCGGTCCCAGCTCCAGCAGGCCGAGGCCCGCCTGCGGCCGGATTCGCTGCAGGCCGCCGGGCGTGTGCTGGAGCTGACCGCGCCGATCGACGGCGTGGTGTTGCGGCGGTTGCGCGAGAGTGAGAGCGCCGTGCCGGCCGGCGAGCCGCTCCTCGAGATCGGCGATCCGAAGGACCTGGAAATCGTGTCGGACCTGCTGTCGACCGATGCCGTCCAGGTGGAGCCGGGGGCCCGCGTGCTGCTCGAGGAGTGGGGCGGGCAGGTGCCCATCGAGGCGCGCGTGCGCCGGGTCGAGCCGTCGGGGTTCACCAAGGTCTCGGCGCTGGGGGTCGAGGAGCAGCGGGTCAACGTCGTCATGGACTTCGCCGATCCCGCCGGTGCCTGGACCGAGCTCGGCGACGGCTACCGGGTGGAGGTGCGCATCGTCACCTGGGAGGCGGACGACGTGCTCACGGTGCCGACGAGCGCGCTGTTCCGGCGCGGCGAGGGCTGGGCCGTGTACGAGGTCCGCGACGGACGCGTCCACGAGACATCGGTGACGATCGGGCACCGGAACGGCGTGGACGCGGAGGTGCTGGCGGGCATCGAGGCCGGCGCGACCGTCGTCGTGCACCCGCCGGACACGATTGCGGAGGATGCGCGAGTGGAGGCGCGCCAGGGCGAGTGATAGCCCGGGCCGCAGATGGCACAGGCCACAGATGGCACAGGCCACAGATGGCACAGATTGCACAGATGGGACAGAGACGGGAACACACAGATGCACGGATGGACGGGGGATGCACAGATGTCTCCGTGGTCGTGTCCAGGCCCTGGTGACAAGGGGCCGCCGCCGTTCCACGGGCATCCCGGGTAGACGGCGGGCTGACCCCATCTCGAACGCAGAGATTTCGTGAGCTTCATGTTCCTCGTGTGCTTCGTGGCTGGTTCTTTCAAGACGCCATGAGCGTGGCTGTCGCCGGGGCGTGATACCGTCTCCCCGATGATCCGGACGGTCTTTCTCGATGCTGGCGGCGTGCTCGTGCACCCGTCGTGGACGCGGGTGAGTGAGACGCTGGCGGCCGAGGGCGTCTCGGTGCCGCCGCGGGTGCTCGAGACTGCCGACCGCCGCGCCCGCCGGGAGATCGACGAGGCCGCGCTGGTGCGCGAGACGAACGACGCGTCCCGCGGGTGGGTCTACTTCAACAAGGTGCTGACGCAGGCCCGCATCCCGTTGACCGCACAGACCGACCGCGCGCTCGAACGGCTGCGCGAGTACCACGCGACCGAGAACCTGTGGGAGCACGTGCCCGCCGACGTCGTGCCGTTGCTCGAGCGCCTCCGCTCGGAGGGTCGCACCCTCGTGGTCGTCTCCAACGCGAACGGCCGCCTGCACCGCCTCTTCGACCGCGTCGGCCTCACCCGGCACGTCGACGTCATCCTCGACTCCCATGCGTGGGGCGTCGAGAAGCCCGACCCGGGCCTGTTCCGCCTCGCCCTCGAGCAGTCCGGCGGCCGTGCCGAGGAGACCGTGCACGTGGGCGACCTGTACCACGTCGACGTCGCCGGCGCCCGTGCCGCGGGCCTGGCCGGCGCGGTGCTCTTCGACCCCGGTGGCCTCTACCCGGAGGCCGACTGTCCCCGCATACCGCGGCTCGAGGACCTGCCGGCCGCCCTGGACGCGTTCGGGCCAAACCCGGCAGTTGGCGCGTAAGAGTTACACGTCCGCTCCACAGCCCGGCCGGCCCGGGTGCCTGAATCTGGCCGTCTACCGCCCTCTGGGTGTGGCATGTCGCTTGAACCAGCCGGGGCATGCTGACCGAGAGGCCAACCTCGCGTGCCGTGATCGTGATGGCGGTCGTCGTCGCCATCGCGGGCCTGAAGCTGGCCGAGGATTTCATCGTTCCGGTGCTGGCGGCCATCGTCGTCGCCCTGTCTCTCGCCCCGATCGTGCGTCGGATGTCGTGTTACATGCCGCGTGCGCTGGCCGCCGCGCTCGTCGTGGTCCTGCTGGCCGTGGGCATCGGGGCGCTCGGCTACAGCCTGAGTGATGAAGCGGCCGCGGCGCTGGACGCCCTGCCGCGCGTGACGCGTGACATCCGCCAGTCGCTCCGGGGCACGCTGCGCAAGAAGGACACGCCGCTCGCGCAGCTCCAGAAGACGGTCAGCGAGATGGAGCAGGCGGCCAACGACACCGGAGGCCTCTCGTCGGCCCCGCCAAACGGCGTGATGGCGGTGCAGATCGTGGAGCCGCCGCTGGATCTCCGGAACTACATGTGGTGGGGCTCGCGCGGCCTGGCATCGGTGGCCGGGGGGCTCGTGCTCCTGCTGTTCCTCGTCTTCTTCCTGCTCGCGACCGGCGACCGCTTCAAGCGGAAGTTCGTGCGCCTCAGCGGGCAGGCCCTGTCGCGGCGCCGAACGACGGTCCGCGTCGTGGACGCGATTGCCACGCGCGTCGGGCGCTACCTGCTGCACATGGTCATGATGGGGGCGGTGGTCGGGACGCTGACCTGGCTGGCCTTCGCCTGGATCGGCGTGGCGCAGGCGGGCCTGTGGGGCGTGCTGGCGGGCATCCTGAACGCGGTGCCCTACTTCGGGCCGACGGTGATCATGGGGGCGTCCGCGTTCGCCGCCTTCGCGCAGTTCGGCGACCTCGGCACGGCGGCCCTCGTCGGGAGCGTCTCGCTGGTGATCACGAGCCTCGAGGGCATGCTGCTCAGCCCCATCTTCCTCGGGCCGATCGCGGACGTGAACCCGGTGGCCGTGTTCGTGTCGTTCCTGTTCTGGGGATGGCTGTGGGGGCCCTGGGGCGTGCTGCTCGCGATGCCGCTGCTCGTGATCATCAAGACGGTCGCCGAGGCGGTGCCGGCGCTCTCGGTGGTTGGCGAGCTGCTGGCCAGCTAGGGGAGCCGGCGCGTTCGCCCTGCGGCCGGGGGCGGGTCAATCGGTGGCCCGGCTGGTCGCACCCAGCGTGGCGGGGGCCGCGGTCCCGTCGGGCCCCGGCTCGGCGCCTTCGACGAGGGGCAGCCAGATGCGCACGCGTGTGCCCTGCCCCGGCGTGCTCGCGACACGAATCGCGCCGCGATAGCTCCGCACGATACCCTGGATGGCGGCGAGGCCCAGCCCGCGTCCGGTGGCCTTGGTGGAGAAGAACGGGTCGAAGATGCGCGCCACGGTGGCCTCATCCATCCCGGTGCCCTGGTCGCAGACATCGATGAAGACGTGCGGGCCGGGCTGGACCGCCCCGGCAATCGTCGCCGCCGCGAGGTCGCCCGCCGTCAACGGCTCCACGCCAATCTCCACCGACACCAGCCCGCCCTCATCCGACGCTTCTGCGGCGTTGATGATCAGGTTGAGCAGGATCTGCCGGAGCTGCGTGGCGTCGGCATGGAAGGCCGGCAGTCCCGGGTCGGACCGGTAGCGCAACGTGCAGTGGCGCGCCACGGAAGCCTGCAGCAGATCCACCATCTCCGCGCCGAGCTCGGCCAGGTCGACGGCCTGCGCCATGACGCGCCCTTCGCCGGCGAACGCGAGCATCTTGGCCACGAGATCAGCGGCGCGCTGCGCGCCGATGACGATGGCGTCGGCGCTCTGCCGGAGCGGCGACTCGGGTGAGGCGCTGAGCGCGAGCAGGTCCGCGTTGCCCAGGATGCCGGTCAGCAGGTTGTTGAAGTCGTGCGCGACGCCGCCGGCCAGCACGCTCAGGCTCTCGAGGCGCTGCTGCTCCTGGACACGGCGGTCGAGCGCCTGGCGCTCCGCCTGGGCCCGCCGCACGTGGGTGATGTCGTGCAGCAGCACGAGCCAGCCCGTGAAGCGCTCGCGGCTGTCCCGCACCGGCGCGACGGCCACCTCGAGGTGGCGCGGCTCCGGCCCGACGGCGACCAGGGCCGGCAGGCCGGCGCCACTGCGCCGCTCCGTGATGGCGCGCGTCCACCACGTGACCGCATCCTCGATCGTGTCGCCGATCGACTCCTCGGTGCAGCCCGTCAGCCGTCGCGCCGCCGGGTTCAGGTCCACGATGCGCCGCTGCTGGTCGAGCACCAGGACGCCGTCCTCCATGCTGTCGACGAGCACGTCGCGGGCGATCGGGACCAGGCCGAGCAGCCGGTGCCGATAGAGGCCCCAGAGGATGACCGCGCCCGACAGCGAGAACGCGACGGGGGTCAGGTCGAGCCCTGGCGGAAGCAGGCCGGAGATGTAGACGGCGTTGGCGATCCACGGCAGGCTGATGCCGACGACGATCGAGACGGCCTGGCGCCGCCGTGGCAGGGGGTAGCGCCGCAGGCTGCGCAGCATGGCCCACGCGCCGCCGGCGAGCGTGCAATAGGTGAACACGACCCACACGACGAACCAGGGACCGTGCTCGTAGACGACCCGGGAACTGCCGTCGCCGGCCGGGTGGATGGACGTCCACAGGAGGTGGTGCCACTCGTTCGTGAACGCCGCCAGCACCGTGACGACAGGCAGCACCCACAGGGCGACCCTGAGGACGATGTCCTCGCTCCAGCGGGCCCGGGCGTACTCGCTGGCGAAGACGAACCACAGCGTGGGCACCGCGGCGATGCCGATGTACTGGACCTTCGAGATGGCAATCCGCAGGGGGAGGGGATCGGTCAGCGCGTGCAGGGCGCTTGTCAGGCACCAGAGCGCGATGGCCAGCATCAGCGTCCAGAGCGACGTCGCGCCGGGCACGCCCCGGCGGCTGCGGACGATGACCGTCGCCCACACGGCAAGCCCGGTGGCGGCGAGCAGGAGCGCGGCGTGCAGGGTGGGTTGCCAGGTCATCGGGGGGCATTCCCATTATCGTCCGAACGCCGGGCCGCTATAATCCCGCCCGATGACCAGACACCGCCTGCTCCTCGTCACGGTCGCCCTTGCCGCCGTCTCCGTGCTCCAGCTCGGCGCCCGCCAGGCCGACCAGGCCGGCGTGGAGCGGGTGCGCTCGCGGTACACGAAGTACGAGTTCCGCGTGCCCATGCGGGACGGGGCCCGGCTCTTCACCTCGGTGTACGTGCCGAAGGACACCAGCCGCCGCTACCCGATCCTGCTGACGCGGACCCCGTACAACGTGGCGCCGTACGGGGCGGACGCCTACCGCGCCTCGCTCGGCCCATCGCGCGAGTTCGAGGACGAGGGCTACATCTTCGTCTACCAGGACGCGCGTGGCCGCTGGATGTCGGAGGGCGAGTTCCAGCAGGTCCGTCCGCACGTGCCCGACAAGCGCGGGCCCGCTGACGTCGACGAGAGCAGCGACACCTACGACACAATCGCGTGGATGCTCGAGCACCTGCCGAACCACAACGGGCGGGTCGGCATGGTCGGCATCTCGCAGCCCGGCTTCCACGTGGCGGCCAGCATCATCGGGGCGCACCCCGCCCTCAAGGCCGCGTCGCCGCAGGCGCCGACGGCCGACTACTACATGGGCGACGACGTGTACCACAACGGGGCGTTCATGCTCGCGGCCAACTTCGGGTTCTACTCCGGCTTCCAGCCGCGCGGCCCCCAGCCGGTCACGCCGTCCCCGACCGTGCGCTTCGGCATGGGCACGCCGGACGCCTACGAGTTCCTGTTGCGCCTCGGACCGCTGGCCACGGTGAACGCCCGGCTCTTCGGCGGGCGCGCCGGCTACTTCCAGGAGATCGTCGACCACCCCAACTACGACGCGTTCTGGCAGAAGCGCTCGCTCTGGAAGCACGCCACCCACGACATCACGCCGGCCATCCTCAACGTCGGCGGCTGGTTCGACGCGGAGGACCCGATGGGCCCGCTCTACATGTACCGGGCGGTCGAGCAGGATCCGTCGGCCGACAATCGGATTGTCATGGGGCCCTGGGCCCACGGCGGCTGGTCGCGCGGCGACGGGCAGCGGCTCGGCAACCTCGACTTCGGCATCAAGACGAGCGCGTACTTCCAGTCCGCCATCCAGTTTCCCTGGTTCCAGCACTACCTGAAGGACACCCCGCTCCCCGACGCCTTCCCGGAGGCGTACATGTTCGTGACGGGCCTCAACGAGTTCCGGCGGCACGCCGTGTGGCCGCCCCGTGAAGCCGAGCCGCAGACGCTGTACCTGGCGCCGGGGGGACGGCTGGCGTCCGCCGCCCCGTCCGGCGCGCCGGCTTACGACGAGTACGTCAGCGACCCGAACCGGCCCGTGCCCCACGTCGGCTACGTCGTCCGGGGACTGACCTCCGACCACGCCACCGAGGACCAGCGGTTCGCGGCCCAGCGGCCGGACGTGCTGGTCTACCAGACCGAGCCGCTCGCCGAGGACCTCGTCATCGCCGGACCGATCACGGTGAACCTCACCGTGTCGACCAGCGGCACCGACAGCGACTTCGTGGTGAAGCTCGTCGATGTCTACCCCGGGGACTATCCCCAGCCCGCCGCTCCGGAGGGCGCGCCGCTGCCCTCGAACTACGTGCGGATGGGCGGCTACCAGCAACTGGTGCGCGGCGAGCCATTCCGCGCGAAATTCCGCCACTCGTTCGAGACGCCGGAGCCGATGCCCCCGGGAGAGCCGCAGGCGCTGTCGTTCGAGATGCCGGACGTCTACCACGCCTTCCGGCGCGGGCACCGGCTGATGGTGCACATCCAGAGCTCGTACTTCCCGCTGGTGGACCGCAACCCGCAGCAGTTCATGGACATCCCGAAGGCCCGGCCGGAGGACTTCCGGAAGGCCACCCAGCGGGTGTACCTGACCGGGCCCGGCACGTCGTCCATCGCGGTACGGGTGGAGTCGGGCGCCGTCCCGGGGGCGCCGCGGTAAGCGGCCGGGCAGGACGATGGTGAGTGTGCGCGCGCGGGCGGCGCTGGCGGTTCTCGCCGTGGCCGTGCCCGTGGCCGGCCTGCTCGTCATCGTCCAGACGCGGTTCCTGTGGCGTGGCTCGCCGGTCATCGCGCGCACCGCGGTGGAGGGCGGGACGATCCTCGCCGCGCTCGCGCCCGCGCCGCGCGCGATCCTGCCGCTGTACGTCGACTCGAACAGCCCGGTGGTGCGCGACAGGGTCGACGGCCAGGACCGGCTGGTCCTCTTCACGACGACGTTCTGGGGCCGGCCGAGCCGGTCCGAGGGCCGCTCGCTGCGCTGGCTGGAGCCGCGCGTGCCGGCGGACTTCAAGGGGTTGCCCCCGACCGGCGGCACGTGGATGGAAGCCGTCATCGACAACGGCGATGGCACCTGGTACGGCTACTACCACAACGAGCCCGACGTGCTGCCGTGCCCCGAGGAGGACAAGATCATCCCGCGCATCGGTGCCGCCCGCTCGCGGGACCGGGGACACACGTGGGAGGACCTGGGCATCGTGCTCGACGCCCCGCCGAGCGGGATCAAGTGCGACACGCGCAACGTCTTCTTCCTGGGGGGCGTCGGTGACTTCTCGGTGATGCTCGACCCGTCGCGCGAGTACCTCTACCTGCTGTACACGCAGTACGTGGAGCGTCCCGGCGGCGTCGGCGTCTCGCTGGCGCGCCTGCGCTGGGCCGACCGCGACGATCCTCAAGGACGCTTTGCCATCTGGCGCGCGGGCACCTGGGTACCGGCCGCGCGCACGGCCGGAGAGACGCTGCGGGGGTGGGTGGAGGATGCGGGTCCCTGGGTGTATCCCCTGGCGACGCCGATCTTCCCCGCCGCCAACAGCTGGGACCAGTCGGACGCCCCGGTCGATGTCTTCTGGGGACCGTCCGTCCACTGGAACACCTACCTCCAGCGCTACGTCATCCTGCTGAACCACGCCGTGGACGGCCAGTGGCGCCAGGGAGGGGTGTTCGTGGTCTATGCCTCCCGGCTGGACGCGCCCGAGACCTGGACGGCGCCGACCCGGATCACGATTGGCGGGCGCTGGTACCCGCAGGTCCTCGGGCTCGACCCGGTGACGGGCAGCGACAAGGAGGCGGGGGAGGTGGCGCGGTTCTTCATGCAGGGGCGGTCCGACTACTATCTGCGGTTCCGCTGGCAGCCGGCGCGGCCCGCGCGCGCCGGGCTCCTCCACTGAGGTGGCCAGGCCTGCCTGAGGGATGGGAAATCCCGCCATTTTTCGCGGGTCCGGCGCGCGGGGGCACGGGGTCCCGGCCCTCGCGGGCTGGCCGTGCCGGGGACGGACGGGGCCCCACCCCTGTGCTAGAATCGAGGGGTCTGTTGGTGACGGCCGCCGGAGCGCGGCCGTTCGCGTTTCCGGGCCGATTGGAGCTCGCCTCACTCGTCTCAGCACGCAGCCTGCAGTTAGTTGCACCGCCGTCCGGGGACTCAGCAAGGAGCTCGGACGTACCACACCGCGGTGCCGTGAGTGGTCTCGCGTGAGCCGGGACTGAGGAGAGCGACCATGGGTCGGAAGCTGTTTGTTGGAAACCTGCCGTTCCAGACGGCGGAGGCGGATCTGCAGGATCTGTTCGGCCAGATCGAGCCGGTCGAGTCGGTCACGGTCATGCGCGACCAGATGACCGGCCGCGCGCGTGGCTTCGCGTTCGTCGAGATGTCGACCGACGAGGGCGCGCAGCGCGCCATCGACGAGTTCCACAACTCGTCGTTCGGGGGCCGGAACCTGACCGTGAACGAAGCGCGCCCGAAGGTGCCCCGCGCCGGCGGGTTCGACGGCGGCGGCGGTGGCGGTCGTGGCGGCGGCTTCGGCGGCGGCCGCAACCGGCGCGAGCCGCGCTGGTAGGCCCACCCGTTCGCGCCCGCGGGCTCCCCGCCCGGCGGGTGACGCCGGCCTCGCAGCCGGCGTGACGATGATGGTGCGAGGGCCGGCCCCACGGGTCGGCCCCCGCGGAATGTCCTCTCTTTCACTGGGAGCGCGATGGCGACTCGAGGACCCCTGACACGTGGAAAGCGCGAGCGGGAACGCGCGCGCGCGGAACGGCACAAGCAGAAGGCGGCCAAGCGCGAGGAGGCCAAGATCCGGCGCTCGCAGAGCCCCTCCCACCCGGCCGGCTACGACCCCGACATCGCCGGCATCGTCCCTGGCCCGCAGGCCAACCCGTGGGGCGACGAACCGCTGCCAGACGAGGAAGAGGACGCGGAGGAGGAAGGGAAAGAGAATTGAGATCTCAGATTGAGGATTTGAGATTGAGGCCTTGAGCTTGGGGATGTGAACCTGGGGTGCCGGCCGTGCGGCGGCGTGCCGCGGCCCGGCGGAGTTCCATCACCGGCTCGTTCAGCGGACCGTCGCACCGGCGGTTCGGACCACCAGATCATCGGAACGCCAAATCGCCCGATTTGGAGGATGTCTGGGAGTGAGGGCGCGGACGCTCGCGGGAATCCTTCCCGTGGTCCTGGCCACGGCCGGGGCCGCGTTCGCCCAGCCGCCGCCGGTCCTCACCGCGGCCCTTCCTGACGACAGCATCAACCCGGTCACCGCGCGGTTCCTCGTGCGCGCCATCGGCCAGGCCGAGGCGCGCGACGCGGCCGCCCTCGTCATCCTGCTCGACACCCCCGGTGGCCTCGTGGACTCCACACGCGCGATCACGCGGCGCATGCTCGACAGCCGCGTGCCCGTTGTCGTGTACGTCTCGCCACCAGGAGGACGCGCCGCGTCGGCCGGCCTCTTCATCACCGTGGCCGCCCACATCGCGGCGATGGCACCGGGCACCAACATCGGCGCCGCGCATCCGGTCCAGTCGGGTGGTGGCCCCCTCGGCCCGGCCCCGACAGCCCCGTCCGGCAACGAGACGCCCGAAGGGCCGGCCTCGCCGATGGAGGACAAGATCCTCAACGACACCGTGGCCTGGGTGCGTTCCATGGCGGAGCTGCGGGGTCGCAACGTGGACTGGGTCACCGAGGCCGTGACCGAGAGCGCGTCGATCACCGCGCGCGAGGCCGTCGAGCGCCACGTCGTCGACCTGATGGCGGACGACCTTGGCGCGCTGCTCGCCGCCATCGACGGACGCACCGTCTCCCTGCCGGATGGCCCCGTGCGCCTGGCCACGGCTGGCGCCCCGATCGAGGCCGTCGAGATGTGGTGGGGCGACCAGATCCTCTCCGCGCTGGCGAACCCGAACCTCGCGTTCATGCTGCTGATGCTGGGCTTCTACGGCCTGCTGTTCGAGCTCTACACCGCGGGCTGGGGCGTAGGCGGCACCGTCGGGATCATCTGCCTCGTGCTCGGCTTCTTCGCGATGGCGGTGCTGCCCATCAACTACGTCGGCCTCGTGCTGCTCGTCATCGGGCTGGCCCTGTTCGTGGCCGAGGGCTTCATCGTCAGCCATGGCCTGCTCGCTGCCGGCGGGGCGCTGGCGGTCGGCGTCGGCGGCCTCATGCTCGTCGACTCGCCGCCAGGCTTCATGCGCGTGTCACCGTGGCTCGTGCTGCCGGTGGCCCTGGCGTCGGCGGTGGTCGCCGGTTTCCTCGTGACGGCCGTGGTGCGGGCGCACCGGGCGCCGCCAGCCACGGGGGGCGAGGACCTGCCCGGCGCGCTGGCCCACGCCGCCGGGGCCTTCAGAGCGGAGCGCGATCACTGGTCCGGCCTGGTGCGGGTGCACGGCGAGCTCTGGCGGGCGACAAGCGCCGGGCCGGTGGACGATGGGGCGCCGCTCCGGGTGGAGCACCGCGAGGGACTGCTGCTGCGCGTGGCGCCGCGCGAGGATGCCTGACATGGCGGACGGAGGAGACTGATGGACCTGAATCCACTGGGGGGCGTCGGGCTGTTCCTGGCGCTGGTCGTGCTCTACTTCCTGAGCTGCATCCGGGTCGTGCTGGAGTACGAACGCGGGGTGGTGTTCCGGGTCGGCCGCGTGCTGCGGCAGCCGAAGGGGCCGGGGATCATCTTCGTGTTCTGGCCCATCGACCGGTTCGCGCGCATCAGCCTGCGCACGATCGTCTCGGACGTCCCGGCGCAGGACGTCATCACCCGCGACAACGTCTCGGTCAAGGTGAACGCCGTGGTGTATTACCGCGTCGTCGACCCCCTGAAGGCGGTGCTCGAGGTCGAGGACTTCATGTACGCGACCGGCCAGCTCTCCCAGACCACGCTGCGGAGCATCCTCGGCCAGGCGGACCTCGACGACCTGCTGTCGGACCGCGAGCGCATCAACCGGCAACTGCAGGAGGTGATCGACCTCCAGACCGATCCGTGGGGGGTGAAGGTGTCGGCGGTCGAGGTCAAGCACGTGGACCTGCCGGACATCATGCAGCGGGCGATGGCGCGCCAGGCCGAGAGCGAACGCGACCGGCGCGCGAAGATCATCCACGCCGAGGGCGAGCAGCAGGCATCCGAGAAACTCAGCGCCGCCGCGGCGGTGCTGGGGCAGAACCCGATGTCACTGCAGCTGCGCTTCCTGCAGACGATTGCCGACATCGGCAACGAGCGCAGCTCGGTCGTCGTCCTGCCGGTGCCGGTGGACCTTCTGGGGATCCTCACCAAGAAGGACTCCTGAATTTGGTGATCTGGTGATCTCGTGATCTTGTGATCTGGAACCGATCTGGCGATCTGGGGATCTGGGAAAAGGGGTCTGACCCCTTTTACTCACCAGATCACCAGATCACGAGATCACCAGATCACCAGATCCATCTACTCGGAGTTGTGTGACGCCGGCCTGCGATTCGTGCCGAGGTCCAGCGTGCGGTCGAGGTTGTAGGCGGCGCTGATCAGGGACAGGTGGGTGAAGGCCTGGGGGAAGTTGCCCAGGGCCTCGCCGCGCGTGCCGGTTTCCTCGGCGTAGAGGCCGAGATGGTTGGAGAAGCCGAGCATGCGCTCGAAGACCAGGCGTCCGCGGTCCAGCAGGTCGGGACGGTAGCGGCCGGCGCGGGTCAGGGCCTCGACGAGCCAGAAGGTGCACATGTTGAACGTGCCTTCCTCGCCCTCCAGCCCGTCCTTGGCCGAGCCGGTGTCGTAGCGCTGGACCAGGCTGTTGGTGGCGAGGCCGCCCTGGTACGGCGGCTTCATGATGGCCTCGATGGTGCCGATCATGCGCGGGTCGTTGGGCGCGGTGAACATGGTGAGCGACATCAGCAGGTTCGAGGCGTCGAGGTCCTTCGAGCCGTAGTTCATGACGAACGAGCGGCGGTCCGGGTCCCAGCCCTTGGCCATGATCTGGCGGTAGATGTCGTTCCGGACCGATTCCCAGCGGTCCCAGTCGCAGGGGAAGGACCGGCGCCGGGCGATGCGGAGGCCGCGGTCGATGGCGACCCAGCACATCAGCTTCGAGCTGACGAAGTGCCGCCGGGCGCCCCGCACCTCCCAGATGCCGTGGTCGGGCTCCTGCCAGTGCCGCGCGACCCAGTCGATCATCTTCGACGCCGTCTGCCACGTGTCCCACGAGATCGGCGTGCCCCACTTGTCGTAGAGGTAGATGGCGTCGAGGAGCTCGCCGTAGATGTCGAGCTGGAGCTGGTCGAACGCGCCATTGCCGATGCGCACCGGCCGGGAGCAGCGGTAGCCCTCCAGGTGGTCGAGCGTGGTCTCGGTCAGCGTGCGCCGCCCGTCGAGCCCGTACATCACCTGCAGGTCGCCCTCGTAGTCTTCCGACCCCGTCATCTCCGCGAGGAAGGACATGTAGCGGTGGGCCTCCTCGTGGTAGCCCATGCGCAGGAACGAGTAGAGCGTGAACGCCGAGTCGCGGACCCAGCTGAAGCGGTAGTCCCAGTTGCGCTCGCCACCGAGGCCCTCCGGCAGGCTGCAGGTGGGCGCGGCGACAATCGCGCCGGTCGGCTCATAGGTCAGCAGCTTGAGCGTGAGCAGCGAGCGGTAGACCGTCTCGCGCCATCGACCCTGGTACTTGCATCGCGAGAGCCACCAGCGCCAGTAGTCGACCGTGCGGGAGAAGGCCTTCTGGGCGTACTCGTCGGACGGCCTGGCGCCGAACCCGCGCTCGCCGTCGAGCATGCGGAGCACGAAATGCGCGCTCTCGCCCTCGTTGAGCTGGAACCGCGCGCGGGCACAGGTGCCGTCCGTCTCGAGCTCGACGTCGGTGGCCAGGCCGAGCGCCATGCCGTCGCTCTGGAAGCGCGCCCCACACCCATCGAGCTCGACCGTGTGCGGGGCCCGCGCGTAGTCGAAGGCAGGCCGGCACTCGAGCGCCATCGGGAGGGACCCGCGGACCGCGGTCACCCGCCGGATGATCTCGTGGTGCCTCACCGACGTGCGCGCCGCGCCCACCGGCATGAAGTCGCAGAGCTCGGTGGCGCCGTCCTGGGTCAGGAACCGGGTGATCAGGACGTTGGTGTCGGGCCAGTAGAACTGCTTGCAGGCGTAGTCGTCTGCCTGCGGACGGAGGGCGAAATACCCGCCCTTCTTGTCGTCCAGGATGGCGGCAAAGACACTGGGGGAGTCGAAGCTCGGCAGGCACAGCCAGTCGATCGTCCCGTCGTGGGTGACGAGCGCCGCCGTGTGCATGTCGCCGATCAGGCCGTGTTGCTCGATGGGCGTATAGGGCACACCCTGATCTTAATGTGTGCCAATCCAGAAACCAGAAGACGGAATCAAGGAGGGCACCTCAGGGCGGTGGGTCGAGCTTCAAGCCCGACCACGCCGCCCTTCAGGGGCGACACGCGGCAGATGCCCGCCGGTGCCCGCGTTCAACGCGGGGTGAGCAGGGCGGTGAGGGTATCCGGGCGCCCAGGAATCCGCGCCAGGTGCGGGTAACGTAGCGGGCCCGCGTAGTCGATGCGAACGGCGGACCGGCGACCATCCTGTTCAATGGTCAGGAGCACGGGGCGGTTCACCGAGTCGCGCACCGCCGCCAGCAGGGCCTCGGGCCGGAAGGGGACGTCGTTGACGGTCACGATGCGGACGCCGGGTCGCAGGCCGGCGCGAAAGGAAGGGCCATCCCAGGCGACCGAGCGCACCGTCCCATCGGTCCGCGCCGCCAGCCCGATCGAGTAGGTCAGGTCGGCCACCCCGGACTCGTCCTCGCTGGCGCGAAAGGCGTCGGTGGGCGTATCGGTGAAGACGAGCCCCCAGCCGTGCCGGGTCAGACCAAGGGTCGTATCGAGCTCGTCATGTCCGTCGATCCAGGTCCGGAGGAACCCTTCCCAGTCGCCGGGGGCGACCTCGTCCAGGGCGCCGCATATGTCCGCAAGGGTGTAGGTACGCGCCGACGCGCCGGGCGTGGCCCCGGCGAAGAAGCGGCGCGCGAAGTCGTCGATGCCGCGACGCCCGCCGCTGCGCTCGTGCAGCTCGGCATCGACCGCGAGCCACAGCATGACCCCTTCCGCATAGTAGTCACGGCGTCGTTGCCAGTCGCGCCAGGGGACCGGCTGTCGAAGCATGAAGGAGGGATAGTTCACGTCGTCCGACAGCGGACGCCACGAGCGGCCCGGCCGTGCGGCAATCTCGGCGGCTTCCATGGCCAGGCGGTCGCGCAGCTCGGCCGGCGTGAACTGGCCGGCGCGGGTCGCCAGGACGTGTCCCCAGAACTCGGTCTGCCCCTCGTACATCCACAGCAGGCTGCCCGAGACCGGGACGTTGGGTGTCGGCGCCCAGAGATCGGCGGGCGTCCGGTAGAAGCCGTTCCAGGCGTGGACGATCTCATGCGCGATCAAGTCGCGGTACAGGATCTCGCCCGGCCAGTCGCGAAAATGGGACGAGGCCAACCCGTTCTCGCTCGAGGCACGATGCTCCATTCCACCGGAGGACCCTTCGTCGCTCAGCCGCGCGAGGATCTCGTAGCGCTCGAAGGGAGTGGCGCCGAAGACCGTCCGCATCTGCGCGATCAGCGTGCGCAACTCGGCGATGCGCCCGGCCGGGACGACGAGGTCGTCCGGCCGCAGCGCCACCAGGTCGAGCGAGATCGCCCCATGACCAGTCGCCGTAAGAGGCACTTGCGCCGCATAGCGGCCTGCCAGCACGGGGGCGTCGAGCAGGGTCTCGAGCGTGGTCGTTGCGAAACGGATCGTCGGCCCGTCCGTGTCCTCGACGTCCAGCGCAGTGAAGGGGCGCAAACCGTCCGGCAGGATCAGCGTCGCCGTCACCGGGATGTTCCGCGCGTACCAGCCCGCAGGATAGAGGGTCAGCCTCTGCCAGGGCACTGCCACGACGTCCGGCGTCAGCAAGTCATCCCCGGCCACCATCTGGAAGCGCACGTTGACCGCGTTCACGCCGTCCGGGACCTCCAGGTGAAACGCGTGTGGCTCATAGGGATCACGCCGCCAGGCGATCGTCCGTCCCCCGGCCTCGGCGACCAGACCCGCCATGTCGGTGACCGTCAGGCTCGGGCCGTGGCTGGCGGGCTCCCATCGGGGATAGAGCAGCGTGACCGCGCGGGAGTCCCCGACCGGGACGCGCTCCCGGACCGTGAAGATGCGGTGCCGGACGTCGGTCGCGTCGACGTGGAGCTCGATCTCCCCCTCGAAGGCGTGGTCAACCGGTGCCGGGATCGCGGTCGCTGGCGCGAGATAGACCGGGCCGGACGCAGTCTGCGCGCTGGCCGTCACACCTGCCAGGACGAGCGCAAGGGCCATCCGCACAAGGCTGTCGAACCGGGTTGTCATCAGGCTGGTCTCCGACAGGCATCGCGAGCTTCGCAGGTTGGACGTGAGCAACGCGCCGGCTGTTGGCCTCCTGGTGTGCAGCACGGGCGATCGGCCGTCGCGTCCGGGCCCGGACGCGCGTGGCGAGAAGGCGGAACCGGACATGGGAGCACGAAAGGACGACGGGCGGCGGGCCGAGCCCACGCTCGACCACGCCGCCCGTCTTGACTCCCGGTTCCGGTTACGGGATTCGGCTCCCGCCGCGATCCTCTCCGCGCCGCCGGTTTACGGAGCGGACGCCGGCGGAACGCGCTTGTGGGTGGCCTGCTCGAAGGCGTAGGCCAGCTCGATGAGGCGCGGCTCGGCGCAGGCCACGCCGGTGAAGCTGACCCCGAACGGCGAGGGCTTCGCATTGAACCCCTCTGGCAGCGGTCGCGGACCGCGCGGCTCGTTCGGCACCATGCCGAAGGGCACGATGACGGTGGGGTACCCGGGCTTGGCCGCGATGCCGGCCCCGCCGCTGCCGGGGAAGAGCAGGGCGTCGAGGCGGTTGGTCTCGATGGCTTCCTTGATCCCGTGCTCGCCGCCGAGCTCGATGTCCTTCTTGCGATCGGCTTCCCATCTCGCACGGTCGCGCTCGAGGTCGATCTCATCCGACGCGTCCAGGTTGACCTGGCCGTACTTGATGGCGTTCCGGTTGCCGTGCGCCTCGTTGAAGGCGCGCAGCTCGGTGAGGGTCTTCACCGGCGCCTTGTCACCCAGCGAGTCGAGCCACTTGTTGAAGTCGCGCTTCATCCCGTAGGTCAGGGCGATGGAGCAGTTCTCGTCGCCGCGGTCCCCGCCGGCGCACGTGCCCCAGGTGAGGACGTTGCGGGCCGGATCGGGATCGACCACGCTCGGGATGTCGACGTCCACGACCTCGGCGCCCTGGGCCTTCAGCACCGCGATCGCCTCGGCCATCACCGCGCTCCGCGCCTCGTCCAGGCCGCCGCGCGGCTCGTCCGCGCCTGGCGCCGTGAAGGGCTCGTAGTAGAACGTGCGCGGGATGCCGATCCGGGCGCCCTTCAGGCCGTCCGCCCGGAGGAACGCGGTGTAATCGCCGCCGGGTGGCGGCTCGCACGTGGACGTGGCCGGGTCGTTCGGGTCGGGCGACGCGCCCTCCATCGCCCCCAGCATGATCGCCGCGTCGGCGACGGACTTCGCCATCGGGCCGGCCGTGTCCTGGTCCGCGGTGATCGGGATGACACCCCAGCGGCTGATCCGGCCCACGGTCGGCTTGATGCCCACCAGCATGTTCGCGTTGGAGGGGCTCAGGATGGATCCCGACGTCTCGGTGCCGACGTTGGCGGCCCAGAAGTTGGCGGCCGTGCCGATGCCGGAGCTCGAGCCGCCGGTGCCCATCACGGGACGGCCGTCATTGCTGCCCTCGCGCGGATCGCGGCGCGGGTCGTACGGGTTCATCCCGTAGCCGCCGAGCGCGCTGTAGTTGCCGGGCATGCCGTTGGTGACGAAGTTCGCGAGCTCCGTCAGGACCGTCTTCGCCAGGATGATGGCGCCGGCGTTCTTCAGGTTCGTCGTCAGCGTCGCGTCGTAGGGCGGGATGAGGCCCTCGAAGGCGATCGCGCCACCCGTGGTGGGCATCTCGGTGGTGTTGATGTTGTCCTTGAGCGCGACGGGGATTCCGTGGAGCGGCCCGCGCAGGTGGCCCTCCGCCCGCTCGCGGTCGAGCGCGTCGGCTTCCTCGAGCGCGTGCGGGTTGACGGTCATGGTCGCGTTGAGCGTCTCCTCGTACATCCCGATGCGCTGGAGGTACTGCTCGACCAGCTGCCGGGAGGTCACGCGGCCCTCGGCCATGGCCTGCTGCATGTCGGGAATGGAGGCTTCGACGACCGAGAACGGCTCGGCGGGGGGCGGCGGCGCCTGGGAGCAGGCGACGCCCGCGGCGAGGACGGCGACGGCGACCGGTAGGAGGCGGGACTGGGTCATGGGCACGGATGATGACATAAACGAGGGTGCCACACGAAGGTGCTTCACGGGGGTGCTTCACGAAGGTGCTTCACGGAGGTGCTTCACGGAGGTGCTTCACGAGGGTGCTTCACGGAGGTGCTTCACGAAGGTGCTTCACGAAGGTGCTTGACGGAGGTGCGGCACCCTCGTGAAGCACCCTCGTGTGGCACCCCTGTGAAGCACCCTCGTGTGGCACCCTCGTGTGGCACCCTCGTGAAGCACCCTCGTGCAGCACCTCCGTCGTCTAAAACCTCACCGTGAACACCACGTCCGCCCAGCGAGCCGGCATCAGGTAGTACTGCGCGTCGCCGAGCTCGCTCTCGGCAATCGGCGCGCGCTCGTCGGTGAGGTTGTGCCCCTCGAGGCGGATCTCCCAGCGCGACGTGCGGTAGCCGGCCGACGCGTGCAGCGTGGCGAAGCCGTCGGCCAGCGCCCGGTTCCGCTTGTCGAGGAACCGGCTGCCCACGTAGTTCATCTCGACCTGCGCCAGCACGCCCTGCGGCGGGTAGTAGAGCAGGCCGGCGGACCCGAGGTGGCGCGCCGACAGCTCGAGGCGCTTGCCGGCCAGGTCGAACGGCACGCCGTCGAAGTCGCGCACGTACTCGCGAAAGCGCGCGTCGTGGAAGCTGTAGTTCGCGCGCGCGGTGACGTGGTGCGGCAGGAAGAAGGACGTGCCGGCCTCGAGGCCCTTGAAGCGCTCGGTGCCCGCGTTGGTGAGGGCCGGCAGGCCGTTCACCGTCTGCGCGACGACCAGGTTCTCGAAGTCCATGAGGAAGGCCACGACGTCGACATCCGCGCGCCCGTGCCACAGCCGGGCCTTCACGCCACCCTCGTACGAGCGGGACGTCTCGGGGTCGAGCAGGCCTTCGCCGTCCTCGCCGCCCTCCTCCTCGGCCACGCCGAAGTCGAACGCGGCCGGCTTGAAGGTGTCGCGGTAGTTCGCATACACGCGCACGGCGTCCTCGTCGCGCGTCCAGGCGGTGTAGATCAGGCCGAGGCTGCCGCTCGGGCGCGTGTGCACCTGCTCGCCGGCGTCCTCGCCACCGCCCGCCGCCTCACGCGCGCGCTCGGCCTCGTCGCCCCGCTCGATCTCCTCGCGGGTGATGTTCAGCCGCACGCCCGCGTCGATCCGCAGGCGCCCGGTCGGCCGCCACTCGCTCGAGAGGTACCCGCCGACGAAGTCCCGCTTCGCGTCGATCTCGACCGGCAGCGGGCTCGGCACGCGCACGCCCACGGCCAGCGCGCCGTTGACCGGCGTCGAGTAGTCGAAGACCCCGCCGTGCGCGTCCCCGGAGCCGTGCAGGTAGTCGGCGCCCGCCACGAGGGTCACCGCGCCCGAGACGGGCACGGCCAGGTGGGAGTCGGCGTAGACGTCCGTCAGCTCGATCGTCTCGCGCAGGCCCCGCGCGTTGTCGTGCGTCTCGTCGTAGTCGAGCAGGAAGCCCCGGAGGATGTCATGCGTCGCGCGCGACACCGACAGGGTCGTCGTCCAGGACTTCGCGCCGAGCTGGCGCTCGATCCCGAAGTCGCCCGTGAAGCGGTGGTCGTCGAGAAAGGCCCCTGCCGGCTGGTGGTTCGCGTCGACGGGCACGACCGTGGAGAGCGCGCGGCCGTCACGCGGGTGCGGGCTGTTGGGGTCCTGATTGGTGATCGCCACGTCCGCGTTGAACCACATCCGGCCGGCGTCGCTGGTGCGGCTGGCCCGCAGGGAGCCGTGGCCGCGGACGAAGGACGTGCGGTCGTCGCTGAAGCCCCGGCGCTCGCCGGAGGCGCTGATGCGCGCGTCCCAGCCGCCGAGGAACGGGATCGCCGACGTGATCGAGCCGCCGCCGCTGCCCCACGTGCCGCCGTGCACCGAGGCCGTCGGCCCGCTCGCGGCGCCGCGCTTGTGCACGACATGGATCACGCCGACGAACGAGGTCGCGCCGTAGGTGACGGGCGCGGGGCCCCGGAGCACCTCGATCCGCTCGACATCGGTCATGTCGAGCGTCGACAGCGCCGGATTGAACGCGCCGCCCCACGGCACGTCATCGACGACCAGCAGGAAGGCGTCGAACTCACGCAGGCCCCGGAACTCGGGGACCGAGCTGGCCGGGCCGCCGTCGCCCCCCGGGGCGATCTCGATGCCCGGCGAGAGCAGCAGGGCCTCGCGGAGCGTCGTCACGCCGCGGGCGCGGAGCTCCTCGCCGGTGATCACCTCGATGGCGGCCGGCACCTCGGCAGGCGCCTCCGGGAGCTTCGTGGCGACGACCTCGATCCGCTCCTCGACGGTCGGACGTGGCTGCTGGGTGGACTGGGCCGTGGACTGTCCGGCGGCAAGCGCCGGGACCGTCGCGAGCGCGGCGGCCAGGGTCACGCACGTGACCGGGCGGAAGGTCATGACTGGGGCTCCGTAAAAAAAGTGAGACACCCAGACTAGGACCGCTGCCGTGGCTACTACCAAGAATCGTACTGCCGTGCCGCGTAGACGTGGGAGGGCGGGAGGGACGGACGAGCGGCGGGACCGGAGGATGCCGCCTCCGGTCCCGCCGCCCAGGGCTACGCGGCTGGCGCGCGCAGCGGGACGAAGACCGTGGTGCCCTCGCGCGAGACGAGCAGCATGGCCGGCTTGTCGGTCGCGGCGTCGAGTGCACTGCGCAGCTCGCCGACCGAGCTCACCGACTTGCCGTTGATCTGCTGGATCACGTCGCCGGGGCGGAGGCCCGCGGAGGCCGCCTGGCCCGACGGGTCCACGTCGGTGATCACGAGGCCCTTGGCGTTGCGCGGCAGGTCGAGCTGGCCCGCGATGTCCGGCGTCACCGGCTGCACCGACATGCCGAACCGCGCGTGCCCCTGGCGTTCGCCGGGGGCGCCGTTGTCGTCGGTGTTCGACTGGAGCTCGAGCTCGTCGAGCGTGGCGGAGAGCTGCGCGGTCTTGCCGTCGCGCAGCACGTCCACGGTCACCTTGCTGCCGGGGCGGGACGAGGCGACCTCGTTGCGCAGCGTGTTGCTGTCGTCCACCGGGTGCCCCTCGAGGCCGATGATCACGTCGCCGCGCTCGATGCCGGCCTCGTCGGCGGGGCCGCCCGCGGTGACGTCGCTCACGAGCGCGCCCTTCACCGCGCTCAGGCCGAGGCCCGCGGCGATGTCGCTCGTGACCGTCTGGACCGTCACGCCGAGGCGCCCACGCCGCACGCGGCCATCCTCGATCAGCTGGTCCATGACCGTCTTCGCCATGTTGGACGGCACGGCGAAGCCGATGCCCACGTTGCCGCCGGACGGCGAGAGGATCTGCGAGTTGATGCCGATCAGCTGCCCGCCGGTGGTGACGAGCGCGCCGCCGGAGTTGCCCTGGTTGATCGGCGCGTCGGTCTGCAGGAAGTCCTCGAAGCTGCCGTCGCCGAGCGACGTCTGGCGGCCCTTCGCCGAGACGATGCCCATCGTGACCGTCTTGCCCACGCCGAGGGGGTTGCCGACGGCCAGCACGACGTCGCCGACCCGGATGCGGTCGGAGTCGCCGAAGCCGAGCACGGGCAGGGCATCGGCCTTCACCTTCACCACCGCGAGGTCACTCGCCGGGTCGGCGCCCACGAGCGTGGCCTCCTCGACGCGCCGGTCGTTCAGCTCCACCTGGATGCGCGTGGCGTCCTCGACGACGTGGTTGTTCGTCAGGATGTAGCCGTCGGCCCGCACGATCACGCCGGAGCCGAGGGCCCGCTGCTCGGGCGCCTGGCGCCGCGGCTGGCCGAAGCCGGGGCCGAAGAAGTCGAACGGGAAGCCCTGCATGGACGTCAGCTCGGGCGACGCCTTGCGCTCGGTGCGAATGGTCACGACCGCGGGCGAGACGCGGCTCACGACGTCGGCGTACGAGACGCCCTGCGGGATCGTGGTCGGGGCCGCCTGCGGCGCCTCGGCCGCCGGCGCGGGCGCCGTGGCGGACGGGGCGGGAGTCGCCGACGGTCCGGACGTCCAGGCGCCGGTCACCGCCGCCGTGCCGCCCACCGCCAGCAGCGTTGCCAGCGCGATGGCGGCCGTGGTGTAGCGCCGTTCCTTGTTGCCAGCCTGGTTGCTCATTGCCTTGTCACCTCTCCTAAGGGTCTGTGGGTTGCTGCGGGCCGTCCGGGGGCCGCCGCACCGGGCCATCCGGGCCACGGCGCGGCGGGGGACGCCCCGGGGGCCGCACTCCACGAGCTGTCGGGTCGCGCCTCGTTCGCGCGCCCTATGACCTATTGGACGATCGGGGAGCTGACAGGACGATTACCGGCCCATTACACCGGTGAAAGGTCGGGATTCGCGGGCAGATCGATGGTGAACCGCGCCCCGCCGCCGGGCGGGTTGTCGACCCCGACGGTGCCGTGGTGGGCCTCGACACAGGCCTTCACCAGGCTCAACCCGAGGCCGAGCCCACGTGCGGTGCGGCTGCGGTCGCCACGGTAGAGGCGGTCCCAGATGCGGGGCAGGTCGTGCGGCGGGATGCCGGGCCCGCTGTCGGTGACGTGGAGGCGCACGCGTCCGCCGGCCGCCTCGGCGTCGACGGTGATGTGACCGCCGTCGGGGGTGTACTTCACGGCGTTGTCGATCAGGTTGGCGAGCACCTGCCGGAGGCGGTCGCGGTCGGCGCGCACGGCGAGCCCGGCGGGCACGTCCGTCGCGATGGTGATCCCGCGGTCCTCGGCGAGGTCCTCGTACAGCTCGCGCACCTCACGCACGACGTCGGCGACGCGGAGGTCCGAGAGCGTCAGTCGCATCGTGCCGGTCTCGGCCTCGGAGATGTCCATCAGCGTGTCGAGCATCGACAGCACGCGGTCCGCCTCCTCGAGGCAGTCGGCGAGCGCCTCGCGCTGCCGCACGGGATCGTGGCTGGCCATCGCGGCCTCGGCCGTCACGCGCAGCCGCGTCATCGGCGTGCGCAGGTCGTGCGCGACGTTGTCGAGCGCGTCGCGCATGCCGCGGATGAGCATCGTGATCCGGTCGAGCATGCGGTTGAAGAGGCCGCTCAGCTCGTCCAGCGCGTCCCCCGACGTGCCCCCCGGCACACGGGTCGTCGTCTGCCCGGTGTCGACGATGTGGCCGACGGCCGCGATGAGGTCGCGGATCGGGCGCAGCGTGGACCGCGTGAGGATGACGCCGCCGATGAGGCCGATGGCGACCGCGATGCCGCCGACGCCCGCGAGCACCGTGCGGAAGTTACGGAGGATCTCCTCGCGGCTCTCGGTGCTCTTGCCCACCTGCAGGACGGTGCCGTCGATCAACCGCAGGGACGCGACCTCGAGCACCGACGAGCGGTCGCGAGCGGGGGCCGTCGCCAGGTTGCCCGGTGAGCCGCGGCGGCCGAGCCCCGAGACGTCGAAGTCGCCCCACTCGGAGGGCAGGGAGTAGAGCAGCACCTCCTCGAACGGCCCGATCACGCGCACGAACAGGCGCTCACGCTGCCCGCTGCGCTGCTCGATCTCGACGGCGCTGGCGAGCGCGGGCAGGCCGCCTGCCTCGTAGCGTGACGCGTACTCGCGCAGGGTCGACACCACGAGCTCGCGATCCCGTGCCGCCAGCGAGCTCGCGAGCAGCCCGTAGGTGAGGCCGACGATGAGGAAGGAGCTGACGAGGAAGATGCCCGCGTACCAGACCGCGAGGCGCAGGCCGATGGTGCGCCGGAGGCGGTCACTCCACCGCGAGGACATAGCCGGCTCCACGCACGGTCTGGATCAGCTTCGTGTCGAAGTCGCGATCCACCTTGTCGCGCAGGCGCGACACGAGGACGTCGACGACGTTGGTGCCGGGGTTGAAGCTGTACCCCCACACGTGGGAGAGGATCATCGCCTTCGAGAGCACGGTGCCCGGGTGCCGCATGAGGTACTCGAGCAGCGCGTACTCGCGGGGCCGCAGGTCGATGGCGCGGCCGTCGCGCTCGACACGGCGCGAGAGCAGATCCATGCTGAGGCCGCCGGCGACGAGCCGCGTCGGCTCGGCCGCGCCGGTGGCGCGCCGGATGAGCGCCTGGACGCGGGCCAGCAGCTCCGCGAAGGCAAAGGGCTTGGTCAGGTAGTCGTCGCCGCCGGCCTGCAGGCCCCGGACGCGATCGTCCACCGAGCGGCGCGCGCTCAGCAACAGCACCGGCGTGCGGTTGCCCGAGCGCCGGAGCGCCTCGGTCAGCGCCAGGCCGTCGAGCGCGGGCAGCATCACGTCCACGACGGCCGCGTCGTAGCCGCCGTCCTTCGCCAGGCGCAGCCCGCTCTCGCCGTCGCCGGCCACGTCCACGACCGCGCCCGACTCGCGCAGGCCGCCCGCGACGAACTCCGCAATCACCTGATCGTCCTCGACGACGAGAATACGCATGCCCTGCGGTCACTATAGCGCCGCTGGGCGCGGTGGGCGAACGACGGGGACCACCAGCCACGAGGCACACGAAGTCCACGAAGGGTAGCGGGGACCGTCCCCATTTCCCGCGTACGGTCCCCATTTCCCGCGTTCGCGGGTCTTCGTGAGCGTCGTGATCCTGGTGGCTGGTCGTTCCCGGCGTCGGGGCCTTGCGCGGCCCGGGGCGGATACGCGAGGATCAGCGGACCGGGGCCAGGTGGCGCCGGGCGCGCCGCGGACCCGGTCCGCGGGAAAGGTGTTCGATGACCGTCCGGTGGCCCGCTCGTCTCGCCGCGCTTGCGATTGTCGTCGCGGCAATCACGCCGCTCCTCGCCCAGGCCCCTCCCCGGGGCGCGAAGACCCACGACGGCGTCCTCGAGTTCGTGCCGAACCCGGACGAGGGCACGATCACCGTCTACGATCGCCTCAACGGCGAGACCCTCAGCCGCAACCTCATCTGCCCGGGGCCGCAGGATGGCGCGCTCACGCGCGACGAGGTGTTCTACGTCGTGGCCTGCCAGGGCACCCGCGAGGTGGCGTTCCTCAACACCGCGGCGTTCGACGTCGATGCCCGCGTGCAGCTCCGCGAGCCGCCGTCCTCGGTCAGCGTGACCGCCGACGGCCGCTATGCCGAGGCGCGCAACGCGTCGGGCGAGACCATCGGCATCATCGACCTCTCGTCACGGCGGCTCGTCGACCGCAAGTCGGCGCCGCCGCCGCCCGAGGCCGAGCCCGAGCTGAACGAGCTCATCTTCCTCGGCACGATCCACGACGGTCACCGCACGAGCGAGCGGTACTCGCTGGAGATCCTGCGCCGCCTCGTGCTGGTCATCCAGCCGGACTACTGGCTCACCGAGATCGCGCCGAACCGCCTGGGCCACGCGACCGACGAGTTCATGCGCCGTGGCCGCGTCGCGGAACCGCGCGTGTCACGCTTCCCCGAGTACGTCGACGTGCTCTTCCCGCTGTCCCGCTGGCTGCGCTACCAGGTCATCGGCACGGCGGGCTGGAACCACCCGATGGATCGGTATCGCCGCGAGCGGCTCGACGCGATCGCGCACGACCCGGCGCGCGCCGCCGACTGGGCGCGCTACCAGGAGGCCATCCGCCGCAGCGAGGCCGCCATCGCCGCGGGCGGCGCCCCGGACGACCCGCGCTGGATCCACACCGACGCCTATGACCAGGCGCAGCGGATCCGGCTGGACGTGTACAACGAGCTGTTCGACAAGGAGCTCGGCACGGGCGGGTGGGACACGATCAACGAGGCCCACTACGCCAACATCACCCAGGCGCTCGACGCGCACCGCGGCGAAGGCGCCCGGTTCCTCGTCACCTACGGCGCCGCCCACAAGAGCTGGCTGCTGCCGCGCCTCCGGGAACGGGGCGACATCCGCATCCTCGAGGTGACGCCGTTCCTCGATGCGGCGAGGGTGCCGAAGTAGGGAGACGGGATCGTCCGTTCATCCGGCGAATACACCGCGAAACACTGAACACACTGAACACACCGAACACACTGACCACACTGAACACACTGAACACACTGAACCAAGACGTCGGAGGTGTTGCACGGGCGGTCGACCGCGTGATGTCGACCCGTACTGCCGGCTGAAGGGCCTGCTCGGGAGGCTCGGAGTGGGTTCAGGGTGCCATCCGGCCCGCCTCGGTTTCGATTGACCACCAGCTACCGGCCCTCGATCGCCCCCCGGATCGCGTGCAGCTTGGTCTGGATCTTCTCGACGTTCCGCGGACCCATGCGGAGCAGCTGCTTCTGCGCGGGCTCCAGTCCCTCGAGCTTCGGGTCGGCCAGCACCCACCGGGGGCCCGGACCGGGCTCCAGTCGGACCGGATCCTCCACCACGGGAGTCGCCAGCAGCACGTCGAACGCGCGGCTGACGACGGCTGAGACGTCGCCTTCGGGGTAGCCGAGCCCGCGGTAGGCCTCGTCCAGGCGGGGGTAGATCTGGCGGTAGGCGCGGGCCACCGCCTCGGGGTCGAGTGCGGCAATCGTGTCGGCCAGGCCGTCGTAGCGGCGGTAGCTGGATGGGTCGAGGGTGGCGTTGCGGCCGCGGCCCTGGACGGCAAACGTGCCCTGCGGCGCCAGCACCGCGAGGTCGCGGGCTGGGGACTCGCCACGGGCAATCCGCGACACGCCTGACGCCATCTGCCGGATCAGGTCGTTGGTCGCAAGCCACGCCGCCATCTCCGGCCGCGTGGAGAGCGCCCCGAGCAGCGTGCGGAGATACGGGTCCATCTCCATCAGCGGCGGAAGCGGCTCGGCCGCGGGTTCCGCCGCCGGCAGGGGCTCCTCGGTGCCCGTGGCCGGTGCCTCGGCGGCCTGTTGCGCCGGTGGCGCGGGCCGTCCCGAGATCCACCACCACGCGCCCAGCCCACCCGCCAGCAGGCCGACGACAGCGGCCACGATGAAGAGGCGCCGCCCGCCATTCTCAGGCGGTGGCTCAGGGGTGTCGGATGTGGACCGGAGCGGCTGATCGTCGAGCATGCTCGGGTGAACCTCCCTGTCGCCAGACTAACACTCGCCGACGAGATCGAGGAACCAGTCTGGCGAGTGATCTTCCGGCCACGAAGATACCGTGATGGCGCGTCAAGCCCGTTTGTACTGCGCGTCGTAGGGCCGGCCGGATTTGAGGACGCCAAACGCGAGATGGACGAGATGTCGCATCGCGGCGCCGACGATGACCATCGG
>JBFWVR010000004.1:0-474929 GCA_050246635.1 Vicinamibacterales bacterium
CTGTTCAACGCGCTGAACAGCAACCAGGTGACGAACTTCAACCTGAGCAACGGGTCGCGCTTCAACCAGATCATCGCGACGCTCGACCCGCGCACCTTCCAGCTCGCGTTCCGCTTCGAGTTCTAGGCGGCACGCGGCCCCACCGGACCACGCACGGGCCGGCATCCCTGGTGGATGCCGGCCCGTCGTGTCGTACGGGGCCGAACGCGCGTTCGTCACGGCCAGGGGCGGTTCGTCACAGGGACAAGTGACAGTGGTGTTGTCCCAGTGACATGCGTCGATCCATCCGTGCGAAGCATTGCATCCATGCCGCTGGATCGGCGCCTCGTCCTTGGCGCCCGCGCGGACGCGAAGCTCTTCCGCTGGAACCGCCGTGCCGCGCGGCATTGGGACGGACCACGGCCCGGTGCGCGCAGATGGCCCCCGCCTTGCTCTCCTGGGGCACGCATCGGAGAACGCGTGCGATGTCGTCCCGGCGTGATCGCTGGGACGAACTTCCCAGGAGGAACGGACACTCATGACGAGACTTGGCGTTTTCACCGCGGCGTTGGCCCTCTGCCTCGCCTCGGTTGTTCCAGCAGGCGCACAGAACACCGGGCGACTGCAGGGCCTCGTGACCGATGCCCAGCAGGCGACCCTCCCCGGTGTCACCGTCACGGCCACCTCGCCGGCGCTCATCGGCACCCAGACCGCGGTGACCGAGGTCGACGGCCGCTACCGCTTCCCGTCGCTCCCCCCGGGGAACTACACGCTCACCTTCGAGTTGAGCGGCTTCCAGACGACCAAACGCGAGGGCATCGTCCTGTCGCTCGGCCAGACGCTCAACGTCGACCAGACGCTGCAGCTCGCCACGCTGCAGGAGACGGTCACGGTGAGCGGCGAGGCGCCGATCGTCGACGTGAGCTCCACCAAGGTCGGCTCGGAGTTCAGCGCCGACAAGCTCGCGGCAATCCCGTCGGCGACCGACCTGTGGGCGACGCTCGGCCAGGCGCCGGGCGTGCGTATGCGTGGCTTCGACGTCGGCGGCTCCCACAAGAGCCAGCAGACCGGCTATGAGAGCTTCGGCATCCGCAACCAGAACCGCGTGATCACGGACGGCGTGGACACGACGGAAGGCACGGGCGGTGCCGGCATCTACCAGGACTTCTTCGCGCACGAGGAGGTCTCGGTGAGCGCGGCCGGCGGCGACGTGACGATGATGACGCCGGGCTCGGCGGTCTTCTCGACCATCAAGAGCGGCGGCAACGAGTTCAAGTCGCTGAACAACCTGACGTGGGAGGACGGCTCCTTCATCGGCGACAACATCGACGCCGACACGGCCGAGCGCGGCTTCACCGGCAACCCGAACAAGCTCTTCTGGGAGGGCCACACGGACCTCGGCGGCCCGATCAAGCGCGACAAGCTGTGGTTCTACGTCGCGTACAACCACTTCAAGATCGACAAGGAAGTGTCGGGCGTCGACCCGCAGTTCTCGGACCTCGGGATCTTCGACAACTTCACGGCCAAGGGCACCTGGAAGGCGTCGACCAAGGACACGGTCATCGGCTACTACCAGTGGGCCAACAAGAGCAAGCCGCGCCGCGGGCTGTCGAACACCATCGGCCCGGACTCGATCCTCGCGCAGAACTCCGCGTCGTGGATGTACAACGGCCAGTGGCAGCGCGTCTGGTCGAACCGCCTCTTCACCGACGTCAAGGTGGGGCTGTTCGCGTTCGACTGGCCGATGGAGCCCGCGGTGCCGTTCGAGACCAACCCGCCCCGGCAGGACACCGGCACCGGCATCCAGTCGGGCGCCGGCTGGCTGGCCGGGGACAACGGCGGCCCGTTCTCCTTCGAGCGCGCCAAGCCGCAGGTCACCATCACCGCCAGCTACTTCCTGCCCGAGAAGGCCGGCTCGCACGACTTCAAGTTCGGGTTCGAGTACCTGGACGACCAGTCGCGGTTCGCCAACAACGGCTCGTCGGGTCCCGTGCTCTACCGCGACCTGAATGGCGCCACCGACCAGATCCGGCTGACCGACGTCGGCACGTTCGACAGCTTCGGCGACTCCTGGACCGGCCCGGACGACCGGAACACCCGCTTCGCGCTGTTCGCGCAGGACAGCTGGAGCCTCAACAACAAGGTGTCGCTGACGCTCGGCGTGCGCATGGACCGGCAGCAGCCGAACTACCTCGACGCGGTCCGCAACCCCGTGTTGAACGACGTCTTCGACGCCATGACGGTGCCCGGCCAGACCCTGCTGACCTCGACCACCGTCGTGCCCCGCGTCGGCGTCAGCTACTCGCCGACGGCTGATGGCCGTTCGGTGGTGAAGGCATTCTACGGCCGCTACTACTTCAACTTCGCCGACCGGATGACCGGCGTCGATCCGGGCGGCACGAACCGCCGCGACTACGAGTTCAACGACCTCAACGGCAACCGCCTCTACGACGGTCCCCAGGAGCTCGGCGACCTGCTGTCGTCGGCCGGCGGCTCGAGCACGACGCTCGATCCGAACCTGAAGACCCCGTACGCCGACGAGATCAGCGCCTCGTTCGAGCGGCAGTTCTGGGGCGAGTCGTCCGTGCGGGTGGCCTACGTGCGCAAGATGACGCGCAACGAGTTCGCCACCTACAACGTGCTCCGCGAGGGCCAGTTCACGGTGCCCGTCACCATGACCGTGCCGCTCACCGACTTCGTCAACGGCACGACCGGGCAGGAGACCATCACGGTCTATGACATCCCGGACAGCCTGCGTGGCCAGGTCCAGAACGTCGTCGCCAACATCCCGGACAGCGTCGGCGGCGGCGACTACAACTACGACACCATCAGCGTGGGCTTCAACAAGCGTTTCGCCGGCGGGCTGTTCGTCCAGAGCAGCTTCGACTACCAGTGGCGCGACGAGCTGCGGCAGAACAACGCGAGCACGAGCCCGCTGAACTCCGATCCGCTCGGGATCAACTACTTCCAGAACGTGTATCCCGACGTGAGCAACCGGCAGGAGAGCACGAACTGGCAGGCGCGCCTGCTCGGCCGCTACGTGTTCCCGTACGAGGTGGGCCTCGGCGTGAACCTGCGCGCGCAGAGCGGGTGGGCGTACTCGCGGCTGCTGCGTGTCACGCTGCCCAACGCGGGCACGCAGACGATCTTCCTCGACGACATCGACCAGAACCGGTCCGACAACGTCGCGCTGCTGGACTTCCGGCTGGACAAGTCGTTCACCTTCGCGGGCAAGTACCGCTTCACGATGATGGCCGACCTGTTCAACGCGTTGAACTCCAACGCGGTGACGAACTTCAACCTGCTGAACGGGTCGCAGTTCAACCGCATCATCGCGACGCTCGACCCGCGCACCTTCCAGCTCGGCTTCCGCTTCGACTTCTAGGCGCGGCCGGCTGACCACCACGACGGGCCGGGGTTCCCCACACGGGGCCCCGGCCCGCCGTCTGTACGGGCGACGGCGGGGTTCCGTACCGCCGTCCGTCCCTGCGACTGCGGTCCTCGAGCCGCCCGCCGCTGTCCGTCCCTCGATTCCAGCCCTTCGTCCCCGCAGACTCCGGCCGGACCCTTGCGGGCCCTACGGCCGAGGTCTAGATTGCGAGCCTACCTCGTCAGTAGGTGGTGCCCTGGTCCTCCTGTCGCTGGCGACGGCAGGCGGGCACGCGTGGGCCGGGGACGGTCCCGCGGCAGCGCCACCTCGATCCTCCGCCCGCCCGGGCGGATCGGCGCTCGTGCACGAGTCCGTTCCGGCGCTGCACCACATAGAGGCGCCGGGTTGTCAGGAGGCTTCGAGAGAGCTATGACACGACTGACTGTCTTCGCCGCGGCGCTGGCGCTGTGCCTCGCCTCGGTGTCCCCCGCAGGCGCGCAGGACCAGGGCCGGCTCCAGGGCATCATCACCGACGCCCAGCAGGCGACCCTCCCCGGTGTCACCGTCACCGCCACCTCGCCGGCGCTGATCGGGACCCAGACCGCGATCAGTGAAGTCGACGGGCGCTATCGCTTCCCGTCGCTGCCCCCGGGCCGCTACACGCTCACGTTCGAGCTGAGCGGCTTCCAGACCGTGCGCCGCGAGAACATCGTGCTCGCGCTCGGCCAGACGCTGAACGTGGACATGTCCATGCAGCTCGCGACGCTGCAGGAGACCGTCACCGTGACGGGCGAGGCCCCCATCGTCGACGTGAGCTCGACGAAGGTCGGCTCGGAGTTCAGCGCCGACAAGCTCGCGGCCATCCCGTCGGCCACCGACCTCTGGTCGACCCTCGGCCAGGCGCCGGGCGTGCGCATGCTCGGCTTCGACGTGGGCGGCTCGCACAAGAGCCAGCAGACGGGGTACGAGAGCTTCGGCGTGCGCAACCAGAACCGCGTCGTGACCGATGGTGTCGACACCACGGAGGGCACGGGCGGCGCGGGCATCTACCAGGACTTCTTCGCGCACGAGGAGGTCTCGGTGAGCGCGGCCGGCGGCGACGTGACGATGATGACGCCGGGCTCGGCGGTCTTCTCGACCATCAAGAGCGGCGGCAACGAGTTCAAGTCGCTGCAGAACCTCACCTACGAGCCCGGCGAGTTCGTCGGCAACAACATCGACGACGAGACGTCGACGCGCGGCTTCACGGGGCAGCCGAACAAGATCTTCTACGAGGGGCACACCGACCTCGGCGGCCCGATCAGGCGCGACAAGCTGTGGTTCTACGTCGCGTACAACCACTTCAAGATCGACAAGATCGTCTCGGGCGTCGACCCGCAGTTCTCGGACCTCGGCGTGTTCGACAACTTCACGTCGAAGGGCACCTGGAAGGCGTCGAGCAAGGACACGGTGATCGGGTACTACCAGTGGGCGAACAAGAGCAAGCCGCGCCGCGGCCTCTCGAACACCATCGGGCCCGACACCATCCTGGCGCAGAACTCGGCGTCCTGGATGTACAACGGCCAGTGGCAGCGCGTGTGGACGAACCGCTTCTTCACCGACACCAAAGTGGGCGTCTTCGCCTTCGACTGGCCGATGGAGCCGGCGGTGCCGTTCGAGACGAACCCGCCGCGTGAGGACACCGGCACGGGCATCCAGACCGGCGCCGGATGGCTGGCCGGCGACAACGGCGGCCCCTTCTCGTTCGAGCGGTCCAAACCGCAGGTGACCATCACCGCCAGCTACTTCCTGCCCGAGAAGGCGGGCTCGCACGACTTCAAGTTCGGGTTCGAGTACCTGGACGACCAGTCGCGCTTCGCCAACAACGGCTCGTCCGGCCAGATCCTCTACCGCGACCTGAACGGCGCGGTGGACCAGATCCGCGTGACCGACCTCGGGACCTTCTCGAGCTTCGGCGACTCGTGGACCGGTCCGGACGACCGCAACAAGCGCTACTCGCTGTTCCTCCAGGATCGCTGGAGCCTGAACAACCGCGTGTCGCTGACCCTCGGCGTGCGGATGGACCGGCAGCAGCCGTACTACCTCGACGCGGTCCGCAACCCCGTGCTGACGGAGATCTTCCCGGCGCAGACCGTGCCCGGCGCCGTGCTGCTCACGTCGACCAAGGTGGTGCCGCGCGTCGGCGTCAGCTACTCGCCGACGGCCGACGGCCGTTCGGTGATCAAGGCCTTCTACGGCCGCTACTACTACAACTTCGCCGACCGGATGACGAACGTCGATCCGGGCGGCACGAACCGCCGCGACTACCAGTTCAACGACCTCAACGGCAACCGGCTGTATGACGGGCCGCAGGAACTGGGCGCGCTCCTGTCGTCGGCCGGCGGCTCGAGCACGACGGTGGATCCGAACCTCAAGACGCCGTACGCCGACGAGCTCAGCTTCTCGTTCGAGCGGCAGTTCTGGGGCGAGTCGTCCATCCGCGCGGCCTACGTCCGCAAGATGACCCGCGACGAGTTCGCCACGTTCAACGTGCTCCGCGAGGGGCAGTTCACCGTGCCGCGCACCGTCACGATCAACGAGCAGGACTACGTGAACGGCGTCACCGGGCCGATCACCCTGACGCTCTACGACATCCCGGACAGCCTCCGCGGCCAGGTCCGGAACGTCGTCGCCAACATCCCCGACAGCGTCGGTGGCGGCGACTACAACTACGACACCGTCAGCTTCGGGTTCAACAAGCGCTTCCCGGGAGGCCTGTTCCTCCAGAGCAGCTTCGACTACCAGTGGCGTGACGAGCTGCGGCAGAACAACGCGAGCACCAGCCCGCTCAACTCCGACCCGCTCGGGATCAATTACTTCCAGAACGTGAACCCCGACGTGTCGAACCGGCAGTCCAGCACGAACTGGCAGGCCCGCCTGCTCGGCCGCTACGAGTTCCCGCACGAGATTGGCGTGGCCGCGAACCTCCGCGCCCAGAGCGGCTGGGCCTACTCGCGCCTCCTCCGGGTCACGCTGCCGAATGCCGGCACGCAGACCTTCTTCGCCGAGGACATCAAGAACAACCGGTCCGACAACGTGATGCTGCTGGACCTGCGCTTCGACAAGGGCTTCACCTTCGGCGGCAAGTACCGCCTGTCGGTGATGGCCGATCTCTTCAACGCGCTCAACAGCAACGCCGTGAGCAACTTCAACCTGCTGAACGGGTCGCAGTTCAACCGCATCATCGCGACGCTCGACCCGCGCACCTTCCAGCTCGGCTTCCGCTTCGACTTCTAGGCGGCCGTCCGCGCGACCCGACAGGCCGGGGCCCCTCGCCAGGGCCCCGGTCACCCTCCCGCCGTCTCCCCGCCGCCCCCCCCGCCCCTGGCGGCAGCCCTCGAATCCGCCTGTTTTCCAGCCTTTCGTCCCAGCCCGGCGGGTCTTCACGGCGCGACACCAGCCATTCAGCCCATTGCACGAATTTATGGCTGAGCTTGCATTGTCGAGCTCTCCGGCGCTACAGTTCGCGCCACCTCTTCCGTAGGACGGTCCCCCGCACCCCCGTCGATCTGGCGACGACGAGGGGTGGGCATACGCGTCTCCGGCGTGTGCTGGCCGCCTCGACTCTCCGCCCCCGGGCGGAGTCGGCGTCGTTTGGACTCGTGTCTTCCGGCGCAGCACCACATGACGGCGCCGGCTCTTTTCGGAGGTTGGACGCGTATGACCCGATTGACCGTCGTTGCCGCGGCGCTGGCCCTGTGCCTCGCCTCGGTGTCCCCCGCAGGCGCGCAGGATCAGGGCCGCCTCCAGGGCATCGTGACTGATGCCCAGCAGGCCACCCTCCCCGGCGTCACCGTGACGGCCACCTCGCCGGCCCTCATCGGCACCCAGACCGCGATCACCGAGATCGACGGCCGCTATCGCTTCCCGTCGCTGCCCCCCGGCCGCTACACGCTCACCTTCGAGCTCAGCGGCTTCCAGACCGTCAAGCGCGAGGGCATCGTCCTGTCCCTCGGCCAGACCCTGAACGTGGACCAGGCCCTGCAACTCGCGACCCTGCAGGAGACGGTCACCGTCACGGGTGAGGCGCCGATCGTCGACGTCAGCTCGACGAAGGTCGGCTCGGAGTTCAACGCGGAGAAGCTGGCGGCGATCCCGTCGGCGACCGACCTGTGGGCGACGCTCGGCCAGGCGCCGGGCGTGCGCATGCGTGGCTTCGACGTCGGCGGCTCCCACAAGAGCCAGCAGTCGGGCTACGAGAGCTTCGGCATCCGCAACCAGAACCGCGTCGTGACCGACGGTGTCGACACGACCGAGGGCACGGGTGGCGCGGGCATCTACCAGGACTTCTTCGCGCACGAGGAGGTCTCGGTGAGCGCGGCCGGCGGCGACGTGACGATGATGACGCCGGGCTCGGCGGTCTTCTCGACCATCAAGAGCGGCGGCAACGAGTTCAAGTCGTTCAACAACCTGACGTGGGAGGACGGCTCCTTCGTCGGCGACAACATCGATGCGGCCACGGCCGAGCGCGGCTTCACGGGCCAGCCGAACCTCATCTTCTACGAGGCGCACACCGACCTCGGCGGGCCGATCAAGCGCGACAAGCTGTGGTTCTACGTCGCGTACAACCACTTCAAGATCGACAAGATCATCTCGGGCGTGGCGCCGGAGTTCTCGGACCTCGGGATCTTCGACAACTTCACGACGAAGGGCACCTGGAAGGCGTCTGCCAAGGACACCGTCATCGGCTACTACCAGTGGGCGAAGAAGGCGAAGCCGCGCCGCGGCCTCTCCAACACGACCCCGCCGGAGTCGATCCTGGCGCAGAACTCGGCCTCGTGGATGTACAACGGCCAGTGGCAGCGCGTGTGGACGAACCGCTTCTTCACCGACCTGAAGGTGGGCGTGTTCGGCTTCGGCTGGCCGGGCACCCCGGCGGTCGACTGGCACACCAACCCGCCGCGGAACGACACGGGCACCGGCGTCCAGGCGGGCGCGGGCTGGAGCCCGTTCACGTTCGACCGCAACAAGCCGCAGGTGAACCTGACGGCCAGCTACTTCCTGCCGGAGAAGGCCGGGTCGCACGACTTCAAGTTCGGCATCGAGTGGCTGGACGACCAGTCGAAGTTCGGTGACAACGGCGCGTCGGGCCCGCTGCGCTACCTGGACCTGAACGGTGCCGTGAACCAGATCTACCTCACCGACCTCGGCGACCTGGACGGTTTCGGCAGCTCCTGGACCGGCCCGGACGACCGGAACAAGCGCTATGCGCTCTTCGCGCAGGACCGCTGGGCGCTGAACAACAAGGTGTCGCTCACGTTCGGCGTGCGCATGGACTACCAGCAGCCCTACTACATGGACGCGGTCCGGAGCCCGGTCCTGACCGAGATCTTCCCGGCGCAGACGGTGCCGGGCAAGACGCTGCTGACCTCCACCAAGGTCGTGCCGCGCGTCGGCATCAGCTACTCGCCGAACGGCGATGGCCGGTCCGTCGTGAAGGCGTTCTACGGCCGGTACTACTTCAACTTCGCCGACCGGATGACGAACCTCAACCCCGGCGGCACGAACAGCCGGACCTACCAGTTCCTCGACCAGAACGGGAACCGGCTCTATGACGGCCCGTCCGAGCTGGGCGCCCTCGTCGCCTCGACGGGCGGCAACAGCACCACGCTGGACCCGAACCTCAAGACGCCGTACGCGGACGAGGCGAACGTCTCGTTCGAGCAGCAGTTCTGGGGCGAGTCGTCCCTGCGGGTGGCCTACGTCCGCAAGCAGCAGCGCGACGAGTTCGCGACGCTGAACACGGTGCGCGTGGGCAACTTCACGGTGCCACGCACCGTGACCGTGAACCTCCAGGACTACGTCAACGGCGTGACGGGCCAGACGACCCTCAACGTCTTCGACATCCCGGACAGCCTGCGGGGCCAGGTGCAGAACGTCGTCACCAACATTCCCGACACGGTCGGCGGCGGCGACTACAACTTCGACACGATCAGCTTCGGGTTCAACAAGCGGTTCCCGAACGGGCTGTTCTTCCAGAGCAGCTTCGACTACCAGTGGCGTGACGAGCTGCGCCGCGGCGACTCGGCGAGCACGAGCCCGCTGACCGCCGACCCGATCGCCACCGGCTACAACGCCAACGGCGAGGCGTACCCGTCGGTGTCCAACCGGCAGAAGAGCACGAACTGGTCGGCCCGCTTCCTCGGCCGGTACGTGTTCCCGTACGAGGTGGGCTTCGGCGTGAACGTGCGGGCGCAGAGTGGCTGGCCGTATGCCCGCCGCATCAGCTTCTCGCTGCCGAACGCCGGCACCACCACCGTCTTCCAGGAAGACATCGACAACAACTACTCGGACGCGGTCACCATCGTCGACCTGCGCCTCGACAAGGCGTTCACCTTCGGCGGGAAGTACCGCTTCTCGCTGCTCGCGGACCTGTTCAACGCCCTCAACTCGAACAAGGTCACGAACTTCAACCTGAGCAACGGGTCGCGCTACAACCAGATCATCGCGACGCTCGACCCGCGCACCTTCCAGCTCGCGTTCCGCTTCGAGTTCTAGGCGGCACGCACGCCGGACACCAGCGGGCCGGGGCTCCCAGGCGGGAACCCCGGCCCGTCGCATGTACACGCGCTCGCGGACCCGCGGACAGAAGGGACGAGGTCGATTGGGGCGCCGTTGGAGTTGTCCGCGGATGAACGCCGGTGAACGCGGATAGCGTCCGGGTCACGAGCCAGCCACGAAGGCACGAAGGACACGGAGGCCGAAACGGTGCCTGCGACCCGGTCGCGGCCGAGAGGCTACGTGAGCTTCGTGTGCTTCGTGAACTTCGTGGCTGGTCGTTCTGTCCGCGTCTGGCCAGCGGGCTGCTCGTCGCGTCAGCGATCCTCTTCGTCCAGCCCCAGGCGCCGCTCGACTTCACGGAGTCCCTGCTGGGCACCCTGGTGATCCGGCCGCAGCTCGAGGGCCCGGATGAACTCGCGTCGGGCGTCCTCGAGCCGGCCAAGCTGCGCGTACACGCCCGCGAGGTTGCTGTGCACCTGCGGGAGCGCCGGCGCCAGCGCCGCGGCGCGCTCCAGGTGACGAGCCGCATCCTCGAGGCGGCCTGACTGCGCGGCGATGATGCCGAGGTTGTTGTGCGCCTCCTCGCTGTCGGCATCGACGGCCAGCGCGCGCTCGGCATAGGCCCGCGCCACGTCGAGGCGTCCCTGGCGCCCCGCGAGCTCCGCCAGCGCTATGAGCGAGCGCTCCGATCCGGGCTCGAGGTCCGCCGCCCGCAGGTAGGCGCGCTCGGCCCCCGCGCCGTCGCCGGTGGCCGCCCGCGCACGGCCAAGGTCGTGGAAGGCCCGGGCGCTCTCGGGCGTGAGGGCGACCGCCCGTTCCAGCCGGCGACGGGCCTCGGCGGCCTCGTCCATGGCGAGCAGGGCCTCCGCCGAGTTCACGAGCGCCTCGGGGAAGTCGGGATCGGCCGCGAGCGCGTGATCGAACGCGTCACGCGCGTCGGCGTACCGCCCGAGCCGGCCGTACGCGAGGCCCAGGTTGTTCAGGGTCTCCGGCATGCCGGGCTTGAGGGTGAGCGCCGTGCGGAACTCACCGACCGCCGCCTCCAGCTGGTCGTCCTGCAGGTACACCGCACCGATGTTGTAGTGCATCGTCGCGCGCATCGCGTCGGCGCTCACGACGGGCCAGTTGCAGAACACCAGCAGGGCGGCGACGAGCGCGCCCGCCCACGCCCGCCGGGATGGATCCGCCGTGGACAGCCAGTGGGGAGCACCGGCCAGGCCGGCGGCGGCGAAGAGCACCAGCAGCGGCACCAGCGGCAGGCGGTATCGCGCAAAGACGAAGAACAGCACCACGCTTGCGGCGTAGGCGGCGAGCGCGAGGTACAGCACCCACAGGTCACGCCGCCGCGACCAGGTCACGACCAGGCCGAAGGCCGCAAGCGGCGCCAGCAGCCCCATGTTCAGCACGCTGTCGAGCCCACCGACGATCGATGACCATTCACCGGCCGTGTACTGGTCATCGGTGTCGGCAATCTCCACGCGGTTCCACAGGAGGGCCGTCTTCCGTCCGAGCAACTGGAGCCACTGGCCCGGCTCCGACGCGATGAAGGCGAGGGACTGGCCGGTGAACCACGCGGAGACCTCGGCCGGAGACAAGGGGCGGCCCGTGGCCGCCTCCGCCATCTCCACCGCGTCCTGCCGCTCGTACCTGGCATTGCCACGCCGCGGACGCAGCGACTGGTACGTGCCATCGGCGCCGCGGTGGTTGCCGATGTAGAAGTTCGGCCCGAACTGCGACGTCGTCAGGTAGGCCTCGCCACCGACGGCGTAGTTCCGGACGGTGACTGGTGCGAGCACCACCGCCGTGCCCGCGAGGACGAGACCCGCTGTCACGAGGCGCATGCCGGCGAAGCGGCGATCGACCGCCACCCACACGAGCACGGCGGCCAGCATCACCGCCGCATTCTCGCGCGTGAGCATCAGGGCGCCCAGCACCAGCCCGAGGGCGACGAGGCGGCGCCGTGTGCGGGACGGGGGAGCGCCCGCCTGGGGCACCGATGCCGCCAGCAGGCCAGACAGCAGCCAGATGGCCGCGCAGACGAAAAGGAGATCCAGGACGGACTTCTGGACCAGTCCCGTCGAGAAGACGACCGGCGGGTAGATGGCGAAGAGGCATCCCGCCGCCAGCCCGGTGCGCAGGCCGAACAGTCGCCGCCCGGCGTCGGCCAGCAGCAGGGCGGACGTGGCGCCGATGAGCACCTGGAAGACGCGGACCATCCAGACGCTCGTGCCGGCCAGGGCATACAAGGTGCCCAGGAAGTAGGGGTACAGCGGCGCCTGGTAGAAGACCTCCTGCCCGATCCAGTCACCACCCGCGATGCGACGCGCCCACGCGTCGTAGGCCGCCGCGTCGCCCATCAGCCAGTCCGACCACGGCGCCGCGCGCAACTCCACCAGGTGGACGAAACCGGCCGTCAGCGCGACTGCGAATACGGCCAGCAGCCAGCGCCACCTCCGCTCGGTCCGTTCTCCGGGTGCGGGCGTGGGAACGGTGGCCGTGGCAGGCTGCGCCGGCCGGCCGCGGCGACGGGTGGTCCGGGTCATTCCAGGCGTACAGGCAGGCTCGACAGGAGCCCGTGCCCGACGCTAGCAGGCCGGCATGCAATCCTTCCGGCAGTTGTGACGGGTGCGCCGCTATACGGGACGAACCGCTGGAATCGAGGGATGTGTGATCAGCGGGACGGCAGGAGCGATGCGAGCTCGCGGCGTTCGGCGGGATGCGAACCGGGTGGGATGGCCGCGTCGAATTTCGCCGCCCAGGCGCCGGCCTCTTCGGTGTCGCCGAGGTCGCGGAGTGTCACGGCCAGGTTGAAGAGCGTGTCGGTGTCGTCTGGCGCCAGGGCCGCGACATGCCGCCAGGCATCGACCGCCTGGCGGAGATCTCCACGTCGATGGCGGAGTGTGGCGAGCAGTCGCCAGCCGTCCGCCATGCCCGGTGCCGTGCCGGTAAGCGCCACCAGGTCCGCTTCCGCGGCCGCGATGTCGCCGGATTGCAGGTGCGCGAGCGCCCGGTTGAAACGGAAACGCGCCGATGCGGGTGCCAGGGTCACGGCGCGGTCGAAAGCCGCCTGCGCGCCAGCCGGGTCGCCTGTTTGCGCGCGCGCCACACCGAGGGCGTTCCAGGCGTCGGCCGAGGCGCCGGGATCCGTCGAGGCGTCGGCCAGCACGCTCACGGCGTCATCTGGCCGGCCGGCCGCCAGCAGGGCGGCCCCGAGGCGCTCACGCAGCGCCAGGCTCGCGCCTGGGGCCGAGGCGGCGGGCTGCAGCGCCGCGATGGCCTCATCGGGTCGCCCGCCGTCGATCAGCATCGAGGCCGCGGCCAGGCGTGCCGCCTCGAACGAGGGGCGCTTCGCGACGATCGCGAGCAGCGCCGCCGGATCGGGTTGCCCGGCGCCGATGAGATCGAGGAACCGCTCGTACACGGGCAGCACGACCTTCGGGTCGTCTGCCTGGGAGAAGCGGGCGCCCGCATCCGGGGGGGGCGCGCCGCCCGACGCGTACCCCAGGGCACGCAGCCGCGCTTCCGCCTCGCTGTCGGCGGCGGGCGCCGTGGATGCGGCGCGGGGGCCGGCGGTCAATTCCGCCAGCCGGGCTTCGAGCTCCCGGCGGCGGGTCGGCTCACGCGACCAGAGGTTGTCGGTCTCCCCAGGGTCCGTACGGAGGTCGTACAGCTCGCCGTCAGGGACCTCCACGAGCTTCCATCCATCCGCGACAACGGCGGTGACCGGTGCCGAACGGGCCGCCAGCCATCCGTCCATCGCCTCGAGATAGAGCGCGCGGGTGTCGGAGCCGGTGGCCGCCACGTCCCGCAGCGGGCGGCCGGGCAGCGACGTGTCCGGCGGGAGGCCCAGCGTCTCGATGACCGTGGGCACGATGTCGATGAGGGTCGCCGGCTGGTCATGGACCCCGCGGCCGAGTCCGGGGCCGATCGCGACCAGCGGGACGCGCATGGTGGCGTCATAGGCGAAGAGGCCGTGCGTCTGCTCGCCATGTTCGCCGAGGCTCTCGCCGTGGTCCGCGGTGACGATGACGAGCGTGCGGTCGAGGGCGCCGGCCGCGCGCAGGCGATCCAGGAACGCGGTCAGTTGCGCGTCGGCGTAGTGCGCCTCCTCGTCGTACGCGCTCATGTCCCGGGACGCGCCTGGCGCCTCGTACGGCGCGTGCGGGTCGAAGAGGTGGACCCAGGCAAACCAGGGCTGCGACGTCGCCCCGAGGATCCACGTGGCCGCCGGCGCCAGCACGTCGGCCGCCCGGCGTTCGGCGAACCCGAACTCGCCGGCGAACGGCCGGTCGTCGTCCACGGCGTCGTAGGCGTCGAAGCCCTGGGCGAGCCCGAAACGGGGATCGAGCACGAACGCGCCGACGAAGGCGCCGGTCCGATAGCCCCGGTCGTGCAGCCGCTCGGCCAGGGTGACCTGGGCGTCGGGCAGGCGGAAGGCGCCGTTGCCGCGTACGCCGTGGGCGGGCGGGCGGAGCCCGGTGAGGATCGAGCTGTGGGAGGGCAGGGTGAGCGGCGCCTGGGAGTAGGCGCGCGTGAACCGGTGGCCGCGGTCGGCGAGGGCACTCAGGCCCGGCATGACGTCGGGCCGCAGGCGATCGGCGCGCAAGGTGTCGATGGTCACGAGCAGGACGTTGCCGCCCCGCAGTGCGCCGGCCGGCCAGGTGGCGGCGCGGCCCCGATCGAGCGCCCACCAGGCCCCCAGGGCGGCCACGGCCACGAGCACGGCGGCCGCGAGGGCGCGACCGGGCACGCGGCGGGGGCGGGCCGGCACGGGGGTGGGGGGGGCGGGCCGCGGGGGGCGCGGAGGACGGCGGCGGGCGCTCATCCGTTCAGCATAGCGCGGGCGGCGGCCGGGCCCCGTGCCCGCGCGGCCCTGGTCGCGTGCGCGGGCAGGACACGTGGGTGTCGCGCCCTGCGTATATTCGACAATTAAATTGTCTTGTAAGCCTGGGGCGGGGTTGGTAGAGTCGGGCGGTCGGCCGGGACGGCCGTCACGGTCCGCGCGGTCCCTGCCTGCGGTGGGGATCCACACGCGGTCCCGACGATCACCGGGCCGGCTCTCTCAAGCGAAAGCAGCCTCCGCGGGGGAGCGTCGCCAGCGTTCCCCCGCCATTTTCCCGCCCCGCCCCGGGGGCGCCCCCTCCCCACGCATTTGCGGTTGTCACCGCCCGGCGCTGGCAGTATGCTGCCCGGCATCGGCGCCGCGCAGGCGTGGAAACGACAGTACAGTTGTCGTTATTGCATGGCCCACCGAGGGCCCGGCCGCCCGGCGCCGGGACGGTTCCGCATCGGGTTGACTCCTGTGGGGGAGTCATTCGCGGGGGGAGCGCTGCGCCGGCGTCCTCCCGCGTTTTTTTTGCCCCGCCGCAATCCCGTGCAACACAGACGAGCTGTGACGGCTATGTGGCCCTGATCGGAACGGGTTGCACGGATGAGGTGCCGGTTCTTGGCGACAGATTGACTGTCAAGATGGTTCACGGCTCAGCTTGCCACGGTCTCCCGGCTCCTGTATTTTCCCTGTCCATCCGGGCGGCTCTGCCGTAGGGCCACTCGTCACGTTCGTTGTCGCGTAGGTTGTCGTTCTGGCGGGATGCCCCCGCTCGAGGATCGCGTGATGTCTGAACACGGCGCGTCGTCCCGGCCCCTGCCCGCCTCCCGCCGCTTCCGCCGCACCCGGCGGCCCGCCAGCGGCTGACGACCCGTTCCTCGCAGCGTCTCGGCCCGGCTTTGCGGGCCGGACACCCCGCACGCGCAGCCCCCGCGCTCCAGGGCGGCCTGCGCGGTGCGGATCTGGCGCGGCGATCGGCAACCAGCCGATCCCGCCTTCACAGGAAGGAAGAGAGAGCATGACTCGATGGACCCAGGGCCTGCTGGCGGCGGCCTTCGTCCTCGCGAGCGCGGGATCCGCGTTCGCGCAGGGCGGTGGCGCCAGCAGCACGGCGACGATCCAGGGCCGGATCACGGACGCGCAGGGCGCCGTGCTGCCCGGCGTGACGGTGACGGCCGAGAGCCCGGCGATGCTGGGCACCCAGGTGCAGATCAGCAACGAGAACGGCAACTACCGCTTCCCCGCGGTCCCGCCCGGGACCTACATGCTGACCTACGAGCTGCCCGGGTTCAACACCGTGCGCCGCGAGGGCGTGCAGCTGTCGCTGGGGTTCACGGCGACGATCAACATGGAGCTGGCGCTGGCGACGCTCGAGGAGACGGTGACGGTGACGGGCGAGTCGCCGGTCATCGACACGACGGCGACGCGCGTGGTGCAGAACTTCAAGCTGGAAGAGCTGCAGTCGATCCCGAACGGCCGTGACATGTGGTCGCTGCTGGCGGTGACGCCGGCGGTGCAGATGTCGCGTATCGACGTGGGCGGCAACCGCGCGGGCACGCAGACCGGCTATACGGCCTACGGGTTCACGGGCCAGGTGCGCGTGCTGATCGAGGGGATCAACACGACGGAGGGCACGGGCGGCGCCGGGTTCTACTTCGACTACTCGTCGCTGGAGGAGGTGTTCATGGGCACCTCGGGCCAGTCGGCGGAGATGCCGAACCCGGGCGTGCAGAGCCAGTTCATCGCGAAGTCGGGCGGCAACCAGTTCTCGGGCGAGTACTACCTGGACTGGTACAACAACGCGCTCCAGGGCTCGAACATCCCGGACGACTACACCGCCCCCGACGCCTTCAACGGCAACCCGATCCGCGCCCACAGCAACGAGATCGACCGCTACTACGACACGGCGATCAACGTCGGCGGCCCGATCAAGCGGGACAAGATCTGGTGGTTCGGCACCTACCGCACGCAGTTCAACGCGGTGGCCCAGCCGAACTTCAACTTCGACAAGACCTTCGACACGAAGCTGTGGAACGCGGTCGGCAAGGTGACCTACCAGGCGAACCAGAACAACAAGATCATCGGCTACTACCAGTGGGGCCAGAAGCTCCAGCCGAACCGCCTGCCGGTCAGCACGGCCATCTACAACTCGGAGGGCCCGACCTACAAGCAGGACTCGGGCAGCTGGGTGTGGAAGGGCGAGTGGAACGGCACGGTGAGCGACAAGCTCTACGTCGAGGCGCGTTTCGGCGACTTCGGGTACTACTTCCCGACGCTGGCCAACAGCGACGAGCAGTACTACTGGCGCGACTCGGGCACGCTGGCAATCGACGGCGCGCACCGCCGCTGGCAGCTCGACCGGGACCGCAAGCAGGTCACCGGCGCGGCGACCTACTTCCTCGACACCGGCGGCAGCAGCCACACCATCAAGTTCGGCGGCGAGCTGCTCTACGAGCAGGCCTGGGAGGGCTACGAGCAGCCGGTGGGCGGCAACATCGAGCACGTCTACTCGAACGGGCGCTCGACCGACGTGTACTTCCGCATCCCGACGGCGACCGAGGTCGGCAAGCTGGGCCTCGGCAAGGCGGGGGCGCTGACCTCGCGCTCGGCGCTGAACGTGGCGAGCTTCTTCCTGAACGACACGTGGGCGGCGGGCCGCATGACCCTCAACGCCGGCGTGCGTTACGACCACTACAACAGCTTCCTGCCCGAGCAGGAGTCGCTGGCGGCGACCGTCGGCCCCGTCGTCGTGCCGGCCGCCACCTTTGCGAAGACCGACATGTTCGCGTGGAACGGCCTCGCGCCGCGCGTCGGGTTCGTCTACGACCTGTCCGGGAACGGACGGACCGTGCTGAAAGCCAACTACGGCTTCTTCTGGCACAACCCCGGCGCGGGGACCGGCGCGGCGGCCAACCCGAACATCGCCGCGAAGTACGTGCGCTACCAGTGGAATGACGCCAACGGCGACCGCCACTGGCAGCCCGGCGAGGAGGGCAACGAGCTCCAGCGCGTGCTGGCGGGCGGCGTGCAGCTGGCGGACGACCTGAAGCAGCCCTACACGCACGAGGCCAGCCTGTGGTTCGAGCGGCAGCTCAACGACACGCTGGGCATGCGGACCGGCTTCGTCTACAAGACCGAGGACGACCTGATCGACACGAGCTACCAGCCGTTCCGCGGCCTGGATGCCTTCACCACGCCGTTCGACTTCGTCGACCTCGGCGTCGACGGCCGCCGCGGGACGGCGGACGACCGTACGATCACGCTGTACGGGCTGCCGTCGTCGCTCGCCTCGCAGTACCCGACGACCACGGTCGTGATGAACACGGGTCAGTACTCGCGCTACAAGACGTTCGAGGCGTCGGTGAGCAAGCGGTACAGCAACCGCTGGTCGGCGTCGCTCGGCGGCGCCTACACCTGGCAGACGGACTTCCCGAACAGCTTCCCGAACAACCCGAACGAGCCCGGCGTCGAGGACCGCACCATCTGGAACTTCAAGGCCTCGGGCAGCTACGACGCGGCCTACGGCATCCGCATCTCGCCGGTGCTGCGGCACCAGTCGGGCGACAACTACGCGCGCACGATCACCGTACGCGCGCCGTCCGGCCTCATCGCGAGCGGCACGCACTACGCCGAGGCGATGAACGCCAACCGCGAGGACAACGTCTGGGTGTTCGACATCCGCGCGGAGAAGACCATCGAGTTCGGCGCACGCACGCGGGCGCGGCTGTTCTTCGACCTGTTCAACATCACCAACAGCCACGCGTCCGAGACGATCTCGCGCGCGACGGGGCTGGGTTACCAGAAGCCCTCCGCGATCCTCGCGCCGCGCACCGCGCGGCTCGGGTTCCGCTTCCTCTGGTAGCACACGGGACCGACGTCCCCGGCGGCGGCCAGGCCGTCGCCGGGAGCGTCACCAGGCTGACTCCTGTGGGGGAGTCTGTGGCGGGGGACGCGCTGCGCCGGCGCGTCTCCCGCATTTTTTTCGGGAGGCCCCCGAATGGCTGAGCTGTGCGCGGCTGAGGTCGCAGGCTCAGCCATTTATATGGATGAGCTAAGACAGTGCACCGACCGTGATGACGCGTTGCTTGCCAATGGCTGAGCTTGCAGCTCATCCCCGCCTCTTGTAAGTTCCCACCTCATCCGGGGTGCCTGGTCCCCCAGGCAGCCGGCGTTTCTCGGGCAATTTGTCGCGTTTGTTGTCATTTCGGCGGATCTGGCGACCGCTGGAAGGATGTTGGCGTGATGGTGCACCTCGGCGCTCCCCGGTCGTCCCCCCACTCCCCCCGGCACGTCTCCCGACCGCCCCGCGGCGGTTGACGGGACGCGCCTCTGTTCGGTCCGGACTTGCGGACCGAAGGCACCCGCCTCGACCGACGTCGCCCGGCACCCGCCGGGACACGCCCGGGGCGGGGTGCGTTGCACGGCCCGCCGGCGGCCAGCCGGCATTGCCTTCACAGGAGGAAGAGAGAGCATGACTCGATGGACCCAGGGCCTGCTGGCGGCGGCCCTCGTCCTCGTGAGCGCGGGATCCGCGTTCGCGCAGGGCGGCGGCGCCAGCAGCACGGCGACGATCCAGGGCCGGATCACCGACGCGCAGGGCGCGGTGCTGCCCGGCGTGACGGTGACGGCCCAGAGCCCGGCGATGTTGGGCACCCAGGTGCAGATCAGCAACGAAAACGGGAACTACCGCTTCCCGGCGGTCCCCCCGGGCACCTACACCCTCACCTACGAGCTCCCCGGCTTCAACACCGTCAAGCGTGAGGGCATCCAGCTGTCGCTGGGGTTCACGGCGACGATCAACATGGAGCTGGCGCTGGCGACGCTCGAGGAGACGGTGACGGTGACGGGCGAGTCGCCGGTCATCGACACGACGGCGACGCGCGTGGTGCAGAACTTCAAGCTGGAAGAGCTGCAGTCGATCCCGAACGGCCGTGACATGTGGTCGCTGCTGGCGGTGACGCCGGCGGTGCAGATGTCGCGTATCGACGTGGGCGGCAACCGCGCGGGCACGCAGACCGGCTATACGGCCTACGGGTTCACGGGCCAGGTGCGCGTGCTGATCGAGGGGATCAACACGACGGAGGGCACGGGCGGCGCCGGGTTCTACTTCGACTACTCGTCGCTGGAGGAGGTGTTCATGGGCACCTCGGGCCAGTCGGCGGAGATGCCGAACCCGGGCGTGCAGAGCCAGTTCATCGCGAAGTCGGGCGGCAACCAGTTCTCGGGCGAGTACTACCTGGACTGGTACAACAACGCGCTCCAGGGCTCGAACATCCCGGACGACTACACCGCCCCCGACGCCTTCAACGGCAACCCGATCCGCGCCCACAGCAACGAGATCGACCGCTACTACGACACGGCGATCAACGTCGGCGGCCCGATCAAGCGGGACAAGATCTGGTGGTTCGGCACCTACCGCACGCAGTTCAACGCGGTGGCCCAGCCGAACTTCAACTTCGACAAGACCTTCGACACGAAGCTGTGGAACGCGGTCGGCAAGGTGACCTACCAGGCGAACCAGAACAACAAGATCATCGGCTACTACCAGTGGGGCCAGAAGCTCCAGCCGAACCGCCTGCCGGTCAGCACGGCCATCTACAACTCGGAGGGCCCGACCTACAAGCAGGACTCGGGCAGCTGGGTGTGGAAGGGCGAGTGGAACGGCACGGTGAGCGACAAGCTCTACGTCGAGGCGCGCTTCGGCGACTTCGGGTACTACTTCCCGACGCTGGCCAACAGCGACGAGCAGTACTACTGGCGCGACTCGGGTACGCTGGAGATTGACGGCGCGCACCGCCGCTGGCAGCTCGACCGGGACCGCAAGCAGGTCACCGGCGCGGCGACCTACTTCCTCGACAGCGGCGGCAGCAGCCACACCATCAAGTTCGGCGGCGAGCTGCTCTACGAGCAGGCCTGGGAGGGCTACGAGCAGCCGGTGGGCGGCAACATCGAGCACGTCTACAACAACGGCCGGTCCAACCAGGTCTACTTCCGCATCCCGACGGCGACCGAGGTCGGCAAGCTGGGCCTCGGCAAGGCGGGGGCGCTGACCTCGCGTTCGGCGCTGAACGTGGCGAGCTTCTTCCTGAACGACACGTGGGCGGCGGGCCGCATGACGATCAACGGCGGCGTGCGCTACGACCACTACAACAGCTTCCTGCCCGAGCAGGAGTCGCTGGCGGCGACCGTCGGCCCCGTCGTCGTGCCGGCCGCCACCTTCGCGAAGACCGACATGTTCGCGTGGAACGGATTCGCACCCCGGATCGGCGTCGTCTACGACCTGTCGGGCGATGGCCGCACGGTGCTGAAGGGCAACTACGGCTTCTTCTGGCACAACCCGGGCGCGGGGACCGGCGCGGCGGCCAACCCGAACATCGCCGCGAAGTACGTCCAGTACCAGTGGAACGACGTCAACGGCGACAAGCACTGGCAGCCGGGTGAGGAGGGCAACGAGCTCGCCCGCGTGCTCGCGGGCGGCGTGCAGCTCGATCCCGACCTGAAGCAGCCCTACACGCACGAGGCCAGCCTGTGGTTCGAGCGGCAGCTCAACGACACGCTGGGCATGCGGACCGGCTTCGTCTACAAGACCGAGGATGACCTGATCGACACGAGCTACCAGCCGTACCGGGGGCTCGATGCCTTCACGCAGGCGTTCAGCGTCGTGGACATCGGCGTGGACGGCCGCAGCGGCACCGCGGACGACCGCACCATCACCATGTATGGCCTGCCGTCCGCCCTCGCGTCGCAGTTCCCGACGACGACCGTGGTGACGAACCCCGGGCAGTACTCCCGGTACAAGACGTTCGAGGCGTCGGTGAGCAAGCGGTACAGCAACCGCTGGTCGGCGTCGCTCGGCGGCGCCTACACCTGGCTGACCGACTTCCCGAACAGCTTCCCGAACAACCCGAACGAGCCCGGCGTCGAGGACCGCACCACGTGGAACTTCAAGGCGACCGGCAGCTACGACGCGGCCTACGGCATCCGCATCTCCCCGGTGCTGCGGCACCAGTCGGGCGCCAACTACGCGCGCACCATCACCGTGCGCGCGCCGTCCGGCCTCATCGCGAGCGGCACGCACTACGCCGAGCCGATGAACGCCAACCGCGAGGACAACATCTGGGTGTTCGACGTCCGCGCGGAGAAGACGCTCTCATTCGGCGCGCGCACGCGGGCGCGGCTGTTCTTCGACCTGTTCAACATCACCAACAGCCACGCGTCCGAGACGATCTCGCGCGCGACGGGGCTGGGTTACCAGAAGCCCTCCGCGATCCTCGCGCCGCGCACCGCGCGGCTCGGGTTCCGCTTCCTCTGGTAGCAGCAATCCCCGTCCCGGGGCCTGACGTCCCGCGCGGGCCGGCACTCGCCGGCCCCGCGCGGCAGGCCCCCGGGCGGCTGCCCGGTTGACTCCTGTGGGGGAGTCATTTGGCGGGGGGGCGCTACGCCGGCGCTCTCCCGCACTTTTGTTGTCAATTTCCCGCCAGGCGCCCTTCCTGTCCCCCTTCCGGCCCGGTTTTTTCAGGAAAATTTCGACCCTTTGTTTTCAACTACTTATATGGATGAGCTGGTGTCCGTTCATCCTTTGTTTTGAACCACTTATATGGCTGAGCTATTGGCAGCCGTATTGTTGAGTTGGTCTACGGCAGGGCTTGTAGCTCAGCCGTACTTCCGGTAAGTTCCCGCGGCGTCCGGGGTTTCGACTCCCCGACGGCCCGCCATCCACGCGGGTCCACCTGGTCCACCCGGCTCTCGCGGCCGGGTGCGGTCACGCCCTGGGGTGGGCTTCATCCCGGATCGAGTGCCCCTCGACCCGCCCCTGCGCGTTCCGGCCCGCCATGGCGACGGCGGCCGGCCGGGTGGGCCTTCCCGTGCGCGGGCACGTCGCCATCTGGCGAAGCCGCCGGGCGTCCCGGCGGCGGCGACGGTCGCGGTTGTCTTGTTCGTTGCGGTGCCTGGTCGCGATGCCCGCGGCCGGCCCCCTACAGGAGGAAGAGAGCATGAAGCGTTGGACCCAGGCCCTGCTGGCCGTCGTGGTCTCCCTGGCGTTCGCGGTCCCCGCGTTCGCGCAGGGCGGCGGCGCCAGCAGCACCGGCACGATCCAGGGACGTGTCAGCGACGCGCAGGGCGCGGTGCTGCCCGGCGTCACCGTTACCGCCACCAGCCCCTCGATGCTGGGCCCCCAGACCGTCGTCACGTCCGAGACGGGCAACTACCGGTTCCCGGCGGTGCCGCCCGGGACCTACACGGTCACCTACGAGCTGCCCGGCTTCAACACGATCAAGCGCGAGGGCATCCAGATCACCCTCGGGTTCACGGCGACCCTCAACATCGAGCTCAGCCTCGCGACGCTCGAGGAGACGGTGACGGTGACGGGCGAGTCGCCGGTCATCGACACCACCTCGACCCGCGTGCAGCAGAATTTCAAGCTCGACCAGCTGCAGTCGATCCCGAACGGCCGCGACATGTGGTCGCTGCTGGCGGTCACGCCGGCCGTGACGATGTCGCGTATCGACGTCGGTGGCAACCGCGCCGGCACGCAGACGGGCTACACGGCCTATGGCTTCACGGGCCAGGTGCGGGTGCTCATCGAGGGCATCAACACGACCGAAGGCAACAGTGGCGCGGGCTTCTACTTCGACTACTCGTCGCTCGAGGAGGTCTTCATGGGCACCTCGGGCCAGTCGGCGGAGATGCCGAACCCAGGCGTGCAGAGCCAGTTCATTGCCAAGTCCGGGGGCAACCAGTTCTCGGGCGAGTACTACCTGGACTGGTACAACAACTCGCTGCAGGGCTCGAACATCCCGGACGAGGCGATCGCGCGCGGCGTGCGTGAGCACAGCAACGAGATGGACCGCTACTACGACACGGCGATCAACGTCGGCGGCCCGATCAAGAAGGACAAGGTCTGGTGGTTCGGCACCTACCGCACGCAGTTCAACGCCGTCGGCCAGCCCCAGTTCCTCTTCGACAAGAGCTTCGACACGAAGCTCTGGAACCCCGTGGCGAAGGTGACCTACCAGGCCAACCAGAACAACAAGCTGATCGGGTACTACCAGTACGGCCAGAAGATCCAGGCCAACCGCCTGCCGCAGGGCAGCTACTTCTACTCCGATCCCGGCCAGACGTTCCGGCAGGACTCGGGCAGCTGGGTGTGGAAGGGCGAGTGGAACGGCACGGTCAGCGACAAGCTGTACGTCGAGGCCCGCTACGGCGTCTTCGGCTACTACTTCCCGCAGATTGCCAACAGCGACCTCGGCTACTGGTTCCGCGACACCACGAACCTGACCCTCGAGGGCTCGCCGCAGCGGCAGCAGAGCGATCGGGACCGCAAGCAGATCACGGCCGCCGCGACCTACTTCCTCGACACGGGCAAGGGCAGCCACACCGTGAAGGTGGGCATGGAGCACTTCCTCGAGAGCCAGTGGGTCGGCTACCTCGAGGGCGTGGGCGGCAACCGCGACCTGCAGTACACCAACGGCCGCTCGAACCAGATCGTCTTCTGGTTCCCGACGGCGGTGGACGAGGTCGGCAAGCTCGGCATCAGCGGCGACAGCGGCAACCTGCTGAGCGTGAACAAGCTGAACGTCTTCGGGGCCTTCGTCAACGACACGTGGGCGATGGGCCGCATGACCGTCAATGCGGGCGTGCGGTTCGATCGGTACCGCAACTGGCTGCCGGAGCAGCGCCAGGTGGCCTACTCGCACGGCATCGACAAGCTCTCGATCCCGGACCTGGTGTTCCCCGAGCAGGAAGTGAACGTGTTCAACTCGTTCGCGCCCCGCGTCGGCGTCGTCTACGACCTCTCCGGCAACGGCCGCTCGGTCATCAAGGCCAACTACGGCCTCTACTGGCACAACCCGGGGCCGGGCCTGTCGTCGGACGTGAACCCGAACCAGTCCTCGAAGAACGTGACCTACCGCTGGACCGACACCAACGGCGACCAGCGGTGGCAGCCCGGTGAGGAGAGCGCCAACCCGACGAGCACCAACCTCGCCGGCACGCGGTCGAAGGATCCGAACCTCAAGCAGCCCTACACGCACGAGGCCGGCGTCTTCTTCGAGCAGCAGATCTCCGACGTGATCGGGTCTCGCATCGGCTTCGTCTACAAGACCGAGGACGACCTCTACCAGAGCTACCAGGCCAACCGGCCGATCAGCGCCTACACCGTGCCGTTCGCCTTCACGGACATCGGCGCCGACGGCGTCTCCGGCACCGCGGACGACCGGGTGCTCACGCTCTACGGCGTGCCTTCGTCCCAGGCGGCCAACTTCCCGGTGAACCAGGTCATCATGAACACCGGGCAGAACGGCCGCTACAAGACGGTCGAGGCGTCGGTCAGCAAGCGCTATGCGAGCCGCTGGTCGGCGTCGGTGGGGGGCAGCTACACCATCCGCGACAACTACCCGTCGAACTTCCCGAACAACCCGAACGCCCCCGGCCGCTACAAGCGGACCAACTGGGACTTCAAGGCGACGGCCAGCTACGACGCGCCGTACGGGATCCGGATCTCGCCGGTGCTGCGCCACCAGTCGGGGCAGAACTTCGCCCGTGAGATCTCGGTGGGCTCGGCGGCGGCGACGGCCGCGGGTGCCATCTTCAGCGGCACCATCTACGCCGACCTGCCGGAGGACAACCGGCAGGCGAACATCACGGTCTTCGACGTCCGCGCCGAGAAGACGGTGGAGCTCGGGGCGCGCACCCGCGTGCGCCTCTTCCTGGACGTCTTCAACATCGCCAACTCGTCCACCGCGGAGACGATCACGGTGACGACGGGCGCGAACTACCTCCGGCCGACCGCAATCCTGGCGCCGCGCACCGCGCGGCTCGGGTTCCGGTTCCTCTGGTAGGACCTCGACGGGCGCGCCGGGCTCCCGCCTGGCGCGCCGCCTTCGTCGCCGGTTGACTCCTGTGGGGGAGTCATTGGGGCGGTGCGCACCGTGACGGACGGGGCGCGCGGCCCCTTTTTTCGGCCGTTGTGTTGAACACTTGTTCAAGCTCTACCATATTGATCTTCGTCCCACCGTTCGTGTATGGTCCTAGCTCATCCGTAGCGACCCCTCGGGGGGACGCACGGCCGCTCGCTCGTCGCGTCGTTCCGTTTTGCCTTGCACTTTGCGGGTCCATCCCGCGGAGGAGCCCGATTGGCTGACGCCGGCCGCACGTTCGTTGTCCCGCCCTCCGCCCGCCGCGCCGCCGGATCGTCCGGCGCGTCCCACCCGGGCCCGGCCCAGCCAGTGGTGTGCCCTCACCTGTATTCCGTCGGCGTGGCCGACCGCGTAGGCGCGCGGCCGGTTCGTCTCGTTTGCGTTGGTCGGCCCTAGGCGGCCGCCCCACAGGAGGAAGGTTCGAATGAAGCGTTGGACCATGGGCCTGCTGGCCCTCATGGTGACGCTGGCCGTCGCGGCCCCTGCGTTCGCGCAGGGCGGCGGCGCCAGCAGCACCGGTACGATTCAGGGCCGTGTGGCCGATGCCCAGGGCGCGGTGCTGCCCGGGGTCACCGTGACCGCGACCAGCCCGTCGATGCTCGGCCCCCAGACCGTCGTGACGTCGGAGACCGGCAACTACCGGTTCCCGGCGGTGCCTCCCGGCACCTACACCGTGACGTATGAGCTCCCCGGCTTCAATACGCTGAAGCGCGAGGGCATCCAGATCACGCTCGGCTTCACGGCCACGGTCAACATCGAGATGTCGCTGGCGACCCTCGAGGAGACGGTGACGGTGACGGGCGAGTCGCCGGTCATCGACACGACCGCGACGCGCGTGCAGCAGAACTTCAAGGTGGAGCAGCTGCAGTCGATCCCGAACGGCCGCGACATGTGGTCGCTGCTGGCGGTGACCCCGGCGGTGCAGATGGCGCGCATCGACGTGGGCGGCAACCGCGCGGGCACGCAGACCGGCTACACGGCCTACGGGTTCACGGGCCAGGTGCGGGTGCTCATCGAGGGCATCAACACGACCGAGGGCACGGGCGGCGCCGGGTTCTACTTCGACTACTCGTCGCTCGAGGAAGTGTTCCTCGGCACGACGGGGCAGGGCGCGGAGATGCCGAACCCGGGCGTGCAGAGCCAGTTCATCGCCAAGTCGGGTGGCAACCAGTTCTCGGGCGAGTACTACCTCGACTGGTACAACAACGCGCTGCAGGGCTCGAACATCCCGCAGGATGTGATCGATCGCGGCATCCGTGAGCACAGCAACGAGATCGACCGCTACTACGACACGGCGATCAACGTCGGCGGCCCGATCAAGAAGGACAAGATCTGGTGGTTCGGCACCTACCGCACGCAGTTCAACGCGGTGCAGCAGCCGAACTTCTCGGGCAGCCTCGCGGGCAAGACGTTCGACACGAAGCTCTGGAACCCCGTCGCCAAGGTCACCTACCAGGTGAACCAGAACAACAAGATCATCGGCTACTACCAGTGGGGCCAGAAGGTCCAGGCCTCGCGGCTGCCCTTCGGCACCTACACCTACACGGACATCGCCCAGACGAACAAGCAGGACTCGGGCAGCTGGGTGTACAAGGGCGAGTGGAACGGCACGCTGAGCGACAAGCTGTACCTCGAGGCGCGCTTCGGCGACTTCGGGTACTACTTCCCGCAGACGGCCAACGGCGACGCCGGCTACTTCTGGCGCGACTCGGGTCTCGAGGTGCTGGAGGGCTCCCACCAGCGCTGGCAGCTCGATCGTGACCGCAAGCAGGTGACCGCGGCCGCCACCTACTTCCTCGACACCGGCAAGGGCTCGCACACCATCAAGTTCGGTGGCGAGGTGCTCAAGGAGAAGAGCTGGGAAGGCTACTGGGAGCGCTACGGCGGCAACCAGGATCTCGTCTACGCCAACGGCCGCAGCAGCTCCGTGACGTTCGCGATCCCGACCTCGACCTGCGAGACGGGCTCCCTGAGCGCGCATGACTGCCTGCTGTCGAAGGCCGCCCTCGACGTGGCCGCGGGCTTCGTGAACGACACCTGGGCCTTCGGCCGGGCGACGATCAACGCCGGCGTGCGTTGGGACCGGTACCACGGCTGGAACCCGGCGCAGGAACAGCTCGCCGGCACGAACGGCCCGGTGTCGGTCGCGGCCGAGACCTTCGCGGAGCGCGACGTGTTCACGTGGAACTCGTTCGCCCCCCGCGTCGGCTTCGTCTACGACTTCTCCGGCGTCGGCCGTTCGGTCCTCAAGGTGAACTACGGCCTGTTCTGGCACAACCCCGGCGCCGCCGTGGCCGCCGACTCGAACCCCAACCAGGCGTCGAAGACCGAGACCTACGTCTGGAACGACCTGAACGGCGACAAGCGGTTCCAGATGGGTGAGCAGGGCAACCGCACGGCGTCGGCGCTCGCGGGCGCGGTCAGTGTCGATCCGAACCTCAAGCAGCCCTACACGCACGAGGCCGGCGCGTTCTTCGAGCAGCAGATCACCGACGTGCTCGGGGCCCGGGTCGGGTTCGTCTACAAGACCGAGGACGACCTGTTCGGCACCTTCACGCCGAACCGCAGCGCGCTCAACGGCGCCTACAGCGTGCCGTTCGACTTCGTCGACGTGGGCGTCGACGGCGTGCGTGGCACCGCGGACGACAAGACGATCACGCTCTACGGGATGCCGTCGGGCCTGGCCGCGAACTTCCCGGTCAACCAGGTCGTGATGACCGTGCCCGACCGCCTGTCGCGCTACAAGACGATCGAGGCGTCGGTGAACAAGCGGTTCAGCAACCGCTGGTCGGCGCAGATCGGCGGCGCCTACACGATGATGCACGACTTCCCGGAGACGGTGGCCAACAGCTACCCCCAGACCCCGGACCGTCCGGGTGTGGCGGACCGCACGGTGTGGAACTTCAAGGCGACGGGCAGCTACGACGCCGCCTACGGGATCCGCATCTCGCCGGTGCTCCGGCACCAGTCGGGCACCAACTTCGCGCGCACCATCTCGGTGCCGGGGACCGCGGGCAACGCCTTCGGCCTCGTCTTCCCGGCCTCGACGATCTACGCCGACGCGGCCGACGCGAACCGCGAGGACAACATCTGGGTGTTCGACGTGCGCGCCGAGAAGACCGTGAACTTCGGCTCGCGCTCGCGCGTGCGGCTGTTCCTGGACGTCTTCAACCTGGCGAACAGCAGCTCGTCGGAGACCATCACGCGGTCGACCGGCGCGAACTACCTCCGCCCGTCGGCCATCCTGGCCCCGCGGACGGCGCGTCTCGGGTTCCGGTTCCTCTGGTAAGTCCGCGGGGCGCCGGGCTCGTCCCGGTGCCCCGCCCCGGTTGACTCCTGTGGGGGAGTCACGTTGGACGCGGGGAGGCGCACAGCCGGCGCCCCCCGCGTCTTTTTTCATTTCTGCCTTCTTACTTCTTACTTCTTACTTTTTACTTCTTGCTATCCTCTGGGGATGGACGAGGCGGTCACCTACGGCTCCTACCTTCGCGTGGACGAGCTCCTGGACCTCCAGCACCCGCGCTCGGAGGGGCCGGAGCACGACGAGCTCCTCTTCATCGTCATCCACCAGGTCTACGAGCTCTGGTTCAAGGAGATCCTCCACGAGCTGGGACGCGCGGTCGAACGGCTGGAGGCCGATGACGCCGACGGCGCCGCGCACACGCTGAAGCGCATCCTCACCATCCTGAAGGTGCTCGTCGCGCAGCTCGACATCCTCGAGACCATGACGCCGCTCGAGTTCCAGAGCTTCCGCGCGCGCCTCGAGGCGGCGAGCGGCTTCCAGTCCGACCAGTTCCGGCAGCTGGAGTTCCTGCTCGGCCGCAAGACCAAGGCCGCGATCTACCGCTTTCCGGAGGGCAGCCGTGCCCGGAAGGCCCTCGAGGCCCGCTTCGGCGCGCCGACGTTGTGGGATGCCTTCCTCCACTACCTGGGACGGGAAGGCTACGCGATCCCGGAGGACCTGCTGGTCCGCGACGTCACCGAGCCCATCGTGACGTCCGAGGCGCTCCAGGCGATCCTGATCGGCCTGTACCGCTCCGACGGCAAGAACCGCGGGATGTGCGAACGCCTGGTGGATCTCGATGAAGGCATCCAGGAGTGGCGCTACCGCCACGTGAAGATGGTGGAGCGCACGATCGGGACGAAGATGGGCACTGGCGGCTCGTCCGGCGCGGCCTACCTGCGGTCCACGCTCGCGCAGCCGCTGTTCCCGGACCTGTGGGCGATCCGCGCGAGCCTCTGAGAATGCGGACACCTGAGGCCATGGCAAGAAGCGGTTTGCCCCGTCTTTACGAAGGGGCCCTCGCGAGCTTCGCGTTCTTCGTGTTCTTCGTGGCTGGCTCTTTGGCGGAGACTGGTGACCATCGAACCTGAAGCGCTCGCGCCGTTCTATTCGAGGTTCCGCGTGTCGGAACGGGTGCTGCTGACGGGGCACTCGCACCAGGCGTGGCCGGACGTCTCCTTCGAGGCGCAGCAGCAGGCGTGGCTCGATGCCGCGGCGCTGGCGGACGGCAAGTGGAGCCGCGCGCAGGAGGTGGCGGACCGTGTCGCCGACGGATGGCGCGAGCTGCTTGGCGACCCCACCGGGGCGGTGGCGTTCGGCGCCAACACCCATGAGCTCGTCGTCCGCTGGCTCTCGGCCCTGCCACTCGATCGGCGTCCACGGCTCGTGACCACCGATGGGGAGTTCCATTCCATCCGCCGGCAGGTCGACCGCCTGGCCGAGGCCGGCCTCGCGATCGTGAAGGTGCCCGCGCGCCCGGTGGACACCCTGGCGGATCGCCTCTCGCGGGCCGCTGACGATCGGACGGCCGCCGTGCTCGTCTCGTCCGTGCTGTTCGAGACAGCGGAGATCGTGCCCGGCCTCGAACACGTGGCCGCGGTGGCAGAACGGGTGGGGGCGAGCCTGCTCGTCGACGCCTACCATCACCTGAACGTCGTCCCGTTTGCCGTGACCGCCATGGGATTGGACCGCGCGTTCGTGGTCGGTGGCGGCTACAAGTACTGCCAGATGGGGGAGGGCAATTGCTTCCTGCGGGTGCCACCCGGTTGCACGCTGCGTCCGGTGATCACGGGTTGGTTCAGCGAGTTCGCGGAGCTGGCGGAGGCGCCGGAGCCGGGCAAGGTGAGCTACGGCGCTGGCGGAGCCCGCTTCGCGGGCGCCACCTACGACCCGACGGCGCACTACCGCGCCGCGGCGGTCTTCGGGTTCTTCAGGGAGCAGGGGCTGACGCCTGACGTGTTGCGTGGGATCAGCCGCCGGCAGGTGGCGCGCCTCGAGCGTGCGATCGCCGGCCTGGATCTGGACCCGCAGCTGGCGGCGGTGCCGGCGATTCCTCCGGATGGCCGGGCGGGTTTCCTCGCCGTCCGGACGGCGCGCGCCCAGCAGCTCGTCGAGGCGCTTCGCGCGCGTGATATCCACACCGACGCGCGCGGCGAGTACCTCCGCCTGGGCCCGGCCCCCTACGTCACCGACACGCAACTGGATGATGCGGTGGCGGCCATGGCGGAGATCCTGAGAGCGTAAGCAAAAATGTCAGCCACGAAGAGTGCAAAAAGGGGTCAGCCCCCTTTTCCATCGAGATCCCATGGAAAAGGGGGCTGACCCCTTTTTGCCCGTCGGACGCGAAGGCCCGGGGTCACAGAGTCCCGGTAGCCTGTCCGTGCCTCCGTGCCTCCGTGCCCGCATTGCCGGAGACCCGGGTCACCGAGCATCCGAGCTGTTCGAGCAGGCGACGGCATGTTCTTCGTGCGCTTCGTGATCTTCGTGGCTGGTTGTCCCTGTGTCGGCTCTTCTACCGTCCCGGCCCGACGATGGGCATCGCATCGACGTCGCAGCCGCGCAGCCACATCTCGTCCATCTGGCCGATCGGGGCGCCCGGCGGTGGCTCGGGCAGGTCGAGGCGCTTCCACGGCTCGGCCGGCCGATCGATGAACCGCTGGATGTCATCGGCGAGCAGCCCCATGTGCGCCTGCACGACCGCGTCGGACGAGGAGGCCTGGTCTGCGCGATCGCGCAGGTCCTTCAGCGCCGCGGTCGCCATCGCCCGGACCGGCGGCGCCGGGGATTCTGCCGCCAGCGCCATCAGTTCATCCGCCACGACCCGCTGGACCGCCCGCGCGATCTCCGCCTCGTACGGGTTCGCGCCGGCGCGGTCGTACGTCGTGGAGACCAGCTGCGCGATCACCTGATCGAGACCCGGCAGCGACGGGTCGAGCGCGTGCTGGTTGACCATGCGTGCCGCGCGCTCCGGCTGGAGGATCTGCCCGACCGTGTGGGTCGCGGCGACGACGGCCGGCGCCAGCGGGTCGAAGGGCAGGCCGGTCCAGCGCGGAAAGAGCTCGCGGTGGAGGCCGAAGCCCGACGGCCGCGGCGGCAGCTGGTCGATGACGGCGCGTGGAAGCGCCAGCTCCGCCGGGGCCAGCGACGCCAGCAGCGCGTCGAGCGCCGCCGTCTGCTCGCCGGCGGGCACCGGCGCCGTCGGCGTCCGGCCATCCCCCCGCATCGCGTAGATGTAGTTCAGCCCCCCGAGGGCTGACGCGGCGGCCTCCACCTGGTAGCGGTGGTGGAGGTAGAGCGGCACCAGGGCCTCCTCGATCGTCGCCATCGGCATGCGCCGCTGGATGGCGCGCTCGCCGAAGCGGTCGAGCGCGGCGCGCCGCACCCGCAGCATCCGCGTCAGCTCGGCTGCCGGGTCGGTCCCGTTGCTCCACTGGTCCACGCGCGGCGTGTAGTCCATGTCCTGGTTGGTCATGTAGCGCAGGTCCTTGGCCCAGGCCTGGTCGAGGATCTGGTCGAGTCGCGCCTGGACGTTGGTGCCCTGGGGGAAGTCGCCGTAGCCCCACTGGATCGACACCTTGTCCCACTCGCCGATGCCGACCGCATATGCGTCGGAGGTGTCGATCGTGCCGTCGGGCCGCAGGGTGACGAGCGGCTGCGGGTAGTCGAGCACCGAGATCCGGCCCTGCGTGCTGTCGTAGTAGTTGTGGCCGAGGCCGAGCGTGTGGCCGACCTCGTGCGCCGCGAGCTGCCGGAGGCGCGCGAGGGCCAGCGCCGCGAGGGCCGGCGGCGTCTCGTCACCGGTCGTGTAGGGCGAGAGCAGGCCCTCGGCGATCAGGTAGTCCTGCCGCACGCGCAGCGAGCCGAGCGTGACGTGGCCCTTGATGATCTCGCCGGTGCGCGGATCGGTGACCGACCCGCCGTAGCTCCAGCCCCGGGTCGAGCGGTGCACCCACTGGATGACGTTGTAGCGGACGTCGAGCATGTCCGCCCCCTCCGGCATCACCTCCACCTGGAAGGCGTTCCGGTACCCGGCCGCCTCGAAGGCCTGGTTCCACCACCGCGCGCCGTCGAGCAGCGCCGACCGGATGGGCTCCGGCGTGCCGCGATCGAGGTAGTAGACGATGGGCTCGACCGCCTCGCTGACGGCGGCGGACGGGTCCTTCTTCTGCAGGCGGTGGCGCGCGATGAACCGCTGCTCGAGGGGCTGGCCGAGCGGGGCGGCGTAGTCGGCCCAGGTCACGTTGAAGAAGCCTGAGCGCGGGTCGTACGGCCGCGGCGTGTACCCGTCATCGGGCAGTTCGATGAGCGAGTGGTGCTGGCGAAGCGTGATGGCCTCGGGCGACGGCGTGACGTCGCGGATGCGGCCGCCGGGTTCGCCCGGGCTCGGGCCGGGCGCGTCGGTGACGAAGGTCAGCGACACCTCCATCTCGGTGTTCTTCGGGAAGCCCTTCGTCCGGTCCATGTAGACGGCGCTGCGCGACTTGTCCAGCCGGTAGGTCGCCGGCTTCAGGCGCGGGATGACGTTGTGGGCGTCGCGCAGGAGGAAGTCGGTCAGGTCCACGAGCACGCGCCCGTCCGTCTCGGCCGCGACGGTGAAGCCCCAGAGCGTGGAGGAGGCAAAGGCGTCGCGCACGGCGGCCACCTCCGCCGGGTTGTCGGACGTCGCCCGGTAGTCGTAGTTCGGCTGGACCATCAGGATCTTCGAGCCCACCCGATCGAACCGCACGATGTGCGTGCCACCGAGCTGGCCGCGGTCGAGCCCGATGTCGTTCGAGCCGAGGCCGGCCGCCAGGGCGGAGACGTAGAGCACCTCGGTGCCGAGGCGCGGGATCTCGAGCCAGAGCGTGCCGCCGGCCTCGTCCCAGTACATCGGGAAGTACCCGTCGATCCTGGTCAGGCCGCTCGTCTTGTCGGCGATGCTCGGCGGGGCCTTCGACGCCGGCGTGGCTTGCGAGGCCTGCGCGTGTGCGAACGCCGGCAGCAGCAGGATGGCGCCCGTCAACGCAACGGCGGCAATCCGGTGGATGGAGTGGTGGCGCATTGAGTCCTGACCTCCTCGGAATTTCGAGCGGATCTTAGCATCCGTCGACCCTGGCGCCCGGGACCGGTGCCGGGACGAACGTGCGATCGGTTCCGGGCGCCGATTCGCCAAACCGCTGGTGTGCGACCAACGTGTTGGATCCTCGCGTGACGCCGCAGGCGCGTCGCGCGCGGCCACCAGCAGCACAACTGTCGAGCTGACAGTCAATTGCCGAGCTTCGTGGTGGCGCACCAGCTCGACGGTACGTGCTTTGCCTCTGGTCGAGCTGCCTGCCACACGGCGTGGCGGGATTTCCTCGGGGAGCCGGTCGCTCCCCGTTTGCAGTACCCCGACTCCCCACAGGAGGCGTTCGAATGAAGCGAGTGTTCCTGACCGCGCTGTTCGTGTGCGCGGGCATGCTGTCGTCGTCCCTTGCGTTCGCGCAGGGCGGCGGCGCCAGCTCCACCGGCACCATCCAGGGCCGTGTGACCGACACCAGCGGCGGCGTGCTGCCTGGTGTGACCGTGACCATCGCGAGCCCGTCGCTCATCGGCGGCTCGCAGGTCCAGGTGACCAACGAGACCGGCAACTACCGCTTCCCCGCGGTGGCGCCGGGCGCCTACTCGGTGACCTTCGAGCTCCCGGGCTTCGACACCATCAAGCGCGAGGGCATCCAGATCTCCCTCGGGTTCACCGCCAACGTGAACGTGGAGCTGGGCGTGGCGACGCTCCAGGAGACGGTCACGGTGAGCGGCGCGTCGCCGGTCATCGACACGACCGCCACGCGCGTCCAGCAGAACTTCAAGCTGGACGAGCTCAACTCGATCCCCAACGGCCGTGACATGTGGTCGCTCCTGGCGGTGACGCCGGCGGTGTCGATGTCGCGCATCGACGTCGGCGGCAACCGCGCGGGCACGCAGACCGGCTACACGGCCTACGGCTACGGAGGCACCGACCAGCAGGTGCGTGTGCTCGTCGAGGGCATCAACACCACCGAGGGCACCGGTGGCGCCGGCTTCTACTTCGACTACGGCTCCTTCGAGGAGGTCTTCCTCGGCACCGCCGGCAACGGCGCCGAGATGGCCACCCCGGGCGTGCAGTCGCAGCTGCTCGGCAAGTCGGGCGGCAACCAGTTCCAGGGCGCGGTCTACCAGGACTGGTACAACAACGCCCTGCAGGGCTCGAACATCTCGGACGAGCAGATCGCGCGCGGCATCCGCGCCGGCAGCAACGAGATGGAGAACTACCGCGACTTCAACCTGAACGGCGGCGGGTACATCAAGAAGGACACGCTCTGGTGGTACGGCAGCTACCGGAACCAGAAGAACCAGGTGAACGTCCCGTACTTCCAGTTCGACAAGACGTTCGACACGGACCTCTGGAACCTCTCCGGCAAGGGTACCTACCTGCTCAGCCAGAACCACAAGCTGATCGGCTACTACCAGTGGGGCCAGAAGGCGCAGCCGAACCGCGTGTGGAGCACGTCCTACACGTACAGCTCGCCCGACTCGACGCGCAACCAGGACTCGGGCAGCTGGGTCTACAAGGGCGAGTGGAACGGCACGCTGAGCAACAGCCTGTACGTCGAGGCGCGGTACGGCGAGTTCGGCTACTACTTCCCGCAGATCGGGTACAGCGAGGAGCCCTGGAAGCACGACACCGCGCTCCGCACGGTGACGGGCGGCGACTTCCGCTGGCAGCAGGACCGCCAGCGCAAACAGCTGACCGGTGCGGCCACCTACTTCAAGGACAGCTTCCTCGGCGGCTCGCACAACGTGAAGATTGGCGGCGAGTACAACCTCGAGAGCCAGTGGAACGGCATCGAGGAGATCCGCGCCGGCAACATCGAGCACCAGTTCACCAACGGCGTCCCGTTCCAGGTGATCATCGGCTTCCCGACGGCCAGCGGCCCGGTGGGCAGCCTCTCGTCGCGTGACGACCTGCTGTCGATTGCCAAGCTCGATCACAGCAACCTCTTCATCAGCGACGCGTTCTCGCGCGGCCGGATGACGCTGAACCTCGGCGTGCGCTACGACCACTACAAGTCGTGGATCCCGGCGCAGCAGCAGATCGCCTCGACGACGGCGGGCTTCTCGCTGCCGGCGGCGACCTTCCCGGAGCAGACGTTCTTCACGTGGAACTCGGTCGTGCCGCGTGTCGGCCTCACCTACGACCTCCGCGGCGACGGGCGCTCGGTCGTGAAGGCCAACTACGGCTTCTTCCGCCACAACCCCGGTCCGGGTGCGGCCGCCAACGGCAACCCGAACCAGAGCTCGAAGGACGCCACCTACACCTGGAACGACCTGAACGGCGACGGCCTCTTCCAGTTCGGCGAGCAGGGCACGCTCGTGCAGGACCGGACGGGCGCGCGTGGCGTGCAGATCGACCCCAACATCAAGCAGCCCTACACACACGAGGCGTCGGCGTTCTTCGAGCAGCAGCTCACCGACACGCTCGGCATGCGCGTGGGCTACGTCTACAAGACCAACGACGACCTGACGTCCAACTACCAGCCGTTCCGGCCGATCTCGGCCTACACCTCGCCCTTCAACTTCACCGACATCGGTGAGGACGGCGTGCGGGGCACGGCGGACGACCAGGTGCTGACGCTCTACGGCATTCCCTCGAGCGAGCTGGGCGCCTCGACGACGGTGTTCATGAACACCCCGGCGATCGGCCGCTACAAGACGATCGAGGCCTCGGTCACCAAGCGCATGAGCAACCGCTGGTCGGCGGGTGCGGGCTACAACTTCACCTGGACCAGGGAGAACGAGAACAGCTACAGCGGCAACACGATCTCGTCGTCCCTGTCGGACTACCCGAACACGCCGAACGACGCGGGCGTGTCGAGCTTCACCAACTGGGGCTTCCGGGCCTACGGCGCCTACGAGGGTCCGTACGGCATCCGGATCTCCCCGGTGTTCCGCCACCAGGCGGGCCAGCCGTACGGCCGGTACATCACCGGCGTGCGCGCGCCCGCGGGCCTGTTCTTCTCGGGCACGGTGCTCGTCGAACCGATCGGCACGCGCCGGATGGACAACATCAACGTGCTCGACGCGAAGATCGAGAAGGCGTTCCAGCTCGGCGCGACGGCGCGGCTGCGCGGCTTCGTCGACCTCTTCAACATCCTCAACGCCAACACGCCGGAGACGATCAGCTTCGCGACCGGCTCGGCGTTCGAGAACCCGACGAACATCATCGCCCCGCGGGCGATGCGGCTGGGCTTCCGCTTCGAGTGGTAGGCCGCACGACCTGAGCTGACTGGTGCCGGCCGGGACGTCCTTCACGGCGTCCCGGCCGGCGGCCGATCCATCCTGTCGGACCGCTCGCGTCCGGTCTCTTGGATTCCCCGCCGTCCGCGGCGTGCACCCACACGCGCCGCTCTCGCGAATCCGCCTACAGTCAACCACTTGCACGGATGGGGTTCGCCGCGCTCACGCGGCACGTCGATTGCTATCTGTCCGGGTACCCCACAGGAGTACCTCTTGAAGGGGCGGGTGAGCTCACGGCGCCGGCGCAGGCATCAGCTCGTGGGATGCCCGCCCCGTTGTCGTCCGCGGTTTCGAGCCGAGGCTGACTAGGCCGGCTCGTCGGGCCGGCCGCAGGATGGAGGATCCTGGCGGGCCGGACTTTCGTCGGGGGGCCGATTGGGCCCCCTTTGTTTTTTCCCCTGTCAACGCCTCGCGACACCCCGTATCATCCACGCGATGACTGGCAGCCGCCTTCCCCTCGCGGCGGCCGCATGCGTCTGGCTCACCGCAACGGCTCTCGCGGCTGGGACCAGTAGGCCATCGGCCGCCCTCTCGTTGCAGGCGTCCCCGGCATCGTCCCCTGCCGCCGCCCAGCCCGCGCCGCGCGCCCCGTCTGACTACCTTGGTTCGGCCGCGTGCGCCCGCTGTCACGAGCCCGAGTCCGGCCAATGGGCGCGCTCGCTGCACGTGCGCATGACCAAGCCCATCGCCGACGCGCTGGTCGTCGGCGACTTCAGCGACTCGCAGCGGCTCGCCGCCCATGATCGTTCGTACCGCTTCGGGATGCAGGACGGTCGGCCGTTCGTCACCGTGACCTACGGCACCGGGCCGACCCAGACGTTCCAGGTGGACTACACACTGGGCGCGAAGCGGTACCAGGGATACCTGTCTCGCCTGCCGGACGGCCGCATCTACGTGCTGCCCGTCTTCTGGCACATCGAGAGCGGACGCTGGGTGGACTGGAAGGAGATCACGCCCATCCCCGAGGGCGAGCACGGGCTCCGGCAGATCTGGAACGTCAACTGCTTCAACTGCCACGCCACCAATCTCACCTCCGGCTTCGACCTGCCCTCCAGGACCTACGACTCGCGCTGGACGGAGATGGGCATCGGGTGCGAGGCCTGCCACGGACCGGGCCGCGAGCACGTGGCGCGCATGGAGGCGTGGGAGCGCGACCCCGCCAGCAAGCCGGCCTTCGACGACTCGAGCGCGAACCCGGAGCTGTCGGAAATCCTCGCCATCTTCTCGACCAAGAGCGCCGAGCCGCGCCGCATCTACGACACCTGCGCGTACTGCCACGGCAACAAGAACAATGTCTTCACCGGCTTTCGCGCGGGCGATCGCTACGAGGACTACGCCCTGCCGTTCCTCATCAGCGAGCCCATCCCCGACACGGATCTCCAAGGCGAGTTCTGGCCGGACGGCCGCCCGAACCGCTTCAACCGCCCGCAGGCCCTGACGCTCAGCGGCTGCTTCAAGGCGGGTGCCATCGCCTGCACGAACTGTCACGTCGCGCACGGCTCCCGGAACCAGCACTCGCTGAAGGTGAACATCTACCAGCGCCGCAATGGCGACCTGCTCTGCACGCAGTGCCATACGGAGCCCAGGGGCCCGGCGGCGACCCGGGCGGCCGTCGCGCCGGGCGGTGTGCCCGGCGGCGGGGCGGACGGCAACATCGTCTGGAGCGACGGGGCCATCGAGCGGCACACGTTCCACAAGGCCGGATCGGCAGGCAGCCGCTGCATCGGCTGCCACATGAGCGACGTGAACTGGCGCATGCTGGTCCGCCGCCGGGATCACACCTTCACCGCCCCGGTGCCTGAGGTCACGGTCGCCGTCGGAGCACCAAACGCCTGCAATACCTGTCACGACGACAAGACCCCGGAGTGGGCCGCCAGCACGATGGACGGCTGGTGGGGGGACGGCAAACGCCGCGCCGCCTCGCTGTACGTCGCCGACACCATGTATCGGGCCGGCGCCGGCGACGAAACCGTGCTGTACGACCTCGCGACGCTGCTGGTGGACCGGTCACAGGGCAGCCTGATTCGGGCCAGTGCCGCCGAGTTCCTCGGCCGGTTCGCCAGCCGCGGCCGCGCGGCCGTGCGCCGCCAGCAGGCGCAGACGTCCTTTGCCGGCGGTGCCGACGACAAGGCGGGCGACGTGCCCGGGACGCCGGTGGAACTGCCACCGAACGTGCTCAACGCGCTCGTCGGCGCCACCGCGGATCCCGAACCCGTGGTGCGGGCCGCGGCGGTACGGGCGCTGGGCCTGAACGGGGACCGCGCGGATCGCGTGCTCGCGGTGGTCCTCGCGCGCCTGCGGGACGAGGCTCGGGTGGTCCGCACGCGCGCGGCGGAGGTCCTGCTGGCGTTCGGCATTGCCGACCTGCCGCTGCGGGCGGGCGAGCACCTGCGCATTGCGCAGAAGGAGCTCGAGCGGGCGTTGTTGGCGTTCCCGGACGACCCGCTGAACCACACGGAGCTGGCCTGGCTGCGCGCGCAGCAGATGCGGCTGGACGAGGCCGATGCGGCGGTGGACGACGCGCTGCGGCTGGACGAGGACCGGGCCCGGCCGTGGGTGATCCGGGGGGTCATCGCTGCCCGGCGTGCGGACTTCGACGGGGCCGTGAAGGCGTTCAGGAAGGCGCGTGAGCTGATGCCCGCCTATCCCGGGATCGATCGGCTGATCGAGGAAGCTGAAAAACGAAAGGGGGACGGCAAGGCCGTCCCCCGGTAGGTCGCTGGCGAGCGGGCGCCTGTGCCCGGCCGCGTGTCAGCCCTTCTTGAGCTGGTCGATGAGCGCCTTCGCCTGCGCCGCTTCCTGCGAGTTCGGCTCGACCGCGATCACCTTCTCCATCGTCTCGATGGCCTTGGCGGTGTCGGCCTTCTGCAGGTAGCCCAGGCCCATCTTGAAGTAGGGCTTGGCCCAGTTCGGATCGGTGTCGATCGCGCGCTGGTACCACTTCATGGCCTCGTCGGTCTCGCCCTTCGCGAACTTCACCTCGCCGAGGTTGTAGAAGACCTCGCGGCTCGCGCCCATGCCCTGCGCGGCCTCCCCGAGCGCGGCCTCCGCCGCGTCGAGGTCGCCCTTCTCGAGGTTGGTCATGCCAATCTCGATCTTCGCGCGCTCGTTGTCGGGCTCGGCCTCGAGGATCTTGTTGTAGGAGGTGAGCGCCGCGTCGTAGTTCTTCTGCATCCGGTAGGCGCGCCCGATCTGCATGTTGATCATGGTGAGCGCCGGGGTCTTGTCCAGGATGGCCTGGTAGGCCGCGATCGCCTGGTCGTACTGGCCGGCATTCAGCAGGTCCTCGGCGGCCTGGAGCTCACCCTGCAGCTCCTTGGTGTTCACGCCGGCCAGGGCACCGCCCATGGCCGGGGCGCCGGGCGCCAGCGTGAAGTCCAGCGGCGGGTTCGGCGCGCCAATGGTACGGATCGGCACGTTGCCTGACGACGCCTGGAAGCCGGGCGCCGAGGCGGTCACGGTCCAGGTGCCGGACCGGAGGCCGATGATGGAGAAGCGCCCCTTGTCGTCGGTGGTCGCCGTGAATGACGACGGCGACGAGCTCGGGTTCTCGGCGACGACCGTCGCGCCCTTGATGGGCTTCCCCTCGCCGTCCTTCACCGTGCCGCCGATGCGACCGGTCTGGGCGGCAGCCGGGAGCGCACTCACCAGCCACGCCGCCACGACGGCGACGGAAGTCAGCAGCTTGATTCGATCACGCATTACTCGCCTCTCCCTTGAAATCCGACAAACCTTTCAAGTGTATGTTAGCTTGGATCTTACCGCCAAGCTTAACACGATGGCCACGACCGCGAGGGGGTTACCCCTTAAGACGCTGGCGGCTCTGCTGCTGGCCGTTGCGCTCCTGACGGGCGGGCTCGGCGCCGCCCTTCGGGCCCGGGCCGCCACCCCGGTGACCGTCGGAGCGCCCCAGGCCACCGGCTCCGCTTCCCCCTCCGGCTGGTCTGCCATTGACCAGCTGGTCGAACAGGCTATCAGCGCCGGGCTCACCCCGGGCGCGGTGGTGCTCGTCGGCCAGCACGACCGGATCCTCTACGAACGGGCCTTCGGCCGCCGCACGGAGGGACCCGGGGCCGAACCCCTGACGGTCGATACGATTTTCGACCTCGCATCGCTGACAAAGGTCATCGCAACGACGACCGCCGTGATGCAACTCGTCGAGGCGGGCCGGCTCCGGCTGTCGGAGCCCGTCAGTGGCCTGCTGCCCGGCTTCGAACGGCACGGCAAGGCCGGCATCACCGTGCGCCACCTGCTCACCCACACCTCGGGCCTGCGGCCGGACGTCGATCTCGACCCGTGGGAGGGCCACGACGCCGCCATGGCGCGGGCCATCGACGAGGTGCCGCTCTCGGAGGCCGGCACGCGTTTCGTCTACAGCGACATCAACTTCTTCGTGCTCGGCGAAGTCGTCGCACGCGTGAGTGGCGAGCCGCTCGAGACCTACGTGCGGCGCCACGTGTTCGAACCCCTCGCCATGCCGGACACGGGCTTCCTGCCTCCGGCGGCCAGCCGCCCCCGTATCGCGCCGACCGAACGCTGCGCGCCGATGGACGCCTGGCCCTGCCGGCGGCCCGATGCCCAGCCCCTTCGCGGCATCGTGCACGATCCCACCGCGCGGCGCATGGGCGGCGTGGCGGGCCACGCCGGCCTGTTCAGCACGGCGCACGACCTGTCACGCTTCGCGCGCATGCTGCTGCACGGCGGCACGCTCGACGGGCGGCGCGTGCTCGCGCCGCTGACAGTGGCGCGCATGACGGCGCCGTCCACCCCCGTTGGGATGCCGGCCGTGCGCGGGCTGGGCTGGGACATCGATTCGCCCTACTCGGCCAATCGCGGTGAACTCTTCGGGGCCGGGTCGTTCGGGCACACGGGGTTCACCGGCACGTCGCTGTGGGTGGATCCTGCGAGTGGCGGGTACGTGGTCTTCCTGTCAAGCCGCCTGTATCCGGACGGGAAGGGCGATGTCACCGCGCTGCGGGGCAAGGTCGCCACCGCCGCGGCCGCCGCCCTGGCGATCGAGCCGCGCGAGTCGGGGCCGCCCGCACGCCGTGATTTCGGCGCGTCAGCCGACCCGCTGCGCCCGGCCGCCGACAGGGAACACGGGCCGGTCCTGTCGGGCGTCGACGTGCTCGCGCGCGACGGATTCGCCGCCCTGAAAGGACAACGCGTCGGCCTGCTCACGAACCACACGGGTCTGACCGCGACGGGGGAGTCGACGATCGACGTGCTCGCGTCCGCCCCTGGCGTGGACCTCGTGACGCTCTTCAGCCCCGAGCATGGCATCCGGGGCGACCTGGATCAGGAAGAGATCGCGTCCGGGACCGATGCGCGGAGCGGCCTCCCGATCCATTCCCTGTACGGCGAGTCCCGCCGGCCGACCGCGGAGGCGCTCGCGGGCCTCGACACCATCGTCATCGACCTGCAGGACGTCGGCGCGCGGTTCTACACCTACATCACGACGGTGGCGTACGTGCTCGAGGCCGCGGGCCGGGCCGGGGTCGCGGTGATGGTGCTCGATCGCCCGAATCCCATCGGCGGCTGGCGGATCGAAGGGCCTGCGGCGGAGGACGCCGGGCCGGAGGAGTTCATCGGCTACCTGCCAGGCATGCCCGTGCGGCACGGCCTCACCCTGGGGGAGTTCGCGCGGCTGGTGAACGAGGAACGGCACTTCGGGGCGGCGTTGACCGTGGTTGCGATGGAGCACTGGCGGCGCGACGACTGGTTCGACGAGACGGGCCTCCCGTGGATTGGACCCTCGCCGAACCTGCGGACGCTCACGCAGGCCCTGCTCTATCCCGGCGTGGCGGTGATCGAGTACGCCAACGTGTCGGTGGGCCGCGGCACCGACCGCCCGTTCGAGGTGGTGGGGGCGCCGTGGATGGACGGCCGACGCCTGGCGGCCATGCTCAACGCGCGTGGCCTGGGCGGCGTTCGTTTCTATCCCGTGCGCTTCAAGCCCCAGGCGAGCAAGTACGCCGGCGAGTGGTGCGGTGGTGTCTCGCTGATCGTGACCGACCGCGATGCCTTCCGGCCGGTGCGGATGGGGCTCGAGCTGGCCGCGGCGATCTGGGCCACGCACGGGGACCAGTTCGACCCCGCGAACACGGCGCGCCTGCTCGGGTCACGGTCTGATCTCGCGCGGGTGCGTGCGGGGGAGGATCCGTCCGCCGTCGCGGCGCGTTGGGCCGAGGATGAGGCGACGTGGCGGCGCAGGATTGCGGCCTACTTGTTGTATCGCTGAGTCGGGCTCCGCACAGCACACACTGAACACACTGAACACACTGAGCACACTGAGCACCATGTGTGTTGGGGCTGAGCCGAGGTGCCACGCGCCCACGCGGCGCGACAAGATTCGCTCGGCGCATCCAGGCGTGTTCAGTGTCGTTGCCGCGTTGTGCTTTCGGTGTCTTCAGTGTCCTCAGTGTGGAGTGTGCTGAGCAATGTCCGGCATGCCCGGACTGTTTCAATCGCCGCCGGCCCCAACGCTGTCCTGCCTTCTCCGCGTACATCCGCTGGTCCGCCAGCGCGGCGTCGTCAGAGGTGGTAGAGCATCACGTAGATGACGACCCCCGTCACCGAGACGTACATCCACAGGGGCAGCGTCACCCGCGCGATGCGCCGGTGCTTGTCGAAGCGGGACGCCAGTCCGCGCGACAGCGTCATGAGCGCCATCGGCAGGATCACCGCCGCGAGCACGATGTGCGAGATGAGGATGGCGAAGTAGAGCACACGCACGGCGCCCTGTCCCTGGAACGGCACCGAGCCGACGTTGGCGTGGTACACGAGGTACGAGATCAGGAACAGGGCCGACGTGGCGAACGCCGCCAGCATCACGGCGCGATGGCGGGTGCGGTCGCCGCGGCGGATCAGGACGTAGCCGGCGGTGAGCAGCACGGCAGACGTGCCGTTGAGCACGGCGTTCAATGTCGGCAAGTCGGTCAGTGTCATCGCGCCTTCGCGCCCTTCGTGTCCTTCGGGCCCTTCGTGTCCGTCGATCACGCTCGCACAGGCTTCGATGCGAGCGCCGTTGCCACGATCACGGTCAACATGGCGAAGAGGGCCATCACCAGCGCGGGGCCGGCAATCTGGCCGGGTGCGCCCGACCCGGCCAAGGCAGTCCGCAGGGCCTCGACCCCATACGTGAGCGGGTTGACCGCCATCACGCCGCGGATCCAGCCCGCGGCCCCGGAGGCGGGGAAGAAGGCGCCCGACAACAGCCACATCGGCACGAGCACGAGGTTCATGAGCGCGTGGAACCCCTGCGTGGACTCCAGGCTCCAGGCAATCGCGACCCCGAGGCCGCTCAAGCCAAGGCTCATCAGCGCAATCACGCCGACCGCCTCCACGAGGGCCCCGGGCGACGGCGACAGGCCTGCGGCCGGCGCGAGCGCGAGGAAGAGGATCGCGTTGCCTGCGGCCAGCGTGGCGCTGCCCGTGATCTTGCCGAGCACGATGGCGAGGCGCGGGGCGGGCGAGGCGAGCACGCCCTGCAGGAACCCGTCGTGCCGATCCTCGATCACCGAGATGGTCGAGAAGATGGCCGTGAAGAGCACGATGAGCGCGACCGTGCCGGGAAAGTAGTACTCGAGGAAGCCGCCGGCCGCCGACCCGTCGGCCGGGCGGAACGACTGGCCGATGCCCGATCCAATCACGAGCCAGAAGAGGATCGGCGTGGCGAGGGCGCTGACCACGCGGCTGCGTTGCCGCAGGAACCGCACGAGATCGCGGCGCCACAGCGAGTAGATGCCGAGCAGGGCGGTCATGCGCCGAGCCCCCGTCCCGTGAAGTGCACGAAGACGTCCTCGAGCGTGGGGCGGCCGACGGAGATCGTCGCCACCTCCCCGGGGAACGCCTCGACAAGGGCCGGCACGAACTCGTGGGCCCGGCGGCGCTCGAGGCGGAGCCGGCCGTCCAGCACCGTCGCCTCGACCGCGAAGCGCTCCTGGATTGCCGTCCGCAGGGCCTCGGCGTCGCCGGTCGGCACGATCGTCACGACGTCGCCCCCCACCGTGTCGATGAGATCTCCGGGCGCCCCGATGGCCGCGAGTTGTCCCTCGTGCAGCACGCCCACCCGGTCGCACGCCGCCGCCTCCTCGACGATGTGCGTCGTCAGGACGACGGTCGTGCCGGCATCCTCGCGCAGGCGCGCGAGCTCGTGCATGAGGTCCCGGCGGGCCGCCGGGTCGAGGCCGGTGCTTGGTTCGTCAAGCACCAGGAGGCGTGGCTCGGGCAGCAGCGCCTTGGCCAGCTCGGCGCGGCGGCGGAGGCCGCCGGACAGCGTGCCCACGCGGTCGTTGGCCCGGGCCGAGAGGCCGAAGCGCTCGAGGGAGCGTTCGACGGCGCGGCCGAGGCTCGGGCCGCTGAGGCCGTACAGGAGGCCGTGGTGCCGGAGGTTCTCGACGATCGACAACCAGGGGTCGATGGCGGGTGACTGGAACACGACGCCCATGACGGCGCGGGCCCTGGACGGGTGCCGCAGGGCGTCCACGCCGAAGACCTCGACCCGGCCTCCCGTCGGCCGCATCAGCGTGCTGATGATCCGGAACAACGTCGTCTTGCCGCCGCCGTTCGGCCCGAGCAGCGCGAAGAGATCGCCGGCGGCGACGCTGAAGCCGAGGCCGCGCAGCGACACACGGTCGCCGTAGCGGTGGGTCAGGTCGCTGATCTCGAGCGCCGTCATCGCGCTAGCGGAAGTGATCCCAGAGCAGCACGCCCCAGAGCACCGGCAGGTAGAGGATGGTCGCCAGGAACAGGCGGCGCGCCGTCTGGGTCGTGAGCGTCGCGGCGAACTCCACGCTCAGCCAGAGCACCACCGCACCGAGCACGATCCCGCCGACGAGGTAGTCCACGCCGGCGAGCCCGACCACGCTGGGCAGCAGGCTGACGGGGACGAGTGCCGCCGCGTAGAGCACGGCCTGGCGTCCCGTGCTGCGGCCATCCGGCTGGATGACCGGCAGGAGCTGGATGCCCGCCTGCGCGTAGTCGTCGCGGTAGAGCCACGCGATCGCGAGGAAGTGCGGCATCTGCCACATGAAGACGATTGCGAAGAGGACCCAGGCCTCGATGGATGCGACCCCGGTCGCGGCCACCCAGCCGATCACCGCCGGCAGCGCGCCGGGGATCGCGCCGACGATGGTCGAGAGTGACGTGCGGGTCTTGAGCGGCGTGTAGAAGAGGACGTAGCTCGCCAGCGTGACGAGGGCCACGAGCGCCGTCAGCGCGTTGACGCCGAGCCAGAGCTCGGCCAGGCCGGCCGCCGAGAGCGCGATGCCGAAGATGGCCGCCTCGCGCGGGTGCAGCCGGAAGTCGGGAAGCGGCCGCAGGCGGGTGCGGCGCATCAGGGCGTCGGTGTGGCGTTCCCAGACCTGGTTCAGGGCGGACGACCCGCCGGCGACCAGCGCCGTGCCCATGACCGTGTGGAACAGCGCGGAGAGCGGGGCGTCGGGGGCGGCGCCGAGGTAGTACGCGACCAGCGTGGTCACGACCACCAGGAAGTTCAGGCGCGGCTTCGTCAGCGCGACGAAGTCGGCGCCGCGGCTGCCGGCCTGTGCGCCCGCGGCGGGGACGCCCGCCCCCACCGGCAGTTCAAGGTTGGTAGGTGACGGTGACATCCTGCGAGTCCTTGGGGCCGACGGTGATCTGTCGTGTCTGGGCGCCGAGCGTCTCGTGCCAGACCTCGAGGGTGTAGGTGCCGGGTGGCAGTTCCGGGAGCGTGAACCGCCCGTCCTCGCCGGTCACCGCGAAGTAAGGGTGCTCGAGCACGCCGATCCAGGCACGCATCCACGCGTGGACGTCGCACTTGATCGGCACCATCACCTCACGGGTCGTGAAGACCCGCGTGAACGAGAGGCCGGCGACCGGCTGCCCCATGTTGAAGGGCTGGTTGATTTCCGAGTCGGACCGGATGTTGTGCAGCAACGGGTCCGAGTTGCGGACTTCCAGCGGCTGGCCCACCCGCACGCCGATGACGCGCGGCGTGTAGCGGCACTTCTGCTGGTCCAGCACCACCGGGTCGGTCGGCGCCGGGAAGCTGTAACCGTCGAGGCCGTCCTTGATGTAGACGAACGCGTTGATCAGCCCGCCGTCCGCGCCGACGAGCAGGTCCTCGGCGTGCCGTTCCTCGCCCGCCTGCAGCTCCACGCACGTCGGGTCGCCATCGAGCCGGATCACGGGTGGCGCCGGCGGCGTGCCGGCATACGTGACGCGGCCGCTGACCGTCGCGGCGGTCGCCGGGTCCACCGGGTTGGCGGCCGGCGCGCTGGTTGCGGCCGGTTCGGTGGGCGCGGACCCGCCACAGGCGACGGTCAAGCCGGCGGCACAGACGGAGACAGCAAGGGCGGACAGGAGGTAACGGGTCATCGATCTCGGCCGGGACCCCCTATTATCCCACCCCCACGGAAAATGGGGACAGTCCCAATTTTCCACCCCTTCGTGCCCTTCGCGCCCTTCGTACCCTTCGTGACCTTCGATCCCGGTTACCGCCCCATCGCGTCGCGCACCTTGCGGAGCACGCGGTCTTCCATCCAGTGCGGGTCCCACCACTCGACCGGGTTCACCTGCGTCCCCGACACCACCATCGTGAAGTGCAGGTGGTCGCCGCCGGCCATCCCGGTCGCGCCGGTCCGGCCGATCCCCTCGCCCTTGGCCACGGTGTCGCCGACCTTGACGTCGATCTCCGACAGGTGGGCGTAGAGCGACTGCACGCCGAGCCCGTGATCGATGATCACGCAGTTGCCGTAGATGCCCAGGTAGTCCGCGTGCACGACGACCCCGCGGTTCGCGGCGTGCACCGGGGCCCGGGCCGTGGAGGCCAGGTCGAACCCGAGGTGCACCTGGCGGTCGATCTCCTGGCCGTCGTGGAAGTACGTGCGGTAGTCGGCGAACCGCGACTGGACGGCGGAGTTGCCGAGTTGCGAGAACGCCTCGTTCCACATCATCTCGGGCTTCGTCTGGTGCAGCGACAGGTTCGCGATCGTCTCGTTGTTCTGCTGGCGCAGTTGCCCGTTCATCACAAGGAACGCCGAGAGCAGCTCCTCCCCGGTCTTCGGCGACAGGTTCAGCGACGGCGTGTTCACGGCGATGGCCGGCACGACGCTCGAGAGGAAGTTGTCGGAGATCTCGATGTTCGACCGGCCGAAGGGCTTCTCGAAGGTGCGATGGTCGAGCGGCGCGGCCGTCTCGTTGCCCGCGATGTCGCGCGCGAACACCACCATCGGCACCGTGACCTCCTGGTCGTACGCCAGGGCGAAGAACGCCACGCGCATGGTCGGGTCGTTGAGGCCGACGCTCGTGCCCGGGAAGCCGGGATACTCACGGTCGCCGACGCGCACGCCCGACTCGACGTCCTCGGGGGTGGCCCGGTAGACCACGAACTCCGCCCCACCGTGGTTGATGTAGTGATGCAGCGACAGCACGCTCACGCGTGGCGGCTCCAGCCGCACCTGCACGTCACGGGTCACCGTCGTCGTCGCCTGTCGCAGCCCGTAGAACACGGGCCGCGACGCCGTGACGACAATCCGCGCCTCGCCGGCGGCGAGGTCGGGGATTGCGGCGCGACCGAGGGGCCGCCGGATCACGAAGCGGTCGGGGGTCGCCTGCTCGACGTCCCCCGGCTCGGTGACGGCGCGGTCGAGGTCGAAGACCGTCGTCCGGTGTTCGCCCTGCTCGAAGACGGCCTCGGCGTGGGAGAGCTCGGCGCCGGGGGCCGTGAAGGCCACCTCCAGCGTGCCGGCCTGCCCGACCACGGCCTCCGGCGAGAGGATTTCAATCGCCGGTCCCGGCTGGCGGCCGGCCAGCCACCAGGCGGCCCCGAGGCCGATGGCACCGAGGACAATGAGGAAGACGAGGGCACGGACGAGAAAGCGCATGCAAGGATGGTAAGGGCTTGACCTGAGGAGGGCGACAAAATAAAATCAGAAGTTCGTTCGGCCCGTGCCGGTATCGTCTAGGGGTCAGGACACGTGGTTCTCAGCCACGGGACCGGGGTTCGAATCCCCGTACCGGTACCACGCTCTCATATTCCGCAAGTGCTCAGCCCCGGCCACCTCGGCCGGGGCTTTCTTCGTACCCGCCCCGCACGACCTCCGCTATCGCGCCGTCATCACCCGCTCGATGTCCTCGATCGTGATGGGCACGAACGACGAGAGCACCTCCACGCCGGTGTCCGTGATCAGGATCATGTCCTCGAGCCGGATGCCGAGGTGCTCCTCCTCGATCCGGAACTGCGGCTCGATCGTGAAGATGCGGCCGGGCTCGAATGTCTCCGCCTGCAGCCCCCCGACGTCGTGCACCTCCAGGCCGACGTTGTGGCCAAGGCTGCGCGTCGTGGCCTGCCGCGCGCGGTAGCCCTCGACCATCTTCCTCGCCGCGGCCTCGATGCGCGGGTCCGTGAACGTGAAGGACGCCATCGCCTGGTCCATCGTCACGAGCGCGTCCGCCACGCACGCCGCGGGCGTCTTGTGCGGCTGGATCGACGTGAGCAGGGCCTGGTAGAGCGCCAGGTAGATGCCGTACATCTCCCGCTGGCGGGGCGTGAACCGGCCGTTGGCCGGGAACACCCGCGTGACGTCGGACTGGTAGTACTTGTAGTCGGGCGCGTAGTCGAACTGCACCAGGTCGCCGTCCTGCAGCCGCGACGTGTTGCGGTTGTAGTGCGTGTAATACGTGTTCGGGCCGGTGGCGATGAGCGCGAAGTACGACCCGCCGAGCGCGCCGTTCTTCGTGAACACGTACTCCGCGCTCGCCTGGAGCTCGTACTCGTGCATCCCCGGCGCGGCCGCCTTCATGGCCGCGATGATGCCCTCGCCCGCGATGCGTGTCGCCTCGCGGATGATCGTGATCTCGCGCGGGCTCTTCACCGCCCGCAGCGCATTCACGATCGGGTCGAGATCCTCGATCCTGGACGTGGGCGCCGCGGCCTTCAGCTTCGCCACGAACGTGGCCTCGCGCGAGTCACGGCCGTCCCATGGGTCCTCACGGTTGGCCGCCCACATGCGCGACGGGTCGCCCTGGCTCTGGCTGCCGAGGACCTCCGCCGCGAACGGCGTGTAGATGGTGCGCCCGTCACGTGCGAGCGCGGTCAGCGCCGCCGTGAACGCCGCGCGGTCGAGCGCGGCGTCGACGCCCAGCGTGGCCGCGGCCTCGGCACCGGGGCCCATGCCCGGCCCGTACTGGCTCTCGTCCTGCCGCGCCGTCTTCGGCTGCAGGAAGACCGTTGTCGTCTTGCTGCGCCCATCGATCACGACGCTGGCGCGGGGTTCGGTGACCCCGGTGAGGTAGAAGAACTGCGAGTTCTGGCGGAACGGCATCTCGCCGGGCGGCTCGGTCGTGCCGAGCACCACGGCAACGCCGTCGCCGATGGCGGCCATGACGGCCGCGCGATGAGCGGCGAACTCCTCGGCAGGCAGGATCTCCGTGCCCCGGAACACGGGTTGGGCCAGCAGGTGCGTGGCCAGGACGAGGGCGGCGAGCACGACGAGCGCTGGCTTCATGCGCGAATACTACATCCTGGTGCACGGGGGTGCTGCCCGGGGGTGCTGCACGGAGGTGCCGCACGGAGGTGCTGCACGGAGGTGCCACACGGAGGTGTCCGTTAGCGGCTGCGTCCGGGCCGCGGTGGTGCTAGGCTGGAGTACGGTCCCCGGAAAGCGAGGGCACCGTGCGTGCCATCCTGTTGACCGCAGTCATCGTCTCCACGGCCGTCCCCCTCGGGTTGGCGGCCACCGACGAGCCCATCCAGCCAATCAGGCCCGCTGTCGTCATCGAGCCCGCTCTCGTCGAGCTCGGCAAGCAGCTGTTCTTCGATCCGCGGCTTTCGAAGTCCGGCTTCATCTCCTGCAACTCCTGCCACAACCTGAGCATGGGCGGGTCGGACAACCTGCCGACGTCGATCGGTGACAACTGGCAGAAGGGGCCGATCAACGCCCCGACCGTGCTCAATGCCAGCATGAACGTCCTCCAGTTCTGGGATGGCCGCGCCCGGACGCTCCAGGAGCAGGCCGGCGGCCCGATTGCGAACCCCGGCGAGATGGCCTTCACGCACGAGCTCGCCGTGGAGACCCTGTCGTCGATCCCCCAATACGTCGCGACGTTCCGCGAGGCCTTCGGGCCAGGCCCGATCGACATCGACAAGGTCACCCGCGCCATCGCGGCCTTCGAGGAGACCCTCGTGACCCCCAACTCGCGGTTCGATCGCTGGCTCATGGGCGACACGCAGGCCCTGAGCGCCGACGAGCGGGCGGGCTACGAGACGTTCAAGTCGAGCGGCTGCACTGTCTGCCACAACGGCCCGGCCGCCGGTGGACGGTCGTTCCAGAAGATGGGGGTGGTCGTGCCGTTCAAGACCGACAATCCCGCCGTCGGGCGCTCGGCCGTGACCGGCCGCGAGATCGACCGGTTCAGCTTCAAGGTCCCGACGCTGCGCAACGTGGAGCTGACCTACCCCTACTTCCACGACGGTTCGGCCAACACGCTCGCCGAGGCGGTCGAGGTGATGGGACGGATCCAGTTGGGCCGCGCCTACAGCCCCGAGGAGAACACGCGCATCGTGGCGTTCCTGAAGACACTGACCGGCGATCAGCCGTCGTTCCCGCTGCCGATCCTGCCGCCGTCCGCCGATCGCACGCCCCGGCCGACGCCGTTCCGGTAGCGCGCGGGAAATCGTGCCACCATAGGCGCGTGCGCGAGGCCCTCGTTGCCGCGTCTCTCTCCGTGATCCCCGGGTGGTCCGTCGAGGCCACCCGGCCGGGATCGGCGGGCCTGCCCTGATGCGCCGGCTCCTTGTCGGCCTCGCCATCGGCCTGGCCTCGGCGGTGCTCGCCGGTCTCGCCGGCCAGGCGCCGCTCGCGCGCACCATCGAGCTCAAGACCTACGACCTGCGCGCCCGCGCCACGGCCACGCCTGACGCGACCCGCGACGACATCGTGCTCGTCTCGATCACGGACGACAGCCTGCGGCGCCTGGAGCCCCTCGTCGGCCGCTGGCCCTGGCCGCGCCTCGTGCACGGCATGATCGTGGACTTCCTCGCCCGTGCGCCCGCCCGCCTTGTCGTCTACGACGTCTTGTTCACCGAGGCCGACCGGCGGAGCCTGGACCTCGCCGGCGTCGAGTGGAGCGGAGCCGAGTCCGACGCGGCGTTCGCGGACGCCGTCCGACGCGCGGGGAACGTCATCGTCGCGGCGGACGTGGCGGACGAGGGCCTCGCCGATTCATCGAAGGCACTTGCCGCGCCCCTGGATGGGATCACGGGTCTCGAACCCGGGTTGACGGCGGACGACTGCGTCGAACGGCGCCCGGTGCTGGTGCCGCCCTACCCCGGCCTCGGCCAGGCGGCCCGGGCCGTTGGCCACACGATGCTCATCAAGGACGCCGACGGCCCCGTCCGCCGTGTCGTGCCGTTCGTGCGGTACGGCGATCGTGTGGTGCCCTCCCTGGCGATGGCCGCCGCGCTCGACGTGCTCGGGCTCGGGCGCACCGACGTCGCGTGGGAGCCGGGCGTCCTCCGGCTCGGCACCTCGCGCGTGCCGCTGGTCGAGCAGGCGATCCCGGACTACTACGGCGCGGCCAGCCGCGCGTGCCGGGCACTGCTGCCGTACCGGGGGCCGCCGGTCAACGCAGCCGGGCACCGTACTTTCCCGGAGTTCTCCGCCTATTCGCTCATCTACTCGGAGCAGGCGTTGCTCGAGGGGGCCACCCCGGAAATCGACCCGGCGGTCTTCCGCGACAAGGTCGTCATCGTCGGCACGACCGCCTCGGGCACGTACGAGGTCTTCACGACGCCGGTGGCCGAGGCGATGGCCGGACCGGAGATTCACGCGAATGCCATCGATGCCCTGACGGCGGGTCGCACGCTGGCGCCGGCTGGACCGGGGGGCGCGGCGGCGCTCGTCGCGGCGGCCGGTTTCATGACGGGCCTCACGGGCGCGTTCGCGGGCGCGTGGCTGACGGCGGCGGTGGCGCTCGGTGCGGCGGTCGCGCTCGTCTGGGGCAGCACGCTGGCGTTCGGGGCCGGCTCGTGGCTTCCCCTCGTGTCGCCGCTGCTCGCAATCGCATTCGCGTTCGTCGGCGACCTGGGCTGGCGCTACGTCGTCGAGGGCCGCGAGAAACGCGCGGTCAAGCAGCTCTTCTCACGCTACGTGTCGCGGGACGTGTTCACGCAGCTCGTTGCGGACCCGGCGCGGGCGGCGCTCGGCGGACGCCGGCGGGTGATGTCGGTGCTCTTCTGCGACCTGCGCGGGTTCACGCCGCTCACCGAGCGGCTGGACGCCGAGGACCTGGTGCGGCAGCTCAACGAGTACTTCACCCGCATGGTCGAGGAGATCTTCCTGTGCCAGGGCACGGTGGACAAGTTCGTCGGCGACATGGTGATGGCGCTCTTCGGTGCGCCGCTGGACGACCCGGCGCACGCCGATCACGCGGTCCAGGCCGCGATCCGCATGTCGGCGGCGCTCGATGCCCTCAACGAGGCCTGGGCGGCCCGGGACCTGCCAGCCCTGGACATCGGCATCGGGGTCAACACGGGCGAGATGGTGGCCGGCAACATCGGATCAAACGCCATCATGAGTTACACGGTCATAGGAGATGCGGTGAACCTCGGCGCCAGGCTGGAGAGCGAGACACGGGCCCAGGGCGTGCGCATCATCATCAGCGAGGCCACACGCGCGGCCCTGTCGGGGCGGTATGATATCCGTCCCCTCGGCGAGGTCACGGTGAAGGGCAAGTCACGCCCTGTGAGCATTTACGAGGTCAAGGGATGAGGCGTCATGTCGTGCTCGGCGCGGTCCTGGCCCTGGCGCTGGCGGCGCCGGCGGCCAGCGAGGCGCAGTTCGGCCGGATCGGACAGGCGGTCAAACGCGCCAACCAATTGCGGGACCTGCAGGTGACGGACGAGGAGGAGCAGTCGCTCGGCCGCGCCGTCAGCGAGAGACTCCGGCAACGCTACGGTGTCGTCCAGGACGCCGCCGTGACCCGCTACGTGTCGCTCGTCGGCACGGTGCTCGCCCGTGCCGGCGAACGGCCCGGCCTGCCGTGGACGTTCATCGTGCTGGACGTGCCGTCCGTGAACGCCTTCGCGGCGCCGGGCGGCTACATCCACATCACGCGCGGCGCGCTCGGCCTCATCCGCAACGAGGCGGAGCTGGCGGGGGTGCTCGGCCACGAAATCATCCACGTCACCGGGAAGCACACGATCCGGGCGATCCAGAAGAGCAAGGCCGTCCAGATGGGCGCCGACGAGACGCTCTCGGGCAACGCCGCGCTCTTCGACCGTGTGGTCACCGCCACGTTCGACAACATCGTGAACCAGGCGTTCAGCCGCTCGGAGGAGCTCGAGAGCGACGAGAAGGGCGTGCGGCTCGCGAACACCGTCGGGTACGCTCCGCAGGGCCTGGGCGCCGTGCTGACGCGCATCAAGGATCGCAACAGCGCGTCCACCGAGAAGCGCGGCATGTTCGCGTCGCACCCCGAGATGCAGGAGCGGATCGACAAGCTCGCGAAGCTGTCGTCGGGCCTGAAGCCCGCCGGGACCGCGACGGTCGAGGCGCGGTACGCGAAGACCATCACCTACACGCCCACCGCGCTGGCCGACATCACCGTCGTGGCCGACGGCGCGGCGGGGCTGGCCGGTGGCCAGAGCGACGGCACGGCGGAGACCGCGAAGAAGGACGAGGCGCCGAAGAAGCGTGGTCTCGGCGGGCTCGCCAACATGGTGCGGCCGGGTGGCGCGGAGAAGACGTCCGCGCAGGCCAGCGCTTCGGGCGGCTCACGCGGGCTCGATCCCGAACGCGACGCGAAGGGCGGCGGCAACCCGAAGCCGGTGCCCGTGAAGATTGCGGACGCCGACCTGCAGAAGTTCAAGCAAGAGGGCGGGCTCAAGTAGGACCGTCGTGGACGCCCTGCACGCCGGCTTCGTCGTCTCGGGAGTGGTGGCGCTCGCCGCCGCCCTCGGCCTGCTCGCGGTGGTCGGCAACCCGTTCGTGCGCGGGCGGCTGCGCTTCTCGGCGTGGCTGCTCGCGGCGTTCCTCCTGCTGGCGCTGATCGGGTCGCAACCCGTCGCCGACGCGGCGCTCATTGGTGGCCTTGCGCGCCTGGTGTTCGTGCTCGCGGTCATCAACCTGGTGGTCGCGCTGGCGGTCAACCCGTGGCGTGGCAGCCGGCCCTCCGAGTCGTTCCCGGCCATCGTCCAGGACGTCCTGACCATTGCCACCTTCGTGCTCGTCTCGACGGTCCTGATGAAGGAGCAGCTCCTGACGACGTCGGCGGTCGGCGCGGTCGTCGTGGGCTTTGCCCTGCAGGACACGCTCGGCAACCTCTTCGCCGGGCTCGCCATCCAGGTGGAGAAGCCGTTTCGGGTGGGGCAGTGGATTGCGGTGGGCGACCGGGAAGGGCAGGTGCAGGAAGTCACGTGGCGCGCGACGAAGCTGCGCACGAAGGCCGGGCAGTTCCTGATCGTGCCCAACAGCGTCATGGGCAAGGAGGCGATCCTCAACTACTCCGAGCCCATCGTCCCCACGCGCCTCGAGATCGAGGTCGGCGCGAGCTACACGCTCGCACCGCACGTCGTGAAGCAGGCGCTGCGCGAGGCGCTCGACAACTCGCCCATGGTGCTCGACACGCCGGCGCCGGCCATCGTGCTGCGCGATTTCGGTGACTCGGCGATCGTCTACCGCGTGATGTTCTGGGTCGAGGACTACGGCACCGACATGGCCGCGCGCGACCAGGTCCGCACGAACATCTGGTACAGCTTCCGCCGCCACAACGTCGAGATTCCCTGGCCGATTCGCGTCAATTACCAGCGTGAGGACCAGCCGGCCCGCACGATTGGCGACGTCGCGGCGGCGGCCGACGTGCTCGGCAACATCGAGCTCTTCGCCACGCTCACGCCGGAGGTGCGGCTGGCCCTGGCGGAGGCGGCGCGCGAGCAGATCTTCGCGGCGGGCGAGGCCGTGGTGCGGCGGGGCGCCGCCGGCGACTCGATGTTCGTGATCCTCAAGGGCGGGGTGCGCGTGCTGCTCGAGCCGTCGCAGCACGAGGTGGCGGCCATCGACGAAGGCGGGTTCTTCGGCGAGATGTCGATGCTGACGGGAGAGCCGCGCTCGGCGACGGTCCGCGCGGCCCGGGCCTCGGTGCTGCTCGAGGTCGGCGCCGAGCGGTTCCGCCGCCTCGCGGTCGAGAACCCCGGGCTGCTCGAGCACATCAGCGCCGTCGTCGAGCGCCGCCGGGAAGGCCTCGAGACCGCCCGCGCCGACGCCGCGCGCGCACCCGCGGACAGCCCGCACGCCGACGGCACGCTGCTCGGACGCATCCGCGAATTCCTGCGGCTGTGACGGCTGGAAGCGGACAGGGAAGACGCGGTCAGCCCCCTGTTCTCACTTGATCCTGCGAGAACAGGGGCCTGACCCGTTCTTCCTGCCAAATCACCAAATCACGAGTTCACGAGATCACCAGATTTCAGCGGCGCCGATAGGATTCGCGGTAGCCACGTTCGTAGCCGTCGAGGAAGCCGGCGCGGTAGTCCTGCTTGTAGCGCCGCTCGGACCCGTACTGGCGATGGTACCCATCGTCGCCGCGGCGGTACTCACGCTGGCCACGCGGATCGTACCGGTCGCGCTGCCTCGCGTCCTGCCGGCCGTTGCGGTACCCGTCGTCGTAGCCGTGGCGATAGGCCGAGTCCCGATAGCCATGCGAGTCACGCGGCGCGGGCCTCGACCAGCCGGGGCGCGGCTGCGCGTAGGTCGTCGCGCACCCGGTGGTGGCGAGCGCCGCCACGGTGAGCAGTGGCAACCAGGCGTTTCGAATCTTCCGCATGTCGACGTCCCCCGCAGGCTGGCGGCATCCACCAGTGCAGGCTCCGTGCCATGCCTCGATCGGTGTGGTGGTCGCGGCGATGCGCGGAAATACGGGAGGTTTTCTCCACCTGCCGACGCTGCCGCGTCACCTCGCGGACGATCAGCGTGCCCAGATGAGGACACGCTCGCCGTGCGGGAAGACTTCGTCGAGCACGATGCCCGGGCCGTGCTTCTGGATGTCCTCGGGACGGATGCTGACCTGGTCGTCGAGTCCGGAGGCATACCCGCTGAAGGCAATCGGTCCGGACTTGAGGCGCAGGAACCAGAACGGCAGGCTGAGCCGGGCAAGCTGCTCCTCGTCCGGATCCCAGGCGAGCACGTGGACCTGGTCGATGTCCGGTGGATCCGCCACCTCGTCGCGCGTGTAGTGCACGGTCTTCCCGTCGAGGCGCAGCAGCGGCTCCTGCCCCGGGAACTCCGCGCGGGCTGCGGCGAAGGCCGCGTCTGCCTGGTTCCGGGTCGTCGGATCCAGTTCCAGGTTCTCACGTACCCACACCGTGACGAAGATGATCCCGCCGATGGCGAGGAAGACGAAGAGCACCGCGACTCCGGCGACGATCGGCAGCCACTTGCGACGGGCGGCGGGCATCAGCGTTCTCCTGTCAGGACACGGGAAACACGGGCCACACGGAACACACGGAAAGAGACGAGCGGCCGGGTGCTGCGGGTTCCCTTGCGGCCTCGCACTCCTACGGCCGAGCGAAGCGAGGCCGCCCTCCCAGCGACGCGCCGCATGGCGCGGAGTCCCAGCGAGCGAAGCGAGTCCCAACGCGGCGGCGTGAGCCGCCGCGGCCCACCAGCCGCGCCCTGGCGCGGCTGGCCTAGACGCTCAACTCCGTCCCCGCGCCTGTCTCCACGGCCCGTCGCAGCACGAGGTCCGCGGCGACCACGTCCTCGACGGCGAGGCCGAGCGACTTGAACACCGTCACCTGGTCATCCGTCGTGCGTCCCTTCAGCCGCCCGAGCACCACGTCCCCGACCTCCCCGGCGACATGGGTCTCCGCGAAGCGGCCCTCCCGCATGCCCTGCACCACGTCACCGGACTCGACCAGCGCCGCCGCGCGGGAGTCGACGAAGAGCCGGGCGCGCGCCACCAGCGCCGGCGGCATCTCGCGCTGGTCTGGCCGGCACGCGCCGACGGAGACGACGTGCGCGCCCGGCGCAATCCACTCGTCTTCGATCACGGGAGTGGTCGAAGAGGTGACCAGCACGACGAGGTCGGCGCCGCGCACGGCGGCCTCGGCGCTGTCGGTCGCGCGCAGGGGCGCCGCGACGCGGTCGGCCATCTCGCCGACGAACCGTTCACGGCTTCGGGCCTGTGGCGACCAGACGCGCACCTCGCGGAGCGCACGCACCTCGGCGAAGGCCTCGAGGTGGCTGCGTGCCTGGACGCCCGTGCCGATGATCGCCAGGGTGCCGGCCGACGCGCGCGCGAGGTGGCGGGCGGACACGGCCGACACGGCGGCCGTCCGGGCCTCGGTGATGTACCGCCCGTCCATCAGCGCGAGCAGGGCGCCCGTGTCCGGATCGAGGAGCAGGATGGTCGCGAGGTGCGAGGGCAATCCCCGTTTCAGGTTGCTGCCGTACACCGTAACGATCTTGGCGCCCATGCGCGCGGGTTCGCGGATGTAGGCCGGCATCAGCCCGAAGAACGCGTGCTCCGGTCCGACCGTCATCACGGTGCGTACCGGCTGCTGGACCTCCCCGCCGGAGAAGCGTGCGAGGGCCGACTCCATCGCGGTCACGAGATCGCGCATCGGCAGGAGCGACTGGACCTGCTCCTCGGTCAGGAGGCGGAATCGCTGGGCCATCAGGCGTGTTCTCCCTGGCGCGCGCCGAGCCGCGCGGCCGTCCGGATCGTGTTGGCGTGGATGGTGACGATCGCGTCGACGTCTGGCGCGTAGCCGCCGCTCATGGAGATGGCGGCCGGGATGCCGGCGCCCGACAGGCGCTCGAGCACCAGGGCGTCGCGCCGTGCCAGGCCCTCGATGGTGAGCTTCAGCCGGCCGAGGCGGTCGCCCTCGTAGGGGTCCGCGCCCGCGAGGTAGAAGACGAGATCGGGCTGGACGCGCGCCAGCACGTCGCCCAGGTGCCGTGCCAGCAGGTCGAGGTACTCCGCGTCCCCCGTGCCGTCGGCGAGCGGCACGTCGAGGTCGCTCGTCTCCTTGCGGAACGGGAAGTTCTGCGCGCCGTGCATCGAGAACGTGAAGACCGACGGATCGTCCGCGAAGATGGCCGCGGTGCCGTTGCCCTGGTGCACGTCGAGGTCGACGACAGCGACGCGGCCCACCCGGCCCTCCCGCTGGAGCACACGCGCCGCCACCGCGACGTCGTTGAACACGCAGAAGCCCTCGCCGCGATCAGCGAAGGCATGGTGCGTCCCGCCGGCCAGGTTGGCCGCCACACCTTCCTCCAGGGCGACACGGGCGGCCGCGATGGTGGCGCCCACTGACCGGCGTGACCGCTCGACCATGCCCGGCGACCACGGGAACCCGATCCGCCGCTGCACGTCGCGCGGCAGCGTGCCCCTCTCGACGGCCTCCAGGTACCCGGGGGTGTGCACGAGCCCGAGCTCGTCCCACTGCGCCGCCGGCGCCTCGTGCAGGGCATCGGCCGGCAACACGCCCTCGGCGATGAGCCGCTCCCGCAGCCGTGCGTACTTCGCCATCGGGAACTTGTGGCCCTCGGGCAGGGGCAGCACGAAATGGTCGGCGTAATAGGCGCGCACGTCCCGTAGATAATAGCCCCGCATGATCCAGCGCATCCGGACCATCGACGCCCACGCCGCGGGGGAGCCGCTGCGGCTCGTCATCGAGGGGCTCCGCGCGCCCGAAGGCGCGACCATGCTCGAGAAGCGCGCGTGGGCGCTGCGCCACCTCGACCATCTGCGGCGGGCACTGATGCTCGAACCGCGTGGGCACACCGACATGTACGGGGCCCTGCTGACCGAGCCGGTCACGCCGGGCGCCGACGCCGGCGTGCTCTTCATGCACAACGAAGGCTGGAGCACGATGTGTGGCCACGGCGTGATTGCCGTGACCACCATCGCCTTCGAACGCGGCATCCTCTTCGCCGGCGACCGCACGGCGATCACCCTCGACACGCCGGCCGGTCCGGTGGCGGTGACCGCGACCGTGCGGGGCGCCAGCGGCGCGCCGCGCGTGGAACGCGTGGCCTTCCGCAACGTGCCGTCGTTCGTTTACGAGCCCGCCCTGCCCGTGCCCATCGGTGGTCGCATCGTGCCGGTGGACATCGCGTTCGGCGGCGCCTTCTACGCCATCGTCGATGCCGAGGCCGCCGGTGTGCCGATTGCGGTGGAGCGCATGCCGGAGCTGCGAGCGCTCGGCATGGCGATCAAACGTGAGGTCGAGAAGCTGCGGCAGGTCGTTCACCCGCAGGACGAAGGCCTCAAGGGCATCTACGGCACGATCTTCACGGCGCCGCCGGTGGGCGCCGAGGCCCACCTGCGGAACGTGACGATCTTCGCGGATGCCGAGGTGGACCGCTCGCCGTGCGGCAGCGGCACGGCCGCCGTGATGGCGGTGCTCGACGAGATGGGCCTGCTCTCGGATGATGTGCCGTTCGTGCACGAGAGCGTGATCGGGACGACCTTCACGGGCCGCGTGACGGGGCGGCAGGACCTCGCCGGACGGCCGGCGATCATCCCCGAGATTGCCGGATCCGCGTGGATCACGGGCGAGCACACGTTCCTCATCGACGGGGACGACCCGCTGAAGGCGGGGTTCCGGATCTAGGGGCGCGTGAAATGGGGACTGTCCCCAGTTTCACGCGCCCCGCAACTACGGCGTGCTGCCCAGCGACGCGAGCTTGCTCGTGTCGATCTTCTCGAACACGTCACGCAGCTCCGAGACGTCCGACAGGTCGCGCCCTTCGATGGTCACCAGGAACCGCTTCGCGACGACGATGTTGAGCTCGCCGTCCTTGGACTCGCTGTTCCACTTCTCGAAGCCCGGGTTGCCGTCGATGTTCACCGACCGCTCGTAGCCCTCGTCCGTCTCGCGTTCGTAACCGGCCGTGAGGAACATCGACCACGGCGCGATCAGCATCTGGTTGTAGCCGGAGTCCACGATCTTGACGTCGATGCGGCCCCCGTCGCGTTCGTACCGCGTCTCGGTCTGCGAGAACGGAATCGGGCTCGTCATCCGCTCGCCCTTCGGCTTGTCCATCGTCCAGCCGGAGAGCTCGGGGAGCACGGCCTGCAGCTCCCGGAAGCTGACCGGGTCCGCGGCCTTGCCCTCGCCGCCGGCCATGGCATCGGCCATGCCTTTCATCGCCTCCGCCATTCCCGCCATGCCGGCCGCGGGATCGTTCTCGGCGGTCTTCGCCGCCTCATCCATCTGGGCCGCCATCCGGTCAGCGGCGGCCGAGATCTCGTCGGCCTGCTTCTCCGCGTCCGACTTGCCGCAGGCCGCCCCGAGCACCGCCACCAGCGCGAGCCCGGTCATCCATGTGCGACGCATTGTCCACTCCTCCTGCCGGCCTGGCATGGGCCGGCGTCGTCGTTCGGGTGATCATAGAACACCGGGGAACGCGCGCGAATGCGGTTGGCCAGGCAACACTGAGCACACTGAACACACTGAGCACACCGAATGACCTGAATTGGGACACGCGGACGTGGAATACACGGAAGGGAGGAGCCCCACGGCAAGGGAATGGCTCATGGCAGTTCTGCAGGCCGGATCACGCTTCTGTCAGGACACACCCCGACCGTTGTGAGCAGCGGCTGAATTTGGCGTCGCCGACGCCTGACCGTTCCGTGTTTCTCCGTGCTCTCCCTGCTCTCCGTGCTCCCCGTGCTCTCCGTGTTAACCGCCGCTGACCGCGGTAGTTGGCCCAGGCTTTGCGATCTCCATGCCCATGACTCGCACGCTCGCGTTGCTCGTGATGCTGGCCGCCGTCGGCCTCGGCGCGCAGTCCGCGGTGACGCCCGGCGGCGCGGTGCCGGGGCCGCTGCCGCTGTTCCCCGCAGACAACTGGTGGAACCAGGACATCAGCGGCGCCCCGCTCGATCCGCAGTCGGCGGCCTACATCGCGTTCATCGGCACGACCCGGCGCGCGCATCCCGACTTCGGGGGGTACGAGTCGCCCGGCAGCGCTGGCATCTACGGCTTCCCATACGTTGTCGTCTCCGGCAGCCAGCCGAAGCGCGCGGTGCAGTTCTACTACGCGGACGAAAGTGACGGCGTGGATCACGGCACCGGGCAGAGCTATCCGTTCTATCCCATCCCGGATGAGGCGATCACGCAGCCGTACTTCATCGAAGGCGGACCGCCTGGCAACCAGGCGCCGGGCGGTGATCGGCACATGCTGCTGCTCGATCGCGACAACCGGCACCTGTACGAGCTCTACGACCTGCGCTGGACTGGCACCGGGTGGAGCGCGGGCTCGGGCGCGTCCTTCGATCTCGGGCAGAATGGCCGCCGTCCGGAGGGATGGACGTCGGCGGACGCCGCCGGGCTCGCCATCCTGCCGGGGCTCGTCCGCTACGACGAGGTGTTCGGGCCCGACGAGATCCGGCACGCGTTCCGGGTGACCGTGCGCGCGACGAACGGCTACGTCTGGCCGGCATCGCATCGCGCGGGCAGCACGGCAGGCGCGCTGCCCCTGGGCGCCCGGCTGCGGCTGAAGGCGTCGACGAACCTCGCCGGATATCCTGCGGAGGTCCAGAAGATCTTCCGCGCGATGCAGCGCTACGGCCTGATCGTGGCCGACAACGGATCCGACTTGTACGTCAGCGGGGCGTTCGACGCGCGCTGGAACAACGACATCCTGAACCCGGCCTTCCACGCGCTCCACGCGTCGGACTTCGAGGTCGTCCAGCTCGGCTGGCGGGGAGGCGCGGCGCCATGCGAGTCACCGGGCGCCCCCGTGGGATTCGGCGCGGCGGTCACCGGCGCGCAGGTGCAGTTCGCGTGGCAGGCGCCAGCCTCTGGTGGCGTGGTCGTGGGCTATCGCCTCGAGGCGGGTTCGGCGCCAGGCGCCAGCGACATCGCGACCGTGTCCGTCGGCGCGGCGCGCACCCTTGTGGCCACCGCGCCAGCCGGCACCTACTACACGCGTGTACGTGCCACCAATGCCTGTGGCACGGGCGCCGCCTCGGACGAGGCGCAGGTCGTGATAGGCGGGTGCGGGGCACCCGGTGTGGCGGGGCCCGTGACCGCGACCGTCACGGGCACGACTGTCAGGCTGTCCTGGCCTGCCGTGACAGGCGCGTCCGACTACGTGCTGGAGGTGGGCAGCGCGCCCGGCCTGTCGGACCTGCTCGTGAGTGGCGTCCCGGCCCCGGGGCTGTCCGCGTCGGCGCCGCCCGGCGCGTACTTCGTCCGTGTCCGGGCGCGCAACGCCTGCGGCACCGGGGCAGCCTCTGCCGACGTTTCGGTAGTGGTGCCGTGACGGCGGCGGCCCCAACCGGCCGCTTCCGCCACGCATCCGGAAACGCGCCCGATCCCATCGGCACGCGCTGGTTCACGGCTTGCAGATCGAAGACCGATCGGTGAGCCGCCCCTCCCGGAGACCGGCGCCCGCGCCGTCTGGCCCTGCCCGACACGTCCCCAGCCTCGCAGACAGCACTCGACGCCGCGCCACTGGTCTGGTGGCTGCTCGATGGGGGTCGTCATGGTGCTTCCTCCCCGGCGTTTCGGTCTGCTCGTCCTGATTCCCCTGCTCTTCCTGCCGGCGCTCGCGGTGCCGGCTCTCGCGCAGGTGCCCGCCACGCCCGTGTATGTCTCGGCCAACGTCGCCTACGGCAGCAATATGGTGACGGTCGAGTGGAACTGCGACTGGACAGGCAACCCCTGCCGGTCCGACTACTTCGTCATCGAGGCGGTGAGCAATCCCGGTGAGCACCCGCTGCCGGGCAGCCCCTTCAACGTCGGGTATCCGCGGTTCGAACGTTGGGGGCACGCGGGCGCCACGTCGTTCACGGTCACCGGCGGTCCGCTCGCCGATGGCGACTACGCGCTCCAGGTCTACGGCGTGAACCAGTACGGGCGCGGCGTCGCCACGACGGCGACGTTCTTCATCCGCACCGGTGGCGGCGGCGCCCCCGGCGTGCCGACCATCCTCGCGCCGGTCGTCAACGGCAGCACCGTGACCATCAACTGGGCGGCCCCGACCGCTGGTGGCGCGCCCGAGGGGTACGACCTCCAGGCGCTGGTGCAGGCGACTGGCGAGGTGCTGAACGTCTCGCTGGGCAACCAGACCGCGGCCACGTTCAACGGCGTCGGCAACGGCAACTTCATCGTCAAGATCCGGGCGCGCAACGCGGCAGGGGTCAGCGACTGGTCGGCCGAGCGTGTGGTGGTGGTGGGCGTGACGCTCGGCAGCGGGGCGCTCCAGGTCACGCTGACCTGGAACACCGAGGCCGACATGGACCTCCACTGCATCGAGCCCGACCGCAACCACGTGTATTACGCGCACAAGCAGGGCACCTCGTCCGTGCTCGACGTGGACGACACCAACGGCTACGGGCCCGAGAACATCTTCGTCCGCCAGGGACAGGCGATGGCCGGCGTCTATCGCTTCTACATCGTCCACTACGGCCGGTCGGTCGCCACCGAAGCCGTCATCACGGTGCGGCTGAACCCGGGCACGCCCAACGAGGTCTCGGTGCTCTACCGCCGGAACACGTCGCAGCCCAACCCGTCGCAGGGCTTCCTCGTCGTGGACGTGGACGTGAACAACGGGACGATCTCCGAGGTGGTCGGGCCGATCCCGGTGAACGACGAGGCAGCGGCCACGCCATTCGTGAAGGTGCCGTGACCTGGGCGGGCGGCCGTCCCCATGGCCGCTGCCCGGGACGCGGCGTGCGTCGTCGTCAACGGCGGCCTGCCGGAGCCGGTGGACCGCGAGGAAAGGAGGGATGTCATGCCTGCCGTGCTGGAGAAACCCATGGTCCGGGCCGAGCGTGACCCGCTCGCGCTGTTCGATCGGATGCGCGAGGAACTCGACCGCGTCTTCGAGGGGTTCCCCTTCAGCCGCCTGGCGCCCGTGCTCCCGCGGACGGAGGCAGCCTGGATGCCGGCCCTCGAAGTGCGGGAGAAGAACGGCAACCTGGTCGTGACGGCCGACCTCCCTGGCCTGAAACGGGAGGACGTCACCGTCGAGGTGACGGCGGACGGGCTCACCATCAGCGGTGAGCGCAAGTCGGAGGTCAAGGAAGAGAAGAAGGAGGAGGGCTACTACCGGACGGAGCGGACCTACGGGACCTTCTGTCGCTTCATCCCGCTGCCCGAGGGCGCGAAGGCCGGGGAGGCCTCCGCCGCGTTCAAGGACGGCGTGCTCGAGGTGACCGTTCCGGTGCCGAAGCTCGAGAAGGTGGCACCGAGGAAGCTGCCGATCCGGTAGACGTCCCGGCCCGGTGGGCGGGTGCCACGTGGCACCCGCCCCCCAGCTCACCAGCCGATCGCGAGGCCGTCCTTGCGGGGATCGGATCCCCCCATCAGGACGCCGGTCTTCGGGTCGATCAGGATGCCCTGGAAGCCGCCCATCGCGCCGCGGCCATCCCGGATCGTGTGGCCGCGGGCTTCCAGGGCCTGCCGCACCTCGGCACCAATGCCACTCTCGAGTGCCAGCCCTGACCCCAGGTGTCGCATGCGCGCCGCTTCCCCGGCGCCCTGGATGTCCATGCCGAAGTCGACCAGGTTCATCACGACCTGGGCGTGAGCCTGCCCCTGGTTGTCGCCGCCCATCACCCCGAACGACACCCACGGCTTGCCGTCCTTGAGGATCATGGCCGGCACGAGGGTGTGCAGCGGACGCTTGCCCGGCCCGACCTGGTTGGGGTGACCCGCCTCGAGCGTGAATCCCGATCCGCGGTTGTGCAGCGCGATGCCGGTGTCTCCGGCGACGATGCCCGCGCCGAAGGTGTTGAAGAGCGACTGGATGAGCGAGACGACGTTGCCGTGCTCGTCGGCGGCGGTCATGTAGATCGTGTCGCCGAGATCCCGCCCGGCGAAGTCGGGCGCCGCCGCGGAGCCGTCGGTCGTGCCCGGTGCGAAGTCGCGGTCGTGCGCTATGTCGATCTCCGCGCGCCGGCGGGCCGCATATTCCTTCGACAGCATCATCTCGAGCGCACCCGGTGGCACGAAGCGGCGGTCCGCGAGGTAGGCCCCCCGGTCGGCGAACGCAATCTTCTTCGCCTCCGTGACGACGTGCAGGTAGTCGGCCGTGTTGTGGCCCATCGCCTTGATGTCGAAGCCCTCGAGGATGTTCAGCATCTCCAGCGCGACGATGCCCTGCGTGCTCGGGGGCATCTCGAGCACCTCGTGGCCGCGGTAGGTGGTGCGGATGGGATCGACCCACTCGGAGGTGTGGGTGGCGAGATCCTCGTAATCGAGCAGCCCGCTGCGCCGTTCCATGTCGGCGGCGATGGCGCGGGCGATCGGCCCCTTGTAGAACGCATCGCGTCCGCCCGTGGCGATCTGCTCGAGGGAGGCCGCGAGCGCGGGGTTCGCGAAGATCTCACCGGCCTCCGGGGCGCGGCCGTCGATCAGGAACGTCCGCGCGGCCGCCGGGTCCTCGCGCAGCACGCGTTCGGCGCCCTTCCACTCGCCCGCCACGATCTCCGCGACCGGGAACCCCTCACGCGCGTAGCGGATCGCCGGCTGCAAGGCCTGGGCGAGCGTGATCGTGCCGAAGCGGTCGAGCAGCTGGCTCCACCCGTCCACGACGCCGGGCACGTCCACCGGCAGCGGGCCGCGTCCGGGCATGTCGTCGAGACCGCGCCTGGCGAATTCCTCCGGCGTGGCATGCCGGCTGGCCCGGCCGCTTGCGTCGAGCGCGTAGATTCGGCCGGTCTTCCCGTCATGGACGATGGCGAAGAGGTCGCCGCCAATGCCGTTCATCGTCGGCTCGATCACGGCCAGCACGCCAGCGGCGGTGATGGCGGCGTCGATGGCGTTGCCGCCGTCCTGCAGCACCTTCAGGCCAGCGGACGAGGCGAGCGCCTGGCTCGTCGCAATCATGCCGTGGCGCGCCACTGCCGCGGAGCGCGTGCCGCGGGGATTACCGGCCGGCCGATCGCCGGGAGCCTGCGCGCTCGGGGTGGTCACCGCGACCACCGCCAGCAGGCCCGCGAATAGCAGTCGAGACATGAAACCTCCATACCAGGCGGTCATCATACGCCGCGCGCCTCCAGGAGAATTCAGAATCCAGAAAACGGAATCAAGAAAGGAAGGACAGAAGACGGAAGGCAGAAAGCAGAAGGCAGAAGGCAGAAGGCAGAAGGCAGAAGGCAGAGAGGGAATCCCTGCCTGCTGCCTTCCGAGCGAGTCGCGATAGCGACGAGTCCTCGCGAGCGGCCTGCCCGCGAGTCCCAGCGCCGGCGGGACGCCGGCGTCCCAGCGAGACGCCGAACGCGTCGAGTCCTCTAGAAGTACCGCTTCACGCCGACGGTCAGCGCCAGGCCGTCCGGGTTGACGAGCGCCGGGTCGTCCACCCACTGGAAGCGGCCTTCGGCCTTCAGCGTCCACTGCGTGTCGAGGAAATACTCGATGCCCCCGAGGATGCTGATCCCGAGCTTCGTGGACGACTCACCGATGGGCTCGCCATTCTGCTTCACCTGGAGCAGGTGCAGCCCGAGCCCGCCTCCGGCGAACGGGTGGATGCGGCCCATCTCCCAGTTGTAGATGCCGTCAGCCGCGAGGCGGAACTGGCGCAGCGAGTCGTCTGTCCCGCGGACGAACGCCGGCGAGGTGGCCGCGAGCCCCCCACGCAGGCTGAGCCGGTCGGTGAAGTAGTACTCGATGAAGCCGTCGGCGAGCAGGCCGTTGTCGAACTGGTCGTCGGTTGGCGCGAAGAGACCGATGTCCGCGCCAAGCGCCACGTGGCCCTGTTCGGGCACGGACTGGGCGGCGGAAGGAGCGGCGGCGGCCAGCACGACCGCCGCGCACAAGGAGATTGAGAGGAGTAGGTGCTTCTGCATGCCGGTTGTCGTAGCAAGGTTGCTACCGTTTCTCCGGCAGCTGTAACCCACTGATCGGCTGGAACTTGCTGCGCGCGAGCCACGGCAGGGCGCGTCTGGAAGGTATACACCCGCCCGTGTCTGGGGAGGGAAGTTCACAACCTCGGCCGGCAGAAGGCAGAAGGCAGAAAGGGGGCCTCGGCCTTGGCGGTCCAGGCGTCGGTGAGGAAGTACTCGGTCCCGATCCGGTACTGCCGCACGAGGCCGCCGCGGAGGCTCACGCGTGGCGTCATGTACCACTCGACGAGTCCGCCAACGGCGACTGTCGTGTCGAGGTCGTCGTCGGTGGGCACATAGAAGCCCAACTCTGCGCCGGCGGCGACCTGGCTGGTCACCGGGACCTGCTCGTCCGGTGGAGGGGCCGTGATTGTCTGTGCGCTGGCGTAGGGGATCGCCAGGGCCAGCACGGCCAGGAGGGTCAGAAGGGGGGCGCGGCCCAGTGTCGGCACCGCGATGCGCAGGGTGCGTCTCCATCTGCCATGGGTTCTATACTGCGCAGACCGGCCGCCTGCTCCGGCCGCGGAGTGCTGTTGATGATTGGCGTTCGCTCGTGTCCTCTCGATGTCACCTATCGGACCGTTGCGTTCGGGGTGTGCGTGCTGGCGGTCATCGGCGCGGGCCATCGTCCCGCCGTCGCCCCGGCGGGCCAGCCGGTGACGCCGGAGGTGTGCCGCGCGGCGGTGCGCGAGACGTTTGGTCCGCTGTTGCCGTATCCCGCCGCGACACGCACCAACGTGCCTGAAGACGGCACGGCTGGCGCACGGTGGATCGTGCGCTGGGCGCCCGTCGACGAGATGCCGCTGGCCATCGAGGTGCTCGCGAATCCCTACAACGTGGACAACCAGTTGCGAGCCGAGCGCGACATGGCCGCCATCCGTGAGGCGGTCTTCGGCGCCGAGCAGCGCGCCCAGGCGGAGTACGAGCGCCTGCTGGACGAGGTCCGACGGACGGGCAAGGCCGCCGACGTCGACGGCGTCACCCTGGACGATGAAGGGGTGATCGGGGAACGGGCCGACGCCGACGCCCACGTCGAGATTGCGTGCCTGATGGGTGCCGACACCGACGCGCTTGGCAGCGCGGTCGCCCCCTCCGTGGCACCCGGCCCCGACGGTGGCTGGATGCTCCGTGTGCCCGCGCACGAATACACCGAGCGCACGGACGCCGGCGACACCCGTCGCCGTTTCAGGCCTGCCGAGGTCCGGCTGTATGCGGGACTGCCATCCGCGCCCGTCGTCTCCAGGCGGGGCGACCGTGATCTCTTCGATCTGGCGGTGGCCGGCGCCCCGGCGCCGGAAGGCGCGGTCACGGTGATCCTCCGGGGCAACGAGGCGCTTGTCGGCGAGCTCGCAGCCGCCGCGGACTGGGCGCGGCTCTCCGCGCTCCACAGGAGGTAGCCGTCACGATTCGTGCAGCCCGGTTCGACGCCGGCCGTCCGCGTGCGGTAGAGTCTGGGACGCCGGACGGCGTCACCGGGCTCGGCCGCGGCCGTTCGCACGCCGAGGGTGATGCGCGCGGACGTCGTCGAACCCGCACTCTCTGAGCTCTCTGAGCCCTCCGAGCTATCTGTGCCATCTGTGGCGTCTGTGGCATCGGTGGCCCAGGATGGCCCGGTCATCCGCCCATCGAACTGCCATGAAGATCCTGCTTGTGTGTCCCCCCGCAGACTTCGCGCTCTGGGCCCGCGTCCAGCAGCAGAGCGCCGGCAACATCCCCGACCGTGCATACACGGTGCCCCTGCATCTCGCGACGGTCGCCGCGCTCACGCCGGCGGGCCACGAGGTCCGCATCTGGGACGAGTCCGTGCGGGGTGAGATCGACGAGCACACCGATCTCGGCGGTCCCTGGGATCTCGTCGGCGTCACCGGCTACTCCAACCACCTCGCGCGCGCGAACCGGATTGGCGACTTCTTCCAGGCGCGGGGCGTCCCGGTGGTGATTGGTGGCGCGGGCGTGACCTCCGAACCCGAGACCTGCCGGGATCACTTCGACGTGGTGTTCATCGGCGAGGCGGAGCAGACCTGGCCGCGGTTCGTCGCCGAGTTCGAGGCGGGCACTCATGCCGCCGAATATCGGGCGACGGCGTTTCCCGATCTCGCCGACTCGCCGCCGCCGCGCTGGGACAGCATCGCGGACGACATGTCGCGCCGTTACGTGACCGCCGGCCTGCAGGTCAACCGCGGCTGCCCCTACACGTGCGAGTTCTGCAACGTCTGGACGGACTTCGGCCGCGCGATCCGCACCAAGCCGATCCCGCAGGTGCTCGACGAGCTGCGGACGCTGTCGGCCCTGGGCATGCGGCGCGCGCTGATCTGCACCGACAACTTCGTCGGCAACCCCAAGTACGCGAAGGCCCTGCTGCGCGAGATGATCGCGCTGAACGAGTCGTTCCCCCGGCCGATGCAGTTCTACACCGAGCTGACGCTGAACATCTCGAAGGACGCGGCGCTGCTCGAGCTGCTGGCCGACGCCAGGTTCTCGGCCCTCTTCATCGGCATCGAGTCGGTCAGCGAGGAGAGCCTGAAGGAGACCCGCAAGCGGCACAACATCAACCGGGGGCTCGTCGAGCAGTGCCGCACGATCCAGTCCTGGGGCATGCCCATCCAGGGCTCGATGATCCTCGGCTTCGACCACGATCACCCGGGCAGCTTCGACGCCACCTTCCAGTTCCTCCAGGAAGCCTGCATCGTCACGCCCCGGCTCAACCTGTTGAAGGCCCTGGCGTCCACGGACCTGCTCACGCGCCTTGGCGCGGATGGGCGGGTGATCGATCGGGACCGCGCCTTCCCCGACCTGCCGATGGCCGATCCGGTGCGGGCCATCCTCTCGAACGTCATCCCGCAGAACATGACGCGGGTGGAGATGTTCGAAGGGTACCTCGACCTGCTGGAGCGCGTGTGGGACTGGAAGAACGTCGAGGCCCGCGTCACCGGGTTCCTGGACCTGGTGGCCCGCGATCCCCGGGAGCCGGACGAGGCATCGGGCCGCGTCGTGGCCATGATGCGGTCGTCCTTCCCCCTCTTCCCCGGCGTGGACCTCGAGACGATCGAGCGGGTCATCGCCCACACCGAGGCGACGCAGCCGCGCCTGCTCGAGAACGTGTGCTCGCTGCTGCTGATCGCGTGCGGTGAGGCCGCGCGCCTGCCCATGATGCGGGAGGCCCTCGTAAGGCACATCGCGCGTGAGCGCGCCCTCGGCGATGCGCCGCCCCTCCTGGAAATGGTGGTGTGAGCCTGGCGCTCAGCGCCGCAGGGGCTCGAACGTCGCCGTGAAGTGCCGCAGCACCGGCGGCGCGGTCGTCATGCGGTAGCCGGCGAGCGCCTCGCGGCGCTCCCCGACGGCGGCGGCGACCTCCGCCACGTAGTCGATGTGCGACTGCGTGTAGACGCGGCGGGGAATGGCCAGCCGCACCAGGTCCATCGTGGCCGCCGTCTCGGAGCCATCCGGGTGCCGGCCGAACATCACGGTGCCGATCTCGACGCCCCGTACGCCGCCCTCGAGGTACAGCGCGTTGGCCACGGCAATCCCGGGGTACTCGAGTGGCGGCACGTGCGGGAGCAGTGCACGGGCATCGATGTAGACGGCGTGTCCACCCGGCGGCTGGATGATCGGCACGCCTGCGGCCGCGAGCTTCTCCCCGAGGTAGGCGGTCGACCGGATGCGGTAGTGCAGGTAGGCCTCCTCGACGACCTCCTCGAGCCCACGCGCGATCGCCTCGAGGTCGTACCCGGCGAGCCCGCCGTAGGTCGGGAACCCCTCGGTCAGGATCAGCAGGTTTCGCGCGGCCGCCGCCCACCCGTCGTCGTTCATGGCGAGGAACCCGCCGATATTCGCCAGGCCGTCCTTCTTCGCCGACATCGTGCAGCCGTCGGCCAGCGAGAACATCTCCTGCGCGATGGCCTTTGGCGTGCGATCGGCCTGGCCGGGCTCGCGCGTCTTGATGAACCAGGCGTTCTCCGCGAAGCGGCACGCGTCGAGGAACAGCGGCTTGCGATGGCGGTCGCAGAGGGCGCGAACGCCACGCAGGTTCTCGAGGGACACGGGCTGGCCACCTCCCGAGTTGTTGGTGACCGTGACCATGACCAGGGGCACCCGGTCCCCGCGCTCGTCGAGCAGCCGGTCGAGCGCCTCGAGATCCACATTGCCCTTGAACGGGTGGACGAGCGAGGGCACGCGTCCCTCGGGGATCACCAGATCCAGGGCCTCGGCATCCTCGGTCTCGACGTTCGCGCGCGTCGTGTCGAAGTGCGTGTTGTTGGGGACGATGTCGCCCGGCTTGAGGGTGGTGTGGAACAGGATGCGTTCGGCGGCGCGGCCCTGGTGCGTGGGAATGATGTGACGGAACCCGGTCAGATCGGCGACGACGTCGCGGAACCGGTAGAACGATCGGCTGCCGGCGTACGACTCGTCGCCCTGCATCAGCGCGCCCCATTGCGCCGACGACATCGCGCCGGTGCCCGAGTCCGTCAGCAGGTCGATGAGCACGTCGTCCGCGTGCAGCAGGAAGACGTTGTGGCCCGCGGCCCGGAGGCACGCCTCGCGTTCCTCGCGCGTCGTGAAGCGGATGGCCTCGACGGACTTGATGCGGAAGGGCTCGATGATCGTATGGCGGTGCATGTGACCTCGCAGTCGCGGTGCACGCCCACGATAACGCAGGACCCGGGCCGCGGGCCCCAGCTTCCCGGGAGAAGGGCCGGCCGCCCGCGGGCGCCGCGCCGTGCCGGATCCGCCTAGCGGGGTGGCAGCACGTTCTGCGAGCCCTCGGCCCCCATGTAGATCGACAGGATGCGCACCGGCCCCGAGCCGGTGTTCATGCCGACGTGGTTGACGTCCATCGCCTCGAGGAAGCTCTGGCCCTGCGAGTAGGTCTTCCTGCCGTGCTCGCCGTAGTCGACCGTCAGCTCACCCTCGAGAATGTATGCCGCCATCGGCACACCATGCCGATGGGCACCGGTACGCTGGCCAGGGGCAATCGTCACGATGACGGAGGTGACGACGGGCGTGCCGGTCGCAGGGTAGGCGATGGGTTCGCCGACGATGGTCTCGCTGGCGGTGAGCAGCGACTGGCTGGTGACGGATTGGGCGACGCCGACGGCGGTGCCGATGGCGAGCAGGGCGGCGAGGGCAAGGCCGCGTGCGGGCATGGGGTCCTCCGGCAAGGTGAGGGACGACACGTCCCTGCGGGGAGGATAGTACGGCAGCGGCGGGTGCGCTATCAGCCGCCTGCGCCCGGCGGTGGCCGCACGCTAAGATGGCAGCACCGGCGACTGCCGCCGGCCAGGGACGTTATGCGGACACTCGATTCGACATGGCGGGTCATGACAGGCGCGGCCCTCGTCCTCGCGGCCGCCGCGGCGCCGTCCGCGCAGGGGTGGCTGGCCGGCGTGCGCCAGCAGGTGCTCGACGTGCTGCCGTACCCCGCCGCCGCGGGACTCGGGCGGGCAGCGGACGGCAACACCACGGTCGAGTGGGTGGTGAACCCACCCGAGGGCGACGCGCCTGGTGCGCCGATCGAGGTGGTCGCCAACCGGCTGAACCCCGTGAACCAGCAGAAGTCCGCCGTGCACGACGAGGAGATGTCGTCGCTGCAGGCCTCGCTGCGGGTGGAATTGCGCCAGGCGGATCCCCGCGGCCTGGAAGAGATCGATCTGGCCGAGGCGCGCTGGTCCGCGAGCCGCCGGCTCACCGTCCGCTTCGAGGTGGCGCGCGCGGAGCCCTACACCCTCGACAGCTCCGTGAGCCCGTTCGTGACGCCGGTCCCCGGTGTTGCGGCGACCGTCGTTGCGGTTCGCGGCAATACGTATGGCTACGAGGCGACGGCCGGCGCCCGCCGGCAGCGCAAGTGGCGCGAGGCGCAGGCACGGGTGTTCGTGGGGGAGGTCAGCGAGCCGTCGATCGCCCGGCAGGCCGGATACGACGCCTTCGACGTGAAGGTCGGCAGCAACCGCCCGGTCCTCATCGTCCACCTGTCGGGCAACGAGGACCTGATCACCCACGTGATCGACAGCACCGACTGGGCCGCCGTCGCCAAGCTGGTGCCGTAGTGCCGCCAGCGTGGCGTTGCTGCCGCGTCGCTCGTCACTCTTCCCGGATCGCGGATGCCGGGTCGATCCCCATGGCCTCCCGTACGGGCCTCCACGTCGCGACCAGCGCCACGGCGGACAACACCAACGCCATCCCGACGAACGTCAGCGGATCGGTCGGCGTCACGCCGACGAGCACACGGGTGAGGAGCCGCGTGACCGCGAATGCGGCGAGCAGCCCGGCCGCAAGACCGCCACCCGTGAGGAGCAGTCCGCGCCCGACGACCGCGCGGGTCACCGCGCCGCGCGAGGCGCCGAGCGCCAGCCGGATGCCGATCTCGCGCCACCGCTGGCGCACGTCGTACGCCAGCACGCCGTGTAGCCCCAACGCCGCCAGCAGCAGGGCCGCCGCGGCGAAGGCCCCGACGACCACGGCGGCGAACCGCTGCGGTGCGACGCTGCTGGAGATGGTGTCGCCGAGGGCCCGTGGTGGCGTCAGGGCCAGCCGCGCATCCAGGTTGCGGAGCGCGTCCCGCAGCAGCCCCGCCACGGCGCGGGAATCTCCAGGCGTGGAGACGACCAGCGTCGGGCTGCGGAACAGGCCGACCACGTTCTCCCCCAACGACGCGTCTTGTACCTGCGCAACCGGCGTGAAGGTGTGTGGCCGCGGCGCCACCCCCATGCCGCCCTCGCGGATGTTCCCGACGACCCCGACGACCTGTACCCACGGGGTCGCGTCGCTCCAGCGGATCCGCCGGCCGACCGCGTCCTGGCCGGGCCAGAATCGCTCCGCGGCCGCCTCGTTGACGATGGCGACCGGCACGCTGCCCACCCGGTCCGAGGGATCGAAGCCCCGGCCCCGCACCAGCGGCACGCCGAGTGCCTCGAGATACCCGGGCGTCACCCACGACTGCACGACCGTCGGCGCTCCAGACGCGCCGATCTCGAGCCCCTCGGGCAGCACCGCCCGTTGCTCGACCGGCGCGAGCGGCTGGTCCATCGAGATGCCGGCGTCGACGACGCCAGGCAGCTCGCGTGCGCGGGCGGTGGCCTCGTCGTAGAACCGCCGGACGTCCGCGCCCGTGCGATAGCCGCCGGCGGGCAGATAGGTGGAGATTGCAATCGCCTGTTGTGTCTCGAATCCGGGATCGGTCGAGACGAGCACGTAGAGGCTGCGTCCGAGCAGGCCGGCGACGACCAGCAGCAGGGTCGCCAAGGCGCACTGGAGCACGACGAGCGTGCCGCGGAGGCGGCCGACACGGCCGGAGGAACCGCGCGCCTGGTCCGACAGCGCGGCGTGCACGTCGGCCCGGGACGCGTGGAGGCCGGGGCCGACGCCGAAGATCACGACCGTGATCGCCGTGACCGCGACCGCGAACGCCAGCACGCGGCCATCGAGCGTGAGCGCGTCGAGGCGTGGCGTGACGGCCGGCAGCACGCTGGGGGCCGCGGCGACGAGCGCCCAGGCAAGCACGAGACCGAGCGTGCCGCCGAGCGTGGCGATCACGAGGCTCTCCGCCAGGAGCTGCCGCACGAGGCGCCCGCGACCCGCGCCGACGGCCGCCCGCACGGCCAGCTCGCGTCGCCGCCCGGCCGCCAGCGTGAGCAGCAGGTTGCCGACGTTGGCCGAGCCGGCGAGCACCAGCAGCAGGACGGCGGCGAGCATGACGACGAGCAGCGGACGCGACAACGCGGCCACCGACTCCGCGAGAGGCGTCGCCGTGATCCCAAGCGTCACGTTGCCGATCGCGGCCATGACCTCTGGCGGATAGCTGTCCAGGATCCGCAGCCCCACCACCGCCCCCTCCGCGCGCGCCTCGTCCAGCGACACGCCGTCCGCCAGCCGCGCGACGACGTTGTTGTTGAACATGCCGCCGCGCGCCGAGAGCTCCTCGGGGGTGAAGGCAATCGGCACGAACAGCTCGGCGGGTTGGCCGTTGAAGCGCTGGCCGGTCAGGGGGAAGACCGCCTGGGGCGGCAGGACGCCGACCACGGTGAACGGCCGGCGGTCGAGTTGCACCGTGCGTCCCACGATGGACGGATCGCCGCCGAACCGCCGCGTCCAGAGCGCATGGCTGAGGACCGTCACGTCGTGACCGGGTGTGTCTTCCTCGGGGAGGAATCCCCGCCCGACGAGTGGAGGGACACGGAGCACGTCGAACAGCGACGCGGAGACCTTGGCCATCGTCACCCGTTCGCTCGCGGGGTCGCCGGAGAGCTCGACCCGTGCGTTGCGGTACGCGGCCACGCCGCTGAAGGAGTGCTGGGCCGCCTCGAAGTCCACCAGATCCGGTGGCGAGAAGGGGATCTGGTTGAAGCCGAGTTCCGGCGCGGCTTCCGCGAGGTCGACCAGGCGATCGGGCTCGTCGAAGGGCAGCGGCGTCAGCAGCACCGCATTGACGAGGCCGAAGATGGCGGTCGTGGCGCCAATGGTGACCGCCAGCGTCAGTACGGCGGTCAAGGCGAAGCCCCGATGCCGGCGCAGGAGACGCAGGCCATAACGCGAGTCCTGCCAGAGGGCGGCGACGGAGGCGCCGAGGCGGCCGCGGCCGCCTGGCTCCTCGAGGAGCGGAGCGGCGGCGGCGCGCAGCGCTCGCTCCACCCGCGATTGCTCCGCGGCGGCGATGTCCGCGGCCAGGCTCGACCAGTCGTGCACCGACCCTTCTGTCACCGCGCGCGCCGCCTCGTCGGGCAGGCCGTCGTCGCGCGCGTCCTGGTACGCCTGTTCGAGCTGCTGTGCCAGCTCCTCGACGATGTCGGCTTCCCGATGGGAGTCGAGTCCGAGTGGCGGAAGACGGCGCCGGACGAAGGCGTGCCAATCCATGGCGGCTCCTCAGGTGGGGCTGACCTGCGCGATCCGGTTGACGGCGTCGGCGAAGGCACGCCAGCCGCGCCGTTGTTCGGCGAGCACGAGGCGCCCCTGCGCGGTGAGGGTGTAGTAGCGGCGCCGGCGCTGGCCGGCCTTCTCGACCCAGCGGCCCTCGATCCAGCCCTTGCGTTCGAGGCGATAGAGCAGGGGATACAGCGAGGCCACGTGGAACTGCAGGAACCCGCCCGAGCGCTCCGCGATGAGGCGGGCCACTTCGTAGCCGTGCCGCGCCTCGTCTTCGAGCAGGGCGAGCACGACGAGATCCGCGCTGCCCTTCTTGAGTTCCCGGTCGTCGAACACTGGCGCTGTCATATATGTCGTAACAACATATCAGACGGCGGCACGGCTCGCGCGGTTCCCTGCCGTTGGCGGCACGGGCCGGCCCGTGATTTTGCGTGGACTTAACGAATCAGGAAGGAACGGTTGGTGGGGTCGCCCCGTCCAACCTTTGTAGGAAGGATAACGAAGATGTTTCGAATCTATGAGTGGAACTTCTCGAGCACCGCGGAACTGGCGACGGCGGCCCTGCTGCTGCTGACGATGGTCGCGGTCGTGTTCGTCTAGTACTTGACCGGACGAACGTCCGAAATGGGGACTGTCCCCTTTTTTCCAGCGTCAGCCGCTGAAAGAGGGGACTGTCCCCATTTCCCGGTCTATTGCGCCGAGCTGTCCGGCGTGGCCAGGTAACTCCGGCGGGCCCGCGCCGACATCCCCGGCTTGGTGACCTTCACCTCGAGGCGGTGCACTTTGCCATCGAGGTTTTCCGGCGCGAACCCCAGGACATACTGGCTGCGCAGTTCCTGCGACACGCGGGTGAACGTCGGCGCGAGCTGGTCGGTCTGCTTCAGCTCGAAGTACCCGCCGCCGGTCTCCTCGGCAATCCGCTTCAGGTCTCGCGTCGGCCGCGTGCGCTGCATGCGCATGCCGTCGAAGTACTCCGACTCCAGGCCAATCGAGTAGACCATCACGCCCTCGTCGCGCGCGCGCTCGAGCACGGTCTTGAACCCGACGCGGCTCGACGTGTCCTCACCGTCGCTGAACAGCAGGATCACGCGGCGCCCCTCGATGCCCTCGAGTGCGTCGAGGCTGGTCGCGACCGCGTCGTTCAGCCGGGTGGGATTGCCGAACTGCAGGTCGTCCAGCGCGGCAATCAGCTCGTCGCGATCGTTGGTGAACGTCCCGCTCAGCTGAATCTTGTCGTTGAAGGCGCCGACCTGCGCACGGTCGACGGGGAGCAGCCGCAACAGGAACTGTTCGGCGGCCTCGTTGAGCCGTTCGAGATTGGCGGTCATGCTGGCGCTGGTGTCGAGCATGACGACCGCCGTGAACGGCTGTGACTCGTTCGAGAAGAGCGAGATCGTCACCGGGGTCCCGTTGTCCTCGACGACGAAGTCGTCCTGGGTGAGGTTGGGCACGAGGCGCCCCTGGTTGTCCACGACCGTGGCGTACACCGGCACCGTGCGGGTGGACGACCGGAACGTCGGCTGGTCCTGCGCCAGACCCGTCTGCACCGCCGCGACACCGAGCGTCGCCGCCACCGCCATCGCCGTCAGCTTGCCTGCTCGCATCCCGTCCACCCCAGCAATCCTCGTTCCGCGGGCCATCCCCCGGCCAACCGTCGCATTCGCGTCCAACGAGCATACCCCGGCCGTCCGCGGGTGAGGACGTGGTGGACTACGATCAGTCCATATGCCCGAGGCCGGTCTCTGCGCCACCTGCCGTCAGTGCCGCCTCGTCCAGACCGGGCGATCCACGTTCTATCTCTGCGAACGGTCGCGGACCGACCCCCGCTACCGCAAGTACCCCGTACTACCGGTGCTGGCGTGCCCCGGTTACGAACGTGCCCTGGATCCCCCCGCCCGCGATGAGCCTCCCCGCGAGGGGTGATTCGGCTCGGTCCCAGCGGGTGGCCGGTGTAAGCTCGTCCACCCGTGGCGTGCCGTCCTTCCCGCCAGGCGCCCTTGATCCTCTTCACGCTGCTCGTGTGCGCCGCGCCGGCCGTGGGGACGGTCTCGCGCCAGGCTCCGTCGCTGGACGAGGTCGTCGCCAGGGCCACGGCATACGTCGCCGAGTACGAACAGCGTTTCTCGTTGCTCGTGGCGGAGGAGACCTACACCCAGGAGCAGCGGCGTCCCGACTCGGGCTCGGGCGGCAACCTCAGCCAGCGCAACCCGGGTGGGGGTTTCGCCACCGGGGGGCTCGTCTCGCGGGTCGACCTGATTTCGGACTACCTGCTCGTCAGGTTGCCGGACGGCGGCGGCTGGATGCCCTTCCGCGACGTCTTCGAGGTGTCGGGCCGCCAGGTGCGCGACCGGCGGGATCGGCTCGTGCGGCTCTTCCTCGAGCCTGGTGCCGGATCCTTCGATCAGGCGTCGCGCATCATGCAGGAGAGCACCCGGTACAACATCGGGAGCGTCGCCCGCACGATCAACATCCCGACGCTGGCCCTGCTCTTCGTCCACCCCGACGTCGTCGAGCGGTTCGCCTTCTCGCCGGCAGGCAGCGAGGTGGTTGCCGGACGTGAGGCGCGGATCCTCGAGTACCGCGAGCGCGCGCGGCCCACTTTGATCAAGACGACGCGTGGCCGTGACCTGCCGCTGTCCGGCCGTCTGTGGATTGAGCCGGCGAGCGGCGTCATCCTCCGCACGTCGCTGACGGCGGCCGACCCGGTGGTCCGGGCCAACGTCGAGGTGCTGTTCCGCGAGGATGCCTTACTGGGGCTCTGGGTGCCGGAGCGTATGGACGAGTTCTACAAGGCGGCGCGCGACGCGAACGAGATCTTCGCGACCGCGACCTACGCGAATTTCCGCCGTTTTCGCGTGGATACCGGTTCGGCCCTGCGGAAGCCCCCCGGCCGCTGAGCCGCGCGTCCGGCGCCGGCCAGCCACCCCGGCTGGAACCTGTGTCATCCTATCGGGATGGAATCCCGCATGCAGCGCTCCGTCCTGATCGTCCTCCTCGTCGTCGGCGTGGCGTGTTCGAACGCGCAGGGCGCCGGGCAGCAGGCCTCCCCCGCGGCTGGCGGCAGCCAGGACGTGGCGGCCCGGGTGGGCAACCAGACGATTACCGTCGATCAGGTGGACAGCCGGTGGCAGGAGCTCGACCCCGCGGAGCAGGGCCGGCTCGAGCAGATGCTCTACCAGAACCGCCGGAACGTGCTCGAGCAGATGGTCGGCGAGATCCTGATCGAGCAGGCGGCGAAGGACGCCGGCGTGCCGAAGGAGCAGTACCTGCAGGCCGAGCTCGACAAGCGCCTCCAGCCGGTGACCGACGCGGACATCCAGCAGTTCTACGAGGAGAACAAGGACCGCGCGCAGGGGCGCACGTTCGAGCAGCTCAAGGATCCCATCCGGGAGTTCCTGCAGCAGCAGCATCGCCAGATGGCGCAGGCGCGCCTGATGGGCGAGCTGCGCGACAAGGCCGGTGACGTCACCGTGCTGCTCGACCCGCCGCGGCGCGACGTGGCGATTGCGGAGTCCGACCCGGTGCGCGGCCCGAAGGACGCGCCGATCACGATCATCGAGTTCTCGGACTTCCAGTGCCCGTTCTGCGGGCGCGTGACGCCCACGCTCGACAAGCTGCGTGAGGCGTATCCCGACAAGATCCGGCTGGTCTTCAAGGACTTCCCGCTGCCGAGCCACCCGCTGGCCCCGAAGGCCGGCGAGGCCGCGCACTGCGCCGGCGCGCAGGGCAAGTACTGGGAGATGCACGACCGCCTGTTCGCGAACCAGAACCAGCTCGAGGTGCCGGCGCTCAAGGAGCACGCGAAGGCGATTGGCCTGGATCAGGGGAAGTTCGACCAGTGTCTCGACTCCGGCCAGTTCGCGAGCGAGATGCAGGCCGACATGGAACAGGGCCAGCAGCTCGGCGTCGCCTCCACCCCGACCCTCTACATCAACGGCCGCCCCGTCATCGGCGCGCAGCCGTACGAGTACTTCCAGCAGGTGGTCGACGAAGAGCTCGCTCGCACCAAGTAGCTGTCAGACGGCGCACGGAGATCAGGGCGGGCACCACGGTGTCCGCCCTTGTCACGTACGGACCACCATCGTCTAGGGGTTATCCACAGATGAACACAGATGAACACCGATACGCCTTGCTGGAAGCGGGGGTCTCCACATGAGCGAACCGGTGCCAGGAGCTATCCGCGGATGAACGCGGAGGAACGCGGATAGCGCGGGTTGGATGGGGTTCTGAGCCCGGCGGGCGGCCCCGCAAGGGCCGCCGAGCGTGACACGACTGGGGACCGGAGAGCCCGGTCTGGATTCGTGCGGGTTCTCCGGACCCCAGTCGTGTCACGCTCCGTGCGCGCCTACGGCGCGCGCCGGGCCACAGCCTGATCCCTATCTGTGTTTATCTGTGTCCATCTGTGGATGATCCCCCGTGGTCACCCGTCGACACGCGTGCGTTGCCAATGCCTGACGATCGCGTGAACGCGTCCGGACCTGCCCGGACGCATCCGCGTTTATCCGCGTTCATCCGCGGATGGATCCCCCGTGTGCCTACGCCACCAGCACGATCTTCCCCCTGGCGCCGGGCTCGAGGATCTGGACATGCGCCTTTGCGGCGTCCGCCAGCGGCAGCTCGGTGCCGACCACCGGCGTCAGCCAGCCGCTCTCGAGGCCCGCGACGAGTGCGCGGTGGATCTTCGCGACTTCGTCCTCGGGCGTGTTCCACAGCGCCATCCCGAGGATGCCCGCCTCCTTGCCCATGGCCTTGCGGGGGTCGATCTCGACCCTGCCCCGGTTGCCGACGACGACGATGCGGCCGTTCCTGGCGAGGATGGAGAGATCGTTGTCGAGGTTGACGTTGGCGAGGTTCTCGATGATGACGTCGGGGCCGGTGCCGCCGGAAAGCCGGGTCACCTCCTGCAGGTAGCCCTCGTCCCGGTGGTTCAGCACGTGATGCGCGCCCTGCTGCTGCACGATCTCGCGGCCCTCGGGCGTGCTGGCCGTGCCGATGACCGTCATGCCGAGGCCACGCGCGATCTGTGTCGCCGCGAGGCCGACACCGCCGCTTGCGCCGTGCACGAAGACCGTCTCGCCGGGCTGCGCCTGCGCGCGACCGAACAGCGCGCGCCATGCCGTGACGTACGGCACGTTGACGCCGGCGCCCTGCGCGAACGACAGGCGATCCGGCAGCGGGTGCACCTGGTGCGCATGGCAGACGATCTGCTCGGCGTACGCGCCCCAGCCACGCGACTGGACCGTGCCGGCCGTGTAGACCCGGTCGCCGGCCTTCCATCCGGTCACGCCCTCACCGACCGCATCGATGACGCCGGCCGCGTCGGCGCCGGGGGAGTAGGGAAGCGGCGGTGACATCGCGTAGCCGCCCGCGCGCATGTAGGTGTCGTAGGGATTGACGCCGGCGGCGTGAACGCGCACGCGAATCTGCCCGGGACCGACCGCCGGCTCGGGGGCGTCCCCGAGCTGGAGCACCTCCGGACCGCCGAACTGCTGGACGAGGATGGCTTTCATGGCCACGATTCTACCCGGCCGAAGCGGCCGCCTGTTTCAAGAGCCAGCCACGAAGCTACGAAGGACACGAAGCTCACGAAATAGTTGGAGGGGCGAACCCTGCCAGGGGACTCACACCATCTGGCCGCTCCAATGAGACACATAGAGGAGGTCGAAGATCCCATGAACTTCGTGATCTTCGTGTCCTTCGTGCGCTTCGTGTCTTCGTGGCCGGTTGTCCTGGGTCCCACAGAGCGCCGCCCGCGTGAGGAACCGGTGAATCCGTGGAATCCGTGGATTGCCGAGCCCGCGTAATCGCGAAGCCCAAAGCAGCGCTACACTCGTGCCGTGGACTGGCTGAACGCCCTCGAGCGCCCGGAAGATGCGCTGGCGGTACTGACGGCGATGATCACGCCCGCGGTGCTGATCTCGGCCTGTGGTGCCCTGATCTTCTCGACCAGCTCTCGGCTGGGCCGGGTCGTGGACCGGGTGCGTGCGGTGACGGCGAGGCTCGAGGAGATCGCGCGGCACCCGGAGGCCGACGAGCTGGCCGGGGAGCGCCGCGCGATGTTCGTCGGGCAGCTCCTGCGCCAGACCGCGCGTGCGCGCCTCATCCAGCATTCGATGGTCGCGTTCTATGCGGCCCTCTCCATCTTCGTCACCACCAGCCTCGCCGTGGCCATCGTCGGGGTGGTGGCGCAGAACTACACGTGGATTGCCGTCACGCTCGGCCTGATCGGCGCGCTCGTGATGCTCTACGGCAGTGTGCTGCTGATCGTCGAGTCGCGCCTGGCGCTCGGCGCCATCACGAGTGAGATGGATTTCGCCCGCAAGGTGAGCCTGCACTACGCCGGCGAGGACCTCGCGGAGATCCCGCGGTCCGGCCCGCCTACGGCTCCCTGAGCGCCGTCACCGGATCCACCCGCGCCGCCCGGCGCGCCGGAATCACCGTTGCGGCGACGGCAATCACGCCCAGGACACCCGCCACTGCGGCCATCGTCGCCGGATCACCGGGCGTGACGCCGAACAGCAGCGAACGCATCAGGCGAGTCGCCGCCAGCGCCCCGGCCGCCCCGATGCCAACGGCCACCGCGGCCAGCAGCAGGCCCTGGCCCGCCATCATGCCGAGCACGGCTCGAGGCGTGGCGCCGAGCGCCGTGCGGATGCCGATCTCGCGCGTGCGTTGCGCGACGCCGTAGGCCGTGACGCCGTAGGTGCCGACCGCGGCGAGCAGCAGCGCGGTGAGCGCGAAGATCCCCACGAGCAACGTGTTGAACCGGCGGCCCGCCAGCGCGGTCGAGAGGATCTCGTCGTAGGTGCGCACGCGTACGATGGGCTGGTCGGGGTCGGCCTCGCGGATGGCCTGCCGCAGGAGCGGCGCCATGGCCGCGGCGTCACCGGCGGTCGCCACCGTGAACGAAAGAAAGGGCCAGCGCTCCGTGTTCTGCGCGAGCGGCACATAGAAGGTGGGCTCGGCCGGCTGCTCCACATCGCGGTACCGCGCGTTTCCCACGACGCCGACGATCGCGTGGAGCTGGTCGCCGCCAAAGCGGATCACCGCGCGGAGGGGATCCCGTCCGGCGAGGTACCTGTCGACGAACGCGGCGTTGACCACCGCCACCTTCGGCGCGTCCGAGCGGTCGGCGGCCGTGAAGGCCCGGCCGCGGACGAGCGTCATTCCGAGCGCCTGGAAATAGCCTGGGCTGATCACCTGGAAGTCCGCATTGGGCTCGAGCCCCGGGGCAGGCTCGGGATCCCCCTCGATGGCCACCCCACGGTTCGGCCCGCCGCGCATCGGGGCGGTGAACGACGCCGCCGCCACCCACACGCCACGTGTGGCCGCCATGCGCGAGAGCACATCGTCGATGAACCGGAGCTTCGGGCCCGTGTCCACGTCGAACGAGTCCTCCCGACCGGGGATGGGCTTGAGGTACCGATCCGCCGAGAGCGACAGGTCCGCGGCGACGCGACCGGCCGGATCGAACCCGAGATCGACGCGCTGGGCCGCGGTGAAGCTGACGAGCAACAGCGTCGCGCCGACCAGCAGCACCTGCGCGAGGGCGAGTTGCCCGACCGCCATGACCTGCTGCCAGCGCCGCATGCCTCGGGCCCCTGCCACGCGGGCACCGGCATGCCCGGCGGGATTCAGGTCCGTGCGCGCGGCGCCCAGCGCGGGCCCCAGGCCGAACGCCACGGCCGTGATGATCGTGAGGCCCACCGTGAAGGCCAGCACCCGCGCGTCCAGCGCGATCTCGGCGACGCGTGGCAGGCCCTCCGGCGCGAGCGCCACGAGGGCCTGGAGTCCGTACGCCGCCAGCAGCAGGCCGAGCAGGCCGCCGGGCAGGGCCAGCACGAGCGACTCGGTCACCAGTTGCCGCACCAGCCGCCCGCGTTCGGCCCCGAGCGCGGCGCGCAGCGACATCTCCGCGCGCCGTCCCGCCGCGAGCCCGAGCAGCAGGTTCGCGACGTTGACGCAGCCGATCACCAGCATCACCGTCACCGCCGCCTGCAGCAGCGTGACGAGCGGGCGCACGTCGCCGACGTTCGCCTCGTGCAGCGGCACGACGTTGACGCCAAGACCGGCGTTGGTGTCGGGGTAGGTCTGCGAGAGACGCGCCATGACCGATGTCAGTTCGGCCTGTGCCGCCCCGCGCGTGACCCCGGACGCCAGGCGGCCGACCACGCCGATGAAATGCGAGTCGCGGACCTCGCGCAGGTCGCCCGGGAACGGGAAGCTGCGAGGGATACCGCGGTCGCCGCTGAGCCAGATGTCGGCCTCGCCAATCATGGGGAGCGCAAAGCCGGGAGGGAGGACGCCGACGATCGTGTGCGGACGGCCGTCGAGCAGCAGGGACTGTCCGAGCGCCGCTGGCGTGCCACCGAACATCCGCTGCCACAGCCCATCGGTCAGCATCGCCACCGCTGGCGCGCCATCCGCATCGTCCGACGGCAGGATGGTGCGCCCGACCGCGGCCGTCACGCCGAGCGTGGTGAAGAAATTGCCGGAGACACCTGCCGCCCGGAGCCGTTCGGCCTCGCCTCGTCCCGTCAGGTTGGCCGTCGAGCCACCGTAAGCCGCGAGGGCCTCGAACGCGTGGGTATCGCGCCTCCAGTCGACGAAGTTTGCCGGGGCGACCGGCCGCTCGTCGCTGTCCGCGGAAGTTTCCCACACCACCATCAGGCGGTCGGGTTGTGACACCGGCAGGGGCCGCAGGACGACGGCGTTCAGGACGGAGAAGATGGCCGTGTTGGCGCCAATCCCGAGCGCCAATGACAGCACGGCCGCGGCCGCGAGCAGGGGATGGCGGGCAAAGAGACGGAGGCCCTGGCGGAGATCGGAACCCATGCGGCGTTTGACGGGCATGGATGGGGGATGGTTGGTAGAATCCCCCCGATCGCGGTGCCGCAGATCGCACAGGCCACAGATTGCACAGATGGCACAGAGGCATCGGGCCAGACACAGATGCACAGATGGCACGAGATGCACAGATAGCTGAGGGGTAGGCTGCGTAGCCAACGAGGGCCGTGAGGCCCGAAGGCCTACCGAGCGAAGCGAGGCCTTACGCCCGCAGGGCGGCCCACCACGCCGCAGGCGTGGCCTCTTGCGCAGCGAGGCCTTACGCCCGTAGGGCGGCCACAGATGGCACAGATGGATCGCTCAACACAGATGCACAGATAGGGCGGGATGCACAGATAGCTGAGGGGTAGGCGGCGTAGCCCAACGAGGGCCGTGAGGCCCGAGGCCGACCGAGCGAAGCGAGGCCTGACGCCCGCAGGGCGGCCACAGATGGCACAGATGGCACAGAGGCATCGGGCCAGACACAGATGCACAGATGGCACGAGATGCACAGATAGCTGAGGGGTGGGCTGCGTAGCCCAACGAGGGCCGTGAGGCCCGAGGCCTACCGAGCGAAGCGAGGCCTTTACGCCCGCAGGGCGGCCTGCCGCGCTGGAGGCGTGGCCTTCATTTTCCGGACGGAGTAGCTCAATGAGAATGGTGTCGAACCAGCCGTCTTCCTCCGTGTCTCCGCGCCTCCGTGTCTCCGTGCGTGCATTCCCACGTGGCGTGCGTGCATTCCGCTCGGTGATCCTGGCCGCGGCGCTCCTGGCGGGCACTCCGCTTCTCGCCTCCGCCCAGGGCTCCACCCCGAGCCCGCTCGCCTCCAACATCGATCAAATCGTCACCGAGACCATGCCGCAGGTCGTCGAGTGGCGGCGGGATTTCCACAAGAACCCGGAGCTCGGCAACCGGGAGTTCCGCACGTCGAAGATCATCGCCGAGACGCTCGAGCGCCTCGGGTACACGGTCGAGACCGGCGTCGCGCGCACCGGTGTGGTCGCGGTGCTCAAGGGCGGCAAACCCGGTCCCGTCGTCGGGTTGCGCGCCGACATGGATGCCCTGCCGGTCACCGAGCAGGTGGACCTGCCGTTCAAGTCGACCGTGACGACCGAATGGCAGGGACAGGAAGTGGGCGTCATGCACGCGTGCGGGCACGACAACCACATGGCCATGCTGCTCGGGGCGGCGACCGTCTTCGCGCGGCTGCGGGATCAGCTGCCGGGCACGATCAAGCTGATCTTCCAGCCGGCCGAGGAAGGTCCGCCCGCTGGTGAGAGCCCCGCGGGTGCCGAGCTGATGGTGAAGGAGGGGGCCCTGAAGTCCCCTGACGTGGACGCCATGTTCGGGCTGCACGTCTTCCCGATGCACGCCGGGGAGATCCAGTACCGCTCGGGCCCACTGATGGCGAGCGTCGACTCGTTCACGCTCACGGTCACCGGCCGGCAGACGCACGGCGCGGTGCCCTGGGGCGGCGTGGATCCGATCGTGACCGGCGCGCAGATCGTCACCGGCCTCCAGACCATCGTGTCGCGCAGCGTCAACATCACGGAAGCCCCGGCGGTGGTGACGATCGGACGTTTCTCCGGCGGCGTGCGGCCGAACATCATCCCCGACAAGGTGGAGATGGAGGGCACGGTGCGTGCCTTCAGCGAGGAGGTCCGCCGCGACATCCACCGCCGCATTCGCGAGATCGCCACGAAGTACGCCGAGGCGGCGGGCGCCACGGCCACGGTGGAGTTCGGCCTGGGTTATCCCGTGACCGTCAACGACCCCGAGCTCACGGCCGAGATGGTGCCCACGCTGCGCCGGGTCGCCGGCGCGGACAACGTCTCGGTCGGGCCGCTGACCGGGACGGCCGAGGACTTCTCCTTCTTCCAGCAGCAGGTGCCGGGCATGTTCTTCTTCCTCGGCGTCACGCCGCGCGACAAGGACGTGGCGACCGCGGCCATGAACCACTCGCCCCTCTTCTTCGCGGACGAGTCGGCCCTGCCGGTCGGCGTCCGGGCGTTGTCGAACCTGGCGATCGACTACATGTTCCAGCACGCCCGATAGCTGCACGGTTTCGTCGCGGCCGGGCGTCCGTTCGTCACGCCAGGATATAGGCTCGTCCCAGCGAGGCGCGGCCCGATGCCGCGCCGGAAATGCGAGGGCAGCCATGACACAGAGGTTCGGAGCCGTGCTCGTCGCCCTGGCCGCAGCCACGATGACCCCCGGCATCGTCCAGGCGCAGGGCCAGGACTACGTGCTCACCGCCAATGGATGGGGGGCGGCCCAGCAGGCCGCGGTGGCCGCGGCCGGCGGGCAGGTCGTGTTCAGCCACGCCGGCGCGGGCGTGGCCGTCGCTCATTCGGAGGCGCCGGACTTCCTCGCGAAGGTCCGCCGCGCTTCGGCCATCCGTTCCGCCGAGGCCGATCGCCTCGTCCAGTGGCAGCGTCCGGGACTGACCGTCGACCTGCAGGACACCGCCATCTCACCCGGCGACGATCGGTATTTCCCCGGCGTGCAGTGGGCCCCGCAGGCCATTGACGCGCCGGCCGCCTGGGCCGCCGGCTGCACGGGGGCGGGCGTGCGCGTGGCGGTGCTGGACGGCGGCATCTACAGCGCCCACCCCGACCTCGCCGCCAACCTCGACGTCGCGGCGTCCCGCTCGTTCGTGCCCGGCCAGCCCTTCGACAACGACACCGGCACGTTCTGGCACGGGACCCACGTCGCCGGCATCATCGCGGCGGCCGACAACACGATCGGAGTGGTCGGCATCGCGCCCGAGGCCACCCTCATCGGCGTGAAGGTCCTCCACGACGGCTCCGGCAGCTTTGGCGGCGTCATCCAGGGGATCCTCTACGCCGCGACGCCGCAGGCGCAGGGCGGCGGCGGCGCCGACATCATCAACATGAGCCTCGGTGCGGTGTTCCCGAAGAACGACACGGGCGCCGGCCAGCTCGTGGCCGCGATGAACAAGGCGGTGAACTTCGCCAACCGGTTCGGCGTGCTCGTCGTGAGCGCGGCGGGGAACGACGGCCTCGACCTGGATCACTCCGGCAACTACACGGCGGTTCCCGCCGAGTCGGGGGCGGGCATCGCCGTGGCGGCCACCGGCCCCGTGGGCTTCGCGACCGGTGCGGTGGACTTCGACACGCCAGCCACCTACACCAACATCGGGACGTCCGTCATCGACGTGGCCGCGCCAGGCGGCAATGACGTGTTGTACGACCCCTCGCCGACGGCGCCCGTCTGTGCGCGCCCGGTGGTGTCGCCTGCCGGCGCCATCGCGGCGCCCTGCTGGGTGTTCGACCTGGTCCTGAGCACCTCGCGCGCCGGCTACTCCTGGGCGGAGGGCACGTCCATGGCGAGCCCGGCGGCCGCCGCCGTCGCCGCGCTCATCCGCCAGTCGCACCCCGGGATCTCGCTGGGCGCGTGGCGGGCGGCGCTGCGCAACAGCGCGGTCGATGCCGGGAAGAAGGGGGCGGATCCGTTCTACGGCCAGGGGTTCGTGAACGCGCTCAGGGCCTGCCTGTACTAGGAAGCATGCCGCGGGTGTAACACCCGCGGAGGTACGGTGGTAAATAGTAGACCGCGCGCCGGCCCCTCCGGGCCGGCGCCGGGCTGCCAAAAGGAGACCACCGTGCCGTTGACCCGCCGACAGTTCCTCGCCACATCGTCCGCCGCCGTCGCGGGCGCCGCCCTCGCCCGCGTCCCGCTATGGGCGCAGGCCGCGCCGGCGCCTGCCACCAGATTCGAAGAACTGCGCCGCGGCGTCGGCATCTTCACGGGCAACGGCGGGACCATCGGGTACCTCGTCAACGGCGACGGCGCGATGGCGGTCGACAGCCAGTTCGTCCAGACCGCGGAACTCTGCGTGGCCGGGCTGAAGCAGCGCGCGCCCTCCGGCCTCCAGTTCCTGATCAACACCCACCACCACGGCGACCACACGGCCGGTAACCCCGCGTTCCGCCCGGCCGTGAAGCGCATCGTCGCGCACGAGAACTGCGCCGCCTGGCACCGCAAGGTGGCCGAGCAGGCCGGCAATGCCGGCGAGCAGGCTTTCGCCGACACGACGTTCTCGGAGACCTGGTCGGAGGCCTTCGGCGACGAGACGATCCACGCCCGCCACATGGGCCCCGGGCACACCAGCGGCGACGCGATCGTCCTGTTCGAGAAGGCCAACGTCCTGCACGGCGGCGACCTGCTCTTCCGCCGCGTGCACCCGTTCATCGACCGCCCGGCCGGCGCCGAGATCGGCAACTGGATCACCATCCTGACCAACATGGCGAAGGCCCACGGCGGCGACACCATCTTCGTCTTCGGCCACGGCAAGGACGGCGTCGTGCGTGGGACGGCGGCCGATGTCACGTACTTCCGCGACTACCTCTCGGCGGTGCTCGAGCACGCAACGAAGGGCGTGCAGGCCGGCCGTTCGAAGGAGGAAGTCTCGGCCATCGCCGCGCTGCCGGGTTTCGCGGACGTGGGCCAGGCGTCGCCGCGCCTGACGCTCGCCTCGGTCCTCGGTGTCGCTTACGACGAAGCCCAGTCCCGCAAGTAGGAGCTACGCATGACACGTCACCTCCGCACCATCCTCCCGCTGGCGGCCATCGTGGCGCTGCTGGCCGCGCCCGGCCTCGGGGCGCGCCAGGGCACGGGCGCCGCGCCGGCCGCCACCCCGGCGGCTGGTCCGTTCGACCGGCTCACGTTCCGGAACCTCGGGCCCGCCACGCCGTCGGGGCGCATCGACGACTTCGCGGTCCTCGAGTCGAACCCCGCCGTCTTCTACATCGGCACCGCGACCGGTGGCGTGTGGAAGACCGAGAACAACGGCACCACGCTCACGCCGGTGTTCGACCACCAGGGCAGCGCGTCCGTGGGCGCGGTGGCCATCGCGCCGACCGACGCCAACCTCGTGTGGGTCGGCACCGGCGAAGGCAACAACCGCCAGAGCTCGTCGTGGGGCGACGGCATCTACAAGTCCACGGACGGCGGCCGCTCCTGGAAGCACATGGGGCTCCGCAACAGCCGGCAGATCGCACGCATCATCGTCGACCCGGTCGACTTCAACGTCGTCTACGTCGCGGCGCTCGGCGACCTGTGGGGCGCGGGCGGTGAGCGTGGGGTCTACAAGACCGTCGACGGCGGCGTGACCTGGCAGCGGACGCTGTTCGTCGACCAGGACACCGGCGCCACCGAACTGGTGATGGACCCCTCGAACAACAAGGTGCTCTACGCCGCGACGTATCAGCGGCGGCGGCAGCCGTGGGGCATGAACGGCGGCGGCCCGGGCAGCGCCATCTGGAAGTCCGCCGATGGCGGGCAGACGTGGACGAAGCTCGAGAAGGGGCTGCCGGACGGCCCGAAGGGCCGGATCGGCCTCGACGTCTGGCGCAAGAATCCCAACGTCGTCTACGCGCGCGTGGAGCATGAGAGCGAGAGCGGCGTCTACCGGTCGGACGATGCGGGCGCGAGCTGGCGCAAGATGAGCGACGAGAACCCGCGGCCGATGTACTTCAGCCAGATCCGCATCGACCCGACGACCGACTCGCGAATCTACGTCCTCGGCGTGTCGCTCCACATCTCGGACGATGCGGGGAAGACGTTCCGGAGTGACGGGGCGGAGAACATCCATGTGGATCACCACGCGATGTGGATAGATCCCGCCAACCCGAAGCACCTGCTCATCGGCAACGACGGGGGCGTCAGCATCTCGTACGACGCGGCGAAGACCTGGGTGTGGCTGCGCAACCTCCCCGTGGCGCAGCCCTACCACGTGATGTACGACATGCAGACGCCGTATCACGTCTGCGCCGGCCTGCAGGACAACAACACCTGGTGCGGCCCGAGCGCCGTGCGCACCAACACCGGCATCCACAACGACGACTGGTACGTCATCAACGGCGGCGACGGCTTCCAGCCGCTGATGGACCCGTCGGACGCGCGCATCGTCTACGGCGAGTCGCAGGACGGCCGCATGAGCCGGATCGACCGCCTGACGAACGAGCGCACGACCATCCGCCCCGAGACGGCGGCGGGCGAGCCGGAGCTGCGCTGGAACTGGGACACGGCGATGATGCTGTCGCCGCACGACCCCGCGACGATCTACGTGGGCGCGAACCGGCTGTACCGGTCCACTGATCGCGGACACTCGTGGCAGGCCATCAGCCCGGACCTCACGACCAACACCGACCGCGAGACCCTCGACATCATGGGCGTCGTCGGGTCGAAGATCGAGCTGGCGAAGCACGACGGCGTCAGTTCGTTCGGCAACCTCGTGACGATCGGCGAGTCACCCGCGCAGGCCGGCGTGCTCTGGACGGGCTCGGACGATGGGGTCGTGAGCGTGTCGCGGGACGGCGGCGCGAACTGGTCGAACGTCACCGCCAACGTGCCTGGCATCCCGAAGTTCACCTACGTGTCGAAGCTCGCCCCCTCGCGCTTCAACGCCGGCACGGTGTACGCCACGTTCGACGGCCACCGCGGCGGGGACTACAAGACGTACGTCTTCACCTCCACCGACTTCGGCGGTAGCTGGCGGTCGATCGCGGCGAACCTGCCGGAGGGTGAGGTCGCGCGCACGATCACCGAGGACGTGAAGAACCAGGACGTGCTCTACCTCGGCACCGAGACCGGCGTGTGGGTCTCCCTGGACCGGGGACGCCAGTGGACGCGCCTCAAGGCCAACCTGCCGGTCGTGCCGGTGTACGAGATCACGCTCCACCCGCGCGACAACGACATGATCCTGGCCACGCACGGCCGCGGGGTGTGGATCCTGGACGACCTCACGCCGATCCAGCAGTGGACCCGGTCGCAGTCGTCCATGCCGTTTGCCTTCGACCCGCCCCCGGCCACGGCGTTCAACCAGGCGAACGACCAGATGAAGCGGTTCGAGGGCGACCGGATCTTCCTCGCGCCGAACCCGGAGCCCGGCGTCACGCTGAGCTACCGGCTCGCGGCCGAGGCGAAGGACGTCAAGTGGACCATCCGCGACGCCGGCAACAGCGTCGTACGGGAGATCACCGGCGAGGCGATGAAGGACGGCCGGAAGGCCGGCCTCAACCAGATCCAGTGGGACCTGCGCGTGCAGCCGCTGGCGCCGCTCCGGGGCCAGCAGGGCGGCGGGGGCGGCGGTTTCGGCGGCGGTGGCAACAACGGGCCGTTCGTGCTGCCCGGCGCCTACCGCGCGACGCTGACCGCCGATGGGCGCGATGCCAATGTCGTCACCGTGAACGTGACGGGTGATCCCGACATCCAGATCAGCGACGCCGATCGCAAGACCTGGCACGACACTGCGATGACCCTGCACGAGATGCAGAAGAAGGCCAACGAGGTCGCGAACGCCGTGAACGACGCCTGGACGCAGTACCAGGCCGTGCAGCAGTGGACGCGCAACCAGACGATGCCCGACGCGCTCAAGAGCCGGATCGAGTCGCTGGGCAAGGAGCTCGGCGGCGTGCGCACGCGCCTCGGTCTCGGCGGGGGCGGCGGCTTCGGCAACCGTGACAACGTCCGCGGCCGGATTGGCCAGATCAAGGGGCAGATCATGGGCTCGACGGCCCTGCCCACCGAGACGCAGCTCGCGCAGATGAAGGAGCTGCAGGCCGCGCTGCCCACCCTCGTGACCGACGCGAACACGGCGACGGCCAAGGTCGCGCCGCTCGTGAAGGACCTGGTCGACGCCGGCGTGATGCCGGCACCCATCCCGCCGGTGCCGCCGCCTGGCCCCGGAGGGAATTGAGAATCAAGAATCCCGGAATCAAGAAAGGAATTCTGAATTCCGAATTGCGGAATTCCTTTCTTGATTCGAATTTATTGATTCTCTATTCAACGAGGAGCGCCGCGACCGGCAGGCGCGACTTGACCTGCCACACGCCGATGAGGACGGCCCCGACACTGATGAGGCCGATCGACAGCCCGACCCAGAGCCCGACGACCCCATAGCCCCAGTCGAAGCACAGCGTGTAGCCCACCGGCAGGCCGAGCAGCCAGTGGCCTGCCAGGTTGAGCAGCATCGGCGTGCGTGTGTCACCCAGGCCGCGCAGCACGCCGGTCGCGACCACCTGCGCGCCGTCGAACAACTGGAACACGGCGGCAATCAGCAGCAGGGTGGATCCAAGCGCCACCACTGCCGGATCCTGCGTGAACAGGCCGATCAGCCATCCCGGGACCGCCAGGAAGAGCACCCCCGTTAGCGCCATGACGACGCCGCCAAGCCCCAGGGCCGTCCAGCCCGCCGCGCGGGCGCCGACGCCGTCCGCCCGGCCGATGGCGTGGCCGACACGCACCGCGCCGGCCGAGGCGATGCCGAGCGGGATCATGAACGCCACGCTGGCGATGTTGAGGGCAATCTGGTGCGAGGCGCTCGCCACCGGCATCAGCTTGCCCGCCAGCGCGGTGGCGGCCGCGAACACGCCGACCTCCAGGGTGATCTGCGACGCTGCCGGCAGGCCCAGGCGCACGAGGCGTGCGAGGCGATCCCGCGCGATCGTGCGTGGGGTCTGCCAGAGCGACGACCCGCGGCGGCGATCGAGCAGTACCACGGTGACCGCCAGCACGGCGACGAGGTACACGCGCGACGCCACGGTGGCCCACGCAGAGCCCGTGACCCCGAGCGCCGGCAGTCCGAGGTGGCCGTAGATCAGCGCCCAGTTCGCGCCGGCGTTCACCAGGTTCGCCGAGACGAGCGCGAAGGCGATGGGCGCGACGACGTGCATGCCCTGGAGGTAGCGCCGGAGCGCCGCGTAGACGAGCAGCGGGACGGTGCTCCAGAGCACGACCGCGAAGTACCCCTGCAGCAGCGGCAGCACCTGCGGGTGGAACCCGAACCGCGGGATGCCGGCGAGCAGGGCGAGGCACAGGCCGGTGAGCGGCACGCTCACCGCCAGGCCGAGCGCCAGACCGTGCAAGAGCCAGCGATGGCACTCCTCCACACGCCCCGCGCCCCACGCCTGCGACACGAGCGTGTCGAGACCCAGCAGCAGCCCCATGCCGAAGATGGCGAACGCCATGTGCATGGAGTTGCCGATCCCGGCGGCGCCGATGGCCGCCGGCCCGAGTGGCGCGACCATCAGGGTGTCGACCACCCCCATGGCCATCCAGCCCAGCTCGGCCAGCACGACCGGCCCGGCCAGGCGGAGCATCGGGGGCAGTTCAGTGCGGACAGACACGATCAGACCAAAAGGAAGTCAGAAGGCAGAAAGCAGAAGGCAGAAAGGGACGCGCCACGGACACGGAGACACGGAGACACGGAGACACAGAGGATGTGACCGTCAAGGAATGGCTACAGGCGCCCGGCGCTCGGGCCTCCCGGACAGTGGCAATCAAAGACGTCCGATCTTCAATCGTCGACCGTCAATCTTCAATCTTCAATCTTCAATCTTCAATCTTCGATCTTCAATCGTCATTCCCCGGCGTCACGTTCGCCGGCGCGGATCTCCACGGCGAGATTGTTGTCCGCCGGGGGGAGGGGGCAGACGGTGGCGGGGTCGTGCGCGCAGGGCAGGCTGACGGCCCGGTTGAAGTCGAGCACGATCGGGATTGGCGGGATGAGTGCGCCCTCCGCCGCCTGGCGCGCGACGGCATCGGCGGCGGCGCGGCCTCCGGGGAACGCCGCCTCGAGCGTGCGGCCCTCGCGCCACGACGTCGTGCCGTTGGTCTCGTCGGTGAACCCGATGACCATGGCGTCGCCGGTGGCCGGCCAGTACGGCAGCAGCCGGAACGTCGCGCGCTCGAGCTCGAACTCAAGGTAGCCCGGCGCCGCCACTTTCGTCAGGCCGCCGTCGGTGACGCGCACCACGAGCGTGCGGGGCGTCGGGAAGCTCACGAAGCTGGCGACCACGCGGTAGTCCTCGTCGACCGGAAACCACGAGAGCGTCGCCGGGTCGTCGACCCCGACGTCGTGGGCCGCGCGCCAGGCGGCGACCTCTCGGGCGTACTCCGGGCCGACGGGCAGGCCCAGCAGGGCGACCGCGCCCCGCCGTTCCGCCATGCGCGAGGCCAGCGGGCCGGTCAGGGCCGCAACGGCCACGGCAAGGCTGAGCGCGAGGACCGAAAAGAGGGGACGCATGGCTCCAGCTTACACGCGCCCGGCCCGGTCCCCGCCGGCCTTGTTCCACCGGCCCACCGCGACTACTATTTGGAACAGTGGTTCAAAAATCGAACGACGGTTCGAACTCGGCGGTGGCCCGTTCCCCTCGCCTGCGGCGGCGCCACGACCAGCGCCGCGACGCGATCCTGCGGGCGGCTGCCCGCATGTTCCGCGAACGCGGTTTCGCCGAGACCGGCATGCGGGACATCGCGGTCGCGGCCGACCTGTCCCCGGCAAACCTGTACCACTACTTCCGCGGCAAGGACGAGATCCTCTACTACTGCCAGGACCGCGCGCTCGATCGCATGCTGGCCGGCGTGGCCGAGGCGCGTCGGCGCGCGCCGGAGCCCGGGGCGCGGCTCGCGCGAGTGCTGCGTGCCCACCTGTTGACGATGCTGGACGAGGTGGAGGGCGCGACGGCACACGTGCAGGTCGAGGCGCTGCCGGCACCCCTGCGGTCGGCCATCGTCGGCAAGCGCGATCGGTACGAGCGGGCCCTCCGGCGGCTCGTCGAGGAGGGGCTCGTCGGCACGGAGATGGCTGGCGAGGACCCGGCCATCGTCGCCCGCGCGATGCTGGGCGCGCTGAACTGGACGGTCACGTGGTTCCGGCCGGATGGCCCGCGCTCCGCCGCGGACGTGGCGGACCTGATGGCGCGGTTCCTGGTGCGAGGCCTCGGGGCGGATGGCCCGGTCACGGCCGCAGCAACAGGCGGAGCCGCAACACGGAGCGCACGGGACACACGGGGGACGCGGAAGCAGGCGGGAGATGCTCGCGCGCTGTCCCGGGACGCGATCGTTCCCCGGGAGGGTGGCCCGAGCCTGCCGGACCGGGGGACGCTGCGGCTCGTGAAGGGCAAGGCTGCCAAGAGGACGAGACGATGACGAAGGACGTGGTGGAGCCGGGCGTGCGCGCCCGCGTGGCGATGACGGTGAACGGCGAGCCGGCCGAGGCGCTGATCGATCCCGCGAAGACGCTGCTCGAGGTCCTGCGTGAGGATCTCCAGCTGACCGGGACGAAACACGGCTGCGAGCTCGGCGAGTGCGGCGCCTGCGCGGTGCTGGTCGACGGCGAGCCCGTGCTGTCGTGCCTCGCGCTCGGCGTCGAGGCCGAGGGGCACGCGGTGACGACCATCGAGGGCCTGGCCGAGGGCGGCCGCCTGCACGCGCTGCAGGACGCGTTTGCCGACCTCGGCGGATCCCAGTGCGGCTACTGCACACCCGGCATCCTGATGACCGCGAAGGCGCTGCTCGATCGCGAGCCGAACCCGTCACGCGAGCTGATCAAGGAAGCCCTGTCCGGCAACCTGTGCCGGTGCACCGGGTACCTGCAGATCTTCGAGGCGGTCGAGGCGGCCATCGCGCGGATCGCGCGCGAGCGGTCCACGGCGGCCGGGGAGGTGACGCGATGAGCGCACTGAAGACGACCGGCGGGGTGATTGGCCGCGCGCGTCGCCGCGTCGACGGCCGGGCGAAGGTGACCGGGCAGACCCGCTACGCGGACGACCTGATGCTGCCGCGCACCGTGCACTGCAAGCTGCTGCGTTCCTCGGTGCCGCACGCGCGCATCGTCCGGATCGACACCACGCGAGCGCAGGGGCATCCCGGCGTGCACATGGTGCTCACCGGTGACGACTTCCCGATCGCCTATGGCGTGCTGCCCGTCAGCCACGACGAGCACGCCCTGTGCCGCGATCGGGTGCGCTTCGTGGGGGACCCGGTGGCCGCGGTCGTGGCGCGGGACGAGGCCACCGCCGAGGCGGCGCTCGATCTCATCGACGTGGAGTACGAGGCGCTTCGCACCTTTGCCGGCCCGCACGACAGCCTCGCGCACCCGGAGCCCCGCATCCACGACTACGGGGACGAGGGCAACATCCACAAGATTGTCGCGCTCCAGTTCGGCGACGTGGACGAGGCGCTCGGCGCCGCGGACGAGGTCTTCGAGGACACGTTCTTCTTCGAGGGCAACACGCACCTCCCGATGGAGCAGCACGCGACCGTCGCGGCAAAGGACCCCGACGGCAAGCTTGTCGTCTGGTCGAGCACGCAGACGCCGCACTACCTGCACCGCGCGTTGGCGAAGGCGCTGGACATGCCGGCCGCGCACATCCGCGTCATCGCGACGCCGAATGGCGGCGGCTTCGGCGGCAAGTCCGACCCGTTCAACCACGAGGTCGTCGTGGCGAAGGCCGCCTGGCTGCTCGACCGGCCCGTCAAGATCTGCCTCACCCGCGAGGAGGTGTTCTACTGCCACCGTGGCCGCCACCCGGTGCTGATGCGGTTCCGGACGGGCGTGACCAAGGACGGCAGGATCACCGGCGTCGACCTGCAGACGCTGCTCGACGGCGGCGCCTACGGCAGCTACGGCGTGGCCAGCACGTTCTACACCGGCGCGCTCCAGACGGTGACGTACGACATCCCGCGGTACCGCTTCCGCGGCTGCCGGGTGTTCACCAACAAGCCGCCGTGCGGCCCGAAGCGTGGCCACGGCACGCCGCAGAGCCGGTTCGGCCAGGAGGTGCAGCTGGACAAGATTGCCGAACGCCTCCAGGTGGATCCGGCGGACCTGCGCCTGGGCATGATCGCGCCGCCCGACAGCCTGACGGCGAACTACCTGCGCATCGGCACGATCGGCCTCGCCGAGTGCATCAACAAGGTCGTCGCACGGTCCGGGTGGAAGGAGAAGTTCCGCAAGCTGCCGTACGGGCGTGGCGTCGGCCTCGCCTGCTCGTCGTACCTCTCGGGCGCCGGCCTGCCGATCAACTGGAACGACCTGCCGCACTCCGGCGTGCAGCTCAAGCTCGATCGCAGTGGTGGCGTGACGGCCTTCTGCGGCGCCACCGAGATTGGCCAGGGCTCGGACGACGTGCTCGTCGCCTGCGTGGCCGAGGTGCTGGGGATCGACCCCTTCGATATCCGCGCGGTGACGGGCGACACCGACCTCACGCCGGTCGACCTCGGCTCCTACTCGAGCCGCGTGACGTTGATGATGGGCAATGCCGCCATCCAGGCCGCCGAGCGCGCGCGCGAGCTCATCGCCGAGGCGGTCGCGAAGAAGCTGGAGGTGCCGAAGGACCGTCTCGTGTTCGCGGAGCGGCGCGTGTTCGACAGCGCGGATCCCGGGAAGGGTGTCAGCTTCCGCGAGGCCGTCTGCATGGCCGAGGCGCAGTTCGGCACGATTGGCACGACCGGGTCCTACACGCCGCCGAAGCCGGCGGCGAAGTTCAAGGGCGGCGGTGTCGGCCCCTCGCCCACCTATTCCTACAGCGCGGCCGTCGTGGAGGTGGAGGTCGACCCCGAGACGGGGTGGATCACGGTGCCGCGCGTGTGGATTGGCCACGACATCGGGCGCGCGCTCAACCCGACCCTGGTGCGCGGCCAGGTCGAGGGCGGCGTCTACATGGGGCTTGGCGAGGCGCTGATGGAGGAGCAGGCGTTCCGCCGGCTGCCGCCGCGGCTTTCGAACGCTGTCGTGCACAAGTTCCCGTCGATCCTCGAGTACAAGAGCCCGACGAGCCTCGACATGCCCGAGGTCTTCACCGACCTGATCGAGGATCCCGATCCGCGTGGCCCGTTCGGCGCCAAGGAAGTCGGGCAGGGACCGCTGCTCCCGATCATGCCGGCGGTCGCCAACGCGGTGTACGACGCGGTCGGCGTGCGCGTGGACGAGGTCCCCGTGACGCCCGAGAAGGTGCTGAAGGCACTCGCGGCCAGGGCGCAAGGCAAACCCGCCCGCTACGGGCCGCCGGCGTTCCCTGAGATCCGCTGGCCGGAGCCGCTGCTCGTGGCGCCGCCGTGGGAAGGTGGCGACGGGCGCGCGGCGAACGACCCGAAGCGCGCGAAGCGCAAGGCCGAGGCGGGCATCGAGGCGACGGCGGGGGTGCGGTCATGATGCGCCTCCCGGCGTTCCGGTACGTCGCGCCGGCAACCGTCACCGAGGCCGCGAAGTGGCTGGCCGACGCACCAGACGAGACGATGATCGTGGCGGGTGGCACCGACCTGCTGCCGAACATGAAGCGACGCCAGCAGGTGCCGAAGACCGTCGTCTCGCTGCGTGGCATCGACGGGCTGCGTGCCGTGACCAACGGCAGCGGCTACCGCATCGGCGCCGGCGTCACGCTGACGTCGATCGTGCGCGACGAGCGGTTGCGCGCGGCGGTGCCGGGGCTGTGGCAGGCCGTGGCGCAGATCGCGACGCCGCACCTGCGGAACATGGGCACCATCGGCGGGAACATCTGCCTTGACACGCGCTGCACGTACTACGATCAGAGCTACGAGTGGCGGAAGGCCATCGACTTCTGCATGAAGAAGGACGGCGAGACGTGCTGGGTGGCGACGTCCAGCCCGAAGTGCCTGGCGGTCTCGTCCACCGACTCGGCGCCGATGCTGCAGGCGCTCGGCGCCCGCGTCCGCCTCGTGTCGTCCACGGGCGAGCGCGAGGTGGCGCTCGAGGACCTGTTCCAGAACGACGGCATCCACTACCTGACCCGGCGCCGCGAGGAAATCCTCACGGACGTCATCGTGCCTGACCAGGCCGGCTGGCGGAGCACCTACTGGAAGCTGCGGCGACGCGGGTCGTTCGACTTTCCGGTGGCATCCGTCGGCGCGGCCGTGGCCATGGACGGCGACCTGGTCCGCGAGTCGCGCATCGTCGCTGGTGCCGTCGCGTCGCGCCCCATGGCGTCGCCGAAGGCGGCCGCGGTGCTCGCAGGACAGCGGCTCACGGACGAGGTGATTGCAGCGGCAGCGGACGCGGCCTACGAGGTGGCGAAGCCGATGGACAACACCGACTTCGAGCTGGTGTGGCGCAAGAAGATGGTGAAGGCGCTGGTCACGTACGCGCTGCGCGAGCTGCGTGGAGACGAGGTCGGCGAGCTGCGGCAGCGTATCGCGCGGCAGATGCTGACCGTCGTCAGTTGAGGGGAGCAGGAGTTCGGCGTTCGGGCACGCATGACATGCGGACACGGAGACACGGGGGCACGGAGACACGGAGACAACGGAGGGGGGCACGCTGCGCGCGCCCATTGAAGATCTCGAACTGAAGATTTCAGATTGAGTTCGAACAGGATCGCCGGCGGCGCCCGCGCCGCATGGCGGCGCGGCAGGAGAACGAACAAGGGCGGGAACAAGACACCGCACACGAGCCAACGGTGTCTTGTTCCTGCCCCTTGTTCGTTCTCTCGCTGCCCTCTACGAGGGCAGGCGCCGCCTCGGCGTGCTCGATCCCGGAGACTACCTGCGCCAGCGCCCGGGCCTATCCGCGTTCATCCGCGTTCATCCGCGGATAAACCATCCTGACCTTCGTTCTCCGTGCCTCCGTGCCTCCGTGTCTCCGTGTCTCCGTGTCTCCGTGTGTGCATTTCGACCCCGGAGGCGCGTCTCACTGCCCCGAGGAGGGCGGCTTCGGCATGTTGGCCTTGTCGAACCGCGGCAGCTGCTGGTCGGCCATGGCCAGGTGGTAGACCGCGGCGGCGATGGCCATCGCGGACGCCTGTGCGTCACTCTCGATGATCCGCTCGTAGGTGTCCAGGTTCGTGTGCCAGGTGTGCGTGCCGTACTCGATGGGATCCTGCGACACGCCGATTCCCGGCAGCCCCGCCTGGTTGAACGACGTGTGATCCGACCCGCCGAGGCGGCGGCTTTCGGTCGACGAGCTGCCGACGAGCCCGTTGTCGGCGAACGGCGCGAGCGCCGGCCGGAGCATCGCGGCGGCGGAGGGCGGCCCGAACACGGTCATGCCGCGCGCGCGGCCCGTGCCCGAGTCGATGTTGAAGTAGCCTGCGAAGTTCTGGTACTCGGGTGTCGGGTTCTCGAAGCTGCCGAAGTGCTGCTTCACGTACGCCTGCGAGCCGAGCAGCCCCTGCTCCTCACCGCTCCAGAGCGCGACGCGGATCGTGCGCCGCGGCTGCACGCCGACGGCCTTCAGGATCCGGATCGCCTCGAGCATCACGGCGCAGCCAATCGCGTTGTCGGTCGCGCCGGTGGCCGCGTGCCACGAGTCGAGGTGGCCCCCGAGCATCACGACTTCCTGCGCCTTGTCCGTGCCCGGGATCTCCGCCACCACGTTGTGCTGCGTCGCCCCCTCGGGATAGACGTGATTGACGATCGTCACCTCGAGTGTGACGGCCGTGCCGTCGGCCATGATGCGCGCAAGGCGGCCGTAGTCCTCGTTGCGCACGACCAGCGTCGGGATCGCCTTCGCGACGTCGAAGGTCCGGTTGTTGAACGCGCGGATCTGGCCGTGCTCGCGACCCGCGTCATTGAGCCGCACCAGGGCGCCCGCCTCCACGAGGAACTGGTCCAGCCGCTCCGCGACCTGCGCGGCGGGCAGGGCGCCGGGTCTGGCGGCTGGCGGGCCCGCGTTGCCGAACGGCGAGGGGGCGGGCTCGTCGGACTTGAACGCCGACAGGTCACTCTCGTTCCGCCGCTTGGCCCCGGGGAAGATCGTGACCTCGTTCCACTGCGGCGGTCCGACCATCACCGTCCGGCCCTTCACCCGGGCGCGCTCCTTGTCGAAGAACGCGGTGAGCTCGGCCTCGGTCGGACGCGCCGGCGGCTCGATGAGCACGGTCTGGCCACTGACGGTGCCATCGGTACCCGGCGTCCAGGCCAGGACCTCGACCACCAGCGTGTCCTTCACGGGCGCGGTGACGAACGCCGAGACCCGCTCGTTGAGCCAGCCCGGGTGGCCGAAGTCCCACGCCTCGAGGTGCGCGTTGGACAGGCCCCATGCCGTCGCCTGCTTCACCACCCAGTCCTGCGCGCCGCGCAGGTTCGGTGAGCCCGTGAGGCGCGGCCCATACACGTCGGTCAGCATGTGGAGCGTCGGCAGGATCTGGGAGTTGGCGGTGGCCTCCTGCCGGATCTTCCAGACGATGTCCGAGTCGGTGCGACCCTGCGCGCCGAGGGTCGACCAGGTGAGCGCGGCAACGGCGAGCGCGAGCCCCACGGGGGCGGCATGGCGACGGACGTGCAATGACATGCGGGGAAGTCCTCCTGCGGCGGGGAGTCTACCATCGCGGCGCCCCGGCTGGTCGAAATGCAAACACGGAGGCACGGAGGCACAGAGGCACCGAGCGAGGCAGGGCGATCCTGCCACTGAACCCCTCCGAATGCAGACCAAAGATCGCGCCTTGCCCCTTCGGTGCGGCGCCACCCCATGGACCTCTTGGCCATCGTTCTCAGTGTCTCCGTGTCTCAGTGTCTCCGTGAGCGCATTTCGCAGGGCACTGGCTTCCGAGCGGACCGAGCGCCGACTGGCTCGTACGCTAAAATCGCCAGGTTATGCAGATCGCCAAGCCCGCAGTCCTGAAGCCCGGCGTCACGGTCGACACGCTGCCCGGTCCCCGCCCCTCGGACGCCGCGGATGGCGCCGGCGCGCGGCTCATCACCGGCACGGCCCTCATCTTCTGGGACCCCAACACGCCCGGCAAGAAGCTCGACGCGATCGACACCGACCAGATCACGCCGGCGGCCGACTGCGTGTCCGAGAGCCTCGACACGCTCGACGAGCGCTGGAAGGCCGGGGCCTTCCGTTACCTGATGCCCGACTTCCGGAAGCGCGTGCACGCGGGTGAGACGTTCGTCATCGCCGGCGACCGCTTCGCGATCGGCAGCTCCCGTGAGATGTCGCCCGCCGGCCTGAAGGCCATCGCCGAGGAAGTCGGCCGCGAGATGGTCATCATCTGCGCGAACAACATGGGCGACATCTTCCGTCGCAACGCCTTCAACCTTGGCCTGCACGTCGTGCAGAGCCCTGAGGCGGTGGCGGACGCGAAGGACGGCGACACGTTCACCTTCGATCCCGCCACGCGCGAAATCGTCAACACGAGCCAGGGCAAGACCTACCAGCCGGTGCCGCTCTCCGCCAAGGAGGACGAGATCCGCCAGAGCGGGGGCATCTTCGCCGTGGGCCGTCGCGAGTTCCGCGACTCGGTGACGCGGGCGCCAGAGGTCGTGTTCCCGGACGAGAAGACGGCGCGTGGCCTGTCGACCACGCAGCAGATCGTCTGGGCGCACCGCGTCGACAAGGACGCGGCGGTGACGCCCGGCGCGACGCTGCGCGTGTATGCCGACCTGTTGCCGGCATCCGATGGCACGGCGCCCTTTGCGATCCACACGTTCAACCAGATCACGGGTGGCACCAGCATCTTCCCGCGGCAGGCGGCCATCGCGAACGACCACTTCGTCTTCACGGGCCGGCAGGACGATGACCGGCAGACGGCAATCGGGCGGCAGTTCGCGGAGATGCAGGGGATGAAGAAGCCGTACTACGCCACGCCCGGCGACGGCATCTTCCACTTCTATTTCCCCGAGCAGGGCCTCGTCCTCCCGGGCCAGTTCATCCCCGGCGCCGACTCGCACTCGCGCGCCTACGGCGCCTACGGCGCGGTCGGCATGGGTGTGGGATCCACGACGCTCGGCTTCGGGTGGTCCACCGGCTACATCTTCTTCACGATGGCGAAGCAGCGCCGTGTGCGGTTCACCGGTGCGCTCACGCCGTGGGTCAGCGGCAAGGACATCGTGCTCGAGCTGCTGCGCCGGTGGGGCGCGAAGCAGTCGCAGGGCATGTCGGTCGAGCTCGTGGACGCCGGGAAGCAGTTGCCGATTGCCTATCGCAACACGATCGCGAACATGATGGCCGAGGCAGAGGCGCTCAACGGCATCTTCGCGCCGGACGAGATCACCTACGAGTGGTACCGGTCGAAGGGGTTGGCCGACCTGCCGTACCCGGCGTTCGGCTGCGGCGAGGACGCGGTGTTCGACATCGACGAGGAGCTGGCGCTCGGTGACGTCACGCCGATGATCGCCAAGCCCTTCAGCCCCGGCAACGCGTTCCCGGCCGAGGACGTCGCCAAGGAGAGGATCGTCTTCGACAAGGCGATGATCGGCTCCTGCACCAACGGCAGCTACGCCGACCTGCTGTCGGCCGCGATGGTCTTCCTGGCCGCGCGTGAGAAGGGCCTGACGAAGACGCAGAAGCCGCTCGTGGTGTTTCCGGGCTCAGGTGGCGTGAAGGTGCAGATCGAGCAGGGCGATCCGCGGCTGGGTGGCGAGTCGATTGCCGACGTCTTCCGCTCGGTTGGCGGCCAGATCCGCGACTCCTGGTGCGGCCCGTGTTTCGGCCAGGGGCCGGACGCGCTCGAGAAGGGGCAGCGCGCGATCACGTCCTTCAACCGCAACTGGCAGAATCGCATGGGGCTCGGCGGTGAGGGCTACCTCGCCAGCCCGACCGTCGTCGCGGCCTCGGCGCTCGCCGGCTACATGGCGCCGCCCACCGAGCTGGGGCTGGGCTGGGACGCGAAGAAGTACGGCATCTAGCCGCGCGCGTTTCGAGCGTCAGCTCGCCGGAGGCCGGGCGGTGGCACGCCAGGTGCGCGCCACGCCTGGCGGCCTGCGGGCCCAACAAGAGGAGACTGACATGCCGCGTATCGTCCGCACGTCTTTCGCCGTTCTCCTCCCCCTCCTTATGGCCGTGCTCTGGCGCGGCGATGCAATCCACGCCCAGCCCGCGCCGGGCGCGCTCGCGAACACCCTCTCGCAGCTTGCCGCCGAGCTCGATGGCTACGGTGCCGATGCCGCCGGCATGACCGCGGGTGGACAACGACTGCTGTCGCTCGAGCCGACCACGTCCGCCGCATCGGAACGTCGCCGCCTGGTGATCATCGGGGGCCTCGATGGCAGCGGCGCGATTGCGGAAGCCCTCGTCGGCTACCTGCGCCGCTCGCTGGCGTCGGGCCCGCTCGCGCCGTGGAGCGTGTCGGTCATCCCGTGCGCCCGGCCCGAGTCGTGCGAGACGCCCGGCGTGGCGCCGTCGCCGCCGCCTGCCTTTCCCCCGGCCGACGGGTTCTACAACGCCGACGAGAATCTCGAGTTCCGCTACGTCTGGCGCTGGACCGCGATGCAGGCGCCCGACCTCGTCATCGACGTCCGCGCGGGCGCGGCCGGCGGGCGTGCGAACGTGCAGGCGTCGGCATTCACCTCGGGGCTCGGAGCTGCCGCGCCCGACTCGCTCGCCGGCGCACTCGCCACCGGCGCGCCGTCGGGCCTTGCGCCCGTGCCAGCCGTCGAGCTGACCACGGCGCCCGAGGATCTGGGTCGCGCCATCGACGCGTTGCTGACCTCCGCCGCTTCGCTCCCACGCTCGCCGCTTCACGAGGCCGTGGCCGCCCGGCTCTCGCGCAGCCCGCTCGATGTCGCGCGCCTGCTGGCACCCAAGTACCCCGCGCAGCCGTCGATGAGTTACATCCCGGGCCTGGCCTGGTCCGGCGCGCTCCACCTGTCGGAGGTGACGGGCGAGCCGCGCTGGCGCGAGAAGCCCCGCGCCGACATGCAGCCATGGCTGTCGGGCGAGAAGGACGCGCTGGCTGAACCGCACCTGCTCACCAGCTTCGCGGGACTGCTCGCGTTCTCCGATCTCGGCGCCCTCCAGGACAACGCCGTCGCCGCGGAGCTCGCGCTCGACGGGGCGAAGTTCATCCTGCCGCGCGAGGACGGCGAGATCGTCCGGTTCCCGCGGCACTGGACCGACGACATGTTCATGGCGTCGAGCATCCTGGCGCGGGCTGCGGCGCGTGGGGACGATCCGCGCTACGCGCAGGTCGTCCAGCAGCTGCTGACGACCTACGCGGACGACCTGCAGCGGAGCGACGGCCTGTTCAACCATGCCGCCGACGCACCGCACGCGTGGGGGCGTGGCAACGGCTTCGCCGCGTTCGGCTTGATGGAGGCGCTCACGTGGCTGCCGGAGGACTGGCCGGCCCGCGAGCGCATCCACGCCATCTACCGGCGCCACATGGCGGCGATGGCCCTGCGCCAGGCGGCGGACGGGTCGTGGCGGCAGGTGGTGGACGAGCCCGGCAGCTACCGCGAGGAGACCGTGACGGCGATGACGCTCACCGCGATGGCGCGTGGGGTGCGCATGGGCTGGCTCGATGCCGACGTCTATCGCCCGGTCGTCGACCGCGCCTGGGACGCGCTCAAGGCGCGCGTCGCGCCGGACGGCACGCTGGTGGACGTCTGCACCGGAACCGGCGCAGGACCGACGAAGGACTACTACCTCGATCGCGCCGCCATCTTCGGCGCCGACGACCGTGGTGGCGCCATGGCGCTCACCGCCGCGATGGAGATGGCCGCCCTGATGCCCTGACGTCGTGCGCGGTTACAGCCATCCCTTCGCGCGCGCGAGGTTCGCGGCCTCGATGCGGTTCTTCGCGCCGAGTTTGCTCATCGCCTCCGACAGGTAGTTGCGCACCGTGCCCTCCGACAGGGACAGCGCGGCGGCGATATCCGTCGTGGTCAACCCGTCACCTGCCAGGCGGAGCGCATGCCGCTCCCGATCGGTCAGGGGGTCGGCATCGGACCAGGCCTCCGCGGCGAGCTCGGGGTCAATCACCCGCAGCCCGGCGTGCACCCGGCGGATGGTATCCGCCAACCGATCGGACGGCGCATCCTTCAGCAGGTAGGCCGACGCGCCGGCTTCGAGCGCCCGGCGCAGGTACCCGGGCCGCGCGAACGTCGTCAGGACGACGATGCGCGAGGGGTGCCCTTCGGCGCGGAGCGCGGACGCGACGTCAAGGCCGGAGGCCTTCGGCATCTCGATGTCGGTGACGAGCACGTCGGGTCGCAGCGTCCGGGTGAGATCCAGCGCCTCGCTGCCGTCCGATGCCCGGCCCACCACTTGCAGATCCCCCTCGATCTCGAGCAGCGCGGCGAGCGCGCCGCGGACCATGGCCTGGTCTTCGGCGATGACGACCCGGATCACGCCTGGGCCTCCACCGCGGCGGCGCGTGGCGCGGACGCGCGCAGCCGCATACCCCGGCGCCCGTCGCGTTCGAGCGATCCGCCGATCTCCATCAGGCGCGCGCGCATGCCCTGCAGGCCATGTCCCTCCACGAGCTCCCCGCCCACGCCATCGTCTTCGACCTCGAGCGCGATGTGGTCCGCGTCGGTGCTGACCGAGATGTGGCAGGTCGTCGCGTGGGCGTGCCGGAGCACGTTGGTCACGGCTTCCCGGCAGACGAGCGCGAGGGCATGCTCGACCACGGCGGGTGTCCCCGGTGGCAGGAGACCCCCGGCAGGCGGGGTGGCGACCGTGACCGCGACGCCGGCGCTGGCGAGCACGGCGCGCGCCCGCGTCAGCTCGTCACCGAGCCGGGCCGAGGTGAAGCCGTGCACCACGCGACGCACTTCCGCGAGCGCCTCACGGGAGATGCGTTCGACCTCCGCGATCTCGGCGGCCGCGCGCGGCGTGTCCCGCGCGACGAGCTTCGATGCGAGCTCGGCCTTGAGCACGATCACCGAGAGCGTGTGGCCGAGGAGGTCGTGGAGGTCGCCGGCGATCCGGTGGCGCTCGGTGGCCGCCGCGAGCCTCGCGACCTCGTCCTCGGCCAGCCGCAGCGCGGCGTCGCGCCGGCGGATGGAGGCGTAGTGCAGGTTGACGAAGCCAATGAGTGGGGTCACCGTCGCCATTGGCGCGATCATCGGGACCAATCCAAGCCCGGTGGGTCGCAGTCCCTCCACGGCGATGGACGTGGCGACGCCGGCGGCCGAGATGCCGGCAATCCAGAAGGCGGCCCGGCGGCCCGTCCGTGCCCCTCCCACGAATGCGGCGGCGTAGATGAAGAACGAGAGCGCGCCGGCGTTGAGCCACGTCAGCAGCACCCCGAGGCTGGCAATGCCCGTGATGATCGGGAGCCGCGCCGAGCCGTCCACCCAGTAGCCGCGGAAGTACAGCGCAAGGAACGCCGCCAGCCCGGCGCCCTGCGCCAGCCAGGCCCACGCCGGGCCGCCGAACAGGAACGGCGAGGCGACGTAGAACGACAGGTAGAACAGCCAGAGGTACGGCGTCCACCCGTGCTCCGAGTCCTGGGGGAGGAGGCGCATCGCGTCATCCTATGCTGGAGCGGTGGCCGCGTGCCGGTCGGCGGCCTCGAGCCGCCAGGCTTCCCGCCGGATGGCGGCCGCCCCGGCGGCGTACGTCGTGGCGATGAAGAGCAGGGTCCACGGCAGCGCGGCCTCGCGCAGGATGGCGGTGACGACCACGGCGCCAAGCGACACCGTCACGCCGAGCCCGGCGTACCACCGCGTGCGCTGCAGCCAGGCGTACGGCAGGAAGTGCCCGCCCCCGATTGCGGCCATGCCCGCCGCGACCGTCCATGGCGCGAGTGCGTAAAGCATGAGTGCCGCTGGCAGGGCGACCACCTGGGACATGGCCAACTGGACCGACAGCGAACGGAGCGGGTTGTCCGCTGCCATCGGCCCGTGGCCCATGCGGCGCTCGAGCCAGAACGCGAGCGGAAGTGCCACGTTGCCTTGGAACAGCGTCACCAGTGCGGCGGTGCGGACCGGCAGCGCGAACGCCGCCAGCCCCGTCGCACCCAGGGTCAGGGCGAACGCGACCAGGAACGGGGCCCCACCGGCGGAGGCGGCGGTGACATCGGCACGGGCACGGTCGAGATCGAAGGCGGGGAAGCGGGACATCGGGATCTCCTTGCTGGAGCCGATGGTCGCGCACGGCGCGCCCCCGGCCCAGTGCCCGATGTCAGGAGGGCCGGATGACAGTTGTCATCCGCCCTTGGTGCCCTGGTGCCCTTGGTGCCCTTCGTGTCCTTCGTGCCCAATCTTCAATCTGAAATCTCCGATCTGAGATCGGATATCCTGCATGGTCATGCGCAGCCCTGGTCGTGCCGTCGCCGCGGGTCTTGCCCTCCTCGCCGCCGTGGCCGTGCTCCCCGCCGGCGCCCAGGCGCCCACGCCCCTCGAGCGGCTGCTGACCGCCGAGCTCGACCGCATGCCGGCCCGCGCCGGCATCTGGGTGAAGCATCTCGGCACGGGGGAGACGGCGGGCGTACGCGCGACAGACACGTTCAACTCCGCGAGCGTGATCAAGCTCCCCGTGCTCGCGCTGGCGTTCCAGATGGCCGATCGCGGCGAGCTGTCCCTCGACGAGCGGGTCACCATCCGCCGTGAGGACATCCGCGGCGGGTCGGGCATCTACCGCTACCACGATCCGGGCCTGCAGCCGACGGTGCGGGACATCCTCCTGCAGATGGTCATCACCAGTGACAACACGGCGACCGACCTCGCGATCGCGAAGGTCGGCGGCGTCGGGCGGGTGAACGAGTGGATTGGCGCGCACGGCTACGCGCAGGGCATGAAGCTCACGCAGACGACGGGGGCGCTCTTCGAGAAGTACCGGGCGCTCCCACCGGGGCAGACCAACGAGAAGACCAATGGCGATCGCGCCTACTGGCTCGGCGAACTGACGCCGCAGGCCACCGGACGCCTGCTCGAGGCGATTTACCAGGCGTCGGAGGGCACGGGCCCCACTCCCATCGTCAGCAAGACCGCGGGCGCCGACATGATGCGCATGCTGCGCGCGCAGCAGGCCGGCGCGCGCCGGCTACCGCATTACCTCGACGTTCCGGTGGCCCACAAGACCGGCGACTTCCCGCCGGTCCTCGCCAACGACGTCGGCATCGTCTTCGCCGAGTCCGGCCCCATCGTCGTCTCGTTCTTCGTGAACGAGATCCACGAGCCCTACGGCGAGGCCGAGGACCGGATGGGCGCCGTGGCCCGGCGCATCGTGGACTACTTCGACGGCGTGCACCCGCGCCACTGACCTGGCGCGCCCGGAGGCGGCCCCTGGGCCGACAACATCACTCATGGCTTCCCGATTCCCTGTCCGTGCGTTCGTCCTGCTGACCCTCGCCCTCTGGCTCTCTGGCTCCATCGCGTCGTTCGGCCAGGCGCCCACGCTGGAGCCCCTGTGGCCGGGCGTCACCTATGATCCGGCGATCCCGACGCTCGAGGCCGTCGTCGGCCACCAGCCGGGGCTCGAGATCACCACGCCCGAGGACATCGGGCGATACCTGCGCGCCCTGGCCGACGCGGCGCCGGACCGCACCCGTCTGGTGCAGTACGCCACCAGCTACGAGGGGCGGCCGCTGTGGCTGATGGTGATCGGCAGTCCGGAGCGCATGGCCCGGCTGGATGCCGTCAAGGCTGACATCCAGAAGCTGGGGGATCCCCGCGGGCTGTCGACGGCCGAGGCCGACGCGCTCGTCCGCGACCTGCCGGTGGTGGTGTGGTTCGTCCACGGCGTGCACGGCAACGAGATCTCCTCGTCCGATGCGGCGCTGCAGGAGGCCTATCACCTGCTCGCCGCCCGTGGCGACGCCGGGCTCGACCAGGTGCGCCGCGACGCGCTCGTCCTGATCGACCCGATGCAGAACCCGGATGGGCGGGCGCGGTTCGTGTTCCAGAACCTCCAGGGGCGTGCGTTCCCGCCCGACCCGACACCGTACAGCGCCTCGCACGACGAGCCGTGGCCGGGCGGCCGATCGAACCATTACCTGTTCGACATGAACCGCGACTGGTTCGCGCAGACGCAGCCCGAGAGCCGCGGACGCGTGGCGGTGGGCAGGCAGTACTGGCCGCAGGTGACGGTCGACCTGCACGAGCAGGGCGGCGACAACACCTATTACTTCAACCCGCCGGCCGACCCGGTGAACCCCTTCATCACGAAGAGCCAGATCGCCGGCTGGGAGCTCTTCGGCCGCGCCAACGCGGACCGGTTCGACGCGCGCGGCTGGCCGTACTTCATCCGCGAGGTCTACGACGCGTTCTACCCGGGATACGGCGACTCCTGGCCGACGTTCCAGGGCTCGATTGGCATGACCTACGAGCAGGCGTCGGCGCGCAGCCTGGCGTTCCGGAAGAGCGACGGCACGATCATGACGTATCGCGACGGCGTGATGCACCACATGAACGCCGCGCTGACGACGGCGATCACCGCCGCGCGGAACCGTGAACGGCTGGTGCGCGACTTCCTCGAGTACCGGCGATCGGCGGTCACCGAGGGCGAGAAGAGCCCGGCGCGCGAGTACGTGCTCGTGCCCGGCACCGACCCGTCGCGGGCCGACCGCCTCGCGCGCAACCTCGCGACGCAGGGCATCGAGGTCCGGCGCACCGAGGAGGCGATCACCGTGGGAGGCCGCCAGCTGCCGGCCGGTACGTACCTGGTCTCGCACGCGCAGCCGTCGGGGCGGCTGATCACGAACCTGCTGGAGCGCCACATCGGCCAGCCCGAGGACTTCATCGAGCGGCAGGAGGAGCGTCGCGCGCGCCGGCAGCCCGACCAGATCTACGACATCACGGCGTGGAGCCTGCCACTGCTGTGGGATGTCGAGGTCCTGGCGAGCCCCTCGGCGATCACGGCGCGCGCGACGGCGGTGCCGTCCACCTGGGACGCCGCGCTGCCGTCGGCCACGCTGCCTGAGGCGCGGGTGGGATACCTCATGCCCTGGGGCACGGGGGCGGCCGAGCTCGCCGAGGCGGCGCTGCGGCAGGGCATCAGGATGCACAGCATCGGCGGTCCGTTCCGGCTGGGCGGCCGCGATTACCCGATCGGGACGGTGTTCTTCCGCAACGCCGGCAACCCCGGCGATCTGCACGCCCGTCTGGCCGCGCTCCAGTCGGCGCATGCGGCGGAGCTCGTGCCGATTGACTCGACCTACACCGAGTCGGGCACGTCGCTCGGCAGCGACGACACGATGTTCGTCAAGGCGCCCCGCGTGCTGATGGCGTGGGACACGCCGACCTCGTCGCTTTCGGCGGGATGGGCGCGGTACGTGCTCGAGCAGCGGTTCGGTCAGCCCGTCACCGCCGTGCGGACCAGCTCTCTCGCCCGCGCCACCCTCGCGGACTTCGACGTCGTCGTCCTGCCGTCCGGCAACTACAACGGTGAGATCGGCGAGGCGATGGTCACGCGCCTCAAGGACTGGATCCGTGGCGGCGGCACGCTCATCACGATCGCCGAGGCCACGCGGTGGGCCACGGGCAGCAACGTCGGCCTGCTCGCGACGACCCCGCTGCTCAAGAACGGCAAGCCGGACGTGCCGCCGCAGGGCAACGGCGGCGGTGCCGGCGGGCAGGGCAACACGACGCCGGCGGACTTCGACTACGACGCGTCGATCCAGCCGGATCGTGAACGTCCGGCCTCGCAGCCGGGCGCCATCCTCAACGTCACGCTCGAGACCGACCACTGGCTCACGGCCGGGCACGACGCGCAGATGCAGACGATGGTCGAGGGCAACCGCGTCTTCGCGCCGATCAAGCTGGATAGTGGGCGGAATGTCGGGATCTACGCGAAGAAGGAATCGCTGATCGCCTCCGGCCTCGTGTGGCCGGAAGGGCAGGATCTCCTTGTGCAGAAGGCCTACCTGATGCACCAGCCGATGGGCCGCGGCCACGTGATCGCGTTTGCCGAGGACCCGAACTACCGCGGCTTCAGCGAGGGCAGCATGCTGCTCTTCATGAACGCCGTGCTGCTCGGCCCCGCGTACTAGGGGACGCCGGGCCTTCGGCCCGGCGTCGGTCGCGCGTCGCGCGCAGGCCTTCGGTGGGCCGGCGCGTCAGGGTCGCGCCGTCGAGACGACGAGAGGCACAGATCCCTGACCTGCGTCGTATCTGTGCATCTCGTTCCATCTGTGCATCTGTGTGTGCGCGCAGGCCTTCGGTGGGCCGGCGCGTCAGGGTCGCGCCGTTGAGACGACGAGAGGCACAGTTCCCTGACCTGCGTCGTATCTGTGCATCTCGTTCCATCTGTGCATCTGTGTGTGCGCGCAGGTCGGTGGGCTGGCGCGTCAGGATCGCGCCGTCGAAACGACGAGAGGCACAGTTCCCTGACCTGCGTCGTATCTGTGCATCTCGTTCCATCTGTGCATCTGTGTGTGCGCGCAGGTCGGTGGGCTGGCGCGTCAGGATCGCGCCGTCGAAACGACGAGAGGCACAGTTCCCTGACCTGCGTCGTATCTGTGCATCTCGTTCCATCTGTGCATCTGTGTGTGCGCGCAGGTCGGTGAGCTGGCGCGTCAGGATCGCGCCGTCGAAACGACGAGAGGCACAGATCCCTGACCTGCGTCGTATCTGTGCATCCCTTTCCATCTGTGCATCTGTGTTTGTCTTGTCTGTGCCATCCGTGCAATCTGTGGCCCGGGCCATTTATCCCTGCCCAGGCAGCACCATCACCCCCATCCCTGCACGCCAGACGTTCGGGGCGTTGTCGACGTGGATGTGCCGCACGTCCATCCGCAGCCGCCATGTGCCGCGACCAACCAGCGCGCCGCCGCCGAGCACGAGCGCGTGTTTGAGTCCCCGGTAAGCCGGCGGGCCTGTCGACTGGCTCGTGATCGCCGCGCCGGCCGATAGGTAGGCCTGAAGCCGCCCGGCCCGCGGCGCCTGCCAGACCAGGCTGCCCGTCATCGCACGGAGCCAGGAGTCGTCCTGGCCCGCGGGGGTCAGGCCCGCGATGCCCGCTTCGGCCTCGAGGCCGACCCCGCGGCGGGACATGAGTCCGACAGCAGCCGCGGCTGCGCCGCGTGTGACGGTCGAGTCACCGGAGAAGGCCGCGCCGCCGAGCACGCTGGCCGACCACGTCTGTGCGGACGCGACGGAGGCCGTGGCGAGCAGCAGAAGCAGGGGAAGGACCCGCACGGGGGCATGATACGCTCCGGAGGCGCGACAGGACGTGCGCCGGCGACGGAGGATGCCCGGTGATCATCAGGACGATTCAGCAGGGCGGACGAGTACGGTGGCCGGCGTTGATCGCGACGGCGCTGGCGATGGTGCTGGCTCCCGGTGGCGGAATCGGGCTTGCCGCAGCGCAGGCTCCGGCCCAGGGCGCCGCCCTGCGCGAGACCATCGACCGATGGGTGGGACGCCACCAGCGGGACGTCGTCTCGGAGCTGGCCGATCTCCTCGCGCTGCCGAACGTCGCCGCCGATCGGTCGAACATGCGCCGGAACGCCGAGCGCCTGCGCGAGATGCTCGAGCAGCGTGGTTTCACCGCGGAGCTCCTCGAGACCGACGGCAACCCGCTCGTCTGGGGCGAGCTTCGCGTGGACGGCGCATCCCGCACGCTGCTGCTCTACGCGCACTACGACGGCCAGCCCGTCGACCCCGCCAACTGGAAGCAGGCGTCGCCCTTCACGCCCATCCTGCGTGACGGACGGCTCGAGGACGGCGCCCGCGAGATCCCGGGGCTGGGCACCCTCAACGAATACAAGCCCGAGTGGCGCGTCTACGGGCGGTCGGCGTCCGACGACAAGTCGCCCATCGTGGCGACGCTGGCCGCAATCGACGCGCTCCGCGCATCGAACCTCGCGCTCACCTCGAACGTGCGCATCGTCCTCGACGGCGAGGAGGAGGCCGGTTCGCCGAGCCTCGTGCCCGCCATCGGCAAGTATCGCGACCAGCTGACGGCCGACGCGATGATCATTCTCGATGGCCCGGTGCACGCCAGCGGCCGTCCCACCGTCGTCTACGGCGCGCGTGGCAACCAGGCCGTGCAGTTGACCGTGTACGGCCCGAAGTTCCCACTGCACAGCGGCCACTACGGCAACTGGATCCCGAACCCGGCACAGCGCCTCGCCGAGCTCCTGGCGACGATGAAGGACGATCAGGGGCGCGTGGCGGTCGAGGGCTTCTACGACGGCATCGAGGCCTTCACGCCCGAAGAGCAGGCGATGCTCGACGCGGTCCCCGACGATCCGGCGGCGCTGCTGAAGCTGTTTGGCGTGGCGCGGCCCGAACGGGAGGGCCTCTCGCTGCAGGAAGCCATCCAGTACCCGTCACTCAACATCCGGGGCATGGGCAGCGCCTTCATCGGCGGTGATGCCCGCACGATCATCCCGGACCGCGCGGTCGCGGAGCTCGACCTGCGGCTCGTGAAGGAGACACCGGCGGATCGCCAGTTCGATCTCCTGGTGGCCCATATCCGCCGCCAGGGCTGGCACGTCGTCGACACCGACCCGGACGATGCCACGCGCGCGCAGTTTCCACGGATCGTGAAGGTCGTGCGCCGCGGGGCGGGCACCAACGCGTACCGGACCTCGCCGCTGCTGCCGATCTCACGGCGCGTGGCCGAGCGCCTGACCGAGGCCTTTGGCCAGCCGCCCGTCCAGATCCGGACGATGGGAGGCACGGTGCCGATTGCGCCGTTCATCGACGCGCTGGGGTTCCCGGCGCTCTCGGTGCCGCTGGTGAACTTCGACAACAACCAGCACGCGGAGAACGAGAACCTGCTCCTCGGGCATTTCTTCCGTGGGATCACGACGCTCGCGGCGCTGTTGACGATGTAGCGGTGTCAAACGCTGGGAGAGGCCTCCGGCGCGGCGCGAAGTGCGGGCACGGAGACACGGAGACACGGAGGCACGGAGACACGGAGACGCGGAGACGCGGAGACACGGAGGCACCGGGGGAATCCACGGAATCAACGGACTACACAGGATCCACGGACTACACAGGATCCACGAATCCACGGATTACACGGATTACACGGATTACACGCAGGACACGCGGCACGCGGAGAACGCGTAGGACGCGGGGCTGGGAGCCAGGGAATCCTCGGCACGGACGTGGTGAGGTCGGGTGGACGGACGACGAGCCGGTGGCAGTCGGGCGCGGAGGCGCGGAGTCGGATGATGGGGCACGGGACTGCGGGTCGTTGGAGACATGTGGCGGACGGTGGCGGCCGCCGGCGGGGCATCCTGTCGCCGTGGCGGGCGGCGGTGGGCGCTTCCGTGGTTGCGGGGCTGTTGCTCGTCCAGGCGTCGGCGCAGCAGGTCTACTTCCCCCCGAAGGGTGACTGGGCGCGCAAGGCGCCGGCGGAGGTCGGCATGGATGCCGGCAAGCTCGCCGAGGCGGTGGCGTTCGCCCGCATCAACGAGACCGACTGGCCGAACGACTTCTCGACGCAGGAGGAGATTTTCGGCTCCCTGCTCGGCCCGATGCCCAACACCCGCGCCGCGACCAACGGCCTCGTGATTCGTCATGGATACGTCGTGGCGTCGTTTGGTGACACGCGACGGGCGGATCCGACGTATTCCGTGGCGAAGAGCATGCTGTCGACCGTGGCGGGCGTCGCCGTGCGGAAAGGCCTGCTGACCGACCTGGATGAGCCCATGGCGCGGAAGATCCACGACGGCGGGTACGACGCGGCGCACAACGCCCCCATCACCTGGCGCATGCACCTGCAGCAGGAGACCGAGTGGCAGGGCGAGATGTTCGGCAAGCGGGACGACTTCGTGGGCGCGCAGGCCTTCGGTGCCGGCGAGCGGAAGCCGCGGGCCCTGCAGGCGCCGGGCACGTACTACGAGTACAACGACGTGCGTATCAACCGGTTCGCGCTGTCGCTGCTCCGGATTTTCGAGGCGCCCGTCCCTGTCATCTTCAAGAACGAGGTGATGGACGTCATTGGCGCTTCCGATACGTGGGAGTGGGTGCCCTACAAGACGGCGTACGTGGACCAGGGCGGCACGATGATGCCGTCGGTGAGCGGTGGCACGCGGTGGGGCGGTGGTGTCTGGATCAACGCCGAGGACATGGCCCGTTTCGGGTACCTGTGGCTCCGGGGGGGACAGTGGAACGGCCGGGAGATCGTGCCGGCTGCCTACGTGACCGCCGCGACGACGCCCAGCGTGCACGGGCCGGACTACGGGTATCTGTGGTGGCTCAACACGCGGCAGCGCAACTGGCCCGGGCTGCCCGCCTCGGCCTATGGCGCCCGCGGGGCCGGCAGCAACACGATCTTCATTTCGCCCGAGCATGATCTGGTCATCGTCTGGCGGTGGCACGGCGGGCGCGGCGCGGACGCGCGTTTCTTCCGGATGGTCGTCGACGCCATCACGGAATGAACACGCGCGCCGGCTTCGTCCCCCCGGCCGGCTTCGGGTCCCCGACGCGCCGGGAGCCGTGCGCGCGGCCCGGCGTGGCCAGCGGCTAGCGGACCTCGCGGGGCGGCAGGACCCGGGCGCCCCGGGAGTCCGGCGGGCGACATCATGAGCACGCGGCGGCCCCCGTCTTCGTCACGGGACTACGAGCAACTCCTCGTCGATCACCTCGCGGTCGTGGACCGCGTGGTGCGATATGTCGCGCGCCGGCATCACCTGTCGCCGCAGGACACCGAGGAGCTCGCCAGCCACGCCCGCCTCAAGCTGGTCGAGGACGACTACGCCATCCTCCGCAAGTTCGAGGGCCGCAGCCGCCTCGACACCTACCTGACCATCGTCGTCCAGCGGATGTTCCTGGACCTGCGCGTCGCGGAGTGGGGCAAATGGCGGCCCTCGGCCGCGGCGAAGCGGCTGGGCGGAGGCGCCGTGGAGCTCGAGCGGCTGGTGATCCGCGACGGCCTGGCGCTCGAGGAGGCGGTCAACACCCTGGTGGCGCGTGGTGGGGACCAGACGCGGGAGCAGTTGCTGGAGGCGTGGTCGCGGTTGCCGTCGCGGGCCCTGCGGCGTTTCGCCGGCGAGGAGGAACTGGCGCTCGTGGCGGCGGAGGGGGGCCGGGCGGATCAGGGCCTGGACGAGCAGGACGATCGGCAACTGGCCGAGCGCGTGGGCCGGGCGCTGGCGCGTGCGATGGAGGGCCTCCCGGCGCAGGACCAGCTCGTGCTGAAGCTCCGGTTCGTCGACGGGGTGTCGGTGGCGCAGGCCTCCCGGATGCTCGGGATCGATCAGAAGGGGCTGTACCGGCGGCTGGATCAGGTGCAGAAGGCCCTGCGTGCGGGGCTCGAGGCGGAGGGGATCGACCGGGAGAGCATCGATCGGATCACGGGCCACCCGCTGGTGGCCATTGGGGACGTCCTCGGGGTGGAGCCCCCGGAGGAAGTTCCGGAGACGCGTCCGTCTAACTCCTTGAGACGCCGATGAGGGAGTCATGACGCCCTGCCCGGACCTCGAGACGCTGGCCGCACTGGTGGACGGCAGTCTCGGCGGCGCCGAGCGGGCGGGGGCAGTGTCGCACCTGGTGGGGTGCCACGACTGCCGCTCCCTGGTGGCTCACGTGCTCAGGACCCAGGATCTGGCTCCGGGCGCGCCTGGCGAGGCGGACCGCGGCTCTTCGGCGGACGTCGAGCACCCCTTGTCCCCCCGACGGCGGTGGTGGACGGCGGCGGGCGCGGTCGTGGCCTTCGCGTCGCCGTTCGTCGCGTTCGCGGTCGCCAGCTGGCGGCCGGGACGGCCGTCCGGGGACGCGAACGGGCTCGCGGGTCTTGCCGCTGCGGGGGTTGAGAGACGATCGGGCGGATCCCATTCCGGGATCCGATCCGGTGTGCGACGCGCGCCGGTGCGCTCCGGGGGGAGCACCGCGGCTGCTGCGAAAGCGACGTCACTCGCCGCCGCGGGCAGGACCCGCGGGATCTCTCCCCTCCCTTCCAGACCTTCCCGAACGAACCCGAGGGCGCTATGAGCAGGCCGCGACCTGCGGTCGCGTGGGGCCGCGGCCTTCGGCTGCGTGAGGCCGGCGGCTGCGCCGCCGGTGGGCCGGGCGCTGCGCGCCCGTCAGGATCCGCGCCGTCTTCGGCGTCTGCCCCCTAGCCAACCCGGATATCTGTGCATCCCTGTCCATCTGTGCATCTGTGTCTCGACCCTGGTTAATCCCTGTCTGTGGCATCTGTGCAATCTGTGGCCGCGCGAGCGCCCCGCGAACCACATCCACTGGCCGGACGATCCCGGTCACTAGTACTTACCGCCGGCCGGTCTGCACGCAGATTTCAAGTCCCGTTCGTCCCTGCCGATTTTCGTAATCAGCCCGGGAGGATGCCAGACCTCACCGGACTTGGTCGAACTCTGGGTGACAACCCCCGGCACCCGGTCGATCAGAAACGGAAATCAGGCCCCCCTGCGGTAGCATGGGCCGACGTCAAGGCCGGGGACCCGTGTCGTTCACAAGGTGGCTCCAGAAGCATCGGGCGCTCATCGACCGCACCATCGACGCCGTGGTGCGGCGATACCACCTGTCCGGCGTCGAGGCGGACGAGCTGGTCGCCCGCGTCCGCCGCACCCTGGTGGCGGACGACTACGCCGCCCTCCGCGGGTTCACGGGCCGTTCCACCCTGCAGACCTACGTCGCGGCCCTGGTGACCCGCGAGTACCTCGGCTTCCAGCGTGAGCTCTGGGGCGGCTGGGAGCCGTCCGCGCTGGCCCGCCGGCACGGTCCGACCGCCATCCTGCTCGAGGAGCTGACCGTCCGCGACGGCATGGCCTTCGGCGACGCCGTCACGGTGATGCAGACCACCTACGGGGTCACGCTGTCGCGTGACGCCCTGTACGATCTGCTGCAGGAACTGGCCGTGGCCCGCGCCTTCGGTGAGGACGGCGCCGCGCCCCCCTCGCCGGACGCGGCGGAGCGCCGCAGCCGCATCGAACGGGTCGATCGGGCGCTCCGGGACGCCCTCCAGCTCGTGTCCCCCGAGGATCGCCTGCTGCTGTCGATGAAGTACCTGGAGCAGGCGCCTGTCAGCGGGATTGCCCGCCTGCTCGGCCTCGAGCCGAGGCCTTCCCTGCGACGCCTCGAACAGGCCACCGACGTCGTGCGGGCGGCGCTCCTCACCCAGGGGCTGCCGGCCGAGGACGTGGAGGCGGTGCTCGGGTCCGCGCCCACCCCCGAGAGCCAGGCGCTCAGGCTGAGGTGGTGGAAATCGGCGCTGCCGCGTCCGTCTCATTAGAGAACCATGTCCGGTACGCGTCCCTGCCCCGGCGCCGAATCCCTGGCGGCCTTCGTGGACGGTGGTCTGCCCGATGCCGAACGGGCCCGGCTCGTCGCGCACCTCGCGGACTGCGACACCTGCCGCCATCTGGTGGCCGATGTGCTGGTCCTCCAGGAGGCGATGGGGGGCGGGGAGGTCCGTCCGGGCCGGGCGCCGGTCAGCGAGTCGGTGCCGCGTGCGATCTGGTGGCCGAGCGCCCGTGGGATGGCCATCGCGGTGGCGGCGCTGGCCGTGATCTCCCTGGTGCCGATTGCGTATTTCGAGCTGGCGGTCGTCTCGTCCGGCGCGCCGTTCGACAGGCTCGCGGCCGCGACGCCGCGTGAGCGCACGATTGAGCCGCGGGTCTCGGGCCGCTTCGCCTATGCCCCGCTTGGCGCGCCGTCCCGGGCCGCGGGTGACGGGGCGGTAATCCCGGCGCCGTGGCGGCTGGTGGCGGCCGCCGGGCAGGTCCGCGAAGACTTTCATGACGACCTGACGGCGGACGGCCGGCGCGCGGTTGGCGTCGCGGCCCTGCTCGTCGGCGATTTCGATGGGGCGGTGCAGGCCCTCGAGGAGGCGTCCTCGGCGGCCCCGTCCGACGCGCGCGTGCTGAGTGATCTCGCCGCCGCGTTCCACGAACGTGCACGGGTCGGTGGCCGGCCGGACGATCTGCCGCGCGCCCTGGATGCGGCGGAACGAGCGGTCGCCGCCGACCCGTCACTGCCACTCGCGTGGTTCAACCGCGCGCTGGCGATCACGGCCTTCAACCTGCGCGACCAGGCCATCGAGGCCTGGACGGCCTACCTGTCGCACGACAGCACGTCGCCGTGGGCGGACGAGGCCCGCGCGCACATCGCCGCGCTGCGCGCGCCCACCGCGGCGGATCAGTGGCCGGCGGTGCGGGTCGCGCTCACCGGCACGCCCTCGCAATCCGAGATCGACGATGCCGTGCGGCGGCACACGAGCCGCGTGCGCGAGCTGGTCGAGCACGAGGTGCTGCCGGCCTGGGCGGGCGCGGTTCTGGCCGGCGGTGATGCGGCGGTGGCGCGTGAGCGGCTGCGGGCGTTTGCTGACGCGCTGGCCCGGCTGGCAAGCGATCAGTTGTACGCGTCGGTGGTGGCCGAGATCGATCGCGCCGAAGCGACCGGCCGCGTGCGCCCGCTGGCGACGGCGGTGGCGGCCTACGCGAAGGCGGCGGCGATCTTCGCGGAGGATCGCTTCGCCGATGCGGCCGCGCCGCTCGCCGCCTCACATCGTCTCCTGCAGTCGGTGGGCTCGGTGCTGGCCTGGCGGCCGGCGCTCGATCTCGCGGCCGTCGATTACTACGGTGGACGCCTCGACGCCGCCGAGACCCGTCTGGCCCGCGTCGAACCGGCCGCCCGGCAGGGCGGCTACATCGATATCGTGGGTCGCGCGACGTGGCTGCGCGGCATGGTTGCGTTCTCGCAGGGGAACCTGGGCGCAGCGCAGTACCAATATGAGCAGTCGCTGGATGCATTTGCATCGGGCGGTGACCAGGAGCAGGTGGCCGGCGCCCACGGACGCCTCGCGTCGCTCTTCCACTACGTGGGCGATGCCCAGCAGACCTGGTCGAATTTCGTCGCGGGGCTGAGGCTTGTAGGTTCCATTGCCGATCCCCGCTCCCGGCAGCGGCTCCTGCTTGCGGCGACGGCGGCCGCGCAGGGGGTCGGCACGCCGGCGGCCGCGCTGCCACTGCAGCAGGCGGCCCTTGCCGCCAGCGCTGTCAGCACTTCATCGCTTGTTGTAGACCTCTACGCTCAGCGGGCTCTAATTCTGATGTCGCTTGGCCGCGACAGCGAAGCTGCTCAGGCCCTGGCCGCAGCCCATCGGACGCTCGAAGCCGTCGCGGATGACACCCTGCGGTCGCGACTGCGGCCGCGGTTGCTCATGGCCGAAGCCGAAGTGGCCCTCAAGACGAACCCAGCCGCCGCGCAGCGGATTCTCGGCCAAATCGATCTCGGCTCGTCCGGTCAGGAGCCTCTGCTGGTCTCACGCTATCGCCTGCTGGCGGCCGATGCCCAAATCGCCTTGGGGCAGTTCGGCGACGCCGAGAAGACGCTCGCGGATGGCATCGCTGCGTTCGAGGCGCAGCGCCTGTCGCTGTCGGATGAAGGGCGACTCGCTTACTCCGAACGGGCCTGGGCATTGTTCGAGCGTGCGATTGAGCTCGAAGTGCGGCGCGGCAACCTGGCGGCAGCGTTCGACTTGAGCGAGCGCGCGCGGGCGCGCTCGCTGCTGGAAACGAAGAAGTGGGGCTCGTCCGCGATTCCGAGCGTCACAGATGTCCGGAATGCCATCGATCCGGCCACCGGAATCCTTGTCATCAATCAGTTCGAGGACCACGTTGTCCTGTGGCTGCTGACCCGGAGTGATATCCGTTCCGCCGAGGTGCCAATTACCCGCGAACGCGCGACAGCCCTGGTCGGTCGTCAGGCGGCGGACCTGGCTGATCCGGTGGGGCGCCCGCGGGCGAGCGCGGAGCTGTTCGATGCGCTGATTCGTCCTTTGCTGGGGACGACCGAGGGATTGCGCTCGCTCGTCGTGGTGCCGGACACCCCGTATCAGGCCGTGTCATTTGCAGGATTGTTCGACCAGACGCGACGTCGGTTCCTCGTTCAGGATTCGGCAGTCACCGTCGCGCCGAGTGCCACCGTTTACCTGCGCGCTTTGCGGCGGATACAGCGCGCGAGGCACGCGGAATCTGCCCTCGTGCTTGGCGCCCCTCTCGCCACCCCTGGTGTGATGGTTCCGACACTCCCCGGCGCCGCGCAGGAGGCCTCCGCGGTGGCCGCCCTGTACCCGCAGGCTGAGCTTCGGACTGGCGCCATGGCAACGCCCTCGCGACTACTGAATGAGGGCCCCATGCGTGACGTCATCCATGTGGGAGCCCATGCCCTGCCGAACGGGCAGTATCCGCTCCTGTCGCGCCTGCTCCTCGCGGACGAGCCGGGACGCCCGTATTCAGGTGCTCTGCTGGCCACGAGGGTGGCTGCCGAAGACTTCTCCCATACGCAGATGGTCGTCCTGGCGGCGTGCGAGAGCGCGGCTGGGACTGCGGTCCGCGGAGAGGGAGCGATGAGCCTGGCACGGGCGTTCCTGGCAGCGGGGACCCCCACCGTCGTCAGCGCTCTCGGTCCCCTCGACGATGCCCAGGCGCAACCCCTGTTCGTCGAGCTTCACCGCCGGTACGCGGCCGGCGCCCCCGTGGCGGAAGCCCTCCGTGAGGTCCAGTTGCAGGCCATTGCGCAGCAGCCTGGCCGACTGGGTGCGTGGGCAGGGCTCGCGGTGTTCGGCGCGAGCAACTGACCTCGCTTACCTCGTTCCAGTTAGGAGGGTTCTATCGTGAATCGCAGAAAGTTTCTCGGCCAGGCTGCGCTTGCGGGCGCGGCTGCTTCGCTGTTGCCTCCTTCAGCCGCCCTTGCACGGTCAGCTGACGGACTGACCATTCACTTCGTCGGTATGATGGGATTCATCCGTCGGAGCGACGCATCGTTGTTGGTGGCGACACCAGGCTTGCACCCCATGGGGCACTTCGAGCACGTGCCTTTCCTGATGGCCCGCGCGGGTTCGCCGATTGCCAACGCGCTGGGCATGAAGCCGAACCGCGCCGTCGTCCCCGGGTCGTTCCATCAGGGCCTCGCAGACGCGCGTCTCGACGATTTCGCTTACCTGTGTCTGGAGAACTCCGCCCTTCGCGTGGAGCCAGCCGACGGCGCGAGCGGAGTGGACAATCAGGCAGACCAGCTTGCGCAGATGCAGAAGATCGCGCCCGGTCGCCGGCTCCGCGGCAATCTGGGGCGATGGGCGCAGGCGACCGCGTCGTTGCGTGGAGGAGTCCTGGTCAACGAGTTCGCGCATCCTGACGCCGGCAAGGTCTGGTCATTTGGCAGCTACAAGCAGCGCCTGACGGACGCGGCGCGGTGGACGGGCACGGCCAGGCTGCGACTGGAGAGTGGATCTGACGTCGTCACGTTCGACGCGACACGGCAGGCGGGCGAACTCTGGTTTGTCAGTGCGGCCGGCCCGGACGCTCGAGGGGGTGACCCGAAGCGTCTGGTCCATGGAGCGATGCTGGCGCAGTTCCTGTCGAACGCGTCCGACATCCCGGTGCCGACCTGCGACGAGGCGACTGGGATGTTCGTCCCCCCAACGGACCTCCCGTGCGACGCGACGGAGGTTGCGTCGATGACGGCAGTGGCGGCACGCACGATGCCGCCGCTCGTCGATCTCTGCTACTCCGCCTACTTCGACGGCAGATCCGGCAGCGGCGGCGAGTAGTTTCTTGACGGTCGCGGCGGCGTGGGATGTCTCCCCCGCGCCGCCGCTTTTTCTGCCGGCCGGCCCGCCCTCACAACACCACGATCGTCACGCCCGGATTCGCCGCGTCCACCCGGAACGCCCGCACGATCCCGAGCGCGCCCAGCCGGCGATGCACCGCCGCCTTGAGCCGGCCGCCACTCCGCCCGTGCACAATCCGCACCTCCATCGCATCGTCCAGCACCGCGGCGTCCAGGAAGGCATCCACCGCCTCGAGCGCCTGCTCCACCGTCAGGCCATGCAGATCGATCTGCCGGCTGCCGCCCCTGTCGCGCGGTGAGCCGGAGCGGGGGAGCACAGGGGATTCCGCTGCCGCGGGACGACGCGCGGCCCGCCTGGGTTCCGCGTCCGCCGGTTGAAGCGCCGCCCCCGGCACCTCCATCGTCCGGCCCTTCAGCTCGACGAGACAGCGGCCGCCGTTCCGCACCGCCCGGACGAAGCCGGTGCCGATGCCGGGCAGGTGGACACGATCGCCGGGGTGCCAGGCCACGCCTCCCCTTGTACCACCACCGGCCCCTGGCCGGTCGGTGAGGCCGCCATTCTCTTGTTGACTGTCTACAAGAAGGCGGTAGTCTGTTGTCGATTGTCTACAAGAGCGCCTGCGCGGGGCCGCACTCGGGGGAGGGGGCCAGGCAGGGAGGCGCGATGACGGAGCAGATTCGGTCGGCGGTGGCAGGCACGATGCGGGCGCGTGCACGGGCGGCCGCCTTCACGACCGCAGCCGTGCTCGGGTGGGCGGCGCTGGCGGGATGCAGCAGCGCCGCGGCGGAGGCCGGACGCGGCCCGATGCTGGTCTCGTCCGCCGAGCTCGCGACGGAACTGTCGCAGGGCACGCTCGTGCTCCACGTGCACGAGCGCGAGAACACGTACGAGGCCGGGCACATCCCCGGCGCGCGGTTCCTGCGCTACAGCAGCGTCGTGCGCGACGAGCCGGGAGACATCGGCGCCGAGCTGCCGCCGGCGGCGGATCTCCAGCGCGCGTTCGAGGAGGCTGGCGTGCGAACGGACCGCCGGGTGGTCATCTATTCGACCAGCACGGTGTACGCGGCACGGGTCTTCTTCACCCTCGACGCGACGGGCCACCCCGACGTGGCCATCCTCGACGGCGGGCTGGCGGCCTGGAAGGCGGACGGCCATCCGGTGGACGCTGGACCAGACCCGACGCATGGGGGTGGGGCGTTCACGCCTGTCGTGAACGAACAACGGATGGCGACCGCCGACTGGATCCGCGAACGCCTCGGGTCCGGCAGGGTCGGGCTGGTGGACGTCCGGCCGGACGCGGAATACATGGGTGGCGCGGGTGACCGCGCGATGGGCTCACCCGGGCACCTTCCGGGAGCGCGGCAGCTCACCTGGAACAGCCTCGTGGGCCCGGATGGGCGGTTCCTGCCCCGGGAGCAGCTGGAACAGAAGCTCCAGGCCGCCGGGGCCGCCGCCGGCCGGCCCGTGGTGAGCTACTGCATGGTCGGCATGCGCGCCTCGGTCGTCTACTTCGTCGCGCGTTATCTCGGCTACGATGCCAGGCTCTACGACGGCTCGATCCTCGACTGGGGCCGCAGAGGCTACCCGGTGGTGAAGGGCATGAATCCCGGGCAGGGATGACGGAATCATCGGTGGCATCCAACCGAGATGCACAGATGACGCATGAGATGCACAGATGTCGCTGGTTCAGTGGGGCCGGAGTTGGGCTCGGAACGCCCCGTTGCGAGGGTGCCATGCTGGGACCCCGCTGCTGAACGGCAGAGACATCACCAGACAGGTCATTAGATAGATCACCAGATAGATCCGCCGATCTGCACATTGACACGTCAGATCGTCAGATCGCCGATCAAGAGATCACCAGATGGCGAAGCCCAGACTCGACCTGCTCCAGGGGACCCTGGACATGCTCATCCTCAAGACCCTCGCGCTCGGGCCCATGCACGGGTGGGGCATCTCGCAGCGGATCCAGCAGGTGTCGGAAGACGTGCTGTGCGTCAACCAGGGCTCGCTGTATCCGGCGCTCCAGCGCCTCGAGACCGCGGGTTGGATTGCCTCGGAGTGGGGCGCGTCCGAGAACAACCGGCAGGCGAAGTTCTATCGCCTCACGCGCACCGGACAGCGGCAGCTGCGTGACGAGACGGCCCAGTGGGAGCGCATGGCGGCCGCCGTCGGACGGATTCTCGCAACGGAATAGCCGAGACGGAAGGCGGAAGGCAGAAGGCAGAAGGCAGAAAAGAGGCCCCCATGGCTCTGTGGAGACGGCTGCGGGCGCTGCTGTTCGGCGCGACGATGGATCGGCAGATGAACGCCGAGGTGCGCTTCCACATCGACATGGAAGCGGAGAAGTACATCCGGCAGGGCATGTCGCCCGCCGAGGCCCGTACCCGGGCCCTGAGGAACTTCGGTCCCATGGAAAAGCACAAGGAAGAGGTTCGCGAGGCGCGCGGCGTCAGCTGGTTCGAAGAGCTCCTCGCCGACCTCCGCTACGGCACGCGCACCCTGCTCAAGAACCGCGGCTTCGCGTTGATGGCCATCCTGACGCTCGGTCTCGGGATCGGCGCGAACACCGCGATCTTCAGCGTCATCAACGGCGTGATGCTGAAGCCGCTGCCTTACGAGAACGGCGACCGCCTCGCCCTCATCCGCCAATCCGCTCCCAACGTCAACCAGGACGATGTGGGTGTGTCGATCAAGGAGCTGTACGACTACCGGGATCAGCTGTCGAGCTTCTCGGAGCTGGTGGAGTTCCACCAGATGAGCTTCGACCTGCTGCGTCGCGGCGAACCCGACCGGGTGGCCACCGGTGTCGTCTCCCCGAACTTCTTCGACACGCTGGGTATCAAGCCCCTCATCGGCCGCACCTTCGTCCCGGCGGACGACGTCGATGGCGCCGATGCCGTGCTCGTGCTCGGCTACTCCTACTGGCAGTCGCGCTTCGGCGGCGACCCGAACATCGTCGGCCAGGTGTTCGAGATGAACGACCGGCCCCACACAGTGATCGGCGTGCTGCCGGAAGTCCCGCACTACCCGAACGAGGTCGACGTCTACATGCCGACGAAGGCGTGCCCCTTCCGGGCCGCCGCTGAACGCCGGATCGAGCAGAACCGCCGCGCCTTCTCGATCCTGCAGGTGTTCGGCCTGCTGCGTGACGACGTGCCGGAGCGGTCGGCGGCCACCGAGGTGGAGACGGTCGCGCAGCGCTTCGCGACCGACCACCCGGAGGTCTACCGCCCCGACAGCGGCTTCCGGGCGCGGACGTCCGGCGTGCTGGACGCCCTGACCACCAACGCGCGCCCGATGCTCCTGATCCTGCTCGGGACGACCGGCCTCATCCTGCTCATTGCCTGCGCGAACGTCGCCAACCTGACGATTGCGCGCATGTTGCGCCGCGACCGCGAGTTGGCGATGCGCACGGCCCTCGGCGCCGGGCGTGCGCGGCTCTTGCGACAGCTCCTGACCGAGAGCACGCTCGTCGCGCTCATCGGCGGCGCCGTCGGCCTGGTCTTCGCGTGGTCGACCATCGACATGCTCACGACGTTCGTTGGGCGGTTCACGGCGCGTACGCACCAGATCGACATCGATCCCCAAGTGCTGTTCTTCGCGCTGGGCGTCTCGCTCGTGACCGGGCTGGTCTTCGGCACGTTGCCGGCGTTGTCGTCGCGGATGGACCTGGTGGGAGCCCTGAAGCAGAGCGGGCGTGGCGCCGGCGAGGCCACTGGACGGCGCCGTCTCCAGAGCGCGCTCATCGTCGCGCAGGTGGCGGTGTCCGTGATCCTGCTCGTCGGCGCCGGCCTGCTGCTCCTCAGCTTCTACCGCCTGCAGCAGGTCGACCCCGGCTATCGGGGCGACCGCGTCGTCTCGGCCGAGATCTTCGGCAACTTCTCGCGGTATCCGGATGGCGCCTCCCTGAAGCGGATGTACCAGAACGTGCTCGATCGTCTCGAGGGCGCGCCGGGCGTCGTCTCCGTGGCCATCACCAACGGCGTGCCGCTGGATGGCCTGCAGCCGGGACAGACGCCGTTCGAGATCGAGGGGCACGTCTACGACGATCCGTCGCTGGCCCCCACCGCCGACGTCCGCGTGGCGAGCCCGCAGTACTTCGACACCCTCGGCATTCCGCTCCTCATGGGACGGGCGTTCACCGATCTCGACTACGACGAGGCCCCCCAGGTGGTCATGGTCAACCAGTCGATGACGCGGTACTGGGACGACCGCAATCCGATCGGCGCGTCGATCAAGGTCGGCAACAACGAGTGGGCCACCATTGTCGGGGTGGTCGGGGACGTGAAGGCATTCGGGCTCGACCGTGACGTCGAGGCGCAGATCTACGTGCCGTTGCGCCAGTCACAGGGACTGGGCGGCCGCGTGCTGTTGCGCATGGCGGGTGACCCGTCGGCGGCGTCCGGGCTGATTCGGGAGGCGGTACGCGCCGTCGACCCCGACATGCCCATCGAGAACCTGCGCACGCTGGACGAGGTGCGCGACACCGCGCTGGCGACGCCGCGCCTGACGGCGTCCCTGCTGGCCATCTTCGCCGCGCTGGCGCTGCTGGTGACGGTGACGGGCATCACCGGGGTCATCGCGACCTCCGTTGGCGAGCGCACGCAGGAGTTCGGCCTGCGGATGGCGCTCGGCGCGAGTCGCGACTCGGTGCTGGCGATGGTGTTGCGACAGGGCCTCGTCCTCGTCGGCCTCGGCCTGGCGATTGGCATCGCCGCCTCGCTCGCCCTGGCGCGCGTGCTCCAGAGCTACCTCTACGCGACGGCGCCCACCGACCCCATCACCTTCGTCGGCGTGGCCGTCGCCTTCATTGCGGCCGGCACCCTGGCCTGCCTTGGCCCCGCCTGGCGGGCGACCACCGTCGACCCCATGACCGCGCTCCGGGCGGATTGACCCAGCGACGAAGAAGGGGTCAGCCCCCTTTTTCGCCCGGCGACCAGAAAAAGGGGGGCTGACCCCCTTTCCGCCCGGGGTCGCCGAGGCCCTTGAGGCGCTTCGTGATCTTCGTGAGCTTCGTGGCTGGTTGTCTTTGTGGGCTTATCTTCTGTCCAGCGTCTCGATTGTCGCCGTCGACGGACCCCGTTCGCCGTGCATCTCGGCTGACACCCTTTCAGCCGCGCGCATGATCCGCAGGACGTTGCCGCTCGCGATCTTCCTGACGTCCGCATCCGAGTAACCCCGCCGGAGCAGTTCGGCGATCAGTGCGGGATAGGTCGACACGTCCTCCAGCCCCTGGACGACGCTGGTGATGCCGTCGAAGTCGCCGCCGAACCCGATGTGGTCGATGCCGGCGACGTCGCGGATGTGGTCGATGTGGTCCGCCACCTGCGACAGCGTGGCGCGCGGCGGGTTCGGCCGGTCGCCGTGGTCCGCCACGGCCTGCGAGATGAAGCCCGGCACGAACGTGACCATCACGACGCCGCCATTCGCCGGCAGCATCTGCAGCACCTCGTCCGGCACGTTCCGCGGCACGTCACAGATCGCGCGCGCGGACGAGTGCGAGAAGATGACGGGGGCGCGGGTCACGCGGAGCGCGTCCCGCATGGTGTCCGGCGAGACATGGCTCAGGTCCACGAGCATGCCGAGCCAGTTCATCTCGCGCACCACCTCCTCGCCGAACGCCGTGAGGCCGCCGTGCGCGGGCGTGTCGGTGGCCGAGTCGGCCCACGGCACGTTCGCCGAGTGGGTGAGCGTCATGTAGCCTGCGCCGAGGTCGTGCAGCATGCGCAGCACGGCGAGCGAGTTGTCGATCGAGTGGCCGCCCTCGACGCCAATCATCGAGGCGACCCGTCCGGCGGCGAACGCACGCGCCACATCGTCGGCCGTGCGCGCGAGCGTGAACGTGTCGGGCCAGCGTCGCGCCATGCGGTGCACGACGTCGATCTGCTCGAGCGTGGCGGTGACCGCCCCCCGTCCCTGGAGCTCGGCCGGCACGTACACCGACCAGAACTGCCCGCCGATGCCGCCGGCCTTCAGGCGCGGGATGTCCGTCATCAGCCGGGGGAACGATCCGGTGATGTCGGCGCTCCCGAAGTCACGCCCGGGATCGAGCTCCCGGAGCGCCCACGGGTAGTCGTTGTGCCCGTCGATCACCGGCGTGGATTGGACCAGGTCGCGCGCCCGCGCGAGCAGATCCGGCGTCTGGGCCGCGAGCGACATCCAACTGCCAAGGGCCAGGACAGCCGACAGAAATGTAAGCCTGCGCATGCCGGTGAGGATACACCCGACGCCGAGCGCGAGAGCTGAGAGCCCCTGCCGAGCCGCCTCCGTGCCTCCGTGTCTCCGTGTCTCCGTGCCTCCGTGTTTCCGTGTCTCCGTGGCGGCATTTCTCCAACCATGGCTCCAGCATGCACCGCGCAGATGGATGCAAGTCGCTGACGCCCCGTGGCGCATTGCCGCGTATAATCCGCCGTCTGGTGGCCCGGGTCCCGCAGTGGCGCCCCGGCTCTCGTGTCCTGCCTGAAGGAGGCGTGTATGTCGCGCGTGCGCTGGGTTCTTCTCGTGGCGGTCGTCTGCGCCCTCGCCGGCGCTGTGCCCGAAGCCGGCCAGGCGCCGGCGGCGGCGCAGCCGGCGCCGGCGAATGTCGATCCCAAGATCGCGAAGATGAAGGAAGCCGTGACCGAGGACGTCGGCTCCATGTACGACCTCGGCCAGCAGATGGTCGACATGGTCTTCAGCTTCGGCGAGCTCGGCTTCCAGGAGTTCGAGACGCAGAAGTACCTGACGGGCATCCTGAAGGAGAACGGGTTCACGGTCGAGACCGGCGTGGCGGGCATCCCCACCGCGTGGGTCGCCAAGTGGGGATCGGGCCACCCGATCATCGCGCTCGGCTCCGACGTCGACTGCATCCCGCAGGCGTCGCAGAAGCCGGGTGTCGCGTACCACGACCCGATCATCGAGGGGGCGCCCGGCCACGGTGAGGGGCACAACTCCGGCACGCCGCTCAACATCGTCGCCGCCCTGGCCGTGAAGCGCGTGATGGAGCGGGAGAAGATGCCCGGCACCATCATGATCTGGCCGGGCATCGCCGAGGAGCTCGTCGGCACCAAGGCGTATTACGTGCGTGCCGGCATGTTCAAGGACGTCGACGCGGTGCTCTACAACCACGTCGGATCGAACCTCTCGACGAGCTGGGGCGACAGCAGCGGCAACGGCCTGGTCTCGGTCGAGTACATGTTCAAGGGCGAGTCGGCGCACGCGGCCGGCGCCCCGTGGCGCGGCAAGAGCGCGCTCGATGCGGTCGAGCTGATGGACATGGGGTGGAACATGAAGCGCGAGCACCTGCGCCTGCAGCAGCGCTCGCACTACGTGATCACCAACGGCGGCGACCAGCCGAACGTCGTGCCGCCGAACGCCTCGGTCTGGTACTACTTCCGCGAGACCCACTACGAGGCCATCAAGAACCTCTGGGAGCTCGGCGACGCCATGGCCAACGGTGCGTCGATGATGACCGGCACCACCTGGACCTCCCGCGTGCTCGGCTCCGCCTGGCCCTCGCACATGAACAAGACCCTCGCCGAGACGATGTACGCCAACATCAAGGCGGTGGGCCTGCCCGAGTGGAGCGCGGACGACATCGCGCTTGCCAAGGCCACCCAGAAGGAGCTCGGCGTCGCCGAGCGTGGCCTCGCGACCGAGATCGGCCCGCTGCGCGGCGTCGAGGAGATTGACGACGACACCAAACGCGGCGGCGGCTCGGACGACATCGGCGACATCTCGTGGAACGTGCCGACCGTGTCCCTGAGCTTCCCGGCGAACTTCCAGGCCGGTCCCGGCCACAACTGGGCCAACGCCATCTCGATGGCCACGCCGATCGCGCACAAGGGCGTGAACGCCGGCGCCAAGGTGCAGGCGATGACCCTGCTCGACCTCATGACCCGTCCCGAGCTGATCAAGCAGGCGCGCGACTACTTCGAGAACGTGCAGCTCAAGCAGCGCAGCTACACGCCGCTCATCCGCCCGCAGGACGAGCCGGCGATCTGGCTGAACAAGGACATCATGGACAAGTACCGTCCCGAGATGAAGAAGTACTACTACGACCCGACGAAGTACAAGACGTACCTCGATCAGCTCGGCATCAAGTACCCCACGGTCCGCACCTCGAGCCAGCAGCAGTAGGTGAGAAGGGGGTGACCGGACCGGCAGTTGCGGTCACCCCCGCCCCTTCGTGCCCTTCGCGTCCTTCGTACCCTTCGTGTCCTTCGACTAGATCCCCCCGCGACCATTTGCCGCACCCGGCTTCCTGATGTGACCTCCTAGGATCGGAACGTCCAGGAGTCACATCACATGGTCCCCGTCTCCCGCCTCGTCCCGCTGTGCCTTGCGGGCTGTCTCCTCTCTGCACCTGTGGCCCTGCCTGCCGCGGCCCAGGGCATGTCGCACGAACACGGTGCGGCCACCGGGGCCTCCGGCATGCAGACCCCGACCGTGGCCTTCGACCGGCACGGGACCCTGTGGCGCGTCTGGGTGGACGGGAAACGTATCCTCGTCGCCTCGTCTTCCGACCGCGCACGAACGTTTGGCGCTCCCGTCGAGCTGACCCGGGACCCCGAGGACATCGACGCGAACTCCGAGAGCCGTCCGAAGATCGCGATCGGCCCCGCCGGCGAGATCTACGTCTCGTGGACCCGCTACGGCGCCAAACCCTACACCGGCGACATCCGCTTCACGCGGTCCGTGGACGGCGGGCGCACGTTCGACTCGCCGCGCACCATCAATGACGATGGCATCGTGACGGGGCATCGGTTAGACGCGCTCGACGTCGGCCGGGACGGCACCGTCTACCTGGTCTGGATCGACAAGCGTGACCTCGAGCGTGCGACGGCGGCCGGCAAGGGCTACGACGGGGCGGCGCTCTACTACACGGTGAGCCAGGATCACGGCGCGACGTTCGTCCCGAACCGGAAGATCAAGGACCACGTCTGCGAGTGCTGCCGGATCGCGCACGCCTTCGATGTCAGTGGCCGGTTGACGCTCTTCTGGCGCGACGTGATGACGGGCAGCATCCGCGACCACGCGATGGTGCACCTGTCGCCGGATGGCGTGACCGGCACGGTGCAGCGCGTGACCACGGACGGCTGGCAGATTGCCGCCTGTCCCCACCACGGCCCGTGGCTCGCCTTCGGCGCCGCCGGTCTCACCCACATCGTCTGGTTCACGGGGGCAGGTCCGCAGGGCCCCGGCGCGTTCTATGGCCGCCTGTCCGCGTCGGGTCACCTCATCGGGACGCCCATCCGCCTGGGGCCCGCGCTGCCCTCGACGGGCCACGCTGTCGTCGAGGCGGTGGACGATCACGTGGTCGTGGCCTGGAAGGAGGGCGACAACCGTGGCGCCCGCGTGCGGGTGATGGAGTCGCTTGACGGGGGCGCCACGTTCGGCGCCGTGCGGACGCTGTCCGAGACGTCCGGTCCCTCGGATCATCCGTTCCTGATCAAGGGCCCGTCCGGGGTGATGCTTTCCTGGTACACGACCGAGCACGGCTATCGCCTGCTGCCGGTGTCAGGTGGTGCGGCGAGCGCGCGCTGAGTCGCGGTCCGTGCGACGCCTGGCGAGGGCGGGTACAATACCGTCCTTATGTCCCGGCCGGCCGACGTCTCGCAGGTAACAGGTCTCCAGAGCCGCTTCGGCGCCTTCGTCGCCGAGCGTTTTCCGCTGGCGGTGTCGCTCGCGCTCGACGCGTTCGACCTGGCCGGCGGGAGCAGCATTCGCGGCCGCGATGCCGTCAAGATCGACGCGATGCGGGCGACGTTCCGCAAGGAGCTCGCGCGCCGGCTGGCGACCCGTTCGGCGCCGGACGGCCTGGCCGAACCGACGCCGGGCACCCCCGTCGAGACGCGGCTCGAACAGGCCCACGCCGAGCTCATCGAGGCCTGCGACGGTTTCCTGCGCCGCGAGGCCATCGCCGCGTCGCTGACCGTGGACGAGCGCCGCGAGATCCTGCGCGGCATGGCGCTGACGCGCGCCGTCGACAACCGGCTCAAGCAGTTCTTCACCGGCGGGGAGATCCGCTGGGGTGAGAAGGCCTTCCAGGGCAAGGGCTTCCGCTCGCTCGGCCAGGAAGCCATCTATGCCGGAGGCATCCGCCTTCGGCGCGGCGCGGAGTTCCGGCGCCCGGATGGCAGCTGGGGCGGCGACGTGATCGCGCCCGTGATTCGTGACGTGGGCATCGCGCTCGCGATGCGGCACGACGAGGAGGCCGTCCAGCAGGTCCTGCGCGCCCAGATGGGCAAGGCGGGGCCGCCGATGAACGGCAAGGATCTTCACACCGGCGACTGGTCCTGGGGCGTGCTGCCCGCCGCGGCGCCGCTGGCCGTCGGCTCCCTGACCATTGCCGGCCTGGCGATGGCCTTCTGGCGCGACGGCTCCGGACGCGTCGCGCTCTCGTTCATCGGCGAGGGCGGCTCGTCACTCGGCGAGTGGCACGAGGCCATCAACGCGTGCGCGGCGCGCAAGCTCCCGGCCATCTTCTGCCTCCAGAACAACCAGACGGCGCTCTCGACGCCGGTGCCCGCCAACTCGGCCGTGCGCGTCTTCGCCGACAAGGCCGCCGGGTACGGCGTCCCCGGGATCACCATCGACGGCACCGATCCCGAGCAGGTCGCGGCGGCGTTCACGTGGGCGGCCGAGCGGGCGCGGGCCGGACACGGACCGGCGCTGATCGAGCTCGTCTCCATGCGGATGTGCGGGCACGCGCACCACGACGACATGCTCTACCTCGGGAAGGACCCGCAGCCCTCCTGGGACTACGCGCCGCTCCACGAGGGCGGGTACGCCGACCGCGAGCTCTACGCGTACTGGGCGGCGCGCGACCCGATTCCGGGGTACGCGGCGCGCCTCCAGGCCGAGGGCGTGATCAAGGCGGGGGAGCTCGACGAGATCAAGGCCTGGGCGGACGACCTCGTCGAGGCGCAGGCCCGCGCGGTCATCGAGGCGCCCTGGCCGAAGCCGTCGGACGCGGCCGTGGGCGTGTTCAAGGACGAGGCGCCGCGGGTCCGCGTCGAGGTGCTCGATCCCGAGTGGCGCCTGGCGGCCGGGCGCGCCGCTGTCGACCTGCCGCCCGTGGAGACGGGCCTGCCGCACGACAAGAAGGGCAACACGTTCCTCGAGGCCGTGATGATGGGGGTGGGAGACGCGCTCGGCGCCGACCCACGTGTCTTCGTCTACGGCGAGGACGTCGGGGGCCAGTACGGCAATGCCTTCCTGCTGCTGCGCCCGCTGCTCAAGGCGCATGGGGATCGCATCCTGAACTCGCCGCTGGCGGAGGGGGCCGTGCTGGGCGTGGCGGTTGGCGCCGCGCTCGCGGGGCAGCGGCCCATCGCCGAGATGCAGTTCAACGACTTCGTGGCTACCGGCTTCAACCAGCTCGTCAACAACGCCGCGAAGATCCGCTACCGGTGGGGCGCGGACGTGCCGATGGTCGTGCGCATGCCGTGGGGCGGCCTGCGTCATGCCGGGCCGTACCACAGCCAGAACACCGAGCCGTGGTTCTACCGGACGCCGGGCCTGAAGATCGTCGTGCCCTCCACGCCCGAGGACGCGCGCGGCCTGATGGCGGCTGCCGTCGCCGATCCCGATCCGGTGCTCTACTACGAGCACATCACGCTCTACCGCGACCCGCGCATCAAGCAGGCCCTGCCCCCCGAGGCGCCGGCCCCCACGCCGATTGGCAAGGCCGCGCTCCGGCGCGCGGGCACGGACCTCGCGATGATCTCCTACGGCGCCTACGTGCACGACTGCCTGCGCGTCGCGGATCGCCTGGCGGCGGACGGCATCGAGGCGTCGGTGCTCGACCTGCGGTCGCTCGCGCCGCTCGACAAGGCGGCGGTGCTCGCGCTCGCGCGGCACTGCAGCAAGGTGCTCATCGTGCACGAGGACTCGCGCACGGGCGGCATCGGCGAGAGCCTGGCCGCGATCATCCAGGAAGAAGCCTTCGAGGCGCTCGACGCGCCCGTCCGTGTGCTCGGCGCCCTCGACACGCCGGTGCCCTACTCCCCGCCGCTCGAGGAGTTCTTCCTCGTCTCGGAGGCCGACATCGAACGCGCGGCCCGGCTGCTGGTCAAGTACTGAGGTGAGTTATCCGCGGATGAACGCGTTCATCCGCGGATAGGCCCTGATCAGAAACTGGTGCGCTTGCCCGTGGTCTCGGCCGCGCCCTGGCCGTAGTCCATGCTCCCCTTCAGGGAGTCGCCATCGATCTCGGCGTAGAGCACGATCGGGATGTACTGCCCGCCGGCGTCCACCGTGAAGTTGATCTTGATCAGGTTGCCGGCAACGGCGCCCTCGAGAGGCACCTTGCCCATGTCGCCGTCGATGGTGCCCTTCAGGTTCTCGCCGTCCTGCTCGAGCACCATGGTGGCTGTGACGGTACCCTGCGGTCCGTTGACTTCGAGGTCCCAGGACCCCGAGACGTTGGTCTGGGCCGTGACCGACACGACGAAGAGCGCAGCAAACGCAAGTCCCAGGAAACGGGACGCCAGGCGTGCCATGGATCCTCCCCACACCCCTGCCGGGGTGCTGCTGAAACCGGTGGCGAAGCTTAGCACGTCCGGGGCAGGCCTTTCTGCCCCCTGCCTTCTGCCCCCTGCCTTCTTACTTCTTACTTCTTACTTCTTACTTACTCAGTTTTCACTTCCGCGCGGCTGGCGTCAGCGTCGTCTCGTGCCGCTCGTCCCCACGCATGTAGACGACCTTCACCGGCTCGCCAATCTTCAGCAACTCCAACGCGAAGGTGTAGTCGTAGATGTTCGCAATCGTCTGTCCCGCGATCTCGACGATGACGTCGCCCTTCTGGAGGCCGGCCTCCTCGGCCGGTCCGCCGCCGATGACGCCGCCGAGCAGCAGGCCCTTCGCGTCCGACGCATAGTCCGGAATCGTGCCCGTGAACACCCGCACGCCGGCGCGCCCGCCCATCGTCGACTGCTGCTCGACCTTGACGAAGGCCGGCGGCGTCTCGAGCGCATTCACGCGGCCGACGAGCGAGACGGCGAAGTCGACGACACGGTCGAGGTCCTCGTAGTTGATCTTGTCGGCGGTGTCGCTGGGCTTGTGGTAGTCGACGTGCGTGCCCGAGAAGAAGGTGAGGCTCGGGACCGACGCCGCGTTGAAGCTGGCGACATCCGTCGGCTGGTAGGGGTCGTCCTGCAGCGCCAGATCGAAGCCGGCCATCACGTTGGCCTGCTCGATCATCCGGCGCCACTCCGCACTCGAGCCGACGGCCTGGATGGTGAGGCGGTTGTCGGTCATGCGTCCCACCATGTCGAAGTTGAGGTAGGCCGCCATCTGGTCGAGCGGCACGGGCGGATGGGTGACGAACGCATTCGAGCCGATGAGGCCGATTTCCTCGGCCGACCAGAACGCCACCAGCACGTTCCGCGGCCGCGGGCGGCCGGCCAGCTCGGCGGCCGCCGCGAGCACCGCGGCGGTGCCCGACGCGTTGTCGTCCGCGCCGTGGTGGATCTGCCCGGCCTGGTCCTTGCCCGCGAGCGAGCCACTGCCGCCCCGCCCGAGGTGGTCGTAGTGCGCGCCGAGTGCCACCCAGGGCTTCTCGGCGGCGCCGCCGGTCGTGGCGGGCAGGTAGGCGACCACGTTCCGGCCCGTGCGGTTCTCGCGTTCCACCTGCGCGTGCACCGAGACGGAGACGTCAGGCAGCGCGAAGCCGGCCGTGTGCGGGTTGCCGGTGTCGAACTCCGCCTGGATGGCCTCGAGCGGCTTGCCCACCGCCGCGAAGAGTGCGTCCGCGACATCGGCGCTGACGCTGACGGCAGGAATGCCGGAACCGGCCAGCGCCGTGTCGAACGACATCGGGATCGTCTCCCCGGCGTTCGGCGACCGTGGCCCCGTCACGACGATGAGGCCCCTGGCCCCACGCTGGCGGGCCGCCATGGCCTTGTAACGGAGGTCGGAGTAGCGCGCGAGCGTCGCGCGCGTCTGCTGATCCGCGTCCTCGGGGAAGTAGCGGAGGACCACCACGATCTTGTCCGCGACGTCGAGGGTGGCGTAGCTGTCGTAGCCGAAGTCCTGCGACTCGGGGACCACGAGGCCGTAGCCGGCGAAGACGGCGGGTCCGCTGACCTCCACGCTGTCGGAGAAGGAGAGCGCCTGCACCTTCGACGTGGTGAGGAACAGCTGGGGCGTGGCGCCCGTGCGTGTCACCGTCACCGACGAGCCGCCGTCCTTCGTGCCGGCCGTGAACTCGAACGGCAGGAACATGTCGTCCTGCCCGGGCAGCGGCTTGGCGCCGATGCGCGTGAGCTCCGCGGCGATGTACTCCGCCGCCTGCCGTGCGCCCTCGCTGCCGGCCTGTCGTCCTTCGAGCGCGTCGGACGCGAGCCGCTCGACGTGCGCCCGCGTGCGGGACGCCGCGGTGGTCTGGGACTGCGACGGCAGCTCCGACCCGATGACGAGCCCCACGGCGAAGCTGGCGACGGTGACGACCGACAGCATCTTTCTGGACATGATGGGGTCCTTCTGCTGGGAATAGAGAATCAAGAATCAGGAATATAGAAAGGAATTGGGGAATTGGGAATTGCTGAAAGGGGGACTGATGCCTTTCCGGAATTCAGACTTCGCAATTCCTTTCTTGAGTCTCTGTTCTCGATTCTCTATTTACCGGAGCCCTTCCGCAGTGGCGCGGCTTTTATGGCGGCGAGTGCGGCCTGGTGGTTCCAGTTCGCCAGGTAGATCTGGCCCTCACGCCCGCCGCCGCGGCTGGTCGTCCACGCGAGGCGGGCGCCGTCGGGCGACGGCACCGGCAGGCCGTCGAACCCGTCGGAGTAGGTGACCCGCACCGGCTCCTTCGTGCCCGCGACATCCACCATGAACACCTCGAAGTTCTCGAACCCGAGCTTGTTGGACGCGAAGAGCAGGTACTCCCCGGAAGGGTGGATGTACGGCGCCCAGCTCATGGCCCCGAAGTCCGTCACCTGGTGCTTGTCCGACCCGTCCAGCTTCATCGTCCAGACGTCGGCGATGAGGCCCGTCTCGTTGAACCGCCGCCAGACGATGCGGGTGCCGTCGGGGGAGAAGAACGGCCCGCCGTCGTACCCATCGGTCGTCGTCAGCCGCCGCTGGTCGGAGCCGTCCGCCTTCATGATGTAGATCTCGCCGAAGAAGCTCGGGTCGACCTCGAGCTGCTTCTGTTCCTCGGCCGAGAGCGGGCGGTTGTAGGCATCACGCATCGACGAGAACACGATCCACTGGCCGTCGGGTGAGTAGCTGGCTTCCGCGTCGTAACCCCTGGCGTCGGTCAGGCGGGTGAGCGCCCCCGTCGATTCCGAGTAGGCGTAGATCTCCATCTCGGTGTCGTAATCCCAGGCGTAGCGCCGCTCCTTGCCCGACTCGCGGAAGGCCATCTCCTCGGCCTGCAGCTCCTTCGACTTCGGATCGTGGTGCGTGGAGGCGAACAGGATCTGGTCGCTGCCCGGCCGGAAGAAGGCGCACGTGGTCTTGCCGTATCCGGGCGAGATGCGCTTCGTGTCGCCCGTCGTGAGGTCGAGGACGTAGATCTGGTAGAAGGGGTTGCCGGGCTCGCGCTCGCTCTGGAAGACGAGACGCGTGCCGTCAGGCGACCAGTACCCCTCACCCGCGCGGCGGCCCTCGACGGTCAGCCGCCGCACGCGGGTCACGAATGACGACTCCTCGGCCGGTGGGGCCGCGGCCTGCGGCTCGGGCGGGGCCGGTGGTGTCTCTGGCGCGTCGGCGTCTCGGTTGGTCGGCGGTGTCGGGGAGGCCGGCGCCGAGGCGGCGGCGGGCCGGGTGCCGCGTGGCGCCGGAGCTTCCACCGGCACCGGCGGCGGCTCGTGCGACGGGGACGTCACCGCGGGACGATCGCCCTCGGGCGCGGTCGAGGCCTCGAGGCGGTGCGAGACGCTCCGCATGAGCAGGGCCACCAGACAGAGGCCCAGCGTGATGGACAGGGGCCAGTAGGAGTTCGTGCGCTTCGTTGTCATCGTGTCAAACATCGAAAAAGGGGGCTGACCCCTTCTTCGCTGCCTTTCGCTGTCCGCCCATTCTCAAGGCAGCAGCCGCGTCGTGCCGCGCTCGAAGCGCAGCACCGCGGCCTGCACGATCTGCGTGCCGTCTGCCGTCAGCACCGGGAAGGCAGCGACCACGCGGCCGCCGTTCGCGTCGATGCCGTTGTAGTCGCCGAAGAACCCGTCACCGCAGCAGTCGAAGGCCTGCATCGGCAGGGGGTAGTTGACGAAGGTCTTCCCGCCGTCCACGCTCCGGGCCACGGTCACGCCGGTCTTCGTGCCGCTGCCGCCGCGCCGGTCGTGGAAGACGACGTTCAGCGACCCGTCCGCGGGATCCACCGCCATCCACGTGAACAGCTGCGTCGCGCCCTTCGGGTCGTCGTTCACCCGGACCGGCGCGCTCCACGTCTGGCCACCGTCGCCCGAGGCGGCGACGAACACGTCGGGGTCGCCGTTCCGCGCGTCTATCCAATTGACGTATACGCTCCCGCGGTGCGGACCGTTGCTCGTGTCCACCCCGGTGACCGGCATGCCGTTATGGCGCTCGAGCCCCTCCACCGGCAGATCCCAGCCCTCCGGCTGGTCGGCCACCTTCACGTCCGTGCCGAACGAGTAGCCACCATCGGTGGACTTGTCCACGAGGATGCCCTGCGGGCCGGCCCAGGCAATGTAGAGCGCCCCATCGGGCCCCACGGCCGGCACGACCCCTTCGAGCGTGCCGTCGCTGTCCTTGGCGTCGCCCGTGGCGTCCGAGATCTCGATGGGCGGCTCGAACGTGCGCCCCCCGTCGCGTGACCGGCTGACCATGATGTGGCTGCGGTCGTCCGGCGAGTCGCTGCCGTAGACGTCGAACCGCGTCCACGCGACGTAGACATTGCCCCGGTGCGGCGACGTGGCCACGCGGTCGACGCCGGGCCACGGCTTGTCCTCGAAGGGGATGACCGAGTTGACGTGGTCCACGACCGGGACGGGCGCCGCCCACGTGAGGCCATCGCGGCTCGCCTGCACGAAGATGCCGCTGGCGGCCTTCAGGGGCCGCGCCACGCGGATGCCGTCGAACGAGATGTACGTGTGGTACGCCGTTCCATCGGGGCCGAACGCCACCGCGTCGTCGCCCTGCACGCGGCCATCGGGGTTGCCGGACGGCACGCCCGTCCAGGTGAGCCCCCCGTCCTGTGACGTGTAGGCGTAGTTGGTGATGCGTGGCCCACCCACCGCCCCGCCCTGCAGCAGCACCGCGATCACGTGCTCGGGATTGGTCGGGTTGATCGCGACCGACACCTCGCCCGGGCGCTGGGCCTCGGGGGGCGTGAGGCGCACGACCCTTGGCGCCGGCGGCAGCTGCGCCGGCAGGCGCGCCTCGAGCCCGAAGGCGAGGAGGACGGCGACGAGGGCCACGAGCGAGAAGCGCGTGAGGGAGCGCATGTGGGGCAATTGTATGGTTGCGGGGGCCGAAATGGGGACAGTCCCCCTTTTCCGGGACGGCCGCTATTTCAACGTGAAGTTCGCCGTCGCCGTGCCTCCCGCCTTCACCGTCACCTTCTGCGGCGCGCCCTTCAGCGACTCGTGCCAGATCCGCAGCTCGTACGTCCCCGGCGGGACACCCGAGAGGGTGAACGTACCGTCCGCATTCGTGACCGCCGCAATCTCGTCGGTGACGACAATCCAGCCGAGCATCCAGGGATGCGTGTTGCACGCGATGCGCACGAGCCCCTTGCCGTCCACGGGACGCGCAATCGACATCCCGGGGACCGGCAGGCCGACGTTGAACAGCTGCGTGCCGTGCTCGTCGAATGCGTTCGTCGTGTGCAGCACCGGGTCCTTGCTCGTCGTCTTCACCTTGGCGTTCGGGCGCGACACCTGCACCCGCGGCACGAACGCGCAGTGCTCGTTGGTGATCGTCGGGGCGGGGATGTCACCGCCCGTGGTGCCGGTCAGGATCACGACGGCGTTCTTGAGGTGTCCGGCGCCGTCGACCACGACGGATGCGTCCGGCAAGGTGTTGCCGCAGACGTTGCGATCGATGGTCACGCGCAGCGGGCGCGGCGCCCGCGCGGTGGTGGTGACGACCCCCGTGACGGTGCCGCTCTGGGCGGCCACGGGGGTGACGGCGGCCAGGAGGATGAGGCCGAAGGCGGACAGGAGGACGAACGGAAGCCGCGGCCCCCGGGGGGACGTGCGACGAACGGGGCCGGTAGTGCCGTCGAGCATCGTGGGTGGCGCTCCTTTCCGAGGGGCCCGGGCGGGCGGTCACGTGTGGGCTGTCCCTCCACTTGTACACGATGACGTGGGGCGTGGGATCCCCCGGCTTGCGTCCATCTCGCCCCCGCATCCGTGTCATCATTGAAGTGGGGCCGTCCCGCCGGGGGCTGGCCCACGCGCGGCGCTCGTAGTAGCCTACGGTTGGGCAATGTCCATCTTCAGGGCCTCCACGGCGTTCCGGCGCCTGACTGTCCGTCTGCTCGTCACGGCCCTCGCGACCGTGTCGATCGGGCCGCTGCTGCACGCGGCCGACGGGCACGACGTCGAGGCGGTGCTCGTCATCCACGACGAGAGCCAGCACCACGTCTCGGCCGAGCCGCACCCCGACCAGGTCCCGGTCGAGAACCACTGCATTGCCTGCCACTGGGTGCGTGTCGTGCGCGCGCCGCTTGGCTGGGACGCCGTCGACGTCTTCTTCCTGCAGCCCGGCGTCCTCCTCCCGGACAACGCTCCGCTTCGTGCGTCGGCCTCGTCTCGTCTCCCGCTGCCGGCGCGCGCCCCTCCCGCGCGCGTCTGAACCCCGTCCAGTTCGAGTGTCCGTGCGGTGGCCCCGCGTCCCTTCGCCCGTCGCGAAGGCGCGGCCGGAGCCGCCGTTGGTCGATGGTTCGACGGTCCCGCCGCGACGTGGCGGACCGGGTGCAGTTTCGTATTCGAGGGGAAGAACGCCATGACGACGTTTTCTTGGGGACGCGTGTGGGCCGGGGTGGCCGCCGCGATCCTGCTGCTCAGTGCCGCTGTTCCCGCCCGCGCCCAGGGCGGCGCCACGCTCAGTGGCACCGTGACCCGTGACGCCGGCGACGCGATGGCCGGCGCGGCGGTGGTCATCGAGGAGCTCAAGCGCGAGACGCGCACCGGGGCCGATGGCACCTATCGCTTCGAGGGGGTCGCGCCGGGGGATTACCACGTGTCGGTTCGCGCGGAAGGCTACAGCAGCCACCGCACCGAGGTGACCGTCACGCCGCGCGGCGCGACGCTCGACCTGGTGGTCGCGCTCGACATGCACTTCGCCGAGACCGTGTCCGTCAGCCCGAACGCGCGTCCGCAGTTCGAGTCCTACCAGCCGACGTCGGTGCTGGCCGGCCAGGAGCTGCAGAAGCAGCTCGAGTCGACCATCGGCGCCACGCTCCAGTCGGAGCCGGGCGTGGCGATGCGGTCGCTCGGGCCGGCGCCCGCCCGGCCTGTCATCCGCGGCATGGACGGCGACCGCGTCGTCGTGCTCGAGGACGGGCAGCGGGTCGGCGACCTGTCGAGCCAGTCCGGGGACCACGGCGTGTCGGTGAACCCCTCGTCCGCGCAGCGGATCGAGGTGGTGCGGGGGCCCGCGGCGCTGCTCTACGGCGCCAGCGCGATTGGCGGCCTGGTCAACGTCATCACCGATCAGATTCCGACGAAGCCGCAGACGGCTGCCACGGGTGACTTCACGCTGGACCTCGCCTCGAACGCCGGTGATGCCGGCGGCGCTGGCGACGTCCACTTCGGCAACGGGCAGCTCGCGTTCCATGTCTCGGGCGCCGCGCGCCGCACGGGCAACTACTCGACGCCAGAGGGCGAGGTCGACAACTCCGACTCGCGCTCCGCGACCGCCAGCGTCGGCGCGTCCTGGACGCGCGAGAAGACCTACGTCGGGACGAGCTACAGCTACGACGACTCACGGTACGGCGTGCCGATCGTCGAGGGGGGGGAGATCAGCCTCGCGCCGACGCGTCACGCGTTCACGCTCCGGGCCGGCGGTGAGGGGCTGGATGGCGCCGTGACCTCGTATCGCGCGACGTTCGGGGTGCGGCGGTACGAGCACACCGAGTTCGAGGGGCAGGACGCGGGCACGATCTTCCACAACAACACCGAAGAGGGCGAGTTGCTCGTCTCGCACAAGGCGGTCGGCCGGCTGTCGGGCACGGTGGGCGGCTGGTTCCTCGATCGGGCATTCGACGCCATTGGCGAGGAGGCCCTGTCGCCGCCCATCGACCAGTCGAGCCTGGCGGGCTTCATCTACGAAGAGCTGACCTGGCCGCATGCCACGGTGCAGTTCGGCGGCCGCCTCGATCACACCTCGTACGATCCGAAGAACAGCGTCCTGCCGGCGCGCGACTACAACGAGTTCTCCACGTCGGTGGGCCTGCTCGTCCGCCCCATCGAGGCCAACGACGACTTCGTCGTCGCGATGAGCCTGGCCCGGGCGGCACGCAATCCCGCCCTCGAGGAGCTCTACTTCTACGGCACCCACGTCGGGAACCTGTCGTTCGAGATCGGGAACCCCGACCTCGGCGCCGAGACCGCGCTCGGCTTCGACCTCTCGCTCAGGACGCGCCTGCCGCGCCTGCAGGGCGAGCTCACGTTCTTCCGGAACGGCATCAAGGACTTCATCTTCCGTAACCCGCTGAGCGCCGCGCAGTTCGCCGCGCGCCAGCCCGAGTTCAACGCGCGGTTCGGCAAGGACGAGGACAACACCGGCAGCGACTTCCAGTACATCGAGTACACCGGCGCCGACGCGACGATGTACGGCGTCGAGGCGCACGGCGACATCGTGATCACGCCGACGGTGACGGCCGAGGTCACCTATGACTGGGTGAAGGGCGAGCTGTCGGGGAGCGGTGATCCGCTGCCGCGCATCCCGCCGTACCGCGTGTCCACGGGGCTGCGGTACCAGAAGAACGCCTTCCAGGCCGGCGGCACCGTCACGGCGGTCTCCGACCAGAACCGCGTGTTCGGCGAGGAGACCCCGACCGCGGGCTACGCCACGCTCAAGTTCTTCGGGTCCTACTCGTTCGTGACCGATCGCCTCACGCACACGATCACGGCGCGCCTCGACAACGCGACCGACCGGCTGTACCGCAACCACCTGAACTACCTGAAGGACGTCCTCCCCGAGATGGGGCGCAACTTCAAGCTGGTGTACTCGGTCCAGTTCTGAGCACCCACCCGAAATGGGGACTGTCCCCTTTTCCCTCAGCATCGGGCGCCGGGAAAAGGGGACTGTCCCCATTTCGCCCTCCTGCGGCGAATTGCCGCGCCGGTTCCCCCGCCCGCCGGGGTAGGATCGGCCGCTACGGGAGTATCCAGATGACCCAGCGACTTGTCCGTCCTCTCGCCGTTGCCATCGTGCTGTTCGCCGCCGGCGCCGTCCTCTCGGCGCACCTCGCGATGACGAAGAGCCTGCCCGCCAAGGACGCCACTGTCCAGTCGCCCACGCGCATCCAGGTGTGGTTCACGCAGGAGCCGTCCCTCGCCCTCAGCGCGCTCAGCGTCGAAGGCGCCAGCGGCAAGGCGACGCTCGGGGCCATCGCGGCCGGTGAGGAGAACTCACTGGTGGCCGACGTGTCCGGGACTCTCGCGCCGGGCGCCTACACGATCACCTGGCAGACCGCCGGCCACGACGGTCACGTGCTGAAGGGTTCGATTCCGTTCACCGTCGCGGCGACCCGCTGAGCGCCTCGTGCTCGCCGACGCGATGCCGTGGTGGGTCAATGCCGCCACGTTCGTCTACCTGGCCGGCCTGCTCGCCATCGTGGGGGCCGCGTCCGCGGCCCGGTTGATGCCGGTGCCGGGGCGGTGGGCCTGGGCGGCCGCGTGCGTGCTCGCGGCCGGGCTTGCCTTCAGGCTCGCGGCGCAGGTCCAGTCGGCCTTCGGTGAGATCGGCATCACCCTCGAGCGCATCGAGTTGCTGCTCACGGCCACGCCGTGGGGACGCGGCTGGATGTGGCAGGCCGCGGCCGTCGTGCTCGTCCTGCCGCCCGCCTGGGCGGTCAGAAAGACGCAGGCCCGCTCCGGCAGCCTGACCGTGGCCGCGGTCATCGCGGCCGGCACGGCCGCGCTCACCGGCCATGCCGTCGGCCTGACCGACCGGCTCTGGATCACCGTCCCCGCCCACGCCGTGCACGTCGTCGCTGCCGGTTTGTGGATGGGCACGCTCGGGTTCCTGGTGGCGGGCCTCGGCTCCGCCTGGACGGCGCCCCCGGGTCCCGAACGCCGCGCGCAGATCTCCGACGCGGTCCTGCGCTTCTCGCTGCTGGCGCTGGGTGTCGTCCCGCTCGTGGTCCTCTCGGGGCTCGTCGCCGGGTTCGTGCACCTCGGTGAACTCGAGCGTCTCTGGACGACCTCCTACGGCCGCATGCTCATGCTCAAGGTCGTCGTGTTCCTCGCCGCGGCGGCCTGTGGGGCCGTGAACTGGCGGCTCGTCGCCCCGCGCCTCGCGACCGACGATCGGGCAGAGCCCCGCCTGCGGCGGCTTGCCGGCCTGGAAGTGGCCCTCGGCGCCGCCACGCTGGTGCTCACCAGCATCCTCGTCGCGCTGCCGATGCCGGCGGAGTAGGGAGGAAAAAGGGGTCTGACCCCTTTTCCCCACCAATCCTCAATCTGAATTCTTCAACCTGAAATCTGCGATGATCCCCGCCATGTCCAGAAGCGCACTCCGCCTCTCCATCCTCGCCACCGCGGCCATCGTTGCCGTCCTCGCCGCCACGCGTTCGGACGCGCAGTCCGGCGCCTTCTCGGTCGAGCCGTACCGAGCCGACGCCAACCGGCTGATCGAGGCGGCCCAGGCCGATCACTTCGCGTGGGAGCGCCTGGCCGAGCTGACCGACACCTATGGCGCGCGCCTCGCCGGCTCCGAGAACCTCAACCGCGCCATCTCCTGGGCCGTCGAGACGATGAAGCAGGATGGCCTCGAGAACGTCCGGACCGAGAAGGTCATGGTGCCGCGCTGGGTGCGTGGACAGGAGAGCGCCACGATCGTGGAGCCGGCCGAGCATCCCGTCGTGATGCTGGGGCTGGGCGGCAGCGTCGCGACGCCGCCGGACGGTCTCGAGGCCGAGGTGATGGTGGTCTCCAGCTTCGACGAGCTCAAGGCCCGCGCCGCCGAGGCGAAGGGCCGCATCGTCCTCTTCGACGTCCCGTACACCAACTACGGCCAGACGGTGCAGTACCGCTCCGGCGGCGCGAGCGCCGCGGCGCGCCTCGGCGCCGTTGCCGCGCTGGTGCGCTCGGTCGGTCCGATCGGCCTGCGCACGCCGCACACCGGCGGCATGAATTACGCGGACGACGCGCCGAAGATCCCGACCGCGGCCATTGCCGCCGAGGACGCCAACCGCATCCACCGCATCGTCGGCCGCGGCCGCACGGTGCGGATGCGGCTGAAGATGGAGGCCCGCTTCGAGCCGGACGTCGAGTCGGCCAACGTCATCGGCGAGATCCGCGGGCGTGAGAAGCCCGAGGAGATCGTGCTCGTCGGCGGCCATTTCGACTCCTGGGATGTCGGCGCCGGCGCGTCGGACGATGGCGTGGGGGTCGTCGTCACCTGGGAGGCGGCGCGACTCATGAAGAAGCTCGGCATTCGCCCGCGCCGCACCGTGCGCGTCGTGCTCTTCACCAACGAGGAGAACGGGCTCCGTGGCGGCAACGGCTATCGCGACCAGCATATGGACGAGGCGAAGCAGCATGTGCTGTCGATCGAGTCCGACTCGGGTGTGTTCGCCCCGGGGCGCCTCGGGTTCACCGGATCGGAGGCGGCCACGGCGATGGTCCGCGAGATCGGGACGCTGCTCGGGCCCCTCGGCCTCGCCAACATCGGCGGTGGTGGCGGCGGCGCCGACATCGGCCCCATCAGCCAGGCCGGCAACGTGCCGATGCTGGCGTATCAGGGGGATTCGGATCGTTACTTCACGATTCACCACACGCCGGCCGACACGGTGGACCGCATCGCCCCCGGCGAGGTGTCGAAGGCCGCCGCGGCGCTTGCCGTGATGACCTACGTTGCCGCCGAGATGCCGGAGCGCCTGCCGCAGTAGCGCGCGACGTCGAGACCTGCGACGATCTGCCGCAGGGGCGTCCGGCTGGCGGCTCCGGGTCCCTGTGGCAGGATCGTCACATCCATGGAAGGCGGACGCATCGTCACGGCGCGCTGGCTGGCCCGGTTCCGCTGGGCTGTCGGCCTCGGCGCGATTGGCCTGCTCGTGATCGGCCGGACGGTGCTGGGCCTGCAGTACAGCACCCCGCTCGTGCTCGGGCTGCTGGCCGCCCTCGGCGTCAGCAATCTCTGGTTCGAAAGTCGCCTCGGCCGCGACGACGACCCGACGGGCACGCTGCTGGGCGGCCTGGTCCTGCTGGACGTCGTCCTGCTGACCGGCGTGCTCCTTGCGACCGGCGGGCCGTCGAATCCCTTCACCGTCGCCTATCTCGTCTACATCACCCTCGCCGCGGTCATCCTCGATGCCCGGTGGACCTGGGGCATCGCGGTTGCGGCCGTCGTTGGCTATGCGGTGCTGTTTCTCGGTGGCGGCGCCCCGGCCGTTGACCCGGCGCATGCCGCGCACCTGGCGGCGATGCCCGAGACCGGCCACCTGGCGGGCATGTGGGTCGCGTTCATGATCGCCGCCGCGTTGACCGCGAGCTTCGTCACGCGGATCCGCACCGCGCTCGAGCAGCGGGAGCGTGCGCTCGCCCAGGCGCGCCACGAGTCGGCGCGGCACGAGCGCCTGGCGTCGCTGACGACACTGGCCGCCGGCGCGGCCCACGAACTGGCCACCCCCCTGGGCACGATCCTCATCGCCGCCCGTGAGCTCGAGCGGGCGGCAGGGGAGCCTGGCGTGCCGCCCGTGGTGGTGGACGACGTGAAGCTGATCGCGGAACAGGTGACGCGGTGCCGGACGATCCTGGACCACATGAGCGGACGCGCCGACGAGTCCGCGGCCGAGCCTGCCGAGCTCGTGGACCCGGTACGGGCGGCGTGTGACGCGGTCGCGCTGCTGCCGGGCGGACAGGACCGGGTCGAGGTGCGGCCGCACATCGGCGTGCCGGCCCTGAAGCTGCCGCGTGTTGGCCTGGTGCGCGTGCTCGTGTCGATCGTCAAGAATGGCCTCGACGCCGGCGGCGACGCACCGGTCGTCGTGGACATCTCGCCCTCCGCCCACGGCGTGGCCTTGCGGGTCAGCGATCACGGGCAGGGGATGGAGCCGGCGGTGCGCGAACGCGCGGGGGAGCCGTTCTTCACCACGAAGCCGCCGGGGCAGGGCTTCGGCCTCGGCCTCTTCCTGGCGCGCACGTTCGCCGAGCGCTGGGGCGGGCGGTTCGACCTGCAATCCACGCCGGGGCAGGGCACCACGGTGAGCCTGGAGTTCGATGCCTGAGATCGACGTCACGCGCACGCCCGCGTCCGTGTTGCTCGTCGAGGACGATGAGCGGCTGCGGACGCGGCTTGCCCGGGCGCTCGAGGAGCGCGGCTTCGAGGTGCGCGCGGCGGAAGATCGCGCGTCGGCGATCGCGGCGGCGACCGACGACAGCCCCGAGTACGCGATCGTGGACCTGCGGCTGCCGGATGGCTCCGGGCTCGAGGTCGTGAGCGGCCTGCGCGCCATCGACCCGGCCACACGCGTTGTCGTGCTCACGGGGTACGGCAGCATCGCGACGGCGGTCGAGGCCGTGCGGCTCGGTGCCGCCGACTACCTCACGAAACCAGCCGACACGGATCAGATCGTCGCCGTCCTGCTCGGCCAGGCTCCCGCCTCGCCCACGAGTCCAGGCGCCATCGAGGTGCCGTCGCTGGCGCGGGTGGAGTGGGAGCACATCCAGCGCGTGCTCGCGGACTGTGGCGGCAACATCTCGCAGGCCGCGCGCCTGCTGGGGATCCACCGTCGCTCCCTGCAGCGCAAGCTGTCGAAGTTCCCGGTGTCGCGATGAACATGCACGAGCAGACGGAAACGGGGACGGTCCCCACTTCCCGCGCGGTCGCCCTGGTCATCCTCGCCCTCACGGCCGGGCTGGCCGCTTGCTCCTCCGCCCCTCCAGCCCCCGATCCTGCACACGGTCGCACTTTGTATGCGACCAACGGCTGTGCTGCGTGCCACGGGGAGTCGGGGCAGGGGGACGGGCGGCTGGGGCTCACCCTGACGCCGCGCCCCCCGGACTTCCACGACGCGTCGGCGTTCAGAAACCCCAGAAATATTGATAAAATAGCGGAAGTCATCGCGGCAGGGGCGGCGGCCCGCCCCACGCCGATGCCGGCCTACGACTACCTGCCGGAGACGGAACGCCGCGATTTGGCCGCCTTCGTCCTCTCCCTTGCCGAGGCCCCGGCACCCTGATACACTGGAAGAAGTTGAGACGTAGTCTCAAGTTTCATCCAGGAGCCACCCCGTGGCGGATCTCAAACCGGAATGTCTCGCGGCCGTCCCCGTTGGGGGCACCGCCGTCGTCTCACGCGTCAGTGGTGATCGCCCGGTCGTGCGGCGCCTGCTCGAGATGGGCCTCGTGCCCGGCACCCCCGTCACGATGCAGCGTGTGGCCCCGCTCGGCGATCCGATCGAGTTGCGCGTCCGCAACTACGCGTTGTCCATCCGCCGTGCCGATGCCCTCGGTATCGAAGTGAAATAGGACCCCGACGGGCGACCCCGTCGCTGTTCCCCACGGTCGCCTCATGTCGACGCTCGCCCCACCGACTCCGGCTGTCCTTCCGCGCGCGCCCCGCGACGGCCGGCGCGCGCCGCTCGTGCTCGTGGCCGGCAATCCCAACGCCGGCAAGTCCACCCTCTTCAATGCGCTGACCGGTGCCAACGCGAAGGTTGGCAACTACCCCGGCGTCACCATCGATCGCAAGTCGGCCACGCTGGTCGTGCCCGACGGCCGGCGCGTCGAGCTCGTCGACCTCCCTGGCACCTACAGCCTGAGCGCGCGATCCGCCGAGGAGCAGATTGCGGTGGACGCGATGCTCGGCCGTGCGGCCATGGACGCCACGGGCACCGCCCGCCAGCCCGACGCCATCGTCGTCGTCGCGGACGCGACGGCGCTCGGTCGAGGGCTTTACCTGCTGCTGGAAGTCCTCGAAACCGGCGTCCCTGTCGTCCTGGCGCTCAACATGGCGGACGAGGCCGAGCGTGACGGCATCCGCATCGACACGGCCCGACTCGCCGACCTGACGGGCGCCCGTGTCGTGACGACCGTGGCCAAGCGCGGGCTCGGGCTGACCGAGCTGGCCCGGGCGGTGGAGGCGGCCATCGACGACACGGCCTCCGACGCCGAGGTCCGAGCCGGCGTCGACCTCGCGCCCGCCTTGCTGGACGATCTCGATGCGCTCGAGCAGCGCATCCTGCAGGAGCACGTCTTCGAGCGGCCGGCCGCCGCACGCGCGTGGGCCCTCTGGCTCCTGCTCTCGATTGACGAAAAAGACGATGACCTGCGGAACATCCCGCCGGGGCTGCGCCAGGCGGCACGCGAGATCCAGGCCCGCACGCGTGAGGCGGGCCGTGACCTCGACCTGGAGATCATCGGATCCCGGTACCGCCGGGTGGACGAGCTCGTCAAGGCGGTGGCCACCCACGAGCACCACGACGGCGTCAGCTGGACCGAGCGGCTCGACTCGATCCTCACGCACCGCATCTCCGGCGCGCTGATCTTCGCCGCGGTCATGCTCGTGGTGTTCCAGGCGCTCTTCACCTGGTCCGAGCCCGCCATCGGGATCATCGAGGAAGCGGTCGCCGCCCTGCAGGGCGTGGTCACGGGCTGGCTGCCCGCGGGACCACTCTCCAGCCTGGTCGTCGACGGCGTGATTGCCGGCGTCGGCAACGTGATCGTGTTCGTCCCGCAGATCGCGCTGCTGTTCCTCTTCATTGGCCTGCTCGAGGACCTCGGGTACCTGGCGCGTGTCGCGTTCGTCATCGACCGCATCATGCGGTCGGTCGGCCTGCACGGCCGGGCCTTCGTCCCGATGCTGTCGGGCTTCTCGTGTGCCGTGCCGGCGGTGATGGCCACCCGGACGATCGAGAACAAGACCGACCGGCTCCTGACGATGCTGGTGCTGCCGCTGATGTCGTGCAGCGCGCGCCTGCCCGTGTACGTGCTGGTCACCGCGACGGTCTTCGCGCCAGGCTCGCGGGTCGGGTTCGTCAGCACGGGCGCCCTCGTGCTCTTCGCGATGTACATGCTGTCGGTGGTCGCGGCGCTCGGCGCGGCGGCGGTGCTGCGGCGGACGGCGCTCCGGGGACCGGGATCGACGCTGGTGCTGGAGCTGCCCCCGTACCGCCTGCCGGTGATGAGCGTGCTGCTCCGGGGCGTCTGGCACCGCGTGCGCACCTTCCTGGTCGACGCCGGCACCATCATCCTCGCCCTGACGGTGGTCCTGTGGGCGCTCCTGTACTACCCGCGGAGCTCCGAGATCGAGCAGCGCTTCGACCAGCAGCGGGCCGAGGCGGTGGCCACGCTCACGCCCCCGGCGGCGGACGAGCGGGTGGCCGCGCTCGACAGCCAGCAGGCGGGCGAGCAACTCCGCTACAGCTTTGCGGGACGGCTCGGCCACGCGATCGAGCCGGTGATCGAGCCGCTCGGCTTCGACTGGCGCATTGGCGTCGGCATCCTCGGCGCGTTCGCCGCGCGCGAGGTCTTCGTCTCGACCCTCGGCATCGTCTTCGACATCTCCGAGGCGGACGAGGCGAACGAGCCGCTGCGGGAGGCGCTGCGTGGGGCCGAGTGGCCTGACGGGGCGACCCTCATGACCCCGCTGGTCGGGGTGTCGTTGATGGTGTTCTTCGTGCTGGCGTGCCAGTGCATGAGCACGATCGCGGTCGTGAAACGCGAGTCCGGCTCGTGGAAGTGGCCGACGTTCATGTTCGTGTACATGACCGTGCTCGCGTATACCGGGTCGCTGCTGGTCTACCAGGTCGGGAGCGCGCTCGGGTGGGGAGTGGGGTAATGCCCTGGCAGGAGGTCGGCGTCTTCCTCATCGTGTCGGGCGCGGTCGTGTTCCTCGTGCGCCGGTTCATGGGACCGCGGAAGAAGAAGGGCGGCACCACGGCCTTCGTCCCGCTCGGTGAAGTCAAGCGCAACAGCGGCTGCCACTAACCTCTGGAATAGGGAATCAAGACACCGGAATTCGGAAAGGAATTCCGGAATTCTCGAATTCAGAATTCCTTTCTTGATTCGTGGATTCTGGATTCTCAATTCCAGCGTCCTGTGCCCACTCCAGCTGGTGGAGGGCCGGTTTGTGGTACGGTACGAGAATCGCTTTGAAAGCGGAGTGAAGGAGATCCCGATGCAGCGAATGCTCTCGTCCCTGGCCCTGTCGGGCTGCCTGCTTGCGACGGCGGCCCTGGCCGCAGCGCAGACGCCGATGACGGCGAAGGCCGAATTGAAGAACGCAAACGGCGAGGTCGTGGGCCACGCCACCCTCACCGAGACGCCGCACGGCGTCCTGATTCGGACCGAGTTGACGAAGGTCCCGCCCGGCGTGCATGCCTTCCACATCCACGCGGTGGGCAAGTGCGAGCCGCCCTTCACAAGCGCGGGCGGCCACTTCAACCCGGCCGGCAAGCAGCACGGCATCAAGAACCCGCAGGGGATGCACGCCGGCGACATGCCGAACATCGAGGTGCCCTCGAGCGGCATGCTCACCTTCGAGAAGCTCGACCAGGCCGTGACGCTCGGCTCCGGCTCGAACAGCCTCTTCGACGCCGACGGCTCCGCGCTGATGCTCCACGAGCACGGCGACGACTACACCAGCGATCCTGCCGGCGACGCCGGCTCCCGGATCGCGTGCGGCGTGATCACCAAGTAACGCCCACGCGACTCGTCGTGCCACGGCCACGGGCCGGCCCTCCCCACGGAGCGCCGGCCCGTTTTGCTTTGTCCTTCATGCCTTCGTGCCTTCGTGCCTTCGTGCCCTTAGTACCCTTCGTGTCCTTCGATCCAGTCACACCAACTTTGCGCGGCTGACCCACCACCGTCACGTCCACCCGACACACTGGCTCCCATCCTGGCGCGGCACGCCTGCCGTGCCCACTGCACTTGATCCCGAGGATGTTTCCGATGCCAGTGCCCCGCAAGACCCCTTGGCGCACCGCGCTTGCGGTGTGCCTTTCCCTCACGGTTGGCCTCGGCGCCTTCACGGCGCCCGCGGCGGCGCAGGCCGACGCCGGCGGCCTGCGTGTGCTCGTCACCGACGCGAGCGAGGCCGTCGTGCCAGGCGCCACGGTCGACGTGACCAACGTCGCGACGGGTGACACACGAACTGCCGTCTCCGACGGCACGGGCTACGCCCAGTTCACGCCGATCACCCGCGGCACCTACGTCGTCCGCGTCTCGCTGGCGGGCTTCCAGGGCGTGGAGATCTCCAACGTCCGCGTGGACGTCGGCGAACGGCGTTTCCTGCCGGTCACGATCGAGGTGGCGCAGGCGACCGAACGCGTGGAGGTCGTGTCGCGCGACGCGGTCATCCAGACCGAGGAAGGCTCGCTCGGGCAGGTCATCAAGGGGGAGGTGGCCGTGGAGCTGCCCCTGGCCGGCCGGCGCTACACCGAGCTGGCGCTGCTCGTGCCCGGCACCAGCAGCAGCACCATGACGGTCGAGACCCGCGGCCCGGGCTGGTTCCTCGCCAACGGCAACTACCAGACCCAGAACAACTTCGTGCTCGACGGCTTCGACAACAACCAGGGCACGCAGAACGCCCAGTCGATGTCGGCCCAGGTCGTCCAGCCCTCGCCGGACGCCATCGGCGAGTTCAAGGTCCAGACCAACAGCTTCTCCGCGGAGTTCGGCCGCTCGGCGGGCGCAGTGGTGAACGTGTCCCTCAAGTCGGGCACCAACGCGACACGCGGATCCGCCTTCTACTACAACCGCGACAAGTCGCTGGCCGCGACGTCGTGGCGGGCGAACCTGATCGACCAGCCGAAGGAAGACCTCTCGTGGCACCAGGGCGGCGGCACCGCCGGCGGCCCGCTCATGCCCAACAAGGCCTTCTATTTCGGGTCCTACGAGGGCTTCCGCCGCAACTTCTCGAACACGTTCCTGACCAACGTGCCGACGAGCGATCAGCGCAACGGCGTGTTCGCCAGCACGATCACCGATCCGCAGACCGGCCAGCCGTTCCCGAACAACACCATCCCGCGTGAGCGGTGGGACTCGCTGGGGGCGAAGCTGCTCGACCTGTTCCCGGCCGCGAACCTGCCCGGCCGGGCGGGCTCCGGCGGCCGCGTCATCGAGAACTTCGGCGTGCAGCGGCCCGGCCAGGAGATGACGCACAAGCTCGACCTCCGCACCGACTACGTGCTGACCGGCAACGATCGCCTGATGGCCCGCCACAGCTTCCTGCAGCAGGACATCAACCGCGACGCCATCTTCGAGGGGCTCGGCGACGGCGTCGGCAACCAGGGTGAGCAGTTCAACCGCAACCAGAGCATCGGCGTGAGCTGGAGCCGGGTGCTCGGCTCGCGGATGGTGAACGAGGCCCGCGCCGGCTACAACCGCACGCACTCGCGCTTCGCCCACGCGACGGCCAACGACATGACCGCCTCGGAGTTCGGCTTCGCCGGCCTGCCCGACTTCATGAACTCCACCGGTGGCCTGCCGCTCATCGACTTCAGCAACTACAACGACCTCGGCACGCGGAACTACCGCCCGCAGTACCAGAACCCGGTGCAGTGGCAGTTCCTCGACACGTTGACGATGGCGATGGGTCCCCACTCGGTGCGCACGGGCGCCGAGGTCCGCCTGAAGCACAACGAGCTCGTCGACATCGTCCGGCGGACGCCGGCGTACTCGTTCAACGGGCAGGTGACCGGCAACGACATCGCCGACCTCCTGCTGGGGGTGCCGCGTGCCCTGTCGGCCACCACGCTCCCGATCGTCGAGTGGGAACAGCAGGCCTACGCGGCGTTCGTGCAGGACGACTGGAAGGTCCGTCCCGACCTCACGCTGAACCTCGGCCTGCGTTACGAGTACACGACGCCGTACTACGGCGGCGGCACCAACAAGAACGTCAACTTCGACTTCGCGACCGGCGAGCTCATCCCGGCGACCGACGCCGACAGGTATTTGATGCAGCCGGACCGCAATAACTTCGCGCCGCGCCTGGGCTTCGCCTGGCAGGCCACGCCCGAGCGCGTCGTCGTGCGCGGCGGCTTCGGCATCTTCTACTCGATGGAGGACATGCGTGGCAGCGAGGGCATCATCGCGCTGAACCCGCCGGCCCTCATCCAGGCTTCGCTCGTGGGCTCGGGCAACAGCTCGCCGATCGGGCTGTCGGACCCGTTCCCGTCGAACCTCCTGAACAACTATGACCCCTCGACGGTGTCCGTGAAGGCCCGCGAGGTGGACCAGAACGCGGCCACGATCCAGCAGTGGAACATCGCGACCGAGGTGCTGCTGCCCGGTGACATGACCATGGAGCTGGCGTATGTCGGCAACAAGGTCGGCAACCTGCTCGTGAACGTGCCGGTGAACACGGTCGACTTCGGCGAGGACGGCTCGGTCGCCGCCAACCGCCCGTATCCCGGCTGGCAGCAGATCGACTACAACATCACCCGCGGCAGCTCGAGTTATCACGGCCTGCAGGCCAAGCTCGAGAAGCGCATGTCGGGTGGCCTCTATGCGCTCGCGTCCTATACGTTCTCGCATGCCGAGGACGAGGTTGGCGCGTGGGGCGCCGGCGGCAACGGCGTCCAGGCACGCATCAGCCCCGACCTGTCCAACGTGGAGCAGGCGCTGGCGTCCGAGCGGGGCCCGAACGGCCAGATTCCGCGGCACCGTTTCACCCTCTCCGAGGTGTGGCAGTTGCCCATCGGCCGCGGGCGCGCCATCGGCGGCGACATGAGCCCGCTTGCCGACGCGCTCATCGGCGGCTGGCAGATGTCGACGATCTGGACGCTGCGCACGGGCCTGCCCGTGAACGTCTCGCTGGCGTCGAGCGGCACGGACCCGAACACCGGCCTGCGGTACAGCTTCCTGAACCGCAACGGCGGTTCGCTCCGGCCCGATCTCGTCGGCGACCCGAATGCCAATTCCGATGCCGCGAACGATCGGTTCAACTACCTCAATCCGTCGGCCTACAGCCTCCAGGCTCTCAATACGCCGGGCAACGCGCCGCGCAACTCCGCGTGGGGCCCGGGCTACTTCACGGTGGACCTGAGCCTGGTCAAGCGCTTCTCGTTCGACGGCCAGCACTTCGCCGACGTGCGCGTCGAGGCGTTCAACCTCTTCAACACCACGAACTACAAGGACCCCAACAGCACCTGGGGCTCCTCGAGCTTCGGCGTCATCAGCGACGCCTACGACCCCCGCATCGTCCAGCTCGCGGTGCGGTTCGGGTTCTAGCGTGAACGACGAGGGGGAATGGGGACAGTCCCCATTCCCATCGCCAGGGAAATGGGGACTGTCGCCATCTCCCCCCGCGTCAGTTCCTGGAAATGGGGACTGTCCCCATTTTCCACCCCGTCCCACTCTCTCCCGGAGTTCTACCCATGTCCCATTCCCTCCGGCGCCGGGCCGCCCTCCTGGCGACGCTCGCGGTCTGCGTGGCCATGCCGGCCGTGCTGCCCGCCGGCCGCGCCGCCGACGCGATTGCCCCTGGCACCCGCGTCATGCTCGACGCGCACAACTCGTATCCCTACGACGGCAAGTTCGCCGACCGCATCGACCGCGCCCTCGCAGGCGGCACACCCGTCGCCATCGAGCAGGACCTGGTCTGGATTCCGGCCGCTGACGGCAAGGCCGGACGATCCGTCGTCTCGCACGGTGCGCCCTTCCACGGCACCGAACCCACGCTTGACGCGTACTTCTTCGAGCGCATCCGCCCCCTCGTCCAGCAGGCGCTCGCATCGGGCGACTCGCGCGACTGGCCGCTCGTCACGCTGAACCTCGACCTGAAGTCCACCGAACCCGAACACCTTCAGGCCCTGTGGACGCTGCTCGGCAAGTACGAGTCGTGGCTCACGACCGCCGTGCGCACGGGAGACGGCAGCCGGCCGGCGCCGTTCGACGTGAAGCCCGTGTTGGTCCTGACCGGTGAGTCGGATGCGCAGGCCAAGGCCTTCCACGACGACCTGCCGGTTGGCACGCGAATGCGGTTGTTTGGTGCGATGCCGATCCGGCCCGAGCCGCGCGCGGGCGAGAGCCGGGAGGCGGCGATGACCCGGGTCTGGCGCGAGTTGCCCGACACGCCGTTTCCACATGCCACCAACTACCGTCGCTGGTGGAACGCGCCATGGGCCGTTGTCGAGGAGGGCGGCCAGCGTAAGGCCGGGGACTGGACGGCCGCGGACGATGCGCGGCTGAAGGCCCTCGTGACGCGGGCGCACGACGCCGGCCTCCTGGTCCGGATGTGGACGCTCAACGGATCGGACGAGGCGACCCGTGAGGCCAATGGCTGGTCGGCGGGCTACAACTTCGGCTCCCAGGCCGCCGCCGAGCAGCGGTGGCGCGCGGCGAAGGCCGCAGGTGTCGATTACGTGGCGACGGATCTCTACGAGGCCCTGAGCCGCGTGCTGCACGACGGCCGCCAGCCGACCGCTCCAATCGAGCTGTCCATCGACGGCACGTTGACCTCGGCCGATCGTCTCCGCTGGATCGAGCGGCCGTTCGAGGTGCCGGAGGACATCGCCCGGATCGACGTCGAGATGTCCTACACCAATCGCGACCAGGGGACAGCCATCGAGTTCGGGTTGTACGACCCGCAGCGGTATCGCGGCGCGAGCCGCACGAGCAAGTCGTCGTTCTTCGTCGCGCGAGATCAGGCGACGCCGTCCTACCTCCCGGGCCCGATGCCTGAAGGACGTTGGCGGCTGCTGCTGGGCATTCCCAGCATCCGCGACGGCGTCACCTCGACGTACCACCTGACGGTGCGGCTCTGGCCGGACTCGTCGCGTGTGCCGACGCCGCTCGCGGTGCCCGCGAGCGTGGCCGCGTCCGGTCCCCGGTGGTACCAGGGGGATCTCCACGCCCACACGATGCACAGCGACGCCTTCGGCTGCGCTGACGGTGAAGGGCATGCGGTGCCGTGCACGATCGAGGCCGTCGCCTCCGCGGCGGCGCGCCGGGGCCTGGACTTCGCCGCCATCACCGACCACAACACGACGAGTCACTACGCCGGCATGGTGGCCGTGCAGGCGCGGTATCCCCGGATGCTCCTGCTTCGCGGCCAGGAGGTCACCACCTTCTACGGGCACGCGAACGTCTACGGCGCCGGCGAGGTGGTCGACTTCCGGATCGGTGACGAGGGGCAGACGGTCGACCACATGCTCGATGCGGTCGCCGCGCAGGAGGCGTTGATCTCGTTGAACCATCCCGGCCGCCAGACGGGTGAGCAGTGCACGGGCTGCGGCTGGTCCGCCACGGACACCGACTACGACCGCGTCGATGCCATCGAGGCCGTCAACGGCACGGTCGTCACCGGACCGACCGCAGGCATCCCCGTGTGGGAGCGGCATCTCAACGAGGGGCATCGGCTGACGGCTGTCGGCGGAGGAGACGACCACGCGGGCGGGACGGGCACACGATCCGGCATTGGCACGCCGACCACGGTGATCCGCGCGACGGCGCTGACGGAAGCGGCCCTGCTTGCCGGCGTCCGGGCCGGGCGGGTGTTCATCAAGACGCGCGGCCCCGAGGGGCCCGATCTGCGCTTCGAGGCGCCGGGCGTCGGCGCCACGATGGGCGACGTGGTCGAGATCGGGGAACCGCGTCGCGTCGCCTTCCACGTGATCGTTCGCTCGGCGGGCGGTCAGCAGATAGAGGTCATCCGCAATGCCGCCGTGGTTGACGGCGCAGGCGGCGCGGTTCCAGGCAATGACGCGGAGCTGCGGTTCGACGTGGACGTCGCGCCGGGCGACTGGGTGCGCGTCAACGTCCGTGACACGGACGGCATCACCGCGTTGTCGAACCCGATCTACTTCCGCTGAGCGAGCGCCTCTGCAACCGCGTCCAGCAGCACACCGGGCGAGAAGGGCTTGAGCAGGATGGCGGCGTCCGGCGCCGAGTCGCGCAGCGCCTGGCCCTCCTCCGCATAGCCGGTCATGTAGATCAGGGGCAGGTCTGGGCGCCGCTCGCGCAGGCTCCGCGCGAACTGCAGGCCGTCGAGGCGGGGCATCACGACGTCGGTGACGACGATGTCCACCTCCCCGGCGTGCGCATCGAAGAGTTCGAGCGCCGCGCGGCCGTCCGGCGCCGCAAGCGTGCGGTACCCGGCCTGCCCCAGGACCGTCGTCGCGAGCCGGCGCAGCGCGGGTTCGTCCTCTGCCACGAGCACCGTGCCCTCGCCGCGATGGGCCGTGAGCGGGGGGCGCACGGGCCCGGCGGGCTGGTCAGGCGCTCGATCGGCGCGGGGCAGCAGGATCGTGAAGCTGGTGCCCTCGCCTTCGCGGCTTTCGAAGCTGATCGCGCCCTCGCTCTGCCTGACGAAGCCGTAGACCATCGAGAGCCCGAGGCCCGTCCCTTGTCCCTTGGGTTTCGTCGTGAAGAAGGGCTCGAACACCCGCGCCTGGACCTCGGCCGGGATGCCTGTCCCCGCATCCGAGACGACAATGGCCACGTAGTCGCCTGGGGCCACCTCGAGCGCACGGGCGTTGGCGTCGTCCAGCGTACGGTTCGCGGTCTGGATGACGAGTGGGCCTCCCGCGGGCATCGCGTCACGCGCGTTGAGCGCCAGGTTGACGATGGCCTGTTCGAGCTGGTCGGCGTCCACGCGCACCGGCCACGGGTCCGGCGTGAGCCGCAGGTCGATGCGAATGCGTTCGCCGATGAGGCGCGACAGCATGCGGCTGAGGTCGACCACCTGCGTCGTGGCGTCGATCACCTCCGGCGAGAGCAGCTGCCGGCGGCTGAAGGCCAGGAGCTGTCGTGTCAGGAGCGAGGCGCGTTCTGCCGCGCGGTGGATCTCCGTGGCGTCCTCGCGCAGCGGCGAGCCCTCGAGGGCGTTGATGAGGAGCTCCGAGTACCCCTGCACCGCGGTCAGCAGGTTGTTGAAGTCGTGGGCGATCCCGCCGGCCAGCCGGCCGACCGCTTCCATCTTCTGCGCGTGCCGGAGCTGGACCTCCAGTTCGGCGCGTTCGTGCTCGGCCGCCTGCCTCTCTGCGAACTCGCGTCGCAGCTCGTTGTTGGCGTGCTCGAGCTCTCGCGTGCGCTCCTCGACCCTGTGCTCCAGCGTGCGGTGGGCCTCGTGCAGGGCCGCCTGGCTGGCGGTCAGCTCCGCCTTCGCGAGGTGCTCTGCGGTCACGTCCCGCAGGATCAGCAGCAGGTCCCCATCGTCCAGGGGGACGATGCGGGCCTCGAAGACCTGCGGTGATGTGTCGGCGCGGAAGTCGAGCTCCCGGCTGACCATGGCGCCGCGCAGCGAGGCCTCGGTGAGCGCGGACCCGATCGAGGCGCGCACGCCCGGGGGCAGCTGGTCCACCAGCGGCCGGTTCGTGGCCCAGCGTCGCGCCTGGTCCTTCCCGCCACCGCGGACATCCAGCACCGTGCCGTCGCGGTCGAGGCGCAGGAGCTGATCGGGGAAGGCGCTGACGAGCGCGCGCAGCGCGGCGTTGGCCTGGAGCAGCTCCTGCGAGCTCAGCTCGAGTGACCGCTCGAGCATCGACCGGTCGTTGTCCGACTCCCGATAGGCCTGGTCGACCGCCTCGAGCAGCGCGTCGAGCGCCGCCGGGACCTGCCCGCCGGGTGCGTGGCGCGCGAGCTGGCGCCGGAGCAGGCGGTGAAGGTCGGTTCCGGTGGCCGTCATCGTTCCGAGAAGGTCGTGACCGTCATGGTCTGGTTATGCAGCTCGCAGCGGCCGCGGGGCACGAATGGGCAGATCTCGCCGTAGGAGTAGAAGCCGGCAAGCGTCGCGCCGGCGCCGACGATGTCGCGGACGCCTTCGACTTCCTCCTCGACGCGCTGGCGGAGCACCATGCGGCGGCCGACGCAGCTGATGAGCAGCGCCAGGTCGGCGCGCCCGTCAGCCAGCGACTCCGCGCTCACGCGGCCGGCGAGGATCGCCCCGTCGATCAGGCGATCGAAGTTGGCCTTCATCAACCGGACGTACCCGCCCTCCGGCACGTCGCCGGCGAAGGTCATGCTCTGGTCCGCCTCATCGACGCGCAGGATCGTCCGCACGACGGGCGCTTCGGCCTCGCGGGTGCGAAGCGAGAGCGGGAAAAGAAGGCCTGACGCCGGCAGGGCGGCCGCGTGCTCCCCCAGGTACTTCTTGTAGAGCCCGAGCGCCGACTGCCCATCGAGCTCGTACAGCTGGTTGCCGGACGAGCGGGTCACGAGCCGTTCGGGGCCGAACGGATCCCAGCCGCCCACCGAGCCGTATCCGACGTGGAGCCGGTCGCCGTAGAGGCCGACGGCGGCCACGACATCGTCGTGCGGACCGTCGGGGGTGAGGACGATGGTGCGCGAGAACTGCTCGCCGTCTGCGGCGAGGCCACCGGTCACGGCGACACCCTCGGGCAGGTTGGCGCCGAGGCCTCGCAGCAGGCGGTCGGCGTTGATTGCGAGACCTTCGGAGAGCAGGAGGACGTGCTTGAGGTCCGGGCCGGCCAGGGCGGCGGCCAGCCGCGCGCCGACGCCGGAGCTGTCCCTCCCGCGTGCGCCCTCGACGGCCACGCGCACCGTCGTGTGGGCGAACTCGATGGCGGTGGCCGCGGCGCCTTCGTCGAAGACCTGCGTGCCGGCGATCTGGCCGGCGGTCGAACAGCCGATCATCGTGGCTGCGGGCCAGCGGTCGCGGAGTGTGGCGGACCAGTCTTCCGACTCGAGCTCCTGGCGCCGGCCGAAGACCAGGACGAGCTGCGCCTCGGGCAGCGCGGGAGGGCCTGACCATCCGCGGGCGGGCGTGCGGGTGTGCTGTTCGACCTTCATGGCGCTGCGCCGGCAGCCGGGCGATTGTAGCGCGACACCGGCGTCACGTACACGGCGTATGATCGCCCGCATGTCCAAGCGCGTCCTTTTCGTCCCGCTGATCGTCCTCCTGGTGGCGTGTCAGGCTGCCAGGACGCCACCGCAGACCGCACCGGCCTCGGCGTCCGCGCCATCGGCGATGGCCGAGGCGCGCCCGGCCCCCGACAGCATCCGGTGGGTCCGTGAGTCGGCCGAGCACGTCGCGGCCCTGTTGCAGGTCTATCGGGAGGCCGGCGTGCGGGTGGAAGCGGAGGCGGGGGCACGAGCGCGGGGCAGCTGGGCGGTGGTGCTCGATGCCGACGAGACGGTCATCGACAACTCGACCTACCAGCTGGAGCGGGCGCAACAGGGGTTGGGCTACTCGTCCGAGAGCTGGAACGCGTGGGTGCGCCGCCGTGAAGCGACGCCGCTGCCTGGGGCGAAGGGCTTCCTGGATCGGGTGCGCGCCCTCGGCGGTCGCATCGCCATCGTCACCAACCGCCTCCAGTCGGAGTGCGACGACACGGCGGCGGTGTTCACGGCGCACGCGCTGCCGTACGACGCGATGCTCTGCCGTCCCGACGGGGGGCCTGGTGACAAGAACCCGCGCTTCGAGGCCGTTGCCGCCGGCCGGTCACCCGCCTCCAGCGCTCCACTCGACATCGTCGTCTTCATGGGCGACAACATCCAGGACTTCCCGGGCCTCAGCCAGTCGATCCGCGGACAGGGCGACCAGGCCTTCGACGCCTTCGGCCGCCGGTTCTTCCTCGTGCCGAACCCGATGTACGGCAGTTGGCAGTAGAGGGGCAGAAGAGGGGGCACACCCCTTACTGAATTGAGAATCAAGAAAACGGAATCAAGAAAGGAATTACCGAATTCGGAATTGCTGAATTCCTTTCCGAATTCCGTTTTCTTGATTCTTTATTCTGGTGACGGGACACAGGAGACAAGTCCCCGTGTCCCGTCACCAGTTGAGCACGCGCGCGAAGACCAGCGGCGCGACGATCGTGGCGTCCGACTCGATGATGAAGCTGGGCGTGCCGGTGTCGAGCTTGCCCCAGGTGATCTTCTCGTTCGGCACCGCGCCCGAGTACGATCCGTAGCTCGTCGTCGAGTCGCTGATCTGGCAGAAGTACGCCCAGCGCGGCATGTCCGGCTCCCCGAGATCCTGCGTGAGGAGCGGCACCACGCAGATCGGGAAGTCGCCCGAGATGCCACCGCCGATCTGGAAGAAGCCGAGCCGGGTCTCGCGGGCCGTCGTGCGGTACCAGTCGACGAGCGCGGTCATCGCCTCCACGCCCGATCGCACCGTGTGCACGTTCCTGACGTTCCCCTTGAGGCAGTGCGCCGCGAAGATGTTGCCGAGCGAGGAGTCCTCCCAGCCCGGCACGAAGATCGGCAGGTTGCGCTCCGCCGCTGCGACAAGCCAGCTGTCAGCCGGGTCGATCTCGTAGGAGCCCGCCAGCACCCCCGAGCGGATCACCGAGTAGAGGAACTCGTGCGGGAACCGCGGGGTGCCGTCCGCATCCGCGCGCTGCCACTCGCCGAGCACCGCCCGCTCGACCCGCTTGATGGCGGCCTCCTCGGGGATGCACGTGTCGGTGACCCGGTTCAGCTTCTGCGCCAGGAGCGCCGCTTCGTCCTCGGCGCCCAGCGTCCGGTACTCCGGGATGCGCCGGTACTGCGAGTGCGCGACGAGGTTGAACAGGTCCTCCTCGAGATTCGCGCCGGTGCAGCTCATGGCGGTCACCGCGCCCTCACGAATCATCGCGGCGAGCGACCGTCCGAGCTCGGCCGTGCTCATGGCGCCCGCCATCGCGAGGAACATCCCGCCCCCCGAGTCGAGCAGCTCGCGGTAGCCCTGGGCGGCATCGCGCAGCGCGGCGGCGTTGAAGTGCTGGAAGTGGCGATCGACGAACGTCGAGATGGGACCGAGGGGCTCGGACGGCTGGTGCAACTTCAGGGTCCTCCTGGGACACGGCACGCGTTGGACGGCCGCGGCCGTCCGGGAGGCTCGACAGGAATGTTCACATCTTACCCTCTGGCCCGTCCGGGCGCCACGGCGCCAGCCGCCCGCACGCAGGGCCTTGCATCTGCTGGTACAATCCGCGGGTCGCCGCGAGGCGGCGACCGGATCCAACACGACTGCACCCGATGTTTGCCGACATGAGGCACCTTCGTCTCATCCTCGTCTTCCTCGCGGCGCTCGGCACCGTCGGCGTCGCCCAGGACACGCCCGACCTCAGGACGCGCGCCGAGACCTCCGCGTTCGTCGAGACCAGTTCGTACGACGACGTGCTGCGGCTGGTGGACGGCCTCGTGCAGGCCAGCCGCCTGGCCACGTGGGAGCGCTTCGGCGAGTCCCTCGAGGGCCGCGCGCTGCCCCTGCTCATGCTCTCGAACCCGTCGGTGGTCACGCCCGAGGCGGCCCATCGCCTGGGGCGGCCGATCGTCCTGGTGATGGCCAACATCCACGGCGGGGAGGTCGAGGGCAAGGAGGCGTCGCTGATGCTCGCCCGCCGCCTGGCGATGGGCGACCTCCAGCCGCTGCTCCGCGAGTGCGTGGTGCTCATCGCGCCGATCTACAACGCCGACGGCAACGAGAAGATCAGCCCGGAGAACCGTGCCTCACAGAACGGCCCGGTGGCCGGCGTCGGCACCCGCGAGAACGCCTCCGGTCTCGACCTCAACCGCGACTACATGAAGCTGGAGTCGCCCGAGGCGCGTGCCCTGATGGGGCTCTTCGCCCGTTGGGACCCGCATGTCGTGATCGACCTCCACACGACCGACGGGTCGTACCACGGGTTCCACCTGACCTACGCCCCGTCGTTGAACCCGAACGCCGACCCGCGGCTCATCGAGCTCGCCCGCGACCGCCTGCTCCCCGCGATCAGGGCGGCCATGCGCGAGCAGCACGGGTTCGACACCTACTACTACGGCAACTTCGCGTCCGACAGCGGCGAGGGCGATGCCGGGCCACGGGTCGACCCGGAGCACCCCGGCGACACGGTGTGGCGCACCTTCGACCACCGGCCCCGCTTCGGCAACAACTACGTCGGCCTCCGCAACCGTGTCGCGATCCTGTCGGAGGCGTATTCCTACCTCGATTTCGAGAGCCGCATCCACGCCACCGAGGCCTTCGTGGAGGAGGCGTTGAAGGCCGTGGTGGGCAACGCGTCGCGCATCACGCAGCTCACCTCGCGCATCGATCGGGAGACCGTGACGATGGGCGGGCAGGTGATGCCGGTGGGCACCAGCGCCGCCGCCAGGCGGGCGCGCGAGGAGCGCAACCAGGGCGTGGCCTTCGAGCTGCAGGCGCTGCCCGAGCCCGCGACCATCCTGCTGGGGGACGTGGAGACGCGGCCCAACCCCCGTTCGGGCCTCGACATGCGCGTGCGCACCGACATGGCGGTGCCGGTGCCGATGAAGGACTACGGCACCTTCACGGCGACGCGCTCGGTGATGATGCCGCGAGGCTGGATCCTTCCGAGAGGCATCGTCGAGTCGGGCCGCCTGGCGCTCGCGCTCGAGCGCCTGCGGTTGCACGGGGTCGAGGTGCAGACCGTGCAGGCGGCGGCGACCGTCGACGTCGAGCGATTCGTCATCGAGACCGTGACCCGCGCCCCCCAGGAGTCGCAGGGGCACAACGAGGTGCGCCTCACGGGCCACTACGAGCCCGCCAAGCTGCTCGTGCAGGAAGGTGCCCTCTACGTCAGCGCCCGCCAGCCGCTGTCACGCCTCGCGTTCTACCTGATGAACCCCGAGACGGACGATGGCTTCGCGACGTGGGAGATCATCACGGAAGGCATCGCCCCGGGCGAGACGTTTCCCATCTACCGGGTGACGTCACCGGGTGGGCTGCGGGTGGAATAGCGCCAGACCAGCCATGGCCTTCCTCCCTGAGCTTCGTGAGCTTCGTGGACTTCGTGCCCTTCGTGGCTGGTTTGTTCCGAGGTCTGCTGCCGTTACAGGCTGTAGCCCGCCCGCGCAAACGGCATCACTCTGAGTCTCTCCCCCGTGAGGGCGGCGACGGCGTTAGCCAGGGCCGGCGCCGCGGGTGGGACCGGAATCTCGCCGAAGCCGGTCGGCCGTGTCGTGCTCGGCAGGATCACCACCTCGATGACCCTGGGGATCTCCCGGTGGCGGATCAGGCGATACCGGTCGAAGTTGCGGGTCGCCGCACGGCCGTCCGCGATTGGCACGTCGGCGAAGAACGCCGTGCCGATGCCGTCGATGGCGCCGCCCTGGGCCTGCGCCTCGAGTCCCGACAGGTTCACCGGCTGGCCGACGTCGAGCACGATGAGCAGGCGGTGGATGGTGACGCGCTTCCGCGCGTCCACGGAGACCTCCGCGACCTGCGCGCAGTAGGACCCGAACGTGTGGTGTGAGGCGAAGCCGATCGCCCGTCCCTCGGCCGGGCGACGACCGTAGCCGCCACGGTCCGCGGCCGCGAGGATGACCCGCTTCATCCGCGCCGGGTCATACGGCGACGGGTTCGCTGGGTTGGCCGGCATGTCGCCGGGCTCCCCGAGGAAGTCGAGCCGCATGTCCACGGCGCTCCGGCCGGCGGCCGTCGCGAGCTCGTCGATCACCGACTCGATGACGAACGCGTTCGCCACGTGTGACGGCGCACGCCACGCCCCGACGGGGACGCCCGAGGTGGGCTGCCCGTAGCGCAGGCGGGCATTCGGGATACGGGTCGGCTGCAGGTCCGGCTCGGTCTGTTCGAGCGTGTCCACGCGCCCGATGTACGAGCCGTACATCTCGGTGGACCACGCGGGCCGCGGATCCCGGCGGTACGCGTTGCGCGAGACGCTCACGATCGTGTGGTCCCACGCGGTGACGCGCCCGGACGCATCGGCCCCCGCGCGCAGCCGCTGCATGCCGGCGCCGCGATAGTAGTCGTGCGCCAGGTCGCCCTCGCGCGTCTCGACCACCTGGATGGGCCGTCCCGTCGCGCGGGAGATCACCGCCGCCTCCGCCGCGAAGTCCGACATGAGCCGCCGGCCGAACCCGCCGCCGATGCGGGTCGACTGCACGTGCACGCGCTCGGGAGGGATGCCGAGCGCGGCAGCCACCACCTGACGCCCACTACCCGGCATCTGCAGCGGCCCGCGGATGTAGCACTCGCCGTCCCGGAACTCGGCGGTGCAGTTGTGCGGCTCGAGGGTCGCGTGCGAGACGAAGCCGTACTCGAACGTGGCATCCACGGTGTGGGCGGCCGCGGCGAGCGCGGTCTCCACCGAGCCGCTGTCGTGCAGCGTGTCCACGGGCGTCTCCAGGAGCTCGCGAAACTGCGCGGTCAGCGTCTCGCTGCTCTCGGTGGCATGCCGGCCCTCGGACCACTCCACGCGCAGGGCCTCGCGCCCCTTGAACGCCGCCCACGTCGAGTCGGCGACCACGGCGACGCCCGACATCATGAACGTCGGATTGTCGAGCCCGTGCACCTGGACGACGTCGAGCACGCCAGGCACGGCACGGGCGGCGGTGTCGTCCACGCGGAGCGGACGGCCGTCGAAGACCGGCGCCTTCGCGATGGCCGCGTACTTCATCCCCGGCAGCTTCACGTCGAGCCCGAACAGGCGCTCGCCCCGGACGATGGCACCGTTGTCCACGTTCGGCACGCGCGTGCCGATGATGGTGTAGCGCGACGGGTTCTTCATCGGCACGTCGCCCTCGGGGACCGGGAGGCGCGCCGCGCGCGTGGCCAGTGCTCCGTAGGTGGCCTCGTGTCCTCCGCGGCCGCGCACGACCCCGGCCGCGGTCTCGCAGGCCTCGGCCGCGACACCCCACTCGGCCGCCGCTGCCTGCACGAGCAGCCATCGTGCGGTGGCGCCAAGCTTTCGCAGGTGGTCCCAGTCGTAGCGCACCGCATCGCTGCCCCCCGACCCCTGGCCGCGGTACTTCTCCTGGTCGAGCGGTGCGAGCTCGATCCTCACTCGCGACCAGTCGGCGTCCAGCTCGTCGGCCAGCAGCATCGGGAGCGTGGTCTTCGTCCCTTCGCCCATGTCGGGCTGTGCGGACCAGAGCGTCACGGTGTCGTCCGGGTCGATACGGATGTAGGCCGATGGCTGGAAGGCTGCCACATCAGGGGCCTGTCCCTCGAGTGTGGAGGCATCGACGCGGCTCCAGTGCAGGGCCACCAGCAGCCCTCCAGAGGCCGCGAGCGACACGCGGAGGAAGGCGCGGCGATCCAGGCCACGCGCGGCGACGTCCAGCGTGCCGTCATCTCCCGTGAGGACGTAACGGCCATGGCGGCTCGCCTCGAGCACCTGCTGTCGGGTCGTGAACATCATTCGCTCCTCATCACGCGCATGGGATCGACGGCCGTCGCGCGCCGCGCGGGCACGAAGGCCGCGAGGCCGGCGCAGCAGGCCAGGGCCAGGAAGACGGCGGCGGGCACATGGGGCGGGACCGACCCGTCCATGCCGTCGATGAACGCCGGCAGCGCCCGCGCGAGCCAGACGCCACCGGCCGCGGCGGCCGCGAGCCCCGCGGCGACCAGGCCGGCCGCGCGCTGCAGGACCCCGCGGCGCACCTGCCGTGGGGTGGCGCCAATCGCGAGCCGGATGCCGAACTCGCGGGCGCGCTCCGACACCGCGTACGCCAGCACGCCGTACACCCCGACCGCTGCCAGCAGCAGGCCGCTGAGCGCGAAGAGGGCTGCCGCGGTGGAGCCGAGCCGCTCGCGCTCGAGCGTGGACTCGTACAGGGCGCGCATGGGCGTGGGGGACGGAACGGGCAGCGTGGCGTCGACGGCGCCAATCGCCGCGCGGGCCGTGCGTACGAGCGCCGCCTCGTCCAGCGGCGAGCGCAGCATCAGGTGCAGCTCGTCGCCCGCCGCCGCGCCGGCGTGCTGCGCATACGGCAGGTACCACGTCTCTTCCCAGTCGCCCCAGTCCTCGACGTCGCCCGCGATGCCGACGACGGTGAACCACGGGCGGTCGGGCCGCGCGATGCGCACGCGTTGTCCCACCGGATCGGCACCTGGCCAGAAGCGTTCCGCCATCCGGGCGCTGATGACGGCAACCGGCGCGGACTCCGCGGTGTCGCCGGCCGTGATGCCACGCCCCCTCAGGATCGGAATCCCCATCGTCTCGAAGAAGTGCGGCCCGACGAGGCGATGGTTCACGACGGGGGCGCTGGTGGCTGAAACGGGCGGTTGTCCTGCGACGTCGATTGGCGCGCCCCAGTTGCCACGCTCCAGCGGGTTGATCGACGCCACGCTGGCCGCCTCGATTCCGGGCGCGGCCTCGAGCGCCTCGGTGAGGCGCGTCACCAGCGACGCGCGCTGTGCGGGCTCCGCGTAGCGTGACTGCGGCACGCCCACCTGGATGGCCATCAACCCGTCGGGGCGCAGTCCGAGATTGCGATCGAGCAGGCGCTGCAGGTGATCGGTCAGCAGGCCGGCGCCGAAGAGGAGGAGGGCCGCCATCGCAATCTGGCTGACGACGAGGCCGCTCATCAGCTGATGCCCGCCCGTGGCGCCCCGGCTCTCGGTGCGCAGCGCCGCGGCGACGTCCGCGCGCGATGCGCGGAGGGCCGGCAGCAGCCCGGCGAGCACGCCCGCGGCCGTCGTCACCGCGGTGACGAAGAGCGCGGCGCGCCAGTCGAACGCCGCGTCCCCAAGCGCGAGCTCGTCCCTGAGGACATGCGGCACGAGCATCGTCGCGGTGCTGGCGAGGAGGCGCGTCAGACCCAGGCCGGCGATGGCCCCCGCGGCCGCGAGTACCAGGCTCTCGACGAGCAGCGACCGTGTCTGCCGGGCCCGGCTGGCGCCCAGTGCGGCGCGTACCGCGATCTCACGCGTCCGGCGGACGCCTCGCGCGAGCAGCAGCGTGGCGACGTTGGCGCACGCCAGCACCAGCAGCAGTCCCACGGCGCCAAACAGCAGCAGCGCCACCTGCCCATCGTCTCCGATGACTGACGTGCGAAGCGGCGTGGCCTGCAGTCCCATGTCGGCCGTGTCGGGATAGGCCCGGCCCACGGCGGCGGCGACCGCGTGGAGCTCCGAACGGGCCGCGGCCAGCGTGACGCCTGGTGCAAGACGGGCGATGGTCAGGAGCGACAGCGGCGCGGCCTCCTCCACGATCTCGGGCGTCCAGACGTCGGAGAGATACGGGAAGCGGAATCCGCGTGGCATCACGCCGACTATCGTGACGGGACGATCGTCGAGTTGCACCGCCCGGCCCACGATGTCGGGCGCTCCGCCGTAGTGCTGCTGCCAGAGCGCGTAGCTGATGACGGCGACGCCCGAGTCGCGTCCGAGCCGCGCTTCGTCGGCGGTGAAGACGCGTCCAGCCGCGGGTGGAAGGCCGAGCAGGTCGAGGGCGCCGGGAGAGACGAAGGATGCGCTGACCGAGAGCGGCTCGTTCGTGCCGGCCAGCGTCAGCGTCGCACCGCGGAAGCCGGCGACCGCGTCGAACGACGAGTCGGAGCTTGCGGCGCGATCGCGCAGGCCGTAGAAGCTGCGGGCCCAGTTGCTGGTCACGATGCGCGTGCCGTCCGGTCCGACCTGGAACTGCTGTACGCGTACAAGCCGGGCCTCGTCGGCGAGGGGCAGTGGCCGGAAGAGCGCGTTGTTCACCACGCCGAACATCGCGGCCGTGCCGGCGATGCCGGCGGCAAACGTCGTGACGACGGTGGCCGTGAAGCGCCACTCGAGGCGCATGCGCCTCGCCGCCTCGCGGATGTCGCTCCAGTGCCCCGTCATCGGCGGGCCGTGCCGGACGCGGCAATCTCCGCGGCGCGTTTCACCGCCGCGTGGATGCGTGTGTAGGTGCCGCAGCGACAGAGGTTGCCGTTCATCGCTGTGTCGATCTGTTCATCCGAGGGCGCTGGCGTCGAGGCCAGCAGCGCCGCAGCCGACATGATCTGGCCGGCCTGGCAATAGCCGCACTGCGGCACGTCGAGCTCGAGCCAGGCGCGCTGGACCGGGTGGTCGGCGGCGGGGGCCAGCCCCTCGATCGTGGTGACCGCGGCGGTGCCGACCCGTCCCACGGGTGTGGTGCACGACCGCACCGGTCGCCCGTCGAGGTGCACGGTGCAGGCGCCGCAGAAGCCCCCGCCGCAGCCGAACTTCGTGCCGGCGAGATCGAGGTGGTCCCGGAGGACCCAGAGGAGCGGCGTGTCCGGATCCAGCTCGACCGTCCGCGCCTGCCCGTTGATGTGAAGGGTGATGGTCGCCATGGACATAGCGACGATGAGTGTCGTGGAATCGCCGTGTCCGGGGCCCGAAGCCACGCCGAGGTTTTGCCGAGGTGTGACGGATGGTGGGATGGGTGGGTGAATGGGAATGCTTTTCCAAAATCACAAGATCACGAGATCACCAGATCACCAAATTTCATAGACTGCGAGGGTGACCGACTTCCGGATTGCGGACTGGCTGGCGCAGCCCTCGCTGAACCGCCTCAGCCTCGGCGATACGCTCGTACGCCTCGAGCCGAAGGTGATGCAGGTCCTCGAGGCGCTCGCCGAACGACCGGGCGAGGTCATTCCGCGCGACGAGCTCGTCGCCCGCGTCTGGCCTGGCGTCTTCGTCACCGACGACGTGCTGCACCGCGCCGTGCGTGAGCTGCGCCGCGCCTTCGGCGACGACTCCGGGTCCCCGCGCTACATCGAGACCATCCGCAAACGCGGCTACCGGCTGATCGCCCCGGTCACGCCAGCGGCGGCTGTCCCGCCTGCCGCCGGCGCAGGAATGGCACCGGCCTCTGAAGTCGTGCCAGCCCCAGCCTCATCTGTGCCATCTGTGCAATCTGTGGCTCCTCCGGCGTCTGTGCCCTCTGTGCCCTCTGTGCAATCTGTGGCATTGGTGGCCGCGCTCGCCCTGGCCATCGGTGCCGTCGTCTCCACGCTGGCCGTGCGATCCTCCGACGCGGTCGCTCCCGTGGCGGCCGCCGTCCGCTTCGTGCCTCTCACGTCCGGGCCGATGAACGAGGCAGATCCCTCGCTCGCGCCCGACGGGCGGCTGGCGTTCGTGCGCCTGCCCCTGCCCTGGAGCGGAGGACAGGCGGACATCTTCGTGCTCGACCCGCGCGGGGGAGAGGCGCGGCGCGTGACCGACAGCCCTGCCGACGACAGGCTTCCCGTCTGGTCGCCCGACGCGTCCGCCCTTGCCTTCGTTCGCGCCACCCCCTCCACCTGCACCATCGTCCTGCACGACGTCGCGAGTGGCGAGGAGCGTGACGTCACGCCGTGCCTGAATCGTGAGGAGCCACGACCGGCGTGGACGCGTGATGGCCGGTGGCTGGTGATGTCGGTGGCGGAGCCGCAGGCGCGTGGCGGCTGGCAGCTCGCGCGCGTGTCGCTGGCCACCGGGGCGCGTGAGCCCCTGACGCTACCGCCGCCCGGCGCGCTTGGTGACCACTCGCCAGTGGTGTCGCCTGACGGCCGCCTCGTGGCGTTCGTGCGCACCGTCGGTGGTGGCGCCTCGGATGTGTGGGTGGTCCCGGTCACCGGTGGCACGGCGAGAAGGATCACGAGAGACGACTCGGATCTGCAGGGTGTGGACTGGGCAGACGAGGGACGATCGCTCGTGTACTCGTCGGACCGGGCCGGGGGCTACGGCCTTTGGCGCGTGCCGCTCGAGGGTGGCACGCCGGAGCTGCTCGTCGGCGGGTCCGCGAGGTTGAAGCACCCCGCGAGTGACGCCGGCGGATCACGAATTGCCTACGAGAGCTGGGCCTACGAGATCAACATCTACGAGGCGGGCGCGGAGAGCCTGGGCGAGGAACCGGTGGCGCCATCGCCGATCATCCGGACCTCTGAGCTGTGGAACCTGCACCCGCAGCCGTCGCCCGACGGCACGCGCCTGGCCTACGTGTCCACTGGGGCCGGGAACCAGGAAGTGTGGCTGTCGGCCGCCGACGGCGCGTCACCGCGCCGGCTGACCCGGTTCGCACGGGGATCGTTGCGCGCGCCCCGCTGGTCTCCGGACGGCTCCCGCCTCGTCGTCCCCGCGCTGGTTGGTGGCGTGATGGATCTGTATCTCGTCGACGCCGTGTCGGGAGAGACGAGGCCGCTGACCGAGACGCCGGCGGACGAAGTGGCGCCGTCGTGGTCGCCGGATGGAACGGAGGTCTTCTACGGCACGCGGGTGGACGGCCTGTGGCAGGTGCAGGCCATCGACGTCGCCTCGCGTGCGCGCCGGACCGTGACGACCGATGGAGGATATGCCGCGCAGCCGTCGCCGGATGGCCGCTGGCTCTACTTCACACGCGCCGATCGGGCCGGGCTGTACCGCATGCCCTCCGCAGGCGGCGCCTCCGAGCGTGTCGTCGACAATGTGTGGACCGCGAACTGGGCCGACTGGCAGGTCACGTCCGACGGCATCTACTTCGCGCATGGCGGCGCGGACGACCAGATCCACGTGTCCCGTGCGTCCTTCGACGGCGCCGGCATCACCGAGGTGGCCGTCCTTCCGAATTACTCCTGGCCCGGCATCGCCATCACGCGCGACGGCAAGGTGCTGTACGCGAAATGGGATCGGAGGGAAAGCAATATCTTGTCGGTGGAATTGAAGATCGCAGATTGATGATTGCAGATTGAGGGGGGCAGACCCCTCTTCCGTTGGGCTGACCCTCGCCGTGAGTGCTTCGTGCCCTTCGTGTTCTTCGTCCCTCGACTTCGCTCGGGGCGACCCTGAGCGCAGTCGAAGGGTCGTGGCTGGCTCTTTCAATCTTCAATCGTCAATCTACGATCTTCAATCACTTGGGCGGCTTCTTCTTGAACAGCGACTTCAGCTTGTCCGGCAGGTTCCGCTCGAGCGCCTTCTTTGCTTCTTCCGTGGCCTTGTTGGTGATGGCGCGTTTCGCGGCGGCCTGGACGTCAACCATCACGGAGAGATCCCCGAGGGGTCCCTTCACCGTGGCCGGCAGCGTGACGCGGCCGTCCTCCTGCGAGTAACGGTACAGGTCGGTCCCGGCCTGCTTCGACAGTTCTTCCGAGAGTTGCACCTGGCCGCTGAAGTCGGCCTGCAGCGTCTGCAGCGTCAGCGTGCCCGAGGCCGACAGATCCGCATCCGGCGACTCGAATTGCAGGTCGTTGGTCTTCAGCATGCCGTTCTCGACGAGCAGTGTCGCGCCGAGGCGTTCGAACGCGTCGCTGCCACCGTCCTCGTCGCCTGACTTCGTGAGCGTCCGGGTCGCGCTGCTCACGAGCCCGCCCTCGCGTCCCGAAGACGCCAGCACGGCGGTGTGCACCAGTGACAGCCCCTGCACGGTGCCGTCCGCGACGTCGATGCGTGCCGCGCCGTTGGCGCTGCGGAGCGCCTGCTCCATCGCAAGCCCGGTCCCCTTGAGCGTCACGGTGCCCGAGAGCGTGCCGGTGAGCGCGTCAGGGGATCCGGCAAACGCCAGGAGCTGCCCGGCGTTGATGTCGGTGACGGCGGCATTCCACTCGAAGCGTGGCGTGTCGCCCAGCGCCAGCGTCATCGCACCGGCGTAACGGCCGCCGAAGATGCCGAACGACATCGGCTCGAGGTGGACCTGTCCGGGTGTGGCGACGGCCTTGGCGTTGACGTCCGTGAGCTCGAGGCCGCCGGTACGGGCGGTTCCGAGGATCAGCGTGAAGCCCAGGCGGCCGACCGTCGCTGGTCCCTGATCGGCCGCGGCGACGGCGGCCCCGCCGGGTGAGGCGTTCGCAACGGTGGCGTTGCTGCTGAAGTCGCCGAGGAAGGCCATCAGCGCGTCGAAGTCGACCTCGTCCGACCGCGCCTCGATCTGGCCCTCGAGCGGCGAGAAGTTCGTGATGGCACCGCTCAGGTCCACGTCCGTGCCATCGGCCGAGAGCTGCACGCGCTGCAGGCGCACGCCGCCGTTCTCGGGGATGAGCTCCACGTCGCCGGTGAGCGTGCGGCCCCCGCTCGTCAGGCGGACGTTCTCGAGGGTGATGGTGTCGACCGACACGATGTCGACCGGCGCCTGGCCTCCGGCGTCCTCGCTGGCCGCCGCGCCCGCCGCCCCGAGTGCGAACGGCGGCAGCGGCAACGTCAGGTCCGCGCCATCGACGACGATGTCCGCGTGCTGGATCTCCCGGGAGAACAGCGCCGCGAGATCGGCGCCGAGATGGACGGAGTCGAGCTGGATGGACGTGGGATCCCCGATGCGGACGTTCCCGAGGTCGACCGTCACCCGGGGAAAGACCGATGCGCTGAGCTCGCCGATCTCGACCGGCTGGCCGATGGCGTCGGAGATCTGCCGGGCGATGGCGCCCCGCACCCGCTCCCCGGTGAGCACCGCCTTCGCCCAGATCGTCAGCCCGATGCCCAGCAATACGAAGATGACGACGATGGCGGCGATGAGCTTCTTGCTCACGAGTCCTCCAATCGGCAGTGATTTCCCGATTTTCGACCACTGATGCGTCACCAGGGTTACATCAGTGGCGGTGGCTCACCCCATTAGTGCAGGTTCCGTACCGCGGTCCAGCTGCACCGCGGCAGCGAGCTCGACAGCAGCGGCCGCGGCTGGCGGCGCGCGACGTCGTCCGGTAGGATGGAGATCCCCCCGAACGGCCACCCACCTGCCTCTCATCCCCTGATCGGTAGCCGCTGGCCGTCCCCTCGAGATGGACGGCCCATCGTCCCTCGGACGCTGTTCACCCCGGCCCGACGTTTCTGCCGAGGCCTTCATCGACCCGGAAGCATGGTCCTCGAAACGAATTCCTTGTGAGCGCCGGGACCGCCGCGAAGCGTGCCCTGTATGCCTGCCTGGACCGGTCTGGCGCCAACGCCGTGCTGCGCACGGTCTCGCGGTCGCGGGTGCTGGTCCTCTGCTACCACGGGGTGGTTCACGACCGGCCGCGCGATGCGAGTTACCTGTATCGGAACGCCATCAGCGAGGCCAGTTTCGACGCGCAGATGGCCTCGCTCTCACGCCTGTGCACGCCCATCTCCGCCGGGCAGCTGCTCGCAGCCGTCGAACAGGGCCAGCGGCTTCCCCGGTCACCCGCCCTCGTGACGTTCGACGATGGCTTCCGGAACAACGTCCAGCATGCCGTGCCGATCCTCAAGCGGCATGCCATTCCGGCGGTGTTTCATGTCGCCACGGGCTACATCGGGACCAATCGCATCCTGTGGCCGCTCGAAGTCGACCTGCGGCTGCTGCAATGGCCGACAGGACGTCCCGCGCCGTGCCCCACGCAGGGGCCAGACCTGTTCCTCCCGGAACGCAGTGAGCGCCAGGCCTCCGCGCAGAGCATACGCGAGGCCTGCAAGCGCCTGCCGGACGATGCCCGGGTCGACTACCTGCGCCGCCTGCGGGAGCGTGGGGACGACGGGGACGTCCGCCAGTTCGGCGACCTGTTGCGGTTCATGGACTGGGACGACGTCCGTCGCCTGCATCGCGAGGGCTTCGACATCGGATCGCACACGGTGGAGCACCCGATCCTGTCGCGGCTCGATGGCGACGCCGTCGCGCGTGAGCTGCGCCAGAGCAAGCGGAAGATCGAAGCCCAGATCCAGGCGCCCTGCCGCACCATCGCATACCCCAACGGTGGCGTTGCCGACTACGACCACACCGTCATCGAGGCCACGCGCGCCGCAGGGTATCGCGCGGCGTTCTCGCTTGCCGAGCGTCGTGCCCGGCCCGGAGCGATTGCGCCCTGGGCCGTCCCGCGGATCTGTGTCCCGGCCGAGTGCCCACCGGCGACGTTCAGGGCCCGCATCAGCGGCGCCTACGAGGTGTTGAACTGGCTGCGCGGCTGACGGCGGCAGGCGTGCCTGCGTCAGGCCGCGGGCGAGCGCACGCGAGACGTGTGCTCGTGCTTGGCGATGGCGACCTGGCGGCGCTGGCCATCGTGCGGTCCCTCGGCCGCTACGGACTCGACGTGCACCTGGCCGCCTTCGAACGGAGCCCGGTGACGCGGCGCTCGCGGTATGTGGCGCGCGTTCACGAGCTCGGCCACCCGCTGGAGGATGGCCCGGCGTTCTTCGACCGTTTGCTGGCCCTGTTGCGAGACGTCGACTTCGACCTGGTGATCCCGACCTCCGACAAGGCGCTCGTGCCGCTGATCGAGAGGCGGGAGCATGTCGAGCGCCTGGCGCGGGTCGCGGCGCCCGGCGCCAGGGGGTTCGACGTCACGAACCGGAAGGACGAGACGATTGCGCTTGCCCGGGCATGCGGACTGCGTGTCCCATCCACCACCCGTATCGCCTCCGCGGAGGATCTCGGGCAGTTGGACGTGGGGATGCCGTATCCGGTGGTGCTGAAGCCGGTGAGCAGCATGCTGCCGGGTCGGCCCGCGCGAAATCGGGTGCGATATGCGCGGTGCCGTGACGAGCTGGAGCAGCGCCTGCCCGGCATGCTGGTGACCTGTCCCGTGCTGGTGCAGGAGCTGTGTCCGGGCCGCGGCATGGGGCTCAGCGTGCTCGCCCGCGACGGCATCGTCTCGGCTGCGTTTCAGCATGAGCGGGTCCACGAGCCACCGGAGGGCGGCGCGGGATCGTATCGTCGCAGCGCCCCGCTCGACCCCGGCCTGCTGGAGGGCGTGCGGCGGTTCTGTCGCGCCATCGACTGGACGGGGCCGGCGATGTTCGAGTTCAAGCGGGTGACGGATGGTCCTCCGGTGCTGATGGAGGTCAATGGACGCTTCTGGGGGTCGCTGGCGCTGGCAATCTCGGCGGGCGTCGACTTCCCGAGACTGCTGTACGAGTCGATCGTGCTCGGCACGACGACCGAGGTCTTCGATTACCGGGTGCCGCACTACGTCCGGCACACCCTGAGCGACGTGCCCTGGTGGTGGGCGAACCTCCGCGTGCCGCCCGGTCGGGCGGAGTTGCTCCGGGTTCCGGCGTCGCAGTGGCTGGTCGAGCCCATCAACGTCATCCGTGGTCGCGAGCGGTTCGACCTGGAGTCGCTCTCGGATCCGCTGCCTGCGCTGGCCGGGTGGCGTGACTTCGCCAATACGGCGGCGCGTGCGATCCGCCGGCGTGTCGAGCGGCGGCTGGCGGTCCGGCGGGTCGAGCGCGCGACCGACGCCCTGCGGCGCTCGCCCACGGCACTCGCTCGACGCGTGGCGACCGCGCATTCGGTGCTGTTCGTCTGTCAGGGCAACATCAACCGCAGCGCCGTGGCGGCACGCATGCTGGAGCGCTTGCGGGATCACGACCAGGCGGGTGCGGCCTTGCGCATCGCATCGGCCGGCTTCGAGCTGCTCGAGGGGCGGCCCTCACCGGCCGTGTCACGGGCGGTCGCCGCGGAGATGGGACTCGACCTGTCCGCCCACCGGTCATCGACGGTGACGGCAGCGATGCTGGACGGGTTCGACCTGATCGTGCCGATGGAGCCGGTGCACTCGGCGCGTATTGCTGAACTGCGTCCCGCCGCGGCGGAGAAGTGTGTGCTGCTCTCTGCCTTCGACCCGGAGGAGTGCACGTGCGGGATTCCCGATCCTGATGGTGGTTCGCGCGACGTGTTCGCCGACGTCTACGCGCGAGTCGTGCGGTGTGTCCGGAGCCTGGCGCAGTGCCGGGCGGTGGCGTCGGGGGCGGAGATGGGCTCACATCACGAGGCGGGACGGTCACGCGACCACGAGCTGTGACGCGCCACCATTGACTTCGATCTCGTAGCGGTCGAGGGCCTGGTCGAAGCCCGGTGTGCTCAGCACGAGCTCACCACCGACCGCACCCAGTTGCTGCTGATCGAAGGTCACGTGCGAGGCGCCCATCCGTACCCGAAGCCGTGTCGCGACGCCAGCCGGACGGCGCACGGTGACGTGGGACGCCCCTGCGCCGAGCGTGACGGGCACGATGTCCGTGGGGGGGGGGAGTGTCAGGTCGAGGTGCGAGCTGCCGCCGGTGATGGTGACGGCATTGACGCGGAGGGCGGCGAGATCGGCGGTGACATGGGACGCGCCGCCACGGAGCGTGACGTTCCACGCGATCGTGGTGTTCAGCGAGATGCGCCCCAGGTACTCCGCGCCGCCGAGACGTCCGCCGTGGTCACTGAGTCCGATGGCGACGCGGTGCCCGTCGACGGCGCTCACGGCCACCGCACGGATGAACGTCGCACGGAACAATCGCGCCTCGTCATCGTCCGGGCCGATATGGATGTGAGTCGCGCCGGAGGGAAGGTCGAGGCGCCCCGCGCCGTCGCCTGACAGCGGCGCGCGGTGTTCACGCGCCGGCGCGCCCTGTGCGGCGGCCATGAGCAGCGCGGCTTCAGCGTGGATGTCGGTCATGGCAATCCGGTCCCTCGAGTCCGCATCCCACGCTACAACCCTCACCCCACCCGTTCAACCCCTGGCGCGCCAGGCGGTCGAATCCACGTACCGACTGGCATCGGCAACCAGACCGGCCGGCCCGGACAGGTCACGAGATTGGCCAGATAGATCGCCAGCTAGATCGCCACATCCCGAAGATCTGAAGGTCAGATCACCAGATCACCAAATCACCAAATCACCAGATCACCAGATCACCAGATCACCAAATTCAAGCCCTTCCCCGACTGACCGATTACCTGTGCTGGAGGCCCCGGTGTCCCACACGATTGCACCCTGGCCAGTCCCCCCGCGTGCGGCGGCGGACTGGGACGAGATTGTTCGCTATGCGGACGGCGTCGACGGCTATCGTCGTGCCGGGTCGTTCCAATCCTGTATGGCCATCGCGCAGGCCGTGACGGATGGTTTCCGCCAGACCGGCGAGCTCCCGCGCGATGCCGGCGCGCTTGCACTGAGCGTGTTCGTGGAAGTCCGCCGCTACCGGATGGTGGGTTCGCCCGACGGCACCGGCATGGCCTACCTGCGGAGCCTGCTGACGGCCCTCAACGACCTGACCGAATCCCGCGCCGCTTGAGTGGAAATGGGGACGCGGGCGGAAATGGAAACCGTCCCCATTTCCGCGATTTCAAATCACAAGATCACAAGATCACAAGATCACGAGATCACAAGAAATTCCCTGACCACCTTTTCCTGTTCCGGCAAGGGATCCAGCGCCGGCCGCTTCTTCCTGAGCGCCTCGAGCGCTTCCGTGTAGGTCAGGTGGTGGCGCCGCGCGTACCACGCGACGAGCACGGCGCCGGTGCGTTCGATCCCGGCGTGGCAGTGCACGTACAGCACACGCTCTGGTGTGCCTCCCCCCTCATCGTCCTCCTGGCCGACGATGGCGTCGATGAGGTCGACGGCCTCGGCAAGGGTCTCCGGTGAGGGCGGCTGGTGGTCGACCATCGGCACGGAGTGGCGGGTGATCCCGTGCGCCTCGAGCTCCTGCACTGCGGCCTCGGCGCTGCGGCCCTGCCATTCCTTGTCTCGCCGCAGGTCGAGCACGTCGGTCACGCCCTCGCCGCCGAGCCGCGCGACGTCCTGATCGGTGCGTGGTGCCGGCCCGGCCAGTAGGCCGGGGCTAATGCGTGACGGCTGGATGGGAAACGAGAACGGCATCGAGGCGTCCACAGAATCTCACGAAAACCTCTTCCGCCGCTGCCCACGAAGACGCGTGCTCCCCTTGCGTGTCCTGGCCACCGTCGTCGGCTGCGTCGGGGAACGTGGCACTGAGTACCTTCGTGAGCTTCGAGTCCTTCGTGTGCTTCGCCCCTCGGCTTTGATCGGGGCGACCCTGAGCGTAGTCGAAGGGTCGTGGCTGGTTGTCTCACGCATCCCCGCCGGCCTCACCCCGCGATATGCTGTCCCCGATGTCTCGATCCTTTGTCCTCGGCGTCGACCTCGACGGCACCTGCGCGGATTTCTACACGGCGCTCCGCCCCATTGCCGCCGAGTGGCTGGGCGTCGCCCCCGAGTCGCTGCCGCACGACGTCTCGTGGGACCTGCCGGAGTGGGGGGTGACCGCCGCGCCTGGCGGCTACATGAAGCTGCACCAGTTCGCCGTCACGCAGCGCGACCTGTTCCGCGTGATGAAGCCGATGCCAGGCGCCCCGCAGGTGTTGCGCCGCCTGTCGGCGGAGGGTGTGCGCATCCGGATCATCACGCACCGGCTGCTGCTGAAGGGCTTCCACCGCATCGCGGTGCAGCAGACCATCGACTGGCTCGACGGCCACGACATCCCCTACTGGGACCTGTGTTTCCTGGCTGACAAGGCCGCCGTCGGCGCCGACCTCTACGTCGAGGACTCCCCGAAGAACATCGAGGCGCTGCGGGCCGAGGACCACCCCACGATCATCTTCTCCTCGTCCACGAACCGTCACCTCGACGGCCCCCGCGCCGACACGTGGGAAGAGGTCTACGAGGTGGTGATGGACGCCCTGAAGACTCGCTAGCGCCGCCCCTGGACCTTCGCACCCTTCGATCCGCTTACTTCCACGGATCCCCGAACCTCGCATCCCTCAGGAACCCCTCGTCTGTCAGGCTCTCCAGGAATGCGATCAGGTCCGCTCGCTCCTTCGGTGTCAGGTCGATCCGCTTCACGAACGTGCTCTTGAGCGGGCTGTTCGCGCCGATCCCGCGGTTGGGCCCGTCCGGAATCGTCCGTCCCCCGGACGAGTAGTGCTCGAGCACGTCCGCGAGCGTCGCCGCGCTGCCGTCGTGCATGTAGGGCGCGGTGACCGCGACGTTCCGCAGTGTCGGGGCCTTGAAGCGACCCATGTCCGCTGGATCCTCGGTCACCGACATCACGCCGGTGTTGGGCGCCGGGTATGCGCCTTCGCCGTCCACGTTGTAGAGCCCCGTGTTGTGGAACTCCACCTCGACGAATCCCTTGCCGACGAAGTCGGACGTCTCGGTGAAGTTGAACCCGCCGTGGCAGTGGAAGCACTCCGTGCGTTCGGAGAAGAACAGAGTCTCGCCGCGTTTCGCCGCCTCGGAGATGGCGGTGGGATCCTCTCCAAGGCGGTACCGGTCGTACGGCGAACGTCCAGACAGCAGCGTGCGTTCGAACGACGCAATCGCGCGCGTCACGTTGCCGAGCGTCAATGGGTCGGTTTCTCCCGGGAAGGCCTGCGTGAAAAGCGGGCCGTAGCGTGGTTCGGCGCGCAGCCGCGCCAGCATTGGGCCCTCCTGGCCTGACAACCCGAGCTCCACCGGCTCCTCGCCGAACATGGGCACCAGCGCCTGCGTCTCGAGCCGTCGCTGCGTGGGGTTGGCCCACGTGAGCACCGGGCTGTAGGCGATGTTCGCCAGGCTCATGCTGCTGCGTGGGTGCACCTCGCCGGTGGCCCCGATCGCACGCGCCCGGGCGTCGGAGAACGCCCGGGCCTGCTCGTGGCACGACGCGCACGAGTAGGTGCCGTTCATCGAGAGGCGAGTGTCGTAGAAGAGGTGCCGTCCGAGCTCGGCCTTCGCCACCGACATCGGGTTGTCGGCGGGGACCTTCGGGCGAGGGTACCCGCGTGGCAGGTCCCACACATAGCCGGGCGTGTCGCCGGACGACAGCGTGAGCCGCGCCCCGCCGAGCCGCCGCAGATATGCCACGAGCTGCCACCGCGTTGCCTCGTCCAGCGACGCCTTGAACGCGGGCATGCCGCTTGCCGCGATGCCCTCGGTGACGACCCAGTAGAGCTCGCCGTCGGCATGGCTCCGGTAGTCGGCGGAGGTGAGGTCCGACGCAGGTGGTCCGCCATCGCGAACCGGCGCTCCGCCCTTGCCGGCGTCCCCGTGACAGCCCGCGCACGAACCCGCGAACGCCGCCGCGCCGGCGTCGACATCTGCTTCGCGCAGGTCGAGTGGGTTGACGAGCATACGCGCCTGCGCCGGCGCGTGATGCGTGTGCTCCGCCTGTTCGGCTCCACTGGTCGCCACGGCACCGGCCACGGTGGCCGTCCATGCAAGTGCCGCGAAGCCGACGCCCGCGAGTCCCGAGTGCCGTGTCACTGCCGTGCGGCCGTGGCCGGCCGATGCACCGAGAACACGCGCTGCGGTGTGCCGTCCTCCGCGAGACCCAGCGCCGTGAGGATCGCGGGGCACTCCGCGTCGCTCCTGCCCGACATGCAGCCGAGCGGCGTCTCCGCCTGGTTGGCGTCCACGTTCGACTCACGCAGCAGCGCCGCGACGTCCAGCCGCACGACGTCCGTCGACGTGTTGAAGCTGGCGAGGTTGACGTCCACCCGGTTCGGGTGCACGCACGACATCGGCACCGTGCTGGGCGTGTCCGACGGCGAGCAGCCGGTGCTCCCGAGGTGGATCATCCAGCCGCGTGGCTGGCCGGTCGTGCGCAGGTCGAGCCGCGCGAACTTGTAGCCGCCGTTCCACGACCAGAACAGCCGCGACAGGTTGAGTGGCGACGGCGCGACGGTGGGCTCGCGGTGGTTGAGATCGAACGGCATGCCGATGTCGAACCGCACGCCGCGGTAGTCACCGGGTGGCACCGTGCCGGCGACGAAGTCGCGGAGCTCGGGCGTGCCGTTGGCGCACGCGCCGGTGCCGTCCTCGAAGTCGAGCAGCGCGACGTCCTCGTGCTGCCACAGCCCGTCCTGCTCGAGCGTCACCGGCACTTCCGCGCCATCGGCGGTCACGAGCCGCACGCGCGACACGTAGAACCGGAAGTCCGCAATCGAAATCGTCGAGGCCGTCGTCCCGATGCCGTCGTACTTCGCGCCGCACGCCACCGGCTGGTCGCGCACGACTGCGTCGAAGCGAAGGCGGACGGGAGTCGGCTCTTGCGCGGAGGCGAACGAGGGCAGAAGGACGGCGACGAGCGCCGCGGTGGTGATCGGACGCATGGCGTGGGCTCCTGGGAAAAGCGGGTTGGGACGGGCCCGCGGCCGAGCATTGTCGCCGGGCCGGTCGCGACTCGTCGATGCGGCCAATCGTCGCAGGGGTGATGCGACAACACGCCGCGCCGGCGTTGTGCCGCTTCCGGCCGACAATCGGTCGAGATGCACTCCCGCGCGAGACCGGCGTCGTTCGTCGGGGCCGTGATGGCCATTGCACTGGCCGCGGCCGGGTGCGGAGACCTGTTCCCGGCGACGGACCCGCCACCCGCGCCGGTCCAGCCCGGCGTCTCGGCCCGTCACGCGTTCCCGTCCGGCGGAGGGGTGTTCAACGGCTTGTCCGTACGGGCGCGTGGGTATGACGTCACCGTGTCCTGGCGCGCCGGTGGCGCGGCGCGGGGCGTGGCGTCGACGGATGCCGGCGCCACGTTCGCGGCCCTGCCCCCGGCGCTCCTGGCCGGTGGGCCGGCGGAAGAGGCCGGACTCCGTGTGATGCCAGCCGGCGACGACTGGCAGGTGGCGGGCACCGGCGAGCTGAGGGCCCACGAGCCGGTGACGGTGGGACTGCCGGGCGTGCTCGACGGCACCGTGCCCGTGGCGTTCGACGAGTACTGCGGATTGCTGTCCGTCGTGGCCACCGAGACGCGCGGCGAGGGAGGGCGGATGGCCATCCACCGATTCCTGACGCCGCGGAGGGGCGGACGTGGCGCGCTCGTCGGAACGCCCGTCAACGTCGCTGACATCGCGGCGCCCCCCGGCGACGTCGTCGTGGCCGCGGTGCCGGACGCGGCCGTTGTCGCGTGGACCGAAGGCGAACGCCTGCGTGTCGTGCGGGTGGAGCTCCCCGGCGTGGCCTGCACCCCGTTCGGGTGAAGGGAGGAGAGCCGATGCGATGGATGGTCTCGCTTGCCGCCGTGGCCGCCCTGCTGGGGATGGCCTATCTCGCGACGGGGGGCCGCGCGTTTCCGTCCGTCGATTCGCCGGCCGCCGAGGCCTGGGACGTCGCCGGCGACCTGATGAGTCCGTTCTGTCCAGGGCGCACGCTTGCGGCCTGTCCTTCCGGCGCGGCGGCGGACGTCCGCGACGAGATCGCGAAGCGTCTCGAGAAGGGCGAATCGCGTGAGTCGATCGAAGCCGACCTGCTGGCCCGTTACGGCGACGAGATTCGCGGCGCGCCCGAGGCGTCAGGGATCGGTCTGCTCGTCTGGGTCGGCCCGGTCGCACTCGGTGTGCTGCTCCTGGGGATCGTCCTGCAGCTCGCCCGCCGCTCGCGGCGCGAGGCCGACGCGGGGCAGGCGACGGCCGGTCCTGTCGACCCGAAGCTGGCCGAGCGACTCGATGAGGAGCTGGAGCAACTGGGATGAGACCTGCGTGGCGCCTGGTCCTCCTCGTGGCCATCGCGTCGACCGCGTGTGGAAACCCGCCCTCGGCCGGCGGGCCGCAGGCCGCGACCGGAGGCCGTGAGTTGTACGCCTCGAATGGATGCGCAGTGTGTCACGGCAGCGAAGGACGTGGCGACGGTCCTGTCGCTGCCGGCACCACGCCCCGCCCGACGGATTTCACGAAGCCGGAGTCGTTCAAGACCGCACGCACGGTGGATGCGGTGGCAACGGTGATCGCGGACGGCATCCCGTCCACTCCACGGCCGATGCCGCCCTACCGGCATCTGGACGAGGGGGCGCGACGATTGATCGCGGAGTACGTGTTGTCGCTTGGGGATCAAGGGAGTCGACGATGAGGCCTAAGGTGTTGGTGCTGGTCTGGGTGGTGATGGCTGCGGCGCTGGCCGCCGTGAGCGCGCAGGCGCCGTTGGTGCACGTAGAAACGGCGTGGGTTCGCCAGCCCGCGCCGTCGCGGGACGTGTCCGCGGCCTACCTCGTCATCGTCAACGACGGCGACTCGCCGGTGAAGATCGTCGGCGCGGCGAGCTCGAAGGCGAAGACCGTCGAGATGCACGAGATGGCAATGGAGAACCGCATGATGCGGATGCGCCGCATCGACGACATCACGGTTCCGGCACACGGCCGCGTCGCGTTGGAGCCCAGCGGGATGCACCTGATGCTCTTCGGCCTTCCCACGCCGCTCGAGGCCGGCGTGGTGATCCCGCTGACGTTGACGCTCGATTCCGGCGCGACCATCGCGGTGGACGCGCCGGTTCGTGCACCGGGGACGAACTGATGCGAGCGCTGGCCGTCGCGGTGGTGCTTGCGGGCGTCGTGGTGTCTGCGGCCTGCCAGCGGGCGCCGGCCGGCCCACCCGTGTACGGCGAGGTCGGAGGCGACTTCACCCTCACCGACCAGGACGGCCAGCCGTTCGACTCCGCCTCGCTTCGCGGAAACGTCGTGCTGGTGTTCTTCGGTTACACCTTCTGTCCTGACGTCTGTCCGACGACGCTGTCGAAGATCGCGGCGGTTACTCGCGCGCTCGGGTCGGACGCGACCAGGGTGAAGACGATGTATGTCAGCGTGGACCCGAAGCGTGACACCCCGGCCGTGCTGAAGGAGCATCTGGGCATGTTCGGCGTTGACGCGGTGGGCCTGACCGGCACGGAACCCCAGATTGCCGCCGTCGCCAGGCAGTACGGCGCCGCTTACATCGTCGAGGAGTCGGATTCGGCCGCGGGGTACCTCGTGTCCCACACCACGACCCTCTACGCGCTGGACCCCGAAGGCCGGACCCGGTACCTGTTCCCGTACGAAGCCTCGGTGGACGAAATCGTCCGCGGCATCCGTTCGCTGCTCTGAGACGCTCGGCGCGGGGAGACCTTTGTGTTCCTTCGTGCCCTTCGTGTCCTTCGCCCCTCGACTTTGCTCGGGGCGACCCTGAGCGTAGTCGAAGGGTCGGAACCTTCGTGCCCTTCGATCCCTATCTGATCTATTCTCCGGGAATGATCGCCCGAGCCATCCTCCTGATCGTTCTGGCCTTCCTGGCCCAGCCCATCGTCCTCGGGGCGCAGGCCAACGTCCCTTCCGCCGAAGCGCCTGCCAGTGAGCTGGCGGCGCTGGTCAGTCGTTACTCCGCCGACAGGCAGTCCCTCATGCGGCGGTACACCGTGCAGTATTTGCCCGAACGCGCCGCGCGCCTGGAGCGCTTCTACAAGGACTGGCAGAAGGAGCTGTCGGCGGTGAAGTACGACGGCCTTGGCGCGGAGGGGCGGATCGACTACGTCCTCCTGACCTCCAGGCTCGAGTACGAGCTGCGGCTTCTCGCGCGGGAGCAGGCGTGGGTGAAGGACACGGTCACGCTGCTGCCGTTCGCGAAGGACGTCACCGATCTGCTCGAGAAGCGGGGACGGCTCGACCCGATGGACGGCGAGGCCGCGGCGGCGGCGCTGGATCGTGTGTCGCGAGGCCTCACCGAGGCGATGCGTGCGGTCGACCGTCCCGGCGCGGCAGCCGCCGGTCCCGTCGCGGACGCCGAGCGCGCGCGCAAGATCAACGCGCTCAGGGCGGTGGAGGTCCTGACCAGCCTCAAGGACGGCCTGGCCGAGTGGCACCGGTTCTATGGCGGCTACGACCCGATGTTCACGTGGTGGGCGGAGGTGCCCTACACCGCGGTGGACAAGGGCATGGCGGCCTACCTCAAGGTCCTCAAGGAGAAGGTCATCGGCTACAAGGACGGCGACGACGAGCCCATCGTCGGGAACCCGGTGGGGCGGGATGCGCTGGTGTCGGACCTGCTGTCGGAGTTCGTGCCCTACACGCCGGAGGAGCTCCTGCAGGTTGCGGAGCGTGAGTTCGCGTGGTGCGACCGCGAGATGCTGCGCGCCTCACGCGAGATGGGCTTCGGGGACGACTGGAAGGCCGCGCTCGAGAAGGTGAAGACGCTGCATGTCGAACCGGGCAGGCAGGTGGACCTGGTGCTGCAGCTCGCGCGTGAGGCGGAGGACTACGTCGAGCAGCGTGACCTCATCACGATCCCGCCGCTCGCGAAGGAAGACTGGCGCATGGTGATGATGTCGCCGGAGCGGCAGAAGGTGAACCCCTTCTTCCTGGGCGGCGAGATGATCCAGGTGTCGTATCCCACCGACACGATGGACCACGACGACAAGCTGATGAGCATGCGTGGGAACAACATCCACTTCTCGCGCTCCACGGTCTTCCACGAGCTCAATCCCGGCCATCACCTCCAGGGCTTCATGACGGCGCGCTACAACACCCAGCGCCGCGCCTTCGGCACGCCGTTCTGGACGGAAGGGTGGTCGCTCTACTGGGAGATGCTGCTCTGGGACGACGGCTTCCCGAAGACGCCGGAGAACCGGATCGGCATGCTCTTCTGGCGCATGCACCGCTGCGCACGGATCATCTTCTCGCTGCGCTTCCACCTCGGTGAGTGGTCACCGCAGGAGTGCATCGACTTCCTGGTCGACCGCGTCGGCCACGAGCGAGCGAACGCGGAGGCCGAGGTGCGCCGGTCGTTCAACGGCACCTACCCGCCGCTCTACCAGCTTGCCTACATGATGGGCGGCCTGCAGTTCCGCGCCCTGCACGCGGAGCTTGTGGAGTCGGGCAGGATGACGAACCGCCAGTTCCACGACACGATCATGAAGGCGGGCAGCATGCCGGTGGAGCTCGTGCGCGCGTCGCTGATGCAGACGCGCCTGCCCGCGGGGTTCAAGACCAACTGGAAGTTCGCCGGCGCGCTGCAGTAGCGAAATGGGGACTGTCCCCATTTCTTGAACGATGCCAGAAGAAATGGGGACTGTCCCCATTTCCCGAAGACGCGGGAGGAGTGGTCCTGCGGAAATGGGGACTGTCCTCATTTCCTGAACGATCCAGAGCAAATGGGGACTGTCCCCATTTCCTCGGCCGCCCCCTCGCGAAAAAGGGGTCAGACCCCTTTTTCTTCGTGATCCCATGAAAAAGGGGTCTGACCCCTTTTTCGACGCCCACACCCGAATGGGCCCGGGCACCGGTGCCTCCCGGGCCGAATCGAAAAGCCGGCCGCCAGCCGTTAAGTAGCTGAAAGCGTGTCGTTTACGTCGCTCCGCTCGATCGATGACCGGACAACAGATGTGCCCGGGCACGCGCGTCTTGCGGCACGTATCGAAAAGTGCTCAGCCCTTGGCTAAGTGGCTGATACGAGGTCGTTTATGGACGTTGAGCCGATCCATGACCGGACACCAGGTCGGCCTGCGCCGCGACGCAGGGCGCCACGGGAATGGGGACTGTCCCTATTTCCTGGACGATCCAGAGGAAATGGGGACTGTCCCCATTTCCCAGCAGACGATTGTCACTCCGAGAGTGACAGTCACGCGGCAGCTTGTCACTGCAGGAGGGACAACTGCTCACGCTTCCGGTCAGCTGCGAAGCACCGGCACCCCGTACCCGTTGCGGGCCGTCGAACGGCGACAACCCTGGTCTGCGCTACACGGCCGTGGCTGGACGGGCCTTCCGTTGACTCCGCACCGTCCAGACGTGCGAATCGACATCCCGCACCTTCAGCCTACCTTTCGCCGCGGCGGCTTCCAGCAACCGGAGCGCTTCGACGTCGCTGACGTCGCGAGCGACCGCATCACGCACGAAATTCCGGATGTGGACGTCTGGCTTCGCCGTCTGCACCCCAAGGAGCATGCGGAGGTACTGGAACCCTGCGAGCCCGAAGCCGTTGACGCCGATCTCAGCGAGCGTGTCTGGTCCCGCGGCCCGCGCCCACTTGCGCAGGCGAGCCATCTCTGACGCGCCGGTGTAGTGAGCCTGGACCCTGTGGAGGTACCTCGCGACGCCAAGGAGAGTCTCCATACGCGCCGGGTCGTTGTAGTCGAGCTCTTGAACGCCAAACGACCGAAGTGAATCGTACGAGATCATCAGTGAGATCAGGCCTCTCATCGTCGAGACCCGCCGCCGATTGGCGAAGGCCTGGACTCTGGGTCGCGTAAACGCTTCGTACCGGCGGTTCAGGGAGAGCACGCAATCCAACAGGTTCAAGACGGAAGTGGACCATCCGTACGGCTCAGATTTCCCAGGCGACGGCAGTCTCCGTAAGGAGGCCAGTACTGCATAGATGTCCCGCCCATCGACAAGCGAAAACGTACGCGGCGCTTTTGTCGTCATGGTCTTCTCCCCGTTAATCCAGAGGCAGGAACCCGGCAGCCTTAAGGTACGAATACGTCTCGTCGAGCTCCGGAAGGGTGGGCACGAACACCACGGTGGCGTCGCGTCCTCTCGTCAGCAGTACGCGGTAGGCGTTCAGCCGAAGCTGCAGAGGATCGCGGACCGGCGTGCCCCGCTTGTAGCGCGTCGCCATCGCATTCGACCATACCCCGTGGTCCAAGGCGAGATCGGTGCCCCAGGCGAGCAACGCGGAGTCGAGCTCGAGGCCCTGCGCACCGAATTCCGTCACACACCGGTCCAGCAGACGGCAGGAGCGCCCCTCCGGAGCATCCTCGTTGTCTCCGTACCATGGCCCGACGCGGACGTTCTTTGTGGACTGATAGTCGTTCGTGACACCGAATCCGGGAAGAGACTTGTCGCGCGAGGATGCGACCAATCCGAAGCGCGCTCCTTGATTGTCGGCGTATCGCTCGCGGAGATACGCCTTCGCCGTCTCGAGTGATCTGGTGAGGCGGAGGTGGTACCCGGCCTTTTCGAGATGAGACGCGATCCGACTCAGTTCCTCGGCCGGCTTGGGTGTCAGCAGGCCCGCGACGAACCGGTGCAGGTCTGTGGCCAGGTGAAAGCGGATTTCGGTGTCCAGGTTCAGCGCGTCATCGACCCGGAAGGGGACGGCGCTGTCGGCGAACACCGCCTCCACACCCGCCGGACCGTGCACGGTCCATTGACCGGCCCGTCCGGAACCTTCAACCGCCTTTCGCCACTGCGTCAGCCCGGCTTCCTCACCGACATGGATTTCCTGCCCACTTCCGATCAGCCCGACGACCACACACCAGGACGGAACGCGCTCAGCGAACTCGATGAAGTGCTCCGGTTCCGATCGGCAATCAGAGCCGGCGAAGTGTTGGTGCTTTCGCCCGACCATCTCGGCGTCGTACGCGCGCTGAGCCTCGTCGAACACGAGGACGTGCTCGTTGGGAATGAGGTGCTTCTTGCCCGAGTACGTCTTGACGTAGTTCTTCACGTCCCGAACGAAGACACGCCCGCCCCCACCTGCGCTCCTCAGCTCGTACTGAAGCACTTCAACCAGAGGACCATTCCCGCTGAGGAACACAGCCGGCGCCGTTGGCTTTCCTCCTGGCCGCTCCACCGCAAGGTCATCGAGGTAGTGCGCGTGGACAGTCTGCAGGCCGACGAGGGTCTTGCCTGCGCCCGGCACACCGGTGAGGAGAACCAGATGCCGGCTCTTCGTCGCCGCCGCCTTGTGCACGACGGCCGTAATAGCCTCGACAGCCGGCTCGGTGGCAGCACGCGCCCGGTGGATGCGTCGAAGCTCCCCGGTCTTCAACAACTCGCGCGCAGCGGCCACGAGCGTCGGTAACGGCCGGTACGCTCCTTCGTCCAGGAACCGCGTGCGGTCGATGACTTCGCCTCCAGGCGCCGAGCCAACCTGGGCGATCAGCGCATCGAGCGCGTCCGGTCCGGCGATGTGGACCCCAGACGACTGCCGCAGGTACCCCTTGGCGCGGGTTGGCACCAGTACCGGGACGACGTCGCAATTGGCGCACTCGCGGTGATAACAGCGAAGGTCACGCGCGTATGCGGCCGCCTGATCGACATCGGCCTGCGACGGCTCGGACTTTCCCTTCAGTTCGAGTACCAGAACCCCGTTAGCCACCAGCAGGAGCACGTCAGGCCGCCTCGACTCCAGCGGCAATTCGTACTCGAGGATCGTCGAGTAGCGCTCGGCCAGGGCGTCCCTGACGAGCGCCTCCTCGACTTCCCGCTGTAATGGTGGGATGGAGTCGGCCCAGGCGCGCACTTGCTCTGGAGACGCATCGCTGACGAACGCCTTCAGCCGCTCACGGACGACTGCGGCCTCGGTCCTCTGGAACGTCGGGAAGTCTGATTCCCACCCGAAACGCGCGCGATGTTCGCTCATGCGGATATGGCGAGAGGGCGACCGTGCCTGAGTCTTCACCGCTCTCGGTGCCGAGCCGACGGCTGCCTCGGCCTGTGCGCAGCTCGAGAATAGACATTGCCCTTGGGCGGCGATCGGAGCCTTGTCCGTGGGACTGTAACGTACACGGAAGCTCAGGTGTTGACATCCCCACAGTGGTGTCGCAGGATTTGCCTGTCCGCGTGCGGATCCCCCCGGCGCCCGCGCGGGTCCTGCCCGGAGCCTGTCGCTCGACCAATCCCTGCCGGAGGTGTCCCCGGTAGGTGGCTCGCCCTATGGAAGAGATCCCCGACCCGGCAACCGTGATTCCGGGCGACAACCAGCGTTTCCCGCTCACTCCCTCGCCGTCTCGGCACGGCGGCGTGCGCACGCTGGGGATCGACTTCGCGACGGAGCCTACCGCAGCGGCCTTTTGCATGATCGACTGGGCCGGCCCGGCTCCTCGCATCGTCGAGGGGCCATCCCGACCTGTGCATCGCGATTGGTCCGACCTCCATGACCGGATCGGCAAGGCCGACAAGGTCGCCATCGATGTGCCTCTTGGCTGGCCTGTTCCCTTCACCGAGGCGATAGCGGCTCATGCGGGTCGCAAGCCCTGGCCCAGTCCTCGCGCGGATTGTCTGCTGCGCACCACGGACAAGATTGTCGCCGGGATGACGGACTCGGGCGGCGGCCGGCGCCGAGCCCCGCTGAGCGTGTCCGCCAACCTGATCGGCGCGACCGCGATGGAGGCAGCGTCGATGCTCTCGCGGTACGCCGTCGACCGCAGCGGCGTGCGTGGGGCCATCTGTGAGGTGTACCCCGCTGTGGCGCTCCGCTGCTGGGACCTTCCGGACGTAGGCTACAAGGGCACGTCTCCGGCCGCGGCCCCCATACGTGGCGCGATTGTCGAAGGCCTCGCCGGCGCGCTCCACTGGCTGCGCGGCGACCCGCGCACAGTCGGCCTCCTCCGGCTGAATGATGACTTCCTGGATGCGTTCGTGTGCGCCCTCCTGGCACGTCTTGTGGCTATCGGCCGCGCCAATGGCCCGTGCTCTTCGGAGGCGCAGCGACTGGCCGAGATCGAGGGCTGGATCTGGATTCCGGTTCCGAATGCCTTGGCGGCGTTGAACGCTTCCGGCGTCGAACAGCCTCCCGCGCTGAAGGCACGATGACGCTCACACACCAAGTTCACAGGTCCCGCGTCCCGGCATGTTCGCGACGGTTCGTAACCGTCGCGGTGTGGTCGCCGCGGTCGAGCCGCACGACGGCCAAGCCGGCCGGCCTCACCTGGAGTACAAAGACGACCAGCACCCTCGAGGAGCAACTACTGTGGGAGCTGGAACTGGGGGCGACACTTCTGGAACCCACGGCGTTGCCGGAGCCCAGCCTGGGCGGGCCAATGCCGCGCGAAGACCTCGACGCGTTGCTGCAGGCCGCCCGGTGGATGTCAGGCAGCCCCTATCTGGATCTCGACGGCGACGGGCCGCTCCAGCGGCTGCTAATCCAGTCCGTCCCACGGGGTCGTGCAGGTCGAAGATTCTTGGCTCGTTCCGCTCCTGAAGGCGCGGCGGATCGTATGGCTGGTATTCCGGACTGAGCCAGTACTGCTCGAATGTCGCCTCGAACTTCTCGAGGATCTCGGGCGAGGTGACTTCCGACAGCCGGACGTTCCACTCCTGACCATCGATGAGCGCGGATTTCGACAGGTTGGACGACCCGATGTAGGCCGTCGAGAACCCCGTCCGGCGCTTGAAGAGCCACGCCTTCGCGTGGAGGCGGGTGGACTGCGTGTCGTACGACACGCGCACCTCGGCGCCGTGCGCGACGAGCCAGTCGAGCGCCTTCTGCTCCGTGGACCCCGTGTAGACCGTCGTCAGCACCCGGAGCGTGCGGCCGGCCTTGCAGTGCGCCGCGAGCTCGTCCTCGAGCACCCGGATGCCGTGCGAGCGCACGAACGCGCAGAGCAGGTCGATGGAGTCGGCCGACGGGATCTCCATCGACAGGTTGCGCGCGAGCCCTGGCTCACCGCGTGCGTTGACGAGCAGGTCGGACGCCGATAGCGGGACGAGCGGTGTCGGCAGCGGAGTCGAGCCAAGTGCCGGTCCGGCCGCGTCCCGGACCTCGATGAGCTCCTCGGGCGGCGTCACGACCTCGTCAGGGACATCCGAGGCCGCCGGTCGCGACTCCCGCAGGATGGGCACGGTGCCGCCCCACGACTCGTGGCTGACCGACCCACCCGCGGCGGCCAGGTCCGAGATCGTGCGCACGAGCGCATTGGCGATCTCGGCTTGCCGGCCGGACCGTTCCTCCGCCGGCAGCCCCCGCAGCGCCCGTGCGACCACCTCCTGAATGTGCCGCGCCAGCGTCGCATGCGCCTCCGCCTCGTCCACGCCGCGCCGCACGACGCGCATCGGGTCGAACTGGAGCAGCTTCGCTTCCAGCTCGCGGGTTATGAGGCGCTGATAGAGCCCGAAGGGGAGATCGTCGTCGCTCATTTGCCGCTGAGCTCCAGTTTACATGGGAGAGCGCTGGGGCCGGTCGCAGCCGCTTCGGCTACGAACCTGATAAGCGTGCCACCCGGCCAAGCAGTTCTTCCACGGTCGCAGTGCATCCCTCCAGTTCTCCAACCGTCGGTGGAAGTTCATACGGATGGTGGTGGCACGCCCGGCTCAGTGCCCACCAGGTGTGGTGCACTCGCCGTCCGAGGTCCTCGTCGCCAATGGCGTGGCCAAGGCAGAGCAACTGCGCGCGCCAGGTGCATCGCTCCAAGGCAGAGTTGCGAGTGTGCCACACCACGTGAACGAGGCACTCCAAGGCCTGTCGCGCCAGCAGCGCGCTGGCGCGCGGCCATCGGCCGGCCGTGGCGTCGAGAGGAGTTGCCCTGAACTCGCGGCAGTGCGCGAGCAGGTCGCGCGGGACGGTGAGTGGGTCGCCAGTCATCTCAGGCGAGGTGCGCCAGACGCTCTGTGAGCCGAGTCGTGGTGTGCACGAGGTCGTCGAGATCCCCCGTGAACTCCTGGTGCGCGCCAGCGTTGCAGGCGGTGAAGGCATCCGCACCGCCGTTGCTGATCTTCGACAGCTTCGCGAGGACGTCGGCCGTCCGTTCGGCGTCATCGAAGAGCGCGAGTGCGAAGAGTGGATAGAGCTTCCTCTGGTCGCAGAGCAGGTCCTCGACAGCTTGGTGTGGCTCGCCCCGACCGAGGCGTCGCCGCCGCACGATGGCCATGCCACTGGCTTCGAGCGCAACGCGGCAGAATCCGGGAACGAGTCTCGATGCAATACGCGGCGGCAAGTGCTGGGTCTTTACCAGAGCCCGAGCATCGTCCAGCGCCGCGGCGACGGGATCCTGGGCGATACGGACCTCCACCTGCGACGCTGCCCGACGGGTGACCTCAATCACTTGCGCACGGATGCCGAGGCGGCGCGTCGACTCCGGCAGGCGCTCGTCGTGCGTGAAGACCACCACCTGACGGGTACGGGCGGATTCGGCAAGCGCTTTAGCGAGGCCGTCCACCCGGGACGGGTCCATCGACTGGACAGGGTCGTCGATGCAGATGAACCGAAACGGGCTCTCTGGCAGCCCCGCGCGTGGGAGGAAGAGGCTGAGTGCGAGTCCGTGCAGTTCTCCCTGGCTCATGACGCCGACGGCAGACGCAGGCGTGCCGTCCACGGTCACTTTCAACTCCACCCGCCGCCGTTGGGCACCGCCCTCCAGTTCGACGGCCGCCAAGTCCACGTTGCTCTGCAGCCGCAGTTGCCGCCAGGTGGCGAGCGCCTGTTCGGCGACCGGTCTGAAGCGCTCGTCACGCTCGGTCTCGAGCGCGTCTTTCCACCACTTCTCAGCCTTCTTCACGTCAGGCAGCTGCTCGGCCGCCGACGTGGCCGCCTTCGCCTTGGGCAACCAGGCATCGAGAGCTGTCGCGATAGGCCGCCACTGGTTCTCCCGGGCAGCAAGGGACGTCGCGGCGGCCGCGCGAAGCTTGTCTGACGCGTCGGCGCACGCTAGAGCTCGCTCTTCGAACTCGCGTGCCAACCGACCGAACTGATCGTCGTCCGAGAGTTCTTGCCACCGATGCCACGCGTCGCGCGCGTCCGCGAGGTCTGGGAGGTCGACGTGTGGGTCAGCCAATGCCGGCGGCGGCGCCTGTATGAGACGCCGGGCACCCATCATCGCGGAGCGGAGCGCGTCTTGGGCGGAGTCGAAGCTGCGGGCTTCGTCCTTCAGCGTGATGATCTCTTCCGCACATGCCGCTCGCCATTCCGACGAGAGAACGGCCGGAGTCCCGCAGACAGGGCAGTCGCTGGCGGCGTCCGCAACAAGGCCGAGCGCACTCTCCAGCAGGCTCGCCCGTGCGCGGCTCCGCGCGGCATCGGTGTTCGCGACGCGGGCGGCCTGGGCCTGGGCGTCCCGAACCGCGAAAGTAGCCTGCTCGACGTCGGGGAGCGAGGGCCCCTGCAGCAGGCTCAAGGCCCTGAGACCTGCAAGTTCGTCATCCGCGCCCGCCTCGTCTGGGGCGGCCAGGGCCTGGAGCGCGTCAAGATCCCAAGTCTTCTTGCCAAGTGCCGCCACCACTCCCGCGGCTCTCGGGTCGTGTGGCAAGTCGGTGGCGAGCGAGCGGAGTTGCTCGGCGCCGACCTTTGCGGCCTCGACCTGGTCCTGCAGTGTCTTTCGCGCGTCACTGATACGCTTCTGGACCTCGAGCATGTCGTCCAGCCCGAGGATCGGGCTGAGCGCGTCGTACAGCTTCGACGGCCCTTCCTCGAGCATCGCCCCGAGCTCGTTGTAGGAAAGAAATGGCCGGTAGCGCCCCGTCTTCTCGGCCCATCCCCGTTCGCTGAGTGGCCGTGGCGGCTGACCCTTCGCCTTCACCGACGCGGCCCCGGTCCCCAGGTCGTCGTCTGCGGCCCAGACGCGCTCTGCCGTTTCGACGCCCGCGCCCTCTACGACCAACTCCGCGGCCACCCGCGTGCGGCCGGTGTAATGGAGATTGCGCCAGCCGTCGGTCCAAGCCTTGTGCCGCTTGTGCCAGCGGAGGTTGTCCCCGGTGAGCAGTAGCTCGAGCGCTTCGGCGAAGCTCGACTTCCCGGACCCATTTCGCCCGACGACGAGCGTGAGACCCGGGCCAGGTGTGAGCGCGAGTGTCGCCTCGCCCGCGACCCCGCGAAACCCCTCCACCGTGATGGACTTCAAGTAGATGCCCGGAGGCTCGACGGCGCCGCTGACCTGCGCAGGTTCCACCGCCGGCTTGGTCACCGTTCCGCCGCCCAGGTAGCGTTCCAGTGCATCATCGCTTTCGAGTGCGGCGAGAACGACGAGGGCGAAGGGGACGCTGTCATGACCGGTGTCGGTGAGGCGTTGAAGGATGCGCGCAGTAAGGTCGTCAGTCATCGGCATAGGTCGCTCGCGCTACTCGGGCCACCTTGTGGCCCCAGACAGGTGATCTCTCGCGGAGTCCGGCTGTTGACAGCTGTGCGTGAGCTGCGGTCGGCCCACCTGGGGCATTCCCCGTCCACCAATCGACTTGAGAGCCGCGCCAGAGCCGCTGCGGGTGAGCGCTGCGCCCGTCATCTCCGCCCTCTGAGAAGGGGACACCCTCCGAGACACGTTCTACCCAAGTGACTGATCCGAGAGGAACCGGCTGATCAGCCGCTTCACGACATCAGATGACTCAGGCGAGAACTCGCAGACCCCCACCCTGTGTGCATCGAGGAACGTCGTTGATTCCAGATGCGGCGCCCCTCCGGCTGCTGGAACCAAGAGCAACGACGCCCACGGCCTCTGGTCCGCGAATCGCAGCGAGTCCTGGTAGATGTGGGCCGACGCCATCGCATCGAGCACGTTCGCTCTCGAGGTGCGGTACTTCGCGTCGAAGACCAGGAATCTTCTCTCCTCGGGCGACTCCACCGTCAGGACCATGTCAGGGATTCTGTACCGTGAGATCGACCAGTAACCCGACTGCGGCTCGCCGTGAGCAGGAAAGGCCCGCTGGTACTTGAACTCTGCCCGGCGCGACTGGGTGTGTCCGATCCATCGCCGCGAATCGGCCTTGCCAGGGCTCCAATGCCACTCCGGCGCGACCTCCTCGAGCAGTCGGGCGAGGCGAACAAAGCACCAGGCCTCATACACCTGGAACGAGGGGCTGATCCACGTGCGCTCGGTTGCGGGATCACCTTCGAAGCCATGTCTCATGGCCCTCCAGGCGAGGCCCCACGCGCGGGCGTAGACGGGATCCGCGGAGATCGCGTTGAGACCGGCCGCGCTGATCGATGCCTCCCGCACGTCCGGGAACGGGGCGCGGCGCAAGGCGAGCCGCAGTGCCTCCTCGAACTCCTGCAGGAATGCCCGGCGCACCGGCCACCGCGCGGCCATGGACGTCCGCGTGTCTTCCTCCCTGTCGGCCTCTGTCGCGGCCTGCAGCACTGTGCCGAGCCGCAGCGTTCTTCGCAGGACCGCCTGCGTGATCGCGAGGAGCGCTCGGTTGGCGGCATTGTCGAAGGTCTCTTCGGTGAAGGGAACATCGACGCGGGTCAGCGCCGATGGCGTGGCGGGCGTGTCCACTCCTTCCAGGAGCAACCCGGCGGCCGCGCCGCGCATCACGGACACCGCAGTACGTCGGTCGGCCCGTCGAACATGGTGGAGCAGAGACGATGCGCGCCGCGGCCTGAGCACTCGCCTTGGCCGGACGCGAATCGCGTCCAGGGCTCTCAGGAAAGACGGGCCGTGCCGTCGCAATCGTGACAGCGCCATCCAAGGATCTTCGTTCTCTCCCAGTGCTCCGATAGGCGTCCTGGCTGGCTCGGTCCCAAGCAACAGAGAGGGGTCGTCACGCCAGATCTCTGCGAGCATCTGGGCGAAGAGCTCGCGCCCTGATTTCGATGGGTCCGGCGCGACGTCGAGGAGATAGGTGGCTACAGGTCTGCCGTTCGGATTACAGAGCTCAGCCGTGACTTCTCCGGCGTAGAAGCCAGGGCGCCAGCTGCGCCAGTGTCCGTGGCCGGTCTCGCTCGCCAGGGGCTCATCGTCTACTCGGAACGACCACTCCGATGACGGCAGTTCGATGAGGTAGCAGCCGTTTTCGGTGAACCCCTGGTTGGTGACCGGCGCGGCGCTCAACAAGGCCCAGTCATCTGGCGCCTCGGATCGCCGCCAGCGCAGATGCGGTACTGCGTGCGAAGTGCCGGTCATCGCCAGAAGCGGGCGCTGCCGGTAGTTTCGAGGTCCCGTCGCAGCTCAGCGACCTTGGCGAGCGAGTCGGTCAGTCCAAACTGCTCCAGAACTTTCTTCGTTTCGTCCAAAGCCTCGCGAATCCTCGCGGAGTCCTCTCCGCGGAGCTTCGGAAGAATCTTCGCGTAGACACAGCCGTCGAGGGCTTTGTGGAACGGAAGAATGTCCGAGGACTCGCTCGCACGTTCCAGGAAGTCGAGCACGTCGTCCACGACGCGCCAGCCGAAGTGAAGCCGGGCCGGCTGCAATGCGTTCACGAGCGCCGTGAGCATCTTGCGAACGCTATCCTCGTCTGCCTTCGAAATCTTGCGAGTCTCCCAGCGCGGATAGTCGTCGAGATTCACTTGCCAGAACTCAAGGACGAACGCGCGGTCGAGCACCTTGTCGGACAGCCCATGCGTGGTCTCGTCCATATTGACGGTGCCGATGATCACGAGATTCGATGGATAGGGCAGGGCCCGCGGAATCCCGTCGAACACGTCGTCTTCGGAATGGAGCGGAATGGCCTCTCCGGTCTCCATCGCGGAGAGCAGCGGCGCCATGTACTGTTCCGGGTGAGACAGGTTCATCTCGTCGAGCACGACGATGGAGGGTCGGCCCGGGTTGGCAGATGCCTCGAGCAAGAAGTCCAGGAAGGGCGTGGTGACGTAGGAATCGGCTCTCAGCGGGTTCACGTATCCGAGCAGGGCGCCTGGGTCGTACCAGCCGGGTTGTACAGGAAATGTGAGGAGGTGCGGGTCGGCCTCTGCGGGCGTCAACGCCTTCGCGTACTCGCGCGCCAGCAGGGTCTTGCCGGCACCTGACAACCCCGTGAGAATCGCAAAGTGTCGGCGCGGGTGAGACCAAAGTCCCGCGTGCAGTTTCGCGATCAACTCGCCGGGGAAATGTCCCGCAACCTGCACGCGAGTGATGATGCTCGACAACGGAGGCGGCTCAGCGGTCGCGCCTTCGTCAGCCGGCGGTGGGGGAGCGGGCGCACTCACTTCAGGCTGCAGTGGCTCTGGCTCCCAGTGGACGCGTGCCGCCCACGACCGCCCCAGATCGGTCAGTTCGTGTTGCCACTGCCCATTCGTCTGGATGACGCCCATCGAGCGCAGCCAGAATAGAATCGCGTTTGGCACGAAGTTGCCCGACCAGCCGGGGTTCATGGTCCGGATCCGAGCCATGAGCTCGGCCGGCTTCAGTGGCCCATGGTCGCGTAGCTCGACGAGAGCCTTGTCGACGCCGAGGATGTGTGTGAGCAGCCAGTCAGAGAGGTCGGTCGCGTCGCCAGACTCCAGCGCATTGGCGCCTCGCTCCGTCAAGACGTACTTGTCGCCTTCGGTCCGGACGGCCCCCAGCTCGCTCTGCAGCACGTTGATGGTCATCGCGTGGACTGCGGACTTGACGTCCGGCGAAGCGGCGCGGAGGAACTCAATCAGGTCCTGCCGCGTGACGCCGTCCTGGATGAACTCGAGTGCCGATAGCGCTGCGGGAAATCCCCCCTTCGTCGCGGTCAGTCCCCTTCGGCGGCGAGCGGCAGGAAGCGGATGGAGCCTTTCATCCGGGGGTGTCGTCCCGTTGGTCTGGTCCATCACGTACTTTTCGTAGAGCCTCCACGGCAGGGTGACTCGAAGCGCCAGCGACCGCGAATCGGCACCTGGAGGGCCGAGCACTTGGTCGATACGGTGTCGAACCCAGAGATGCCGTTCGGCTGGTGTCATCGCCCGCGGCCCAGCCATGTCCCTCACCAGCCGGGCAAGCTTCGTGACGTCCGCGATCGAGGTCATCACCTGCGGATACAGCACGGCCATGACGCGCAGGATCTTCAGTCGGGGTATTCGCCCGCCAGCGAGGAACGGCTCGAGGTGACCCTTGATGTCCTGATAGAGCTCGTTCAAGAACTGTGCGCGGGCTTCCTCTTGCGAGGGCAGTGGCATCATCGAGCGTGCCGCAAACCAGTTCCTGAAGGACTGATCATCGAAGGCCTGGTCAAGGGCGATGTTCCCCTGACCCGTGGAGGCCACCCAGTTGTCCTCCCAGAGACGTTCCTGAAAGTCCCGGCCCTGCCGCTCGGTCTCGCTCGCCGCGCGGAGCCAATCCAGCACTCCGGCGAGCCGAGCACTCCAGGTCTCGTTCTCGTCCACGGGCTCCCGCACACTCTCGAGCGCCGCGCGGAGGCCTTCGTCAGTCTTGAGGTCGTGGGTCATGGCTGGTGTGGGGTGGCCCGCCTCCAGACGAGCCGGCCGCGGCAGTCTACACCAGCGACTCCTGGGTGACAGTTCCTGACAACAAAGCTCAGGTGTTGACATCCCCACACCGGTGTCGCAGGATTTCCGGTGTCCGCGTGCGGATCCTCCCCCCGGCGCCCGCGCGGGTCCTGCCCGGAGCACCACTGCTCGACGTTCGATAGCCCGAGGGTCCCGGCACGTCCGTGGACCGGGCACGGCCCGTGCCATGGACAACCCGTTCTACGAACGCCCGATCGTCAATTCCCCATACGAGTATCCCCGCCGACACTGGGAACTCGATCCCTCAGGGCAGCCGACGGGCACTCTCCTGGAGCGGCGGCGCAGGGCCGAATTCGTCACGCCAATCCCGAAGCCGAAGAAGCGGAAGGCCGCGACCGCCCAGGGCGACCTGGACCTGAACGAGGCCGACGGCGTCTCGACCCGGGACCAGAAGTACGACCCGACCCCCATCATCAACGAGCTGCGCCAGCGTGTGGACACCTGGCGGGCGCTGCCGAACCCGAACCAGTGGCTGGTCACGCCAGAGACGCAGCGCCTGCTCCAGCACTGGCGGCACCACGCCTACAGCGACATCCGCCCGTTCTTCTGCCAGGTCGAGGCGGTCGAGACCGCCATCTGGCTCACCGAGGTCGCGCACCAGACGAAGGACGGCAAGCGCTTCCTGGACTGGCTCGACTCCGCAAACGCGAACGCGAACCCCGGTCTCAGCCGCCTCGCGCTCAAGCTCGCCACCGGCGCGGGCAAGACCACAGTGATGGCGATGCTCATCGCCTGGCAGACGATCAACGCCGTCCGCCGGCCTGGCAGCAAGCGGTTCACCCGCGGCTTCCTCGTCGTGACGCCAGGCCTGACGATCAAGGACCGCCTGCGTGTCCTGCAGCCCAACGATCCGGACAGCTACTACGAGAGCCGCGAGCTTGTCCCCGCCGACATGCTGGGGGACATCAGCCGCGCCAAGATCGTCATCACCAACTACCACGCGTTCAAGCTGCGCGAGACGCTGGAACTATCCAAGGGTGGACGGGCCCTGCTGCAGGGGCGGGGACCCGAGATCCGGAGCCTCGAGACCGAAGGGCAGATGCTCCAGAGGGTGATGCCCGAGCTGATGGGGATGCGCGACATCCTCGTCCTGAACGACGAGGCGCATCACTGCTACCGCTCCAAGCCTGCGGACGAGGCCGAGGAGGGTGACCTCAAGGGCGAGGACCGTAAAGAGGCCCAGAAGAACGAGGAGGCCGCCCGCCTCTGGATCTCCGGCCTCGAGACGGTGACGCGCAAGCTCGGCGTCCACCGCGTCATCGACCTGTCGGCCACGCCGTTCTTCCTTCGCGGCTCCGGCTACGCCGAAGGCACGCTCTTCCCCTGGACCATGAGCGACTTCTCGCTGATGGACGCCATCGAGTGCGGCATCGTCAAGCTCCCGCGCGTGCCCGTGGCCGAGAACATCCCGGGCAGTGAGATGCCGATGTTCCGGGTGCTCTGGGAGCACATTGGCCCGAAGATGCCCAAGAAGGGCCGCGGCAAAGGCGGGCAGCTCGATCCGCTGAGCATCCCCCTCGAACTCCAGACGGCGCTCGAGGCACTCTACGGCCACTACAAGCAGACTTTCGAGCTCTGGCAGAAGGAAGGAATCTCCGTTCCTCCCTGCTTCATCGTCGTCTGCAACAACACTTCCACGTCGAAGCTGGTCTACGACTACATCTCCGGCTTCGAGCGCGAGAACGACGACGGGTCGAAGACGCTGGAGAATGGGCGGCTGGCGCTGTTCCAGAACTTCGACGAGCAAGGCAACGCGATCCCGCGTCCGCGGACGCTGCTCATCGACAGCGAGCAGCTCGAGTCCGGCGACGCGCTCGACGACAACTTCCGGAAGCTGGCAGCGCCCGAGATCGAGCGCTTCCGCCGGGAGATTGTCGAACGGACCGGCGACCGGCAGGCGGCCGAGAATCTGACCGACCAGGACCTGCTCCGGGAGGTGATGAACACGGTCGGCAAGCCCGGCCGTCTGGGTAGCTCCATTCGCTGCGTCGTCTCGGTGTCGATGCTGACCGAGGGATGGGACGCCAACACCGTGACGCATGTGCTGGGTGTCCGCGCCTTCGGCACGCAGCTCCTGTGCGAGCAGGTGATCGGACGTGCCCTCCGGCGCCAGTCCTACGATCTCAACGAACAGGGCCTCTTCGACGTCGAGTACGCCGACGTCCTCGGCATCCCCTTCGACTTCACGGCCAAGCCCGTCGTTGCGCCTCCACAGAAGCCGCGGCCGACCGTCCGGGTGCACGCGGTGTCACCGGAGCGGGACGCCTGCGAGATCAGCTTTCCGCGTGTGCTGGGCTACAGGATCGAGCTGCCGAGCGAGCGTCTGGACGCGGAGTTCACGGACGACTCCACGCTGGAGCTGACGCCGGACATCGTCGGGCCGTCCATCACCAAGAACCAGGGCATCATCGGCGAGGGCGTGGACCTCACGCTCGTCCACACGAAGGAGCTGCGGCAGTCCACGCTCCTGTTCCACCTCACCAAGCGGTTGCTCTACACGAAGTGGCGCGACCCAGGCGAGGACCCGAAGCTGCACCTCTTCGGGCAGCTCAAGCGCATCACCCGCGAGTGGCTGGACGAGCACCTGGTCTGCAAGGGCGGCACCTATCCGGCGCAGCTCATGTACCAGGAGCTGGCCGACATGGCCTGCGAGCGAATCACGCGGGGCATCGTCCAGAAGTTCATCGGCGAGCGACCCGTGAAGCCCGTGCTCGACCCGTACAACCACACTGGCAACACGGCACACGTGAGCTTCACGACCTCGCGCACCGACAGGTGGGAGACCGACGCGCGCAAGTGCCACGTCAACTGGGTGGTGCTCGACAGCGACTGGGAGGGCGAGTTCTGCCGCGTGGCCGAAGCGCACCCGCGGGTGCGCGCCTACGTGAAGAACCACAACCTTGGCCTCGAGGTTCCCTACCGCTTCGGCTCCGAGGCGCGCCGCTACCTCCCCGACTTCATCGTCCTCGTGGACGACGGGCAGGGGGATGACGACCTGCTGCACCTGGTGGTGGAGATCAAGGGCTACCGCCGCGAGGACGCCAAGGAGAAGAAGGCCACGATGGAGACCTACTGGGTACCAGGGGTGAACAACCTGGCCACCTACGGACGGTGGGCGTTCGCGGAGTTCACGGACGTCTACCAGATGGAGGCCGACTTCGCGTCGAAGGTGGCCTCGCACTTCGACGAGATGATCGACGCCGCGGTGGCGCTGCAGGTGCCCGCGCGGACGGAACCGGCATTCTGATGGCCAAGAAAAAGACCCCCAAGGAAGTCGAGGCGCTGCGCCACGACGAGGCATCGCGCCGCAACATCCCGACGGCGGAGTTCCAGTCGGTCATGGCGAAGGAGGAGCAGAGCCCGATTCGCGTCGCCTACGAGCGGCGCAACCGCGATCTGGACCCCCAGCTTGTGTGGCGGGGCAAAGACGAGCAGGACTGGTCGGACCTCGTCGTGCCGGCGCCGCCGCTCTTCATCCAGGAGAAGGTCCATCCGAAGGCCCTGATCGACGACCTGCTGCGCCGGAGCAAGCAGAAGGAAGCCGAGAAGGCGGCTGAATCGACGGGTTTCCAGGCGGATCTTTTCGCCGACTTCAACGGCCTGCCGAGCGAGGACGCGAAGACCGAGTTCTACCAGCATGACGCCAACTGGACGAACCGGATGATCCTGGGCGACAGCCTGCAGGTGATGGCGTCGCTCGCCGAGCGAGAGGGCCTGCGTGGGCACGTCCAGTGCATCTACATGGACCCTCCCTACGGCATCAAGTTCAACAGCAACTTCCAGTGGTCCACGACGAGCCGCGACGTGAAGGACGGCGCCGTGGACCACATTACTCGCGAGCCGGAGCAGGTCAAGGCGTTCCGGGACACGTGGCGCGACGGGATCCACTCGTACCTGACGTACCTGCGAGATCGGCTGACCGTGGCGAGAGACCTGCTGAGCGAATCTGGATCGGTCTTTGTTCAGATCGGTGACGAGAACGTGCACCGAGTTCGGGCGCTGATGGACGAAGTATTCGGTGAATCAAACCTGATCTCAGAGATTTGTGTCCAGAAGACCGGGGGGCAGGAGACAAGCTACCTCTCCAACGTCGCGGACTACCTGCTGTGGTACGGCAGAACACGACATGCCACCAAGTACCGGCAAGTCTACCTAAGGAAAACACTAGGTATTGGTGAGGGAAGCGGACAGCGATACGACCGAGTTGAGTTGCCGAGTGGTCAGCGGGTCTCTCTGGCTAGCGTCGATTCCGGCGGTGAGGGGCGACTTCCTGAAGGGGCGAGATCATACCGCCTCACGAGTCTGATCTCGAGCGGTATCAGAACCAACACCACTACTAGTTGGAGCTTCCGCGGCAGGTCGTTCCACTCGGGTACAACCTCCAACTGGAAGACTTCCCTTAAGGGCCTCGACAGTCTCGCTCGCGCTGGTCGAATTGAAGACAGACGGGCCAGCGTCGAGTACGTGCGGTATCTGGATGATTTCCGTGCGTACCCGATCTCGAACATCTGGACTGACGTAGCCGGAGCAGCGGGCAAGGTCTACGTCGTTCAGACCAGCTCGACGATCGTTCAGCGCTGTCTTCTCATGGCAACTGACCCGGGTGACTTGGTGCTGGATCCCACGTGTGGCTCCGGCACAACAGCCGTTGCAGCCGAGCAGGGGGGGCGTCGCTGGATCACCATTGACACTTCCCGTGTCGCGCTCGCGTTGGCCCGTGCGCGCATCATGGGCGCGCGGTATCCATACTTTCTGCTGGCCGACAGCCCAGACGGCCGGCGCAAGGAAGCGGAGATCACCCGCACGGTGCCGTCAGAGGCACCCACGCGCGGCGACATCCGACACGGCTTCGTCTACGAGCGCCTCCCGCATATCACGCTGAAGTCGATCGCCAACAACGCCGAGATCGACGTCATCTGGGAGCGGTTTCAGGAAGCGCTCGAGCCGCTGCGCGCGAAGCTGAATGGAGCGCTTGGCAAGACGTGGGAGGAATGGGAGATCCCGCGCGAGGCGGACGACAGGTGGCCGGCCGACGCGAAGAAGGCGCACGCCGCGTGGTGGGAGCAGCGCATCGCGCGGCAGAACGAGATCGACGCGTCGATTGCGGCGAAGGCGGACTATGAGTTCCTTTACGACCGCCCCTACGAGGACAACAAGAAGGTCAGGGTCGCTGGGCCGTTCACGGTCGAGAGCCTGGCTCCGCACCGTGTGCTTGGGGTGGACGAGAATGACGAGCTGCTCGACAGCCTGGCCGAGACCAAGCCCTTGCATGGCGAGGGCCAGGATTTCGTCACGGTCGTGCTCGAAAACCTGAGGACGGCCGGTGTCCAACAGGCCCACAAGGACGATAAGGTCGTCTTTTCGTCCATCACGCCTTGGCCCGGCCAGTTCATCTGCGCCGAGGGGCGGTACACGGAGGGCGACGGCGGCCAGGAGAGGCGGGCGGCGATCTTCGTCGGCCCGGAGTTCGGCACCGTCTCCCGCCCGGACCTCGTCGCCGCCGCGCGCGAGGCCGGCGACGCCGACTTCGACGTCCTCGTCGCCTGTGCGTTCAACTACGACGCCCACTCCTCGGATTTCAACAAGCTGGGCCGCATCCCCGTCCTCAAGGCGCGGATGAACGCCGACCTCCACATGGCCGGCGAGCTGAAGAACACCGGCAAGGGAAACCTGTTTGTCATCTTCGGCGAGCCCGACATCGAGATCCTACCCGCCGAAGCCGGAACGCCGGAGGCGGCCAACAAGATTCGCGTGAGGATCAACGGAGTCGACGTCTTCCACCCTAACACCGGCGAGGTGAGAAGCGACGGCCCGGACGGCATTGCCTGCTGGTTCATCGACACCGACTACAACGAAGAGAGCTTCTTCGTCCGCCATGCCTATTTCCTCGGCGCCAACGATCCGTACAAGGCGCTCAAGACGACGCTGAAGGCCGAGATCAACGAAGAAGCCTGGCAGTCTCTGCACAGCGCCGTGTCGCGGCCATTCGACAAACCCACTTCCGGCCGCATTGCGGTGAAGGTGATCAACCACCTCGGCGACGAGGTGATGAAGGTGTTCAGGGTGGAGTAAGCGTTCGAATCCGTAGCGGAGGACCGATGCTGCCAGAGCAGAACGCGGCCGATCTCGAATTCGTCGACATCTTCACAGGCGACGGCGCGGCTGAGGCGAAGGTGGGTCGAATCCTCGAGACATACTCAGTCAGCGGTGCGGCGCCACTCGAACCCTTTGCACCGGAGATGGATGAGGCCCAACGGCGATTCGTCTTCTCCGAATCCTCCACGATCCGACTCCTTGCCCCGGCCGGTTCGGGCAAGACTCAGTCGATCGCAAACCGCATTGTCCACACCGTCGACGCTGGCACTCTCGCGCGCCGCGTGTTGCTGCTGACATTCGACAACGCTGCAAGGGCAACGTTGGCCGACCGGGTGTCAACCCTGCTGAAGGAGAGAGGGCACTCCGAAATTCCGACAGTCCTCACCCTAAACAGCTATGGCAACGGCTTGCTCAGGCAGGATCTGCGCGAGGAAGTGCCGCACCTGTCGCTCGGCGAAGACCTTCCGCGCCATCAAGGCGCAATTGTTCGAGGGGCTCTCAAGGAGCTTCGCAAGAAGAAGCCTGAGGTCAACGCAGTATTGCCAGCCAAGCTGGCTGCGTCGGTCTACTGCCAGCTCTTCAGCTTGCTCAAGAACGAGATCGTAACACCGCAGTCCGTCGGGACGCCGGAAGGAAAGCGGCTGTTCCTGGACCTGGTGGGCCGGGTACCGGCGTTCAGACCGTGGATCGAGCCGTGGCGGGGGCACCCAGAGGGAACGGCGCGCGTCCGAACGGCCCTGAATGCGATCGTGACGTTGTTCGGGCGCTACTGGACGGGTATGCGGCAAGACGGACGAATGGACTTCGATGATCAAAAGCTCCTGCCGTACCTTGCATTGTCGGCGAATCCAGGCCTCGCTCGAACCGTGCGAGCACATCACGATGTCGTGATCGTCGACGAGTTTCAAGACATCAACCGTCTGGACTTCGCCCTCATCATGCTGGTCTCGGAGGGGGCCGAGCTGGTTGTGGTTGGCGACGATGACCAGGCGATCTACGCGTTCAGGGGATGCTCGCCACGGTACATTGTCGACTTCGAGTCGCTGTCTGGCAGGCCCACGGAAACCTGCATTCTCGACATCAACTACCGATCGCCTGCGAACGTGGTCGACCTGTCGCAGCGCTTGATCTCGCACAACACGAACCGTGTAAACAAGCGCAGCCGCAGTCGCGACGGAGCGCCCATAGCCGATGTCGAGCTGTGGCACAGTGTCAACAGTGCCTCCGAAGCACAGATCATTGCGCGAGCGGTCAAACGCGTCATCAGTGCCGGGAAAGGGAAAGTTGACTACGGCGATGTTGCAGTGCTGTTCCGGATGAACGCTCAGAGCCTGCCGCTGCAGCTTGCGTTGATCCTGAACGAGGTGCCTTACCACTGCCGTCGCGAAGACAACGTGCTGCTCTCGGAGGCAATGGGGCGAATACTACGGTTGTTTGCGGTTCACCTCGCGCTCGGCGCCGGCCAGCCAGTCTCGGAGCCACAGGATGCGGAGCTCCTCTATGAGAGCCACTTCAGGTGGAACATCGCCAAGAATCGGGAGCGATTCGTTGCCCTCACCCGAACGACGGGTCACGTGGTGGCTGCAGCGCGCCAACTCGAGCAGTCGGACTCGAAGTGGACGGGTTTTCCGGATGCGATTGCTGGACTCGGCGGGAGACGGTCCGCGGCCGGGGTGATCGAATACATCGGCCAGAACTTCAGGAATCTGCGAGGCGTAGTGGGCACACTCGAGGATGCCATCGATGGCCATGTTCCGATGGGCGAGCTGCTGGATCTGGCGGGACGATTCCGTGGCACTTCGGGGGAGTTCCTGGAGACGCTTCAGCGTCTCACCGACAAGGCGCAGGCGGGCTTGTTCGCCACGGGGGAATCGGACGGGGTCAACCTCCTGACTTACTTCAGGGCTAAGGGCCGTCAGTGGCACACTGTCTTCCTTCCGGGCGTCAACGAGCGAGTCATTCCCGATCCTCGTGCGCAGGTGGAGGACGAACGCCGGTTGTTCTACGTCGCCGTCACTCGTTCCACCGCCAATCTGGTATTGTCCTACGTCCGAACAGCGGTGAGAGAGAAGGTGACGCCGAGTCGGTTCTTGGCCGAACTGGGCGTCGGAGATGCGCGCGAACGACGTTCCCTGACATAGCCGCCGGTGTCGCGCTCGAACCACGTCCCGGTATCTCACTTGCAGGTGAGTTGAGCGGGCGTCAGAGCGTGGTGAGGATGTCGCGTCCTGACGACGGCGCGCGTCTGCTTGCTCGAGCATGTCCGCGTGGCTCGCGTAGCACCGACACCACGCCAGCCTAGAAGGTGCAAGTTAACTGCAGCGGAGCTCGATGTCCCTGTCCCCGGCGCTGGTTCCGGGGCAGGGCAACGGCATGTTCCCAAATGCTGCGGCGCCGTTGCGCGCAATGTGCAGAGCAGCTCTGGTCGGTCCACCACGACAGGGCAATGACCCGGCGGTCCGACTCAGAATCAACCAAGTACGAAATAGGCTAGCGCCGCAACCGTTCCCGAGCTGGCCGCGAGCATCAGAACGAGCCCCAGTACGACTAGAGCGATATTACTGATCGCATTCGACGGACGGGAAGAAGTGGGCATAGGAGGTTCGAGGGCCACGATGCGTTGCGGCCTCGCGCGATATCGGTCAAGATTCAGCGGGGTACTGTTACGAATCGACAGGGTCGTAGCGGCCCACAACAGCGCGACTGCCAGGACGAGCAGCCATAGCGGATAAACCCGAAGCCGGAAGAGCACTGTCCAACCGATCCACGCTGCAGCCCAAGCACCTGTCGCCAGGACGATGCCGCAGCCGCCAGCTGTGAACCGCGCAACGATCCATAGCAATTCTGCCGCTCTTCGAGCCTGACCCTCAACACCGCCAGTATCCTCGAAATCTGATTCCAGCGCCCATGCAGCCGCCTTCGCCCACTCAGATACGCGCCAGGCGCAAACCCCCACCAGCCCTAGCAGCGCAGCGTAACGTGCTAGCGTCCAGTCCACGGTCGACACTCCTTCGATGACGACAACTAGGCGTGCTGTTCGCCAAGGGCCAGCCTGCTTCCATGATAGAAGCTTGACTATGACAAGCTGCGAACGATCTCGTCTCTGGTCAGTTCGCAGTTGCGGAGTGGCCGCACGCAACGGGGCCGAGACGTTCACTCTGGAACCGATCGACTTCGTGGCAGAGGCCGGTCAGCGGTTGGACGAGTGCGCGGGGAAGGTTCTCGTCCAGCTTGAGCCTCAACGCCCGCGGGCCTCGGGGATGGGCAGATCTTCCTGCGCGGAGGCCGCCGCAAAGGCAATGGCGGCCCGAACGTCCTCTGCCGTCAGAGTGGGGAAATCCCCGAGGATCTCTTCCGTCGTTGCGCCCTCGGCCAGGCTCGCGAGCACCGTGCGCAGGGTCACACGCGTTCGCGAATGACCGCCTCGCCGCCTGCGACGCGCGGGTCCCGGACGATGCGATCGTTGAAATCCATGGTCATTGGGCCTTGGCCCCATTCTACGCCCGTCGGCCAGGAGGAGTCCGGGAGGACGCCGCCCGCTCCTCGTCCAGGATCTCCTTGGGGATGTGGCTTGGCTCCGGAGGTAAGCCGCGCTCTTCCAGGAACGCGTTCCGCTTTCGTTCGACCTCACGCATCCGCTCGAGCAGACCGGGTGTCTTCCGGTACATGGCGAGCTGCTCCTGGTAGTTGTAGTCATCAAGGGCCTCCCGGCGCGCTCTGTCGACCTCCCGCGCGTAGTCGGCTTGCAGACGTTCGCCTGACGCGCCGGTTGGCGACGCCTCTGGCGTCAGGACTCTTTCCAGCAGCGACACCTTCCGTTCCAGCCGCGCAACGGCGCGTCTCAGCGACGCCACCGACTCCGTCGACTGCGTGCGTCCGCCCATCCCGCCCTCCCGGACGACGACGGTAGCATCGTCGGGGCGGACGGCGTTCGCCCGAAGTGCGGCTGTGCACGAATAGGGCGAGTGATAGCGCGGGGCGGGTGCACGCTGGCGCGCCTAAGCGTTAGGATTCAACTTGTCCGGGCCTATGCCGAGGTCTACCATCTCGAAAAGGAGGACCGCGCGTGACCGACCGCGTCAGAGCAGCCGTGGACGAACTGTCCCGGACGATTCGTGAAATCCGCGAGTCCAGCGGACCTGCCGTCGTTCGTCGTCAGGACGGCGACTTCTTTGCCTTCTCCACGCCGGGAGGCTCGCCAGGTCCCGTTCCGGCGGAGCCGCTCGCGCCGCACCCCGAGCGCAAACGGGAGTAGGTCGCGGCGTCCCGCACGGTGCTCACGCAGCATGCGCCGCCCCTGACCGCCCCTTCGCCCCAACCAGAGGCCGCATCATGGCCAATCGTACCGTCAGCATTCGCGAGGCGAAGACCCGCCTGTCCCGGCTGGTTGACGAGGTGCGGAACGGCGAAGAGATCGTCATCACGAAGGCTGGGCGCCCGGCGGCGCGCCTGGTGCCGCTCGTGACGCTTGCGCAGGAACGCCGCCTGGGGGCGCTCGAGGGGCAGTTCACGGTGCCGTCGGATCTCGACGCGGCGCTGCCGGACGACGTGCGCGAAGAGTTTGAGGGACGGCGCGGCCGGTGACTTGCAGGAAATGGGGACAGTCCCCTTTTCAGAGGCTTCGCTGACGAAAAGGGGACAGTCCCCATTTCCTGGTGTGACCTCGCCTGACACGGCGCGCCGGTAAACTGGCTCGGTCATGCAGCGCGTCCACGGCGGGCTCGTTCTCTCGGAAACCGGTGTCTCCTCGTTCCTGTCGTGCCGGCACCGCACCGGCCTCGATATGCCTGTCGCGAACGCGAGCCTGCGGCCGCTGAGCTCGGGTGTGTCCGCGGGCTCTTGACCTACGCAATCTGCGTATAGCAAGATCATGCGTGGCGTCTACTGGTGGACGGGCGGGCCGGAGTGCTGGCTCTTTGCGATCTACGACAAGGGCGAGATGGCCGACCTGACGCCAGCCCAACGCGCTGCGTTGAAGGTGCTGCTGAAAGCCGAGCTTGCCGCCAGGAGACTGTCGTGAGCACGAAGAAGACGCAGGCACGACAGCGGCGCTCGCGCGACCTGGCCGCGGAGCTGCGGGAAGGGTTCGGCGCGCTGGCCGAGAGCCGGGAAGGCAAACGTACACTGCGCACGCACGTCGTGGAGTACCGCCCGGCGCCAGCCGTGACGCCCGAGGAGCTCGTCCTCACTCGCGAGCGTTTGAACCTGTCCAGGGCCGTGTTTGCGGCCTACCTCCGGACGAACGTCCGGACACTCGAGAACTGGGAGCAGGGTCGCGCGCGGCCGAATGCCCAGGCCGCGCTTCTGATCAAGCTGGTGACCCGTTATCCAGACACTGTGGAGCGGCTGGCGTCGATCTAGGACGCGGCGAACCGGAAATGGGGACAGTCCCCTTTTTCATCCTCTTCGCTGGGAAAAAGGGGACAGTCCCCATTTCCCACGACCTGCCTGCAAATCGCTCATAATGCACCCGTTAGCGTCGCGCGTCGGCCAGGCGCGCGGCGGGGGGCAATCATCTCCACGAGACGGCTGCGGATGCCCGACTCTTCGCCACCTCCGGCGCCACGCGCCGGTACGCCGGGGTCCCTGGACGAGGCCTACGCGGTCTGCACGCCACTGCTGCTCGGTGCGCTCGGACGGCTGGGGCGGATGGGGTATCGCGTCGACCCGGCGGAAGGGCTCGACCTCGTTCACGACTTCTTCGTCGAGGCACTGCCCGGCCTGCTCGAACGGTTCGACGCCGCACGCGACACGCGCTTCACGACCTACGCGTACGGCGCCTTCGTCCGCTTCGCCCGCCCCCGCATCGTCCGGTTGCGGCGGTGGCGGCGCATGACCGCGGCGCTGGACAGCATTCCGGAGCTCGCGGCAGCGCCGGCGGAACACGATGAGCCGTTCTCGGAGGCGCTGACGCACTCCATGGCAGCAGCGTTTGCCGCGCTGCCGCCGGACGCGCGACGCGCGCTGCGGATGCGCATCGTGGACGAGGCCAGCGAACGCGAGCTCGCTCGTACGCTGAAGCTCTCACGCTACGCGGTGCGGCAGCGCACCGCCGAGGCACTCGGGCGATTGGCCGTGGCAATCGGACGCGAGGACCGCATCCCCGCACCCGTCAGGCCCCTGGCCCTGCGACTCTGGCGCGACGGGCGCCCGCTGATGGCCGTCGCCCGCGAGCTCGGACTCTCACGCCAGCATGCCCACGCGGCCCACCGCGCCCTGCTGGCCTCGATCGGCGCGGCGCTCCTCGGCGACGACCAGCGGACGAAGGAGAAGCCCCACATGGCCACGACACTCTGCGAGACCTGGCAACGGGTGATGGCGCGTCCGGACGACGTCGCGGCTCTCGACGCCGTCAAGGACCGCCTCGTGGAGCTGATCGATCACGTAGACGACTGCGACGCCTGCCGGACAACCGCCGGCAAGGTGGACGAAGAGACCGCAACGCGCGTGTACGAACGCATCGCGGATCTGTCGAGCACGATGGCTCCGGATGACTTGCAGGATCTGGAGGCGTGGGACCGCGCGCGCGCGGACGAGGACGCCCAGATCGTGGAGGCCATGGAGTCCGCGGTCCTGCCGGCGCTGCCAAAGCACCTCCTGCGACCGGCGAGCGTCCCGGCAGACGTCACCCCGCTCGAGCTGTTCCGCGCGTCGAACGCCGTGAACCTCATGACGCACGGACACGCAGTCCGCGCGCAGGGACAGCCGGTGCGCCTGTCGAAGGAAGGCGTCACAATCGGCGACCGCGTCGCCATCCGCCCCGAGAATCTGGTGAAGGAGATCGCCCGGCACGCCGAGGTGACACCCGACGTCGCCGCTGCGCTGTTCGACTGGGTGCTCGACGCCGCGGCAACCTTCCCGCAGCTCTTCATCCACTTCGACGCGCAGGCGGAAGGCTCCGGCGTGCTGCGCATGGAACTGCTGCCGCCAGCCGACGATGTGAACCTGCTCGAGCGGTGGGCGCCGGTCGAAGCACGCGGGTCCGCCGCGACCGTTCAGGAGGCGCTCGACGAGCTGGCCTCCGCCATGCCTGCGCTGGCCGAAGCCGCCAGCAGCCCTGTCGTCCCCGCGGAGGACCGGCGGCGCGCGGCGGATCTGATAGAGCTCGCGGGGCGGCAGCTGAAGCTCGTGCTGCCGCGTCCACCGTCTCCGCATGTCGCGCCGCCAGGCGCTGCGCCGGCGCTGGCGTCGATCCGCCTTGCGGCGGCTGCCGCTGCCGACGCCTTCCACACGATCCGCGAAGCCGCGCCGGCCGCGGCGCCGGCGGCCGAGATTGCCGAGTCGGGTGCCGCACGGGCCGAGGAGCTGGTGCGCGCGCTCGACGCACTCGAGAAGGGTGACGGCTAGAGCCGGATCTCGAGCGACGCCATCGCGCGCTCCTTCTTCCAGAAGTCCTTGCCGAAGAGCCGGTACGCTTGCGGCGTCCACCTTACGCCATCGTCCATCTGCTCGAGCGTGTGCACGACGAGCGTGTTCTTGGGCAGCGGTCGTCGCAGCGCATGGCCCGCCTTCTTCCACCACCGGGGCGGACGGCTGATCTGGGTGGTCGTGCCGCATCGGATCTCCGCGACCTGCCACGCGTAGCCGCTTCGGGTGTACGTGCGCCTTGCGGTGTCGAGCGTATGGATGTGCCCCGTGAGCAGCACCCGCACGCGCGCCCATGAGATGAACTCTTGCAGCTTCGCCTGGCTCTCGGGATCGATGCGCAGTTGCGGATCGAGCGGCCGCCCATACATCGGCGAGTGATGGACCAGCAGCACGCGCAGTTCGTCCGGCGCATCCTCGCCGGGGACGATCGCCTGCTTCAATGCCTGGAGCTGCGACACGAAGCTGCCACGCGCCAGGTATCGCGTGTGGCTCACGTCCGGCACGTCGGCGTCGGAGTCGATCGCCAGGACGACGAGCGTTCTGCCGCGGCCAAGGTCCGCCTTCCACGGCCTCGCCGGCATCGTCCCTTCCGGGAATACGTGCGCCAGCCCCGCCGGGCGTCCGACGATGCGGTAGGTGCCTGGCCAGTGGTCGTGATTGCCGGGAATGGTGCGCGAGAGGACGTCCGCGACGTCGAGGCCGATCACCTGGTCGTCCGCGGTCACGCGCGACGCGCGGAGGAAGTCCATCGCGAGGTCGAACTCCTCCGGCTTGCCGCACGCGGTGAGATCACCCGTCACGACCACGGCGACGTTGCGTCCCGAGCGTCGCTCATCGTCCATGAAGCGGGTGAGGTGGATGAGCGCGTCGTGCGAGTGCCCGAGCTGTCCGTCGAATGGCGGGAAGCCGCCGGGGGGCGGCCCTTCCCGTTCGGCGCAGGGATGTCCGAAGTGGAGATCGGAGATGTGGACCAGCGTGAGGGGGAGGGGCATACGCGCGTTATAGTCCAGCCGGGGTGCTGGAGAAAGGGCATTAGCGTGACCTCGCCTGACACGCGTCGCCGGTAAACTGGCTCCGTCATGCAGCGCGTCGACGGTCGCCTTGTCCTCTCCGCCACCGACCTTTCGTCTTTTCTTTCGTGCCGCCACCGCACCGGGCTCGACATGGCCGTGGCGGACGGGAGCCTGGCACGGCCGAAGGTGGACGACCCGTTCGTGGACGCGCTCCAGAAGAAGGGACTCGCTCACGAGACGCGGTTCGTGAACTGGCTGCGCGCGCAGGGGCTGCGCGTCGTGGACGTGCCGGACTCGGGGCGGGTGGAGGACAGGCGGGCCGCGACGCTCGAGGCGATGCGGGGCGGGGCAGACGTGATCGTCCAGGCGGCGCTCGGCGACGAGCGCTGGACGGGCTACGCCGACATCCTGCGCAAGGTGGAGCGTCCGAGCAACCTGGGCCCGTGGTCCTACGAGGCCTACGACACGAAGCTGGCCCGCGAGACGCGCGGCGGGACCATCCTGCAGCTCTGCCTCTACTCCGATCTCCTCGAGCAGGTGCAGGGCACCAGGCCTGAGCACTTCTACGTCGTCACGCCCGAGCCGCAAGCGGCGCCACAGATTGCACAGATGGCACAGATATCCGGAGCCTCGGAAGGAGCACCGGACGCAAGGCGGGCCAGTCAACCATCTGTGCTATCTGTGCCATCTGTGGCCGCGAGAGCGCCCTCCGCGTCGAGTGGGATGCCGCTCCTGGATCTTTTGGCGGATTCCCTGCCCGCATCGGTGCCCCATACCATCCATGCCTATCGGTACGCCGAGTACGCCGCGTACTACCGCATGGTGAAGGCGCAGCTGCTGGCGCTGGTGGAGCAGGACGCGGACGCAATCCAGGCTGGCTACTATCCCGAGCCCGTCGAGGCGTGCGACATCTGCCGGTGGTGGGACCGCTGCAACCGCCGGCGACGGGACGATGACCACCTGGCGTTCATCGCGAACATCAGCCGCGCGCAGCGCACCGAGCTCGTCGCGCACGACGTGCCCACCCTCACCGCCGCGGCGGAGATGACGCGGCCGGTCGCCTTCAAACCAGCTCGCGGCTCCGCCGAGACCTACGACCGGCTCGGCGATCAGGCCGGCCTGCAACACCAGCAACGCACCACGCACGAACCCTGCTGGAAGCTCCTGCCCGTCCAGGACGATGAGGCGGCCGAGCGGGAGGGCGCGGCAGGGCTGCGGCGCTTGCCCGAGCCGTCGGGTAACGACGTGTTCCTGGATCTCGAAGGCGCACGTTTCGCGAGGGAAGGCGGGCGCGAGTACCTCTTCGGGCTCTGGACGAACGGGGAATACCGTTCCTGGTTCGCGACGACCGACGCGGAAGAGCAGGCGGCGTTCGAGGCGGTTATGGACCTGATCGCCGCGCAGATCGCCGCGGACCCCGGCGCGCACGTCTATCACTTCAACCACTACGAGCCGTCCGCGTTCAAGCGGCTCATGGGCCGCTACGCCACACGCGCCGACCAGATGGACGAGTGGCTCCGCGCCGGACGCTTCATCGACCTCCTCGCCGTCGTCCGGGAAGGGATGCGCGCGGGTGTGGAGAGCTACTCGATCAAGCAGCTCGAGCAGTACTACGGCTTCACACGCGACGTGGACCTGCGTGACGTCGTGCGCCACCTGCAGGCCGTGGAGCTCGCGCTCGAGGCCGACGCGGCAGCCGACATCTCACCCGAGATGCGCGCGGCTGTCGAAGGCTACAACCGCGACGACTGCCGGTCGACGGCAGCGCTGCGCGACTGGCTCGAGGAACTGCGTGCCGGGGCCGTTGCGGATGGTGCTGCGGTCCCGCGTCCCGTGACGAAGGACGGCGCCCCCCGGGAAGATCTCAAGGACCTCGACCTCCAGGCGGAACTGCTCCGGACACAGTTGCTCGACGGCGTCCCTCCGGAGGCCTCGGCCCCCACGCACGAGCTCCATTCGCGCTGGTTGCTCGCCTACCTGGTTGACTGGCACCGGCGCGAAGCGAAAGCCGAGGCCTGGGAGTACTACCGGCTCATCGAGCTTCCGGAAGAAGACCTGCTGGACGAGAAGAACGCCATCACCGGCCTGGAGCACGTGGGGCAGGTCGAAGTGGTCCTGAACAAGAGGACGGGCAAGCCGACGGGGTCGACAATCGAGCGGTATTCGTATCCGCCGCAGGAAGTGGAGATCGGACGTAAGGGCAGCCTCAAGCTGCAGAACGGGAAGTCGTTCGGCACGATTGCCGCGCACGACCGCGAGGCGCGGCTCATCGACATCAAGAGCACGTCCGACCTCAGGCCCCGGACGGTGCTGTCCACCGACTCGGTGTCGACGAAGGTATTGCAGCAGTCGGTGATGCGCCTCGCCGAAGCCCTCGTCTGCGAAAGGCGGGAGGGCGAAGGCGGGGAGAGTGCTGGTGTCGCGCTGCTGCGCCGTCTCCCGCCACGCCTGCGCGACGGACACCTTGCGCCGGGCGACGGTGAATCGGCCGCGGATCAGGCTGTGCGCGTGGTGCAGACACTCGATCGCACCGTGCTCCCGATCCAGGGACCACCTGGCGCCGGCAAGACCTACGCTGGCGCGCACATGATCGCGGCGCTCGTCGCGGCGGGACTGAAGGTCGGTGTGACGGCGAACAGCCACAAGGTGATCGTCAACCTGCTCCAGGACGTCCTCGCGCACGCGGACACCGCCGCCGGCGTACGCGTCGGCCGCAAACCCTCGGAGTCAGACGAGGGCGAGGAGGCTGGCGTCCGGCACTACCGCTCCAATGACGACGCCCTGGCAGCGTTGGCGTCGGGTGAGGTGAACGTGTTCGGCGGCACGGCGTGGTTGTGGGCCGACGAAAGGGCCGCCGGCGCGGTGGACGTGCTGTTCGTGGACGAGGCGGGCCAACTGTCGCTCGCGAGTGTGCTCGCCGTCTCGCAGGCCGCAAACAGCCTCGTGCTGCTCGGTGACCCGCAGCAGTTGTCCCAGCCGTCCAAGGGCAGCCATCCGGACGGCGTCAGCGTCTCGGCGCTCGAACACGTGCTCGGCGGGCAGAAGACGATGCCCCCGGACCGGGGGATCTTCATGGCCGAGACGTTCCGGCTCGCGCCGAAGGTCTGCACGTTCACGTCGGAGCTCTTCTACGAAGGTCGCCTCCAGCCGAAGGCCGGTCTCGAGTGCCAGGAGCTGGCCGGGACCGATGGCCTCGACGGCGCGGGGCTGTGGTGGTGGCCGGTGGAGCACGACGGCAACCAGAACTGGTCCATGGAGGAGGTCGAGGCGACCGCGGCGCTCGTGTCGCGACTGCTCCGCGACGGCGCGCGGTGGGTGAACCAGCACGGCGCGACGGTCCCGCTCACGGCGGCGGACCTGCGGGTGGTGTCGCCGTTCAACGCGCAGGTGAACCGGCTCAAGGAGCGCCTCGACTTCATGGAGGCGTTCGTCGGCACCGTCGACAAGTTCCAGGGGCAGACCTGCGCGGTCGTCATCTACTCGATGGCGACGTCGCGGCCGGAGGACGCGCCGAGGGGGATGGAGTTCCTCTACTCGCTCAACCGGCTCAACGTCGCGACGTCCCGCGCCAGGTGCGCCGCCATCATTGTCGGGTCGCCGCGCCTGCTCGAGCCGGAGTGCCGTACGCCGCGGCAGATGCAGCTCGCGAACGCGTTGTGCCGGTTCAGGGAGTTGGCTCGAGAAATGATGAAGTAGGAAGGCAGAAGGCAGAAAGCCTGCGTCCGCCACGCTGACCTGCCACAATAGGAGCCATGGCAGACAACGGCGACATCCAGGCAGAGCTTCGGGACAAGGTCGAGGAGCGGTTCGGTGAGGTGCGCACGGCGCATGCGGAAGCCATGGCGGCGCTGCTCGCCGCGGCGGCCGAGGCGCGGGAAGGCGATGACACCGACACGGCCGAGGCGCTCGAGGAGGCCCGCAAGGCCCTCGACAACGGCGACCTCATGGGGGCGGTCGAGCAGGCGGTCACGCTGGACGAGGGGGGCAAGGACGCCGCGACCGTCGTGGCCGAGGCGGCCGCGAGCTACCTGCCGGGCACGGTCACCCTGGCGGGTGGCGAGGGGCTCGATTTCAAGGGCGCGATTGCGTTCGACGGCGCCGAGAGCGCCGAGGACGCCGTCGCGGCGAGCTACCACTTCCTGGACGCGGTCTTCGGCGACCCCGGCGTCGACTGGCAGGTCGGCCGCTGCACGGTCGTCGTGCTCGGCGACGCGATCTACGACGTCATGGAGATCGCCATCCCCAAGGAAGACAGCGCCGTGGTCTTCTTCCGCATCGACGGCGACCCCGGCGACGCGGACGAGGAGCAGGCCGTCGAGATCGGCGAGCTCACCTGGGAAGGCGAGGAGGGCGAGCCGACGCTCAACATCAACGAGGACCTGGCGGAAGAGCAGGTCGGCATGGTCGTCAGCCACCTGATGCTCCACGCCTCACTCGACCTCGCGCGGGCCTAGGCCCGCGCGAGGCCGGAATTGAGAAAACGGAATAGGAAATAGCGAAAGGAATTGCGCAAGGCGGAAGGGCGGAACGTTCCCGAAATGGGGACAGTCCCCGTTTACCTGGAACTGATGTCCGGGGAAAAGGGGACAGTCCCCATTTCGCCGCGCGTCGCACCACCGTCGAGCACTTTCGTGCCGCACCTTCGTGCCGCACCTTCGTGCCGCACCCTCGTGCAGCACCCTCGTGCAGCACCTTCGTGCGGCCACCCTCGTGCAGCACCACCGTGTGGCACCTTCGTGCGGCACCCCCGTGTAGCACCCTCGTCATTGGAGCACCCTCGTGATGAAAACCATCGGACTCATCGGCGCCGGTCACATCGGATCGCAGGTCGCGCGGCTCTCCGTCGCCGCCGGCTACGACGTCGTCCTCAGCAACTCGCGCGGGCCGGAGACGCTCGCGGACCTCGTGAAGGAGCTCGGGCCGAAGGCCCGCGCCGCCACGCCGGCCGAGGCCGGGGCGGCCGGCGACCTGGTAGTCGTCACCGTGCCGCTCAAGGCCTACCAGGACGTCCCGGTCGAGCCGCTGGCCGGGAAGATCGTCATCGACACGAACAACTACTACCCGCAGCGGGACGGTCATATCCCCGCGCTCGATCGCGAGGAGACGACAACGGCAGAGATGCTGCAGGCGCACCTGCCGACGTCGAAGGTGGTGAAGGGCTTCAACCACATCTACGCGAAGGAGCTCACGGAGCACGGGCTGCCGGAAGGCACCCCGAACCGGCGCGCGCTCGTGATCGCAGGCGATGATGTCGAGGCCAAGCAGGTGGTGACGAAGCTGCTCAACGAGTTCGGCTTCGACACCGTGGATGCCGGCCCGCTCGCGGAAGGCTGGCGCATCCAGCGCGACACCCCGGGATACGGGCCTCGGCGGAACGCGGAAGAGCTGCGAGCGGATCTGGCAGCGGCGAAGCGGTACCGGGACATGTAGATCGCGTTGGGTGAACTGCACGAACGGGGACAGTCGCCAATCTCCGATTGAAGATTGCAGATTGACGATTGAAAAGGGGGGCGACCCCTTTTCAGCCGAGCCTGCGCGAAATTGGGACAGTCCCCTCTTTCCGGCACTGAGGCTGCGAAACGGAGGACAGTCCCCATTTCGCGGGCGCACCCGCGGGCGGACCGAAGTGTGACCCGGGCTGTCCCAGTGCACGGTCAGGATGCTCCATTGGAGGTCCTGACCGATGAAATCGCTCTCCCTCACCGCATTGCTCGTGTTGTCCTGCGTCACGGCCGCCTGCTCGAAGGGCAGCGACGGTCCCACGAGCCCGACCGGTCCGTCCCCGACGGCGCCTGCCAGCCCGACGGCGACAGCCCTCACGATTTCGTCCGCGTCGAATCTGGTGCTGGTCGGCTCCTCCGCATCGCTGACCGCGACGGTGGCGTTCAGCGACGGCACCACCCGGCAGGTGACCGCCACATGGACTTCCGACAACGCCGCCGTTGCCACGGTGGATGGCAGCGGACGCGTGACCGCCACCGGCGCCGGCCTTGCCACGATCACTGCGAGCGCGGAAGGGCGGTCGGGAACCCTCGTCATCCGGGGCCTGCCCGATTTCGCCGGGAACTGGCGGGTGCAGGTGCGCGAGCTGTCCTGTGACGTGCCGCCCCGGTGGGGCGCCGGGTTCTGCAACGTCAGCGGCCTGGTGACCATGACGGTCTTGCTCACGCGAGCGGACGGCGACCGTGTCGTGGGGACCGTGGACAACGGCATCGGGTGGACTGGAGCGGTCAGCGGCCAGGTGTCACTGGACGGCACCCTGTCGCTCAGCGGTCGCCTGTCGTCCGTCCGGCCGACCGTGACCTTCCACTCCGACTACTCGGACTGGCAGACACGGCTGTCGCCCACGGTCGGCATGACCGGAACCTTCAGGGAGATCCTCACATGGGTCGGTGAGCCTGATCAGGGTTTCGTGATGAGCGAAGTCATTCGCGCATCGCGTTGACTCTCCGCGTCCGGGTGCGGGCGGGCGGGACCGGCGTCCCGCCTTCCCCCGCCGACCGGGACGCTGGCCCGCGGCCCGGGCCGGATCGCAGCGGCAGCTCCGCCTGGGCCGGACCCACGAAGGCCACCGGCGCGGCGTCGAGCATCAGGCGGGGCGCATATCCATCACGCGCCGACTCGAGTTGCTCATAGATTTCGCCCGCCAGGGACGCGGGGGAGACCACACGCGCGTGTGGGCCGAAGCCCAGAATCCAGGTGTGGAGCGCCCAGTCCCGACACACCTCCATCGTCAGGCGGACGCCGCCGCCCTCGACGTCCTTGATCACCTGGGACGGATGCCACGTCCGCTCCCGCACGTACGGCGCCACCCGGCGAGTGAATTCCACCTGGATGCGCTCGGGCACGCCGCCCTGGTTCACGCCGAGGGAGTTGACCAGCGCGTCGGTGCCGAGCTGCGCGGTGCGCTCGAAACGGGTCGTGGCGACCGTGCACTTCCTGATGCGTTCAGCGGCGAACATCCGGAGCTGTCGGTACTCGGGAACGTAGGCCGTGAGGTAGTACCCGCCGTCGGCGAACGCGACGGTATAGGGGTGCACCTCGTAGTCCTTCTCGCGGTCGCTCGATGCGGAGTAGTAGCGCATGTGCACCGTTCGCCGCTCCAGCGACGCCTCGATGAGGCGTCCGACGATGGCGTCGAAGTAAGGTGCCGCGGGCGTCTTCAGCGCACCCGGCTTGACGGCCAGGACCCCCGGAAGCTCGTCGAGGAACGCACGCATCTTCGGCGACAACACGCGCTCGATCTTCCGGAATGCGCTCGCCAGCCCGCCGGCGAAGACACGGCCGGTCAAGCCGGAGACGACGGCGCGTCCCATGTACAGCGAGCAGACCTCCACAAACGAGAGGCTGGGGTCCGACAAGGCCTTGAGCGGCGCCGCGGCGAGTGTCCAGACGGTCCTGCGCTCCCGCTTCTGGTCGACGAGCGGAAAGCCCGCCGCCTGCAGCGCCTGCATGTCGCGCCAGATGGTGCGTTTCGTCACCTCGAGCTTGCGCGCCAGTTCGTCGACCGACAGGCCGTGGCGTGCGGCGTCGAGCTCGAGCAACAAGGTCCACTGCCGTATCACTTCCGCATTTCTCGGCATGCTGACTCCCGAGGACTCGGGCGCCCGCGACGATGCGTGCACCCAGACGGATAGACGGCCTCGCAGCGTGTGATTCCGCGAAGCAAGTGTGACCTTCCCTGTCGCCGGCACCGCGGAGCATGACAGTGATCGCCGGCGATGGCCGCCGGCAAGGAGGTCAGTCGTGCATCGTCGTATCCCCCACAGCATCGTTTCCCTCGCCCTCGCGGCCGCGCTCGTTGCGGTGGCCTCGCCTGATCTGTTCGCCCAGGAGCGGGGCTATCTTGGCGGTTCCGCTGGCATCACGTTCGGCACGGAGACGGCGCCCTTCTTCGCCGGTGAGATCGGCGCGCACGTCACCGATGATCTCGTGGTGTACGGTAGCGTCGGCCGTATGAACAACGTCCTGCCTGGCTCGGTGCAGGACGCGCTCGACGTCGCATCGACGCTGCTCACCATTGCCACGGGTGCGCGGTGGGAGTTCTCGGCCACGGCCCCCGCGTTCTTCGGCGTAGGTGGGGTGCGCTACCTCCTGCCGACAGGGGAGGGTGCCCGGCCGTACGTCCAGGGCGGCATCGGCTTCGCCAACGTGAGCCTGAACATCGAAGAGGTGGATTTCGGCGACGTGACCAGTCAACTGGTCCGCGCCGGCTACCTGGACGACGACTCGATCGCCAAGCTGGCGTTCGAGTTCGGTGGTGGGGTGTACGTGCCCGCGGGCGAACGGCTGTTCGTGGACGTGGGCTACCGCTTCATGAAGCTCGTCGATGCGGAGGACGTGAACGTGTCGCGGGCCTACGGGGCCGTGGGCGTGCGGTTCTAGGACGGGCAGCTGTCGAGGCGAAATGGGGACAGTCGCCCATCTCCGATTGAAGATTGCAGATTGACGATTGAAAAGGGGGGGCACCCCTTTTCAGCCGAGCCTGCGCGAAATGGGGACAGTCCCCTCTTTCCGGCACTGACGCTGGGAAAAGGGGACAGTCCCCATTTCGCGACGCAGCCCCCATTTCGCTCTGTGACCAGTCGTGGGCTGAAAAACCACTCCCGCCCTTTCGCCGATCTGGCGTAGAACCGTGTGACGGACCTCCCCGTCTAAACCTCTTGTTGCAACAACGAGGTGCATGGTGACCACTCTTCCATATCGACTCGCCGGGTGCGCGCTTGCCGCCGTGCTGGCCGTGGCCGCGCCGGTCGCGGCGCAGGGCTACAAGGTGCCCGTCGAGTACTTCACGCTCGACAACGGCCTCAAGGTCGTCGTCTCGGAGGACCACACGGCGCCGGTCGCGCTCGTGGAGGTCATGTACAACATCGGCTTCCGCGTCGAGCCGAAGGGGCGCACGGGCTTCGCCCACCTCTTCGAGCACATGATGTTCCAGGGCTCGGGCAACGTCGGCAAGATGGAGCACGTCGCCCTCATGCAGAAGGCCGGCGGCATCGTCAACGGCTCGACACGGTTCGACTACACGAACTACTTCGAGTCGCTGCCCGCCAACGCGCTCGAGCTGGCACTCTGGCTCGAGGCCGATCGCATGCGCTCGCTGGACGTCAGCGCCGAGAACCTCAAGAACCAGCAGAACGTGGTGTCCGAGGAAGTGCGCGTGAACGTGCTCAACCAGCCGCACGCCGGCTTCGAGTGGCTCGACATCTGGGTGCGCGCCAACACGAACTGGCACAACGCGCACAACTTCTACGGCGACCTCGACGAGCTCGAGGCCGCCACCCTCGAGGATGTCCGCAGCTTCTTCAAGACCTACTACGCGCCCAACAACGCCGTGCTCGTCGTCGTCGGTGACACGACGGCGGACGAGGTCCGGAAGCTGGCCGAGAAGCACTTCGGCAACATCCCACGGCAGCCCGAGCCGCCGCCGGCCGACGTGAACGAGCCGCCCCAGACCGAGACGAAGAGCTTCACGCGCGAAGACAAGCTCGCGCGCACGCCGGCCGTCGCGGTCGCCTGGCACCTGCCGCCACGCTTCACCAAGGACTTCTTCGCGCTGGCCGTGCTCGACCCGCTGCTCAACAGCGACGAGAGCGCCCGGATGTACCGCAAGCTCGTGCGCGACGACCGCCTGGCCGTCTCGTCGGTCGGCGGCTTCAACTTCCTCGGCAGCAACTGGGACATGAAGGGCCCGATGCTCTACACGATGCGCGTCGACTACCTGAACGACAAGACGGCCGGTGCGGTCATCGACAGCATCGAGTCGGTCCTGGACGACGTGCGCAAGAACGGCGTCACCCAGGCCGAGCTCGAGCAGGCCAAGACGACGATGAGGTCGTCGTTCCTGGACGAGATGGAGAGCGGCGGCATGCCGCGGTTCGGGCGGGCCAACCTGCTCGGCGCGCTCGCGCTGTTCGACGACGACCCCGGGAAGATCAACACGATCCTGGACGAGATCCAGAAGGTGACGGTGGAAGACGTGAAGAACGCCGCGGCGAAGTGGCTCGTCCCGACGAACCGGACGTCGATCGACAGCCGCCCGGCGCCGAGCTCGTCGGAGCAGAAGGGCGGTGGCCGATGAGCGCGCGCACGTTGACGAGCCGCAACATCTCAGCGAGCCGCAGCAGCTCTCGCGGGTGGCGCCGGACGGGGCCGCCCCGCTCGCGCCGCAGGCGGCTCCCCGTGCCAGTCTTTCAGGCCGCCGAGCACGAGTGGGGCTGTCCGGCGACAGGACCCGCCTTGCTGCTGCGGCGACTCCCCGTCCGGCGCCACCCGCGTGGGCTGATGCTGGCGGGAGCGACAGCACTCGTTGCGCTCCTTGCGCTACCTGCCGCTGCCTTCGCGCAGGCGACCCCGCGGCCGGAGATCGGGCCCGAGAAGCCGTTCAATCCGCCGCCGCGCGTCGAGCGCACGCTCCCGAACGGCCTGCGCGTCGTCACGGTCCGTTACGCCACCGTGCCGAAGGCCACGGCAGTGCTGACGATCGAGTCGGGACTGTCGGTGGATCCCGCCGAGCGCGCCGGCCTTGCGCAGTTCGTCGCCGACGCCGCGCAGGAGGGCACCACCTCCCGCGACAGCGAGCAGATCAAGCGCGAGGTGTTCGGCATGGGCGCGTCGCTCACGGCCTTTGCCGGCCAGGACTCCGCGACGTTCCAGATGCGTGGGCTCGTCGAGACGCTCCCGTCGATGATCGGCATCCTCGCCGACGTGACGATGAACCCGACGTTCCCGGAGGACGAGATCGCGCTGATGAAGGCGCGGACGGAGCAGCAGCTCCAGGCCCAGCTCGCCTCGCCGCAGTACGTCAACAACCGCGAGTTCCGGCAGGCGCTCTTCGGCGACCACCCCTACTCGCGGATTGGCGTCACCCAGGCGTCGCTGCCCAACATCACGCGCGACGCCATCGCGGCGTATCACCAGACCTACTACCGCCCGAACAACGCCTTCCTGCTCGTGGTCGGCGACGTGGCACCGGAAGCGGTGTTCGAGGCCGCGACGAAGGCGTTCGGCGGATGGGAGCGCGGCGAGGTGCCTCCGGAGAAGGCGCCGGAGATGCCGACGCTGAAGGGGCGCCACCTGGTGTTCGTCCAGCGGCCCAACAGCGTGCAGTCGTCCATCTCGGTGGGCAACTTCTCAATCAAGCGGGACGACCAGCGCTGGTACACGCTGCAGCTCGCCAACCAGATCTTCGGCGGCGCCTTCGACTCGCGCCTCGTGCGCAACATCCGCGAGGAGAAGGGCTACACCTACTCGCCGGGATCGATCTTCCAGAGCATGGAGGATGCCGGGCTCTACCGCGCCGTGGCCGACGTGCGGAACGACGTCACCGGCGCGACGCTGACGGAGATCTACAAGGAGATCGACGCGCTCCGCCAGGCTGGGCCGCAGACCGAGGAGCTCGCCGACGCCAAGCAGTACGCGCGCGGCCTCTTCGTGCTGCAGAACGCGACGCAGAACGGCCTGGCCGGCACGCTGAACACCGTGAACACCTTCGGCCTGCCGAAGGACTACCCGGAGACGTTCCAGAAGCAGATCTCGCAGCCGTCCGCCGAGGCCGTGAAGACCGGCGCGCAGATGCTGCTCGGCTCCGAGAACTCGGTCGTCGTCATCGTGGGGGATTACCCGAAGGTGAAGGACCAGCTCACGGGCTTCACGGACATCACGTTCGTGGGGCTGGATGGGAAGCCGATTCCGGAGCCGAAATAGCGGATTTCAGAAAGCCAGGCATCCACGGATTTCGGGATTACACGGACTCAACCGGGCGGGCGGAACGCACTTCACACACTGAGCACACACTGAAGACACTGAAGCACGGGGGACACGGAATGTCCCTGTAGGGTGAGGGCTCCGGTGGCCCCGTACACACGAAACGGGCACCTCGGTTGGACCGGGGTGCCCGTTCTGTTCGTACGTGGGCAGCCGCTACGTCATCTGTGCCATCTGTGCCATCCGTGGCGCATCTGTGTTACGGCTCGCACTTCAGCAGGTCTTTCGAGTTGATCTCCCAGGTCTCGGAGCCATCGATGCCGATGGCCACGTCCTCGACGACGCACTCGTCGCCGTCTTCGTCGACGAGCTTGACGTCGTAGCGGCCGACGGGGACGTTGGTCAGCTTGAACGTACCGCCCTCGGCCTCGATGATCTCGTCGCCGAGCTGGTCCGGACCCCAGTCGTCGTCCTTGATGTGCGAGAGGAAGAACTGGTGGATCTCCCACAGCGAGTGGTTGATCACGGTGACGGTGACCTTCTTCTGCGCGGCGACAGTGACGGTCAGGAGCAGGCAGGCGGCAGCGACCGCAAGTGCCGAACCGATACGGGGGATGCTCATCTCACAACCTCGGGGAAGACACACCGGTACTCGCACCGGGGTCGCCGGATTATAGATGAGCTTGGGCGCCACGGGGCAGTCCGGCGTGACGCCGCGAGGACGTCACGCCGGTGCCGTCACGGACGAGAGGGACTCGTCAGTTGCCGTTGGCCTTGTTGTGGCAGTCGTTGCACTTCGACGGCGCCGAGCCCGGGGTCTTGGCGTTCGCCTGGGCGTGGCAGTCGATGCAGGTGCCCTTCTTCGCGGTGGCGTCGTGGAAGGCGCCGCGGGTGGCGGTCTTCATCGGCGCGGTGGCCGTCTTGGTGTGGCAGTCCTGGCAGGCCTGCTGCGCCGAGGCCAGCGGCTTCTCGGGCTTCGACGCGTGGTGACACGTCTCGCACTTGTCGCCGGCGGCCGCGGCGTGCTTCTTGTGGTCGAACTTCACGCCGCCCATCGGGGCGCCCTTGAGCACGACGGTCCCGGGCGCCTGCTGGGCCTCCGCGAAGAGTCGCGGGGTGGCGACGCCGACGAACAGGGCACAGGCGAAGACGACGATCGCGTGGGAAACGAAGCGATGCATGACGATACCCTCTCATCCGTGACTGCCGGAAGTCCGGCAGGTTGAGCCACGTTGCCGGATTATAAGCAAGAGCTGCGCCTTGTCCAGCGGGCACAACGGCCGACACCGAATGCGGGCGCGGAGACACGGAGGCACGGAGACACGGAGGAAGAAGTCTTTCTATTGCAGCGGGATACAGACGTCGTCGCGAGCCGCCCAGCCGCCGAATGCGCCGGCGGTGGAAGCCCGCTCCCGGCGGTACTGCGGCAGTGAGCTGGCCGGAACGCCCCGGCCGACCAATCTTCAATCTGAAATCACCGATCTCAAATGGAGCCGAAGGCTCCCGCCTCCGTGCCTCCGTGGAGGCATTTCCCCGGGGTCGAAAATGTATGGCCCGCCTCCCTGTTACAGTGTTTCCCCATGCACGACTGGAAGGCGGAAGCCCGTTCGGCGGATGAAGTGGTGTCGGTCGTCCGCTCGGGGATGCGGGTGTTCATCCACGGCGCGGCGGCCACGCCCACGCCGCTCATCGAGGCGCTGGTCCGGCGGACGGACCTCTCCGACGTCACGCTCTATCACCTGCACACCGAGGGCCCGGCGCTCTTCGCGCAGCCGGAGCACCGTGGACGGTTCCACTCGGTGTCGCTGTTCACGGCGTCGAACGTGCGTCCGGTGATCAACGAGGGCCACGCGGAGTTCATGCCGGTGTTCCTGTCCGACATCCCGGGGCTGTTCCGGAGCGGGCGCATCCCGCTGGACGTCGCCCTGCTCCAGCTCTCGCCGCCGGATCGCCAGGGCTGCTGCACGCTCGGCCCCTCCGTGGACGCCGCGCTCTCCGCCGCCGAGTCGGCACGCTTCGTCGTCGCCGAGATCAACGAGCAGATGCCACGCACGCTCGGGCACAGCGTCGTGTCGTTCACCAACGTGCACGCGTTCATGACGAGCAACCGGCCGCTGCACACGAAGGCGCCGGCCGCGCGTGGGCCCGTGGAGAACGCGATCGGGGAGCACGTGGCGAAGCTCGTGCCCGACGGCGCGGCGCTGCAGCTCGGCATTGGCGCGATCCCCGACGCCGTGCTCGCGCGGCTCTTCGACAAGCACGACCTCGGCGTGCACACCGAGATGTTCTCGGACGGCATGATCGACCTGATCGAGGCGGGGGTGGTCACCAACCGCCGGAAGGCCGTGCACCAGGGCCGCACGATCACGAGCTTCGTCAACGGCTCGCAGCGGGTCTTCGACTTCGTCCACGACAACCCGCTCGTCGAGTTCCACCCCTGCGATCGCACGAACGACACGTCGCTCATCCGGAAGAACGACCGCGTGGTCGCCATCAACTCGGCCATCGAGGTGGACCTCTCCGGCCAGGTGTGTGCCGACTCGATTGGCTTCGGCATCTTCTCGGGCATCGGCGGGCAGATGGACTTCGTACGCGGCGCGGCGCTGTCGAAGGACGGCCGGCCCATCATCGCGCTGCCGTCCACCGCCGCCCGTGGAACCGTGTCGCGCATTGCTCCGTCTCTGAAGGCGGGGGCCGGCGTCGTGACGACCCGCGGGCACGTGCACTGGGTCGCGACGGAATACGGGGCCGTGAACCTGTTCGGGAAGACGCTGCGTGAACGGGCGGAGGCGCTCATCTCGATTGCCCATCCGGACTTCAGGGGCGAACTGATGGCCGCGTACAGGGAGACACGGCGGGTCGACCTGCGGCCGTGAGCGGATCGAAGGGCACGAAGGGTACGAAGGGCACGAAGGGCACGAAGGCACACGAGAGCCCGGCAGGAGCATTCGACATGACGGTTCGACGGATGGCAGTGTGTGTGGTGGCGGCGATGGTGGTGAGTGTGGCTGCCGCCAGTGCGCAGACGATGGAGTACAAGGTGCTGGCGACGTCGAAGACGTCCACCATGGAGAAGGAGCTGGGGGAGGCGGCGGCCGCCGGATACCGCTTCGCCGACGTGATGGGCGGCGAGACGGCGATGGGCGGCAAGGAAGTGGTCGTCCTCATGGAGAAGAATCCGGCGAACGAGGCGACGTACGAGTACCGGCTGCTCGCGACGTCGAAGACGTCGACGATGGAGAAGGAGCTGCAGCAGGCGGCGGACGCCGGCTTCGAGTACGTCGGCCAGACGGTGTTCGAGAGCCTCTTCGGCGGCAAGGAAGTCGTCGCCATCCTCGAGCGCAACCCCTCGGCCCCGCGCGTCGACTACACGTACAAGCTGGTCGCCACCAGCCGCACGTCCACCCTCGAAAAGGAAATGCAGCAGATCGGCGAGCAGGGCTACGAGGCGCTCGGCATGACGGTCGGGCAGACGGCGATGGGTGGGAACGAGATGGTCGTGATCACGAGGCGTAGACGTTAGTCGAAGGGCACGACCCTTCGACTGCGCTCAGGGTCGCCCCGCAGCTTCACTGCGGGGCGAAGGGCACCCAAGTTAAACCATCCGCCCGAGGCGTGAGTCTCACGCGGCAGGATGGCTGCCAATCACTTCTCGATGGCGCGGCACGGGGTGGCGGCGGTGGTGTTCACCGTTGCGGCCGCCGTGCCGCTCGTGTTCCAGGGGACGCCATGTGCGGCCGATGCGGTGCTTGCGGTCGGGGCACCTGACGGTCTCATCCAACCACTGCTCGGTCTCAACATCGGCCCAAAGGGCAATCTCGACAATCCCGATCTCACCAGAGCCTACCAGGCCCGTGGGATCAGGTTGATCCGGACGCACGACTACTACGGTCCGCTGGACATGTCGCAGATGTACCCGGACCGCGGCCGCGACCCCCACGCCTCGTCCTCGTTCAACTTCACCGGTGCGCTGGGCGCGGAACGGCGGTCGTCCGACGAGACGTTCGCCGCCATCCTCGAGGGCGGCTTCGAGCCGTACTTCCGCCTCGGCGACTCCTACAACGACCCGAAGCCCCCGTCGTCGGGCGAGCTCGACAACTTCGTCGAGGCGAGCGTGAGCGTGCTGCGGCACTACCGCGAGGCCCTGTGGGGCGGCTTCACCAGCGACTTCCGCTACGTCGAGATCTGGAACGAGCCGAACGGGCTGCTGTTCTGGTCACGCACGCCCGGCGAGTACTACGACCTCTACGTCAGGACGGCCTTCGCGCTGCGTGAGGCGTTCCCCGGGCTCCGGGTCGGCGGCCCCGCGCTGAACCCCGCCGGCTGCCTCAGTGCTGAGGGGCGGCGATGGACGGAAGCCTTCCTGGATCGGGTCGTCGCCGCCGGCGCGCCGCTCGACTTCTTCTCGTGGCACATGTACTCGAACGACCCCGCGGACTACGCGACCTGCGCGGCGTACTATCGCGCCGCCCTGGACGCGCGCGGGCTCACGGGCGTCGAGCAGCACGTGACCGAGTGGAACACCGAGAACGCTGATGGCGAGCTCGGCATCAGCCTGCGCGCCGGGGCGCAGGGCGCCGCAATCAACACGGGGGCATGGATTGCGATGCAGCGTGCCGGTGTCACGCAGGAGACGTTCTACCGCGGTCCCGAGCCTGCGCTCGACTTCCCCCAGTTCTACGGCATGTTCTACGCGGACGGGCGGCCGAAGCCGGTCGGGCACGCGGCCGATCTCTGGCGGCGGATGACCACGTACCCGATCCGCCGCGTAATCTCGGGTGGGGCGCCGGAGTTCTGGGCGCTGGCCGGCTCCAACGACGATGGGGGGCTGGCGGTGCTGGTGGCGAACACGACGAACGGGACGCGGACGTGGTCGCTCGACGTGCCCACGCCTCGCTCCCGCTTCGTGGTGCGGACGGTGAGCGACGAGGCGGAGGGGATTGCCATCGAGGCGACGGCATCGCGGACCTTTACGATTCCTGCGTATGGCGTTCAGCTTGTGAGTGTGAAGTAGGGACGGGATCGAAGGACACGACCCTTCGACTGCGCTCAGGGTCGCCCCGAGCACGGTCGAGGGGCGAAGGGTACGAAGGTCGCGAAGGGCACGAAGGTCACGACGGCTGGTCGGGCGGTGGCCAGGTGCCTTTCAGGTCGGCCTCCCGTTCGAGTGTGCTGACGACCGTGTGAAGATCCAGCGACAGTGCCGAGTTCAACCGGACGCGGGCGATGTCGGCGAGGGCGCGGTAGTAACCGATGGTCGCGGTCTTGCCGGCGCTGTTGAATCGGGACCACACGGCGTGGCCCTCCCGTCGGAAGTCGCGGAGGAGGGCCGTCACGTTGTGCAGCTTGTCGGCCGAGGAGACGAGCAGGGCATCGAGCGGCGCGTCCTTCGCGGCGTCGACGTACTGGATCTTGCGCGCGCGCCACGGCGGCTTCGGCGTCTCGTCCGTGTCGGTGCAGTGATTGACGATGTCGAGCACGGCGGGGCCGAAGTGCTCGGCAATCTGCGCGCGCACCCACTCCGGGCCGAGCGCCGCCGGGGCATCCTCCACCGCGTCGTGCAGCAGCGCCGCAATCGCCTGGTCTTCCGATCCTCCGTAATCCAGCACCAGCGCCGTCACCGCCATCACGTGCGCCATGTAGGGCACGGATGTCTGCTTGCGCGTCTGGCGGCGATGCACCTTGTGGGCGAGGAGCAACGCGGCATCGAAGCGTTCGGTCAGGAGGTCGTGATGCGCAAGGCCCATGGGCCACAGATAGCACAGGCCACCGATGGAGTGCCACAGGCCACAGGCCACAGATGGCACAGATGGCACAGATACGTCGAACACAGATGCACAGATGACGCGTGATGCACAGATACCTGGCTTCCCCACGAGCCGCGTCAGCGGCTCGGCCTCGCGCGCCGGAGGCGCGGCCATACGGACGCGCAGCGTCCGGCCTCCGAGCGAGCGGCGCCCCTCGACTGAGCTCGGGGCAGGCAGCCGCGAGTCCCAGCGACGTGCGAAGCGGGGTCCAGCGAGCACGAGTCCCAGCGAGCCGGAGGCGAGTCCTACCGAGGCAGCGGCAGCACCGAGGCCTTGTCGAACACAGATGCACAGATGACGCGGGATGCACAGATGCCTGGCTTCCCCACGAGCCGCGTCAGCGGCTCGGCCGCACGCGCCGGAGGCGCGGCCTTACGGACGCGCAGCGTCCGGCCTCCGAGCGAGCGGCGCAGCCGCGCGTCCCAGCGAGTCGCGAAGGACGATCCAGCGAGCGCCGAGTCCCAGCGAGACGCGAAGGACGAGCCAGCGAGCGGCGAGTCCCAGCGAGCCGAAGGCGAGTCCTACCGAAGCAGCGGCGGCGGCGAGGCCTTGATGGTATAGTCCACCCGTTGGGGCCGTCCATGCACCGGACCACCAGATGATGCGCAGGATCGCCGTCGTCAACATGAAGGGCGGGGTGGGCAAGACCACCACTGCCGTGCAGCTGGCTTCGGGCCTCGCGGCGCGGGGGCGACGGGTGCTGCTCGTGGACGCGGACCCGCAGGGCAACATCAGCCACGTGCTCGGCCTGGCGCCCGTGCGCTCGATTCGTGAGCTCATGCTGGGAGAGGCCGCCCCGGGCGACGTCATCATCCACGACGCGCGTGCCGGCCTGGACGTGATTGCCTCGACGCCGACGGCGTTCGCCCTCGAGGCCCAGCTGGCCGGCACGGTGCAGCGCGAGACCATCCTGGCCCGGCGCCTGCGCGAGGTCACCGGCATCGACGCCATCGTCTTCGACACGTCGCCGGCAATGAGCCTGCTGACCTACAACGCGCTGCTGTCCGCGAGCGAGATGGTGCTGCCGGTCGGGATGGACTCGCTGGCGATCACGGGCGCACGGCAGACGCTGGACGGCGTGCGTGAGATTCGATCGCTCTGGCCCGACCGGGCGCTCGAGCTCGCCGCGGTCGTGCCGACGGCCGTCAGCGGCCAGACGTGGGCGGCCCGCGCGTCGCTCGAGGCGCTCGAGGCGGATCCGGAGATGGGGCCGCGCCTCTTCAGCCGCGGCATCCGCCAGTGCATCGACCTGACCTACGCGACCGCCGCGCACCAGACCATCTGGGAATACGCCCCGCGCAGCCGCGCCGCCGAGGACTACGGGGCGCTGCTCGACTGGCTGGGGGCACCCGTGAACGAGGCCACCGATGGCGAAGAAACGTCCGTCGTTCGGACCCCCACCCCCACCGACTGACGGACCGGGCGCGCCACCGCCCGGACACCAGGGCTGGGTCTACCGGTCGGATCGCCCGGAGACCGATCCCGCCCAGGACGGCGGCACCCCACCCCCCGCGGACGCACGGACGGATCCGGCGCCGCCGACGGAGAAGCCCGCGGCTGCGGCCTCCGCGCCGAAGGGACGCCCCGCGCAGAAGCGCACTCCGCCGCGCGCGACCGCGAGCGCCCGCAGGACTCCCAAGGCATCCCCGACGAAGGCGACGCCTCCGGCTGCCCGCGAGACATCGAAGGCCAGTTCCAGAGCGGCCGCTCGTGCCTCCGCGGCGGCTCCGGCCAGGCCATCGCCCCGCGCCGCGAAGCCCACCCCGCTTGCCTCGCCGGGCGGGAGCCAGGGATCGCCACGCGCCCCTCGTGCCGACCGCGCGGACTTCGTGACCGGCGCCATCGCCACACTCTTCTATCCCTGCGTGCTCGTCGTTACGGCGCTGCGGCGTCCGTTCCGGTAGGCCTTCTCGTCAGTCAGGAGGAAATCGGGACAGCCCCCATACTGTCGAAGAGGGGGCTGACCCCCTTTCTGCTCCATTTCGGCACCATCCGCATTCCGACCCCCTGACCGTCCCCGCTCATCGCCGCCCACTCGTACGCCTGCGTTGACACTATATCGTTAGTAGATATAGTGTGACGATCGTGAAGCGATTCGACCCGTCGATCCACCTCCCGCTGACGCCCGCGATGTTCCAGGTGCTCGTCGCGCTCGCCGACGGCGAGAAGCACGGCTACGCCATCATCAAGGAAGTTGCGCGCCGCACCGACGGCAAGGTGCAGCTGCGCGCGGGCACGCTCTACACCGTCATCCGTCGCTTCGCGGCGGACGGCCTCATCGAGGAGACCGCCGAGCGGCCAGACCCCGCCCTGGACGATGAGCGCCGACGGTACTACCGGCTGACCGACAACGGACGGGCGGTGGCGGTGGCGGAGGCGGAGCGGCTGGCCGAGACCCTGGCGCAGGCACGAAAGAAGCTCAATTTCAGATTGAAGAAGTCAGATTGATGAGTTCGGCACGAAGGGCACGACGCAGGACGCGAAGGCACGACGCTTCGACTGCGCTCAGGGTCGCCCCGAGCGAAGTCGCGTGGCGAAGGCACGGGAGGCTGCGGGCATGGGCGTGACAGATCGGGTATTCCGGGCGCTGCTGCGGCTCCTGCCCGAAGAGGCTCGCGCGGGGTACGAGCGCGACATGGCGGCGACGTTCCGGGCCGAGGCCCGCGATGCGGCGCGTGCGGGGCGGTGGCGGGCGCTGGCACGCCTGTGGACCGGCACCATCGGCGACCTGCTCAAGGTCGCGCCCGCCGAGCACGTGGACATCCTGGTGCGCGACATCCGTTTCGCGTCCCGGACGCTGGCCGCGCGGCCGGCGCTCACGCTGACGGCGGTGGCCACGCTCGCGCTCGGCCTCGGCGCGAACGTCGCGATGTTCGCCGTGGTCGACGCTGTCCTCCTGCGGCCGCTGCCGTACAAGGATCCCTCCCGGCTCGTCATCGTGCGTGAGACGTCCGCGGAGGGCGATCCGTCGAACATGGGGTACCTGACGTTCGAGGACCTGCGGACCGGGTCACGCAGCTTCGACGCGTTTGCCGCGGCGTCGATGTCGATTGCGACGGTCACGGGCGACGGACGGGATGCGGAACGCATCAACGCGATGCGCGTGTCGGCGTCGTACTTCGACGTCACCGGCGTCCGCCCTGCCATCGGTCGCGCCTTCACCGAGGCCGAGGATCGTCCGGGCACGGCGCGACGGGTCGTGATCCTGTCCGACTCCCTCTGGCGGCGGCGCTTCGACGGCGACCCCGCCGTCATCGGCCGGCCGCTCCTGCTGAGCGGCACGCCCTTCACCGTCGTGGGCATCATGCCGCGGGGGTTCGAGGACCTGGTGGCCACGCGGCTCTACGAGGGCGCGGAGATGTGGGTGCCGCTCGGCTACGACCCCGCCGCGTCGTTCGCCTGCCGCACCTGCCGCCACCTCCGCGTGTTCGGTCGTCTCGCCGCCGGCGTGACACCGCCCGGCGCGGCGCGTGAGCTCGGCGGGCTCATCTCCGCGGCGGCGGAGGCGCATCCCCTCGAGTACCACGAGCCCGGCATCGTCGTGTCGAGCCTCGGCGACTACTTTCTCGGGCCCGTTCGCACCACGATGATGGTGCTCTGGATCGGGGTCGGGTTGCTGCTCGTCGTGGCGTGTGGCAACGTCGCGAACCTGCTGTTGCTGCGCGCGAGCGAGCGGCGGCAGGAAGTCGCCATTCGCACGGCCCTCGGCGTGACGACCGGACGGCTCGCGCGCCAGTTGCTCACCGAGTCGTTCATGCTCGCGCTGATGGGGTCGGTGGCCGGGCTGCTGCCCGCCTGGGCGGCCATCCGCCTCCTGACGCGCTTCGGCCCGGACGCCGTACCGCGCTTGGCGTCCGCGACGCTCGACGCGCGCGCCGTGATCGCGGGCCTGATCCTGGTGGCCGGCAGCGCGTTGCTCTTCGGCCTCGCGCCGCTCCGGCTGCTCGCGCGGAGGGATGTCGCCCCCGACGTACACGGTGCGGGACGCCGCACCGCGGGCGCCGCGGCCTGGCGGATCCGCGCGGCACTCGTCGGTGGCAACGTGACGATGGCGGTGGTCCTCGTGATCGGCGCGGGCCTGCTGGTCCGCACGCTCGACAGCCTGCTGGCAGTCGAGCCCGGCTTCGATCCGCGCCACGTCATGACGATGAGCGTCAACCTCACCGGCGAGATCTTCCGCGGCGACGACGAGGCGCCCGGCGTACGGGCCACGGCGGCGTACTACGAAGAACTCCTTACGCGTGTGCGTGCGCTGCCCGGTGTCGAGTCGGCCTCCGCGGTCACGACGCTGCCGCTTGGCGGCGGGGTCGACGGTTACGGGCTGCATGTCGTCGGGAGGGCCGAGGAGAATCCCGAAGCGACGCCCTACGGCGACCGGTTCGTGGTGACGCCGGGCTTCGTCGAGGCGATGCGCATCCCCCTCCTTGCCGGACGCACGCTCGGACCCGGCGACGGGCAGGGTGCGCCGCTGGTGGTGCTGATCAACGAGCGCATGGCGCGTGAGCTCTTCGCAGGCCAGGAGGTGGTCGGCCAGCAGCTGCGGCTCGGCGGAGATGACGCGCCCGTGCGCACGATCGTGGGCGTGGTCGGCAACGTGCGACACATGGGCCTGGACGAGGAGGTCGGTTACCAGTTCTACGCGCCGCAGGCGCAGTGGCCCTGGGCCGAGCCTGGGCTGACGCTCGTCGTGCGCGCCGCAGGTGACCCCGGGCGCATCGTCGGGCCGGTGCGGGAGATCATCCGCGCTGTCAGGGTGAGCGGCGTCGACCCGGCGCCGCCAGTCACGGCCGTCGCACGCTACGAGGACGTGATTGCCTCGTCCATGGGGACGCGGCCGTTCGCGGCGTGGCTGCTCGTGGCGTTCGCGGCGGCCGCCGTGCTGCTGGCGGCCATCGGCCTTGGCGGCGCGCTCGGCGTGCTGGTGGGGCAGCGGCAGCGTGAGATTGGCGTGCGCCTCGCCCTGGGCGCCCGGGCCAGGGAGATCCGCGCGCTGATCCTGCGAGAGGGGTTGCGGCCGGTGCTGCTCGGGCTGGCGGCGGGACTGGCCGTCGCGGCGGCGGCGGCCGGCACGATCCGATCGCTGCTGTTCGGCGTCGACGCGCTGGATCCGATGACGTTCGCCGGCGCGGCGCTGCTGCTGCTCGCGGTATCCGTCGCCGCGTGCGCGTTCCCCGCCCGGCGCGCCGCGCGGATTGATCCGGCGACGACGTTGCGGATGGAGTGAGCCCTGTTTCCGCGGAGCACAGTCCCCTTTTCCGAAACGGACGCCGGGAACAAGGCGACAGTCCCCATTTCCAGGGGACCCATTTCCAGGGGAGAACGGTCCGCGCGGCGCTACTGGCGCGCGCGGGTGAGGTGGGGGACGATGCCGAGGAGGCGTTCGATGAGCATCAGCTTGGCGCGGTGGTGCATCTCGTGCTCCTTCACGCTCAGCAGCATCTCGAAGCGCGTGCGGCTCGGCGGCTGGACGGGTGGGGGGAAGGAAACCTTCTCGCCAAGCTGCTCATCGGTCAGCGAGTCCAGCCAATCCGCGAAGCGCTCGCCATTCGCCTTCAGTGCGGCCACGATCTCGTCCTTCGACTGCAGCCCCTTCTGCAGCGCGTCGGTCTCGGCCCTGTAGGCCCCGAAGTCCTCGAACGTGACGTAGGTCTTGCGATCGAGGCCGTGCAGCTTGTGCGCCCAGTGCGTGTAGACCGCCACGTGCGCGAGCATGTCGCCGACGCTCTCGACCTCCGGCGTCGCCTTGTAGGCGTACTGGTCCGCCGGAATGTCCTCGGCCACCTGGATCGTGTTCTTGCGGACGGTCCGGAAGCTGGCTGCCATCTCTTTCGCGCCGTAGTAGGTCATGGGCGGATTATAGGGGTACCGGTGGCAGGGGCGATACGGGGCATTCAAGTGCTCTCAGGGAAGTGGGGGACACACTGAGCACACTGAAGACACTGAAGACACTGAAGACACTGAAGCCATGCGGGCTACGGGACTCCAGGGATTCAACGGAGGGCAACCCGCCGCGGGAATGCGCCCCTCCGCCGGGCGGGGCGGTTCACGGGAGGCGGATGGGACGCAGGGTTACGCTGCGCCGCCGGTGTGGTCGAGCAGCTCGCGGACCTTGCGGGCGAGCACTTCGGGTGTGAAGGGCTTGGCGAGGAACCGCGCGTGGTCGGTTGTGACCGCGGAGGCGCTGGCCATGCCCGTGTCGGCGAAGCCGGACATGTAGAGCACCTCGAAGCCGTTGCGCACCGTGCGCAGCTCCTCGACGAGGCGGGGGCCGTTCATGCCCGGCATCACGACGTCGGTGAGCACGAGATCGAACCGCGCGCCGGCGCGCGTGATTGCCAGGGCCTCGGCCGGCGACGTGGCCTCGAGGACGGTGTAGCCCAGTTGCTCGAGGAACGTCCGTGTGAGCTCCCGCACCATCGTCTCGTCCTCGACGACCAGCACGCGTTCACGTCCCCCGATGACCGTGTGGGCGCGCTCCTGGACGGGCGCGTCCTCCGCGCCATCCGCGCGGGGGAGGAACACCCGCATCGCCGTGCCGTGCCCCGGTGCCGACTGCACCTCGAGGAAGCCACCGGCCTGCTTGACGATCCCGTAGACCGTGGCCAGGCCGAGCCCGGTGCCCTTGCCCACTTCCTTGGTCGTGAAGAACGGCTCGAAGAGGTGCGCGAGCACTGACGCGTCCATGCCACACCCGGTGTCAGCGACGGCCAGGACGACGTACTCGCCGGCCTGCGCACCGGGCCGCCGCGCCGCCTCGGGCTCGTCGACCCGCTCGACCAGCGTCCGCAGCGTGAGCGTGCCGCCATCCGGCATCGCATCGCTGGCGTTGACCACGAGGTTCATCAGGACCTGCGCGAGCTGGGCCGGATCGACCTTCACCCTCGCCGGCCCCGCCTGTGGCGAGCAGACGACGGAGATGTGCTCGCCGATGAGGCGCGGCACCATGCGCGCCTCCTGGCGGACGAAGTCGTCCAGCGCCACCAGCTTCGGCTCGTCCGGGTGACGACGGCTGAAGATCAGCAGCTTGCGCGTGAGCTCGGTGGCACGGGCCGTCGCCTTGACGATCTCACCGGCACGCGCGGCGAGCGCCGGCTGAGCCGCGGTGTCGGCCTGCAGCAGGCTGGCATATCCCGAGATGACGGTGAGCAGGTTGTTGAAGTCGTGCGCCACGCCACCGGCGAGGCGCCCCACCGACTCCATCTTCTGCGCCTGCAGGAGCGACCGCTGCAGCGAGACCCGTTCCTCCTCCGCCCGCCTCCGGGCCGTGATGTCGCGCGAGGCGCAGTACAGGCGCCGCTCGCCGTCCAGCGTGACGCCAATCGCGCTGACCTCGGCGGGGAAGACCGTGCCGTCGGCACGCCGGTGGAGGGTCTCGAACGTGCGGGCGAACAGCAGGTCGCGGCCGACGGCCTCGAACGACGCCTCGGTCTCCCGTGTCGGGTCCCAGTCGGTGACGCGCAGCTCGGTGGGCGGATCGGCGGGGTCGTAGCCCAGCAGCTCGTAGAACCGGTCGTTTGCCTCGATCAACCGCCCCGAGTGATCGAGGATGTGGATGCCGTCGAGCGCGGCCTGCATGAGGCTCCGGTACCGCGCCGCCTGGCTCGCGGTCTGCGCCTCGGCCACCTTGCGCTCGGTGATGTCGTGCACGATGGCCTGCACGAAACGCTGGCCGCCGATCTCGACCGGCGTCAGCACCACCTCGGTGTCGAGTGCCACGCCGTCGCTCGTGACGTGCCGCCACTCGAACTCCTGGGGCTCGCCGCCCGCGGCGGCGCGCAGGTATCGATCGGCGCGGTCATGGGAGCGCTCGCCGTCGGGCTGCACCGCGGGTGAGAAGGCCATGGGCGAGCTGCCGATGACGGCGTCCACGGAGGCGCCGAACAGGCGGCCGGTCGCCGCATTGCAGTCGACGATGCGATCGCCATCGATGAGGAAGATGGCGTCACGCGCGGCCTCGAAGAGCGCCCGGTACTTCGACTCGCTCGCGCGGACCCGCGCTTCCGCCTCGCGGTGGCTGGCCTCGCGGGCCAGGTTGTCCAGCGCGTACGAGATGTCGGTGGCGAGCTCCTCCAGCAGCGCGATCAGCTCGCCGTCGAAGAACCCACGCTCGCCCGCGTACAGGTTCAGGGCCCCGATGGCGTGCCCCTGCCGGCGAATGGGGATCGACGCGGACGACTGCACGCCGGCGGCGCGGGCCACGTCGTGCCACGGCGACAGGCGCGGATCGCCGAGGAAGTCCGGCGCCACGTGGGCGCGTCCCTCGCGGATCGCGGCGCCGGTCGGGCCGAGACCCTCCGACACCGTCGAGTCGATGCTGATCACGATTCTCGGCAGGTAGTCGCGGCCGATGCCGAATCCCGCCGTCGGCACGACCCGGCCGGTCTCCGGCTCGAGCAGGACGATCCACGCGCCGATGAGCGACAGGTTCTCGACGGCCACGCGGCACAGGGCCGGGAAGAGCTCCTCCTGCGTGCGGCACCGGACGATGGCCTGGTTGCTCTCGCTGAGCGCGGCGTAGAAGCTCGCCAGCCGTGCCAGCCGCTGTTCCGAGCGATGCGGGCCGGAGACGTCGCGCATGATGCCGATGACGGCGCTCGGCTTCCCGGCCTCGTCCCGGGCGAGGGTGGCGCGCTGCTCGGTCCAGACGATGTGGCCATCCCGCGCGATCAGGCGGACGTGGATGACCGGATGGCTCTCGGGATCGGCCACGGCGCGATCCAGGATGGCGCGGTCGTCGGGGTGGGTGAGACGAAACGACAGTTCGGGATCCGCGTAGTGCGCGTCCGGTCCGTACCCCACGAGCCGCAGGATGGACGGGCTGATGTACTCGCAGCGCAAGGGCTGCAGCCGATACACGAACACCACATCGTCGGCCGACTCGAGTAGCGGCAACAACGACGTGTCGGAGGCGCGACGGTCAGGGGTGGGTTCGTGACTCACGGCATCGGCCGCCGGCAGATGGATAGCTGACGGATATCCGGCAAATCAACTCGTCCGGGAACGGTTCTGGCCCGGGCGGAGCAAGGTGGGTGCCAGTGAGTGGCGTCGGCGGGGCGGGAAGCCGGCCGGTGAGCCGGCTTCCCGTATCGATCGTGCGACGCCTACTGACGGCCGGCCGTCGGCTGGCTGGCCGGTCCGCCAACCGCCTCGGCGGTGCCGTAGTAGATGCCGTTGAACAGGAACTTGAACGTTCCGTGTGGCTGCGCGCGGAAGGTGACCTCGGGGCCGACGAGGAAGACCTTGCCCTTGCCCATCGTGGCCTCGACCGCGGTCGCGCCGCCCTGCAGGTAGTGCTGGCCCCAGGCCCACCCGGACCGCAGGGGCTCCTCGTCAGCGAACCAGCCCACGGGCCGGACGCCCTGGAGCGATGCGTTGGGCGCGAGCTCCATGACCGGGTTCTCGTCGAAGAACACGTCCACCGTGGTGCCGAGGCCGTAGGCGAGCGGGTTGGTGTTGTCCACGTCCATCTCGAGGATGCTGCCGGGGATGTAGAACTTGGTGCGCGGCAGCTCGCGGCGTTCGCCGTTGTCCGCGACCTCGGTGAGGTGGTTGCCCACGGGCAGGCCGAGGTGATGGCCGAGCACGGCCGACCCGCCCCATGCCACGACGACCCCGCCGTTCTCGATGAACTGCTTGATCATCGGGACGGTCTTGCCAATCGTGATGCGGCCCAGGTGATCGCGATACTCCTGCGGGATGTCGGTGGCGGCCGGCTGTCCGCCGCCGAAGCCGCCGCCGCCGCCGTCCCGTTCCGGGATGGCGCCGCTCGGGAAGAGCAGCACGTCGTACTTCGCGTTCAGGTTGCCGGCGTCGAGCGCCTGCGGATAGATCACGTCGAACGGGAACTCGAACTGCTCGAGCAGCCAGCGCACGTGGCCCGAGGGCATCGAGCCGCCGTACTGGTCCCACAGCGCGATACGCGGCTGGCGCAGCTTGTACAGCCGGCCGGTGGGCCGCGCCGTCACCGCGGTGAAGCTGAGGCCGAGGTCGGCGGCCGCCTTCTCGAGCACCGCCCTGGTCGAGCCCTTGGCCGGGATGAAGATCGCCCCCGTCCCGTCGGCGCTCTGCCAGGAGCGGTCGGCGACGAAGTAGGCCTCCTCGCCGGCCTTCAGCAGGCGGTTGAGCGCGATGAACGCGTCGTTCTCCGCGTGCGAGACGACGTAGCCGGCCGCGCCGGCGGCGTCGGTGACCGTACCCGGCGCGGGCGTGACGACGTCGGGCAGCGCCTCGAAGGGGCCGTCGAAGCCGTCGAGGATGCGGTCGAACTGCACGCCCATCTGGTAGGCGAGCGTCCAGCCGGTGACGTCGTACGGCGGGATGGGCGGGCCGCCCGGGTACTGGAAGTCGTTCGGGTGGTCCTGCGGCTCGAACATGTCGAGCACGTGCGGGCGGAAGGCCTGCGCGGTCTTCACGACGTACGAGCCGGCGGGGTACTGCGTGCCACCGACGCTGAAGGGGGCGGTGGCGCGGTGCACCGTGACGCCGGCCTTGATCAGGATGTTCACGAACTTCGTCGCGGTGAGGAAGTCGTCCTGGTTGGCCGGGATGACGTACCCGCGCGGGTCACGCCACTCGGGTTTCTTGAGCAGCTCGAAGTACTTGGTCGGCACCGGGGTGCGCATGCCGCCGGCGGTCATGCGCGGGTCGGTGCTGCCGACGCCCTCGCTCCGGTCCTTCGCAATGGTCTCCTTCACCGCGTCGATGCGGCTCGGGTAGAACGTCCAGGTGTCGGTGCTGCCCTTGCGGATCGCGTTCCGTCCCATCTGGTAGATGTTGTAGAGCAGGGTCTCGCGGTACCGCTGGGCGAAGTCGAGCACGGCGTAGTTGGCCGTGAGGGAGTAGTCGATCGACTGGCGGAAGTGCCAGGGCTGGGGCTCGATCGGGAACGGGAAGTCCCCCACCGGCAGGATGCGGTCGGGCACGAACGGGATCTCGATCGGGGTCGGGTTGCCGATGGTCTCGGTGAGCAGCCCGATCTGGTTGTGGAAGTAGGGCATCGTGCGCAGCCCGCCGTTCCACCACGTCGAGTAGTTCGACCCCGAGCGGGTGGTGACGCCGGGTTTGCCCTCGGCGTCGAACCGCGCGTGCATCGCCGCGCCGACCTGGTCGAGCTCGTTGACGACGATCGGGTCGTAGACGTAGTTGAAGGGATCACGGAACGGCGGCGAGAACATCACCGTGCCGGTGGGGCCCGTCTGGTGGTGGTTGTAGACGATCTGCGGGAACCAGACGCGGTAGAGGATGCGGTTGATGTTCACCGACTCCGGCTGGTTCATCATGTAGAAGTCGCGGTTGTTGTCGTGGCCGACGTACTTCTGGTAGAGGCGCGGGATCGCGTTCGTGCTGCGCTCCTTGGGGTCGTCCTTGCGCATGTACCAGTCGGACACGAGCTCCATGCCGTCCGGGTTGGCGTGCGTCGCGAGGATGATGACGTCCTTGAGCAGGCGCATCGTCTCCTCGTCGGTGCGGCTCACGAGCTGGTAGATCGTCTCGGTGAGCTGCTGGGCGCCCAGCACCTCGGTGGCGTGCAGGCCACCGTCGATCCAGACCACGGCCTTGCCTTCCTTCGCGAGGGCGCGGGCCTGGTCGTCGGTGAGGCCCTCGGCCTGCGAGAGGCGGCGGGAGATCTCCCGGTAGCGATCGAGGCGCTTGAAGTTCTCGGGCGCGGTGATGATGGCCATGAGCTGGTCGCGGCCCTCGGCCGTCTTCCCGATGCTCTGGACGGTCATCCGGTCCGATTCCTTGTCCAGCTGCCGGATGTACTCGCTGAACTTCGTGTAGTTCGGGAGCACGTAGTCGGCGCCGATTTCGTGGCCGAAGAACTGCTGGGGGCTCGTGACCCTGGGGGCCTGGGCCGCCGGGACCGCCGCCAGCGCGAAGAGCAGCAAGCCGAGCACGGAAGCACGCGCGCGCACAGACATGAAAGTCCTTTCGTAGAGGGGGTCGACGTCCCGGGTGGCCGGCGGCTGGGGGAAATGGGGACTGTCCCCTGTTCCCGACTCCTCCGCATGGGAAAAGGGGACTGTCCCCATTTCCCAGCCGGCCCGGACGCGACAGGCCAATGTACAAGGTTTCCGGGTGGCGCGCAGCCCCAACTGAGCCGTGCGGGCCCGGCCCGATGCAGGCACGCAGGCCCACCTGTTGTGGGGCGACATGATTGTTGGTGTATCTGGAATGGCTACAATTATGTAGCTACGTTTGGCTGGTTCGCCAATCCTGTAGTAGCGTCGGGGCATGCCTCACGCGCGTACCGCCCGGACCCCGGCCAGTGAGTTCGCCGTGCTGGCGGAGATCGGCCGCGACTTGAGCGCGGCCTCGGGCCTCCGCGGCGCGCTCGCCCACATCGTCGAACAGATCGAGGAGCTCGTCGCCGCCAGCAGCGTCGGCGTCTGGCTTCGCCAGGCGGAGGGCGAGGAGCTCTCCATCGCGGCCGCGACCGGCATGGCCTGGCAGGCCCAGCGCCGCACCCGCTACCGGCTCGGCGAGGGCGTGACGGGGCGCGTGGCGCAGACCGGCAAACCCGTGGTGGTGCCCCGCGTCACGCGGGAGCCGCTCTTCCTGAACCGCACGGGCATCTTCAAGCGGTCCGGCGCGCGCGAGGCGTCGTTCATCTCGGTGCCCATCCACGTCGACGGCAAGGTGGGCGGCGTGCTCAGCGTGATGCTGCCGTTCCGTCCGGACGGCCGCCTCGAACACGTCGTCGAGGTGCTGAGCGTGGTCGGCGTGATGCTGGGCCAGGCCGTGCGCGTCGAGTCGCTCGTGCAGGCCGAACGCCAGCGGCTCACCGAGGAGAACACGCAGCTCAAGCAGGAGCTCCGCGAGCGCTACGACTTCCGCAACATCATCGGCACGAGCCGGCCGATGCGGGCCGTGTACGAGCAGATGGCCCAGGTCGCCCCCACGAGCACGACGGTGCTCATCCGCGGCGAGTCGGGCACCGGCAAGGAGCTCATCGCCCATGCCATCCACTACAGCTCCGATCGGGCCGACGGGCCGTTCATCAAGGTCAACTGCGGCACGCTGCCCGAGCACCTCGTCGAGTCGGAGCTCTTCGGCTACGAGCCGGGCGCCTTCACCGACGCCCGGACGATGAAGAAGGGCCGGTTCGAGCTGGCCGAAGGGGGCACGCTGTTCCTGGACGAGATCGGGGAGCTGAGCCCGGCCACGCAGGTCAAGCTGCTGCGGGTGCTCCAGGAGCGGGAGATCGAGCGCCTGGGCGGCACGAAGACCATCAAGGTGAACGTGCGCCTGATCGCGGCCACCAACAGCGACCTCGAGGAGGCGATCAAGCAGCGGGCGTTCCGCGAGGACCTGTTCTACCGCCTCAACGTGTTCAGCGTGTTCGTGCCGCCGCTGCGCGAGCGGAAGTCGGACGTCCTGCTGCTCGCCGATCACTTCGTCGGCAAGTACAGCCGCGTGCACCGCAAGGAGGTGCGGCGGATCGCGACGACGGCCATCGACATGCTGATGAGCTACCACTGGCCGGGCAACGTGCGTGAGCTCGAGAACGTGGTCGAACGGGCGGTGCTGGTCTCGGCCGGCGGCGTGCTGCACGGCCACGACCTGCCACCCACGCTGCAGACGGCCGAGGTCACCGGCACGCTGCCCCGGACGTCGCTCGAGGCCGCCATCTCGGCGCTCGAGCGGGATCTCATCCTCGACGCCCTGAAGTCGGCGCGTGGCAACGTCGCGCGGGCGGCGCGGCTGCTCGACTCGACCGAGCGCATCGTGTCGTACAAGGTGCGCAAGCTCGGGATCGACCCTGCGCGATTCCGCGCCGCGCAGAAGCCCCACATTCTTGTGGGGGGCTGATCGCGCGTTCCGACAATCTTGTCCGTCCCCAGGCGGGTCCGCGCAGTCACCGGATCCCGCTAACGTTCTCCCGCACAGCCACTTACCGCCTCCCGGCAGGATGCGCCCGGGCGCGCATCGTTCTTGCTACCAGATCCCCGTTGCGGGCGCCGCCGTCGGCGGCGCCACCCGATCGATCCAGGAACGGAGGCACGACGCACATGAACTACGCGGACATCGCGTGGATGCTGGTGTCCACGGCGCTGGTGCTGCTGATGACGCCCGCGCTCGCATTCTTCTACGGCGGGCTGGTCCGGTCGAAGAACGCGCTCAACACCATGATGATGAGCGTGGTCTCGCTCGGCGCCGTCGGCGTCTTGTGGGCCGTGATCGGCTACTCGCTGGCCTTCGCGCCGGGTGTCCCGCTGGTCGGGGGCCTCGGCCACGCGCTGCTGGCCGGCGTGGGGCTCGAGGCGCAGGGCACGATCCCGCACCTGCTGTTCATGGCGTTCCAGGGCACCTTCGCGATCATCACGGCGGCGCTCATCTCGGGCGCGGTCGTCGAGCGCATGCGCTTCCCGGCCTACCTGCTCTTCATCGTGCTCTGGGCGCTGGTCGTCTATGCCCCGGTGGCGCACTGGGTGTGGGGCGGGGGCTTCCTGGCGCAACTCGGCGCGCTCGACTACGCGGGCGGCACGGTCGTGCACGTCAACGCGGCGGCGGCGGCGTTCGTGGCCGCGAAGGTCGTGGGGGCGCGCAAGGACTACGGCCGGCAGGCGCTCATCCCGCACAACGTGCCGTTCACGCTGCTCGGCGCGGGGCTGCTCTGGTTCGGGTGGTTCGGCTTCAACGCCGGCAGCGCGCTCGGCGCCAACGAGGGCGCGGCGCTGGCGTTCGTGAACACCATGTTCGCGCCGGCGGCGACGCTGACGGTGTGGACGCTGCTGGACCTGACGCGCGAGGGGCGCGTGACCGCGGTCGGCGCGGCCACGGCCATGGTGGTCGGGCTCGTCGCGATCACGCCGGCGGCGGGCTTCGTCGGCCCGATGGCGGCCATTGCCATCGGGGCCCTCGCGGCGCTGCCGAGCTACTTCGCGCTGATCTGGCGCGTGCGCACCAGCCTGGACGATTCGCTCGACGTCGTCGCGGCGCACGGCCTCGGCGGCACCGTGGGCGCGCTGCTGACGGGGGTGTTCGCGGACCAGGCGTGGAACGGCAGCGTCAACGGCCTGCTCTACGGCAACCCGGCCCAGTTCGGCATCCAGTTCGCCGGGGTCGCCGTCGTCGCCATCTACAGCCTGACGCTCACGTTCCTGCTGCTCAAGCTGGTCGATCTCGTCCTGCCCATCCGCATCGCGAAGAAGGGTGAGGGCATCGGCCTCGACGTGAGCGAGCACGGTGAGGAGGCCTACAGCGGTGGCGAGGGCCACCTGCTCATCCCGCCGGACGTGCTGCAGCGGTCGGCCGTGCCGCTGCCGCAGATGGCGGAAGGGAGGACGTCGTGAAGCTCATCGTTGCCGTGGTGCGTCCGGAGAAGTTGAACGACGTGCTCGAGGCGCTGTTCCGGGCCGAGGTCCGCGGGCTGACGATCAGCCGCGTGCAGGGGCACGGCGGCGAGACCGAGCACGTCGAGACCTATCGCGGCACGACCGTGAAGATGGCGCTCTCCGAGAAGGTGCGGGTGGAGATTGCCGTCTCGGAGCCGTTCGTGCGACCGGCCATCGAGGCCATCCTCAACGGCGCCCGCACGGGCGAGGTCGGCGACGGCAAGATCCTCGTCCTGCCGGTCGAGAAGATCTACCGCATCCGGACCGGCGAGCAGGACCAGGACGCCGTGACGCCGGTGGACGGCTCGAACGCGGCGCGCTAGGCCCGGCGTTCGTCCAGCACCACGGGCCGAGAAGGGGGGCGGACCCCTTTTCGGCCCGCACGACGCCCCGTTCTGCGTGCGGTACACTGGCCGCATGCGTGCCATCCGTATCGCGCTCCTCCTCCTGCTGGCCGCCAGCCCCGCGTGGGCCGATACGGCGGACCGCCTGCTGCAACTGATGGCGCCGGTGGGCGTCGCCGGCTACGAGGCCGACGTCCGCGACGCCATCGAGATGCAGCTCCCCACCTGGGCGCGCGTCCGCGCCGACAACCTCGGCGACATCGTCCTCCGCATCGGCAACGCCGGGCCGCACACGCTCGTCGTCGCGCCGCTCGACGAGGGCGGGCTGATCGTCTCCGGCATCACCGGCGAGGGATACCTGCGCGTGCACCGGCACACGCCAAACCCCGGCCCGGCCCTGTCCACGCAGTACCTCGTGGGACAGCCAGTCGTGATCCGGACGGCCTCCGGCACACTGGTCAACGGCGTCACCGCGACGCCGTCCACGCACCTCCGGGGCTTCAGCGATCCAGCCGATGTCGCGCGGGTGAAGACCCTGGACGACATCTGGATCGACGTCGGCGCGTCCTCCGCCGACGAGGTCACCGCGCTCGGCATCCGCATGCTCGACAGCGTGTCACTCCGGCACCGCGCGACGCCGCTGGCCGACGGCCGTGTCGCCGGCGTGGCGGCCAGCCAGCGCGCGGCGGCCCAGGCGCTCGTCGAGGTCGTGCTGGGTTACGCGGAGCGTCCGCGCACGGACGGCCAGGTCACGCTGGCCTGGGTGTCGCAGACGCAGTACGGCAATCGTGGACTGCAGCGGCTCGTCGAGACGTTGAACCCCGATCGCGTCGTCGTGCTGCGTGGCGCGATTCGCGCGGCGGAGGATGAGCGCGGGACCGCAGGCACGATAGGGGACGGGCCGATCCTGGCCGCCGACGGCGGCGACGTCTCGGGCATCACGGTCCAGCGCCTGCCGGCCGACCGCCTGCGCGTGGCCCTCGGTGGCCGCGAGGTGCCGATGCAGGTGGTCGGCATGCCCGCGCTGTTCGCCGGCACGCCGGTCGAGTCGGTCGACGCCGCGGACGTGGACGCAACCGCGGCGCTCGTGCGGCTGCTGGCCGGCCTGCCCGCCGCGACGGCGCCGCCCGCCGAGCAGCCGCGCCCGGCCGTGCCCGCGCCGGCCCTGATGCGCCAGGTGCGGCCCGCGTCGGAGGTGCAGGCCCGCCCCGCGCAGACGGAAGCGACCACGCCGCCGGCGCCCGCAGCCGAGCGCCCCGGCATGGAGCTGCTCGGTGAGCTCATCGAGACCTACGGCGTGTCGGGTCACGAGGCTCCCGTGCGGGAGGTGGTGCTCGCGCACATGCCGTCGTGGGCGAAGCCGACGGTGGACGACGGCGGCAACGTGACGGTCACGTTCGGGTCCGGCGGCAAGCCGCTCCTCTTCGTGGCGCACATGGACGAGGTCGGCTTCGAGATCGAGGCCATCGAGTCCGACGGGTCGGCGACGGTGTCCACGCGCGGCGGGATGTACCTCTCGCTCTACGAGGCCCAGCCGATGGTCGTTGTGACGCCCGCGGGCCAGGTGCCGGCCGTGATGGCGCCACGCGTGGGGTACCCCGGTGCCACCACGTCGCAACCAGACGTGAAGACGCTGCGGCTCTACTTCGGCACGACCTCCGCCGAGGCGACCCGCGCCCTCGGGGTGGACGTGGGCCAGAGCGCGACGGTCCGCAAGGACTTCATGCCGCTGGCGGGCCCGCGCGCGGCCGGCCGCGCGATGGACGATCGCAACGGCACCGCGGCGCTGCTGCTCGCGCTGCAGCGCATCGATCCCGCCAGCGTGCGCAACCAGGTCACGTTTGCCTGGGTGGTGGAGGAGGAGACCGGGCTCGCCGGTGCGCAGTACCTCGCCGCCCACGGGCTGCGTCCTGACACGGCGTTCGCCGTCGACACGTTCGTCTCGTCCGACACGCCGGTGGACACCGAGCGGGTGGCGCGGGCGCCGCTCGGCTCCGGCGCCGTGCTGCGTGGCATGGACAGCCGCACCGTCGTGCGGTCCGACGTCATCGACCGGATCGTGTCCATCGCCCGGCAGTCGGACGTGCCGTTGCAGATCGGGATCACGAGCGGCGGGACGGACGCGTCGGCATTCAATGCGTCCGGCACGATTGACGTGGGGCTGTCGTGGCCCGGCCGATATTCACACTCGCCGGTCGAGGTGATGGACGCGCGGGATCTCGACGCGCTCGTGCGGCTCATCGTCGGGCTGGCATCGGAGTACTGAGGGTGCAGACGCCTGTCACCTTTTTCGTCGCACTGCTTCTATTCGCAGGACTGGGCATGGCTTGCAGTTCGGAACCCGAGAACGCGCGCATCGTCGCGCCGTACGGCACCTGGGAATCGCCGCTGACGGCCGCGCGGGCCACGGCCGGCGCGTTGCGGCTCGACCAGGTCGTCGCCGACGGTGACGACGTGTACTGGATTGAGGGGCGGGCGTCTGAGGCGGGACGGAACGTCATCGTGCGGCGCACGCCCGACGGCCGCATCTCGGATGTGACACCTCCCGGATTCAACGCCCGCACGCGCGTCCACGAGTACGGCGGGGCCGCCTACACCGTGGCGGACGGCGTCATCTACTTCTCGAACTTCCAGGATCAGAAGCTCTATCGCCAGACCCTCGGCGGCACGCCGGAGCCGCTCACGGTGGACGGCTACTTCTACGCGGACTGCCGCCTCGACCGTGCACGCGGCGACCTGCTCTGCGTGCGCGAGGATCACACGGGCGGCGGTGAGCCGGTGAACACCATCGTGCGCGTCCCGGCCGCGGCCGACGGCCGACCGGGCGCGGGCACCGTGCTGGTGTCTGGCGCCGACTTCTACTCGGATCCGGTGCTGAGCCCGGACGGTTCGCGTCTCGCCTGGCTCGAATGGCGGCACCCGAACATGCCCTGGGACGGGACGGAGCTCTGGGTCGCCTCGGTGCGCGAGGACGGCACGCTCCACGACAAGACGCGGGTGGCCGGCGGCCCGGACGAATCGGTCTTCCAGCCGGAGTGGTCTCCGGGCGGCACCCTGTACTTCGTCTCGGATCGCACCGGCTGGTGGAACCTGTACCGCCAGGGCGTGCACGGCATCGAGCCGCTGCACCCGATGAGCGCCGAGTTCGGCAAGCCGCAGTGGACCTTCAGCATGGTGACCTACGCGTTCATCGCGGAGCACCGCCTTGTGGTGACCTACGAGGAGGCCGGGCGCTGGCGCATGGCGCTGCTCGAGACCGATCCGCGGAGCTTCGAGCCGCTCGACCTGGCGCTCGAGCCCCTCGAGTCGGTCACGGCGACGATGCGGGACGTGTACTTCATCGGCGGCTCGCCGACCGAGTCTCGCGCCGTGGCACGGGTGTCGCTCGCGGTCGTCGAGGCCGAGGTCATCCGTCGCTCGACCGCCGAACCGATGGCCGAGGCGCTCGTGTCGCAGCCAGAGGCCGTCACCTTTCCGTCGGACGCCGGCGACGTCCACGCGTTCTACTACGCGCCCCACAACCCGCGCTACCGCGCGCCGGAGGGCGAGAAGCCGCCGCTGCTCGTGCTCAGCCACGGCGGTCCGACGGCGGCCAGCGACGACGTGCTGAATGCGGGCGTGCAGTTCTGGACGAGCCGCGGGTTCGCGGTGCTGGACGTGAACTACAGCGGGTCCACGGGATACGGCCGCGCCTACCGCGATCGTCTCAAGGGCCAGTGGGGCATCATCGACGTCGCCGACTGCGTCAACGGCGCGAGGTACCTGGTGCAGGAGGGGCTGGCCGATCCGGCTCGCCTGGCCATCCGCGGCGGCAGCGCCGGCGGGTACACGACGCTGGCCGCGCTGGCCTTCCACGACGTGTTCAAGGCCGGCGCGAGCTACTACGGGGTGAGCGACGTCGAGGTGCTCGCGAAGGACACGCACAAGTTCGAGTCGCGGTACCTCGACTCGATGATCGGGCCCTACCCGGAGCAGAAGGCGCTCTACGTCGAGCGATCCCCCATCCATGCCACCGATCGCATCTCGTCGGCCCTGATCCTGTTCCAGGGACTCGAGGACAAGGTCGTGCCGCCGAACCAGTCCGAGATGATGGCCGACGCCGTGCGCCGCAAGGGGCTGCCGGTCGCGTACGTGCCCTTCGAGGGGGAGCAGCACGGCTTCCGCAAGGCCGAGAACATCGTGCGCAGCCTGGAGGCGGAGCTGTACTTCTACGGCAAGGTGTTCGGGTTCGAGCCGGCGGATCGGATCGAGCCGGTGCAGATCGACAACCTCAAGTAAGGACGTGGAAAAGGGGTCAGACCCCTTTTTCATGGGGACGAGTCGACAAAGGGGGCAGACCCCTTTTCCCTAGATCACGAGATCACGACACTCAAGTCCCCAGAGTCGAGGCCGGACATGTTCGTGAAACGTTTTTTCGAACCCTCTATCGCGCAGACGAGCTACCTGATTGGCTGCGCCGCCGCGGGCGAGGCGATCGTCATCGACGCGAACCGGGACGTGGAGCAGTACATCCGCGCCGCGGCCGCCGAGAACCTCGCCATCACGCACGTCACCGAGACCCACATCCATGCGGACTTCGTCTCGGGCAGCCGCGAGCTGGCCGCGCGCACCGGCGCGACGCTGCACCTCTCGGACGAGGGCGACGCCGACTGGAAGTACCAGTTCGCGGAGGAAGGACGACTGATTCGCAGCGGCGACCGGATCCAGGTGGGCAAGGTCACCATCGAGGCGCTGCACACGCCCGGCCACACACCGGAACACCTCACCTTCCTCATCACCGACGGCGCGGTCGCGGACGAGCCGATCGCGGCCGCCACGGGCGACTTCATCTTCGTTGGCGACGTCGGCCGTCCCGACCTGCTCGAGCGCGCGGCGAAGGTCATGGGCACGATGGAGGCGAGCGCCCACACGCTCTACCGAAGCCTCGACGCCTTCAAGCACCGCGAGGACTGGCTGCAGATCTGGCCGGGGCACGGCGCGGGCTCGGCCTGCGGCAAGGGGATAAGCGCGGTGCCGCACAGCACGCTCGGCTACGAGCGGCGGTTCAACTGGGCCTTCCGCGCGAAAGACGAGGACGACTTCGTCAGGAGCGTCCTGGCCGGCCAGCCCGATCCGCCGACGTACTTCGCCACGATGAAGCGCGTGAACAAGCAGGGGCCGGCGGCGCTCGGCGGCCGCACGGTGCCGGCGCGCCTCGACGATCACGTGCTGCCCGAGCTGATCGCGGCCGGGGCCCTGGTCGTCGACACCCGCCCCGCCACGGAGTACGCCGCGGGCTTCGTGCCCGGCACGATCAACATCCCGCTGAACAGCGCCTTCGTCTCGTGGGCGGGGTGGTTCGTCCCGGCGGGGGGCGACGTGTACCTGCTGTTCGGTGACGGCGCGGAGATTCGGCTGCCGGAAGCGGTCCGCGGCCTGTCGCTCATCGGCGTCGACGTGGTCGCTGGCTGGCTGGGCGCCAGCGCGATCACCCGCTGGGCGCAGTCGCATGCCGCCCTGGGCCAGGTCCGCCAGGTTGCGCCCGCCGAGGCCGCGCGGCTGGTCAGGGACGGCGCGGTGCTCGTCGACGTCCGTTCGCCCGCCGAATGGGCGGAGGGCCACATCCCGGCCGCGCGACACATTCCCCTTGGCGCACTGCCCGAACGCATGGCCGAGCTGCCGCGCGACGCGCAGGTGGTGGTGCAGTGCCAGGCCGGGGCCCGCTCGGCCATCGGCGCCAGCTTGCTCGAACGCGCCGGCTTCACGGACGTGCTCAACCTGACGGGCGGGCTCGACGCATGGACCGCCCAGTCCCTTCCTCTCACGTCCGAGTGAACACACCTGGAATTCAGAAACCGGAATCAAGAATCAAGAAAGGAATTCAGGAATTGAGGAATTCACAATTCCTTTCTTGATTCCGGTTTCTGGTTTCTGACTTCTCCCGTATTCCCCCCGAGGGGAACCTGGGGGGCGGCGGATGCGTAGTGTCCGGACATGAGCGATCTGCGCCTAGCGTTCCGGATGATGGGCAAGCAGCCCGGCATGGCGCTGCTCGCGGTCGTGGCCCTCGCCCTGGGCATCGGCCTGACGACGACGATGTTCAGCATCGTCAACGGGGCGGTGCTTCGGGGACTGCCCTTCCCCGAGGCGCACCGCATCCTCCACTTCGCGCCATTCGACATCGCCGAGCAGGACGACGGGCCGATGGACGTCTGGACGTACGCCGAGTTCGAGCGGCGCCAGACCTCGTTCAGCTCGATTGCCGGGTTCTCCATCGCCACGGCCAATCTCGTGGGGCCGGCCGGTGTACCCGAGCGCTACATCGGCACGTTCGTGACGGCAAACACCTTCCGCCTCCTGCAGGTGCAGCCGCTCCTCGGCCGCGACTTCCGCGACGAGGAAAGCCAGCCGGGCGCCGAGCCGGTCGTGATCATCGGCTACCGCGTGTGGCAGGACCTCTTCGAGGGCGATCCCGACATCGTCGGCAAACCGGTCCGGATGAACGGCACCATCCGCACGGTCGTCGGCGTGATGCCGCAGGACTTCCTCTTCCCGGTACGCAACGACGTGTGGGCGCCGCTCACGGTCACCACCGAACACCCCGCGGCGGCCGGCGGCCCGGGGCCGCCAGACGCGCCGGGGCGTCTCCAGGACAGCCCGGGCCTCGAGGTGATCGGCCGGCTGCGGGACGGCGTCACGCGCGCGCAGGCGTCGGCCGAGATGGCGACCATCTGGCACCAGCTCCAGCTCGAATTCCCCACGGAGTACGACGGCTACACCACGGAAGTGAAGACGTACATCGAGGAGTTCATCGGCAGCGAGACCGTGAACGCGCTCTACACGATGCTGGCGGCGGTCTTCGGCGTGCTGATCATCGCCTGCGTGAACGTGGCGAACCTCGTCCTGGCGCGCGCGGCGGAGCGGGCGCGCGAGATTGCGGTGCGCACCGCCATCGGCGCCGGGCGATGGCGTGTGGTGCGGCAGATGCTGGTCGAGGTGCTGGTGCTCTCGGCCGTCGGGGCGGCCATCGGCGTGGGCATCGCCTCGGTCGGGATCGATCTCTTCAACCGCGCCATCGTCGACACGAGCCCGCCGTTCTGGATCGACATCCGCATCGATGGCACGGTCCTGCTGTTCGTGACGCTTGCCACGGTGGTCGCCGCGCTCGCGGCCGGCATCGTCCCGGCGCTGCGGGCGTCGCGGGCTGACCTGATGCTCGTGATGAACGACGAGGGACGCGGCAACAGCAGCATGCGCATGGGACGGTTCAGCCGCGGTCTCGTCGTCGTGGAGATGGCGCTGTCGTTCGGGCTGCTGGTGGTGTCGGGCCTCGTGATCCAGAGCCTCGTGAACCTCGGCCGCGCCGACTTCGGCTTTGCCGCCGCGGACGTGTGGTCCGGCCGTGTGACGCTCTCCGCCGCGGATTATCCGGGTGAGGACGACCGCCGGCAGGTGGCCGACGCGATCCTCGCGCGCATGCGCGCGCTGCCCGGGGTCCGGAACGCCGCGGTGGCCACCGGCCTCCCGCTCGGCGGGCCCTACGCCTCGGTCCGGCTGCCGGGCCGGCAGTACGCCACGGAGCGCGATTACGAGCGCGCGCACAGCTTCACCGTGTCGGACGGCTATTTCGAGACGCTGCGCATCCCGGTCCGGGGCGGACGCTCGTTCGACAGCCGCGACACCGCCACGGGCACCCCGACGGCAATCGTCAACGAGTCGTTCGCGAGGCAGTACTTCCCGGACGGCGCCATCGGCCGCCAGCTCGCGCTGGCGACGGGCGCCCACCAGGACTGGCGCACGATCGTGGGCATCGTGCCCGACCTCGGCGTGGGGCGCGGGCCCGGTGACACGGTGAGCGCGGCCATCTACCTGCCGATGGCGCAGGTCCCCGTGCAGGGGTTTGCGCTCGTGGCCGCAACCAGCGGTGCGCCGCTCGAGCTCACGGCGGCGGCGCGGGACGCCGTGCGCGCCGTCGATCCCAACCTGCCGCTCTACGGCGTCACGACGGCGGCCGAGGCCATCGAGAGCTCGACATGGGCGTTCTGGGTGTTCGGGTCGCTCTTCCTCGCGTTCGGCGCTGCGGCGCTCGTCATGGCGACGGTCGGGCTCTACGGCGTGATGGCGTTCGCGGTGAGCCGGCGGACGCAGGAGATCGGCGTACGGATGGCGATGGGCGCGGGGGGCGCGGACGTCCTGCGGATGGTGTTGCGCCAGGGCGTCACGCAGGTGCTGATCGGGATCCTGCTCGGCGTGGGGCTCGCGGCGGCGTTGTCGAACGCGATGTACGTGCTCTTCTTCGGCGTGACGCCGTTCGATCCAGTCACTTTCGTGGGCGTCGGTGCCGTGCTGGCAGCCACGGGCATCGCGGCCTGCCTGGTGCCGGCGCTGCGGGCGGCGCGCACGGATCCGATGACGGCCCTGCGGTATCAGTAGCGTAGCGCTCCAGCCGCGTAATGCGGACACGGAGACACGGAGACACGGAGGCACGGAGACACGGAGACACGGGGGCACGGAGGCACGGAGGCACGGGGGCACGGGGGCACGGGGGCTGCGGCTCCGACGACGGCGTGGATCGAAATGGGGACAGTCCCCATTCTCCGGGACTGACGCTGAGAGAATGGGGACAGTCCCCATTTCGACCATGGGGACAGTCTCCCATTTCGACCCATTTCGACTGGCGCGCCGGGCGCGGTAATATCGGGCCGTGAAGAAGCTGTTTGCCGGGTGCCTCGTCGTGGCCGCCCTGCTGGGCGCCGGGCTGGCCGTGGCGGGCTACTTTGCCTGGCGCGCGGCGCGGCCGGCTCTGGAAGGCGCGCGCGCCTATCTCGACAGCCTCTCGTCCTTCACCGAGCTGCCCGAGCTCGAAGCGCGCGTCGCGCGCACCGATCCCTACGAGCCTCCCGCCACCGGCGAGCTCTCGCCGCAGCAGGTCGAGCGGTTCGCCCGCGTCCAGGCGAAGGTGCGGTCGACCCTTGGCGCCCGCGTGGACGAGATCGAGGCCAAGTACCAGCACCTCAAGCTGAACCGCCGCGAGGGGGAGATCCCGCCGTTGCGCGACGCGATCAGCGCCCTCGGCGAGCTGGGCCGCGTGATTCTCGATGGCCGGCGGGCGCAGGTCGACGCGCTCAACGCCGAGGGGTTCTCGCGCGCGGAGTACGAGTGGGTACGGCTCAGGGTCTTCCAGGCGGCGGGCTACGAGCTCGCGGGCGGGCTGGACCTGGCGTCGCTGTCGAGCCGTGTGCGTGACGGTCTGGACGGCGCGGGCTTCGAGGCACCGGACGTGCGCCTGCCGAACGTCACCCTGCCCGACGTGCCGGAACAGAACCGGCGCCTCGTGCGGCCGCTGGCGTCGGAGGTCGGCACCTGGTTGCCGATGGCATTCTTCGGGCTCTGAACCGCCAGGGCGGGCGCGCCCCCCGACCGCCAGCTCAAGTCCGGTGCTTCGCCGCCGATTGCACGGAGGACGCGCCGGTCTCGCGCAGAAGATGCAGTACCCCGTCCCCGTCCCCGATGCGCGCCTCACGGCGCTGCTCTCGATGCCTCACGTGATCGTGGCGGTCACCGACCGCGACGGTCGCATCCGGCACGCGAACGCGGCGGCGTCGGCTGCCGCCGGCCTGCCGGCCGCGGAGCTTCCTGGCTCGCACGTGCGCGCGCTCATCCACGAGGACCATCACCCCGAGTGGCTGGCCTGGCTCGATGGCCTCCGCCGCATGGGGGTGCAGCCCGGGCACCTGGAAGTCCGGGCCGCGGCAGGCGCGGCCCGGTGGGTGTCGTGGAGCAGTGCCGCCGACCCGTCGCACGGCGAGCTGCTCCTCTTCGGCAAGGACGTCACGGCCCGACGCCGGGCCGAGCAGGCCCGGGACGCCTCGGAACGGCGCCTCGAGCACCTCGCCGCACAGGTCCCCGGGTGCATCTACGAGTACCGCATCGCGCCGGACGGCACATCACGCTTCACGTACGTGAGCGACGGCATCCGCTCGCTGCTCGGGATCACCCCCCAGGCCCTCTGCGCGGATGTCGACGTGGTGCGGTCGATCATCCTGCCCGAGGATCACGAGGGCATGCTCGCGTCGATCCGTGACTCGGCGCTCACGCTGACCGAGTGGCAGCACGAGTTCCGCGTGCGGCGCCCGGACGGCGAGCTGCGGGTGATTCGTGGGCAGTCGCGCCCGCACCGGCTGCCGGACGGCACCGTCGTCAAATACGGGCAGCTCACCGACGTCACCGACCTCCGCCGGGCGGTGCGGCTGCTCGACGAGACCCAGCAGAGCGCCAGCGTCGGCGGCTGGGAGGCCGACATGGCGACGGGGCGGCTGTACTGGACCCGCGAGATGCACCGGCTGTTCGAACGCGCGCCTGGCGAGCCGTCGCTGCTCGAGGACGCGCTGGCGCTGCTGGGGCCCGACAACGCCGTGCGCCTGCGGCCGCGGCTGGCGGCCGGCGAGGAGCTGGACGAGGAGCTCCTCGTGCCGCTGCCGTCGGGTGCCACGCGGTGGATCCGCCTGAAGACCCGATCGGAATGGGCCGGTGGGCGCCTGGTGCGCACCTACGGGTCCGCGCAGGACATCACCGCCCTGAAGGCCTCGGAGATCGCGCTCCGCGCGAGCGAGGGCCGGCTCCGTGCGCTGACCGACCAGATGCCGGGCGTGCTCTACGAGTTCTACCGCACCTCCGACGGCCGCAACGGCTTCACCTACCTGAGCGAGGGCTGCGCGGCCCTCTTCGGCGTCGACGCCGCCGACGGCGTCGCGGACGGCGCCCGCATGTGGGCCGCGATCGTCCCGGAGGACGTGGCCCTCGTCGCGAGCACCACCGAGGCCTCGGCCGCCTCGCTCGCGCCGTGGGTGCACGAGTTCCGCGTCCGTCGGGCGCCGAACGACATCCGGCACCTTCGCGGGCACTCGGTCCCGCGCCGGCAGGCCGATGGGACCATCGTCTGGACCGGCGTGTTCTCCGACGTGACCGACGAAGAGCGCATGGCGCGGCTCCTCGAGCAGACGCAGGCGGCCACCGGTGTCGGCGGGTGGGAGGTGGAGCTGCCGTCCCTGCGGATGCACTGGACCGACGAGACGTTCCGGATCCACGAACGGCCCATCGGCACGCCGCTGTCGGTCAACGCCGGCATCGAGCACTACGGGCCCGAGGCGCGGCCGGTGATCACCACGGCGCTCTCGCGCGCGATCGACACCGGCGAGGGCTGGGATCTCGAGCTGCCGTTCGTCACGGCCACCGGGGGCGCCCGCTGGGTGCGGACCACCGGGAAAGCGCACGTGCGTGACGGGCGGGTGGTCGGCATCTACGGCTCGCTCCAGGACATCACCGACGCGAAGCACAAGGAGCAGGAGCTCGTCGCCGCGCGGGAGGCCGCGCTCGAGGCGTCGCGCGCGAAGTCGCGATTCCTCGCGAACATGAGCCACGAGATTCGCACGCCGATGAACGGCGTGCTCGGGATGGCCGCCCTGGGCCTCGAGTTGCACCCCGGCGACGAGCTGCGCGAGTGCCTGCAGGTGATCTACGACTCCGGTCACCACCTGCTCGGGATCCTCAACGACGTGCTCGACCTGGCCAAGGTCGAGGCCCGCCGGATTGACATCGAGCAGCGGCCGTTCGACCTGGCCGCGCTGGTGCATGACGTCGCCCGCCCGTTCGCGGCCAGGGCGCAGCACGACGGCCTTCGGCTCGACGTCTCGGTCGCCTCCGTGGTGCCACGCGTGATGGGCGACAGCCTGCGGGTGGCCCAGGTGCTGCGCAACCTGCTCGCGAACGCCATGAAGTTCACCGCGGCCGGGACGGTGACGGTGCGTGTCGCCGCCGATGCCGAGGGGCACACGACGATGACGGTGGCCGACACCGGCCCGGGCATCCCGGCCGACCGGATCGAGCAGCTGTTCCAGCCCTTCACCCAGGCGGACGAGTCCACCTCGCGCCAGTTCGGCGGCACGGGGCTGGGGCTGGCCATCGCCCGCGAGCTCGTCCAGCTCATGGGCGGCCAGATCGACGTCGAGAGCCGGATCGGCGAGGGGGCCACCTTCCGCGTCCGGCTGCTGCTGCCGCCGGCCGCCGCTGACGAGGGGCCGCTGACCGCTGCCGCGCAGGCCGGCCGCTGGCCGGTCTTGCGGCTGCGTGTGCTCGTGGCCGAGGACAACGTCGTCAACGCGCGCGTCGTGCTCCTGATGCTGTCGCGGCTCGGGTGCCACACGACGATGGCAACCAACGGGTTCCAGGCGCTCGAGGCCATTGGCGGCGGACGGTTCGACGTCGCCGTGCTCGACCTGGACATGCCGGGCCTGGGCGGTCTCGACGTCGCGCGACGGGCCCGGGCGGCCGAGCCGCCTGGCCACCACCTGCCGATCATCGCCCTGACGGCCGACGCGATGAAGGGCACGGCCGACAGCTGCCGGGCCGCCGGGATGGATGGCTACCTGACGAAGCCGATCAGCCTCGAGGCTCTGGCGGTCGAGCTGCAGCGGGTGTGTCCCCTGCCCGTGCCTCGGTAGCCCTGCTCAAGAATCCGATCCCGCCTGCCGATTATCCGTGGAGCCGAAGGTCTACCCGTGCCCAGGACATCGACAGCGACCCGATCGTCGACCCCGTTGGCTGCTGACGCGGCCCTCGCGGCCGTCACCGCGCTCGACGCGGCGGTGTGCACGCTTACGCTGGACTTCCGGACGATCTACGCCAGCGAGGGATTCCGGGCGCTGACCGGCCTGGCGCCGGAAGCCTTCCAGGCCGACGACCAGCTGTTCTTCAAGCACATCCACCCGGACGACCTGGAGGTCGTGCAGCAGGCCGCCAGCCAGCTGGCCGACGAGGGACAGGTCGAGCAGGAGTACCGGTTCATCCGGCCCGACGGCCGCGTCTGCTGGCTGCACTCGCGGCTGCGACTGCGGCTCGACGAGACGCTCGAGCCGCTCTGCATCGACGGCTTCACGATCGACGTCACTTCCCGCCGACTGCTGGGCGATCAGCTGCGTGCGGCGCTGAACGAGGCCGACCAGTTCCGGCGCGTCTTCGAGATGGGGAACGTCCTGGCGGCGATTGCCGACTTCGACGGGACGTTCCAGGTGCTCAGCCCCGGCTGGCGCGCGGTCATGGGCTACCTGCCCTCGTCGCTCGTCGGCCGGCCGTTCCTCGAGCTGGTGCATCCCGAGGATCTCGATCGCACCGCGCAGGAGGTGTTGAAGCTCCTGGCGACGGGCGTCGAGACGAGCGGGTTCGAGGTGCGCTTCCGGTGCCACGACGGCTCGTACCGCTGGCTGCTCTGGAACATCACGTCGGACCTGGAGGCGCGCCGGCTCTACGGCGTGGCGCAGGACGTGACCGAGCGCCGCATCATGGAGGAGGCCCTTCGCAGCAGCGAGGAGCGGCTCCGGATGCTGGCGGCACAGGTGCCGGGCTGCATCTACCAGTTCCGCCTGTGGGCAAGCGGCCGGCGCGAGTTCACCTACATCAGCGAGGGGGTGTCGGCGCTCTTCGGCGTGCTGCCGGAGGACGTCTATGCCCAGCAGGACCTGCCGTGGTCGATGGTGGCGGCCGACGAGCTCGACCGGCTCTGGGCGAGCCTCGACGAGTCGGCGGCGACCGGCGAGCCCTGGGTGCTCGACTTCGGCGTCGAGCTGGGCGGTGGCGGCCGGAAGATCGTGCACGGCCACGCGCACCCGAGCGCGCTGCCGGACGGCAGCATCCTGTGGTCGGGCCTGCTGACGGACATCACGGCGCAGCGCCGGCAGGAGGAGGAGCTCATCCGGACGCGCGAGGCGGCGCTCGAGGCGTCCCGCGAGAAGTCCCGCTTCCTCGCGAACATGAGCCACGAGATCCGCACGCCGATGAACGGCATCCTCGGCATGACCGCGCTCGCCCTCGGAACGACGCTCACCCCCGAGCAGCGGGAGTACCTCGAGGCGGTGAACCAGTCCGGCGAGTCGCTGCTCGCAATCATCAACGACATCCTCGACATCTCGAAGATCGAGGCGCGCCGCATGGCGATCGAGTCGCTGCCGTTCACGCTGCAGCGGGTGGTGGACGAGGCCGTGTCCAGCAACCGGCCGCGCGCACGGGAGAAGGGGCTGCGGCTCGACGTGACGGTCGCACCAGGCATCCCGCGACACGTGGTGGGCGACCCGCTGCGCATCGGGCAGGTGCTCCGCAACCTGCTGTCGAATGCCGTCAAGTTCACCGAGCACGGCCACGTCGCGTTGACGATCACGCCGGGCGAGACGTCGCCGTCGGTGCGCTTCAGCGTGGCCGACACGGGTCCCGGCATCCCGGACGCGCAGCAGCAGCACATCTTCGAGGCCTTCCGCCAGGCCGACGGCTCGACGACCCGCCGTTACGGCGGCACCGGCCTGGGGCTCAGCATCTCGCGCGAGCTGGCGCAGTTGATGGGCGGGCGGCTGTGGCTCGAAAGCCGGCCAGGCGCCGGCAGCACGTTCCACTGCGAGCTGCCACTCGCGCAGGCGGCCGACGATGCGGCGACGGCGGCGGCGCTGGCGAGGCTGGAGGCGGGACCGGCGTCGAGCGATGCCCTGGGGCTGCACGTGCTGCTCGCCGAGGACAACCCGATCAACGCACGTGTCGCCTCGCGCATGCTCCAGCGCCTCGGGTGCACCGTCGACACCGCCGACACCGGTTCCCGCGTGCTGGCGGCCCTCGATCATGGGACCTTCGACCTCGTTCTCATGGACGTGCAGATGCCCGACATGGACGGGCTCGAGATCACGCGCCTGGTGCGGGCACGCGAGATGGCAGCGGCCTCAGCGCGCCTGCCGATCATCGCGTTGACGGCCAACGCCATGAAGGGCGACGAGGATCGCTGCTACGCCGTCGGCATGGACGGCTATCTCTCGAAGCCCATCGCGATGGGTGCCCTCGCGCGCGAGATGCAGCGCGTCATCGCCTCCCGGGCGGCCGTGGTCGGGGAGTAGCTGTCGGCGTCGATTGCACGGAACGGCTATCCACGGATTACACGGATTACACGGATAGGCCAGCTACGGAGCGAGGCCGTCCCACCCGAAGGCTGGCCCGGTCCTTCCCCGTTGATGCCTGGCGTGAGCGACGTTGCGGCTTCGAGGGCGCGGGCTGCGTATCCACGGATTGCACGGATTACACGGATAGGCCAGGTACGGATCCGGGCCGATCGACGCGACGGGTGAATCGATCGCTCACCCCTTGATGCTCCGTGCAGTCCGTGTAATCCGTGTAATCCGTGGCCCCCCCCTTTCTGCCTTCTGCCTTCTTACTTCTTACTTCCTCCTTTCTCCTTTTCTCTCTCCCTGTCACACCTCCGTCGCGCCGATTTCACGCGGCGATCAAGCTCGGCTGTTAGCGTCGAGGGCGGTCGCGCTTCGCGACCACCGAGCGGTCGGCCGGGGCGCTGCCACGCGCATGACTGGGGTGCCCTGGAGGCCGCTCGTCTTGCGCGGCGCGCATGTACGACCCGGTTCGGCACGCCCCACAGCAGCTTTGCGGGAGAGAGAAGACATCATGTTCAGACGAGTAGCGACGGCCATCGTCGTGATGCTGGCGCTGGCGACGCCGGCGCTGGCGCAGTTCGAGACCGCCACCGTGGTGGGCACCGTGCGCGACGGGTCCGGCGCCGTGGTGCCTGGCGCGAAGGTGACGCTCACCAATACCAGCACCGGTGTCAGCGCCGAGCGGCCCACCGACGGGAACGGCAGCTTCGAGTTCTTCACCGTGCGTGTGGGCACCTACCTGCTCACGGCAGAGAAGGCGGGCTTCTCGATGGCCCTGCTCGACAACCTGCAGGTGACGGTCGGGGCCCGGCTGCGCGCCGACCTGACGCTGGCGGTCGGCCAGCTGAGCGAGCAGCTGGAGGTGCGGGCGCGTGCCGTGCAGCTGCAGACCGACTCGAGCGAACGCAGCCAGATCATCACCGGCGAACAGACGCAGGCCCTGCCGCTCAACGGCCGCGAGTACTCGGCGCTGGCGCTGCTGTCGCCCGGCGTCAAGCCGTCGCCGCTCGCGGCCGGCGGCCGTGAGGGCTCGTTCAACGTGAACGGCCTGCGCTCGACGTTCAACAACTTCCTGATCGACGGCGTCGACAACAACGCCTACGGCACCAGCAACCAGGGGTACTCGAACCAGGTGATGCAGCCGTCGCCCGACGCCGTCGCCGAGTTCAAGGTCGTCACCAACAACACCAGCGCGGAGTACGGGCGATCGGCCGGCGCGACGGTCAACGTGGCCTACAAGAGCGGCACGAACCAGATTCGCGGCACGGGCTGGGAGTTCCTCCGGCGGACCGACCTGATCGCCCGCAGCTACTTCCAGCCGCCGAGCGGCGAGAAGCCGCCGTTCGAGCGTGACCAGTACGGCGCGGTGCTCGGTGGCCCGATCGTGCGCAACAAGATGTTCTTCTTCGGCGACTTCGAGGGCTTCAAGCAGACGCGCGGCCAGACGGCGACGACGACGATCGCGACGCTGGCGCAGCGGCAGGGCATCCTGGGCGTGACGGTGCGCAACCCGCTGACGGGGGAGGTCTACCCGGCCGGCACGCCGATCCCGATGACCGAGTTCGCGCGCAAGGTGCTGGGCGAGCTGCCGACGCCGACCAACGGCAACGCCTCGAGCAACTTCCAGATGCTGCAGGAGCAGCGGAACACGACGAACAAGGCCGGCGGCAAGGTCGACCTCCAGATCAGCCCGCGCCTGTCGGCCTTCGGCCGCTACGGCTGGCGCGACGTCGACATCTGGGACGACCCGAACATCCCCGGGCCCTCCGGTGGCGCCGGCAACTCGCAGACCTACGTGCGCAACAAGCAGCTGGCGCTCGGTGTGACCTACCAGCCGACGAGCCTGTCGCTGCTCGAGGTGCGCTTCGGCTGGTCGAACACCGAAGCCGGGAAGAACCCGGCGGCGCTCGTGCGGGGTGACGCGCCGGCCGAGCAGCTCTACGGCATCACGGGGCTGCCGAGCGACCCGCGGGTCGCCGCCGGGCTGCCGACGCAGCTCATCACCGGGTTCAACGACCTCGGCCGGCAGGCGACCAACCCGCAGTGGCAGTACCCGACGGTCTACAACCCGAAGGTGAACTACTCCTGGCTGGTGGGCCGGCACTCGCTGAAGTCGGGATACGAGTTCCAGTACATCCAGACGGAAGTGCAGGACGTGAACCCGCTTTACGGCCGTGACCAGTACTCGGGCCAGTTCTCGCGGCCCGCGGGCGCATCGGCGAACAACCAGTACAACCTCGCCGACTTCATGTTCGGGCTGCGCTCGACCTACGCGCTCAGCAACATCCTCGTGGCGAACCTGCGGCAGAACATGCACTTCCTCTACCTGCAGGACGACTTCCGCGTGAACGACCGGTTGACGCTGAACCTCGGCGCCCGCTACGAGTACGCGACGCCGTGGGTCGAGAAGGACAACATCCTCTCGAACTTCGATCCGGTCTCGCAGACGATGGTGCTGGCGAAGGACGGCTCGCTGAAGGACCGGAGCACGATCAACCCGGACCGCAACAACCTCGGGCCACGCGTGGGCTTCGCCTACACGATGACGCCGAAGACCGTGGTCCGCGGCGGCTGGGGGATCAGCTACGTGCACTTCCACCGTGCCGGCGGCGCGAACGTCCTGCCCATCAACGGCCCGCAGGTCATCAACGCCGTGGCGGTGCAGACGCCCACGACCCCGGGCTTCCGCACGACGCAGGAGGGCTACCCGGACGGCTGGACGGACCCGTCGCAGTTCAACCCGCTGGCGGCGAACATCACCTACATGCCCGAGGACTACCACGCCAGCCGGGTGCAGAGCTGGTTTGCCTCGGTGCAGCGCGAGCTGTGGGACGGCGCCCTGCTCGACCTCGCCTACATCGGCAACCGGGCGGACGACCTGCTGCTGTTCGCCAACTACAACCAGGCGGCGCCGAACAACAGCGCCGGCACGCTCTCGCTGCAGGAGCGCCGGCCGATCCAGGGGTACGCCGACATCACCTACGCCTTCAACGGCGGGAAGTCCCGGTACCATGCGTTCCAGGCGAAGTTCGACTGGCGCGTCACCGACGCGGTCTCGGTGCTGAGCTCGCTGACGCTGTCGCAGACGAAGGACAACGGCGCCGGCTCACTCGAGAACAGCAGCGGGAACTTCCCCTCGCCGCAGGACTTCAACAACCTCGACGCGGACTTCGGGCTTGGTGCTTACCACCAGCCGTACAACAGCACCACCAGCTTCGTCGTCGATTTGCCGTTCGGCACGGGCCGCCGGTTCCTCTCGAACGCGTCGCCGTGGGTCAATGCCCTGGCTGGCGGCTGGCAGGTGGCGGGCATCAACACCATCAACGCGGGCGACAACGTCACGCTGACCTACACGCCGGCCGCCGCCTTCCAGGTGTCGGGGATCCAGCAGGATTTCCGCGGCGCCAACAACTACCGGCCGAACGTGATCGGGCAGGTGGTGGTGAACGACCCGACGCCGGGCCGCTACTTCGACCCTGCCGCGGTGCAGATCCCGACCGATCCCAGCCAGCCGTTCGGCAACGCGGCTCGTAATGCCTACCGCGGGCCGCTGTTCTGGCAGCTGGACCTGCAGGCGACCAAACGCCTCGCGATGCCGTGGCCGTCCGGCTACGTCGAGGTGCGCGCGGAGTTCTTCAACCTGCTGAACCGCGCGAACTTCCGGGCACCGAACGGGAACCGCAGCAGCGGCGCCTTCGGCACGATCACCTCGACCTACGATCCGCGGATCGTGCAGTTCGGCGTGAAGGTAGGATTCTAAGCACGAAGGTGCTGCACGGAGGTGCGGCACGGAGGTGCTACACGGCGGTGCCACACGCGGGTGCGGCACGGAGGTGCGGCACGAGGGTGCGGCACGAGGGTCGGCACGGAAAGGGGGCGGCACGGGTGTGCCGCCCCCTTTCGTGTTCTAGCGGCGGTTGATGCGCAGGCCGCCGTTCGTCGTGCGGACGCGGACCGGGGCGCCGCCGGAGCCGAGGGTCGTCGAGACGCCGCGGCGGAAATTGAGCTCGCCCTGGACGGTGATGGGGAAGTCGGTGCGGAAGCCGCCGTTCACCGTCCGGGTCTCGAGGCGGGCGTTGTAGCCATCCGGGATGTCGAGCACGACGCCGCCGTTGGTGGTCTCGACGTCGAGGCCACTGCCGTCCCACTGGCGGCCGGCCAGTTCCACGTGCAGGCCGCCGTTCCGCGTGCGTCCACGGACGTCGCCGCCGAGGTCGGCCAGCTTCACGCCGCCGTTGCTCGTGTCGAAGTGGATGTCGCCGGAGACGCCCGAGATGGTGATGCCGCCGTTGTGGGCGTCGAGCTCGAGATTGGTGGACCGCGGCACCTGGATGCGATAACTCACCGACCACGACTCACGCCGGCCGGTGCTCGGGCCGCGGGCGCTCACATGGCCACTCCCACTCAGCACTTCGACGGCGCCCGCCAGCTCCTTGGCCCGGTCGTCCGTGCGTGCGTTCGTGCGTACGATCGCCTGCACGCGGATGTCGCTCCGGTCGGCGCCCTCGACGCGAATGCCGCCGTTCTGGCCGGCGTCCACCGTCAGCGGGCCGGCCGGCAACGTGCTCTCCCGCACCTCGCACACCTGCCGGTCATCGTCATCTCCCCAGCGGTCGGCGCACGGGTCGGCGTCCATCGACTGCCGCAACGCGGCGCCGGCAGCCCCGGACAGGCGCACGCGCGTGTCGACCACGTCGTTGATGCGAACCCGGATGTCGTGATCGAGGCGAACGTCGAGATCCTCGACGCGGATGCGCCCGAGCTCGCGGTCGAGCTGCCGCATCGACCGGTTCACGTCGCGCATTGCGTCGCGGACGTCGTGCCGCACGCCGCGGGAGTCGCGCAGGGCGGCCCGCACCTCACGCGCGGCGTCGCGGATGGCGTCGCGGACGCTGCGACGCGCATCGCGTACCGCCTCGCGGACCGAGTGACGAATGGCGTGACGAAACTCGGTGTGATCCTGGGCGGCCGCCGGCGGCGCCGCGCCTCCAGCCGCCAGGCCGGCGGCCAGCACACTGATGAGCAGGCGATTCGGCATCGTCTGATCTCCTTCCGGTGACTTGGACGAGATCAGGCGAGGCGGAGTTGCCAGCCCCCGAACGACGGGACTGCCGTCATTTCCCCAGTCTCACAGGGAAATGGGGACAGTCCCGTCGTCCGGGGGAATAGAGAATCAAGACAACGGAATCAAGACAACGGAATCAAGAAAACGGAATCAAGAACGACGAATCCAGAATGGAGTCAGGAATTCCGGATTCCGTTTTCTGGTTTCTCGTCTTCCCGTCAGGGAGTCTCCGTTTCCGTGGGGCGGTCCGGGTTCGAGCACCACTCGCTCCAGGACCCGGGGTAGATGCGGGCGCCCTCGAGGCCGGCGTGCTCGAGCGCCAGCAGGTTGTGGCAGGCCGTGACGCCGGAGCCGCAATACATGACCACCGAGGTGGGCGGCGTGCCCGCAAGGGTCTGCGCCCACTCGGCCCGCAGGGCGTCTGGGGACTTGAAGGTCTTCTGCTCGGTGAGGTTCCTGCCGAACCAGTGGTTCACGGCGCCGGGGATGTGCCCACCGACGGGGTCGAGCGTCTCGCCGATGCCGCGGTAGCGGTCGTTCGTACGGGCATCGACGAGCGTGATCGCCGGGTCGCCCAGCGTCCGGGCCACCTGGTCGGCCGAGAGGCACCACTCCTCACGCGGCGCGGCGACGAACTCCGCCGGGGCCCAGGTCTCCGCGCCGGATCGGGTCGGCAACGCGGCGGCCGTCCACGCGGCGAAGCCGCCGTCGAGCACCGCAACGGCATCGTGGCCCAGCCACCGCAGCATCCACCAGAGCCGCACGGCAAACATGCCGGTGTCGCCGTCGTATGCCACGACCTGCGTCCCGGGACGGATACCCAGCCGGCCGAAGGTCGCGGCCGCGGCGCCGGGAGACGGGAGCGGATGGCGGCCATTCGTGCCCGTCATCGGCGCGGAGAGGTCACGATCCAGGTGCGCGTAGCGCGCGCCGGGCACGTGGCCTGCCGCATACGCCTCCTCGCCCCTTGGCGGGGCGGTGAGGTCGAAGCGGCAATCGATGACGACCCAATCCGGATCGTCGAGGTGCTTCGCGAGGAGATCAGGGCTGATGAGCGTTGTGTACATGGGACAGTGCCTCTGCGAGCTGGTGCAGGAACAAGCCGACGTCGGTGACGATGCCGACGGTCTGGGTGGATCCCCGGTCGGCGAGCTTCGTCACGACCGCGGGGTTGATGTCGACGCAGATGACCTTCACCCACGACGGCAGCATGTTGCCCACGCCGATGCTGTGGAGCATCGACGACAGCATCACCACGACGTCGACGGAGGCCAGCGCGTCGGCGTAGGCATCCTGCGCGGCGAGCAGGTCCATCATCGTCTCGGGCAGGGGACCATCGTCTCGAATGGAGCCGGCGAGCAGGTACCGGACCCCGTGCACGTGGCAGGCGTGCATGATCCCGCGCGTGAGCACGCCCGATTCGACCGCGCGGGCGAGGCCGCCGGCGCGACGGACCGCATTGATGGCCCGCATGTGGTTCCGGTGCCCGTGCTCGACGGGGTGGCCGGTGTCGAGGTCGATCCCGAGCGACGTGCCCGACAGCGCCACTTCCACGTCGTGCACCGCCAGCGCGTTGCCCGACAGCAGCACGTCGACGTAGCCACGCGCGATCAGCTCGCAGAAATAGCCGGCCCCGCCCGTGTGCACCACCACGGGGCCGGCGACGAACGCGATGCGACCTCCCGCGGCCTTCACGTCGCGCAGCATCGCCGCGACCCGCGCCACCGCAATCTCGACGCGCCGTTCGGACGACACGTCGTTGCTCATGAAGCCGAAGCTCGGCTTGTCACGTGACTGGATGTCGGGCAGCACGCGGATGCCCTGCAGGCCGCAAACGACCCGGTCGCCCACGCGCAGGTCTCGGATCTTGCGGCAGGCGGCCTGGTCCCCGGTGAGCACGATGGCCGCATCCATGCGTTGCCGCGCCACGGGCACCCACTCGCCGCCGATCCGGACCTCGGTCCGGTGATTGGTGGTCGAGTAGAAGTCGTCCGGCGCCGCGCCGTCGATGTCGTTCACGCGGATGAGCGCATCCGGCGTGCCATGGACGTAGCAGCCGAACGGCGACAGCTTCGCCAGGAGCGACTCGAGCCCGGCCTGGGTCTCGTCGCTGACCTTGATCGCCAGCTCGGACTGGTCGGCATTCGTCCGGCCGACGTCGAGCTTGAGGATCTCGTAGCTCGCCCCGTGCTCGACGATGGTCGTCAGGATGGCCTGGAGGTCGCCGGAGTCGATCAGGTGGCCACGGGCTTCGATGGTCTCGGCAAACACGCGGGCCCATTGTACCGGCTGGATGGCATCTCTCCTATCCGCACACAGATGCACGGATGAAAGGCGGGATGCACGGATGCTCGACGCGTTGAGATTAGAGCCCCAACGGGCGCGGCACGCCCGGTCCTACGCCCGCAGGGGGGCCTGACTCGCCGGAAGCCGAGGCCACAGATTGCACAGATGCCACAGATGACATCGCTCATCCACACAGATGCACAGATGAAACGGGGATGCACAGATGCTCGACGCGTTGAGATTTGTGCCCCAACGGGCGCGGCGCGCCCGGCCCTACGCCCGCAGGGCGGCCTGACTCGCCGGAAGCCGAGGCCACAGATTGCACAGATGCCACAGATGAGATCGCTCATCCACACAGATGCACAGATGAAACGGGGATGCACAGATGCTCGACTCGTTGAGGTCGGTAGCCCAACGGGCGCGGAGCGCCCGGCCTGCCGGGACGGAGGCCCGGCCCTGCGCCCGCAGGGCGGCCTGATTCGCCGGACGCCGAGGCCACAGATGGCACAGAGTGCACAGATGGCATCTGGGCCTTCCGAACACAGATGCACAGATGCAACGGGGATGCACAGATAGGGCTGGCGCAGGACGGGGGCTGGATCGGTTTGGCTGATCACAGGCGTCCCGAGGCCGGCCGGCTGCCATTTAGCGGCGCGACGCGCCGCTGCCCTACATGCCCTGACGAAGCGCCTGGATCCGCTCCTCGAGCGGGGGATGCGTCGCGAGCAGCGCCATCCACGACCGCGCGCCGGAGATCTTCATCGTCTGGAGCGACGGGTGGCCGGTCTCGACGAGCTGCTGGTTCATGCGCAGCCGCTCGAGAGCGCCAATCATCGCGTTGCGGCCCGCGAGCGAGGCCCCGCCGGCATCCGCCCGGAACTCGCGCGCGCGGGAGAACCACGCGACGATCATCATCCCGAAGATGCCCAGGACGATCTGCATGACGATCAGCACGACGAAGCTGAGCATGTACGAGTACCGCTCGTCCACCGCCTGCCGGACGATGTTGGCGATGATGCGGGCGAAGAACATGACGAAGGCGTTCACGACGCCCTGAATGAGCGTCATGGTGACCATGTCGCCACTGCGGATGTGCGACACCTCGTGGGCGAGCACGCCCTCGATCTCCTCCTGTCGCATCGCCCGCAGCAGGCCCGCCGACACGGCGACGAGACTGCGCGACTTCGTCGGGCCGGTCGCGAAGGCGTTCACCTCGGGCGAGTTGTAGATGCCCACCTGCGGCATGGGCAGCCCGGCCTGCTTCGTCAGCCGCTCGACGGTGCGATACAGCCAGTCGGCGTCAGCGTTTCCCGTGCGGCCGTCCACGAGCTTCACGCCCATGGCCATCTTCGCGATGATGCGGGACATGCCGAGCGAGATCAGCGCGCCGCCCATGCCCCAGAAGAGGCAGAAGACCATCAGCGCGCCGTAGTCGAGCCCGCCGCCCGGCCGGATGTAGCCGCCAATCCCGAGCAGCGCCATCACGATGGACAGCATCACCATGATGGCGAGGTTGGTCGCGACGAAGAGCAGGATGCGCTTGGCCATGGGTCCGTCCGGGTGTTGAAGGGTCGGGTGTCGGAAACGAGGGCGCCGGGCCGGTGTCGTGCCGGGGCGGCGCGCCCCGGGCTACTTCACCGGCGCGTAGCCCTTCGCCAGCTTGTCACGGGCCTCCTCGACCTTCTTGTGGAAGACGAAGAGGTTGTCCGCGTTGTCGTTCTTGTCGGTGAAGTTCCAGGTCTTGCCGCCGCGTTCCTTCACCCGCAGGTTCTTGTCGAGGTAATTCACCTCGAAGGTCTCGACCCGGTCGTACGGGAGCGAGAAGGCATCGTCGGTGTTGGAGGTCTCGTAGCGGAGGCCGTCGAGCGTCGCGACGAGCATGCCGTCGCACGAGCCGAAGCGGTGCTTGTGCACCACCGGGATGCGCTCGTTCAGGCGGACTTCCTTGAATCGCACCGCGAGGTCGTTGTCGCCGGCGGTGAGGCTCACCGTACGATCCACCGGATCGAACCCCTCGGCGGACAGGTTGAACGTCGTCTCGCCGGGTGCGAGGTCATCGAGTGTCAGGGGCGTGGTGCCCACGAACTTGCGGTTGACGAACACGGACGCGCCGGCCACGTCGGTGGTCACGCGCAGGCGTGCCCTGGTCGTAGCGGCGGGCGCCGGGGCCGGCGCGGGCTCGGCGGTCCGCGGTGCGGCGCGGCGCGGTGCCGGCGTGGCCGGACGCTCGGGCGTGGCTTCGGGCGCCGGCGCGACGCTGACCGTGCCGGTCGGTGGCGCCTCGGTGGAGCGGAACAGCACGACCGCCGCGATCAGGGCAATGACGACGAGCAGGCCGATGATCAGCGGGCCCTTGCCGCCAGGCCGGTTTTCCGGCGTCGATTCGCTGAGAACACTCACACAGGTAATGCTAGCATGCGCCCATGCGCCGACTCCTGACCGCCCTTGTCCTGTTCGTGTCGTGCGCGACGGCCGCGGCCGCGCAGGGACGACTGGGCGTGGACTTCACGCCGTCGCTCGTGCCCATCACCACCGGCGTCTATGTCTACGAGGGGCCGCTGCCCCTCCAGGGCGAGACCGAGGTGGTGCGCACCAACTCGCTGGTGGTCCTCACCGAGGCGGGCATCGTGGTGGTGGACGGGCAGGACACGCCCGAGGAAGGCCGGAAGCTGATCGCGGCGATCCGGACCGTGAGCCAGGCGCCCATCCGGTACCTGATCAACGCCTCGCCCCACCCGGATCACGTGAACAGCAACGAGGTGTTCGCTGCCGAGGGCGCGATCATCGTGGCGCACGAGAACGCGCGCGCCGCCATCGAGGCGGTGCGGGCGCGCACGCCCGACGCCCCGGTGCGCCCGACCCTGCCGCAGATCACGTACCGCGACGTGATGCGGCTCGATGTGGGCGGCACCGCCATCGAGCTGCACTACTTCGGCCTGGGCCACACGCGCGGAGACACGGTGGTCTACCTGCCGGCGGCGAAGGTGGCGTTCCTGTCGGAGCTGTACTTCAACGGCATGTTCCCGTCGCTGGCCGAAGGCTACGCGACCGAGCACCTGGCGACGATCGACCGGGCGCTCGCCCTCGACGCCGACTGGTGGCTGCCCGGCCACGGCTACGTGAAGGGGCAGTCGCAGGCGCAGCTGGCGGCGGGCGTGCGCCGGTATCGCGCGAGCGTGCAGGCGGTGCGCGACGCGGTTGCCCGTCGCGTGGCGGCGGGCGAGTCGCTCGAGCAGGTGCTCGCCGGCATCGACGGCGACCTCGGGGAGTTCGCCCGCCTGCCCTTCTACGGTTACCTCAAGACCGGCTGCGTGTCCGGCACCTACCGGGCGCTGGCCGGCGTCAAATAGACGGACCCGACGCGGGCGGTGTCCGGCCGTCCGCGGCTCCGGTCCCCCCGGGACGCCCATGGCCGTATCGACCCTGCTCTGCCTCGCCTCGTACCACAAGGGCCTCGAGTTCCTGCTCGAGGCGCACCGTCTCGGCGCCCGCGTCCTGCTGGTGACATCCGAGAGCCTACGCGACGCCGCCTGGCCGCGTGACGCGCTGGCCGACGTCTTCTACATGCCCGACGACCAGAAGCGCTGGAAGGTCGACGACCTCGTGCTGAGCGTGAGCCATCTCGCCCGCACGGTCCCGATCGACCGCATCGTTCCGCTGGACGACTACGACCTCGAGAAGGCGTCGGCGCTCCGCGAGCACCTCCGGGTGCCGGGCATGGGGGAATCGACGACCCGGCACTTCCGCGACAAGCTCGCGATGCGGGTGAAGGCGGCCGAGGACGGCCTGCCGCAGCCCCGGTTCGTGCACGTGTTGAACCACGAGCGCATCCGGCAGTTCTGCCGCGACGTGCCGGCGCCCTGGGTGCTCAAGCCGCGCCACGAGGCCGGCACGATCGGCATCCGCAAGATCTACGGGGAGGACGAGCTCTGGGCCGTCGTCGACGCGCTCGGCGACCGGCAGTCGTACTACCTGCTCGAGGAGTTCGTGCCGGGCGACGTGTTCCACGTCGACGCCCTCTGTTACGGGCGGGAGGTGCTCTTCAGCGTCGCGAGCCGCTACGGCATGCCCCCCTTCGAGGTGTCCCATTCCGGAGGGGTCTTCACGACGCGCCTGCTCGAGCGCGACTCGAGCGATGCGCGCACGCTCATCGAGATCAACCGGCGGCTCCTCACCTCCCTGGGGCTCGTGTGGGGCGTCTCGCACACCGAGTACATCCGCTCGGCCGACGGCGGCTGGCACTTCCTCGAGACGTCCGCACGGGTGGGCGGTGCGCACATCGCGGAGCTCGTCGAGGCGGGCACGGGCGTGAACCTGTGGAGGGAGTGGGCGCGGATCGAGGTGGCCGGCGGGGACACCCCCTACGCGCCGCCGGCGGCGAAGGACGACTACGCAGGACTGCTCGTGTCGCTGGCGCGGCAGGAGTGGCCGGACCTGTCCACCTACACCGATCCCGAGATCGTCTGGCGCCTGCGCAAGCGGCACCACGCGGGGCTCATCGTGGCCTCGCCCAGCTTCGCCCGCGTCGGCGAGCTGGTGGACCGCTACAGCGCGCGGTTCACGGCCGACTTCGTGGCGACCCTGCCGCAGGCCGAGCGGCCGGTGGATTGAGCGGGATTCACTGCGCACGACGTACGGGCCACCGAGACACAGAGACGACGGAGCACGGAGGCACGGAGGTCCACGGAGAGCACGGAGAGGCCCCGGCAGGTTGCTGCCACATGCGGGCGGGGCCGCGGCGCTTCGCGCCGCGCCGTGAGACAGCAACGACACGGCGCAAGAGACCGGCCCTTCGCTGGTGGTCCCTTGCGCCGTGCCGTCGCTGTCTCACGCCGGCTGCGTAGCAGCCGGCCCGCCCCGGACTCGAACCGATCTGTCGCTCATCCCGTGAGCGATGCCATCCGTGCATCCCGCCTTGCATCGGTGCATCCGTGTCCCGATGAACCCAGAGGCCATCTGTGCTTTCTGTGCCATCTGTGGCCCGCGCAGGCCGGGCGCCCCGCGCCCATTCGGCAGTCAGATCCCCCCAACTCGCATCCGTGCATCCGGTCTGTCATCGGTGCATCCGTGTCCCGATGAACCCGGCGGCCATCTGTGCTTTCTGTGCCATCTGTGGCCCGCGCAGGCCGGGCGCCCCGCGCCCGTTCGGCAGCCAGATGGCCCCCCAACTCGCATCCGTGCATCCGGTCTGTCATCGGTGCATCTGTGTCCCGATGAACCCGGAGGCCATCTGTGCTTCTGTGCCATCTGTGGCCCGCGCAGGCCGGGCGCTCCGAGCCCGTTCGGCAGCCAGATGCCCCCCAACTCGCATCCGTGCATCCGGTCTGTCATCGGTGCATCTGTGTGTAATGCGACCCAGGCGAAGTCCCTGCCTCGACGCAAAAAGGGGGCAGACGTTGGTCTGCCCCCTTTTCTGCGAACGACGAACCCGAAAATCCCTGCCTACATGCCGCCCGCAGACGAGGGCGGGACCATCTTGTTCAGGCGCAGGTAGGTCACGAGGTTGCCGTAGTGCTCGTTGGCGTGCGAGGTGTTGAACGCCAGGATCCACAGGCGCGGTGTCGGTCCGAGGAAGAACTGCGCGTTCTCCATGCCCTTGGCGTCGGTCATCGAGGCGAACGCCTCGTCGCAGAACTTGATGGCCGCGTTCATGGCCTTCACGAGCTCCGCCTTCGACTTCATGCCCTTCTCGATGCCCGACATCGGCGGCTTCATGCCGCTGGCCGCCCCGCACATGCTGAACTGGGCATCGGCCAGGTGGCCGAAGAGATCGGCGAAGCTGCGGACCTCGGGGGTCGGCTTGAAGGAGTAGAGGTTCTCGGGAACCATCTCGGCGCTCTTGGCCAGGTTGCCCTTGATCATGTCGTACTGCTTCTTCGCGGCGGCCGTGGCCGGGTTGTCCTGGGCCAGGACGGCGGTGGGAAGGATCAGGGCCGCGGCGAGTGCCGCGGTGGTCAGCATGCGTGTCATGATGAGTTGGCTCCTCTTCGTGGGGGGCACCAGGCCCCCGATGGTCCGACGATTGTCTCCGAAACCGCGGCCGTGGCGCCACGGCCTCCTCGTGTTGCTGGCATCGGCCGTCCCGGCCTGCGCCCCACGGCCGGTCCCCGCGGCCATGCCCGGCGCGCCGCCGGCGGTCGTCCGCGCCGCGTCCGTCATCGACAGCGTCGTCTTCAGCCGGCCGCCCGGTGAACGCGGCGCCGACGTCGTGGGAGGCCTCTCCGGCATCACCAGGCGCGGCCCCGACGGCCCCTGGTTGGTGGTGTCCGACGCGCACAGTCCCGCGCGGTGGTACCAGTTCCGGTTCGCAATGGCGAACGGCCGGCTCCAGGTGACACCAGGCCCCCCGACCCACGTCCGCCGCGCCGTGGTCCCAGACGCGTCGCCCGAGGAACTGGACCTCGAGGCCATTGCCAGCCTGCCCGACGGCACGATCCTACTCTCCGCGGAGGGCGGGCTCGAGGTCGGCGGGAGAAGCCCGGCCACTCTACTGCGCGTCCGACGGGACGGCGGTTACGTCGAGACGTTGCCGCTGCCGGAGAAGTTCCTGCCGATCGACGAGCAGCATGGCCTCCGCGACAACCTGGGGTTCGAGGGCATGACGGCGTCGCCGGATGGCACGCACGTCTGGGCCGTCGCCGAGGCCCCGCTGGCGCAGGACGACGAGCCCGCGGGCCTGCACCGGGGCGCCCGGTCGCGCCTGGTGGAGTGGGTGCGCACGGCAGCTGGCTTCCGTCCCGGGCGGGAGTTCGTGTACCCCATCGAGCCATCCGGCGTGCCGCCGGGGCTGGGCGACGCGCCCACGCTCGCCTCCCAGGGGCCGGTGGATCTCGCGGTGCTTCCGGACGGCGAACTCCTCGTCATGGAGCGGGCCTTCGCGCGGAACCCCACGACGCGGCGCGGGGCCAACGTGATCCGCATCTTCGCGCTCGACCTGAGCGTGGCCGACGACGTGTCGGGGGCGGTGTCGCTCCGGGAGGTGCCAGACGCCCGCCCCGTGGGCAAGCGGCTCATCGTCGATCTGGCCGACCTCGCGGATCAGCTCGACCCGCGGCTCGCCACCCTGGCGAACTTCGAGGGCATGGCGCCGGGTCCACGGACGGCCGAGGGTGACGACACGTTGATCCTCGTCAGCGACGACAACTTCGTCGATGCCCAGGTGATGGCGTTCGTCCTGCTTCGCCTCACGAACGCCCCTTCCAGGGAATAGAGAATCAAGAAAACGGAATCAAAAAAGGAATTGCGGAATTCTGAATTCAGAATTCCCACGGGCACAGAACCGAGGAAACGGAGGAGGGACATCCAGCCACGAAGCACACGAAGAACACGAAGCACGCGAAGTCACGCCACACCAGTGGCCGCCTGCTTCGTGAGCTTCGTGATCTTCGTGGCTGGTTGTTGTCCCGTCGCTACTCAGGCTCGGGGACGAACCGGTACCCGACACCGCGGACGGTGAGGAGGTGTCTCGGGTTGGCGGGGTCGATTTCGATGTAACGGCGCAGGCGGACGATGAAGTTGTCGATCGCGCGGGTGTCGGTGTCCTCGTGGAGGTCCCACACGTCTTCCAGGATGGCCTTGCGGGAGACGGGATGCCCGGCGTTCTTGATCAAGTACGCCAGCAGCTCGCACTCCATCACCGTCAGGTGATGGTGCATGTCGCCCACCCTGAGTTCCAGGGCCTTGGGATCGAGCGTCTTGCCGGCAAACGAGATCGGCTGGGGATCGCTCGGCGCCGGTGGCTCCAGCACGGCGGCCTCGGCGCCGAACTCCTCGACGGCCTGGCGCATCCACTGGTGCCGGCGGAGCAGGCCGCCCAGGCGCGCCAGCAGGATCGACAGCTCGAACGGCTTCGGCAGGTAGTCGTCCGCGCCGGCCTCGAAGCCGCGGAGCACGTCGTCCGGCCGTCCACGCGCCGTCAGCATGAGGATCGGCACGTACTCCCCGGCCCTCCGGAGCGCCTCGGCAATCGAGAAGCCGTCGGCACCCGGCAGCATCACGTCGAGCACGACGGCGTCGTAGCGGCCGCGGGTACCCAGGAGGTGCTCGAGTGCCGTGGTGCCATGGCCGATGACCTCGACCTCGTGGCCTTCCGCCTCCAGGTTGAACCGCAACCCCTCGGCCAGGTGCGTTTCGTCCTCGACAATCAGGATCCGGCTCATGCCGCGACCTGCCGTGGCAACTCGAGTGTGAACACCGCGCCCTTCCCCTCGCCCTCGCTCTGGGCGAACACGCGTCCCCCGTGCTGGCGCGCGACCGACCGGACAATGAACAGGCCCAGCCCGGTGCCCTTCACGGTCGTCGTGCGCGCACGGAAGCGGTAGAAGCGGTTGAAGATCCGTTTGAGCTGGCTCCTCGGGATACCCACGCCGCGATCCTTCACACGCACCCACACGGTGTCGGGCGAGGGCGCCGCGACCTCGACCGTCACCTGCGGGTCGCCAAGCGAGTACTTCACGGCGTTGTCGAGCAGGTTGGAGACCGCGGTCCTGAGCTCGTCGGCGTCGCCCTCGACGATGAGCGATCCGGATGGGGGCTCGAGCAGGGCGATCCGTTCCGCGTCGAGGTGGTGCCGCAGTCGCGCCGTCTCCACGACGTCGCGGACCAGGGCCGGCAGGTCCACGGGGGCGCGGTGCTCGAGGCGGGGGCGCTGCCCGGCGACGCCGGCCTTGAGCACCTGTTCCACCGTCTGCTGCAGGCGGTCGGCGTCCGCCAGCATGATCCTGTAGAACTCCTGCCGCCGCGTGTCGTTGACCTCGCGCGCCTGGAGGGTCTCGAGGTACAGCCGGATCGACGCGATTGGCGTCTTGAGCTCATGGGTGACGGCGTTGATGAAGGCGTCGTGCCGCTCGTTCCGGCGGATCTCGCGGACGAGGAACACCGTATAGACGATGATGCCCGCGATGATGAGCGTGAACGACAGGATGCCGAGCACGAGGGGCAGGACCTCGCGGCCGTTGACGAGGATCCAGCCGATGTTCAGCGACACTGCCGCCGCCACGAGGACGACGCACAGGGCGATCACGACGACGATCGCCATCCGCCGGCGGCGGGTCATTGACACGGATGAATTCTATCGAAGGTCGCGAAGGGTACGAAGGTCACGAAGGGCACGAAGTCAGAAGGCAGAAATTCCGCAACGCCCGTACACGACAGAAGGCAGAGAGCCGGCCGGCCCCGGGGGCCCTTCGACTCTCTGCCTTCTGCCTTCTGACTTCTGCCTTCTTACTTCTTACGTCCGCCCTGCTCAGTCCGCAGGCACGATCTCGGCGGCCGTGATGTCGACGGCGTCCGGGCTCTCCTGCGGCACGGTGTGGGCCGAGCGGGCGTCGGGGAGCCTGGCCACCTTGATCTGGCTGGCGAGGCCGAGCAGCTCGAGGAACTTGATGCCGTACCAGTTCATGTCCACCTCGTACCAGGCCAGGCCGTGGCGGGCGGAGACCGGATGGGCGTGGTGGTTGTTGTGCCAGCCCTCACCCCAGCTGAGCAGCGCCACCCACCAGTTGTTGGTCGAGTCGTCGCGCGTCTGGAAGCGGCGGTTGCCCCACAGGTGGGTGGCCGAGTTGACGAGCCACGTCGCGTGGAGGCCGTAGACGGTCCGGAAGAAGACGCCCCACAGGACGTACGGCAGCCCGCCGAAGGCGAGGAGCGCGACACCGACCACCACCTGCGGCACCCAGTGGTACGTGGTCATCCAGACGTGGAAGGGGTCGCGGCTCAGGTCCGGCACGTAGCGGCGGAGCACCTGCGTGTCGTGGTGCATCGCCTTGCCGGTGAAGATCCAGCCCATGTGGGCCCAGTAGGTCCCTTCACGCGGCGTGTGCGGATCGCCTTCCTTGTCCGAGTACTGGTGGTGGATGCGGTGCGTGGCCACCCAGAAAATCGGTCCGCCCTCCAGCGCGAGCGCGCCGCAGGTGGTGAGGAAGTACTCGACCCACTTCGGCGTCTTGTACCCGCGGTGCGTCAGCAGGCGGTGGTACCCCATGCCGATGCCGAACATCCCCGAGATCCACCAGAGGAGGGCGGCGGCGAGCATGGCGCCAACGTTGACGTAGAACAGGGCCGCCACGGCGCCGACGTGGTACACGACCATCGCGGTGACCGTGATCCAGTTGATTTCGCCGTTGGAGGCCTTGCGGCCGTAGAGCTGCGTGACAGGAGTCGAAACCATGACCCGCCGACAGTAGCAGGTTGGCCACGACGGTTCTGTAATAGTTCTGTCAGCGCTGTAACAGGCGGGCTGTCAACGGGTTGTGGAGGCCGCTCGCGCGGCCTCCCGGTCACCGCAGGACGAACTTCCGCCAGCTCTCGATGAGCGCCACCTCGCGCCCGCCTCCCGCCTTGTAACGGTCCGCGTACTCCGCGAACCGGGCCTTCCCCGCATCGTCGAGGCCGCCACGGTCGAGGTGCTGCCGGTAGAGCACCTGCAGCCCCATGAAGAGCAGGCTCGTGTCGCCGGGATGCGCGTCGATGAGCTTCACGAGGACCGGCATGGCCTCGGCGTAGCTCCCGATCATGGCGTTGGCCGTGGCTTCGCGCCGGAGCCGGTCCTCCTCGTCCGTCCAGACGTCCGGCGCCTCGCCGATGAACTCGAGCGCCCCCTGCCCGTCGCCGACCCTGAGCAGGGCATCGACGAGCAGCGGGTAGACGACCGCGGGGTTCTCGCTGAGGAGCGCCATCTGCCAGGCGCCGATCGCGTCGAGGTCGCGGCCATCCGCCGCATGGCAGGCCCCGAGGTAGAACGCGGCGCCGATGAAGTCGCCGGCCGTGAGGGCCGTCTGCTGGAACCAGGCACGGGCCTGGGCGACGCGGTTCTTCTCGAGCGCCTCGAGGCCGCGGATGAAGGTCAGCATGGCGCGGTCGGCCTCCGGCGTGCGCATCTCGGGCTCCGGCGCGTCGTAGGTGCCGACGCGCGCCTTCTCGATCACGCCGTCGAGGTCGTGCGATGGCGGGTGCAGGGCCACCAGCCCATCGAGGAACGGCCGCACGACGTCCGGGCGCACGACGAAGCCCGGCACGAAGCTCGGAACGGGCGCGAGGATGCGGGTCGGCGGGGGCGGCGGCAGCGCCGCATCGGGGTCGAGGTCCGGGTTGGGCAACGGCGCCCCTTCGCCGGCCTCCGCGGTGCGGGCCGCGACCTCGGTGAGCCGGAAGGGACGGAGCACCGTGGTGGCCTTCTGGCCCGGCGCGCTGATCACGGCGCGCGCGAAGTACTCCCCCGGCGGCAGCAGGCCCAGCCGGAGCGTGCCGCCGTAGGCACGGCGGGTCGGGTCGTCACGCTGGGCGCGGCCAGTGGTGGCCGAGACCAGCGCCGGTCCATCCGGGGTCTCCGAGACCTCGATCCGCACGCGGGCGCCTTCGAGTTCCCGCGGGTCCTTCCCGTTGACCTCGAGCGTCGCGGTGAGGATCGGGCTGTCCATCACGGCACTGGGCCGCAGTCGCGTCGGACCGACGCCGCCGAGGGGCTCGTACCCGATCAGCAGGTCGGAGATCGCGAGGCCCCCCACCTTCTGCAGGCGCGCGTCGACCGCGTGATGCACGCTCCCGCCGCGGCCGGTGTCGTCCGCCACAGCCAGGCGCAGGGTGTACTCGCCGGGCTTGACGGTGAGCGACGTCAACAGCAGCCGTGGCGAGGCGGTCTCCGCGCTGGCCGGCTCGAGGGGGATCGCGCCGAGGTTGCTCATGACCGCGCGGTCGTCCTTGTCGAGCAGGAGCATGCCCACTTCCCAGGTGGCGCCCTCCGTGGCCGGTTCACCGAGCTCGGCCGAGATGATGAGCCGGACCTCGTCCGGCGTCGCGCCGGCGGTGGCATAGGTCGCGAGACGGATCGGCAGGCCACGCGTCGGCAGGGGCTGGCCGAGCATCTCCCGCACCTCGGCAACCGGATCCAGCTCCGCCAGCGCCGCCGCGGCATCCGCGTCGGCAGTCGCGGCCGCCGACCGCACGGCAAAGGTGGGGCGGGCCCGGACGGTGACGCCCTTCTGCCTGACCTCGACCTTGATGCGGCGCTCGTCGCCGGTGCGGTCCTCGTCGGTGGGCTCGAAGCCAATCAGGTAGTACCCCGACAGCTCGCGCCCGAGCCGGTCGAAGACCGCGGCGCCGGACCCGCCCGAGACCTGCGTCAGCGTGCCGCGCGTCTGTCCCGCGAGCTGCTCGAGGCCCTCGTTCAGCAGGCTGTCGTCATAGAAGGCCGAGGCGCGCTCGGTGGTCTGCTCCTCGACGTCGAAGAACGTCTGCCCGGGCCGGACGATGTGGAGGGTGGCGCGGGCGGAGGCGGCAAGCCGGGCGAGGTCGCTCATGTTCTGCCGATCGCGCGCGACGAACATCCCCTCCGAGATCATGACGATGTTCACCGGCGTGGACAGCGTGGCGAGACGCTCCATCAGGCCCTCGAGCGACTGGAGGGTCGCCTGCGCCCGGGCGCGGTATTCGGCCAGCATGGCCCAGGCGTCGCCCTGCAGCGCCTCGATGCAGGCCTCGCGCGCCGGGCCGAACGTCTCGCCCGAGCACTCCCGGGCGATGGCCGCGTCCCACAGCGTGGAGTCGTGCGTGTCGTACGCGTAGGCCTCGCTGATGCGCAGGCGGCTGAAGGTGTTGCGGGCGCTGGCCGTGCCGGTGACACGCTGCAGCGCGGCGCCGATGCGTTCGCGATCGGTGGTGAACTCCACGCCGCCGCGGCCCGACGGGATGCGGGCCAGCCCGATCAGGTCGCCTGGCGCGAGGCGATCCATGAGCAGCTGCGCCGTCTTCAGCACCGTGCGGCCCGAGCCGACGCGGAGGTTGCTTTCGTCGATCACGAAGAGCAGGAGGCGTCCGGTCGTCAGCGCGTCGTTCGTCGTGTAGGCCGCGTCACGCGCGGTGCGCGGTGGGGCGCCGGGCGGCGGCAGGGTCGAGACGAACTGCACCGAGTCGATGCGCCGGCGGCGGCCGTTCACCTGCAGCTCGAAGTCGGTGGCGTCGAGCCCCTGGATGGGGCTGCCGTTCTTGTCCACGACGTTGACGTCCACGAGCACGAGCTCGGCGCCGGTCTCGAAGGTGGGGCGGGGCGCCTGGGGCTGTTGATCCTGGGCCGCCGCGGCCAACGGGGCCACAGATGGCACAGATGACGCGGATGTCCCGACGGCGCCGGGTACCAGCGAGAGCAGGGCGAGGGCGGCGAGCAGCATCAGGGCAGCCACGGGCCGCGGGAGGTGGTGCAGGCGCGGGTGGCGGGTGGGCGTCATCGTTCGGAACCTCCGGGCGCGCGATAACCTTGCCGGGCGCGCACCGCGTAACCGTAGCCGGGGATGTCAATCGTGAGCTCGCGCCACCGGCCGTCGTGGGCGGCGTTGGTGGACTGGTAGCCGAGCAGGTACTGGTTCGAGAGCTCCTCGAGCACCTCGCCGAACGCGCCGTCGAGCCCCTCGCTCTTCTCCACGAAGAGCGCGCGGCCGCCCGACATGTCGACGAGCCGCTCGATGCCCGAGCGCAGCTGGGTCTCCTTCGACCCGCGGCCGAGCGCCACCATGAACAGCGTCGCGTCGCTGGCCCGCACCGACTCCTCGACGGTCGCCAGGGTCGCATGGCTCGTGCGGTCGTCCCCGTCGCTGAAGACCACGAGCACCCGCCGGCCCGACTGCCGCGAGAGCTGCTGTACGCCGCGCACGATCACGTCGTAGAGCGCGGTGCCGCCCCACGGCGCCAGCCGGTCCACCGCGCGCAGGCGCTGGGGCACCGAGGTCTCGCGGCGGGTGAGCGTGAACATGTTGTCGTTGAAGGCCGTGAGCGTGACCTGGTCCTCGGGACGCAGCGCCGCCAGGAACCTCCGCACCGCGTTCTTGAGCTGCGGCATCGAGGGGCCCATGCTGGCGCTCACGTCCACCGCGACGACGAGCTCGAGGGGGGAGCCCTCCGACGAGAAGTGCGTGATCGTCTGCGGGATGCCGTCCTCGAACAGCCGGAAGGCACGTTGCGGCAGGTCGCCGACGAAGCGCCGGCCGTCGGTCACGACGGCGGTGACCTGCACGACCTCGACGCTCACCATCTCCACGTGCTCGAGGGCCTTGGTCCGCGTGCTCGTCACGACACGGCCACCGGCCTCGAATTCCGCGACGGCACGGATGACGTGCTCGGCCACCTCCGCCCCCGCGTCCCACGGGCACTCCGCGCGCACCGGATCCGTCGTGGTGCAGACCAGCTTGCCGTCGGCGAAGAACCGCACGCGCGCCACCTCGCGGGCCCGGGGCCCCGGCTCGATGATCGCCTTGAGCAGCATCGGCCCGCTCACGTACACGTCGGGTCCCGGGGACACGATGCGGATCGTGATCGGGGCGGGCGCCTGCGCCCGGAGTGTGACCGCCGCCAGCGCGGCGACGACCGAAAGGACGACAAACCGGCGGACAGGGGACATCAGCGGGCCCTGGGATGAACCGGGGGACGGGCGCGGTCACCGCGGTTCGTAAGAGCGCAGGCTAAACCGCGGGCGGCGCCGTGTCCAGTGGCGAGTGACGGGGTCAGCGCAGCGGACCGTTGCCGGCCAGCCCGGCCACGTAGTCCTCGATCCGGATGAGCGGCAGGGCGGCGGCCTGGCGGCTCATGGCCGGCCAGTCATCCGCGAACCGCGCGTCCACGTCGTGCCAGAAGTCCTGGACCGCAAACCCCAACAACGCGGGGATGAGCCGGGCCGGCAGGCCGAGCTCGGAGGTGCCCTGCGCGAGGCGCAGGATCAAGTCGGGCACCTGCGCGCCTATCTGGCCCACCTCTGGCCGGCCGGCGAACCATTCCCACGGCGCCGGTCCCGGCATCGTCGTCGTGAGGCGCCCGTCGAGCGGGCCGGCGAACACCCCCCAGCGGGCGAGCACCTCGTCCGGCAGGGAGGGCTGGCCGAGCCAGAGTCGATCCCGAAGCGTGAACTGGGCGTCGATGGCGGAGGGGCGGGTCGCGACCAGCCATGGCAGCGACTCCCGCGTGGCCGGCGACAGTCCGGCCTCCGCCGCGAGCGCCGCGAGCGCGGCCGCATCGGTCCCCGCGACGGCGATGCGCGCCGTGCCCCGCGCGATCGCGGCGACCACGGCATCGCGATCGACGTCCCGCAGGTCCCAGGGCACGAGCGCGACCACGGTGCGCGCGAGCGTGAGCTGGTCGTTCAGGTTGATCGTCGGCGCGGCGGGCATTTCGCCATCGGCGACGCGATGCAGCCAGAGCCTGGCCAGCGCGAGGTCGAGCCCGACGAGCGCACCCTGCACGCGCCACGGGCCGCCATCGCCCGCGATGTCGCGCGGCGGCAGCCACGGCACCCGCTCGCGGCGCGGGGCGGACGGCGAGGTGAAGTTGAAGTCGTGTCGTTCCGGCACGTCGGGGCTGAGCAACGCGGGGCCCTCCGGATCCCCGAGGGCGACGGCATAGACGATGGCCTTGATGGCCTCGGCGAGCGGGCCGGGACGGCCGGTGTCGAGCGCGACGTCGAGGCCGGGCGAGCGGAGGCGCTCGCGGATCGTGTGGATGCGCTGCAGCTCCGCACCATGGAGATCGACGTGGTAGTCGAGTCCCTCCCATGACAGGCGCGGCAGCGGCCCGTCCGGCGGGCGGCCCGCGAGGGCCTGCAGGATGCGGGACTCGTACGCCGTGCGCGCGGTCCACTGGTCGGGCACGACGAGCGGCGGCAGCGCATCCATCAGGGGCCCGGTGATCCAGTTGCCGATCGCCTGCGTCACCGACGGCCCGGTCGTGACGCCGTCGGCGAGAGCGGCGACGAGCTGCGTGGCGGCTGCCGCGTCCAGCGTGCGCGAGAGACGGGCACGCTCGACGATGGCGAGCGCGCCCTGGAAGGCGACGAGGGCCGGCTCGCGCTCGCGGCGCCCGGCGCGATCGATGGCGCGTGCGGCCGTCACGGCCGCACCGTAGGTCGACGGATCGTGGACGTCCATGCGCTCGAGCGTGAGCAGCAGCGCGCGATATCGCCGGAACCCCCCGAGGGCCACGAGGACGTCGTCACCCTGTCCCCCGGTCGCCTCGCCGAAGGTGCGCTGCGCGAAGCGCAGCATGTCGTACCGGTCGCGACGCTCGAAGGGATCGGCACCGGCGACGGCTGCGGCAATCCAGGCTATGTCCACGGGCGCCGTGTCATCGCGAGGCACGCCGCGGGCGTCGCGGACGTCGAGGCCCTCGCGATTGAAGAGGGTCGTCCAGAGCCAGCGCCAGGCGGGTGGCGCGGCCGCGCCGTCCCGGATCGGCGTCAGCGCGTAGACCATCGCGGGATCCGGCGCGCTGCGCATGAAGGGGTGATCCTCGAGGCGCCAGCGGGAGTCGATGTCACGGAAGGGTTGGTAGAGCGTGGCCAGGCGCTCGACACGCGCGTCGGCCGGCCCGTCGGGCAGCAGTGCCGCCAGTCGTTCTGCCGGCAGCGCCGCCATCGTCGACAGGAACCAGGCGAGACGCCCACGGTCGCGCGCCAGGAGCGCGCGGATGAAGGCCGCGGGTCTCGTGGCCGGCGCGCCGGCCAGAGCTTCCCAGGCCGGTGTCGCCGCAGGACCGCCTGGCAGGTCCACGTGTTCACCCGTGACCGACAGGGCAGGGGCCGCCACCACGAATGCGCCGGGGCTCTCGGTCAGCAGCGCCCCCAGCAGCGTGTGGTCGTCCTCGAGCAGCGCGCGCACCGCCACCGGGGCCGCGGAGGCGCCGGCCGCGACGAGCAGGGCGGCGCGATTGCGGACGAGGCGCGTGAAGAGATCGGCGCCGGGGAGCGGCGGCAGCACGCGCTCCCATGTGCGCGGCGACAGCGGCGACCAGACCTCGGCCGGCGCGCTGGCCTCGTCATCCGCCGGGTCGGCCAGGCGCGCGACGGGTGTGCGTCCCTCGGGCTCCTCCGCCGCGCGGGCCAGGAGATAGAACGCAATGCCGTGTTCCGAGGGGGCGATACCGAGGCGCGCAAGCGTGGCCGTACCGCCAGGTACGGGCACGCTGTATGGCCCCTCGGCCGAGCCAGCGACGGCCGGTGGTGGCAGCAGGACGAGCGCCGCAAGGGCGAGGCGCGCCACACGCATGGCGGGTAGGGTACTGCGAGGGGGAGGCGGGAGGAACAGGAAAGCGCGGGGCGGAAGGAGGCACTGGAAACACCGACCACACTGACCACACTGAAGACACCGAAGACACTGAAGACACTGAAGACACTGAAGACACGAAACACTGAACAAGCAGGGGACGGGCAGGAATCGGCGGGATGCGTGTTCTGCGGTGGATCGGCCTGGAGGGTGCCAGGCGTGTCCACGGATTACACGGATTACACGGGTTACACGGTTCAGCAGGATTCAGCGTCCGCGCATGGTGGCGGCGGCCGCGCCGCGCAGCGGCGCGGGAGGGGCGGAGGACACGGCCGGCGTAAGACGCAACCCATGCCGATCTGACGTCTTGCGCCGGCCGTGTCCTCCGCCCCTCCTTGCACCCTACGGGTGCCGCCGCCGCCTTCAGTCGCGGACGACGGCTGCCCGGTTTGCCGAGGGACCTCCGTGCCTCCGTGGCGCTCCGTGGCTCCGTGTCACCGGCAGCGCCGGCACTTCGCCGAGACCGTCTTTGTGTCGCTGTGTCTCTGTGGCCCGTCCGTGATCGCTGTGAGCGCGTCACGCGTCAGCGGCCGGGTTCGCGACCTGCCGTTCGCCTGGCACGCGGATCTCCATCGTCGTGCCCTCGTGCGAACTGTGGGCGACGCGGATGCTGCCGCCGAGCAGCGTCAGGACCTCGCGGCAGATGGCGAGCCCCAGGCCGCTGCCACCGGTGTGGCGCGCGCGCGACTCGTCCAGGCGGCGGAAGCGCTCGAAGACGCGTTCCTGGTCCGCCGCCGGAATGCCCGGGCCGCTGTCGGTGACGGCGATGACGACCTGGTTGGTGCTCCAGTCCCCCGCGTCGGGCTCGGGTCCCTGGGCGCGGGCGAACACGACGACCGATCCGCCCTCCCGGTTGAACTTCACCGCGTTGCTGAACACGTTGTCCATGACCCGGGCGAAGAGCCGTGGCTCGACGAACGCGACGAGGTCGTCGGGGACGTCCACCCGCAGCGCGACCTGCCGGACGCGGGCCGCCGGCTCGTAGCGCAGCCGTGACGCGTTCACCAGCGGCTCGAGTGGCACCACGCGACGCATCACCTCCTGCCCGCCCTCGGTCGCGCGGACCAGCAGGATCAGATCCTCGATGAGCGCGGTGAGCGTCGACAGGCGATGCCGCACGAGCCCCAGCGCCTCCCGGTATTCCTCCGCGGACCGATCGTGCCGCAGCGTCACGTCGATCTGGCCGGCCATCGCGGTGATCGGGCCTCGCAGCTCGTGCGAGGCGTCGGCGGCGAACCGCCGGTTGGCCTCGATGGCGCCGTGCAGCCGATCCAGCAGGGCGTTCAGCGACGTCGTCATGCGCCCGAGCTCGTCGTCATGGCGCGCGGGATCGAGGCGCGCCGCGAACGCGCCGCGCGCGATGTGCGCCGCGCGTGCCGTGATCTGTTCCACGGGCTGCAGCGCACGCGAGGCGAGGTGGTAGCCGATGGCCCCGGTGAGGCCGAGGGCGCCGATCCAGACGCCCGCGAGCAGCCACCCCAGGTCCGAGAGGGTGTGATCGATGTCGTCGGTGAACAGGGCCAGCGCGACCGCGTAGGCCTGGCCCTCGCGTGCCGCCCGCAACACGGCGGCGCGCCCCTGGCGCCCCGCCACGTCGGTGTCGACGATCGGCGCCTCCCCACGCAGCGCCGCCTGCACCACGTCGAGACCCACGATCGGCGGCGCGGCCGCGTCGAGCCAGACCGACTGCACGACGACGTCGCCGCTCGGGTCGAAGATCTGGACGGCTTTGTCGTCGATGCCGCTGTTCACCGCCTCGAGGGACGGCTCGTGCAGGTGGACGCCCGTGATGCCGTCGGTGGCCGAGGCCACCTCGGTGGCGATCAGCGTGCGGACCTGCCGATCGAGCCGCGCGTACAGGAAGGCCCGTGCGCCGGCGTAGATCGCCAGGTGGCTGGCCAGCAGCAGCAGGCCGGCCGCGGCGGTCCAGCGCAGCGTGAGGCGGGCCCGGAACGATCCCACCGGGCGACGCCATGTCATGCGGGCGCGTCCTGGCGCAGCATGTAGCCGAGTCCCCGCACCGTGTGGATCAGCGGGACGGCGGTCGCCTTCTGGAGCTTGCGCCGCACGTAGCCGACGTACACGTCCGCGACGTTGGAGAACGGGTCGTAGTCGCCGCCCCAGACGTGCTCGGCCAGCTGGTCCCGCGTGACGATCGACTCGGCCCGGCGGACGAGGAACTCGAGCAGGCGGTACTCGGTGGCGGTCAGGTGCACCGGTTGTCCCGCGACGTTCACCGCATGGTCGACCGGGTCCACGGCAATCGGGCCGTACTCCAGGACGCGGGAGAGGTGCCGGGTCCGGCCGCGCCGGGCCAGCGCCCGCAGGCGGGCGAGCACCTCCTCGAAGGCGAACGGCTTGACGATGTAGTCGTCCGCGCCGGCGTCGAGCCCGCGGATCCGATCGCTCACGGCGTCACGGGCGCTGACCACCAGGACCGGCGCGTCGACGCCGATGACGCGCAGCCGGCGGCACACCTCGAACCCGTCGACCCCCGGCAGCATCAGGTCGAGCAGGATCGCGTCGTATTGCCCGTCGGCGGCCATGTCGATGGCCGCGCCGCCGTCTTCCACGAGCTCCACGAGGTGCCCGTCCTCCCGCAACCCCTGCAGGAGGAACCGGCTGATTTCCGGGTCGTCTTCGACGAGCAGCAACCGCATGGCCGCCTCCGTGCCGCGTCCGTCACGCCTCGCGGGCGCGGCGCTGGACCCACCGTTCCATCATCTCGTACAGGGTGGGCAGGATGATCAGGGTCAGCAGGGTCGAGGTCACGATGCCGCCAATGACGACCGTGGCCAGGGGACGCTGCACCTCGGCGCCCGCGCCGTGCGAGAGCGCCATAGGGGAGAACCCGATCGAGGCGACGAGCGCGGTCATGAGCACGGGCTTCAGCCGGGAGCCGGCGCCCGCCAGCGTCGCCTCGCGGAGCGCCAGCCCCTCTTCGTCCCGCAGCGCGCGGATGGCGGCGATCATGACCACGCCGTTCAGCACCGCCACGCCGAAGAGCGCGATGAACCCGACCGAGGCCGACAGGTTCAGGGTGAGCCCGCGGATCCACAGCGCCGCGATGCCGCCGACGGCCGCGAAGGGCACGTTCACGAGGATGAGCAGGGCCCAGCGCACCCGGCCGAACGTGGCGAAGAGCAGCAGGAAGATGATGGCCAGCGACAGCGGGACCACGACCACCAGGCGCGCCATCGCGCGCTGCTGGTTCTCGAACTGCCCGCCCCACTCGAGGTGGTAACCGCTCGGGAGCGTGACCCCCGCCGCGATGCGGTCGCTCGACTCCGCGACGAAGCTGCCCACGTCCCGCCCGCGCACGTTGGCCTGCACGACGAGCCGGCGCTCGCCGTTCTCGTGGTTGATCGCCTCGGGCGTCGCCGCCAGCCGGATGGTGGCGAGCTGATCGAGCCGCACGCGCTCGCCCCCGGGGGCGGCAATCGTCAGCGCCGCCAGCGCGTCGGCGTCGTCCCGCACCTCCGGCGGGTACCGGAGCACGACGGGAAAGCGGCGGGCGCCATCGAGGAGCTCGGTGGCCTGCCGCCCGCCAATCGCCGTCTCGACCGCCGCCTGGACGTCGTTGACGTGGATGCCGTAGCGCGCGATGCGGTCACGGTCGATGCCCACCTCGAGCTGCGCGGCGCCTGACAGCACCTCGACCTGCGTGTCGGCGGCGCCGTCCACGTGCTCGATGATGTCGAGGATCTCGGCGCCGAGCCGCTCCAGCACCGTGGCGTCGGGCCCGAAGACCTTGACCGCGACGTCGGCCTTGATGCCCGAGACGACCTCGTCCAGGCGCATCGCCATGGGCTGCGTGAAGCTTGTCGTCAGGCCGGGCACGCGGGCGAGCGAGGCGGCCATCGCGTCGATGAGCTCCTCCTTCGAGGTGCGCCCGGTGGTCCAGGTGCCGGTGGGGTGCAGCAGGACGTAGACGTCGCCCTGGTAGATGCCCATGGCTTCCGTGGCGAGATCGGGCCGGCCCAGCTTCGTGACGATCTGCGAGATCTCCGGGAAGTCCTCGAGCAGGATCCGCTCCACGCGGGTCGAGATGGCCACCGAGTCCTCGAGCGCCACCGACGGCAGCTTCCGGGTCTCGATGAGGATCGACCCCTCGTCCAGCCGCGGCATGAACTCGGTGCCGAGGAAGGGCACCGACGCCAGGGCGCCGGCCACGATCACGACGCCGACGGCCACCGTGCGCCACGGCTGGTTCATGTGGAAGGACAGGTGCTTGACGTAGCGATCGCGCAGGCGCACGAACCAGCGCTCCTCGTGGTGGGCACCCGAGAGCTTCAGCAGGTAGGACGAGACGACCGGTACGCCCGTGAGCGAGAGGATCAGCGACCCGAGCAGGGCGGAGCAGACCGTGATCGCCATGGGGCGGAACATCTTCCCCTCCAGCCCCTCGAGCGTGAAGATCGGCAGGTAGACGGCGATGATGATGAGCACGCCGAACAGGACCGGCCGGGCGACCTCGACGGCGGCGCTGCGGAACAGGTTGAGCCGCGCCTCCGCCGCATGGGGCCCGTGCGCGTGGGCCATCCGCTCCCCGACGTCCGCGCGCCTCCGCACGAAGTTCTCCATCATCACGACGGCGCCGTCGACGATGAGCCCGAAGTCGATCGCGCCGAGGGACATCAGGTTGGCGGACACCCCGAAGACGCGCATCCCGATGAAGCCCACGAGCATCGACAGCGGGATCACGGCCGCCACGATGAGCGCCGCCCGCACGTCGCGCAGGAACACGAGCAGCACGACGATCACGAGCAGGCAGCCCTCGATGAGGTTGCGCCGCACCGTCGAGGCCGTGCGGTCGATCACCTCGCTCTGGTCGTAGAAGGGCTCGATGCGCAGGCCATCGGGCAGGGTCGGCTCGATCTCGGCGACCCGCGCCTTGACGCGCGCCGAGAGGTCGTGCGCGTTCTCGCCCTTCAGCATGATGACCATGCCGCCGACGACCTCACCCTCGCCGTTGCGCGTGACCGCGCCGTTGCGCTGCATCGGGGCGACCTCGACGGTCGCCACGTCCCGCAGCAGGACCGGCGTGCCGGCCCGTGCCGTGAGCACGACGGTGTCGAGGTCGGCGAGACCGGTGACGAGCCCGACGCCGCGGACGGTGTAACGCTCGCCGCGGTGCTCGATGAAGCCGCCGCTGAACGAGTGGTTGTTGTCGGCGATCGCCTGGAAGACGTCCTGCAGGTCGAGGCCGTACTTCTCGAGCGCCCGCGGCTGCACGACCACCTGGAACTGCTTGGTCAGGCCGCCCCACGAGTTCACCTCGCTGACGCCGGGCACCGAGCGCAGCCGCGTGCGGATGTCCCAGTCGTGCAGCGTCTTCGTCGTCATCGGGTCGGCGTCCGGCCCGTCGATCACGTACTGGTAGACCTCGCCGAACGCGGTCGCGACGGGGCCGAGGACGGGGTCGAGCCCCTCCGGGATGCGGCCGCGCACGTCCGCCAGCCGCTCGGTGACCAGCTGGCGCGCGAAGTAGATTGGCACCGCGTCGTCGAAGACGACCGTCACCATCGAGAGCCCGAACTTCGAGACCGAGCGCACTTCCTCGGCGTCGGGCACACCCATCAGCGCCGTCTCGATGGGGTAGGAGACGCGCTGCTCGACCTCGGGGGCCGCCAGGCTCGGCGCCTCGGTGATCACGACCACCTGGTTGTTCGTGAGGTCGGGGAAGGCCTCGACGGGCAGCTCGCGGTAGGCGGCCACGCCCGTGACGACGAGGGCGCCGAGCGCGATCAGGACGAAGATGCGCTGCCCGAACGTGGCGTGGACGAAACGTTCGACGAGACCCACCGGCTACGGCTCCTCGGCGGCGGGGCCCGCCAGCTCGGACTTCAGCAGGAACGCACCGGCGGTGGCGACCACGTCACCCTCCGACAGCCCGCGCACGATCTCGACCTCGTCGCCGGTGGTCGCGCCCGTCGTCACGGCGCGGCGCACGAAGCGACCGGGCTCGGCCTGCACGAAGACGATCGTCTCGCCGTCGAGGGCCTGCAACGCGCGCCCGGGCACGACGAGGCGGTTGCGGGGCGCGCTCGTCCCGAGCGCGACGCGGGCGTACATCTGCGGCTTGAGGCGCCGGCCAGGGTTGTCGAGCTCGACGCGGACGGTGCCGCGCCGCGTGATCGGATCGATCACGTCGCCGATGGCGCCCACGGTGCCCGGGAACACCTCGTCGCCGTACGCGGCCACGCGCACGTCGGCGGGCCGGCCCACGGCGACGCGGCCGAGGAGCGGCTCGTCGATTTCGGCCGTGACCCAGACGCGCGAGAGGTCGCTCACGACGAAGAGCGGCGTGCCCGGCGTGACCGCGGTCCCGGTGGAGACCAGGCGCTCGATGACCGAGCCGCCGACGGGTGTCGTCACGGGGACCTGCTCGTGCGCGGTCGGGTTGGCGCCGGGATCGGCCTGGATGCCGTAGTGCTCGAGCTCCTGCTCGGTGCGCGTGACCTCGGCGCGGGCGGCGGCGAGGCGCTCGTCCGCGGTCACGGCCTCGGCGCGGGCGCGTGCCGCCTCCTGCACCGAGAGCGCCTTGTCTGCGACGAGCCGCCCGGCGCGTTCGGCCGCGACGCGCGCGTAGGACACGCTCGACTCGGCGTCGCGCACGGCGGCCAGCGCGGTGAAATAGGCCGCCCAGGCGTCGTGCACCTGGTGGCTGTGCAGCGCGCCGAGGCGCGCGCCGGCCGGCACGTGGTCACCGGGCTGCGCCGACACGTCGACGACCACGCCGTCCACGATCGATCCGATGCGGGCGGTCCGGCGCTCGTCGAACGTGACGACGCCGGGGGCCTCGAGCCGATCGTCGCGCTCGACGACCCGCGCGGTGGCGGTCTCGATGCCGGCGGCACGCATCGCATCGTCGGTGAGGGCAACCGTGCCGTCGCTGGCGGCCGGCTGCTCCTCCGCGGGGGCCGGGGACGAGCCGCCACACCCGGCGGCGAGCAGCGCGGCGAGAACCGCGGCAAGGGCCGCGGCGACGAGCGGACCTGCGGCGGGCCTGCGGAGACGGTGACGTGCGGTCATGGCAGCGGGTCCTCTCCCGCGGCGAGGCGGGCCGTCACGGCGGCCTGCCAGGCATCGAACTGGAGGGTGTCGGCGGCGATGCGCGCGTCGGTGTGCGCGCGTTCGGCATCGAGCAGGGCCACGAGGTCGATGGCCCCCGACAGGAAGGCCGAGCGGGCCGCGTCGCGGGCGACGGTGGCGGGCGCCACCAGCCTCGTCGTGATGTCGGTCGAGGCGGCCGCCAGCGTGCGGGCGGCGTCGGCCGTCGCGCGGGCCTCGCCGGTGGCGGCCAGCGTCGCCATTTCGAGGTCGAGCTCGGCGGCGCGCACCTCGCCGCGCGCGGCGGCCACCGCCGCGCGGTTACGGTCGAAGAACGGTACCGCCATCGTCACGGCCAGCACCCCGGTGTTGTGGCCCCCGGTGCGCTTGTAGCCGCCGCTGACGGCGAGGTCGGGCACGCCCAGCGCCTGCTCGAAGCGGAGTGCGCGGCGCGCGACCTCCAGGCGGGCGCGCGCGACGGCCAGGTCGGCGCGGCCGTCCGGCGGGCCGGGCGCGGCCGCCGGTGGCGGTCCGCCAGGCACGGCCGGCGTCACGTCGGCCAGGCCGAGCCGGGCGGCAAGCTGCACGGCGGCGATGGCCCGATCGGCCTCGGCGCGCGCGCGTTCGGCGCCGGTTCGCGCGTGCTCGGCCTCGAGGCGCCGGAGCGCGGCGTCGGCGAGCACACCTTCCTCGACGCGCCGGGCGGCGATCCGCACGAGCTCGGCGACGCCACGTTCGGCGTCACTGAGCGCACTGGCGCGCGCCGCGGCACGCAGGGCGTCGAAGAAGCGGCTCGTGACGTCCTGGTGCACACGACGGCGCACGAGCGCGCTGGCGGCCTCCGCCGCGACGATCCCCGCCTGCGCGACGGTGCGGCGCGCCCCGCGCTTGCCGCCGAGCTCGATCGGGGTCGTGGCGACGGCGAAGAAGTCCTCGGGGACGTCGCTCCCGCCGACCGCCCAGTTCTCGGCGCGCAGCTCGATGGCGGGATTGGGCAGGCGGCCCGCCTCGGCGGCGCTGGCCCGTGCCGCGTCGAGGCGGACGGTCGCCGCCGCGGCATCGGGGGCCCGCCGCGCGGCCAGGTCGAGGGCCTCGGCAAGCGTGACCACCTGCGGGGAGCGCGCCGCGGGCTGCGCCCCGGCGGTTGCGGCGACGGCAAGGGCGCCAACGAGGACGACAACGGCGATGCGCATCACCTGATCACTACCTGATGTGGATGAGATGGCGATGAGAGCCCTCGGGGATCTCAGATCTGGGGATTGAGGATTGAAGATTGAAAACACGGAGACCACGGGGAGCACGGAGGACACGGAGACACGGAGAACACGGAGAACACACGGAGACACGGAGAGCACGGAGACACGGAGGGTACGGAGAACACGGGCACACGGAAGCGGAGCCGGAAGGGACACCATGAGGGGGCGTTAACCGCCGCTGGAGGTCAGGGGGCCACGGATTTCACGGATGAGCAGGCCCATCGCCCGCGCAGGGGGGCGGCGGCTGCACCCGGAAGGGTGCAGGAGGGGGAGAGGCGCGCCGGGGGGCAAGACGGCGCTGAGGACGACTTCGTCTTGGCGTCGGCGGATGCCGCCTGGGACGGGGCCGCTCTCGATTCCTCAAACTCGTGGGCATCTGCCGCGTCGCGGTGCCTCTGTGGCCCGTGCGTCACCGTCTCGATGGCCCGTCCGTCACTCCGCTGGCCCCGTTTGCCACCGTCCCGGAACCCTCGCCCCCCTCCTGCCGTCAAAGGGGCCATGGATTCCCTCCTCATGGACGTCCGGCACGCCGTCCGCCAGCTCGCCCGCACCCCGGGCTTCGCCCTGGTGACCGTCCTGACCCTCGCCCTCGGGATCGGCGCCAACACGGCGATCTTCTCCGTCGTCAACGGCGTCATCCTCCGGCCGCTGGGGTACCCGCAGCCGGGGCAGGTGATGTTCGTGACGAGCCGGTTCCCCAGCCTCGGCTTCGACCAGTTCTGGGTCTCCCCGCCGGAGTACTTCGAGCTGCAGGAGTGGAACCAGTCGTTCTCGGCCCTTGGCGCCTACCGCACGGGCGAAGTCAACCTGGCGGCCGATGGACGGCCCCGGCGGGCCCGGTCGGGCGTCGTGGACGCCGCCCTGCTCCAGGCCCTTGGCGTGGCCCCCGAACGCGGCCGGCCGTTCACGGCGGACGAGACGCGCGTCAACGGACCGGATCTCGCGATGCTCTCGCACGAGCTCTGGCAGTCCGAATACGCGGGCCGCGACATCGTCGGGCAGACCATCGACGTCGACGGGGTCCGCACCGAGGTCATCGGGATCATGCCGGCCGGCTTCGACGTGATGGACGGCCGCGTCGAGATCTGGATGCCGTTGCGGCTCGATCCCGCCAACCGGCAGAACCGCGGCAATCACGGGCTGTACCTGGTCGGCCGCATGAAGGACGGCGTCGTGCAGAGCCAGGCGGAGGCCGAGATCACCGCCCTGTACGCGCGCTGGGAAAGCCTCTACCCGCAGACGCACCACCCCACCGCCGATCGCCACCAGATCCAGATGGAGCCCGCCCAGGACGAAGTCGTCGGCGGCGCGCGCCTTGCGATCTGGGTCCTGCAGGCCGCGGTCGGCTTCGTGCTGCTCATCGCGTGCGTGAACCTGGCGAACCTGCTGCTGGCGCGGGCCGAGACGCGGCACCGGGAGTTCGCCGTGCGCGCGGCGCTCGGCGCGGGCCGCTGGCGCCTGCTGCGGCAGTTCCTGGCCGAGGGCGTGATGCTCTCGCTGGCTGGCGGCGTCGCGGGCCTCGCGGTGGCGGTGTTCGGGCTGCGGGCGATGCTCGCGGCCTTCCCCAACAGCCTGCCACGCGCAGCCGAGGTCAGCCTCGACCCGGCCGTGCTGCTGTTCACGCTCGGCGTCTCGCTCCTGACCGGCGCCGTCTTCGGGCTCGCCCCGCTCCTGCACGTCTCGTCCGATGCCCTGGCGCACTCGCTCAAGGAGAGCGGCGGGCGCGGCGCGACGGGCGGCGGACGCCACTACGTGCGGCGGGCACTGGTGATCGCGGAAGTCGCGCTGGCCGTGATGCTGGTGGTCGGCGCGGGCCTGATGCTACGCACGGTCGTGAACCTCATGCAGGTCGACTCGGGATTCGATCGCGCGCCGCTGACCACCTTTGCCCTCGACCTGCCGGCCTCCTCCTACAACGACGGTCCCGCGATTGCCCGCTTCTACCAGAACCTGGTCGACCGGCTGGCGGAGACGCCGGGCGTCGCGAGCGTGTCGGCCATGTCAGGGCTGCCGCCCGACCGGGATGTCAACGCCAACGACACCGACTTCGAGGGGTACGAGCGGCGCTCCGAGGACGACCCGATCGAGAACGTCGACTACTACCAATTCGCAACCGCCGGCTACTTCGACACGATGGGCATCCCCATCCTCGATGGCCGCGCGTTCGAGCGGACCGACGTCACCCGCGGCCCCGTTGTCGTCGTGAACGAGGCCCTGGCGCGGCGGTTCTACCCGGGACAGAGCCCGGTGGGACGTCGCCTGCGGCCCGGTCCCGACCTGCCGTGGTTCACGATCGTCGGGATGGCGAAGGACGTGAAGCAAGGCGGCGTGGACCAGGAGACCGGCACCGAGATCTACTTCATGTTCGAGCAGGCGGCAGCCGCGGGGTTCCCGCAGGCCGGCATGAACGTCGTGATGCGCAGCAACCTGCCGTCCGACAGCCTCCGGGGCGCGGTGGACCAGGCGGTGCGCGAGGCCGATCCGACCCTGCCCGTGATCCGCTTCAGGGCCATGGACGAGGTGTTCGCCGAGTCGGTGAGCCGTCCCCGCCTGCTGGCGAACCTGCTCGCCATCTTCGCCGGCCTGGCACTGCTGCTCGCGGCCATCGGGACCTACGGCGTGTTGTCCTATATGGTGACGGAGCGGCGGCGGGAGATCGGGATCCGGATGGCACTCGGCGCCGAGCAGGGCAGCGTGCTGCAGATGGTCCTGCGCCAGGGCCTGGGCCTGACGCTGGCGGGCCTGGCGACGGGCATCGTGCTGGCGTTCGCCCTGAACCGCCTGCTGGCCTCGCTGCTCTTCGGCGTGGCCCCAAGCGACCCCGGCACCTTCGCCGCCGTCGCGGCGACGATCACGGTCGTCGCGCTGGTGGCCTGCTTCCTCCCGGCCCGCCGCGCCACGCGGGTCGATCCGATGATGGTGCTGCGGGAAGAGTAGGTCGACGGAGGTGCGGCACGGAGGTGCGGCACGGGGGTGCGGCACAGAGGTGCGGCACCGAGGTGCGGCACGGAGGTGCGACACAGAGGTGCGGCACGGGGGTGCGGCGCGGAGGTGCGACACAGAGGTGCGGCACCGTCGTGTGGCACCATCGTGCGGCACTATCGTGCGGCACTATCGTGAATCAAACGCCACCGACCGAACCGTGAAGCGCAGCGGCACGAAGGGGCCATCGGGGAGGTCCCAGACCGATTCGACCTCCCACGGGACGATGACGCCGTCCACGGCCCGGAAGTCGCGCATCTCGGCGTGCCACGGCGTCAGCACCATGCCCTCGGGTGTGTCGCGGTAGCGGTCGGCCGTGAAGCGCACGGGCAGGCCATCCGCGCCGAAGCTGAACACGCCGCGCACTTCACGCCCCGCCAGGCGCAGGGCCGCCTCGGCATTCGCCTCGTCGATGGCCCGCCACGACACATACCCGCCGTCGGCGAGCGCTGACGGGAACCAGATCATTTCGCCGAGCAGCCGCAGCGCGGCCCCCTGATCCATCTCGGGGCCGCGGACGTCCCCGAGGCTGATCGTCGAGGCGGCGTGAATGCGCATCCGCCCGTCGCCGCCGATCGACGAATCGCGGGCGTCCACCCACAGGCCGGGCGCCACCCGCATGCGGCCCCACCACAGGAACGCCGGCTGATCCGCGCGGAAGTACTGCTCGCCCTGCACCGGCATCCAGCGGGCGTCCGGTGCCGTGCGCATCACGCCGCCATGTCGCAGGTGGACCGTGCGGATGGCGGTCAGCCGGGGACCGAGCGCCTCTGCGAGATAGCGGCGGACCGGCGGCGGCAATCCGTCGATCTCCGCCTGCACCATGGGATGGCCAGGCGCCGCCTGGGCCAGCAGCGCCGCGCCCTCCCGCGTGACGGACCGCTGCAAGCGCAGGTCGTTGAACGAGATCAAGACACCGGCCGCGCTGACGACGAACGCGACCATCCAGATGGCCAGCCCGAACATGGCCTAACCTCACCGGTGGCTCGTGCACAACACGAGCCAGGAAGCGGCGCCGGGGGGCGCGGGCATACCTCAGGGACGCGGCGCGTCCAGCAACTCGCCAACGACCCGTGCGAACTCCACGGGCTGGAACGGCTTGCAAAGCAGCGGGGCGCCGGACAACTGGCGGCGGAGACGCTCGTCCGCGTACCCCGACATGAACAGGAACCGGAGCCCAGGGCGTACGGCGGCGGCGCGGCGCGCCAGCTCCGGACCCGGCATGCCCGGCATGACGACGTCGGACACGACGAGATCGACCGGCCGGCACCGCAGCACTTCGAGCGCCGCGTGCCCATGCTCCGCCGTGATCACGTCGTAGCCGGCCGTCTCGGCCACCGCCGCCGTCAGCTGCCGCACGCTCTCGTCGTCCTCGACGATCAGCAGCGTGCCGGAGCCACGCCGCACGCGGGTGGACACGGAGGCCTGCGGATGTGTCACCGCGTCGAGCACCCGCGGCAGCAGGACCCGGAAGGTCGTCCCGCGGTCGGCCGCGGTGCGCACGTCGATGGCCCCGCCGCTCTGTCGCACCACGCCGTGCACCGTCGAGAGCCCGAGGCCCGTGCCCCGGCCCTCCGGTTTCGTCGTGAAGAACGGCTCGAACATGTGCGCATAGACGTCGGGCGGGATGCCGGTGCCGGTGTCGCTGACCTCGAGCGCGACGTAGTCGCCGGGGGCCACGCCGCACGCGAGGGCCACCGAGTCGCCGAGCACGACGTTCCCGGTGCTGATCGTGATCGTGCCGCCCGCCGGCATCGCGTCCCGGGCGTTGACGACCAGGTTCACGATCACCTGCTGGATCTGGCCGAGGTCGACACGCACCGCCCAGAGCTGGCCGCCGGGGATCACCTCCAGCGTCATGTGTTCGCCGATGAGCCGCGCCAGCATGTGGTGCAGCGTCGAGACCACCCGGTTCAGGTCGAGCACGGCCGGGGTCAGCGTCTGGCCCCGGCTGAAGGCCAGGAGCTGGCGTGTCAGCAGGGCGGCCCGCTCGCCGGCCCGCTCGATCTCCTCGAGCTGGGCGACGAGCGGGTTGGCCGAATCCAGGCTCGTCCGCGCGAGCGAGGCGTAGCTCGTGATGACCGTGAGCAGGTTGTTGAAGTCGTGCGCGACACCGCCGGCCAGCCGGCCGATGCTCTCCAGCCGTTCCGCGTCCGCGAGCCGCGCCCGCAACTGGTTGCGCTCGGTGACGTCCTGCTTCACCGCCACGAACTGGACAACGCGCCCGGCCTCGTCGAGCACGGGCGTGATCGTCATGTCCTCTTCGTAGAGCGACCCGTCCTTCCGCCGGTTGATCACCTCACCCCGCCAGACCCGCCCGGCGAGGATCGTGTTCCACATCTCCTCGTAGAACGATCGCGGGTGACAGCCGGAGCGCACGAGCTGTCCCGGGGTGTGACCCACCGTCTCCGTCGCGGCGTACCCCGTCAGGGTCAGGAACGCGCGGTTGGCCCACTGCACCTCGCCGGTGGCGCTCGTGATGACGATGGCGTTGGCGGCGGCGTCGAGGATGGACAGCGGCAGGGTGGCCGGAGGCCCTGGCGGCCGGGCGGCCGCGACGGGCGCCTCCGGCTGGGGGGAGCCGGCCGGAGACGCCGCTGGGATGACCTGCCCCGAATCGCCGCCTGACGTCCGTGGCAGTTCGAACCCCATCAAGTCATGTTACTCCCGCCCGGGGCGCGCGGGTGTGAAATCACGCAGGCTTCGCGAATCCGGGCGTCCGGAAGGCGAAACCGCGTGAAATCGTGTGTGTTTTCGACGAGGTCGGCCCGGCGATGAGTCCGGGCCATGCTCCCCGCTAGTGAACCGCCGCCACGCCGGCCACGATGTCGTAGTGGAATCGGACGAAGCGCTGGAGCTCCGACTCGAGGATGCGCTCCTGGTCGCTGTGCGCGCCGAAGCCCTTGGGGCCGTCCTCGATGTCGATGGCCGGGCCCACGCCGTAGCACTGCACGCCCTTCGCCCGCAGGTACGCCATGTCGGTCGCCCCGGTGCTCATCGTCGGCAGCGTGATGGCGTCGTAGTGCGTCTCCACCATCTGCTCGATGACGCGGAATGCGTCGGTCGCCAGGCGCGACGTGCCGTTGGGCCGCACGTCGCGGGCGGCCCACGCGACCTCCACGTTCGGATCGCCGATCACCTGCTTCACGCGGGCGAGGAAGGCATCCGGCGACTCGTCCGGCATCATGCGCACATCCAGCGTGGCCTTGACCTCGGACGGGATCACGTTCACGCGGTATCCGGCGTCGATCATCGTCGGCGAGATCGAGGTGTGCAGCATGGACGCGTGCTGCGGCTCGTTCTCGAGGAAGTGCTCCATGGCGGGGCCGGAGACCGCGGCGTCGGGGCTGAGGATGTCGCGGTAGCGCTTCGCGTCCGCCTCGGACGAGATCGACGCGAGGCGCTTGAAGTACGCCGCGGTCGTCTCGTTCAGGTTGATGGGCGGCTGCCAGGCGCCGACCTTCGCGATGGCCTGGGACAGGTGCAGGACGGCGTTGGTGCGGAGCGGCACCGAGCCGTGCCCTGCCGGACCGCGCGCGGTGAGCTCGATGGCCCGGGGGATCTTCTCCAGCGTCTGCACCGAGGCGAACCGGACCTCGCCGCCCTGGCGCCGCACCCCGCCGCCCTCGGCAAAGCAGAACTCCGCGTCGATGGCGGGGAAGTGCTCGTCCACCATGTACTTGATGCCGTAGCGGACGGAGCCCTCCTCGCCGGCCTCGGCGAGGAACACGACGTCGCGCGCGAGCGGCACGTCCAGCCGCTTGAGCGTCAGCATCGTCATCAGCGCGGCGACGACGTTGTCCTTGTCGTCGACGGCGCCGCGGCCGTAGACGTAGCCGCCGTCGCGGGTCGCCGAGAAGGGCGGGAACGTCCACTTCTTCGGGTCGACGTTCACGGTGTCGGTGTGCGCCATGATCAGCAGCGGCCGGCCAGGCCCCGAGCCCTTCAGGCGGGCCACGAGATTGGGCCGGTGGTCCTCGAGCGCGAAGGTCTCGGTGGGAATGCCCTCGGCCTCGAGGACCTGGCGCAGGTAGTCGACGGCGGGCTTCTCGCCGCCGGGGGGATCGGTGGTGTCGACGCGGAGGAGCGCCTGGAAGTGGCGCAGGGTCTCGGCCTCGAGGGACGCCCAGTCCGGTTCGCGGGGGCCCTGGGCCGAGAGGCTGGCGACGGCGAGCACGGCGACGATCAGGCTGAGCTTGCGCATGCCGGAGGATAGCCGCACTCAGCCGCGCCGGTCGAGCACCTCCCGCACCTTGCGCGCTCCTGGAGAGGGATATCCGGTCGCGTGGAGTCGCAAACTGTCTCATGAAGACAATCGCGTGCAGGGCGACCAAGGCGGGAAGGACACCCAACGCGGGGCCGCCACGGCGTGCGGAGGCGGGCCCCGTGTCGAACGATTGTTCGGCGTTTTCCGCACGAAATCTTGCGGATGGGTCTGGCGTCCCGTGCTAGCCTTGTCCCAAGGTCTGCCTATTCGATTCCCACCTCTCTCCCGCGTTCGGCGGGGACCCGCTCCAGCCTGATCGAGCTGCTGTCGTTCCGAGGACCACGCCCGGCGTGTTCCCGGGGCAATCGGCATTCGAGTCGGGAGGCATCGGGGAGGTGGGGTTGACGGGCAGGTTCGACCACAGGAGAGAGCGATGGCAGCACAGAACGGCGTGATCAAGCGGCTGGTGAGTGACAAGGGCTTCGGCTTCGTCGCCGCCCAGGATGGCAGCGAGTACTTCTTCCACCAGTCTGCCTGTCAGGGCATCCGGTTCGACGACCTGCGTGAAGGCCAGCAGGTGACGTTCGAGGCGGGACAGGGACCGAAGGGGCCGCGGGCCGAGAACGTCCGGCTCGCCGAGTAGGTCCGGCGGCAGCCAGTCGCCCGCACCCGACGGTGCGGGCGATTTTTTTTGTCCCGCCCCGCCGGGCGCCGCGATCCCCGCCGTGGCCCGTGCAGCACGGCGTCACGCCGATTGCCGCGCCGCAGCTCATCCGCAGCGATCGCCCCCGCGGCCGAGCTGAGCTTGCATCTCCCCGCCCGATCTGTTTCGATCTCCCCTTGCTTTGCTCGCCGCGGCTCCACTGAGCGCCCACGTTGACACGGCGGTTGCCATTCGCGCACCAGCCTCGCTGACGGGCCTCACCGACCAGCACACCGGATCCGCCCGAGCCTCCCGCCCGGCCGCCCCCAGATAGCGCCGGGTTCCGAACGACAGCGCTGCGCGTCTGACCTGCCTGCCTCCACCCCGGGGGACGTGTGTGCGAGGACATGCCGGCGCCTCCAGGAAGCGAGAACGGATCATGAGCACCCATCCCACCGCCACGCCCCCGACGCCGGACGCCGCCGCCCCGCGCCAGACTGGTGCCCCGACGGAGGATGCGCGGCTCTCGGCGATCTGGAAGCGGGCCTACGGCGCGCGCACCCGCGACGACCTGAAGGCGCTGTACAAGGAGTGGGCCGAGTCCTACGACAAGGACCACGCGCAGGTGGGCTTCTTCGGCCATCGCCTCACCGCGGAGGTGCTGGCGCGCCACACGACCCGGCATGACGTCGCCCGGGTGCTCGACGCGGGCGCGGGCACCGGCGCGGCCGGCGAGGCGCTGCACGCGCTCGGATTCCGCCGGCTCGTGGCGGTGGATCTCAGCGAGGACATGATCGACGTGGCGCGCCGCAAGGGCGTGTACCGCGAGACGCTCGTGGCCGACCTGTCGGTGCCGCTCGACGCCTTCGCGGCGGGCAGCTTCGACGCCGCGATCCTCGTCGGGGTCTTCTCGTATGGCCAGGCGCCGCCAGAGACCCTCGACGAGATCCTGCGCCTCGTGCGCCCGGGCGGCGTGGTCGCCTTCACCATGCGCACCGACTTCTTCGACGAGGACGCGATGGGCGTGCGCAGCCGCATGGAGTCGTTCGAGGAGCGCGGCCTGTGGAAGCAGCTCGAGGTCACCGAGCCCGCGCCGTACCTGCCGGGCAAGGACCCGAACGCGATGTTCCGCGTGTGGTGCTACCGCGTGACGGCGCGGCTCGAGGCCGAGATCGAGGAAGGCTTCGAGGACGCGGTGCGTGAGGCGCTCGAGAGCGACGACTACGTCAAGAAGATCGACCACGCGTGGATCTGGGACTCGACGGCCTCGCGGCTCTACGAGCGTTACACCCGCACCGCCGGCTACTACCTCACCGACTCGGAGGAGGCCATCCTGCGGGCGCGCGCCGGGGAGATCATCGGCGACGAGACGCTGATCGTCGAGCTCGGGTGCGGGTCGGCCCGCAAGATCCGGCACGTGCTGGCGGCCGCCGTCGAGCGGGGCAAACCCGTGCGCTACATGCCGATCGACGTCTCGCCGGGCGCCGTGCGGGCGACCGTCGCCGAGGTCGAGCAGGCCTTCGGCGACAAGGTCGCGGTCGAGCCGCGCCAGGGCCTGTTCGAGGACATCCTGCCGACGCTGCCGGTGGACGACCCGAAGCTCGTGTTCTTCTTCGGCTCGTCGCTGGGCAACCTCGACACCATCGCCGACACGGTGGCCTTCCTCGGCCGCCTGCGCGAGCGCCTCAACCCCGCCGACCGGTTCGTCGTCGGCGTGGACCTGCACAAGGACGAGGCCGTCCTGGAGCGGGCCTACAACGAAGAGGAGTGGTGCCGCTCGTTCTTCGCGCACATGCTGCGGCGCATCAACTTCCACCTGGGCGCCGACTTCGATCCGCGGGTGTTCGAGCTGTCGTCCACCTACGAGCAGGAGCCCGAGTACCAGGGGCTGCGCACGCGGCGCATGAGCCTGCGGGTCGCCCCGACGATCCCGCAGCACACATGGGTGCGCAAGCTCGGCATCGAGGTGCAGCTCGAGCCCGGGCAGCCGGTGCAGGTCGGCATCTCCCGCAAGTACGAGCCCGAGCAGCTCGCCGCGCTCGCCGAGCTCGCGCACCTGCGGCTCGCCCGCCAGTGGTTCGACGACCGCCACTGGTTCTCGCTGAACGAGCTGGTCCGCGACGACCGTCGATGATCCGGCTGGAGGGCGTCTCGCGGACGTTCAGGCGCGCCGGCGGCGAGCCGGTCGTCGCCCTGCAGGACGTGACACTCGAGGTGCGCCGGGGCGAGACCCTGGCGCTCCTCGGCCCCAGCGGCTGCGGCAAGACGACGACCCTGCGCGTGATGAACCGGCTGCTGGAGCCCTCCGGCGGCCGGGTGCTCGTGGACGGGCAGGACACCGCGGCCATGGACCCGGTGCTCCTCCGGCGCCGCATGGGCTACGTCGTGCAGCGCGGCGGCCTCTTCCCGCACCTGACGATCCGCCGCAACATCGGCATCCTCTGCGAGGTCGAGGGCTGGGAGCGCGCGCGTATGGACGCCCGCGTGAACGAACTCCTCGAGCTCGTCCGGCTGCCGCCCGCGGAGTTCCGCGATCGCTACCCGCGTGAGCTCTCCGGCGGCCAGCAGCAGCGCATCGGTGTCGCCCGCGCGCTCGCGCTCGATCCCGAGATCCTCCTCATGGACGAGCCCTTCGGCGCGCTCGACCCGATCACCCGATCGAAGCTGCAGCAGGAGTTCCGGGACCTGGAGAAGCTCGTCTCCAAGACCGTCGTGATCGTCACGCACGACCTGGACGAGGCCTTCCTGCTGGGCGACCGCGTGGCGCTGATGAACGGGGGCTCGATCGTGCAGGCCGGCACGCCCGACGAGCTGAAGGCCGCGCCGGCCACGCCGTGGGTCGAACGGTTCCTCGCCGGGATGATGAAGGAGGCCTCGTGAGGCGCGCGCTGGTCGTCGCGCTGGCCGTGGCCTGGGCGGCGGCCGTCACCGGCGGGACGCCGCGGGCGGCGACCCAGGACACACCCGCCGCCCCCGGCGCCGGCGGGCGCGTCGTCATCGGCAGCAAGAACTTCACCGAGTCGCGGATCCTCGGCGAGATGATGGCGCTGATGATCGAGTCGCAGACGGGGCTCACGGTGGAGCACCGGAGCGGGCTCGGCGGCACCCTCGTCTGCTTCACGGCGCTCGAGCGCGGCGAGATCGACCTGTATCCCGAGTACACCGGGACGGGCTGGTCGATCATCCTCAAGGAGCCGGACAAGATCTCCGACCGGCTCCGCGCGTTCCTGCGCGTCCAGTCGGCGTTCCGCGACCAGTACGACATCGAGTGGCTGCCGCCGTTCGGCCTCAACAACAGCTATGCCCTCGTGATGCGCGAGGAACGGGCCGAGGCGCTCGGCGTCCGGACCATCTCGGATCTCGTGCCGCACGGCCCGGAGCTGTCGGCCGGCTTCAGCATCGAGTTCATGAACCGCGAGGACGGCTGGCCCGGCCTGGGCCCGTTCTACGGCCTGGAGCTCGGCGCCGTGCGCGCGCTGGAGCACGGGCTCGCCTACGAGGCCATCTCCGCGGGGCAGATCGACCTCATCGACGCCTACACCACCGATGGCAAGCTCCTCCGGTACCCGCTGCGCGTGCTGGAAGACGACAAGGGGTTCTTCCCGCCGTACAACGCCGCGCCGATCATCCGCGGCACGGTGCTGCGCGACCATCCCGAGCTGCGGACCGTGCTCGAGCGCCTCGCCTTCCAGGTGCCGAACGACCGGATGATTGCGCTGAACTACGCCGTGGAAGAGGAGGGCCGCGGGTTCCGTGAGGTGGCGCGCGAGTTCCTCGTCGAACAGGGGCTGCTCGAGGCCGGCGCGGACGTGACGAGCGATCCGACCGCGGGACGGGACACGTTCCTCGGCTTCCTGGCGGGCCGGTCCCGCGACACGCTGCGGCTCGGCTGGGAGCACATCCAGCTGAGCCTGGCCGCCGTGGCGCTGGCGGTCGTCTTCGCGGTGCCGCTCGGCATCGGCATCGTACGCACGCCGCTCGGCGAGCGGATCGCGCTGAGCGCCGCCGGGGTGGTGCAGACGATCCCGAGCCTCGCGCTGCTGGCCTTCATGATCGCGCTGCCAGGCCTCGGCCTCTCCGTGCGCTCCGCGATCGTCGCGCTGTTCCTGTACTCGATCCTGCCGATCCTGCGGAACACGCACACGGGCCTGAAGGGGGTGGACCCGCTGCTGCTCGACGCGGCACGCGGGCTGGGCCTGACGCCCCGCCAGATCCTGTTCCGGATCCAGCTCCCGCTGGCGACGCGCACGATCATGGCCGGGGTGCGGACCGCCACAGTGATCTCGATTGGCATCGCGACGCTGGCCGCGTTCATCGGCGCCGGCGGCCTCGGCGAGCCCATCGTCACCGGCCTCTACCTGAACGACACGTGGCTGATCCTGTCGGGCGCTATCCCGGCGGCGCTGCTGGCGCTGGCGGCCGACTACCTGCTCGGCCTCGTCGAGGTCTGGCTCACGCCGCGGGGCCTGCGGTAGCCGCGCGCGCCGCTTCCACGAGCGCCTCAATCAGCGACGCGTCGATGCCGGCGGCCACCGGGTGGGGGCTCACGGTCGCCAGGGCGAGCGCCGTGGACGGCCGCCCGTCGCAGTGCGCGACCGCGCGGGCGTCGGCGCCGTGGCCGATCAGCAGGCGCACGAGCGCCGGCGCGTTCAGCGGCACGGCCTGCCGGTACAGCTCGACGCCGGTCCCGGTCAGGTAGTGGAGCAGCGTCGCGCCGTGGCCGTAGGGCGAGCGCCGTGCCGCGAGCGCCGGGTACTCGATGAGCAGGCGCTGGAGGGCCTCGGCGTGGCCTGCGACGAGCGCGTCCACCGCGGCCTCGAACGCCGGGGACAGCGGCGCCTCGCCGAGCGCCGCCACGGCCTGCCAGGTGTCGAAGCCATGGGCGCGAGCGACCGTCAGCCGCGCGGCCTCCCGCGTCCGGGGCGCCCGGGCCGGGTCTGGATGCCACCGGGCGAGCTCGACATCCGCCCCGGGATGTCCTTCCGAGAGCCCCGCGTGGAGGCGGTCGGCAAGCCGTTCGAGGTGATCGCGGATGCACGCGGGGCGCGCCCCCGGCGTGATCAACGGCGCATACAGGGCCTGCACGAGATAAACGGGTTCCGCCACGTAGACCGGGGGTGTCTCCATCGGGGGGATGTCTCCGGGAACGGCAACGCCGCGGGCGAGCGGCGAGCGAGCGACTGAACGGGCGGGCATCCTAACGTACTTCGATTGCAGATCGGAGTTTTCCGATTGAAGATCGTGGGGTGCGAAGCGTGAAAGGCAGCCGATGAGCGCGGAGCGCGCGGGCCCGGCGACCTACTGGCTCAGCGCCCATGTCGGGTACCAGTGCCGCCACAGCGGTGCCTGCTGCTCGTCGGGATGGCCGATCCCGGTGGAGACCTTGCGTGTCGCCGCAATCGATCGCGCGGTGGCCGAGGGGCGGCTGTCGGCTCCGCCCGGGGGGTGGCTGCAGGTCGTGCCGCAGGCGCCCGAGGACGTGGCGGGCATCTTCCGCAGCGAACGCGGGATCTGCGTCTTTCGACAGGACCACTGCTGCGCCGTGCATGCGGGGCTCGGGACCGGCGCGTTGCCGGCGGCGTGCCTGCACTTCCCGCGCATCTGTCTCGTCGACGATCGGGGCGTGTTCGTCACCTTGTCGCACTACTGCCCGACGGCCGCGGACCTGCTGCTGGATGCGGTCTCGCCCCTCACGGTGGTGGAGGGGCCGCCGGCGGTGCCGACCGGTGACGTGCCCGAGGGGCTCGACGCGCGTGGCGAGCTGCCGCCGCTCTTCGACGAGCGGCGGCTCCTGAGCCTCGAGGAGTACGCCAGCTGGGAGCGGGAGGCGGTCCGAGGCCTGACGTCGGGCGAGGATCCGGGGGACGCGCTGCGCGTCCTGGCCGCCGGGGCGGGAGGGGCCCTCCTCGACCTGGACGTCGACGGCTGGATTGCCTGCGTGCGAAGGGCGGTGCCGCCCCCGCTCGAGTGGCCGGATGCGCCGCCCGGGACCGAAGCGGCGTGGCGGGGCTTCGCGGATCGCGCGCCGGCCGCCGCCGTGGCCGGGCGGTACCTGGCGGCGCGGGTCTTCGCGTCATGGGTGGCATACCAGGGACGGGGCCTGCTCGCGATCGTGCGCGGCCTCGAAGCCGCCTTCGCGGTCTTCCGCGCGGAGGTGGCCCGCGAGCTGGCGCGGCATCCGGACGCGGCGCCCCGGCAGGTCCTCCGGGAGGCGCTCCGCCAGGCGGACCTGCTGCTGGTGCACTACGCGGACCGTGAGGGCGTCGCCCGGTTGGGGACCTCGGAGCTCGAAGATTGAAGATTGAAGATTGAAGATTGAAGATTGAAGGTTGAAGGTTGAAGATTGCCGATTGCAGACTCGTTGCTGATTGAGAGACGGCGGTTTGCCGATTGCATGGATAGAGCGGGGGATCCGGAGCCGGCGGCGACGATCGTGACGCGTTTGCCGGGGCGTGCGGCTGCCTGCGGGTCGTCAATCCGGCGGCTTCCATCTACAATCTGACGTCGAAACAGCTCGTGTCCACGGCCACCGCGATCGGTCTCGTCTACCTCGGTTCAGCGGCCATGAGCGCCGCTGCCGGGACATTCGCGTACCGGCGCCGGGAGGCGCCCGGCGGGACCCCGCTCGCGTGGATGCTGTTTGCCGCCTCCCTGTGGGCGGCCTGTGACTTCTTCGAGGTTCGCGCCAGCCACGCCGAGACGCGCCTCTTCATCTCGCAGATTCAGTACCTCGGGGTCGTCTCGGCGGCGCCGTTCTTCTTCCACACGGCGGCGGAGCTGGCCGGCATGCGTCCCTGGCTCTCGCGGCCGGCGGTCGTGGCGGCGGTCTGGGGCGTGCCGGCGCTGTCGCTCCTGGCGGCGTGGACCAACCCCTGGCACCAGTGGCTCTGGACGGGCATCACCATGCCGGACGGGCCGCTCCCGTTCGCCGTCTATCACTACGGCTGGTGGTTCTGGGTGCTCACGGCGCAGCACTACGCGCTGACCGCGCTCGGCACGGCGCTGCTGCTCTACACGCTGCGGAAAGTGGGCCATCACTACCGCGTCCCGCTCGTCGCGGTCGTCGCCGCCATCGCGGTGGCCTGGATCGGCAACGCGGCCTACGTCTTCAAGCTGGGCCCGTGGCCCGGGCTCAACTGGCTGACGATGTCGCTGGGTGTGAGCGGTGGCGTGCTGACGTGGGCGGTCGTGCGGGAGGGGCTGCTCGACCTGCTGCCGCGCGCCCGGGAGGCCCTGCTCGAGACCCTGACCGATGGCGTGGTGGTGCTCGATCGCGCCCACCGGATCAACTACGTGAACCCGTCGGCCGAACGCCTGCTCGGGCTGCCGGTCGGGGCGCTGCGGCTGCCGGAACGGTTGCGGCTCGAGGCGCGATACGAGACGTCGACGCCCTGGTTCGGCGAGGTGCCGATCGCCGACGTCGCCGGCACCCGCTGGCTGGACGTGCGTGTCGACGTGGTGCACGACCGCTGGTCGGAGGTGGCGGGCCGGCTGATGCTCGTGCGCGACGTGACGGTGCAGAAGACGCTGGAGCGTGACCGCGAGCGGCTGATCACGGACCTCCAGGAGGCCCTCTCGACCGTGCGGCACCTCGAGGACCTGCTGCCGATCTGCGCGAGCTGCCGCAAGGTGCGCGACGATCGCGGCTACTGGGGCCAGATCGAGGAGTACCTGGCCAGCCGCACGTCCGTGCAGTTCACGCACGGCATCTGCCCCGAGTGCATGTCGAAGCTGTACGGGCCGCTGGTGGACGATCCGCCTCAGGCCGGCAGTGACGCTGCGGGGAGCTGAAACGCGAACTCCACGACCAGCGGCGCGTGATCGCTCGTGCCGAACTCCCGCTGGACGACCGACCGGGTCGCGGCCCGGGCGAGGGCCTCGCTGGCCACCACGTAGTCGATGCGCCAGCCGACGTTCTTCTGGCGGAGGCTGCGCCACGGTGGCCACCACGTGAACAGCGCCTCGTTGTCGGGGTCGAGCGCGCGACCGACGTCCACCAGCCCACGCGAGAGGACGTGCTCGAACACGGCGCGCTCGTCAGGACGCGTGCCCACCTGGTTCGGGCGCCGCTCCTTCGGGTGCACGTCACGATCGGTCCGGGCGACGTTCAGGTCCCCACACAGGATCAGCGCCTCGCCAGCCCGTTGCATGTCGGAGGCCCACGTGTCGAGCGCGTCGAGGAACCGCAGCTTCGCGTCGTAGTCCTTGCCGCCGTTGGGCACGTACACGGACGCCACGGTGACCGGCCCGGCGGTGGTTGCCAGGCGCGCGGTGAGGATCCGCTGCTCGAAATCGAAGGGGGGTGACGTGCAGGCGGGCGGCGCCTCGGCGATTCCGCGAGCCACCAGCAGCGCGACGCCCGAGTAGCCCTTCGCGCCGTGCCAGTGCGCGTGGTACCCGTCGACGTCGTGCAGGTCGAACGGCAACTGGTCCGGCGCGGCCTTGATCTCCTGCAGGCAGACGACATCGGGCCGCTCCACGGCGAGGAGGTCGTGGAGCTGTGCCTGCCGGGCACGCACGCCGTTCACGTTCCACGTCACGATCTTCATCAGGGGAATTGTCGCAGAACCGAGGCACGGGGCACACGGGGGGCACGGGCAACGCAATCACACGGAACGGACGGGCCACGGAGACACGGAAACACGGAGGCACGGAGGCACGGAGGCACGGAGAGAGCAGGGCAGGTTGGCGATTCTCGGCGGCGCCCGCGCCGCGGAGCGGCGCGCTGGCGACGTGAGGGCTCACGCCGGAGTGAGACCGGCGGTGATGTCATGGGATCTCACTCCGGCGTGAGCCCTCACGTCGCCATGGCCCCCTTCGGGGGAGCGCCGCCTCGGAGCGTTGCCGGCATCACGCACGGTCGGTTGGAGCGCCGATCCGCGCCTGGGCAACCCCGTGCCCGCGCAAGGGCTCGGTGCCATCCGCGTTCATCCGCGTTCATCCGCGGATAATCCCTGCCCGCGCCGGTGTCGTCGTGTCTCCGTGGCCCCTCTGCCGCCGTTGGCGTTACGTGGACCGCAGCGCGTCGAGCACGGCCTGGTACCGTTCGCGCACGGCGTCGCGGTCGGGTTCGACCGTGCAGGCGTCCAGCCCGGTCTCGAGGGTCAGGTCCGCGTGCCGGCGGACCGCGTCCCGATCGGCACCCGACTCCACCTGCGCCCCGATTCGAGCCAGGCCCTGCAGCAGGCGAATCGCCAGCGCCGGGCTCCGCTCCGATGCCTGCCGGATCTGCCGGAAGGCTGCGTCGAGCACGTCGGGGAACCTGACGCCCTGGCGCACCAGCCGGAGCTGCTCGTCGTCACCGGCCAGGCCGGCCTCGGGGAAGGCCGTGCGGGCAAGCCGCCCGAGCGCGTTCGACAGGTGGTCGACGCAGGCCACGGCGGTGAACGGGTCGTTGATGCCGGGGGAGAGCGCCCGCAGCGCAATCTCGACGAGCTGCGTGGCGCAGTACTCCACGTCCTGCTCCGCCGTGCGCTGGCGTCCCAGGATGATGCCGTCGTTGACGGCCCTGGCCAGCGCCTCGCCCTCGTCGCCGTCGAGCCGTCGCGTCACGTGCGCGAGCGTGGAGCCCTCGAAGACGAAGTGTCCGGGCCTGTACTCCAGCACGATGACGACATCGTGCGCCGTGGCCGCCCGCATGAGCCCGGCCTGGTCCAGCCGCCGGACGTAGCCGGCCCGGCGTGCCGCGATGGCGACGTCGGCCCGGAGCCCCTCCGGCACCGCCCGGCCGCGGTCGCCCTCGCGTCGCTTGGCGGCCCCCACCTCCTCGATCGCCCGGTGGAACTCGCCGGTCACCGCCGCGATCACCTCGGGAGCCTGCATCGACAGCGCCGCGTGGTGGATGAAGTAGATCAGCACGCCGAGGCTGAGGAGGGCCAGGACCACGCCGACCGTCACCGCCAGGCGGGGCACGGCGCTCGGCCCCTCGTTGCCGATCGACAGCATCGCCAGCAGGCAGTACATGAACGTCGAGATGAACGTGCCCAGGACGACCTGGTTGCCCGTGTCGCGCATGAACGTGCGCAACAGGCGTGGGCCGAGCTGCGACGAGGCGAGCTGCAAGGCGACCACCATGATCGAGAAGGCGACGCCCGCAATCGTGATCATCGAGCTCGCGACGGTGGACAGCAGGGAGCGGGCGCCCTCCGGGCCCCACATCGACAACCCGTCCACGGCGTGCAGCCAGGGTTCGGCCGCCGGTTCCAGTCCCGGGGTCACGAACGCGAGCCCTGCCGCCGCGGCCGTCATCAGCGAGGGCACGAACCAGAGGCTCGTGCGGAGGTCTTCCCACAGGTGCAGCAGGCGTTCCTTCATCGCGCCCGTCCGGACGGGGCCGCCGGGACCAGCGACGGCCAGTTCACGATCGCGGTGAGCGCGGGCGCCGTATCGGCCGCGGCCGGCACGTTCAGCAGGAACCGGCGGCCGTCGGGGGTGGCATCGTAGGACCGCAGATCGGCCCCCGCATCGAACAGCCGCGTCGTGGCGCCGAGCGCCGGCGTCGTCCCCGAGAGGTCGAGTGCGAGCGCGTGGATGGCCGTGCCCCGGCGGAAGTAGAGCTCACGACCGTCGCGCCGCCATCGCGGGTCGCGGCCACCGCCCAGCGTCAGCCGCACCCGGGTGCCGGCACTGGGAAAGGTGTCGAGGTACAGCTCGAAGGCCCCCGACTCGTCCGATGCGTACGCGAGCCATCGGCCGTCCGGCGAGACCGCCGCTTCGGTCTCGTTGAACGGCGAGGCGACATAGGGCCGGGGGTCGGCGTCGCCGACGGCGGGGAGCATCCAGAGGTCGTCGCCGGTGGCAGGATCACGCAGGCTGACGAGGATCGACGCGCCATCGGGCGTGAAGGCCCAGGTGTGGACCGCGGCGTCGAAGCGGGCCAGGGTCGTTTCCGGCAGCATGCCGAGCGCACCGCGGGTCATCACCTGGCGCCGGCCCGAGACCCACGCCAGCCGGGAGCCGTCCGGCGCCCAGACGGCATCGGCATCGGCGTCCAGCGACGGCGACAGGCGGCGCGGTACCGGCGCCGCGCCGTCGTAGATCCAGACGTCGAGCGTCGCGAGCTGGCGATCGACCTGCGTGGCCGCGACGGCGCTGCCGTCCGGGGCAATCCGCACGTCCCAGGTGTCGCCCGGGCCGCCGACGGTCCCGGCGTCGTCCCCGGTACGCGTGACCCACTGCAGGCGCCGCTCGATGTCGCGCGGCGCGCCGTACACGAGCAGGCCCGTCCGCGAGACGCTCGCGAACAACTGGTTGAGCGGACCGCGGCCCACCGGCAGGCCGAGGACGACGGGAGGGCCGGCGACGGCCAGGGAGGCCGTGTCGAGCCGATCGGCCACGAGCGCGTCCTCGCTGGCATGCACCAGCCAGCCCTCCGAGACGAACCCCGCCGCGTCGCCACCGGCCAGGCGGCGCCTGTCGGCGAACGCACCGATGGGCGCCGCCCAGATGCCTTGCATCGCCGGCCGCTCGGCGCGCACGAAGAACACGACGATGCCGTCGCGGTCGGGGACGAAGGCGGGAAACCGGTGCGAGGTCTCGGAGGCGTCGCTGTCGAGCGTGCCGAACGGCTCGACCGCGCCCGAGGTGGCCCGCCACCACTGCAGCGGTCCGCGGTCGTCGGGCGCGAACAGCACGTCACCGGAAGGGTGCCACGCGCCACCTCGGGCCGCGGGTGCGGGCGCGAGGTCGTGCGTCGCGCCGCCGTCCAGCTCGACACTCATGAGGCGCCCGGCGGCGAAGTACCCCACGGCCGCTCCGTCGGGCTTCCAGAAGGGCAGCGTGGCGCCGCGCGTGCCGGGTAACACGCGGGTGGTGCCCGTCGTAAGGTCTCGTATCCACAGCGCGGCGCTCCCCTCGTCTGTGGCCGCGAAGGCCGCGTACCGGCCGTCGGGCGAGAGCGCGAGTCCAAAGGGATGGTTCGCGCCGGCGCCGAGACGCATGTCGGCGGGCAGCGCGAACGCCAGCCGGAGCGCGGCAGGGGCCGGCGGCGGCTCTTCGGTGAGATGCCGCCACGCCGGTGGACCGAGGGTCGCCAGCGCGACCACGAGCACGGCCCCGAGGACGATCGGCGCGAGGCGCCGCGGCGTGGGCCCGGACGCGTCAGCCGCTCGATCTATACTCATCGTTCACGTTGCTCCAGGAGGTTTTTCGATGACGACGCGCCTACTCGCCCTGGCCCTCACCGCGCTCGTGGCGAGCGTTCCCGCGGCGGCCACCGCCGAAGCCCAGGATGCGCCGACCCGCCGGCCCGACGTGATCTACGTCCCGACACCGGAAGAGGTCGTCGAAGCGATGCTCCAGGTCGCCAACGTGACCAAGAATGACATTGTGTACGACCTCGGGTGTGGCGACGGCCGCATTCCGGTCACGGCGGCGAAGAAATACGGCGCCCGCGGTGTCGGCATCGACATCGATCCGCAGCGGATCAAGGAAGCCAACGAGAACGTCCAGCGCAACGGCGTGGGTGATCGCGTGAAGATCATGCAGGCCGACCTGTTCGAGACCGACCTCAGCGAGGCGACCGTCGTCACGCTGTACCTGTTGCCGTCGCTCAACGAGAAGCTCAAGCCGAAGCTCATGCGCGAGCTCAAGCCCGGCACCCGGATCGTCTCCCATGCGTTCGACATGGGCGACTGGAAGCCGGAGAAGGAGCTCGACGTGAACGGCCGCAAGGTCTACTTCTGGACGATTCCCGAGCGCTGAGTCACCGCGGCTCGAGCGCGGCCAGCTTCCGGAACGCCGGGCTGGCCGCCTCGAGCGCCGCGTAGGTCCCCTCGGCCGCCACCCGGCCAGCCTCCAGGACGATGATGCGATCGCAGTGCCGGACGGTGCTCATCCGGTGCGCGATCACCAGCAGGGTCTTTTCCCCGCGCAGCGCGTCCACCGCCGCCGTCAGGTCCCGCTCCGTCGCCGGGTCCAGCGACGAAGTGGCCTCGTCCAGCACGAGGAGCGCCGGGTCGTCGTAGAGGGCGCGCGCGATGGCGACGCGCTGTCGTTCCCCGCCCGACAGGCGCACGCCCCGTTCTCCCACCACCGTGTCCAGCCCTCGAGGCAGCCCCTCCACGAACCGCTCGAGCTGTGCGGCCCGGATGGCCCGCCACACCCGGGCCTCGTCGATGGCCTCGTCCGGCAGCGCGAGCGCGACGTTCCGCCTGAGCGTGTCGTCGACGAGAAACAGCGCCTGGGGCACGTACCCGACCGAGCCGCGCCAGGCCGTGAGGTGATCGCGCACGGGCCGGCCATCGACGAGCACCGTGCCGCCGGTCGGCTGCAGCAGGCCCATGACGAGGTCCGCGAGGGTCGTCTTGCCCGAACCCGTCGCCCCGACGAGCGCCACCGACTCCCCGCACGCGATGCGCAGGTTGATCGCGTGCAGCACCGGAGCGGGCGTGCCGTCATACCGGAACGACACGCCGTCGAGGGCCACTGACTCCTGGAGCGGGAGGCGCGGCCCCGCGGGCCGCGGGTCGGCCGCCGCCAGCAGCGTGCGGAAGTCGCGGGCGAGGGGCGCGGACTCGGCGAGCCGCCAGCGGAGCAGTCCGGCCTGCAGGGCGATGCGATGCACCGAGGGAACGAGGCGGAAGCCCGCGTAGGCGTACAGGCTGACCACGGGGAGCACGCCGGCCGCCGTGGGGTCGTCGCCGCTCGTCAGCAGGATCAGCAGCGGGAGCCCGAGCACGAAGGCCGCCTCCGTCAGCACCCGGGGGAGCGCCTCGAGCGTGGCCCGCATGGTGTAGAGCTGCACGCCGGCCGCCTGCTCGGCGGCGAACCGATCCGCGACGAACCCGTCCCGGCCGAGCACCTTCAGCTCCTTCACGCCGCCCAGCCCCTCGTGCAGCTGGCGGATCAGCGCGCTCCTGACGATGTGGTCGGCCTCGCCGCCGCGGCGCTGGGCTGCGCGCGTGACGCGCAGCGTGGCCGCGAGCAGCAGCACGACGGCAGCCACGCCGAGTGAGGCCTGCCACGGCGCGGCCACGAGCAGCAGCACCGCCAGGGCGGTCACGACGAGCCCCTCGGTGAGGATCACGGCGGCAGCTTCGAACACGCCGAAGAACGGCTCCGGCCCGTTCAGGGTGTTCTGCACGAGCTCCGCGGAGTTGCGGCGGAGATGGAAGGGCCAGGGGGCGGAAAGGTACCCGCGCAGCACGCGTGCCGACAGCGTGGCAATCGACGCCACGCCGAGCCGGGCCTGCCACCACGTGACGCCCACGACCAGCGCCGTCCGCACGAGGTGGACGGCCGCGGTCAGGCCCGTCACGACCAGCAGCAGGTCACGGGTGCCCGTCGGCAGCCAGCCGGCCCAGGCCCGCACGCGGGGATCCGCGAGCACGACGCCCGGGTCGCTCAACACCGCGACGAGCGCGGCCACCGCCACGCCACCGAGCGCCTCGACGACGGCCACCAGCACCCCGAGCGGCACGAGCGTCGCCCATCGCAGCCGCTCACGAAGCGGGATCAACCGGAACCGGTGCCAGATCTCGGACAAATAGATCTCAGATTGACGAGTGCAGATTGTAGATTGAGCGAAGCCGGGTCGTGCACATCGCCCGATCGGTCACCAGATGGATCGCCACATGGCCGATCACGCGATCAGATCAACAGATCACCCGATCACCCGATCACGAGATGTCCTGGCCCTGCTCCTGGTCGCGGCCCTGGCGCTCGTGCTTCGCCTGGTCTTTCCCTGGTCCACGGTCTTCGACGGCGGCGGGGTCGACTTCCTCGAGGCCGACGCCTGGTATCACGCGCGCGTCGTCGAGCACCAGGTCCGCAACTTTCCGCATCGCCTGACGGTCGATCCGTATGCGGCGCCTGGGGGGCAGTATGTCCCGGTTGCGCCGCTGCTCGACACCGTGATCGCGACCAGCGTGTGGGCTGTGCACGGCCGCGATGCCACCACCGCGCAGGTGGAGGCGATCGCCGCGCTGGTGCCGCCGCTGCTCGGCGCACTGACGGTCTGTGCCGTGTTCGCCCTTGCCGGCACCGTCCTCGGTCGCACCGAGGCGCTGCTGGCGGCGCTGCTGGCGGCCATCCTGCCGGGACACTTCCTCGACCGCACCCTGCTCGGCTTCGTCGATCACCACGCGCTCGAGGTCTGCCTGTCGATGGCGACCCTGGCGTGCCTGGCCCGGGCCGTGCGCGGACCTGGAACGGTGGGGGCTGGACTGGGGCCTGCGGCGCTGGCCGGAGCCTTCCTTGGCCTCTATCTGTTGTCCTGGACGAGCGGCGCCTTCCTGGTCGCCGCGCTGGCGCTCTGGCTCGCAGGCCTCGCGTGCGTGGCGCGCGTAGGTGGCACGGTGCGGCAGGCGGCCGTGGCGCTGACCGTCGCGGCAGGCGTGGCGCTCGTGATGGTGGTGATCTTCGAGGATCCGGCGCTCTATCGGCGAGGCGCGCAGGTGCTGGCGCTTGCCGGAACGCTGGCGGGCGCCGTGGGGCTGCTGGCCGCCGCATCGGTGGTCCGGGACTGGCCGCGCGCCCGCGTGCCGCTTGTGGCCGTCGGCCTGGTCGCGCTGGTCGCCGGAGTCGTGGTCCTGTTCCGGGTCGCCCCCGGGACGGCCGGGCTGATCGCCATGGATCTGCAGCGGTTCGGGACGAGCCCGGAGCGGATGGCTGTCCTGGAGGCGCGGCCGCTCTTCCTGTACTCGGGCCAGTGGGACTGGGCGGAGCCGTGGCGGTTCTTCGGCACCGGCTCCTACAGCGGGCTCGCGGGTCTCGTCGGGCTGGCAGCGGTCGCGTGGCGGGAGCGCGCACCCGCCATCCTGCTGGTGGTGACCTGGACGCTTGCCTGTCTCGCGGCCACCATCGGCCAGAACCGCTTCGGGTACTACCTGGTGCCGGCGTTTGCGATCACCTCGGCCTGGCTCGGCGCGCGCATGATCGAGTGGGCGCGCGAGGAGTGGCATCACGGTTTCGCACCGGTGCTGCTGGTGCTGGCGCTCCTCATCCTGCCCAATGCGCGCCAGGCGCTGGGCAGCCTCCAGCCGGGCGCACGCATGCCCGGCTACTGGCGCGCCGCCATGCTGTGGTTGCGCGACGCCACGCCTCCGCCGTATCCGCCGGGCTATTACTACGCGTGGTACGGCACCGCGGATCCACCGCTGGCATGGTCGGTGATGAACTGGTGGGACCAGGGGTACTGGATCACGGAAGTGGCCCGACGGGTGCCCGTGTCGAACCCGACGCAGATCGACGCCGGAACCGCTGCCCGGTTCTACACCGAGACGGATGACACGGCTGCCCTGCGGCGCCTGCGCGACGCACGGGCCCGGTACGTGCTCGCCGATTGGGAGATGCCGTTCCGGCGAGGCGACTCCGGGGACGTCCTCGGACACCTCGAGAGCCTGACGGACTGGGCGGGGGCGCCGCGCGGGAAGTTCTACGACGTGCTGTGGCAGCCGGACGCGGGCACGTATCGACCGCTCTGGGTCTTCCGTCCCGCGTACTACGAGACGATGGCGTATCGGCTTGCGGTCCATGGCGGGCGGGCCGCGCCGTCGGACGGGGAGTGCGCGGTCGTGACGTGGCAGGTGGTGACGCCAGACGACGGTGACCCGTTTCGTGAGGTCACCGACGTGCGACGTTTCGCGAGCCCGGCGGCCGCCGGCGCCCATGCCGCCACGCTCGGCGACACGCCGCACGTCGTCGTCGGTCTCGATCCGTGGCGCAGCCCGTTTCCAGTCCAGGCCGTTCGCGGCGTGCGCCAGGTCCACGCCGTGAACTCGCCGGATTCACCGGACGCCGCGCCGTGGGTGCGGATCTTCGAAGTGGAGGCGCCGTAGAGGAGAGCGGAAATGGGGAGAGTCCCCAGTTTCCGCGCGTGCGGCACCTCCGTGCGGCACCTCCGTGCCGCACCTCCGTGCCGCACCTGCGTGTCGCACCTTCGTGCCGCACCCTCGTGCCGCACCCCCGTGCCGCACCTCCGTGCCGCACCTCCGTGCCGCACTCTCGTGCCGCACCTCCGTGCCGCACCTTCGTGTCGCACCTCCGTGCCGCACCTGCGTGCCGCACCCTCGTGCCGCACCCTCGTCGTACTATTCCGTCCTCAGCGCCGCCGCCGGATCGGTGCCGGCGGCTCGCCGGGCGGGCAGCCAGGTGGCGAGCAGCGTCACCGCGGCGAGCACCGCGGCGGCCCCACCGAACGAGAGCGGATCGAGCGGGGCGACACCGAGGAGCAGCGCCCGTGCCAGCAGCCCCGCGCCGGCCGCGAGCGCCAGGCCCGCGGCGCCGCCGACCGTGGCCAGCCACGCACCCTGCCGCAGCACGAGCGACAGGACCGACTCGCGCGACGCCCCGAGCGCCATGCGCACGGCAATCTCCCGCGTCCGGCTGGCGACCGAGAACGCGACCACCGCGTAGAGCCCGAGCCCCGCGAGTAACAGGCCCACGACGCCCACCGCGCCGGCGACCCATGCGGCGAGCCGTTGTGGCAGCAGCCCGATACCGGCCGCGGCCTCCAGCGACTGGATGGTCAGCACCGGCAGGCCCTGGCCCTCCGCCGCGACGATGGCGCGGACGTCCGCGGCAATCGCCCGTCCGGGCTCGTGGCGCACGAACAGCTCGACCTGGCTCATGGGCTGTTGCGCCATCGGCACGTAGATGAAGGGCCGCGGGCCGTCCCAGAGCGTGCGGGTCTTCGCGTCGTGCACGACGCCGACGATGGTCAGCGGGCGGCCCTCGGTGTCGCCGACCTCCCGTCGCTGGTAGATGGTGCGGCCAATCGCGGGGCCGTCACCCCACATCCGGCGGGCGAACGCCTGGTTGATCACGGCGACGAACGGCGCGTCGGCGCTGTCGGCCGCGGCGAACCCGCGGCCTTCGACGATCGGCATGCGCAGCGCCTCGAAGTACCCGTCGGAGACGACGTCCCAGTCGGCGCTGTGCCAGTCGGTGCCGTCCTCGCCAGGCACGCCAGGCACCCGCAGGCCGCCGAGCCCCATCACCGATCCCTGGAGGGGGATCACGTTGCCCGTGGCCGCGGCGGTCACGCCGGCCATCGTCCGCACACGCGAGACGATGCGCCCCGTCAGGTCGACGGCGGCGGCGCCGCGCGCGCCGGCCAGCCGGGTGTCGAGCGAGACGATCTCCACGTCCCTCATGTCGAAGCCGGCGTCGATGTCAGCCGCGGCCTGGAGCGCACGCAGGAACAACCCGGTGGTGACGAGCAGCAGGAGCGAGAGGGCCACCTGCGCGACGACGAGCACGTGTCGCAACGCGAAGCGGCGCCGGTCGGCGGTGGCGTTCTGGCCGTGCAGTGACGGCGCGAGGTCGAGGCGCAACGCCTGCCGCGCCGGCGCCAGCCCGAACAGCAGGCCCGTCGCCATCGCCAGGGCGAGCGCGAACAGCACGACGCGCGGGTTCACGGTGAGGTCGAGCGCGAGGCCGACGCCGAGTGGCAGGGACGGCAGGTAGGCGCCGAGCAGCCGCACGCACCCCAGCGCGCAGAGCAGCCCGGCCACGCCGCCGGCGCCGAAGAGCACCATCGACTCGGTGAGCAGCTGCACGATCAGGCGCCCGCGTGACGCGCCGACGGCCAGCCGCGTCGCGACCTCGCGCCTCCGGCTCATCGCCCGCGCGAGCAGCATGCCGGCGACGTTGGTGCAGGCGATGGCGAGGACGATGGCCGTCAGGGCGAACAGCAGCGCGAGGAACGCCGACAGGGGCAGGCGCAGCTGCGAGGGCACCCGTCCCGCCTGCGAGAGGCTGATCAAGTGGCGACGTGGCACGCCGGGACGCCGCTCCTTGATGGCGGTCATCAACGACGTCATCTCCGCCTGCGCCTGCGCGCGCGTGACGCCCGGGGCCAGGCGGCCGATGGCCGTGATCCAGACGGTGCGCTCGTTGGTGAGCTGCTTCGAGTCGGGTTCCCCGCGGATGGCCGCCTCCATGGCCATCGGCACCCACATGTCGGCGGCGAGGAACGTGTGGCCGGTGAACCCGGCCTCGGCGACGCCGACCACGGTGTAATCCAGCCCGTTCAGCTCCAGGCTGCGGCCGGCGATGTCCGGCGCGCCGCCGAAGTGCTGCTGCCAGAACGCGTGGCTCAGGACCACGACCGGCCGGGCCCCGGGGACCTCGTCCTCGGCGGGCAGGAAGAACCGGCCGAGCGCCGCGTGGGTGCCCAGCACGTCGAAGTACGCCCCCGACACGAGCCCGGCGAAGACACGGGCGCTCTGCCCGTCCTCCTCGAGGCTGACGGGCTGCGGCTCGAACCGGGTCGCGGCCATGGCCGTGAAGCTGTGGCTGGCCTCGCGCAGGTCGGCGAAGACGGGGTAGGCGAAGTTGTCGAGCCCCATGGAGGTCTCGCCCTCGTTGACCCGGCCGATCTCGATCACCGACTCGATCTGCCGCACGCCGTCCGGGGGGCGCAGCAGGAGTGCGTCGGCCACGCTGAAGATGGCGGCGGTCGCACCGATGCCGAGCGCCACCGAGGCCACGGCCGTCACGGTGAACAGCGGACTGCGCGCCAGCAGCCGCAGGGCGTACTTCAGGTCGGCAAGGATGGGCATGGGGGGCTTAGACAGGCCCCGGCCGGGATTTGTTTCAGGGCCACAGGGGCCACAGATGGCTTAAGGGCCACAGATGGCCACAGAGGCCACAGATGGCACAGATTGCACAGATGAGAGGGATGCACAGATGAGGTGAGGGAGGAAGGGGTGGCGGGAGGACGGGACGGCGGATTGAGCGATCGGGAGTCGTGGCGCGATAGCGGAAAGGGGGATGGCGCAGGACGGTCGTTCACGGGCTCCAGCTCGTCTGCGTCGGGGCGTTGCAGCCGGCGTGGCGCGGCGAGGTGGCGGCGGTGAACATGCGTCGATGTCGCGGCGTCGCGCGGGCCTGCGCGTCCGCGAAACCGGCGCAATCCTCCGTCACGACGTTGCACGGAGGATGCTGTCCGGCCGCCGCAAAGCGTGGTAGCCTCGCAAGGTTTTCATGACCGGTCCTCGTGCCATCTACGCCGTCACGGGCGCGGTGCTTGCCTGTGTCGCGGCGCTGAGCGTCGTCACCTACCGGGCGACGGAGCGTGAGGTCATCGCGGCGCACACCACGCAGCAGGCGGCCATCGCGACGACGGTCGCCGTCGCGCTCGGCACGCGAATCGACGCGCTCGCGTTGAACCTGCGTCAGTTGAGCGCCTTGCCGAGCATCCAGGCCAACGACACGGAGTACGTCGGGCAACGCGTGAGCGCGGCGTTCTCGGCGGATGCCGACGCGACGTTGCGTGAGGTCGTGCGCATCGACGCGTCCGGATCGCGGTTTGGCTGGACGATGGGCGGCGTGCCCACCGTGGCCGGCGCTGAATCCGGGCTCTCCGTCGCAGACTGGGCATGGTTCGCCGATGCGGCCCATCGTGAGACGGTGCGGATGCTCCCCATCGTCTGGGATCCCGAGGCCTCGCCCTCGCTTCGCCTGATGGCCGTGTCGGTGTGGCGCGACGCCCGGAGCACGGACGTGCCCTCGCCGGACGGCCTCTTCGCGGGCCTGCTCGGGTTCGTCGTGGATCTCGACCGGCAGGTCGAGGTGTTCGCGGGGGGCACGGGCAGGGCGCCGTCCAGTGGCACGTTGTCGCTGCTGCTCGGTGACGGCACGCTCGCGGTGCGCCGCGGGGCGGCGGTCCCGGCCGCCGCCGGGCCGATCGCGTCCGACGCGCCGTTGATGGTCGGCAAGGACGAGTGGACGATCCGCATCGAGACGCCCTACCGCGTGGCCGTCTCCAACGTCCGCGACTCGGCGGGCGACCAGCTCGCGCTCGTCATCCTGCTCATGATCCTCGTGCCGGCCGTCGCCTGGGCGCTCGTCCGGCGGGAGCGCCGGGTGGAGGAGGAACGGCGCGCGCTGCAGGGGCAGCTGCTGCAGGCGCAGAAGATGGACGCGATCGGCAAGCTCGCCGGGGGCGTCGCCCACGACTTCAACAACCTGCTCACGGCCATCCTCGGCTACACGAGCCTGATCCTGGAGGAGGCGCGGCCGGGCTCCTCGATCCACACCGAGGCGACCCAGGTGCGGCGGGCGGCCGAGAGCGCCGCGACGCTCACGCAGAAGCTGCTCGCGTTCTCGCGCCGGCAGGTCCTCCAGCCGCAGCGCCTCGATCTCACGCTCCTGCTCACCGACCTGCAGGCCCTGCTCCGTCGCCTGCTCGGCGAGCGCGTGGAGCTCCGGTTCGAGGCCGCCCGTGATCTCTGGCCCGTCGTCGCCGATCCGGTGCAGATCGAGCAGGTGATCATCAACCTTGCGGTCAACGGCCGTGACGCGATGTCCGACGGCGGCGCCCTGACGCTTGCGGTCGACAACCGCCATCTCCCGGCAAGCGAGCAGCGGCGTGACCACGTCGTCCCGGCGGGCGATTACGTGCGGGTCGTGGTCGCCGACGACGGCGCGGGCATGGACGAGTCCACGCAGGCCCGTCTCTTCGAGCCGTTCTTCACCACCAAGCCGAAGGGCAAGGGGACGGGCCTCGGCCTGTCGACCGTGTACGGCATCGTCAAGCAGAGCGGCGGGTACATCCGCGTGGACTCGGCGCCGGGAGCGGGGACCCGCGTGGAGCTGCTCTTCCCCCGCGCGGCCGACGGCGCGCTCGTGGGGGCGCCGCGCGCGGCCCACGAACGGCACCAGCCCGGCACCGAGACCATCCTGCTCGTCGAGGACGATGCGGCCGTGCGGGAGCTGACGCAGGCCACGCTGGAGCGCCACGGCTACCTGGTGCTGGCGGCGGCGCTGCCGTCGGACGCGTTGCGGATTGCCGAGCAGCACACGGGGACCATCGCGCTCATCCTGAGCGACGTCGTCATGCCCGGCATGCTGGGGCCGGAGCTGGCGCGCCACGTGAAGGAGCTGCGGCCCGACATCCGGGTGCTCTTCATGTCGGGCTATGTCGCCGACGCGATCACCGGGGACATGCTCGCGGAGGCGGCGCTGCTGCAGAAGCCGTTCTCGTCGGCGGTCCTGACGCGGGCGGTGCGCCTGGTGCTCGACGCACCGCAGCCGGTCGAGACCTGAGCGATCAGGCCGCCGTGCGCGCGGCGCGGCGCGACGCCCGGGCCGCGCGGTGGTGCCGCACCAGCGCCCGCGACCAGGCGAACCCCGCGAGCCCCCCGCCCGCGGCCCACGGCAGCGAGCCGACCAGCGCCGGCACGCCGAGCACGCGCGCCGCGGTCGCGACATCCCCCATCCAGCCGCCCGACGAGGTTCGCAGCACCCGCACCAGGTCGACGAACGCGGCATAGCCGGTGAAGTCGGTGACGTGGCCCATGAGGACCTGCCCGGTCGCGTAGCAGAGATAGAGGATCGGGACGAAGGTGAAGAAGTTGTTCACCCAGTGCCACGCGAGCGCCTGCACGAGGCTGGCCTGGTAGCGCGTGCGCGAGAGGATCGCCCATGTCGCGAGCAGGCAGAGCGTCTGGAGGCCCACGACCGGCACGATGGCCCAGAAGATGCCGATGGCCACGCCGCGAGCGGTGTATTCGGGAGGATGGGTGCTGCGGAAGACCGGGATGATCAGGCGGTATCGCAACAGCCGGCCGAGCGCAGCCCGCCAGCCGTGGCTTCTGCGCGGCGGCCTCGAGGACATTGCGGCTGGCGGCGCCGCCGTCGAAGGCACGTCGGCCATGGTAGCACCGGATTCCGCAGGCGCCACGGCCGGACCATAATGGAGGGCGTGGGCCGCTCGCTCTCCGGGTTCCAGCGCCTCGCGCTGTGGACCACCGCCGTCACCTACCTGTTGATCCTCGTCGGCAGCCTCGTGCGGGCCTCCGGGTCCGGCCTCGGTTGCCCCGACTGGCCACACTGCTTCGGATCGTGGGTGCCGCCGTTCTCGGCGGCCGACCTGCCCCCGGGCTACGACCCGGCGGCCTTCAACGTCGCGCAGACGTGGACCGAGTACGTGAACCGCCTGCTGGGCGTCTCCGTCGGGTTCCTCATCTTCGCGACCACGATTGCCGCCTGGCGTCGCCATCGCCACGACCGGCGCATCCTGTGGCCGGTCGTCGCCGCGCTGCTGCTCACGGGGTACGAGGGCTGGCTCGGTGGCCGCGTGGTGGCGCACGAGCTCGCCCCCTGGATTGTCACGGCCCACCTGGTCGTGGCCCTCGTCATCGTGCAGTTGCTGCTCTATGCCACGACCTGGGCCCTCTTCGCCGGCAGGCCGCATGCTCGCGTGCCGGCCCGGACCGCGCTCGCGCGCGCCGGCGCGGTGCTGGTCGTCGTCACGCTCGTGCAGATCGGCATCGGCACCCAGGTGCGTGGCGGCGTGGACGATGCCCTGGATCACGAGGTCGCGCGCCCGCAGGCGCTGGCGACCGTCGGGCTCGTCGACACGGTGCATCGGGACGGCGCGCTGGTGGTCTTCGGGGTCACGCTCGTCGTGCTGCTCCTGGTCTGGGCGAAGCACGGGAGCGAGCGCCCGATCACGCGCGTGGCGGCCGTCATCGTGGCGCTCACGGCCGCGCAGATTGCCGTCGGCCTCGTGCTCGTGTACTTCTCGCTGCCCCCGCCGGCGCAGGTCGCGCACCTGACACTCGCCAGCCTTGTGCTCGGCGCGTCGACCGTGCTCGTCCTCCAGGCGTGGTGGCTGCCGGAAGACCCGGAGGAGGACGAATGGCACGGATGATCCGCCTCACGGCGCTGTGGGCCGCGCTCACGGCCGCCGCCTGCGGCGCCTCGCCCTCGTCGTCCGATGTCGCCCCGGCCCAGGCGCTCGATCAGGCGGCTGCCGCAACGGCGGACGGCCGTCTCGCCGACGCGCGGTCGGCGGCGGGGCAGGTGGCCGAGGCGCCGCCGCCCGACGCCGCGTCGTTGCCGGCGCACGGGCGGCTGCAGGACGTCTGGGTGCTCCTGCGTTTCGGGCGGTGGGACGAGGTGGCCGACACCGCCAAGCCCTCGTCCGCCAGCCTGCTCGAGGTGGCGCTGTGGGAGTACGCGCAGGCGTCAGCGGCTGCGGCCGCGGGACGGATTCCCGAGGCGACGCGTCACCAGCGCGCCTTCGAGGTCGCGGCCGGCGCCGTCGCACCGGACACCCGCGTGTCCACGCACAACGCCGCGCGTGCCGTGCTGCAGGTCGCGACCCTCGACCTCGCCGCGCGGATGGACTGGGCGCGCGGTGACGTGCCCAAGGCCATGCTCGGGTGGAGCCGCGCGGTCGCAGCCGAAGACGCGCTGGCGCCGGCGGATCCGCCCGACTGGCCGCTGCCCGGGCGCGAGCGGCTCGGGATGGCGCTGCTCACGCTCAAGAACGGACAGCAGGCCGAGGCCGTGTTCCGCACCGAGCTTGAACGTCATCCGGACAACGCGCGGGCATTGTACGGCCTCGCCGAGGCGCTCGGGCTCCAGGGACGCACGGACGACGCGGCCGAGGCCCGGCGCCGGTTCGATGAGCGCTGGCACGGCGACGGGGCTCCGATTCCAGAGATCCTCGACGGACGGCAGCGAGCGCAGCGTTCGTCCTCACGCTGATCGGCTGCCGGCTCGACCGGCAAACCGGGAGTCGGGTATCGTCCCCGGTGTGGCGGCGGCCGACTCGACGCTCCTGGCCTACGTGGCCTTCACCGCGGTGCTGGTGCTCACGCCCGGTGCGACGACCGCGGTCGTCATTCGCAACACGCTCGCGGGTGGGCGCCGGGCGGGACTGACGGCGGCCCTCGGCGCGGCGACCGCCAACTCGACGCACGCTGTCGCGTCCGGGCTTGGCCTCGCGATCCTCGTCGCGCGATTTCCGTCGATGCTCGGGGTCTTGCGGCTGGCCGGCGGCGCGTATCTCGCGTGGCTCGGTGCCAGCAGCCTCGTGAGGGCGGCGCGGCAGCCGGCGTACACCGGCGTGGATGCGGATGCTCCCGCGGGACCGCCCCCGGCCAGCTTCCGGGAGGGCCTCGCCGTCAACCTGCTGAACCCGGCGATTGCGACGTTCTACCTGGTGGTCGTGCCGTCGTTCCTGCCCGCGGGCGCGCCAGCGCCGTACTTCGCGGGGCTGGCCGCGCTGCACGTCGGCATGGCGTTCACGTGCCACGCGGCGTGGACGCTCGGCCTGCACCAGCTGCGGGCGGTGTTCCGGCGTCCCGCGGCGCGCCGTTCGCTCGAGGTCGCAACGGGGATCGCGCTCCTGGGGCTGGCCGCACGCATCCTGGCGTGACGAATTCCTGATTCCGTCTTCTTGATGGTTGATTCGCGCCGCGGCGCGCGCGTCAGCGCGCGAGCGGCGCGATGGCGGCAGCGCGGATCGCCAGCGTCCGGCGATCCTGGGCGAAGGCGACGACGTCGAGGGCGGTGCCGTTCCAGGCCGGATCGATCGGGAGCCGCACCGAACGCTGCCCGTGCATGACGGTCTGCATCGCCCGGGCGACGGCGCTGTGGCGGAGCTGCCGGCTCGCGTTCTCGCCGCTCGTGACGTGCACCGAGAGGTCGTTCTCGACGAGGGCAACCACCAGGGCGGTGTCGGGCTGGTCGAGCACGCGGTTGCCATCGAGCACCACGCGGACGCCGTCCGCCTCTGGCGTGACGGCGATCGACAGCGGCGCCTTCGGCGCCCGAGCCGCGTCGGCAATCGCGCGCCGCACCGCGTCGCGGTCGCTCCCCACCAGCTCCACGGTGCCGTCGACGATGGCCTGCGGCGTGTAGATGCTGGCGAGCTGGAACTGCCGCCCGTAGGTCTGCTGCCGGGCGCTGAAGGACGGCGACGAGAAGGGGTCGTGCCAGCCCAGGCGATTCCAGTAGTCGACGTGCTCACTCAGGCCGATCACATAGGCGCCATCAATGGGCTGATCGCCCACGAGCTCGCGCAGCAGGGCATCGGCCGGCGGGCAACTGGAGCAGCCTTCCGACGTGAAGAGCTCGACGAGCACGGGCGTGGGGACCGCGGCCCCGGTCTCGGGCTCGGCCCGCGGTGCGGTCCGCTCGGCGGTGAGGCCCACCCCGACGAGCGAGGCGGCGACGAACGCGAAGGCCACGGCGGCGAACAGGGAACGTGTCACGGCTTGCGCCCAGGCCGTCCGCGCGTCGCGCGCGGGCCGCCGGGGCCCTCTCAAGGATTCCTACGGTGGCACGCCACAACGGTTACGCGTGGTGGGTGCCGGCGATCCTTCGCACCTTAGCACAAGCCCGCCTCCGGCTCCGTTCCGGAGCACCCGCACCGGGTCCACGCGCGCCGGAGCAGTCGGCGGCTCCCAGATGGGCGGTGGACCGCCGCGTCCGCCTCGACCTGCGTAGACTGGGGAGGATGTCCAACATCGCGCGCGTTCGTACCGCCCGCCCCGTCGCGCCGCTGCTTCTTGAAACCGACCCGGCGATCGTGCGGACGGTGCTCGAGGACGCGGCGCACTATCCGGGGGGACACGCCGAGGCCCTGGCCCGGCCGGCGTCCATCGAGGAGATCGCGGCGCTGCTCCGGCGTGGGGGCTCCGTGCTGCCCGTCGGCGCCCAGTCATCGCTCACCGGCGGCGCCACCCCGGACGGGGGCACGGTGCTGAGCACCGTCCGGCTGCGGGAACTGGCCATCGACGCCGGTGCCCGGCGCGTCCGGGCGGGCGCGGGGTGGACGCTCGAGGAACTGCAGGACGCGCTCGGGGGGCGGGGCCTGTTCTTTCCCCCCGTTCCCACCTACGCCGGCGCGACCGTGGGCGGCGTGGTCTCGACGAATGCCGCCGGGGCGGCCACGTTCAAGTACGGGCCGGTCCGACCCTGGGTGGAGGCACTGACGGTCGTGCTCGCCTCCGGCGACGTGCTCGACCTCACGCGCGGCGAGGTCGTCGCCGATGCCGATGGCTTCGTCCTCGAGACCTCGCGAGGCCGGGTGGCCGTGCCGATCCGGTCGCTGTCGATGCCCGACGTGCCGAAGTGCTCGGCCGGGTACTACCTCGCATCCGGCATGGACCTCGTCGACCTGTTCATCGGCGCCGAGGGAACGCTCGGCGTGATCGCGGCGGCGACGCTGCGCGTGGCCGTCCGGCAATCGGCGCCCTGCCGCGCGTTGATCCCCGTGACCGACGAGCCCGGCGCCATTGCCCTGGCCGGGTCGCTGCGGGAAGCGGCGCGGCGAGCCTGGGCGTCACCCGCGGAGGGTGGCGTCGACGTCGCGGCAATCGAGCATCTCGACGGCCGCTCGATTGCGATCCTGCGCGAGGACGGCATCGACGCGCGACTCGACATCGCCATTCCACCGGGGGCCGGCGTCCTCCTGCTCGTCGAGATCGAACTGCCGCCCGGGCGTGAGGACTCCGAGCTGTGGAACGATCTCGCCTCGGCGCGCGAGCCCTCGGCCCCGCGCTCGCCGCTGGCGACCTTCGTGCGCATCCTCGACGCGCACGGCGTGCTGGACGACACCGAAGTCGCGCTGCCGGGGCAGGCAGCGCGCGCGGCCGCCTTTGCCGCCCTGCGCGAGGCCGTGCCGGCCGGCGTGAACCGCCGCATCGCGCGGGCGCAGGCCACGATCGACGCCGGGATCAGCAAGACCGCGGCCGACATGATCGTGCCCTTCGCGCGCTTCGGGGAGATGATGCGCGAGGCCCGGCGCCTCTTCGCCGAGCGGCAACTCGACGTCGCGGTCTGGGGACACATCTCCGACGGCAACGTCCATCCCAACGTCATCCCGCACGCCCCGGGCGACACGGATCGCGGGCTGGAGGCCATCCGCGCCCTCGGGGACGTGGTCGTCGCGATGGGCGGATGTCCGCTCGCCGAGCACGGCGTCGGCCGCAATCCCGTGAAGCAGGCCCTGCTCGGCGCGCTGTACGGCCCGGAGGGGCTGGCGGCCATGCGGGCGGTCCGGCGGGCGCTGGATCCGGACGGACGGCTGGCGCCCGGCGTGCTCTTCCCGCCCGCCTGACAGCCGGACGGACGGTCCGGCGCGGGAGCATGACAGAATAGAAGGCATGCTCACCGACGTTCAGGCTGCGCTGGCTGCGCGCCCCGCCGGCGCCGAGCTCCTCCTCCTCTCGGATTTCGACGGCACGCTGGCGGGGTTCGACCCGAATCCGGCCGTGCCGTCGCTCAGCATGGCGCGGAAGCTCCTGCTGAGCGCCCTGGCGGGCCGCGCCGGCACCACGGTCGGGCTGGTCAGCGGACGGCGGATCGCCGATCTCCGCGGCCGGACCCGCCTGCCGGCCGAGGTTTACTACGCGGGCCTGCATGGTCTCGAGATCGAGGTGGACAAGCGCCGCTGGCAGCATCCCCAACTCGGCGCCGCCGAGCAGTACGTGCGGGATCTCGAGGCCCGCCTCCAGCCCACGGTCGCCGAGCTGCCCGGCTTCCTCGTCGAGGACAAGGGCGTCTCGATTGCGGTGCACTACCGCGCCGTCGAGAAGGCCCAGCAGCCGCGTGCCGCGGCGCTGGCCGAGGCGGCCGCGGCCCCCTGGCTCGCCAGCGGCCAGCTGCGCCGGCTCGAGGGCAACTGCGTCATCGAGTACCTCCCCAATATCGCGTGCCACAAGGGCGACGCGGCCCGCTGGATTGCAGCCGACGTCGCGGCCCGCCGGGGACGGCCCGTCTGGACCGTCTTCTTCGGCGACGATGTGACGGACGAGGACGGATTCCGCGCGATCGCGCACGGTATCGGCGTGCTCGTCGGCCGGCGCCCCTCCGCCGCCACCCACCGGGTCGACGACCCGGACCAGGTGGAGGAGGTGCTGCGCTGGCTGCTGACGGAAGGAGAACCCACCGCATGAATTCGGCCGAGCTCGTCGAGGCGCTGTCGGAGCGCCTCCAGGACACCCGCCTCGTCATCGTCGCCAACCGCGAGCCGTACATCCACGTGCGGAAGGTGCGGGAACACCGTGGCCTCTGGGCCCGGCTGACCGGGCGATCGCAGTCGGTGGACGTGGACTGGATCCGCCCGGCCAGCGGCCTCGTGACCGCGCTCGACCCGGTGATGCGCGCCTGCGGCGGGACCTGGATCGGGCACGGCAGCGGCAGCGGCGACGCCGACGTCACCGACGACCAGGGGCGCGTCGCGGTGCCCCCCGACAAGCCCTCCTACACGCTGCGCCGCGTCTGGCTGTCGCCGGAGGAGGAACAGGGCTACTACTACGGCATGTCGAACAACGCGCTGTGGCCGCTCTGTCACATCGCGTACGCGCGGCCCGAGTTCAACGAGCAGGACTGGCGGATGTACGTCCGCGTGAACCAGCGGTTCGCCGAGACGGTGCTCGAGGAGATCCACGGCATGCGTGCCCTGGTCTTCGTCCAGGACTACCACTTCGGCCTGCTGCCACGGTTCATCAAGGACGCCCGGCCCGACGCGGTGATCTGCCAGTTCTGGCACATCCCGTGGCCGAACCCCGAGGCGTTCCGCGTGTGCCCCTGGGCCGACGACCTGCTGCACGGGCTGCTCGGGAACGACCTGCTGGCGTTCCACATCCAGTACCACTGCAACAACTTCTTCGACACGGTCGACAAGTCGCTCGAGGCGCGGGTCGACAACGAGCAGTTCGCGGTGTGGCGGGGCGGGCGGCCGACGTTCGTCAAGCCGTTCCCGATCAGCATCGACCCGGCGATCTGGGCCGGGCCCACGAAGACCGCCGACTTCGTCGCCGAGGTGCGCACGACGCGCCGGCAGATGGGGCTGCGCAGCGAGAAGTTGATCTTCGGGGTGGATCGCCTCGACTACACCAAGGGCATCCCCGACCGGCTGCACGCCTTCGAGCGCCTGCTCGACAGCTATCCCGAGTGGCGCGGCCGCGTCGTGATGCTGCAGGTCGGCGCGCCGAGCCGGGATCAGCTGGCGCACTACAAGGAGCTCAGTACCGAGGTCGACGAGCTCGTGGGCCGGATCAACCTGCGCCACGGCACCGAACGCTGGACGCCCGTGATCTACCGCCGCGAGCACCACGACTCGGCGGAGATTGCCGCGCTCTACCGCGCGGCCGATGTCTGCGTGGTCTCGTCACTGCACGACGGCATGAACCTCGTGGCGAAGGAGTTCATCGCGTCGCGCACGGATGGCCGCGGCGTGCTCGTCCTGTCGAAGTTCACGGGGGCCGCGCGTGACATGGAGGAGGCGATGCTCGTGAACCCCTACGCGATCGACGAGTTCGCCGAGGCGCTCCACGAGTCGCTGCTGATGGATCCCGACCAGCAGGAACGGCGCATGCGCGCGCTCAGCCAGCGGGTCACCAACCACACGGTGTACGACTGGGCGAACGACATCATCCAGGAGGCCTGCCTCAGGGCCGAGTCCGTGCGGAGCTAGGGCACTTGGGATCTGGGGATCTCGTGATCTGGTGATCTGGTGATCTCGTGATTTGGTGATCTCGTGATTTGGTGATCTCGTGATCTCGTGATTTGGAGAATCCAGCCGCGAAGGCCACGAAGAACACGAAGGGCACGATGCTCCGGAAGCCGGCGCCTCGCAGTCCCGTGAGGTCGACGTCTCCGTGGACTTCGCGATCTTCGTGGCTGGTGTGGCCGGTTCGCGTCCCGGCGCCTGATTCGACGGTCCGTCCCGCCACTGGTCACAGGGCTCCCCCCGCAGGCGTACCGCCCGGGACGTTCGTCTGCTATCGTCTCTTCCGCATGTCATACGGCTGTCACGCGAGGGTCTGCGCGGCGCTCCTGGCCCTGGTGGTCCCGGCCGGCGCCCAGGCGCAGCCTGCGGCCGATCCCGGAAGCCCGGCGGAGGCCAGGGCGGCGCTGGTGTTCGACGGGCGCGCGGGTGACACCACGGTGGACCCGCCGCGTATCGACGCGGCGCCGGAAGTGGACGGGCACCTGGACGAGGCCGTGTGGACCCGGGCCGCGCGCCTGACGGGCTTCTCGCGCTACGCGCCGGTGGACGGCGCGCCGGCCGACGAGCCCACCGACGTCCTGGTGTGGTACTCGCCGACGGCCGTGTACTTCGGCATCCGCGCGACGGCGGCCGGCGGGGTGCGCGCCACGCTCGCCGACCGCGACAAGATCGACTCGGACGACCACATCCTCATCTTCCTCGGCACGTTCAACGACCAGCGACAGGCGACGGTCTTCGGCGTCAACCCGCTCGGCGTGCAGATGGACGGCGCCATGGCCGAGGGCACCCGCGCGCCGGCGAGCGGGTCCGGCGGTGGCTTCGGCGGCCTCCAGACCGGCCGCGAGACGCCGGACCTGAGCCCGGACTTCGTCTTCGAGTCGAAGGGACGCGTCACGGACGAGGGCTACGAGGTCGAGGTCCGGATCCCCTTCAAGAGCCTGCGCTACCAGGCGGCCGACCGGCAGGACTGGGGCGTGAACATCACCCGCGTGATCCCCCAGCGTGGCGTCGAGGACAGCTGGACCCCCGCCCGCAAGGACGAGGCGTCGTTCCTCGCCCAGTCGGGCACGCTGCGGGGGCTGCACGACCTGAGCCGCGGTCTCGTGCTCGACCTGAACCCGGTCGCGACAGCGAAGATCGATGGCGCCTCCACCGGCGGCGGCTGGGGGTACGAGGCCTCGCGGCCCGAGGTCGGGCTGAACGTCCGCTGGGGCCTGACCGCGAACCTGACGCTGAACGGGGCGGTCAACCCGGACTTCTCGCAGGTGGAGGCCGACGCGGGGCAGTTCCTCTTCGACCCGCGGCAGGCCCTGTTCTTCCCGGAGAAGCGGCCGTTCTTCCTGGACGGCATCGAGCAGTTCTCCACGCCCAACAACCTGATCTACACGCGCCGGGTCGTCGCGCCCATCGTCGCGGCGAAGATCACCGGCAAGGTGTCGGGTGGCACCAACGTCGCGATGCTGACGGCCGTGGACGACGAGGCCACGTCGGCCAGCGGGCACGACACCCCGCTGTTCAACGTGGTGCGTGTCCAGCGGGACATCGGCGGCCAGTCACGTGCCGCGCTCGTGTACACCGATCGCATCGACGGCGACCGCTCGAACCGCGTCGTTGCCGGTGATGCCCGTTTCGTGTGGAAGGACGTCTACAGCCTGCAACTCCAGGCCGGGATGAGCCGCACCGCCGTGGACGGCGCCGTGACGACCGCGCCGATCTGGCAGGGCATCGTCGCGCGCGCGGGCCGGCGCTTCGGCTTCCGCTACACGGTGCGGGGCATCGGCGACGACTTCCGGGCGGCCGCAGGCTTCCTGTCCCGCACCGGCGTTGCCGGCGTGAACCTCACGCACCAGGTCAGCTTCTACGGCCCACCCGACAGCGTGCTCGAGAAGTGGTCGAGCGACGTCGTGGTCGACGGCACCTGGCAGTACGAGCGGTTCGTGAACGGCCTGTCCGCGCAGGACCGCAAGCTGCACTTCAACAACAACTTCACCTTCCGCGGCGGCTGGCGCGCCGGCGGCTCGGTGCTGATCGAGACCTTCGGCTACGACGAGCGGCTGTACCAGGACTACCGGATCGGCCGTGAGACGGCCACGGGGGTGGAACTGCTGCCGTTCACGGGCACACCGCGCCTGCCGAACCTCGACTACGTGATCTCGGCCAACACGCCCCAGCGTGGCGGCGTGACGCTCGATGCATTCCTCATCTGGGGCCGCGACGAGAACTTCTACGAGTGGTCGTCCGCCGACATTGCGTTCGTGAACGTCGGGGCGGAGTGGCGGCCCACCGAGAAGCTGCGCGTGGACGCGCGGTACCAGCTGCAGTCGTACAAGCGGCGGACCGACGGATCCACGGTCGCGATCCGCCGCATCCCGCGCCTGAAGTTCGAATACCAGATCGCGCGGCCGATCTTCGTGCGGTTCGTCGGCGAGTACGACGGGCAGTGGCAGGACGCGCTGCGAGACGACTCACGCACCGGGCTTCCGCTCTACGTCCGCAACCCTGGCACCGGGACATTCGAGCGGGCGGGCGCGCAGTACGCGCGCCGTTTCCGCGCCGACTGGCTCTTCTCCTACCAGCCCACGCCGGGCACCGTGTTCTTCGCGGGGTATGGCAGCACGCTCGACAACCCGTTTGCCAGCCCCATCGAGACGCGCCTCAGGCGCTCCTCCGACGGGTTCTTCCTCAAGCTCAGCTATCTCTTCCGGCTCTGACCCCCCGAGGGCCCGCGCGCTGGGGATTTGGGGTGATGTGTGGTTTGATCGAGTGCTGAACCCCACGCCGCGCCCGCGGCGTCCCAGCATGGACTCGATGATTCATTCCGCCCCCGACCGTCTCGCGCCCCCGCGGCCATCCGGCCGCGCGTGGTCGCTGGCGTCCGTGTGTTCCGTGTCCCCCGTGTGCTCCGTGTCCTGCTGGATCGGGGCCGCCCTCCTGGTCCTGACCTGCTCCGCGCCTGCCGTCGCCCAGGACGCCGACGAGCCGCCGCCGGGATGGACGGGTTCGCTCAGCGTCGGCATCGCCCTGACCTCCGGCAACACCGACACCTCCACCTTCAACGCGGCCTACGAGCTCGAGCACGACGCCGGCGGCCGCACCACGTTCAAGAGCACGGGCCTGCACATTCGCGGCAGCAAGGACGGGGATCTCACCGTCGACAAGACGGCGCTCGGCGTGCGCGCGGACTACCGGCTCGTGGACGGGCTGTCGGCCTTCGGCCAGACCAACTACCTGCGGGACCGGTTCAAGGAGATCGAGAACCTGATTGCCCCCACGGTGGGCCTCAGCTACGAGGTGGCGAAGACGGAGCGCGTCGAGTTCTCGGTCGACTCGAGCGTCGGTCTCGTGTTCGAGCAGAACACGGGGCGGCTCACCCGGACCGACGGCGCCGTGGCGGCCGGCGAGAAGCTCGAACTCCAGGTGACCGAGACGGCGCGGGTCACCCACAGCGTCTCGTCGCTGTGGAAGGTGGCCGACTTCGGCGACGCCCTCTACACCCTCACGGCGGGCATCGCGGCGTCGGTCACGGAGAACAGCGAGCTGAAGGCGGAGCTCCAGGACAGCTACAAGACCCGCCCGCCCACCCTGGGCCTCGTGAAGAACGACGTCTCCATCCTGCTCTCGTTCGTGTACAAGTTCTGAGGTCGGTCGCCGGACCACCGCCGCCCCGCCTCCGGGGTGGTGTGCCTTCGAGGAGGTCGTATGTCGGTTGCGAGCGAGTTCAAGGAGTTCATCGCCAAGGGCAATGTCATGGACCTTGCCGTCGGGGTCATCGTCGGCGGGGCGTTCGCGCAGATCACCAACTCCCTCGTGAACGACATCCTGATGCCGCCGCTCGGGTTGCTGCTCGGCGGCTCGGATTTCACGCAGCTCTTCGTCGTGCTCAAGCCGGGCACCACGCCGGGCCCGTACGAGTCGATGGCCGTCGCGACCGAGGCCGGCGCGGTCACGCTGAACTACGGGAACTTCATCACGCAGGTCGTGAACTTCCTGCTGATCGCCTGGGCGGTCTTCTGGGTGGTGAAGCTGGTGAACCGCCTCCGCCGGTAGCTCCAGAAAAGGGGTCTGACCACTTTTTCTTCGTGTCCCCAGGAAGAAAGGGGTCAGACCCCTTTTCTGGAGAAGAGAGAATCAAGAAACAGGAATCAGGAAACAGGAATCAAGAAACAGGACACAGGAATCAGGAATGGCGGACGCGGGTGTGTCCCCTTCGTGGAAGTCCTGATTCCGTTTTCTTGATTCTCTATTCTCGGATCGCGGCCACCGGATCGATGCGGGTGGCACGCAGGGCCGGGGTGGCGCCCGCGAGCACGGCGACGGCCGCCAGCAGCGCCAGCACGACCGCATAGGTAGCCGGGTCAGTGGGCTGGACGTCGTAGAGCATGGACCCGAGCAGCCGCGTCAACGCGAGCGCGCCGGCGACGCCGGCCACCGCGCCGATCACGACGGCGCCCATCGCATCACGGAGCACGAGGCCCACGACCGAGCGCGGCTCGGCGCCGAGCGCCATGCGCACGCCAATCTCCGGCGTGCGCGCGACGACCGTCTGCGCCAGGACACCGTAGATCCCCACCGCCGCCAGCGTCAGCGCCATCACGCCGAACAGCGACAGCAGCAGCACCGCGAACCGGCGATCGGCCACCGAGCGTTCGACGAGCGCCGTCATCGTCGAGAGCTCGGTCGGCACATCGGGGTCGAGCGTCCGCACGGCCTCCGACAGGCGCGGCGCCACCTGCTCGAGCGTGGCCCCGGGCGCCAGCCGCGCGACGGTCGTGACGAAGTACTTCATGCGGGACGGCAACTGCGGGAAGTGGACGTAGACCTCGGCAACGGCCTCGTCCGCCAGGCGTGCCCGGACGTCGCCGGAGACGCCGACAATCGTGAGCCACGGGTTCTCGCGGTCCATGCCCGCGAACCGGATCCGCTGCCCGAGCGGGTTGCGGTCCGGAAAGTACCGCCGTGCCATCGCCTGGTTGACGACCGCCACCGGCTCGGCGCCGGCCGTGTCGCGTGGCTCGAACGCGCGCCCCCGCACGATGGGGATGCCCATCGCCTCGAAGTAGCTGCCGCTGACGACGAGGTAGGAGGCGGACTGCGCCGTCCAGTTGCCGCGAATGGCCTCCCAGTCCTGTCCCTCGAACATGAACCCGCCGTTCGGGCCGGTGCCGCTCAGCGGCGGGGTGTTGATGAGCCCGGCGGCCTCCACGCCCGGCACCGTCGAGACGCGCTCCAGCATCGCGTCGTAGAACCGCGCCGCCTGATCCGCGTCGGGATACCGGTCGTCCGGGACCGTTGTCTCCATGGTGACGACGCCCACCGGACGGAAGCCCGGGTCGACGGTCGCGAGCCGCGTGAAGCTGCGGATGAGCAGGCCCGCACCCGCCAGGAGCACGAGGGCGAGGGCGACTTCGACCGCCACGAGCGCCTGCCGCGTGCGCGTCCGGCCGCCCGCCGCCGCGCCGCGTCCGGCCTCCACGAGCGCGTCCCGCAGGTCGGGGCGCGAGACCTGGAGCGACGGCAGCAGCCCGAACAGGACAGGTGTCACGAGCGCGAGCAGCCCGACGAACGCCAGCACGGTGCCGTCGACCGCGACGTCCTGCACGCGCGGCAGGCCGGCCGGCGCCAGCAGCACGAACGCCCGGACGAGGGCCACCGCCAGCGCGAGGCCCAGCACCGCGGAGGCGGCGCCGATCACGAGGTTCTCGGCCACGAGCAGCCGCACGAGCGCCCCCCGCGCGGCGCCGAGCGCCACACGCACCGCGAGCTCACGCTTCCTCGCGGCGCCCCGTGTGACGAGCATGCTCGCCACGTTCGCGCACGCGCCCACGAGCACGATCGCCACCGCGCCGAGCAGGACCAGCAGGAGCTGCCGCGAGCTGCCGACGACGCGGTCCTGGAGCCGCACCACGGCGGCATCCGTGCCGTCGTGGTTGTCGCCGTACTGCGCCTCCAGGCGTCCCGCAATCGCCGACATCTCCGCCTGCGCATCGTCCAGGGTCCGCCCTGGCGCCAGGCGGGCAACGACGCGCAGGTTGTGTGCGGTGCGGCCCGATTCGTCCGCCTCGAGCTCCTTCGGGATCCACACCTCGGCCGTCGCCGGGTACTCGAAGCCCTGCGGCATCACGCCCACGACGGGGGCCGTGACGCCGCCGACACGAACCCTGAGGCTCGAGAGGTCGGCCGCGCCGCCGAGCACCCGCTCCCAGAAGCCGTAGCTCACGATGACGGCCTGCCGGCCGTTGAGCTGTGTCTCCTCGGGGCTGAACGTCCGGCCCAGGGCGGGACGGACGCCCATCACGTCGAAGAAGTCGCGCGTGACCCAGTAGACGCCGGTCGTGACCGGCTGCAGGCCCCCCAGCACCGTGTCACGGCCGCCGCCGTAGCCGGCAAGCGCCGAGAACGTGGTGGCCTGCTCGTGCCAGTCCACGAAGTTCGGGTTCGACACGCCCATGGTGCGCGTGCGTGCGTTGGCCTCGGAGATCATCACGATCCGGTTGGCGTCGGGGTAGCCAAGCGGCTGGAGCAGGACGCCGTTGACCACCGAGAACACGGCCGTCGTGCCTCCGATCCCGAGGGCCAGCGTGAGGACGGCGAGGGCCGTGAAGCCCGGTGTGCGGCCGAGCGAGCGGACGGCGTGGCGGAAGTCGGTCATGGGGCCCCCGGAAGGCGCGGGATGGAGCGCGCGCTTTCTTTGACGAGAGTCGGGGGCCCCGAGTTGTCGCGGGGGGCGGCCGCCGTCAGACGGCGGCGGCGAGCTTGATGTGGCCGAGGTGGTGCCGGCCGTGCCAGGCGTAGACCTGGAGCAGCCAGTCGAGGCTGATGGCGCCGTGCTCGGGGTGCCGGGCGGGACGCGTGAAGTCTCCAGGCGCCAGCGTGAGCAGCAGCGCGTGCCAGCGCGCGTGCAGCGCCTCCAGCAGCGCGACCGAAACGGCCGGGTCCCCGGTCTTCGCATCCGGCAGCTCCGCCCACGCGCGCTCCTCATAGGGACGGACAGTGGGATCGGTTTCGGTCAGCGTCAACCGCATGCGGCAGTAGGCGTTCACGTGGCTGTCCGCCAGGTGGTGCACGACCTGGCGCACGGTCCAGCCGCCCTCGCGATACGGCCGGTCGAGCGCGCCCGGCGGCAGCGCGGCGAGGGTGGCCTTCAGTTCCGCGGGCAGGGCGCCGATGGCGGCAATCCACTGCGCGCGGTCGGCGTCGGAGGGGGTGGCGGTGAAGGTGAGGCGTCCAGTGGGGTAACGTGGGTCCATGCCGCGATCATCGTTGCGGCCCGCGCCGCCGTGCAAGCGGGAACGTCTCATCGATCCAATGAACGGCCATCATCCGGCAGCGAGAGCCGCCAGATGTTCCCCGTGAGCACGCCGCGTTCGTACACCAGGCGATCGCCGAGCGGCGACCATTCCGGATACCGCACATAGGCGGTCACGGGTTCGTCCGGGAGGAACCGTCCCTCTTCACCGGTGCGCGCGTCAATCCAGCGCAGGCTCCACGTGCCATCGCGCAGGGCCGCGAACGCGACGCGCGTCCCATCCGGCGACCAGCTGCGCACCCACGACTGTCCCCGGCCGCTCGTGAGCTGGCGGATGGTGCCGGCGTCGAGATCGATGATGCCCACCTGGGTCGATGCGCCGTCCTTGATCTCGACCGCCAGCGCGCGTTCGTCGGGCGACCAGGCCGGGTACCCGGTGGACCGCGACGGGTCGGAGACCACGCGGGACGTGATCGGATCGAAGGCCACGACGTGGACCACGCGCTGGCCGCCGGCAGGCTCGAGCATCGCGAACGCGAGCTGGCGGAAGCTGGGCGAGAAGCGCACCTCGGCGAACACCGACCCGGGCTGCACGCCGAGCGACGGCGCGCGTGTCACGTCGTCGTTGGCGAAGAGCAGGTCGTGGCGCCGCGTGTCCAGGTCGAGCGCCCAGATGCCCGGCCGATCCTCGCGGTTCGAGACGAAGGCGAGGCGGCGTCCATCGGGGAACCAGCTCGGTTGCCCATCGAAGGCCTCGTCCGACGTCACGCGTTCACTTGCGCCATCGGCCAGGGACAGCACCGAGATGTCGGTCGCACTCCCGCTGCGGCGCGACATGTAGGCCACGCGCCGTCCGTCGGGTGAGACGACGGGGACGGAATTGCGCCGGCTGGTGTCGTTGGTCAGTGGCTGCGGGGCGCCGGCGGCGACGCCGGCGGGGCCACCGAGCGTGGCGGACCAGATCTGGCTGTCGAGCGCGATGCCGGTGAACAGCACTGTCTCACCATCGGGCGCGACGGAGAGACCACGGACGCCGGGCACACCGGGGACCGCGATCGCCCGGGCGCGGCCCACCGCGGTTCCCGAAACGGGATCGACACCGAGGCGCCAGATGACCGGGTCGCCGCCCGTGGCCACCACGGCATTGCCAGCCGGCAGCCAGGCCGCCTCGTAGGCCCACCCGCCGCTCGTGAGCTGCGCCGTGCGGCCCGAGGAGACCTCGACGGTCCAGAGGCCGGAGCGGGCTCCACCGTCGATGACGGTGAACACGAGGAAGCGGCCGTCGGGGCTCCAGGCCGGCGCGCCGTGGCCTCCGCCGAGCGACGCGGTCGTCAGGGGCGCCGCGCCCCTGCCGTCCGCGTCGACGATCCAGATCGTCGACCCGCCCTGCGCCACATGCGCGCTCGGCGTGACGTCGGTGAACTCATCCGACTGATAGGCGATGCGGCGGCTGTCCGGCGACCAGGCGGGATGCGACCCGGCGGCGACGACCTGGCGCGGTGTGCCTCCGCGGGCCGGCACCACCCAGACGCCGCCACGCGCGTAGGAGTGATACGCGATGCGCTGCCCGTCCGGCGACCACGCCGGCTGCACGTTGTGCGCCCCATCGCGCGTGAGCGGGGTGGGCAATCCCGCGTCGTCCAGCTGGCGGACGTAGATCTCGAAGTGTCCGGTCGTGGCGGAGACATAGGCCATCGCGCGTCCATCCGGCGACACGGACGGCTGCAGCTCGAGGCCCGCCGCCGTCGTGAGCTGCTCCGGCAGCGCGCCGGTCATCACCGCCGTGTCGAGCTGCGCGGTGCGGCCGGGTCGTTCGTCGGTGAGGACCCACCATGCTGTCGCGACCGCCGCGAGCAGCACGACAGCCGCGGCGACCGGGAGCCTCCGGTCGCGCAGGGGCGCCGCGGCGGGTGTGGCCGAGGCCTGCGCGTCCGATGGCGCTGCCGCGACGGGCGGCACGGCGGCCGCCGTCACGACGGTGGTCGGTGGCAGCCAGCGGTAGCCGCGCGTCGGCACCGTCTCCACGAAGCGGCTCTCTCGCGCATCGTCGCCCAGCGCCCGCCTGATCTGCGCGATCACGCGCGTCAGGGCGTGATCGGTCACGGCCGTGTCCGGCCAGACCGCCGCGAAGATCTCCTGCTTCGTGACGAGCCGTCCCGGCCTGGACGCCAGGAGGGCAAGCACGTCCAGCGCCTTGGGCTCGAGGGCGACGGGCATGCCGGCCCGCTCCAGCCGATAGGCCGCCAGGTCGAGTCGGAAGTCATCGAACACGTAGCAGTCGGGCATCGGTGGTCCGTTCACTTTACTAACGTCGGGCGCACCCCGCACGTTCCAACGTTCCGGCCGGTTCGGTTCGTCGAAGCAGACGTCGCCTGCTGGACTGGCGGCAGGGAGGAAGGCAAGGTCATGCGTGCACTGGTCACCACATTCGTCATGATCGCGGCCGTCGGGCTGTCGGCCGCCGTGGCACCATTCGAACAGGCCGCGCCGGCCGGGACCCAGGCAGCGGGCACCTGGACCGCCAGCCGCACGCGCGAGTGGCCGGACGACGATGGGACACACCGGCTGCAGTTGAATCTGGACGACGGCCGCGGCGAGTCGCGGTGGGGGTTCGGGGTCCGTATGCGCGACCTCCGGGGGCTGTCGCCGGCCGTGCTCGACGGCGCGGCGGGCGACGTCCGCTTCGAGCTCACCCGCGACCCCGGAACGTTCCACTTCACCGGGTCGTTCGACGATGGCCGGGGCGCCGGGCACTACACGTTCACTCCCAGCACCACGTACGCCGCGGAGATGGCACGCCTGGGATACGGGGGACTCACCATCGAGGATCACCTCCGCCTGGCGGCGCTCGATATCGATCTTGCGTATGTGCGTGCGCTGGCCGGGGCCGGTTACGGACGGGAGCCGCTGCGCATGCTGATCAAGATGCGGATCCACGGCGTCACCGCGGAGGGGATTGCCGCCCTGCAGGGGCTGGGGTATCGCGACCTGCCGGCGAGCGAGCTCGTCAAGCTGCGCGTCCACGGGGCCACGCCGGCGTTCATCCGCGACATGGCCTCCCTCGGCTACCGCGCGCTGCCGACGCGCGAGGTCATCAAGTTCCGGATCCACGGCGTCAGCCCCGCTTTCGTGCGGGCGCTCGCGGCCGAGGGCTACCGCGAGGTGCCGGCGGACGATCTCGTGACGTTCCGGATCCACGGGGTCACCCCCGCCGAGATCCGCGAGCTCCGGGCGCTCGGCTACGAGGAACTGTCCGCCCGCGACCTGGTTGCGATGCGCATCCACGGCGTCACCCCGGCCTTCATCCGCGAGATGCGCGACGCCGGCTTCACGGGTCTCACGGCGGACCAGCTCCGGCGCATGCGCATCCACGGCGTGGATGCGACCTTCGTCCGGCATCTCGCCGAAGACGGCCACCGGGGCCTCTCACCCGAGGAGCTGATCCGCGTCGCCATCCGCGGCCCACAGATTCTCAGGAAGCAGTGACGGCCCACACAGGCCACAGATTGCACGGATTCCACAGGGGGCCGCCGGCCTCTCGCCGAACCTACGTGCTTCGCTAGTAGCAGCCACGCCGAAGCCTGCCAGCTCTGCATCCCTCTGCAGCCGTGCATCTGTGGCTATCTGCGCCGTCGGTGGCCCGGATACAATGCCGCCCCAGCGAGGCCATGCTGATGCGCAGATCCCTTCCCGTGTTGCTCGTTGTGCTGCTCGTCTCCGCGTTCGCGCTGCCGGCGCCCGCCGCTGCGCAGGTGCCGGATCCCGTCGCCTTCTTCGGTTTCAAGCCGGGGGCGGACGGCGAGCTGGCGCGGTATCCGAAGATCCTGGAGTACTTCGACGCGGTCGCGAAGAGTTCCGACCGTGTGACCTACGAGGTGCTCGGCAAGACGACGATGGGCAACGACTACTCGTTGCTCAAGATCAGCTCGCCGGAGAACCTGGCGAAGTTCGATCGGCTGGTCGAGATCAACCGACGCCTGGCCGACCCGCGTGGGTTGTCCGAGGCCGAGGCGCGGTCGCTGGCCGCCGAGGGCAAACCCTTCTACCTGCTCTACGCGACAATCCACTCGACGGAGGTCTCGAACGGCCAGGCGATCATCGAGATTGTCCACAAGCTGGCCACCGAGGACACGCCGGACATCCAGCAGATCCTGAACGACGCCGTCGTGCTGCTGATCCCGTCACAGAACCCGGACGGGCAGGTGATGGTCATCGACCACTGGTACAAGACGAAGGGCACGGCCTACAACCGTGTCTACCCGGACCTGTACCACAAGTACGTCGGGCACGACGACAACCGCGACTGGTTCATGTTCACGCAGAAGGAAACGCGCATGAACATCGAGCTGGTCCAGAACCGGTACAAGCCCGTCATCACCCACGACATGCACCAGCAGGGGCCCACCGGCTCCCGCATCTTCGTGCCGCCGTTCACCGATCCCTTCGACGTGAACATCCACCCGATCCTGGCGCTGGGCCAGTCGACGGTGGGACAGGCCATGGCGTCGGCGCTGATCGCGGAGGGCAAGGAAGGCGTCGCGTGGCTCCAGGGCTACGACATGTGGACGCCCGCGCGGCAGTACATGGTGTACCACGGGCAGCCACGCATCCTCACCGAGATCGCGTCGAGCAACCTCGCCGACCCGTACGTCAACCCGAACAAGGGCCAGCCGCTCGGGCCGCAGGACGCGCACTGGAACTTCCCGGTGCCCTACTCGAAGGACACGTGGACGCTCGGGCAGCAGGTCGACTACGGCGTCACGGCCGCCCTGTCCGGCATGCGTGAGGTGGCGAAGTACCACACCGACTGGCTCTTCAACTTCTACCGCGTGCATCGCGACTGGGTGAGCTACGACAAGGGTCCCTACGCCTTCGTCGTCCCGGCCGAGCAGCCCGATCCGTACGCGACCTACGAGATGCTCGAGATCCTCGAGTTCGCCGACGTCGAGATCGAGAAGGCGTCCGCGCCGTTCACGGCTGGCGGCAGGCAGTACGCGGCAGGCTCATGGGTCATCCGCACGGCGCAGCCCTACGGCGCCTTCGCCAAGACGATGCTGGAGCGGCAGCAGTACCCGGACCTGCGGCTGTTCCCCGGTGGCCCGCCGGAGCCGCCCTACGACGTGACCGCGCAGACGCTCTGGATGCTGATGGGTGTGACGGTGGACAAGGTGGACCAGCGGTTCGACGCCTCGCTCGAGCGGGTGGCCGAGGTGCGTCCCGTCGCCCAGGAGATGCCGGCGCGCCCGAAGGGCGCGTACCTGGTCGGGCCCGGCTCCTACGGCGCCTTCAAGATGGTGTCCGAGCTGCAGAAGGCCGGCGTGCCCACCTTCCGCGCGGCCGGTGCGTTCGATGCCGCCGGCCGCACGTTCGCGCCCGGTACGTTCGTGATTCCGCCGACTGCCGCCGCCGAGCCGATCGTGACGAAGGCCGCGCGTGAGCTCGGCCTGCCCGTGTACGCTGCCGACCGCGCGCCGGCGGTGGACGGCTTCAAGCTCAAGCCCGGCACCAGGGTGGGGCTCTGGCGCGGAGCCAACAACATGCCCGGTGGCTGGATGCTCTGGATCCTCGAGCAGTACGGCGTGAACCACAAGGAGATCTCCGCCGCCGACTTCGCGGGGGATCTCAACGAGCAGTACGACGTCATCCTGTGGCCCGAGGGCACGACCCGTCAGCGCGTCGTGAACGGCCTCGACCAGCGCCGCAACGACCCGGCGCAGTGGGGCTGGGCCGCTGGTGTCGGTGACGAGGGCTGGACGAAGCTGCAGCAGTTCGTCCGGAACGGCGGCACGCTGCTCGCGATCGGCACGGCCGTCGAGACCGCCCGCCAGCTGCTCGACCTGCCGATCGAACCGGTGGTGCCGAAGGCGCCGCCGCGCTTCGGACCCGCCGCGCGGCCGGCGGACCAGCGCCAGGTTCCGGCCTCCGCGGTGGACGAGGCGCTGAAGGACGCGTTCACGAGTCCCGCGCAGTTGATGCACGTGCTCCGCGACCGCGTCGCGGATCCCGAGAACCTGTTCTATTGCCCGGGCTCGCTGCTGGCGAACGAGTTCGATCCCACCAACCCGGTGGCCTGGGGCATGCGCGAGTCCTGGCCCATCTTCTTCGAGTCGGACCAGGCGTATCGCCTGCGTCCCGGCTTCGCAATCGATGCCGACGTCGTCTCACGCTATCCGCGGGAGCACGTCCTCGAGAGCGGCTGGCTGCTGGGAGAGGAGTACCTGAAGGACCAGGCCAACGTCGTGTCGTTCGACGTCGGCCGTGGCTACGTCGTGACCTTCGGCAGCCAGGTGGACTTCCGCGCGCAGCCGCGTGCGACGCTCAAGCTCGTGTTCAACGCGCTCTATCACGGCCCGTCGACGCCGGTGAGCGCCGCCGAGATGCAGCGCCTGCGGTAGGATCGTCCGTGGTCCGGGGCCGGGAGGCGTCCACGTCTTCCGGCCCCGCCGCTTCCGTCGACGCGCCCCTGCAACACGGCATCCCGATTGTGAACCACGACTCCCGGCCCCTGAGCGACCTCGGCGCGCGGCTGCGCGCGCGGTTCGGGACGGCCCTGCCGGGCGTCAAGGCTCAGCTCACGATGGCGCCGCATCCGCGGGTCGGGTGGGATCCCGATCACATCCCCGCCGGCGTGCGTGACGCCGCGGCCCTCGTGCTCGTGTATCCGCACGCCGGCACGCTGCACGTGCCACTCACCGTGAGGGGCGCGACCCTGCGGAACCACACGGGCCAGGTGTCACTGCCCGGCGGGCGGGTGGACGAGGGGGAGTCGTTCGAGACCGCGGCCCTGCGGGAGGCTGCCGAGGAAGTCGCCATCGCGCCGGCGGCCGTGCACGTCCTCGGCCGTCTGACGCCGCTTCACATCCCCGTCAGCAACTTCCTGCTCCATCCCGTTGTCGGCATCTCCGACGTGCGCCCGGCGTTCGCCCGTGCCGAGTGGGAGGTGGCCCGCATCCTCGAGGTGCCGATCGGCACGCTGCTCGATCCCGCCACGATTCGGCGCCGTACCCGCGTCCGCGAACGCAACGGCGAACGCGTCGAGATCGACGTGCCCTACTTCGATCTGTTCGGCGAACAGGTCTGGGGGGCAACCGCGATGGTCCTCGCGGAGTTCCTGGCGCTCCTGCGCGACTGACCACACGTACGGGCCACAGAGATACAGAGACACAGAGAGACAGAGACCGCAGGGACGAGGAGCCGGCCAGCAATCTCAGTCCACGTCCCGGTGCCATGGAGTGGACCACGGCACTCACCATCCCAGTCAAGACTCCGTGCCTCCGTGCCTCCGTGTCTCCTGTCTCCGTGGCCCGTACGTCGCCACCGATGATGTGGAGCACGCTTCCACGCATTCCAGCTGGGCCGTCGGATCGATGTGCCTCGCTTTCCCCAGAATCGGTAGCGCCGGCGCGAGGAGCGGCAGGGCCGTCGCATCGGCGTGACCCATCGACCCCATCTGCGCGGCACCCGCGGAAGTGGGACGCATCTTGCAGTGTGCGGGAGGTGGATATCAACGACAGAGGAGGTGGAGAGTGATGAGAGCCCTGCCGCTGAGCCTGATGCTGGCCGCCGCGGCCCTGGCCGGGGCCTGTAACGGCCCGGACGAGCGTTCGGTCATGACCGACACCGCGGCCGACTCGACGGCCACGGCCGACATGCAGGCGGAGACCGACGACTGGATCACCACGCAGGTCGAGGCCCGCTTCTACGGCGATGCCGACGTCCCCAACGACATCGATGTCTCGACCGATCAGGGCATCGTCACCCTGTCGGGTGACGTCGCGTCCACCGACGCGTCCGCGGCCGCCGCCGAGGCCGCGCGCGGCGTCTCGGGTGTGGTCGACGTGCGCAACGATCTCGCGGTGGCCGGTGCCGCCGCGGCCGAGGGCGGCGACGCGGCGTCCGGCAGCCGCACCGCCGAGAACCGTCCCGTCGAGGGCGGCATGCCCGGCGACACCGACGAGGAAGGTCCCGTCGAGTCGGCGTGGATCACGACGAAGATCCAGGCCCAGTACTTCATGGACGACGAGGTCAAGGGCCGCAACATCGACGTGACGACCCGCGACGGTGTCGTGACCCTCGCCGGCTTCGTCGACAGCGAGATGGAGCGCCAGCAGGCGCTGCGGATCGCGCGTAACACCGAGGACGTCTCCGACGTGCGCGATCGGCTCCGGATTCGCCCCGAGGACACGGCCCAGGGCCTGACCGGTCCGATCACCGAGGCTGATGACAACCCGGACACGACGGGTCGCAACTACACGTCCGACGACTCGCTCACCACGCGCGTCCAGTCGAAGTTCTACCTGGATGACGATGTGCGGGGCGACCAGATCGACGTGAGCACCGACGGCGGGGTCGTGACGCTGTCGGGCAAGGTGGCCACCGAGGCGTCGCGGCGGCGGGCCGTCTCGCTCGCGAACAACGTCGCGGGCGTGCGGGACGTGAAGGACGAGCTCGAGGTCGAGGTCGGGGCGCCACGCACCATGCGACCCGTGCCCGAGGTCGAGGACACGGACGCCGGTGACGATGCCGGGCGCGACCTGGGCGAGCGCCTGGGCGACGGCTGGATCACGACGAAGGTGCAGGCGCAGTACTACCTCGACACCGACCTGAAGGGCCGCGACATCGACGTCTCGACCAAGGACGGCGTCGTCACCCTGACCGGCCAGGTCGAAACCGAGCCCCAACGCCGACTCGCGATCCAGACCGCGCGGGACACCGACGGCGTCGTCAGCGTCGTCGACAACCTGCTGATCGTCCCGGACGAGGGGCAGTAGCCACGCCGCCTCCGGCGTCTTCTGGCCGTCCATCGGCCGGAGGCGCCGGGGCGGCAATCCGCCGTGAAGAGAGAGAAGAGAGAATCGAGAAAACGGAATCAAGAAAGGAAGGACGGACATACGTGGGGACGCTGACGGTGCCTCGGTCCCGCACCTGTTCCCATCTGTGCATCCCGTCCCATCTGTGCATCTGTGGCGTCGTATCTGTGCCATCTGTGGCCTGTGGCCGCAACTTTCCGGTAACCCCTCCCCGCATCCCTGCCGTAACTAGAAGGGCATGACCCTTCTGATCGCCGCCCTGCTGGCCGTCCAGGCTTCCGTGCCGCCGGCCCCGCGACCCGCCCCGCCCGACTGCAGCGCCGAGGTCTACCGCCAGTTCGACTTCTGGCTTGGCCTGTGGGACGTCGTGCCCAATGGCCAGACGCTGAAGCCCGGGCAGAAGGCGCCGACCAACGAGATCACCCGCGAGTACGGCGGCTGCGTGATCATGGAGCACTGGGACGCCGGCGTGCAGACCGGGTCCAGCTTCAACATCTACGACCGCACGCGCGGGCAGTGGCACCAGACGTGGGTCGACAGCAACGGCGGGCTGCATGAATACTGGGGCGACCGCGTGGACGACCGGATGGTCTTCTACGGCTTCACCCCGGTGCCCTCGACGCCGACCCTGCGCATGCGTGTCCGCCTGACGTTCTTCCGCGAGGGTCCCGACCGGGTGCGGCAACTGTCGGAGCGGCTGAACGCGGACGGCACGTGGAGCGTCAACTACGACCTGATCTATACGCGACGGAAGTGACGTGAGAGCACCAGGCTGGGACGAGGCGACGGCGGGTGAGGGGCTGCGCGACCGCGCGGCGCTCGACGTGCCGTTGTACGTCGGTCCGCTCGTGACCGTGGGGCGGTGGCGGTGTCCGGTCGAGAGCCCGCATTTCGTCGACTCCGGTCCCGCCGGCGCGTTCTTCTTCTGTTTCCCGCGCACCGCCGTCTGGATTCAGCACGCCGGCCACCAGCCTTTCGTTGCCGATCCGAACGTCGTCACCTTTTACAACAAGGGGCAGGAGTACCGGCGGCGGCCCCTCGCGCCCGAGGGCGACCACGGCGACTGGTTCGCGGTGGCGCCGGCGGTGATTGCCGAGACGCTGGCCGCCTTCGAGCCCGCGGCGGCCGATCGCCACGAGCGGCCGTTCGCGTTCACGCACGGCCCGAGCGATCCGGCGACGTACCTGCTCCAGCGGGCCGTGTTCGAGCATGCGAGCCGCGAGTCGCGGCCCGACGCGCTCTTCATCGAGGAGACGGTGCTCGCCGTGCTCGAGCGCCTGGCGGAGGCGTCGCTGGGTCCCGAGAAGCCCCACGTGTCCGGAAGCCGCGGCCGCGACCTCAGCGAGGCCGCGCGCGCCGTGCTCGCCAGCCGCTTCCCGGAGGGCCTCACGCTCTCCGACATTGCCGCGTCCGTCGACACCTCCGTCTTCCATCTCGCGCGGGTGTTCCGCCGTGAGACGGGCACCACCCTCCACGCCTACCGCAACCAGTTGCGCCTGCGCACGGGTCTCGAGCGCCTGGCCGATGCCGGCACGGATCTCCTCGACCTGGCGCTCTCGCTGGGCTACTCGAGCCACAGCCACTTCACCGAGTCGTTCCGCCGGGCCTTCGGCGAGACACCCTCCATGGTGCGCGGCTGCCTGACCAGCCGACGCACGCGGGAACTGGTGGCCGGCCTGCGATAAGGGCCCGCCGGCCGCGGGGCCGCTGTCGTACAATCCCCCGATGCACAACCCCTTCGTCCCCGAGACGCTCGAGGGCTGGAGCGTCCTCCACCTGATGTACCGCGTGGACTGGGAGCGCCTGAAGGCGCTGTTTCCCGGCGAACGCCACCAGATGGGCGTCGAGGCCGCCACGGCGCTCGCGAAGTCGACCCCGGACCCGGAGCATGGCGCGACGGCCTTCGTCCAGATGCTCGGCCACAAGGCCGACCTGATGATCGTGCTCTTCCGGCGGTCGTTCGACGACCTCGCCGCCGCCGAGATCGCGCTCTCCCAGACCCATCTTCACAACTACCTGCAGCCGACCACGTCCTACGTGTCGATCGTCGAGCTCGGGATGTACGACATGACGGCGAAGCTCCACCGGCAGATTGCCGAGAAGGGCCTCAAGCCCGAGAGCGACGAGTACACGGCCGCGTTCGACGCGGAGATGGCGACGCAGCGGCAGCGGGTCATGGGCCGCCTGTTCTGCGAGGTGCCGAAGCGCCGTGCGGTGTGCTTCTACCCGATGAACAAGCGTCGCGGCGAGGCGCTCAACTGGTACAGCGAGCCGTTCGAGCGCCGCGCCGAGATGATGCTCGAGCACGGCAAGATCGGGCGCCACTATGCCGGCAGCGTGACGCAGATCATCTCCGGGTCGATTGGCTTCGACGACTGGGAGTGGGGCGTCGATCTCTTCGCGGACGACCCGCTGGTCTTCAAGAAGCTGATCTACGAGATGCGCTTCGACGAGGCGAGCGCCAAGTTTGCCGAGTTCGGGCCGTTCTACGTCGGCCTCCAGTTCCGCGCCGAGGAGCTCTCGAAGTTCCTCGACGGCGAGGCGCCGGCGCTGTAGCCGCCTGTGGCCGGCGAGGCCGGGCCACGGAGACACTGAGACACGGAGGAGCGCCATGGGGACGCGGCGGTCGGCTCGTCGGCGGGGGGCCCTGGTGCCCCGGGTGGCGTGCATCTGTGCCATCTGTGCCATCTGTGGCTGGCCCTGGCCCTCGCGGCTGGCCGCCCAGGATCCCTCGCCGGCCTTCGTGCCGTTCTGGAAAGCCGCTGATCGCGAGGCCGCGGAGAAGGCGGTCCCGAAGCTCCTGGCGAGCGGCGTCGGGTTCGAGGCCGCCTACGCGGAGTTGCGCCGCGGCCGGACGTACGGCCGGCAGAAGACCGGCACGTTCTCCGTCCGCTTCGCGGGGCCGCATGGCACGCTCTTCGACAACGAGGTCGAGGTGCCGGACGACTACGCCCCGTCGCGCGCGTGGACCGTGCGCGTGCAGCTCCACGGCGGCGTCGGCCGCGAGGCGCCGCCATCGGTCTTCGGGGCGGGCACCGGTCTCGTTGGTGACGAGCAGGCTGGCGCCGGGCGGGACGATGGCCCGCCGCGCCTCCAGCGTCGCCGACAGGGCAACCGGATCCCGGGCGCGAACGAGATCGTCATCCAGCCGCGGGCCTGGCGGGACGCGGCGTGGTGGGACGAGATCCAGGTCGACAACGTCCTCAGGACCATCGACCGCGTGAAGCGCAAGTACAACGTCGACGAGTCGCGCCTCTATCTCACCGGTATCTCGGACGGCGGCACGGGCACCTACTACCTGGCGATGCGCGAGGCGACGCCGTTCTCGGCGTTCCTGCCCCTGAACGGCAGCATCAAGGTCCTGGGCAATCCCGCCGTCGGCGCCGACGGCGAGCTCTTCGCGTCGAACCTCGCCAACCGCCCCTTCTTCATCGTCAACGGCGGGCGGGATCCGCTGTACCCGGCCGGGCATGTCGAGTCGCACGTCGCGGTGTACCGGCAGTTGGGCGTCGATCTCGTCTGGAACCCACAGCCGGACGCGGGGCACGACACGAGCTGGTGGCCGTGGATCCGTGGGCCTTTCGAGCGGTTCGTGCGGGATCACCCGAGGGCCCCGCACCCGGCACACCTGTCGTGGGCGACGGAGCGGACCGATCGCTTCAACCGGCTGCAGTGGCTGGTGATCGACGAGCTGGCGGATGCGCCGGGGCCGGGGCGCTTCGACAGCCCGGACTTCTTCGAACATCCCGGCACGTGGGGCCGCGTGGACGTGACCCGGAGCGGCAACGCCTTCGAGGCGACCACCGACGGGGTTCGCGGGTTCACGCTGCTGCTGTCGCCAGACGTCGTCGACTTCGACCGGCCGGTGACGGTGCGCGTCAATGGCAGGGCGGCTTACGAGGGCACGGTGGTCCGCGACCTCCGCACGCTGCTCACGTGGGCCGCGCGCGACGACGACCGCACGATGCTGTACGGGGCCGCGCTGCGCGTCACCGTTCCGTAGCCGCGTCGCGCCCAGGCCCCCCGCGTCGCATCCCTGCATCTCTGCCATCTCCGCATCTGTGCCATCTGTGCAATCTGTGGCCGTGCAATCTGCGGCCGTGCCATCCGTGGCCCGTGCCATCTGAGGCCCGGGTATACTGAGGCCAGCACGGTCCCCGCCCGGGCGCCCGGAGGGGCGCGACCCGAACGCCGCATCTCCCTCAATGCGCCGCATCCTCAGGTTGATCGGATCGTTCGTCGTGCCCGAGGGCGCGCTGGATCTCGAGGACCGCTTCTACCAGGGCCTCTGCGTCGTCGGCGCGTTCACGGCCCTGGCGGTGGTGATCCCCGCCAACCTGCTGCAGGACCTGCCGGTCCTCGTCAACGTCGCAGCGGGGCTGTTCGGCACGCTCTGCCTCGTCCTGCACGTCCTCGCGCGGCGCGGCTGGTACTACCCGAACCTGGTGTTCTGGGCGCTGCTCGTGACGCTCAACGTGTCGTGGTTCCCGAACGCGGCCTCGACGGGCAGCCTGCCGTTCTACTTCTTCACCGCGCTGATGTTCCCCCTGATCTTCTTCAGGGGCGCCTGGCGCATGGCGGCGGTGGTGCTCGTGACCGCGAACTGCACGGTGCTCTTCTACGCGGAACGCTGGGCGCCCGGATGGGTCACGCCGTTCAGGAGCGACGAGCAGCGCCTGTTCGACCTGTCGAGCGGCTTCATCATGAGCGCGCTTGCGTGCTCGATCATGCTCGGCGTCGTGCTGGCGGGCTACAACCGGGAGCGGCGGCGCCTGCGTGTCACCGTGACCGCGCTCGACGAGAGCCGCGCCCTGCTGTCCGCGCTCGTCGAGAGCACCGACGACATGGTGTGGCTCGCCGAGCCCGACACCTTCGCGATTGCCCTCTACAACCGCGCATTCGCCGCCTATGTGCGGGAGCGGCTGGGACGGGAGGCGCGGGTGGGCATGCGGCACGAGGACGTGCTGACGCCCGAGCGGACGCGCGTCTGGCACCAGCGCTACCGCCGGGCGCTGGACGAGGGTCCGTTCACGATCGAGGACCGCCCGAACGGTCGGGCCCTCCTGTTGTCCATCAGCCCCGTGCGCCACGGTGGCCAGGTGGTCGGCGTCGCGGTCTTCGGCAAGGACATCACCGATCGCAAGGCGGCGGAGGAGGAGCGGGAGCGCATCACCGTCCAGCTCCAGCAGTCGCAGAAGCTCGAGAGCCTGGGCAAGCTGGCCGGCGGCGTGGCGCACGACTTCAACAACATGCTGGCCGGTATCCTCGCGCATGCCGAGCTCCTCCTCGAGGAGCCCGACGATCCGGATCGCGACACCTACGCCCGCGCGATCGTCCAGGCCGCCACCCGATCGGCGGAGCTCACCCGCAAGCTGCTCGCCTTCGGCCGCCGGGGCAAGAACATCGTCGAGGCGGTGCGGCTGGACGATCTCGCCCGCGACACCATCACGATGCTGCAGCCGACCCTGAGCGGCGACGTGACGGTGCGGCTCGCGGTGCCGCCGGATCTCTCGACCGTGGACGGCGACCCGTCACAGCTCCACCAGGTGCTGGTCAACCTGTGCGTGAACGCCGGCGAGGCGATGCCCCGGGGCGGCACCCTGACCGTGCGCCTGGGCAACGCCACGCTCGCCAGTCGTGAGGCGGCCGCCTTCGGGCTGCACGCCGGCGAGTACGTGCGTCTCGAGGTCAGCGACACGGGCGTGGGCATGACCGCGGACGTGCAGGCGCGGATCTTCGAGCCGTTTTTCACCACCAAGGACCGCGGTGACGTCCAGGGCACCGGGCTCGGCCTGTCGACCGTGTACGGCGTCGTCGACTCGCACCAGGGCGTCGTGATGGTGGACAGTGCGCCGGAGCAGGGCACGACGTTCCGGATCCTGTTGCCGCGGGGGCGCCTGGGCGTCACGCCGCGGCCGGAGGCAAGTGAGATGTCGACCGGCAGCGGTCTGGTGTTGGTGATCGAGGACGAGGACCTCCTGCGCAACGTCGCGCAGCGCGCGCTGCGCACGCTGGGTTACGAGGTGTTGATGGCCGCCGAGGGGCGCCAGGGCGTGGAGGCCTTCCGCGCACGCCATGGCGACCTGGCGGCCGTGCTGCTCGATCTCAAGATGCCCGGCATGAGCGGCGTCGAGGTCTTCGACCAGCTCGTGACCATCGATGCGGCGGTGCCGATCCTGATCTGCTCCGGATACGGCGACAACGAGGAGGCCCAGGGCCTGATCACGCGGGGCGCCCGCGGGTTGCTGCCAAAGCCCTACCGGCTCGCGGAGCTTGGCGACGCGTTGTCCCGCGTGGCCGGCTGACCGGCGTCACGACACGAGTCGATCCTGGCGGAACAGCGAGACGTCGTGCGACGAGCCGCCCTCGAGGGTGAAGTCCGCGAGGATCTCGCCGACCACGCTGCAGAACTTGTAGCCATGCCCCGAGAACCCGGCGGCGACCGCGACCCGCGGCTCGCCCGGCAGGTGGTCGATGATGAAGTGTTCGTCAGGGCTGTTGGTGAACAGGCAGATCGCGTGCGCGAGGGCCGGCCCGTTGGCGCCGGGAAAATACCTCGCGATCCCCTCCCGCAGCACCGCCTCGTCCTCCTGGCGGAATTCCCGATCGACCGCGTCGGGGTCCGCCGGCTCGAACCGGTGGTGGTACCTCCCGATCTTGAACCCCGTGCCCGCATGGGACGGGAAGCCATAGAAACGTCCCTCCGGCGCATCCATGTTGAAGATGGGAAAGCGCTCCGGCGTGTACCAGCCGGGGTGCGCCGGGGCGGTCCAGAGCAGGCCCTGCCGCTCGGGGACGACGTGTGCGGCCAGGGCCGGGACGAGGGACGCGGCCCATGGGCCTGCGGTGATCACGAGGTGGCCCGCCTCGTAAGTGCCGCTGGTGGTGACCACTCGCACCCCCCTGTCCGACGAGTCCCAGTGCTCGACCCGCGCGTGCGCCCGAACGTCGGCGCCGGCGCGGCGCGCGGCATCCACATGCGACACGATCGCGCGCTCCGACAGCAGGTAGCCGCCGTCGCGCTGCCAGACGGCCAGGAAGTCGTCCGGGAGCCGGTAGCCGGGAAACCGCGCGTGGACCGCAGGCGCGGCCAGCACCTCGTGTGCGAGGTCGTGCCGCTCGCACGAGGCGAGTGTGCCCCGCACGATGTCGCTGTCCGGCATGCCGATATCCAGCCCGCCTGTCGTGACGAGCAGGGGCTCGCCGGTCGTCGTCTCGAGCGCGCGCCAGAGCGCGTAGGCCCGCCTGAGCAGCGGGACGTAGAATGGGTGCTCCGCGTACGCGAGCCGGATGATGCGTGTCGCGCCGTGCGACGAACCACGGTCGTTCGGGATGCCGAAGCGCTCGAGACCCAGCACCCGCGCGCCCCGCCGCGCCAGGTGGTAGACGGCCGCGCTGCCCATCCCGCCGACCCCGATGACGATGACGTCGTAGTGCATGCGTGACGGCGGCCGGCGCCATTATCGCCCCGCCGGTGCCGTCCCGCTTTCGCCGTCGGTTCTCCCCGGCTAACCGTCGCGGTCGGGCTCCGTCCAAGTCTCCAGATGCACGACACCGACCAGGCAACCGTCGCCGCCGCCAGCGCCGGCGATGCCGAGGCCTTCCGGACCCTCGTCGAGCGGCACAGCCGCTACGTGTACCAGGTGGCGTACCGCATGACCGGCAGCGCCCAGGACGCCGAGGACGTCGTGCAGGACGCGTTTCTCAAGGCCCACCGCCAGCTCGGGCGCTTCGAGTCCCGGGCCGGTTTCCGGACCTGGATTCACCGGATTGCCGTGAACTGCAGCATCGACCTCATCCGCGCACGCCGCCACCGCGAGCTGGCGCACGATCCCGCCGACCTCGAGAGCGGTGCCGCGGCGGGACCGGTCTCGAGCGACGACCCCCTGCCTGACCGGCTCGCCTTCGGCGCCGAGGTCCGGGACCAGGTCGCGGCCGCGATGCAGCGGCTGACGGCCGCCGAACGGGCGGCGTTCATGCTGCGGCACGTCGAGGGCCGGTCCATCCGCGAGGTGGGCGCGGCGCTGGGCCTCAAGCCCGAGGCGACGAAGAACAGCATCTTCCGCGCGGTGCGGAAGCTGCGGACCGCGCTCGCACCACTCGTGCGGTCCGGGGAGGGCGCCACGTTCGTGGCGGAAGGCTGATGGCACCACACCTCACAGACGACGAGCTGACGCTCCACTACTACGGCGAGACGCCGGACGATGCGCGACCGGCGGTCGAGGCGCACCTCGCCTGCTGCGGCACGTGCCGCGCCGCGCTCGCCGAGATGGCCGGCGTGCTCGCGCTGGTCGACCAGCAGCCCCTCGAGGACCCCGGGCCCGCGTTCGAACGCACCGCCTGGGCGCGCCTGGAGCCCGCGCTTGCCGCCGAGCCGCGCGGGTGGCGTGCCGCGTTCGGCTGGTCGTCCGCCTGGCTGGTGACGGCCGGGGCCGCGGCGGCGGTCGTTGTCGCCTTCGCCGCGGGCTGGATGGTGCGTGGGCCCGTCGATGCGGCCGCGCCGTCCGCGCCAGCCGCGGCGGTTGCGTCGCCGGTGCGCGAACGGGTGTTGCTCGTCGCGGTCGGCGAGCACCTCGAGCGCTCGCAGATGGTCCTGGTGGAACTGATGAACGCCGGGGATGGGGACGGCCCGATGCTCGCGGACGAACGCGAGCGCGCGGCGGACCTGGTGGCGGCCAACCGCCTCTACCGCCAGACGGCGGTGCAGGTGGGGGACGAGGCGCTGGGTGACGTGCTGGGCGACCTGGAGCGGGTGCTCCTGGAGGTCGCAAACGGATCGGGCGAGCTCGCCGGGCCCGAACTGGACGCGCTGCGCGCGCGCATCGAGAACCGGGGCCTGCTGTTCCGCGTGCGGGTGCTCAGCTCGGAGATGCAGGACCGCGAGCGGCAGGAACTCGAGCGAGGCCGCGAGGCGGCCGGGTCCCCGGTGTCATTCCGGCGGGGCCTCACGTCAGGGAGTGTGTCATGACGAAGTACTACGGGGTCGTCGCGTTCGTGGCGGCGATGGCGGGCAGCGTGCCCGCGGCAGCCGGCGCGCAGGATCACCTCGCGAGCCAGGCCGGCGAGATGGCCGGACGGGCGGCGACGATCACGGAGCGCGCCGGGGTGGTCGCCGGGCGTGTGGCCGAGCAGGCCGACCGGGCCCGCGAGCAGGCGGACCGGGCGCGTGAGCAGGCCGACCGCGTCCGCGAGCGGGAGGCCGACTTCTACGAGGAGGGCCAGGACGCCATCGAGGAGGCGCGCTGGAACATCGCCATCGAGCGCTTCCAGGCCATCGTGGCCATGGCCGGGACCCGCGCCGACGCCGCGCTCTACTGGAAGGCCTACGCGCTCGACAAGGCCGGCGAGCGTGCCGAGGCGTTGACGACGATTGCGACCCTCGTGAACGAGCACCCGAAGAGCCGCTGGCTGGGTGACGCCAAGGCCCTCGAGATCCAGGTCCGGCGCAACGCGGGCCAGCCGGTGCGGCCCGAGAACGAGGCGGACGAGGAGCTGAAGCTGCTGGCGATCCAGGCCCTGCAGTTCAGCGAGCCGTCGCAGGCGGTGCCGATGCTCAAGGGCATCATCGAGGGCCCCCAGTCGGTGAAGCTCAAGGAGCGGGCGCTGTTCGTCCTGGCACAGAGCCGCTCGGAGGAGGCCCGGCAGACCCTGGCGTCGGTGGCCCGTGGCGCCTCCAACCCCGACCTGCAGCGCAAGGCCATCGACTACCTCGGCGTGCACGGATCGGCCGAGAACCGGCAGCTGCTCGGCGACATCTACGCGCAGTCGAACGACGTCGACATCAAGCGGCGGATCCTGCGGGCCTTCATGGTGGCGGGCGACCGCCAGCGGGTGCTGAACGCCGCCACGAGTGAGTCGTCCCCGGAACTGCGCGCAGAGGCCGTGCGCCAGCTTGGCGTGATGGGCGCGCACGACGAGCTCTGGCAGCTCTACCAGAAGGAGACGGACGTCGACGTCAAGAAGCGCATGCTCCAGGCGATGTTCATCGGCGGCAACGCCGACCGCCTGATGGAGCTGGCGCGCACCGAGTCCAATCGCGAGCTGCGGCTGACCGCCGTGAAGAACCTCGGCCTGCTGGGCCGCCAGCGCAGTGGCGACGGGCTGGTGGCGATCTACACGCGCGAGGAGGACCCCGAGTTCAAGCGCGCCGCCGTGCAGGCCCTGTTCGTGCAGGGCAACGCCGAGGCGCTCGTCGCCCTCGCCCGCAAGGAGCAGAACCTCGAGATGAAGAAGGCCCTGGTCCAGAAGCTCTCGCTGATGAAGGACAAGGTGGCCATCGACTACCTGATGGAACTGCTCGGGAAGTAGACAGAGGAAGTAAGAAGTAAGAAGGCAGAAGGCAGAAGGCAGAAGGCAGAAGGCAGAAGGCAGGACACGGGGCACACGGAACACACGGAAGACACGCAACTGGCTGGGGACACGGGAAGGAACGGGGAAGCGACATGACGCACGCAAGCATCGGGGCGACAGTCGGGCTGGCCGCATGGCTTTCGGGACCACTGATGGCGTTCGGCGGCCCGGTCGCGCCGTCCTCGGTGCCCCCGATGCCCTCATCGGCAGCCGTGTCCTCCGTGTCTCCCGTGTCCTCCGTGCCCCCCGTGTCCTCGTACGGACTTGCAGACGGGCACTCAGGTGGAGCCCAGGCGCCGGCGACGATTACGCCATCGTCATCGGTGCAATCCGTGCCATCTGTGGCTGATCTGAACCAGCAGTTCGACGCGCTCGTGTCAGTCATCACGGCTCCGGAGTGGATCGCCTATGCCGTGCCCACCGTCGCCGGCGATCACGAGATCTGCTGCGGCGGTGACGGGGGCTGCTGCATGGACTGTCGCCTGGAGCGTGACTCGGGGGTGGCGGTCAGCGGCCCGACGGGGCCGGCGCGTCTCGAACCGGCGGAGGGTCTCGTGGTGCTGTACCGGATCGAGCGAGGGCAGGTCGACCGCATCCGGATGTTCTCGGCGTCATGCGCGATCGACGCAACCGGCACGCGCGTGCACTGGCTTACCGGGGTGACTGGGGAGGCCAGCGTTCGCCTGCTGGAACGCCATGTCGGTCGCGACACGCGGCGTGTGGCGGACGGTGCCCTGGCGGCGCTGTCGATGCATGCCGCGCCGGCCGCCGGGCAGGCGCTCATCGACGCGGCGAGGACCGGCGCCTCCAGTCATGTCCGGGGACAGGCGTTGTTCTGGCTGGCCCAGCGCGCGGGGCAGGAGGCCGTTGGCACGATCACCGACGCCCTCCGCGACGATCCGGACACCGAGGTCAGGAAGCGGGCGGTCTTCGCGCTCAGCCAGCTGCCGCGGGATGAGGGCGTGCCCCGCCTGATTGACGTCGCACGCACGCACTCCAACCCCGCGGTCCGCAAGCAGGCGTTCTTCTGGCTGGGGCAGTCGAAGGACCCGCGTGCGCTGGCATTCTTCGCGGAGGTCCTGAAGCAGTAACGGGCGACGTTCGAAAGGCGGACACGGAGGCGCGGAAATCGCCCGTTCGTACGCTACAGTGCGCCGCATGCGACCCACCCGCCCTGCGGCGCTCCCGCTCGCCCTTCTCCTGCTGTCCACCGCCTGTGGCCCGAGCGGCCCGCAGCCGCCGCTGAGCGAGCCACGGCCGGTCACCGACACGATCCAGGGCCAGTCGTTCACGGACGATTACCGCTGGCTCGAGAACCAGCCGGATCCGGAAGTCCGCGAGTGGATCACCGCCCAGAACATGTACGCGGACCTGATCCTCGGCCAGGCGCCGATGGATCCGTCGGTCGCGGCGCGGCTGTCGGCGCTTGCCGACACGCCCGACATCGGCCGCGCGCAGAAAGGTGGGGACTTCGAGTACTTCACGCTGCGCCGGAAGGGCGACGAGCTGGCCGCCTTGTATCGCCGCCCGGCGACAGCGAAGGGGGAGATCGATCCGGCGGAAGACTACGAGCTGATCATCGATCCGGCGCCGATGAGCGACGGCCTCTCGACCTCCATTGATCTGGTCGCGGTGACGCCGGACGGCGCGAAGCTGATCTACGGTGTGCGCGACGGCGGGCAGGACGAACGTGAGCTGCGCGTGCGTGACATCGCGGCCGGTCGTGACGTGGAGATCTTCCCGAATGCCCTCTACGACAGCGTCTCGCTGAAGAAGGACGGCACCGGCTTCTACTACGTGCGCCGGTCGCGCGACACCGGCGCGCGTGTCCGGTTCCACGCCTGGGGCGCCGACCTGGCGTCCGATCCGGTGCTCTTCGGTGCGGGTTACGGCCCCACGGCCTTCGTCTCGATGTCGCAGAATGACGACGGATCCCGCTTCCTCTACGGCGTGCAGCACGGCTGGGCGCGCAACGAGGTGTGGTGGCAGGACGTCGCCGCCGGCTCACCACCGGTGCCACTCGTCCGTGACCTCGACGCGCACTTCTCGGCCCGCTGGGTGGACCACGAGATATGGATGCGCACCGACTACCAGGCGCCGATGGGGCGTGTGGTGGCCGTCAACCCCACCATGCCGGCCCCGGAGCACTGGCGGACCGTGCTGGCCGAGACGGCTGATGCCCTCGAGGACTACACGCGCATCGGCACCCGCCTGTACGGGATGTACATCCGCGACGGGAGCAGCCGCATCTTCATCTACGACGAGACGGGCCGTCCCCGCGGGGAAGTGGAGCTGCCACCGATGGTCAGCGCCTCGGTGTCCCCCGACGGAGACGACGGGGTGAAGCTGACGGTCCAGTCGTTCACGATCCCCGAAACCGTGTACCGCATCGATCAGGGCACCGGCAACCGCACCCTGGAGAAGCCTGCCGAGGTCGAATGGAACGCCGACGGCATCGTGACCACCCTGGTGTACGGCACCTCGAAGGACGGCACGCAGGTGCCCGTGTTCGTGACGGGACGCGCCGATCGCCCGAAGGACGGCAGCACCCGCGTGCTGCTTGGTGGCTACGGCGGATTCAACGCGGCACAGAAGCCGCGCTTCTCACCGATGGCCGCGACCTGGATCGAGCGGGGGGGCGTCTACGCCTACGCCGTCCTGCGCGGCGGCAGCGAGTTCGGCGAGGACTGGCACAAGGCGGGCATGCTGACGAACAAGCAGCGTGTGTTCGACGACTTCATCGCCGCGGCGGAGGTGTTGATCGCGAACGGCACGACCAGCCGCGAGCGCCTGGCGATTGCCGGAACGAGCAACGGCGGCCTGCTGGTCGGTGCCGCGCTCACGCAGCGCCCCGATCTCTACGGCGCGGTGCTGTGCGGGTTCCCGGACGTCGACATCCTGCGGTTCAACCAGTACACGACGAACAACAACATGCCGGCGCTGCTCGAGTACGGCGACGCCGCCATCCCGGAGCAGTTCGAGGCCATCCGCCAGTTCTCGCCGTACCAGCACGTCCGGCAGGGCACGGCCTATCCCGCCGTGATGATCTGGTCCGGCGACCTCGACACCCGCGTCCCGCCGCTCGCCGCCCGCAAGTTCACGGCCGCCCTGCAGTCCGCGAACTCATCGAGCCATCCCATCATCCTGCGCTACTTCCCGAAGGGGGGCCACGCCACCGGCAACGGCATGCCCTTCTCGGGGCGCATCAAGCTGCAGGCGGAGCAGTTGCATTTCCTGGAGATGCAGTTGGCACGTTGAGCAGGTTGAAATGCAAACACGGAGACACGGAGGCACGGAGGGGGGCTTCGCCCATTGGAGATTGAAGATCTCAGATTGAAGATTGGTAGACGCGGAACGGCGGGTGCGGGGCAGCTGCCGCTCCACACGTCAGACGGCGGCCGCGCCGCGAAGCGGCGCGTGGGCGGACACGAGAAGGGCCGGAGGCAAGAGACGGGGTTGGTTCCCTCCGGTCTCTTTCCTCCGGCCCATCTCGTGTCTGCCGTGCACCCTTCGGGTGCCGCCGCCGTCCTCGCTGGTGCCGCAGCAGCAGCTCACCCCACCGTGTCTCCGTGCCACCGTGCCACCGTGACGGCATTTCAAGACGCCACTGGATATCCGGCTGACGGTCGAGCGTCCAGTCCTTCGTGTCTCTGTGTCCCTGTGGCCCGTCCGTCCCGACTAGAAGCGTTTCGTATACACGGCCTTCGCCGCGCCCCGGCGGTCGAGCGTGCGGTAACCCGTCGCGTGCGGGTCGTTCAGGTCCAGCCAGTTGTGCGTGTAGACGACGAAGATGTCGTTGCCGGGCGTCACGGTCCAGCGGAACCGCGACTGCCATCCGAGGATGCGGCTCACCGAGTCGTACTGGATGTTGTTCACGATGTACATGAACGGGCTGAACTGCGTGTCGGTGACGAGGCGGTAGAGCCGGGTCTGGAAGTGGCCCTCCGCGAGCTCGACGTCATTCCACTCCGTCCGCAGGTTGATCGTCACGCCAGGGCGCGGGCGCACCCCGAGGCCTACGGCGACCTCCCGGCGGTCACCCGAGAAGAACCCACCCCACGCGTAGGTGCCCTGCAGCGCCAGGACGCGCCGGTTGGCCGTGTTCATCTCCAGTTGGTAGCGTGTGAAGTCGTAGGCGGCGCCCGCCGGCAGCACGATGCCGTCGCTGATCTCGAAGTCCCGCTCGAGGCGCTCGAAGGTCGGCGTGATCTCGAGCTCGACGCTCTCCTGGCTGTGTGTCTCGACGCGGAAGGGCTGTAGTTCGATCTCGCGGGTGATCAGCGTGTTCTCGGTGTTGGTCCACACGTCGACGTTGCCGCCGAACGACATGCGTCGGATCCACGGATGGCCCTGCGGGCGCGGCGAGTAGCGAAACCAGGGGGAGTACTTGCGGAAGTCACGCCGGGGCGTGAACCCGAGCGACGGGTTGTGGTTCTTCTGGATCTCCTGGAACTCGAAGCCGGTGTCCCAGATGTCGTTGGGGTAATCCACCTTCATCGCGTAAGCCAGGTTCTCGCCGAGCCCCAGCTCATCCGAATTCCACAGGAAGTACCCGGACGCCTGCAGGTTCCGGTTGCCGCGGAACTCCGACGTCGCGAGCAGGAAGTCCACGCCGGCCGTCTGTTGCGCGGAGGGCGCGAGCTCGCCGTGCGGCGCGCGGCCGGTGAAGATGCCACCGACGTACGACTGCCGGAAGAACCGCCGTCGCGTCCGTGCCACCAGGAAGTCCTCGGCCGGCGCCCCATCGTCCTCGCCGGTGCGCACGTAGAGCACACCGACGTCGTTGGAGCCAGCCTGTCCCGTGACTTTGCCGCCGGCGTCGATGCGCTGCGGCTGGCCGTTGGCATCGAGGCCGACACGGCGTGAGAAGAACGCCGGCACGTAGAAGTCGAAGAAGTTCGCGCCGTCGAGGAAGAAGCTGCGTTTCTCGGGGAGCGACAGCGGGAAACGCGTGAGGTTGACGAGGCGCTGGTCGACCTCGGTCTCGGCGAAGTCGGTGTTGATGGTCGCGACCGCACGCAGGCTGGGTGTGATGTTGTACGAGACATCGAGGCCCACGTCCGCCGTGCCCTTGGTCGCCGTGGCGGGCACGCGGCCCGGGGACTCGCCGACCGAGCCCGAGACGTACGGCTTCAGCTCGAGGCCGTTGCCCTGGCTCACGTCGCGGATGCCGAGCAGCAGGCCCGCGTTCGACATCCGGCGCAGCCCCTGGTTGCGCTGGTAACCGGTCCACATGTTCTCTTCGTTCTTCCGGCGAACCGTGCGCTGGAAGTTGATGCCCCACGCCGGCGCGTTGGGATCGAAGTTGAGCGTGCGGAAGGGGATGTCGATCTCGATCGTCCAGCCCACCTCGCTGCGCCGGACCCGCGCGTTCCAGATGCCGTCCCACTGGCGGTTGTTGGTGCCGCCGGCGCCGAGCAGCGCGTCGGCCATCAGCCCCGACGGGTTCATCTCGAAGAAGTACCCCGACTGCTGGTCGAGGAACGGGTCCATCGTCCACATGAAGCGGTCGTCCGCGCTCAGGAACTCGTCGCGCTTGCGCGTGTTGCCGGCCAGCTTGTCGGGCTCCGAGTCGTAGCACACGATCCCCATATAGAGGTGATCGCGGTTGTAGACGATGCGCACGTCCGTGCGTTCGGTGGGCGTGCCCTCGAAGACCGGGTCCTGCTGGATGAATTCGCCCGCGGACGTCGCGCGCGACCACACGGCCTCGTCCAGGATCCCGTCCAGCACGATCCGCTCATCGTCCGCCATGCGCTCGGCCGTCATGGTGCGCCGGCCCGCGTTCATGACCGCGGCATGGAGCGCCGACATGTCCTGGGGCGGCGGCTCCTGCGCTCGCGCGGGTGGGGGAGAGGAGGCGAGGGCGGTCAGCGTCAGGGCGGTGGCAAGGGTGACGGAACGAATCATGGCTCGACGTGAATGATAGATGGTCTGCCTGGGCGCACCAGCGGCCGGAGGCGGCAGCGCACCGCGAGGCATCGGATTTCTGGTGATGGCGACCGAACGTTCGTTCGGCCGGGAACGGGTGGCCGCCCGGGCGGCGGCCACCCCTTGCTCTACGTCCGCGGGGCCGCGGACCTTTACCGCGGCAGCTTCCCGGACGTGCCCTTGCCGGCGCGTGGGCCCTTGAGGTCCCGGGCGGGCGCGTGATCGAGGTTGGCCACCTGGAAGCCCGTGGTGTAGATCAGCCGCGCGATCTTCGCCATCTTGCCGAACTCGATCTTGTCGACCTCGTCGGAGTTGGCGTGGTAGTCGGGATGCAGGCCCGTCGTGTAGAAGACGATCGGGATGCCCTTCGCGGCGTAGCTGTAGTGGTCGCTCCGGTAGTAGACCTGCTCGAGGTCGGCGGGGTCGTTCATGGCGTAGTCGAGCGTCATCGGCGTGGCGAGCGACTGGTTCGCGTCCTCGCTGATGTTGTGGAGCTCCGTGCTGATGCGGTCGGAGCCGACGAGCAGGACCGTGTTCGACTGCGCCGGGTCGTTCTCGCTGTTGCGGCCCACCATGTCGATGTTCAGCTGCGCGACGATGGCGTCGATCGGGACGGTGGGGTGGTCGGCATAGTAGCGGGAGCCGAGCAGGCCACGCTCCTCGCCGGCGTGCCAGACGAAGAGCAGCGAGCGCCGCGGCTTCGGCCCCGTCGCGAACGCGTGCGCGATGGCCATCACGGTCACCGTGCCGGACCCATCGTCGTCCGCGCCGTTCCAGATGCGGTCGTTGGCGTCGACGACGCGTCCCGGCAGGCCGCGGCGGCCGACCTCGACCTCCCCTTCGGCGTAGCCGACGTGGTCGTAGTGGGCGCCGAAGGCGACGTAGGTGTCGCGGAGGAGCGGGTCGGTCCCCTCGATGATGCCGACGATGTTCCGCGTGTACTGGGTGCGCACCACCTTGTACTCGGCATCCACGTTGAAGCGGATGGACACGCCCTTCAGGGAGAAGTGCGGCAGGGGCGCCCCCTCGGCAGCCTTGGCCTTGAGCTCGGACCACGGCGTGCCGCTGGCGCTGAAGAGGAACTCGAAGAACGGGTCGGTGGCGGTGAGGGACGGCGCCGATGGCTGGTCGAGCCGCTGCACGGTGGTGAAGTCCGGGGCCGGCTGGTTGGGATTCGCGTTCGTGTTCCTGCCGGGCTGGCCGGGGGCGTTCTCGGACGGCGGCGCCGCCTGGCCGATCACGGCAATGGCCTTGCGGTCGTCCAGCGCGTAGCGGTTGCGTCCGGCAAGCAGCCGGCGGTAGGTCTGCGGATCGGTGCCCTTCGGCCCTTCGTTGCCAATCCAGACAGCGACCTTGCCGGAGGCGTCGAGACCCTCGTAGTCGTTGTAGGGAATGGGCGGCGCGTAGAAGCCGTAGCCGGCGAACACGATGTCGTCGCCGGTGAGCACCTGCTTGCCGCCGACGTTCTTCGGGAAGACGACGCCCTCGCCGTCGGCGAAGGTTCTCGACTGCCCGTTGACGGTGACCGTCACCGACGAGTGGCTCGTCGACTGCACGCCGAGCACGGGGACCTCCTGGTAGTAGGTCCCGTGATCGCCGGCGGGTTTGACGCCCCATTCCCTCAGGTGCGCCGAGATGTAGCCGGCGGCGAGGCCGAGGCCTTCGCTGAACGTGGCACGGCCCTCGAAGTCGTCCGACGCGATGCGCGTCAGGTAGGTCTCGAGCTCGCCAGGCTGAATCGAGTCCGCGGCCCCTGCCGGGGCCTGGGTGGTCGCCGCCTGCGCCGCCACGCGCGGTGCGTGAGTGCCCAGCGCCAGCAGCAGCACGACGCCGGACACGCCCATGAACCGAACACGCCGAGTCATCAGTCCCCCTCACGGGCCGGCCGCCGGGGCGGCAGCCCCATCACTTGATCAGCAGGTCAACCATTCATTGTGAGATCCAGGGATCCGCCATCGTCAATTGATCTTCAGGCGGTCACAGCACACGAACAGCACGGGGGCGTCGAACGGTGTGGGGCACCTCGCGCAATTCCTGACCGGATCCGGCCGCGGAATTCCAGACGCTCCGGCCGCCGGAAGGCGTTAGGATGTGCCGGAGCTGGTAAGGGCGCGACCGGGATGGCGCCGGCGAGTCTCAGTTGGCACGATGACCAAGCGGGGCGACATGTCGCTGAGAGGGTCTGCTCGCATCATCGTCATTCTCATCGTGGTGGGGACGACGCTCGCTGCGGTCGAACAGGGGCGTCTCTCGAAGACGGCCGTTTACGTTGCTGCGGCCCGGGCCGTTGGCTCACAGGACCCTGACCCTCGCTCTCGCAATCCCGACTATCTCGCCATCAAGTTTCTTGGTCCACGCGAACGCGCCGTGCTTCCCGAGCTTCAGCTGGACGCATTGGACCGTGCTTTCGAAGACGGCATCAAGGCGCTGGGTCCGTTCATTGTTCAGATAATGACGTACCGGACGAAACGGTTTGATGCCGCACTGCTGGACGCACTCCAGGACGGCGCCACACAAGTCGTCGTGCTCGGAGCAGGTTTCGACAGCCGAGCCTATCGCTTTCACTCCCAACTTCGCGACGTCAGCGTCATGGAAGTGGACCAGGGACCGACGCAGGCCTACAAGCAACGCAGACTGGGCGAGATCCTGGAGGCGATTCCCTCGAATGTGTCGTTCGTGCCGATGGACTTCACGAAGGACAGTCTCCTCGAGAAGCTCAGCGACGCGGGGTACTCCGAACAGGAGAACACCGTCTTCCTGTGGGAGGGTGTGACCTACTATCTGCCTGAATCAGCCGTCAAGGACACCCTCCATTTCGTGCGGGATCATTCCGCGGCGGGGAGTCGCATCGTCTTCGATTACTTCGGCGCCAGTAACCCTGCGTTGAACAATCCTCTCCATCAATACGCACGATGGGGTGAGCCTCTGCTTTTTGGTTTCCCCAATGACCGCGCGCGTGAGTATGTGCAACAAGAAGGATTGGGGGTGCTGTCCGACACCCAAGGGCTGGAATACATCTGCATCGCAGAGGTGCCGAACAAGAGATGAATGACGTCTCAAGCAGACTGGCGGCCTGGTTGGAGGCTGGTTGGTACCACCCATCCTGCGCAGTGGTGGGAGCGTGTGCGCTGATGGATGGTATGCGCCTTGGCCCGTCTTTCGAGGTTGTGCGGGAGTGGCATCGTCATGAGGCACGCGCCGGCGGGTTACGACTGTCCTTTCTGCCGCTTGGCGGAAACACTGCACGAGGCATCGAAAGCGTCGCCGATCGTCCTGGTGGCGCCGCGAGTCTTCGCCTTCGTGCCGCTTCACCACTTCGGCGGCATCCGCGGCAACTGTCTCATCGCGCCGCGGCAGCACCATGAGAACGTGCTGGACATCCCGGACGACCTGGGCACGGACGTCTTCCACGCCACGCGCCTGATCGCCAGCGCGTTGCAGGGCGCCTTCGGATGCCCTGGGATCTCGACGCGTCAGCACAATGGTCCCGCGGGCAACCAGGACGTCTGGCATTTCCATCTTCACGTGTTCCCCGCTTTCCCGATGACGGCCTCTACGGGGGCCAGCGGGCCCTTTACGACGCCGACGAACGTCTGGCGGTGGCCGCCCGGCTGAGAAGCGCGTTGGAGAACTGCCGGCGCGCGACGTGGACGTGACGTTCCGCGGCTGCTGGATCACCGAACGAAAGGCGGATACTCTGGGATCATGACGCCGCCTGTCCTGAACCGGGAACAAGCCGTCGAGCGCCTCGCCGCGTGCGTCGGTGAAGTGCGCGCCCTCGGTGTGGCGCGGCTGGCGTTGTTCGGCTCGGTGCTGCGCGGCGAGGCCGGGGCCGACAGCGATGTGGACCTTCTCGTGCAGTTCACACCAGGCGGCAAGTCCTATGCCCGCTTCTTCGCGTTGTCAGAGCTGCTCGAGGCTCGCCTGGGCCGCCGCGTCGAGCTCGTGACTCCCGAAGCGCTCTCGCCTTTCATCGGCCCTCGCATCTTGGCGGAAGCGCAGGATGTCCTTCGAGCCGCGTGACTACCTGAGGCACATCTTGGTCGAGGCCGACTACCTGGCCGACCGATCTCGCGGCCTGACCCTCCACACCTTCACGGCGGACGAGACGCTGCGTCGAGCGTTCGTGCGCAGCATCGAAGTCATCGGCGAAGCCGCCAAGAAGGTGCCGGATGACTTCCGCGCCGCCCATCCAGAAGTGGAGTGGCGAGCAATGGCTGGCATGCGCGACCGGCTGATCCACGACTACCTTGGTGTGGACTACGAACTGGTCTGGGACGTCGTGCGCCACCGTATGCCGGAGCTGCGACGGAAGGTCGGCGCTATTCTGGACGCCTGACACGGCCGGCATCGCGGGCACGAAAGGACCGATGACGAAGAAGGCGACGCAGCCAGCAGAGTTGCCGACGCTGTCGTTTGCGGTCTCACGCGCGTTCGACGCGTGGCTCGCCGACAATCACGCCTCCTCGCGTGGCATCTGGCTGAGGCTTGCCCGGAAGACGTCGGACACGGCGTCGATCACGTACGCCGAGGCAGTCGACGTGGCGCTCGCATGGGGCTGGATCGATGGCCAGAAGCGGAGTGGAGACGAGACATCCTGGCTGCAGAAGTTCACGCCACGCGCCGCGAAGAGCGTGTGGTCGAAAATCAACCGTCAGAAGGCGCTGGCGCTGATCGACGCGGGCGCGATGCAGCCGGCAGGTCGTGCGGAGGTCGAACGCGCGAAGAGAGACGGGCGCTGGGACCGCGCCTACGACCCGCCAAGCCGCGCGACGGTGCCGGACGATCTCCGGACCGCTCTCGCCGGGAACCCGAAGGCCGCCGCCTTCTACCAGACGCTGAATGCGCGGAACCGCTATGCGGTGCTCTGGCGGGTGCACACGGCGAAGCGGGCGGAGACGCGGCAGAAGCGGATCACCGCGCTCGTGGCCATGCTCGCGCGGGGGGAGAAGATCCATCCGTGAGCGGCGGCTGCCGACATTCGCCGCGCGAATCGCCGGTTGCCACCTGACGGCGCATCTTCCATACTGGCCGAGGCCCCCGCGCCCGGGCCTCCTCCCTCCAATCGGGGAAGCACTCGACGTGCGGGGCGCACGGCCAGCGAAGCCGACTGTTTCGAGCCAGATCACATGCGGAGGGATCGTGGTGCGTGCTCGTCCACAGGAGGCTTGCCATGGAACTCTCGCACCCGATTCACGTCCTGAAGCACCGCGCCCGGCGGCTCGCCCGAGAGCTGGGTATCCCACTGCACGCCGCCCTTGACCAACTGGCGCGGGAACAAGGATTCCGGACGTGGGGGCATCTGTCGGCCCGGGCATCGCGTCGGAGTCCCGCACGAGATCTGTTCGCGCAGCTCGAACCAGGAGACCTGATCCTTCTGGGCGCGCGGCCACGCCAGGGCAAGACGGTACTCAGCCTGGAGCTGGTCATCCAGGCCGTGAAGGCGGGACGCGAGGCCGCCTTCTTCACCCTGGAGTTCACCGAGCCGGAGGTCCTCGCGCACCTCGGCGCGAACGCGCGCGCCGGGCGCATGGTCCGGCAGCGCGTCCGGATTGACACGTCCGACGACATCAGCGCGGACCACATCATTCAGCAGCTTGCGGGCGCCGAGCCTGGCACGTTCGTGGTCGTCGACTACCTCCAGCTCCTCGATCAGCGCCGGAGCCATCCCACGCTGACCGATCAGCTCGCCGCGCTACGCGCCTTCACCCGGGAGCGAGGCCTCATCACGGTCTGCCTGTCGCAGATCGACCGCGAGTTCGAGCGTGCGAACAGGGCGGTGCCGACGATGGCCGACCTGCGCCTGCCGAACCCCGTGGACGTCGGGCTCTTCACCAAGGCATGTTTCCTTCACGAGGGGCGCATGCGACTCGAGCGCCCTGGATCAGCTACCCGGATACGACCGTGAACGAGCTGCAGCGACTCGTGCGCGCCCACGTCATCCGGACGCTCCGCGACACATCGGTGGCGCCGTCCAGTGAGGCAATTGCGTCCGCGCTTGGCTCCACCACGGAGGCGGTGCGCGAGGCCCTCCACGCCCTTGCGCACCGATCCGGACTTCGAGCCCGCCACGGTGCAGCAGGCCGAGGCGATGTTCAAGGCTCACGGGCTTGCGGGTGAGTTCTGGTCACTTGCTCGCTGAGCTGCCCCACGCACGGCAGTTCGGTGGATGGGTGTGGCATCATCCGTTGGCAACGAACCCCGAGCGCCGCAGAAAGTTGCCGGTAGCTCGACCGGTGTCTTGATCCTGAACGGGAGCCACTCTCGATGAACCCGACCCTCACTGAGCAGCCGCAATTGCGGGTGGCGTCCCTGCGCCATCGCGGGCCCTACCAGCAGATTGGCGAGACCTTCGCGCGCCTCGCCGCGATCGTCGAAGCCGCCGGCGCCTCCGACGCATCGCCCGAGCTGGTGGCCGTCTACCACGATGACCCGGCCACCGTGCCGGCCGCCAACCTCCGGTCCGATGCGGGCATCCTCGTCCCCGCGGGCACGGCGCTGCCGGAGGGCCTCTCGGAGGTGATCCTCGCGGCTGGTCCGTACGTCCAGATCCGTCATTCGGGTCCGTACGACACGCTGCCGAAGACCTGGGCGCGCATCAGGGAGTTCTTCGCTGGCGCTGAAGGACCCAAGCGGGGAGACGGACCCGGCTACGAGATCTATCGCAACACGCCCGCGACGGCGGCGCCCGCCGACCTCATCACGGATATCTACGTCCCGACGGCGTAACTCTCGAGTGGGCGAGGCGCGGGGAAACGGTCATGAGGCACCTGCTGTTCATCCAGGGCGCTGGAGCCGGAGTCCACGCCGAGTGGGACATCCGCCTGGTCGAGAGTCTGCGGCGCGAGCTCGGGACGTCCTGGTCCGTCCACTACCCGCCCATGCCGGACGAGGCGAATCCCGCGGCCGCGGCTTGGCGTCCGGCGATTGCGCGTGAGCTCGCCGCGCTCCCAACCGGTGCCGTCGTCGTGGGCCACTCGGCCGGCGGGACGATGCTGGTCGACGTGCTTGCGCACGCGAAGCCGGCGCGTGGGCTGGCGGCCGTGGTGCTGATTGCCGCGCCGTTCATCGGCGACGGCGGCTGGGCCATCGACGACATCGCTCCGATGACGGGCCTGGGCGAGCGACTGCCCCCCGCGACCCCGGTGCTCCTGTTCCACGGCACGGACGATGGCGATGTCCCGGTGGCGCATGTCGACTGCTACGCCGCGGCGGTCCCGCATGCGACGGTCTGCCGGCTGTCCGGCCGCGACCATCAACTGAACGACGACCTGTCCGAGGTGGCTCGCGCCATCCTGGCGCTACCATCGGAGCGTGGCATCTGACCGGGGAAGGCCGTCACGCGTTGGCGGGCGGTCCGTCTCAGCCGAGGGACTGACGGGCCGGGCGGCCGACGCTCGCGGGAGGAACATGGCAGGCGAACGAGGCGAGACCACTTCCGGACGGCCCCTTCCTGGCGAGTACGCGGCCTATGCCGAGCACGACATCCGCGCCGTCGAGGGCGACGACGTGTGTGGCGTGCTCCTGCGCCTGAAAGACAGCACGACGGCGCTCTTCTCCCGCTTCGGCGACGCCGGGGGAGACCTGAGCTACGGCGAGGGCAAGTGGACCATCAAGCAGGTCCTCGGCCACCTCGCGGACGACGAGCGCATCTTCGCGTATCGTGCGCTCTGCCTCGCGCGTGGGGATGGGCGTGAGCTGCCCGGCTTCGACGAACGGCAGTACGTGGACGGCGCGCGGTTCGAGCGCCTGCCGCTCGCGCGCCTGCTGGAGGACTACGCCGCGGTCCGCGACGCCTCCGTGACGCTGTTCCGCGGCCTGCACGCCGGGGCGTGGCTCCGCCGCGGCATCGTCAATGGCTACGAAGCCACGCCGCGTGGGCTCGGGTTCCACATCGCGGGACACGAGCTCCACCACCACCGCGTGATACACGAACATTACCTGCCATTGCTGCGGTAATGGGTGAGGGTCCGCCCGCCAAGCCGGGCCGGCCGACTCCAGCTCTCCACTGCGCCGATGGGGAGCTGCTGACGTTCGTGGATTCAGCTTTACATTGCAAAGTGAATTATGGGATCGTCGCCACATGAGGTCCCGGGTTGCCGTCCTGCTCGTTGCCGCCGCCTGCGCGTCCTGTGGTGTGTTCCGCCCGACGGCCGACGATCTGCGTGACGATCCCCACGGACACCTCGTCTGGGCGGCCCGCACCGGCGACATCGGCGCCATTCGCGCATTGGCCGCCGCCGGCATCGACCTGGATGCGTCGGCTCCGACCCCTAGCCGGTTCGTCTTTCCGGATTTCGATCACGGCAGCTGGACGGCTTTGCAGCACGCGGTCGGAAAACAGCAGGTCGACGCGGTGCGTGTGCTGCTCGAGGTGGGCGCGGCGCCGGACGCCCGGCCGGAGGGATCGCCGATCACGCCCCTCACCATTGCGGCCGTCGGCGGGAATGCCACGATCGTGCGCCTGCTGCTCGACGCCGGCGCGGACGTGAACCTGAGCCGCCAGGCCCTCAGCGAGCCGGCGCCCGGCGGTCCCCTGTGGCACGTGGTCGAACGGACCGTCGGGTGGGTGAGCGGCCGGCCGTCCGCGAAGGACGCCCTCGCCCGTCTCCCACGGTGAGAGGAGGCCCCGTGCCGGCAAGCGACGTCTGTGACGCGCCAGGCGGCCGAGGACCCCTCGCCGCGGGCCGCCGAAGCGGCCCGCGCCCTCCAATCACCCGATCAGGCAATCGACAAATCCATTCCTCAATCCCCCAATCTGCATTCGTCAATCAATCTTCAACCTGAGATCTGAAGATCTGAGATCTATTTGTCCCACCAGAAGGGCTTCTCGAGCTTCTTCTCCACCGGCCACACCATGTCCAGCGTGTCGGCGCTGTAGAGCTCGCCGTTCTTCATCACGTAGAACACCGAGTTCGTGTTCTGGATGTTCTCGAGCGGGTTGCGATCGAGCACGATCAGGTCGGCCATCTTGCCCGGCTCGAGCGACCCTACGTCCTGCTGCATGCCGAGCGCCTCGGCGCCGAAGATGGTGACCACCTTGAGCGTCTCGTGCGGCGTGAGGCCACCGGACCCGAGGTTCCAGGTCTCCCAGTGGGCGCCCAGCCCCTGCAGCTGGCCGTGGCTGCCAAGCCCGGCGCGGCCACCCGCGTGCACGATGTCGGCGACCTGCTTGCCGTACCGCTTGTGCCCGTATTCCTCGGGGAGGAACCACTGGCCGCGGCGGCGGGTCATGTTATCGAGGAGCTGCCAGGGGATCCACTTCGCCAGCTTCTGGTCGTTGGCGACGTCCGTGTTCTCGAACCAGTAGTTCTCGGTCCACGGCGCGCCGTAGGCGACCAGGATCGTCGGGGTGTAGAACGTCTTCGTGCGTGCGACGAACTCCACGACGTCCTTGTAGAGCGGCTGGATGGGGAAGCTGTGCTCCTGGCCGGAGTAGCCGTCGGCCATCTGCGTGAGGTTCAGCTTGAGGTCCAGCGAGCCCTCGATGGTCGCGGTGATGCCGTACTCCTTGCAAGCCTCGATGATCCACTGCCGGATGAGGCGGTCGCCCGCGACGTACTGCTTGATCGTGTTCGTGCGGTACGCCTCCTTGTAGCGCTTGATGAAGTTGAAGGCGTCCTCGCGCGTCTCGATGCCCGAATCGGAGAAGACGCCGGGGCCGGTCGCCAAGACGCGTGGGCCCGCAATCATGCCCGCCTCCACCATGTCCGCGTACGCGAACACGTCCGGCGTCGACGTCTGCGGATCCCTCGTCGTCGTCACGCCGTAGGCGAGGTTGGCGTAGTACTGCCAGACCTGCGTCTGGTGCACGCCGCGCGGCGCCCACATGTGCGAGTGGACGTCGACGAAGCCCGGCATGATCGTCTTGCCGGAGACGTTGATCGTACGCGCGCCAGCCGGCACGCTCAGCGAGCCGCGGCGGCCGACCCCGGCGATACGGTTCCCGGTGACGAGCACGTCCCCGTTGTTGATGATCTCGTCCCCGCGCATCGTGATGACCCGCGCGCCGCGGAGCAGCACGGAACCGTCCGGCCGGTCGCGCGGGAGCTCCACGACGACGTCCACCTGCTGCGGCTCGTCGGCCGTCACGGCCTGGCGGTAGAACTGCGCGCCCCAGGCCCACGTCATCGTCGAGCCATCGGCGGTCCAGTTGACGTAATCGCCCCCGAAGCGCGACATCCGCTTGACCGGCACCGGCGTGTTCTCGGCAGTGCCCGAGATGCGCACGGTCACCGTCTCCTTGCCCGCCCTGGGCACGGTGACGAGGTAGTGCTTGTTCTGGAGGTCCACGAACGCGCGCGTGCCGTCCGGCGAGAGGCGGATGTCGTCGGCGTTCGGCGGGTTGTTCGAGCCGCCGGGCGCGGCGCCGGTCACCCGGAGGATGGTGCGGCGGTCGTAGCCGTCCATCGTGATCGACTGCAGGCCCCGGTTGCCGGACAGGTACACGCGGGAGCCGTCGTCCCGCGCGAAGTGCGGGTTGCGCCCGCCCTGCGCGGAGGCGACGAGCGTCTGGTCGCCACCCCCTGCCGGCATCCAGCGGATCTCCAGGGTGTTCGGCGGCGTCACGCCCCCAATCTCCGCGATGCCCTCGTGGTCCGCGTCGGGCGGAGGTGTGTCCATGAGGATCGAGTAGAGCTGGTCGCTGGCCGAGCCCGCGAGGAAGACGATGCGTGAGCCGTCAGGCGTGAAGGCGGGGTCGAGGTAATAACCCTCGTAGGCCGTGAGCGTCTGCGGCGTGCCGCCCGAGGCGGCGACCTTCTTGATGTGCCCGCCGGTGTTCGTCCACGTGACGTAGGCGATCTCCCGTCCATCCGGCGACCACACCGGCATGAACTCGCCCTCGTCCATCGTGGTCACGCGGCGTGGCGTGCCGGAGGGCAGGTCCATCACGTAGAGGTGGTTGACGGCGGAGAAGGCCACCTTGCTGCCGTCGGGCGAGACACTCGGCCAGCGGATCAGCCGGGCGCGCACTGTGTCGCCATCGTCGATGCGGATGGGTGTGTAGACACGGGGCGCGATCTCGGCTTGCACGTGTGCGGTGAACGCGATCGGGGTGGCGGCGCCGGTCTCGAAGTCGATCTTCTGCAGCTTGCCGTCGATTGGCACGATCAGGGCGCGGCCGTCCGGCAGGAAGTCGTAGCGCGGCAGCGTGTCCCGGCTCGCGCGTGACTCCTGGTCGTCGCGGGTGACGTGTGGCACGAGCCAGCGCTCCTGGCCGCTCTGGAGATCCCGCACGACGAGCGCGGTCTCGGCCTTGCGGCGCGTGCCGTACACGAGGAACTTCCCATCGGGTGAGAGCACCGGGCGCATGGCGCTGCCCTGCGCGTTGGTGACCTGCGTGTCGTCACCGGTCTCGCGGTCGTGGCGGTAGATCTGCCACAGCGGGAACTGCGCGTTGTAGGTGAACGTGCCCGTGCGCTGCGCGTAGTAGACGAAGCGGCCATCGGGCGAGACGACGGCGCCCATCTTGTTGAGCTGCGGCGGGCGCGGGGCGTCGCTGCCAGGGGCGGGGGGCGGTTCCGGGGCGGGGCCGACGCTCAGCCCCGTGCCGCCGTCCTTGTGATACATGCGCAGGCCGAAGGTGCCGGGCTCCGGCGGCCGCGTGCGCGAGACGATGAGGTACTCGCCGTCTGGCGTCCAGGCCGGCGACGTCATGATCTGCGGCCGGTCGTTGGTCTTGCCGTCCTTGCTGACGGCGCGCGGATTGGCGCCGTCGGCGTCGGCGATCCACAGGTTCTCGACGCCGGTGCGATCGCTCAGGAACGCGATGGTCCTGCCGTCGGGTGAGAACGTCGGCTGGCTCTCGAAGCTCAGCCCGCCAATGATCCGCCGCGCCGCGCCGCCGGCGGCCGGCATCGTGTAGATGTCGCCGAGCAGGTCGAAGACGATCGTCTGGCCATCCGGCGAGACGTCGATCGACATCCACGTGACCTCGTCCGTGTCGAACTCGAGGGTCTCGGCGGTGGTGAGCGGCAGTGTCGTGGCTTTGGGCTCGTTCCCGTCGTTCTGCTGCTGGACGGCGCGGAGCGGGGCAGAGCCGAGGGCGAGCAGGGCGACGGCCACGAGGCCGGCCGCCGATGACAGGCGGGGAAAGCGCATCGGTCCTCCTTCGGAACCCGGTGATTCTACCGCTCGGAGACGGGGGCCGAGCGTGCCGTGTGGCACAAAGACCAGCCACGGAGCAGGCACCGCACACGGCGTCACGTCTGAAGGAGGCACCACGGCACGATCCGACAGGCCGGATCGCGTGACGTCCTTCGTGTCGTCGTGAGAGCCCCGGCGAGGCCTTGTCAGGAGTCGGGGACCTCGGGCAGCCCTCCGCTTCGCGGGATCTGCCTGTTCAAGAACGGGACATGGAGACAGGCCGGTGTTAGCCCGCGTGGATCGCGGCCTACCATATCGCACAAGACCATCCGCCTGCGCCCAGGAACTCGCTCGTCTGGTGCCACTTGCATAGCCGGTCATCGTGTGAGGATGCCGGCGATATCCTGCAGGACTTGCGGTATAACGTCCGGACGCCTGGCGGGGCGCCGCGGGATACTGATAGTTAGGCAGATTGCAGGGGGCACAGCGCCATGTGGATCAGTTGGAAGAATCAAGACTCACAGCTAAATTGGCCGCTCTCCTTTGAGCAGAAGGTCGAGTTGTTTTACGAGCAGACGATCGGCTGGCAACTTCACATCGCTGATCTCGTGGCGAATGGCGGCACCGCATTCGGCGAGAATGGCGATCGGAATGGTTGCAGCGTCCTTGCCATTCGCCATTCCGGTTTCGCGGTTTTGCAGATCTGCCTCAGCTACTTCGAAACGATTGGGCATTACACGGGTCAGAGGTCAGGCTCAAGGGTCGCCTTCGAAGCAGGAGTTCACGAAGTATTTCCCAGCCTGGCAAACGGGGCCCCGCCCATCGTCTCGGAGTTCGTGACGGCTCTGTACAAGGACGCCCGGTGCGGGCTCTATCACAATGTGCGGAGTGCCAAAGTTGGCTTAGGCTTTCCCCCAGACGGATCTGCAATCGCCTTCATCCCGGAAGCCAGGAAAGTCGTTGTCAGCCCAGAGCGCCTCCCAGCCGCGCTGAAAGCGCACCTTGAGGCGTTCCGGCAGCGACTCCTCGACCAGAGCGATCAAGCACTTCGTGACGCGTTCTCAACACGATTTGATCTAGACGTGGGAACTGCCTAACATCCCAATGGAGCCGACGACCCTTGGCCCGCTCTCGCGTGCCGGCGGTCGCGGCTCATTGGTGTGTTAGACGGACTCGAAGGTGACGCGATGAGCGATTCTGCAAAACCGGCGACGAAACGGCTTTACTGCAATCGCTGCGGGGGAGTCACCAATCACCTGGCAAGGGGATCCCACTCGAAGCATGTCGACCTCGACGAATCGGACTGGGAAACCACATTGGTCACTCTATGGACCTGTGCGGGCTGTGAGCGGGGCGTCATGGAAACCAGTACGGAGTCGAGTTTCTGGGGCGACGACGAGTCCCCGACGTTCCGATACGATCCCCCGCTCTCAACGAACCATCACAAGAAGAAATGGTTTCGCAAGATACCAACGCGGTTGCGGGGTATCTACAACGAGACGGTGCTCGCGTTCAATGCGAACCTCAACGTGCTAACTGCTGCAGGTTTGAGGGCCTTAGTCGAAGGCATTTGCGCCGACAAGGGCGTCGTCGGCAAAACGCTTGAGAAGAAGATTGACGGTCTCGAGACGTTGCTGCCGAAGAGCATCGTTGCGAACCTACACGGCTTCCGGTTCATGGGCAACGATGCAGTTCATGAGCTCAAGACTCCAAAGCGAGATGATCTGAAGGTTGCCCTCGAGGTTAGCGAAGACCTACTAAACGTGTTGTACGAACTCGACTACAAGGCGAGTCTCCTGCCTAAACAGGCGCCTCAACCTCCACCAGCCGGTACCGCCGTCTAACCAGCGGTTGCAGCCGACGACGCGCGCTGGTGCATCCTGGCGCGCCGCGGCTGAACCGCGGTCGTTAGCCCGCTCAACTCAGTATCTGATGCCGACAACTGTCGCCGCGGCCCTCGTTCTCGTCTTTGCGATGTTCCCCGGCTTCGTGGGAAATCGAGTCTACGAGTACTTCGTCGGGCTGGACTGGCGCGAGCGAGAGTGGCGGACGGTCCTGCGTTTGATCGGGTTCAGCGTGACCGGTGCGATGCTTTATGCGTTGTCGGCCGCCGCTGCGGGCGTTCAGCCGCCCGTTCATCTCTTCCCCGCCACTTTTCAGGAACTCACGCCTGACTCACCATTGCTGCAGGCCCTGGCTACCGGATACATCGGCCACCTGCTCGCGAGTGCGGTTGCAGGCGGGCTGGCTGTGGGCTCGGCGTCCTTGTTGGCAAAGCTCTCCTCCGCGTCGCCCTACGCGAGTGCGTGGGACGACTTCGCACGGTCGTACACTCCCAAGCACTGGGTCGTCGTTGGTTTGACGAACGGCGAGGTGTACGCGGGAAAGCTCAAGAATTCGGACGTGGCTGTCGCGATGGAAGACCGCGACCTCGTGCTCGAGGAGCCCTGTCTCTACAATCCTGACAAGGCCCAGTACGTGGCGGTGAGCTATCAGTATCTCTTTGTGCCTGCAGCTACTTGGTTCTCGATTGCAGTTGTTGCAGATCCCAAAGACAAGAGGACCGTTGCTGTTGGCGAACCGTTGTTTACAAGAGAAGACTCCCAATGACTCAGAAGCCTGTGCCGCCTCCTCCTCCACCGCCGAGGCCCGAACACATTCGTGAGGGCTGGCGTCCAGAGACGCCAACGCAGCGACCGCAGGGGCCTCCGCCGCCGCCGCCGCCGGTGCCGAGGCAAGGCGACTAGCTTCACGGGCTAACTACGGCTTGCAGCCGACGGCGCGCGGGTGGATACTTGGCCGCACCGCGGCTGAAGCCGGGGCGTTAGACCGGCAACGAAGGGAGCGTCGATGGCTTCACCGGCAATGATCGGGGTCGGAGCGGGGCTGCTGAGCACGGTCGTGGCGACCGTAAGCAACCTGCACCGGGGCGACCCTCATCTCGTCTCGACGGCCCCAGACCTGCTGACGCTCGTCGCAATCGTGGCAATCGTGTGGCGCGCGGTCCGGTGGACCGGAGGGCTCGACGATGCCCGTGGGCGGCATCCCGCACAGGTGACCGCCGTCGTGGCGAGCACTGTGTTCGCGGTCGGCATGGGGGCGTTCACGTTGTGGTACCTGCCCAGCCATGCACCTGTTCTCGCCGCCGCTGCAGCGGTCAGCAGCTTCTTGCTCGCCTGTGTGACAGGTGTCGCAGCATCAAGACCAATCCGGAGAATAGCGGTCTAACTACCAAATGCAGCCGGCGCGCCGCATGATGCCGACGGCGCGCGGCTGATTTGGCGCGTTAGCCGGATCAATTTCATGACATGTCGGTACTGCGAGGTCGGCACCGATCTGGTTGAGGCTCACGTAATCCCAGCGGGCTTCTTCCGCCGGCTGCGCGATCCAAACGCGATTCCGAAACTGCTATCGAACAGGGAGGGCGAGCGCCCTCGACGGGCGCCAAACGGCGTCTACGACCGACACATCTTGGGTTCCTGCTGCGAGCCCACCTTTGGGCCGTGGGATCAGCACGCCCAGGAGGTCCTACTCGACGATGCCAGCAATGCCACGGTCCTCAGGGTGGAGAATCAAATCGTCGGCTACGAAATCTCGCGCTGGGACTATCGGCTTCTCAAGCTGTTCTTCATCTCGCTTGCATGGCGCGCCTCCGTCTCGACACACCCGATGTATTCGCGGATCAGCTTGGGACCGTATGAGGCGCGCGCAAGAGACCTCCTCCAGCTAGCCAACCCTGGGACGCCTGAGGACTTCGCCGTGTTTCTCGCGAAGTTCGACCACGCATTCGGCGGCGCAATTCTCGACCCCCATCGTGAGAGAAATGAGCGGGTCAATTACCTACGCTTCTACCTGGGAACCTACATCGCGTACATCAAGGTGGACCGCCAGAAGACACCTCATCCGTACGCATCGTTCGTCGTCGGAGCGGAACCGATTCTAAAGGTGGTCGGGCGCGACATCACGAAGAGCCCGGAGTTGCATGTGATGCGCGACATTGTTCTGAAGTCGCTTGCCGCGAAGACATCGAGCTCGCGGACCGGCTAACAGCCGCTTGCAGCCGACAGCGGCCCGCGCGATCATGAGGCCGCTGCGGCTGAAGCGGAACGTTAGACCGCACGAACCGCATCGCGACGGTATGGTATAGTCATATACATCGACCATGGGCGAGCTCGACGATCTGGTGGCTGGGCTCGAGGGCTTCGAGTGGGACGACGGGAACTCGGCGAAGAACTGGCTGCGCCACGAGGTCCAGCAGGCCGAGGCCGAGCAGGCGTTGCTCAACACCCCGCTCGTCGTCACCGTCACCGTGAAGCATGGGGCGAGCGAACCGCGCTACGTGGCCCTGGGGCAAACAGATGCGGGGCGTCTCTTGACGGTCGTCTTCACCGTCCGCGGCACCAAGCTCCGCGTCATCTCGGCCCGGGCGATGAGCAAGCCGGAGCGGAAGATCTATGGCGAAGTCCAAGCGAACCCTGAAGGCCGTCCCGGCGTTCAAGACTGAGGCGGAAGAGCGGCGGTTCTGGGAGACGCACGACACCACGGCCTACGTCGACTGGTCGGCGGCCACGCCCGCGCGGTTTCCCAATCTGAAGCCGTCGACGGAGACGATCTCCCTTCGGCTCCCGGCCGGGCTGCTGGCCGACTTGAAGGCACTCGCGAACAAGCAGGACGTGCCCTATCAGTCGTTGCTCAAAGTGTTCCTCGCCGACCGGGTGGCTCGGGAGTGGCGCGCGTCGCGCGTCTCCGGCGTGCGGTCTGACAAAGCGGTGCAACCGACGAGCCGCGCTCGAAAGCGCGCCAAGTCGTCAAAGCGTACCCGCGCGGCTCGCGGCTGACCGCTGGTCGTTGAACTGACCTACACCCTTGGCGGGCTCGTCCCGACGTGCGTCGTCCTCTCGCTATTCGGCGGACGTCATTCCTGCCTGGGAGCACAAATGGCTCGCGTGCGCGTACACAACTGTGCCATCTCGATCGATGGCTACGTGGCAGGTGCGCACCAGACGCGCGAGGAGCCCCTCGGCGTCGGCAGGGAGGCGTGACACGAGTGGCTCTTCCCAACGCGAACGTTCCAGCGCATGGGCGGGAAGACCGGCGGCACCACCAGCGCCGATGACGAGTGCGCTGGGCGATTTGGCGATGGCGTCGGCGCGTGGACCGTGGGTCGCAACATGTTCGGACCGATTCGAGTACCTGCGCCGCTCGAGGCTGAACGCTGGCGCTGGACCGATTCTCTCGAGAGGTACCCTTGTCGAGTCCGCAAGCGGCTGTGGTTCTCGGTGCGTCGGGATCGGTCGGCAACGCGCTCATTGTGGAACTGATTCGAACCGGATCGGTCAGACACATCGTGGCCGTGGTGCGTGGTTCGCAGCCCAATCAGGTCGCGCTCGCACGTGAGGCGGGTGTCGAACTGCGCGAGATTCTCGTCCCGGCGATGGATCCAGCCGGTCTAAGGGTTGCGACGATGGAAGCCATTCGTTCGCTGCAAGGCGAGATCGTCGGGTTGAGTGCATTGGGCGTCGGGGCTGGCACCGCGAAGCTCACGCTCGCCGAGCACCGTGCGGTCGACGTCCACCTGAACGCGGCCTTTGCGCAAGGACTGAAGGCGTCTGGACGAGTGCACCATCTGGCGTTCATGTCCGCTGCCGGCGCTGACCCTACGGCGGCGGCGACCGGATCAGGTGCCGCGGGAATGCCGCGCTACGCTCGGGTGAAGGGCGAGGCCGAGGAAGCCGTGAAAGAGGGGGGACCGCCTGTGGTGAGCCTCTTCCGCCCTGCGATGATCATCGGATCGCGACACACACCGTGGCTGCTCGAGAAAGTGCTTCCGGCGTTCTCGTGTGTGACCCCCGCGAGATACAGATCGATCACCGTCGAGCAGATTGCCAAGGCGATGGTGAGGACATCACTGAACACACCGGCGAAATCGGATGTCTATCACTACCCCGAAATGGTGGCGTTGAGTCAGTGACGAGCCCGTCGCGCGACGCGGTCGCACTCCCGCCCCTCGCCCTGCTCCTCGCCACGGTCCCGGCCGTGGCCGGCAGCGTGCTGCTCATGCGCGCGGCCGGCGTCGGTCCCGGGCCGGTCGTACTGCAACTGGCCGCGTTCGGCCTCGTCGCCGTGCTGATGGTCGCGCCGCCACGCCGGCCGACACTCACGGCGTTTCCTTGCTGGGGCGTGCTGGTGCTGGCCGCAGCCCTTGCCGTGCCGGTCGTCGTCTACGACCAGGCCGGTCCGCAGCGGTGGCTGCTTCTCGGTGGGGTGCGACTCTATGTGGCACCGGTCGTCCTGCCGGTCCTGTTGGTGGCGCTGGGCCGCAACGGGGCTATGGCCGGATCACGCGCGGCCTGTGCCAGCCTTGCCGTCGCGGGTTCGGCCCTGGCGTTGCTGCTGCAGCCGGACGCGGCGCAACTGGACGCTCTGGCCCTGTCGGTGCTGCCCGTGCTCTGGACGGCGTCACTCCCACGCGCGGCGAAGCTGGCCGTGTGGGCGGCGGTGGCCGCGTGCGCGGTGGCCGCGTGGCAACGTCCCGATCCGCTGCTCCCGGTGCCGCACGTGGAAGGGGTCTTCGACCTCGCGACCGCGTGGGGCCCGGTCGGGCTGCCGGCGGCCCTCGTGGCGGTGGCATTGCCCGTCGTGGGCCTGGCCTGGTCCGCGTGGGCGTCCGGGTCCATGGGCCTGCTGGCCGCGGCGGTGTACTACGCCACGGTCCTCGCGCACGCGCCCCTCCAGATCACGCCGATCCCATGGTTGGGGTTCGGCGCCGGCCCGTTGCTCGGGTACGGGCTCGTGTGCCTGGCAGCGGCGGGACGGCCCAGCCCGCGTCGGGACACGCTTGCCGCCGGCTGACGCGGTATCCTCCTCCCGATGCCCTACAGCGTGGCGGTCGAGGACGGCATCGCGCGCGTGCGGTTCTGGGGCGTCCTGACACGGGGCGAACTGCAGGCCGCCCTCGATGCGCTCGAGGCGCTGGAGGTGGAGCCGGGGCCGTCACTCAACCGGTTGATCGACTCGAGCCGCGTCGAGCGGCGCGATGTCGACTGGCGCGATTACGCCGACGCCGTCCGGCAGCGCAAGACCCTCGTCCTGAAGAACCCCGTCCGGGCCGCAATCCTCACGCTGCGCGCGGTGGACATGGGCTCGGCGCGGTCGTTCGAGATGATGCACGATCACCCCCAGATCGCGCTGCGCCTGTGCGCCTCCGAGGAGGAGGCGCTGGCCTGGCTGCGCGGCTGATCGTCCCTGCTGGAGGAGCCATGACGGGCGGAAAATTCGTGTGGGGCACCGTGCTGGTCCTGGCCCTGATCGTGTCCGGCTATGCACTCGCCGTGGCTCTCATCCCCGGTCTGCGGCCGCCGTTCGTGCAGGCGCTGTTCTCGGAGAAGGCCCTGCGGGCCTTCGGCCACCTCGCGGCCGGCGGCATTGCGCTGGCCACGGGGGCCGTCCAGTTCAGCACCCGCCTGCGGGTCGCCCGGCCAGCGGTCCACCGCCTGCTGGGCACGATCTACATCGTCACCGTCCTGATCAGCGGGCTGTCGGCGCTGCTGCTGGCGCCGGTCTCCACCGGCGGCCTCGCGGCACACTTCGGGTTTGGCGGGCTCGCCGTGCTGTGGGTGGCGAGTGCGGTCATTGCCTATGTCCGCGCGCGAGACGGCGAGTACGGCTCCCACCGCGAGTGGATGATTCGCAGCTACGCGCTCTGCCTGGCGGCGGTCACCCTGCGGATCTACCTGCCCGTGAGCCTGGCGGCCGGCGTGCCCTTCGAGGAGGCCTATCCGGCCATCGCCTGGCTCTGCTGGGTTCCCAACCTGGTCGTGGCGGAGTGGCTGCTGGTCCGCGGGCCGGTGGCGCGTCTCGATGCGGTCGCCTGAGGGCGCGAGGGACGGGGACATTCGTGACAGACCGCTTCCGAGGGAACAACGAGCCCGTTGCACGTGCCTGGCGCACGGACGCGCTATCATGAAGGGTGGCGGAGGTGATCGCCATGCGCTCCGTTCTTCAGACAGTCTTCGCCGCCTGCCTGGTCGCCGTCCCTGCGACCGCCACTGCGCCACAGGACACGCCGAACACCTCCTGGACCCGCCTGGCCGCACAGGCACAGGTGGGGCAGAAGCTCGTGATCACGATCGCCGGCCCCGTGGACGTCGAAGGCCGGCTCCTCTCGATCGACACCGGATCGATCGTGCTCGAGCAGGCCGACACGCGCCGTTCGATTGCCGCCGACAACGTGCTCCGCGTGCGCCGCGCCGGCGTCCGGCGTCGCCACGTCATCATCGGCGCCCTCATTGGCTGGGCCACGGGAGCGGTCGGGGCCGCGCTGATCGATCGCCGGTCGTCGCACCCGTCCAGCACGGGCGAAGCGGCTGGCCTGGGTGGATTGTTCATCGGGTTGCCCGCGGGCGCGATCGTGGGGGCTCTCATGCCGACAGGACCGCCGCTCTACGAGGCCACCTCGGCAGCCGCGCTTCCGTAGTGGAACGCTCCGCTCGCCGGGCGCCGGCGTTCAGTCGCTGCCGAGCGCACGGCAGCTGGCTCGTGCCATGACACCGTTGATTGCGATCAAACTCCTCCACACCCTCGTGTGGGCCTTCTTCGCCGTCTGCATCGCCGCGATCCCTGTCTGTGCACTGGCCGGCGATGTCTCCTGGGCCGCGGTCTTCATCGGCATCGTTGCCGTGGAAGTGGTGGTCCTCGTCTCGAATCGGATGCGATGTCCCCTCACCGATGTCGCGGCGCGTTATACGGACGCGCGCGTGTCGAACTTCGACATCTATCTCCCGGAGTGGCTGGCACGACACAACAAGGTCGTCTTCGGCGGGCTGTATCTCGCCGGAATCGCGGTGACCCTCGTGCGTTGGATGCTGCAGACATGACAAGCATGAGCCTCAGGATCGCAGGTGTGCTGGCTGCGTGCGGCATGGCACTGCAGCCGGACGCGCCACTCGAACTGGGGCGCGTCGAACGCGACCTCACCGGCGACGGCCGGCCGGAGATCCTGCGCGTGGTGGGCACGAGACGATCGGCGGACCGCATGGACGCGGTGTTCACGATCGAATCCGGCGGCGCCCTCGTCTATCGGACCGAGCTGCGGCCGCTCACACCGCAGGCATTCGACGCCGGGCCGCCACTCACGCACGACGAGTACGAGATCACGCTTCGGCAGTTCGGCGGCTGGTTCTTCGACGCCCGGAAGTTCCAGACCCCCGAGGCTTTCCTCGAGGCGCTGCACGACAGCGTCCCGCTGCACGTGGCACGGATCCCCGTGGTGATCGCAGGAAATCGACCCGAACACGAACACCGGGACGGCGCGGCGATCTGGGCGGAAATCCGCGCCTCACCGGTGACGATCTTCACGTTCTCGCCAGGCGGTGACGCCCTCACGGCGATTGGCTGGAGCGCCCGCGCCGGGCGCTTCTATTCGCTGCTCGAGTGCTGCTAGGCTTGGGTCGGCGTTCCCCATGCCCGAGCCCTTCGTCCATTGGACCGACCTGTCGCGTGCCATTCTCGGCGAGTGCCTCCGCGACGCCTCCGCGGCCGGCAGGATTCCGGCCCGCGAGGCGGCGGCGCTGGCGCCGGACGCCCGTCTGGAGCTCCTGGCGGCCGAACGGAGGTAGGTTAGTGGTGATGCAGCGCCAGACATCCGCGTGTCATGCCTGAGTCCCCACGTCGCGGCCTTCACCTCGCGGCCAACGTCTTCGACGTCTGGACCTTCAGACGAAGCGGAGGCGACGTCGAGTTCCTGTTGCTGTACACCTCCAAGGAGAAGGCCACCCGCCATTTCAACGGCGGGCGGTTCTGGCAGATACCGAGCAACGCGGTCGGCGACGGCGAGTCCGTGACGGACGCCGTGCGCCGGCTGCTCGAGGGCTTCGGGCTCCAGGCCCGGCGCGTCTGGGCGGGCGAGCACGCGTACCTGATCTACAACCGGCGCTTCGAGAACATGCAGGCGATTGCGGTGTTCGCCGCCGAGGTGGGAGACGCGCCGGTGCGCCTTGATCCTGTGGAGCACGCGGAGCACGTGTGGCTGCCGATGGAGGCCTGCCTCGAGCGGGTACACTACCGCGGGCTGAAGGACGGCCTGCGATCCGTGCACGAGTATGTGACGGGAGTGCCCGAGCCGGCTCGCGAGTTGCTCCTGTACGAGGCACCATGACGTCGATTCCCTCCGGTCCGACCAACGACACGGTGCTCGACTGGCTGCTCGACGCGGATCCGTCGATCCGCTGGCAGGTCATGCGCGACCTCCTGGGAGCGTCGGCGGACGAGGTGACCGCCGAGCGATCGCGCGTGGCGGCAGAGGGCTGGGGTGCGCAACTGCTGGACGAGCAGCGCCCGGACGGACAGTGGGGCGACGGCGCCGACCTGCCGTTCTGGTGGACAAACCTGTACACGCTCGTGTTCCTGCGCGACCTTGGCGTCGATCCGGCGTCCGATCGCGTGCGCACCGCCATCACCCGCGTGCGTGATCAGGTCACGTGGGGGCCGGAGTTCGGCGACTCGCCCTTCTTCGACGGCGAGGTCGAGCCGTGCATCAACGGCCGGGTGCTCGCGCTCGGGGCCTATTTCGGGGAGCGGCGCGACCGCCTGGTGGAACGCCTGCTCGGCGAACAACTAACGGACGGCGGCTGGAACTGCGAGGCCGAACGCGGCTCGGTCCGGTCGTCGTTCCACACCACGATCTGCGTGCTCGAGGGGCTGCTGGCCTTCGAGCAGGCGTGTGGCCCCGTCGCGGCCATCGCCGACGCCAGGCACCGTGCGCACGAGTACCTGCTCGAGCGGCGGCTGTGGCGCCGCCGATCCACCGGCGAGGTGATTGATCCGGGCTGGACGGCGTTCGCGTTCCCGCCGCTCTGGCACTACGACGTGCTTCGGGCGCTCGACTACCTGCGCGCCGCAGGCGTCACGCGCGATCCGCGCATGGACGAGGCACTCGCCGCGGTCCGCGATCGCCGGACGAGCGACGGACGCTGGCGGCTGGACGTGCGGCACAAGAACACGTTGCACGAGGAGATCGCCGGGGAGGTCGGCGAGGTCAATCGCTGGGTCACGCTGCAGGCGCTCCGCGTGCTGGGCGCGGCGGCGGGCGACCAGCCCGAAGGAACCACGAGCGCATGAGCACGATCAGGATCGCGTTGGCAAACCTCCGGGTGCCGTCCACGCGGGAGGAGTCGGTGTCCCTCGCCAGTGCGGCCGTCGGGGAGGCGAGCCGCGAGGGCGCGGCCGTCGTCTGTTTCCCGGAATGCTTCGTCCCGGGCTACCGGTGGCCGGGCACGAGCATGCCGCCGCCGGACGCGGCGTTCCTCGAGCGCGCCTGGTCGGAGGTGGCCGCCGCGGCGAGGGACGCGGCGATCACGGTCGTCCTGGGCACGGAACGCCTCACCGGCGATGGCCTCCAGATCACCGCGTGCGTGATCGATCCCGACGGCACGATCCAGGGATGGCAGGACAAGGGACAGCTCGATCCCTCCGAGGAAGCCACCTACCCCGCGTTCGGCACGACCCGGCGGGTGTTTACGGCCGGTCCCCTCACGTTCGGGATCGCAATCTGCCACGAGGGCTGGCGGTACCCGGAAACTGTGCGCTGGGCGGTGCGGCGGGGCGCGCAGGTCGTCTTCCACCCCCACGCCCACGTGGCCGAGCCTGGCAGCTATCGCCCGACGACCTTCGCGGACCCGGCGAATACGTTCCACGAGAAGGCCCTCCTGTGTCGCGCCGCGGAGAACACCTGCTACATGGCCTCGGTCAACTGCGCCAGCGAGGGCTCGGGCACGACCTCGGCGATCGCCCGACCCGACGGCACGTTGCTGTGCCACCAGCCGTATGGGCAGGCGGGCCTGCTCGTCGCCGACCTCGACCTCGAGGCCGCAACCGGCCTCCTCGCGTCCCGGTGCCGCACGTCGCCGATTTGAGAAGCGGCCCTTGCGCCGGGCGCGGTATGACAGAATCCGACGAGCGTCGCGAGGCCACTGCGGCGCCGCGACGTGGCTCGCCGTGGACAGGCGCGCGCCTCACACGTCTCGGCCGCCATGTCGCACCAGTCGCGTCATCGTGAGGTCACCATGCCGAATTCCGCGCCGTTCGAACCCGTGGCTGACGTCATCCAGCGCAGCCTGAGCATTCGTCACGTCTACGGCGAGCCCGTGGAGCGCGGCGCGGTGACCGTCATCCCGGTTGCCCAGGTCGCCTTCGGCTTCGGCGCCGGCGGTGGACGACGGCCGGGCCGCCGCCGCAAGGCCGACGCGGACGAAGCCTCGCGGCCGGAGGAGCAGGGCTCGGGTGGCGGCGGCGGCGTGCGTATGACGCCGGTCGGTGTGCTCGAGATCGGTCCCGGTGGCACACGCTTCGTTCCCTGCCGTTCGCTTACGCCCTGGCTGATCGGCGCGGCGGTGGGACTGGCCGCCGGCCTGCTGATGGCCGCCCGCCGGCGATAGGCGCCTGCCATCCGTTCGAGGAGACACAGACTGATGAGCGTGGCCATCATCGGCGCGGCCGGCAGTTGCGGGCGCCAGCTTGCCGCACAACTGCTCGAGCGGCGAGTGTTGCCGGCCTCCGATCGGCTGCAACTCGTCGGCCACGAGGGCGGGGCCAGTGGCCACGAGCTCTGGGGACTGCGTGCCGACCTCGAAGATGCCTTCGGGGACGAGGCCCCGGCGGTGGAGGTGGTGCTCGATCCCGCCGCCGTCGACGCGGAGCTCGTCGTGATGCTCGCGGGCGCGACCATCTCGACCGATCCGAACGCCCCGATCGACCGCGCGGCACTCGGTCACACGAACCGCCAGCTGTTCGTCCAGTACGCCGAGGCCCTCGCGAGCCGGGCGGGTGGCCCACCCGTGGTGATCGTGCAGTCGAACCCCGTGGAGCTCGGCGTGCAGGTGTTCGCCGAGCGGCTGCCGCGCACCCGCGTGCTCGGTGCCGGGGCCTGGTCCGACACCCTGCGCCTGCGCGCGGAGATCGCGGCAGACCTGCAGGTGGATCGCACACAGGTGCATGCGTCGATGTTCGGCCAGCACCGCGACCACGCGGTGCCGGCCTGGAGCCTGGTGCGTGTGCGCGGCACCGCTCCGGCCGACGTCGCCGCGTGCGTCGCGCGGGCGAGGCATGGGCGTGTGCTGGCGGATCTGCCGCAAGAGGTCGTCTCCCACAAGGTCGCGATGCTCGACCACGTGCGCGCCGGCCGTGTGCTCGAGGCCTACGACATGGTCCAGGCCCTGCCCGCCGATCTACGCGCCGTCGTGAAGCCGTTCTTCACGCACTTCACCGCCGGCCGCACGACCGAACTGGCCACGGCGCATGCCGTCGCGGACATCGTGAGCGCCCTCGTGACAGGCCAGCAGCTCGTCGTCTCCGCCCAGGTGCGTCTCGATGGCGAATGGCTTGGCGTGCGCGGCATCGTCGGCGCCCCGATCGTGCTCGCGCCGGACGGCTGGGAGCACGTCCACCCGGTGTCGTTGCCGCCGGACGAAGCCGCGGCCGTGGGTGCCGCGGCGGACGCCATTGCCGCGGCCAACGCGGCGGTCGCCTGATCGATGACGACGGCCGGGGTGCTCGTCCTGGCCCTGATCGACAGCATCAACCCCTCGGCCATCGTCGTGACGCTCTGGCTGCTGTCGGTGGCCGGCGCGCGCGCCTCCAGCCAGGTCGCCGTGTACGTCGGCGCGATATTCGTGACGTACTTCACGCTCGGCGCCGCCGTGCTGCTCGGCGTGGACCTCCTGCTGCCTTCCGTCGGCGGCGCCTTCAACGGGACACCCGGGCTGATCGTGCAGACGCTGGTCGGGGGGGCCTTGCTCCTGTACGGCCTGACCGCCCCCGACACCCCCGCGCCAGCCGACGCACCGCCACGCCAGGCGACCCGTACCTACGCTGGCCTCGTCGTGCTCGGCGTGACGGTCACCGCGCTGGAACTGCCCACGGCGGTGCCGTACTTCGCGGCCCTGGCGCTCATGGTCCAGGCGCGGCTGGCCGTGGCGGCCTGGATGCCGTTGCTGGTGATCTACAACGTCATCTTCGTGATGCCCCCACTCGCCCTGCTCGCGGGGCATCTCTTCTTCAGCCGGCGACTCAGTCACCCGTACGACGCTCTCCGCTCGCGCCTCGAGCGGGGCGCGCGCAGCACGGCCCTGTGGATCGCGGGCGCCGTGGGAGGCTGGCTTTTCCTGACCGGTGCAATCGAACTGCTCGCGCGCCTGCGCTAGTGTGCGCCTCTCCGGCCGGTGAGCCGTGTGGGATACTGGGCGCCCCCGAATGCGCACCATCCCGACGCGCAAGTTGACAACGTGGCTGCTGGTGGCCCTGCTCGCCGGTGGCAGCGTCCACCCCGCCCTCCATGCGGCAATCCGGCAGGCGGAGCCGGTTCCGGCTGGCCCGGCGTCGGCAGAGCGCTACCCGGGAGCGGTCTGGCAGCGGTATGCCAGCGTCGTGGACACCGGCTTCTCCCCGGAGGGTCTGGACGAGGCGCTCGACTTCGGGGAGCGTCGCGGCGCGGTCGCGGTCATGGTCGTGCTGCACGGCGCCGTCGTGGTCGCGCGAGGAGACATTGCCCGGCGCTTCCAGGTGCACTCGATCCGCAAGAGCCTGTTGAGTGCGTTGTACGGCGCGTATCAGGGCGACATCGACCTGACGCGCACGTTGTCGCAACTGGGCGTCGACGACGAGCCGCCGCTGACCGACGCGGAGAAGCAGGCGCGCGTCGTGGACCTCATCTCAGCCCGTTCCGGCGTTTATCATCCGGCGGCAGGCGAGGCGGCGGAGATGACGGCCGCCAAACCGGCGCGGGGCAGTCATGCTCCGGGCACGTTCTGGTCCTACAACAACTGGGACTTCAATGCGGCCGGCGTCGTCTTCGAGCGGCTCACCGGCACATCCGTCTTCACGGCCTTCAATACCGGCATCGCGACTCCAATCGGCATGGAGGACTATCGTCCCGCCGACGGCTTCTACCACCTCGAGCCCGCGCTCTCCCGCCTCCCGTCGTTCGGGCTCCGAATGTCCACACGTGACCTCGCGCGCTTCGGCGTGCTCTTCGCCCGTCGCGGACGGTGGAAGACCACGCAGGTCCTCCCCGCGGAGTGGGTGGAGGAGAGCACCCGTTCCCACAGCCGCATCGATCTCGGATCCGAGTATGGAACCGGGTACGGCTACATGTGGTGGGTGGACGGCACTCGCGGCTTCGCGGCGCGCGGGTTCGGCGGCCACGCGCTCGTGGTGTACCCGGACGACGACCTCGTGGTGGTCGTGCGCGCGGACACCTATCACGACCGGTTCCTCTCGGCCCGGTCGATCGAGCGTCTGAGCCAGCGTATTCGCCGCGCCCGACAGTCGCCAGCGCGAGCGGGTGCAGGGCTCGTTCCACTGGAGCGCGCCTCCGCGTTGCCGGCCGCCGGAACGCCGCCGGGGGATCTCGCCAGCGTCACCGGCACGCTCACGCTCGAGAGCGGTGACCGCGTCACGATCGGGCGGGACGATGCGGGACTCACGATCGACTATGGGCGGGGTGTGTTCCACCTGGTGCCCGCGGGTGGCGGGCGGTTCCTCACTGAGGACTCCGGTGACCCGGTCGTCATCGAGCGAAGCCCGGATGGTCGCGTGCAGCGGGTGCTGACCGAGCCGGTCATCTATCTCGAGGCGGCCGGCGCCGCGCGGCGTGGGGATCCCACGCGAGCGGTGGCCTGGGTGCGAACCGCCGTGGAGACGTTCCCCGACTCCCCGGACGCGCACTACAACCTGGCGCGTGCGCTGGAGGGTACCGGCCACCGGGCGGAGGCGATGGGCGAGCTGCAACGGGCGATCACGCTCGATCGCGGCCACCGGGCTGCCGCCGCCCTCCTGTCGAACCTGCGCTGGCGGCGCTTCGGGCCTCCCGGCGTCGGCCTGCTCCTCGTGATCGGCCTGCTCACCTGGTGGGCACGCCGGCGCGGGAAGCGCGGCGCACCCGGCGCCTATCCCTGATCGACGGCGACTGGACGCGCGAGCGGGACGTTCGGCAGGTGGTCGGGCCATCGCGCGAGCCCCACGTGCCCTTCGGCCGTGAGGTCGTAGTGCCCGGGCTTCACGCGCGTGAACCAGCCGTAGTGGTTGTCGCGCAGGATGGGGCCGGCACGCAGCACCCCCGTGCAGTCACGGACGTGCGAGACCTTGAGCGGGCCGCCGGCGAGCGCCCGCGCGCAGCGCAACGCGTCCTGCCGGTAGGCGGTCAGGCGCTGCCGTGAGGCCGAGCCTCCAGCCTCGGGATCACCCACGCGTTCGGCGAACTCCTTGAGCAGTCGCGCCTGGCGTCGGGCGTCGCGCCGCGGCCGATAGGGCGCCGGATCGAGCTCCGCGACGACCCGTCCGCGCGATGACACCGTCAACAGGCCGAGCCCGAGGCGCCGGAGCAGGCTCGTCACCTCGCGTGATCGCGTTCGCCACGCCGCGCTGTGTTTCCTGCCGATCTGGAAGGCCACGTAGACCGTGTCCGACACGCGCAGCCGATCCACGGCCTGGAGAATCAGCGCGAGGTTCAGCTGCGCCTTCAGCTCGACGACCACCGGCTCCTCCTCGCCGCGCACGCCCACGATGTCGCACGAGTCGATCTCCCCCTTGACGAGGTAGCCCTGCGCCTCGAGGAACCGTTTGATCGGGACGTAGAGGTCCGCTTCAGCCATGTGCGTGCGCGCGGGAGGCTCCGGGTCGCGTGTGACGGGGCACGACCGGATTGTATCGTGGCCGCTCGGCCCCCCGAGGGCCTGCGGCTGCGGCCACGCAGAGGCTGGAATCCATCCGGGTGTCGGGTCGCTGCCGGCGATCCGCATGCCCGGCGAGAGACGTCGCCACGCCCTCGCGGGCACAGGCCGTGAACACGCCGCGACGGCACCGACCCGACGAGGCATGGCCGCGATGGCCGGTACGCAGTGAGAGAATGCCGGGCAGCATGCACTCACGGCAGCGGCTGACGGACGACTGTCGCGCGCTCGGCGTGGCCCCCGGTGACGTCGTGATGGCGCACGCGTCGGTGCGCGCCGTCGGCGAGGTGGCCGGCGGCCCGGACGTGATTCACCTGGCGCTCAAGGACGCGTTGACGGACGCCGGCACGCTGTTGATGTATGCCGGCTGCCCGCGGTACGTCGACGAGGTCGGGCGAGGCGAGCTGTCGGCGGCCGAGGAGGCGGAGGTGGTCGAGAAGCTGCCGCCGTTCGATGCGGAGACGGCGCGGTCGGCCAGGGACCACGGGACGCTCGTGGAGTTCCTTCGCACCTGGCCGGGGTCGCGCGTCAACAGGCACCCGGCGCGCTTTGTCGCATGGGGAGCGGGAGCCCGCGCGCCTCTTCGAGACGCAGCCGTGGGACTTCGCGTTCGGGACGGACTCGGCCCTCGACAGGTTCCTGCGGCTCGACGGGAAGATCCTGCTGCTCGGATCCGACCACGACGCCGTCACCTTCCTGCACTACGTCGAGCACGTCGCGGACTTCCCTGACAAGCGCATCGCACGCTACAAGGTGCCGATGCTGGAGGGGACGCGGACGGTCTGGCGCGAGTCGGCCGAGGTCGACACGTCCGACGGCGGCGCCCACGCCCACTGGCCAGACCGGTTCTTCGCCCGGATCGTCGACACTTATCTCTCGGAAACGCGAAACGGCGGAGCGCTCGTCGGTGAGGCGCAGAGCTGGTTGCTGCCGGCACGCGGCCTGTTCGACTTCGCGCGCCCGCTGATGGAGGCTGTCGCGCGGGACCCGCGCGCGGCGGATCGACTGCTGGCCCTGCGCTGATCCCGGCTGGTTGGCGGGTTCCGTCGGGCGGCGCGTTGGTCCGGGCCTGCCGGGCGGGTGGTGTCCCTGTTCCGTGTGTCCCGCGTTCGCCGTGTGCTCCGGGTTCTCCGTGTGCTCCGTATGCTCCGTGTGCTCCGTGCGTTCCGTGTGCTCCGTGTTATGGGACCGAACGCATCGCCTCGAGGCGGTTGGTCGCGACCATGATGTCGCGCTTCAGGCGGCGGACCATGTCAGCGACCAGATCCTTGCCCTTCGCCGCGGCCTCGTCCACCATCGCCTTCAGCTTCCACATGGGCGTGTCCTGCAGCGCGGCCAGGTCACGCTCGAGGCCCTCGAGCTCCTCGTCGATCTGGGCCAGCCGCCGCATGAGTCGCACGCGCGCCGCGTCGGGGTCGGTGGCGGGCACCGCATCGGGACTGCGTTCCCAGGCCGCGAGGATGCGCCGGAGCTGCTCCTCGTCGCCCAGCTCGTAGGCGCGGTTGGCGGCGACCATCAGGGAATGGCGCCTGGTGCGAGCCGATTCGTCTTCGGCCAGGTCGGGATGGATGGCGCGGGCCACGTCACGAAAGAGCTTACGCACCGCGTCTGTCGTGAAACGCGGCGCGGCCTCGTCTGCCGATGTCTCGGGTGCGGCGTCGGCCGCCGCCCCGGCTTCCTCGAGCCGACGGTTGATCTCGCCGAGCTCGAGCTCGACGATCGCGGCCTCGAGCCGCTCGAGCTCCTCGTGGAGCAGGCCGACGTCCTGCCGGTACCGCACCGTGAAGGACTCAATCGCCGACTCCGTGCGTTCGACCTCGGCGCTCCGCGCGAGCAGCACGGCCTCGCGTTCGGTCACCTGCGCGCGCAGGGTCTCGAGCGCCTGGTTGCGTGGGACTCTGGGTGGAACGAGGGCGGTCACGGGGAAATTGTAGCGAATCGTGCGGGAGGGGTGCACGTCGCGCCGCGGCGCTTGTGGTCAGGTCTGAAACGAGGCACCCACCGGACACACCACTGAACACACTGAGGCCACTGAACACACTGAGCACACTGAAGGCGCCGGGGGGCGCGGAGAGAACATCCAGCCACGGGTCGTACCCTTCGCCCCTCGGCGCAGCTCGGGGCGACCCTGAGCGTCGTCGAAGGGTCGTGGCTGGAATTCACTTCCTCGTGCGCTACTAATTAATCGCCTCCCGGCGGCGGCGTGACGCTCGACGCGGGCTTCGTGCCCTTCAGGATCCAGCGCTGGATGCGCCGTCCGTTGCCCGCCTCACCGGTGTACATCCGGTTCTTCGAATCGATGGCGATCATGTGGGCGCGGATGAACTCGCCGGACTGCCGGCCGGGTCGGCCGAAGCGGTCGAGGATCGTGAGGTCCTTCCGGCGCAGGACCCACACACGCTCGTTCGTGCCGTCCATCAGGTAGAGCAGGCTCTGCTCCGGGTCGCGCGACAACTGGAGGCTGAATCCCGTGCCCGATCCACCGGTTTCGGGCCGCACGAAACGCTCCATCAGGAACTCACCGGCCTGCGTGAACACCTGGATGCGGTTGCCGCGCCGATCCGAGACATACAGCAGTCCGTCCTTCGTGCCGACGATGCCGTGCAGCGTGGAGTACTGCTGGGGCGGGTTCTGCGGATCGACCGGGTAGTCGTACTTGTAGGTGTCGTCCGGTGTCTTCCCGTACGCGCCCCAGTGCCGCTTGTACTTCCCGGTCGCCGCGTCGTAGACGACGACCCGGCGGTTGCGGTAGCCGTCGGCGATGAAGATCTCGTTGGTCTTCGGTTCGACGTAGAAGTTGGCGGGGCCGCCGAGGTGGTCGGGATCATTGCTGCCCTTGTTCACGCCGGGCTCGCCAATCGTCATGACGTGTTTGCCGTCCTGCGTGAACTTCATGACGTGGTAGCCGTTGCTCGTGCCCATCCACACGAAGCCGTTGTGGTCGATGTAGATGCCGTGCTCCTGGTCGAACCAGGTGTAGCCCTCGCCGGGGCCGCCCCAGGCCTTCAGCACCTTGCCGTCGGGATCGAGCTCGAGCACGGGCGGAGCCGGTTTGCAGCAGTCGGCGATCGGCGGGTCGACGGCGGCGCCGATTTCCTGCGGGGTCAGGCTCGACGGCATGTGGATCACCCACAGGTTGTCGGCATCGTCCACGAACAGGCCGCGGATGTCGCCCCAGATCCAGTCGTTCGGCAGCGTGGGCGGCCATGTCGGATCGACCTCGTAGACGGGAAGGTTCTCGGCCGTCGGTGATCCCGGCGCGACCGCCGCGTTCGCGCCTTGCGCGGCGGCGGCAGCCGGAACCAGCAGACAGGCCGCGAGTACGGCCAGCGCGCGCGTCGATGCCATCGTTCTCACTCCTTGTCGCTCCTCAATCGGCCGCCACGGCGGCGGAAGGTCGTGAACCGGCCGATTGTAGGGCAACCCGGCGCCGGGCACGACCACTTTGCGCTGCGGCGTTCCAGCTGAGCTGCTGCCGTCGTCCTGGCGGTCTCCGGGATACGGACCACGGCGAGCATATGATTTCGCTCGCGGGCGCGCCCGGGGTGGGGCGCCGTGAAAGGCACGCCTGGCCATGACTCCGGAAGCCGGCACCCGCCGGTTCGCGATTCTTGCGGCGATTCTCGGGCTCGTCCCGGTTCCGCTGCTGTACGTCGCCGCCCTGGCCCTGTGCCAGTCGCTGATGCTGCGGTGGCTGCCCCTGACGACGGAGGTGCGTCCGACCGTCAGCCGGCTCGCGCCCGCGACGTTGCTGGTGACGGCGACGAGCGTGGGGACCGCCTGGTTTGCCTTCGGGCTCGCGGAGGCGGCGGTCGCGCCGGTGCCCGTCATCGGACCCTGGCTCGCGTTTGCCGTCCCCCCGACCATGGCCGGCGTCGTCACCTACACGATGGGCCGTGTCGTGGCGCCGAGGTAGACTGAACGGAGATCCCGTCCCCGCCGGAAACCGGTCCCTCAGGAGACGGCGATGAACCGCACCCTTCAGATCCCGCTGTTCGGCGCGCTGACACTGCTGTGCATAAGTGGAATGGCCCACGCGCAGATGAACGCAGCCGCCAGCCGTTCCAACGCGGCCGTCCAGGGCACGCATCACTTCGTCCATTTGAGTTCCGGAGAGGAACTCGAGGGCCGCGTCCTGGCCTTGGGGCCCGACACGTTGCACCTGCTCGTGGCGGAAGCGGTCCGGGAAGTGGCGATGCGCGACGTGCTTCGTGTGGATCGCCGTGGTGATTCCCTGGTGAACGGCGCCATCGTCGGCGCGGCGGTGATGGCCGCGTGGTGCGCCTACATTTGCGGCCAGGGGCGCGACAGCACCGACAACCTCGGGCTGGTGGTGGCAGTCAACATTGGAACGGGAGCCCTGCTTGGCACCTGGATCGACGCCAGGCACGTGGGGCGCACGACCATCTATCGTCGCCCTGAGTCATCCGCGGCGCGGATGTCCTCGGTGACCCTGTACCGGCTCAGGTTCTAGCGCGCGTTCACACGATGTCGTTCCGCGCGAAGACCTCGTTGATCGGCCTGGTCTCCGACACCCACGGCCTGTTGCGGCCCGAGGCGGTGGCCGCCCTGGCCGGCGTGGACCTGATCGTGCACGCGGGCGACGTCGGGAAACCCGACGTGCTCGATGGGCTGCGGGCGATCGCGCCGGTGGTCGCGGTGCGTGGCAACGTCGACCACGGAACGTGGGCGGACGAGCTGCCTGAACGTGAAATTGTCCGGACATCAACGCTCACGCTCTACGTGCTGCACGATCTCGCCGAGCTCGACGGGGACCCCGTGGCCGAGGGCGTCGGCGTCGTCGTCTCCGGGCACTCCCATCGTCCCGTGATCGAATGGCGCGGCAGCGTGCTCTACGTGAACCCGGGCAGCATCGGGCCTCGGCGGTTCTCCCTGCCGGTGAGCCTTGCCCTCCTGCGTGTGGACGGTCCTGCCCCGGAGGCCCGCCTGGTCGAGGTCATCGCGGCACCGCGGCGGGAGTGATATCCTCCCCGCGCGGTGCAAGGCGGCATGACCCGTCCGCCAGGGCGCACGGGTCCTGATCGACCACGGTATCCCGACGGCGCTGGTGTCCCCCACGGCACGACGAAAGGACCGATCATGAGCACGCGCGTGTGGTTCCTGACAGCTGCGATCGCAACGGCGGCCGCGTCGACAACGGCCTGCTCCGCGGGCGCGCCGGAGGCGATGCCGGCCGCATCGGCGGGTGCCGAATCCGCGGCGGCTAAATCCGCGTCCCCCGAGCCCGACCTCGACGCCGTGCGTGCCGCCACGGAGCGGTTCCAGGACGTCAACGTCGCCCTGGCCGAAGGCTACATCCGTGATCCCTTCGACCTCTGTGACACCGCCGAGATGATGGGCCGGCCCGCCGAGCTCGGCGCGATGGGCGTGCACTACTTCCGGCCCGACCTGCTCGGAATCACCGCGCCGCCGAACCCGAAGGTCACGGGCAATGGCACGCACACCGACTTCCTCCAGCCCGCCATCCTCATCTACGAGCCGCAGGCCGACGGTGGCCTCACGCTCGTCGCCGTCGAGAACCTCGCCTTCAAGACGGCCTGGGAGGCGGCCGGCCACACGGAGCCGCCGTCGTTCCACGGCGTGCCGTACGAGCACATGATGGACGACCCGGCCACGCCGGCCGATGAGGCCCATCACTTCGAGCCGCATTACGATCGGCACGTCTGGCTCTACCGCGACAACCCCAACGGGATGTTCGCGCCGTTCAACCCTGCGGTGAGCTGCGCGCATCACACGGGCGCGACCCACGTGGGGGAGTAGGCCCGGCCAGGAACCCGTGAGACGGAGGCGCGACGCGCATGGACTACACGACGCTGTCCCTGACCGACGTCTCGCGTGAGCTCGCGGCGGCCGCGCGCGACGCCGCACAGGCGTTCGGCACGATGGACGCGCGGCAGCTCAACTGGCGGCCGCCCGACGGCGGCTGGAGCATCGGGCAGTGCATCGAGCACCTGCTCCGGTCCAACGAGATCATGCTCGCCTCGGCGGACGCCGCGATGGCCCCACACGCGCCGCGGGGCTTCTGGCAGCGTCTTCCCCTCTGGCCGGGCCTCCTCGGGCCATTCCTCGTCAAGGCGATGTCGCCACAGGCGACGCGCAAGGCGAAGACGACGCCGCGCGCGGAGCCCCCGAGCGAGGTGCCGGCGGATGTCGTCGCGCGGTTCGCCACGCAGCAGCACGGCCTCGCGGCGCGCGCCGAGGCCACCGACCCCGTGGCCGCCGCGGCGTGCATCATGGTCTCGCCGTTCATGGGCATCGTCACCTACAGCGTGCTCGATGGCTGGCGCCTCATGGCCGCCCACAACCATCGTCACCTCGAGCAGGCGCGGCGCGTGGCCGCGACACCGGGGTTCCCCGTATCGGAACCGCCGGTCGGAGCCGTCTGAATTCGGCGACGCCTCCGGCGCTGGGGGAGAATGGACCGCATGCAGCCACGTATCCGCGAGGTCCTCGACTACATCGACACCGAACGCGCCGCCCTCGCCACGGCCGTCGAATCCGTTCCTGCGGCGGCCCGCAGCCAGCCGCCCGCCGACGGCCGCTGGTCGGTCGCCGAGGTCCTCGAGCACCTTGCGCTCGTCGAGCGCTCTGTCGTCCGCCTGCTGCGCGTGAAGATCGAGGAGGCCCGCAGTGCGGGACTCGGGCCCGAGCAGTCGGCCGAGCCCATCATGCCGACGGTGCCGGTCGAGGCTGTGCTGGATCGGTCGCGGCCCATCACGGCGCCCGAACGCGCGCGTCCCCGTGACGGGCTGGATGCGGCCGCGGCATGGGACGCGCTGGCCGCCAGCCGCGAGGCGCTCACGGCCCTGGTGGAGGAGTCCGATGGCCTGGCGCTCGCCGAGGTCGTCGCCCCGCATCCCGCCGTCGGGCCGCTCAATGCCTACCAGTGGATTGCCTTCGTGGGGGCGCACGAGGCGCGGCACGCGGCGCAGATTCGTGAGGTCGGCGCGGCCCGCGCCTGACGAACGCGGACGGAACCCATGATTTGTCGCATCTGGCACGGATGGACGACGCCCGGGAACGCGGAGGCCTACGAGGCGCTGCTGCGTGAGGAGATCATCACGGGCATCGAAGGCCGTCACATCGACGGCTACCGCGGGCTGCAGCTGCTGCGGCGGGACGCCGGCGGGGAGGTGGAGTTCGTCACCGTGATGTGGTTCGACTCGCTGGGGGCCGTGCGCGCGTTTGCCGGCGACGACTACGAGGTGGCGGTCGTGCCACCGAAAGCCCGCGCCCTGCTGGCCCGGTTCGATGCCCGGTCGGCGCACTATCCGGTGGTCGTGCCAGGGCCGGTGGCTTCGTGAGGTGCCGGGGACGGGCGGTCAGGCGCCGAGCTCCGCGATCTGTAACTTGCGCCGGTAGGCCCCCGGCGTCAGTCGGGTCTCCCGCTTGAAGACGCGCCGGAAGAACGCGAGATTCTCGTAGCCGACCGCCTCGCCGATCGCGTCCACGGGGTCGCGCGTCCGCTCGAGCCGCCGCCGCGCTTCGGCGATTCGCCGGCGCTGCACGTACGCCAGGGGGGAATCACCCGTCGCGCGCCGGAAGCGTCGCTCGAGTGTCCGCTTCGGTACGCCTGTGCGCGCCGCCATTTCGTCCACGGGCGTCGGCACCATGAAGTGCCCCTCGAGCCAGTGCTGCAGCTGCGCGACGAGCGCGTCGCCGTGATCCAGGATGGGCGTGAAGCGTAGGTAGGGCGCCTGGCCCTGGCCGTGCCACTCCAGCATCAGGAGCCGGGCCATGCCCCGCGCGGCGTCGGTCCCGACATAGCGGGCGATGACGTGCAGCGCGAGGTCGTGCCACGACATCACGCCGCCGGTCATCACGAGCTCGCGCCGGTCACCGGCGGTGATCAGCGATTCCTCGGTCCGCACCCGCACATCCGGGAAGTTGCGCCGGAAGGTGGGCGCGAATGCCCAGTGCAGCGTGGCCTCCCGCCCGGCGAGCAGGCCCGTCTCCGCGAGCAGCAGCACCCCCGTGCAGGCCGACGCGAGTACGGCCCCCTGCGCATGCTGGTGTCGCAGCCACTCGACCAGGCCGCGATAGCGGCCCGTCGTCCACACGCGGTCGCGCACGAGCATCAACGGCACGATGGCGAGGTCGGTACGGGGGATGTCGGATGCGGCGCGGTGAGCGCCCAGTGGGAGGCCACTCGCCCCACGCGCTGGAGCGTCGTCCGGCACCGCAATCTCCACGTCGAACGGACGGGGCGGCACGTCCGCCTCCATCGAGGCGAGCAGCGGAAAGGCGGTCAGCGTCTCGTAGAGGCCGCTCAACGGCCCGACCTGCGTGTCGGGGGTGCCGATGAGGGTGACGTGGACGGGCGTGCGACGGTCGAACACGGGCGGCGGCTCCCCTGGCGTGAATGGACCCTTGCCGGCGGGATTGGCGCTTCTCCCGATCACCATATCGCCCGATCCTGATGGTGTTGTCACCATCCACAGGAAAGGGAAGAAGCAATGGCGAAGGAACTGAACGGCTGGGACGTGCAGGCGATGAACGACGCGGTGGCAGGCGTCAAGGAGAACCCCGCCGCCGGACGGCTGACCTGGCGCGGTCGCGTCACGTGGGACGGCGGGTTCGGGCTCGACGTGCACACGCGTACGATCGAGCAGCTCGGACAGGTGATGGACCGGCACTTCACGCTGCGTGGCGATCATCCGCCGGAACTGCTCGGCCGCAACACCGGCCCCACGGCCATCGAAACCGGGCTCGCGGCGCTCGGCGCGTGCATGGCCGGAACGTTCGCGGCCCAGGCCACCGCACGCGGCATCGGGCTCGACCAGCTCGACGTGGAGCTGCAGGGCGAGATCGACCTGAACGGCTTCTTCGGCTTGCAGCCCGTGACACCCGCGCTCTCGGACGTGACGCTCGTGTTCCGCGTGCGGTCGGACGCCGACGATCGGGCGCTCCACGACCTGCTCGCGGCCGCCGAGGCGCATTCCCCGATCTTCAACACGATGACGCAGCCGGTACGGGTCCAGTCCACCGTGACCCGGGTCTGATCGGGGGAGGCTGCCGCCGGCCGCCCGGCGCCACGCGTGCCGCGCGGGAACCCCGAAAATCATGCTTTCGGGTGACGCCAGGGGGCACCGGGTCACGGCAGAATCGGCCGCCATGCACCCCCACGGAGGTCCCATGCGACGTGTCGTCCTGACCTATGGCCTGATTGCCGGCGGCATCCTGTCCGCCATGATGCTGCTGGTCCTGCCATTCCAGGACCAGGTCGGCTTCGACCAGGGCGCCATCATCGGCTACACCACGATGGTGCTGGCCTTCCTCATGGTGTACTTCGGCGTCCGCTCGTACCGGGACGCCGTGGCCGGTGGCACCGTGGGGTTCGGCCGCGCCTTCGTGGTGGGGCTGCTGATCACGCTCGTGGCCACGGTGTGCTACGTGGCGACCTGGGAGCTGGTGTTCTACGGCCTGGCGCCGGATTTCGGGGAGAAGTACGCCGCGTACGCGGTGGAACAGGCGAGGGCAGCGGGTGCCAGCGACGCCGAGATCTCGCGGCAGCAGGCCGAGATGGCCGCGTTTGCCGAGTCCTACCGGAACCCGCTCGTGAACATCGCCTACACGTTCCTCGAACCCCTGCCCATCGGGCTCGTGTTCACGCTTTGCCGCCGACCTGCTCGAGCGGTAACGGCCGGCCTCGTCAGCCGCCGGCGATCAGTCGCACCATCGTGAAACACGCCCGCGCCGCACCTCCGTGCCGCACCTTCGTGTGGCACCTTCGTGCCACACCCCCGTGCCGCACCTTCGTGTGGCACCTTCGTGCCACACCCCCGTGCCGCACCTTCGTGTGGCACCTCCGTGCCGCACCCCCGCGCCGCACCTTCGTGCTGCACCTCCGTGCCACACCCCCGTGCCGCACCTTCGTGTGGCACCTTCGTGCCGCACCCCCGCGCCGCACCTTCGTGTGGCACCTCCGTGCCGCACCCCCGTGCCGCACCTCCGCGCCGCACCTTCGTGCTGCACCTCCGTGCCGCACCCCCGTGCCGCACCTCCGTGCCGCACCCCCGTGCCGCACCTTCGTGTGGCACCTTCGTGTGGCACCTTCGTGCCGCACCCCCGTGCCGCACCTTCGTGCTGCACCTCCGTGCCGCACCCCCGTGCCGCACCTTCGTGTGGCACCTTCGTGCTGCACCTTCGTGCCGCACCCCCGTGCCCGCACCCCCGTCATTTGATCGTGAAAACCACCCGCGCTCCGGTCGCTTCCGTCCAGCGGCCCGCCACTTCGCTCAGCGGCCGGGCGCTGGTGTCGATGCGCAGTCCCGCGGGCCGCGCCGCGGCCAGCACTTGTGCCTTGGCCTGGATCAGCGCCTCGTTCGAGAGCGAGCCGAGACCGCTGCCCATCAGTTCGAGGCCGCTGCTGCGCAGCGCCGCCGCGTGCAGGGACAGCGTCATGCCGGCCGAAGAGCCGATGTTGATCACGCGGATGCGGCGTGCCGCCTCGCCGTGGCCATGCCCCGGCATGGCCCGGAGCAGCGCCTCGGCCGGCGCGCCCCAGAGATAGTCGAGAACCACGTCGACCCCGTCGGCCAGCTCACGGCGGAAGCGGGCCGTCAACGCGTCGACCGGCTGGTCCAGTGGCACGAACCCGTCGGCCCCCAGCGCGCGGAGCGCGGCCTCGGCGTCCGCATTGCGCGCGGTGGCGATGACGCGCCCCGCGCCGAGATACTTCGCGATCTGGATGGCCAGCCGGCCGGACGCGCCGCTGGCGCCGTTGATGAGCACCGTCTCACCGGCGACGAAGCCTGCGCGTTCGGTCAGCGCGGCCCACGACGACATCCCGGGGTTGGCAATCGCGGCCGCCGTCACGTCGTCCAGGTCGTCGGGCAGCGGCACGATGTTGGCGGCCGGCACGGCCACGAACTCGGCCATGGTCCCGAGCGGCTGGCGCGGAAACGCGAAGTAGACGCGCGTGCCGTCGGCAAGGAGGCCCACGCCGTCGGTGCCCGGCACGAACGGCGGCGTGGTGCGGGTGTAGTGGGTCCCGGCTGCCTGCATGCGTACGAGCTGGCTCAGGGCCGCGGCCCTGACGGTGACGCGGACCTCACCCGGAAAGAGCGCGGGCTCCTCGAACTCGCGGTAGCGGGGCGGGTGACCGAAGTGCTCGACGACAGCGGCGCGCATACGGGCAGGTGGTGATCTCGTCGGGGACGTCAGCGTGGACGCGGCAGCCGCGGGATGGCGATGGGACCGGCCTCACGCACGGCATCCCAGATCCGCCGCCCAACCCGATCGGCCTCGGCCACGATCGCCTGCTCGTCCATCGTCAGCACGCGGCGGTCGCGCATGACGAACCGGCCGTCGACCATCACCGACTCGATGTCGCCAGGGTGTCCACTGTGCACGATGGCAGAGAGCACCCGGCCGGCAGGCACGAGGTGGGCGCGCCGTGTGTCGATGACGATGAGATCGGCCTTCTTGCCGACCTCGAGGGAGCCGAGGCTCGAGAGCTGGTTCACGGCGCGAGCGCCGCCGAGCGTCGCGTCGGCGAGGATGTCCTCCGGCTGCGGCTGCGTGCCGGGCACCTCGTCGTCTCGGCGGATCCGTTCGGTGAGCAACGCGACGCGCATCACCTCGAACAGGTCGTTCGTGTTGTTGTCGGTGCCGTTGGCAATCGGGCAGCCGGCGGCCCGCAGCGCAGGAATCGGCGGGATGACGCCACGGTTGGCCGCCATCTGCGCCTGGTGCGTGATGATCGTGCCCGAGCGGCCGAGCGCGCGAATTTCGGCGTCGTCCACGTAGCGGCAGTGCGCGGCGAAGAGGCGCGGGCCCAGGAAGCCGTGCCGGTCCAGGAACACCGCGGGGCGCACGCCGTGGTACCGCTCCATGAACGCCGCCTCGGCCCGGCTCTGCGTGAGGTGAATCGTGTAGCCGAGGTCGTGCTTCTCGGCGAACGCGCGCACGGCCTGCAGCAGCTCCGGCGAGGACGTCTCCGCGAGACCGGCGGCGGGGAAGACGCTCACGCGGCCGTCGCGGGCGCCATGCCACTGGCTGAAGAGATCCTCGATGCGCTGGAGCCCCTCGTCCCGAAGCTCTGCCGAGAAGCGTGGGGTCTCGCTCGCCGCCAGGCGATCCGGCGACATCGGACCGTTCACGTTCTCCGCGTCGCGGACCGACTCCGCCAGCACGCACCGCAGCCCCGAGTCGGCGAGGGCGGCCGCGTGTGCCGCGATGCCGCCCGTGTTCTCGACGATCGTCGTCGTGCCCGTGCGGATGGCCTCGAGCGCGGCCACGCGGACCATCAACGTGCCTTCGTCCCCGCGGAGCAGGCTCGTTGGCTGCACGGCGAGCTCCGCGGTGTTCGGGAAACCGAAGTCCTCGTTGAACCCGCGCGCGAGCACCGCCGCCATGTGCGCATGGCAGTTGATCAACCCGGGCAGCAGGGCCTTGCCGCGTGCCTCGTACGGCGTGGCCCGCGGGTACGCGCGCACGACCTCGTCGTTCGGCCCGATGGCGACGATCCGGTTGCCGTCCACGACCAGCGCCGCGTCGTCCATCACCGTGTCGGCGTTGACGACCGTCGCGTGCGTGAACACGACCGCCCCCGGGGCTGGCTGCGCCCCGACACCGCCCGCCTCGAGCAGCAGCGCCGCCGCGCCGGCGCCCGCGCCGGCGAGCAACTCGCGACGGTTCAGGGTCGGGCCCGCGTGCGGGCTGGTGTTGGGGGAGACGGTCGGACTGGACATCGGGCCTCCGCGAGGTTGGCCGTGCGTCGACGGCGGGCTTGCGACATCCTATACCGCGCCGATGACCGAGATGATGCGCGATGCCGGCTGTGGTGCCGAAGCGCTACGCGGCCCCGACCGCTCGAGGGACGAGACGACCGGCGAGCTGGTCCTGGTCCTGTAGAAGGGACGCTGGCGCCGCCAGGACAGCCGGAGTATCCTCCATCGCCCATGAGTGCTGCCGCCGTGTTCGCGCACGGGTGCCCGCCGTGGCACGAAGCGCGCTCCCTCCCGGACACGGTAGGAGCGAAGGTCTGACGTGGCCGAGGTGCGCCGCGCATCGACAGCCGACGTGCCGACGCTCGTCGACCTGATGGGCGAGTTCTACGCCGAAGCGGGGTTCCCGCTGGATCGCGGCTGGGCCGCGGCGGCGTTCACCACCCTGCTCGACGATGAGTCACGCGGGGCCGTGTGGGTGGTCGACTGCGACGGCGAGGCCGCGGGGCACGCCGTGTTGTCGGTCCGCTTCGCCATGGAGTTCGGCGGACTCGCCGGCTACATCGATGACCTCTTCGTCCGCCCACCCTTTCGACGCCGCGGTGCGGCGCGTGCCGCGGTGGACGCCCTGGTGGCGGAGTGCCGCCGGCGCGGCTGTCACGCGCTGCACGTGGAGGTCGATCCCGCCAATGAACCCGCGGTGCGCCTCTACCAGGCGTACGGCCTCGCGCCGCCGGCCGACGGCCGCCAGGAGTTCCGCGGTCTCCTGACTCCCGGCGGGTGACCACGGCCGCCTGCGGCGCGAATTTAACTTTACATCACAAAGTGTGAAGCGCTATCGTCCAGGTCGGCGGCTCCCGTGACCCGTGCTGCCCGCCCGGAGGCTGCGATGACCACTGCGATGAGCCTGCTCCGTCGTCCCAGCGCGTACGTCCCGCTGCTCTGCTCGCTCGGCGCGCTCTCGATCGTGCTGGGCTACCTGGTCTTGTACGGCGCGGCGAGGCAGGAGGACGAAGGCACCGCCGCGCACCTGTTCCAGCTCCTCATGGTGTTGCAGGTGCCCGTCGTGGCATTCTTCGCTTTCACCTGGTTGCCGCGTGCGCCGCGTGCGGCCGTCACCGTGCTCGCCCTTCAGGCCGTCGCCGGAATCGCCGCGCTCACGCCCCTGTACCTCGCGGGGCTCTGAGGCCGGTGGCATCGCGGCGGCCGCCATCCGGAGCCGCCCCGATGTCCATCACGCTCGATCCCACGCGCCGTGGCGCGCTCACCGAACGCCTCCAGGCGTTCTTCCAGGACGAGTTCGATCAGGACCTGAGCCCATTCCGGGCCGAGCAGGTCCTGGACTTCATGCTGGCCGCGCTCGGCCCGTCCGTCTACAACCAGGCGGTCCAGGACGCGCGGAAGTTCATCCAGCAGCGCCTCGACGATCTCGACGGCGAGGTCCACGAGCCCGATCTCGGCTGAACCGCCGTCACGCGGGTGTGCCAGAATCAACGACTGCCCCGCGGCGCACGGTGCGCCCCGGGCTGTCCCGCGCCGCCCGCGCGTCAAGGAGCCCCATGAGCCCCCAGGAAGCCCGCATCATCACCAACTTCCTCATTGCCGACTTCGAGCACGAGATACAGACGACCGATGCCGTACTCGGCGCCGTGCCGGCCGGCCACGTCGACTACCGGCCCGACCCCAAGTCGAAGACGGGCCTCGGCCTCGTGCGTCACCTGGCCCTCGAGGACGCGTGGCTCCTGAACTGCATCGCCGACGGCGTGTTCACGCCGCCACCGGACGACTCCGATACCTGCGGCATCGCGAGTCCCGCCGACGCCCGGGCGCGGTACGGCGCCGACGTGCCGGCCGCGCTCGCCCGCGTGCGCGCCCTGCCGGACGAAGCCCTCACCCGCACGATCGACATGTTCGGCATGTTCCAGGCCCCAGCGGTCGTCTTCCTGGCCATGGCCATCAAGCACTCCGTGCACCACCGCGGGCAGTTGAGCAGCTACCTGCGCGCGATGGGCGGGCAGGTCCCCGGCATCTACGGCCCGAGCGGGGATACCCGACAGGCCGTCTGAGCGTTTCGGCCCCACCGCTTTCGCCCGCCGGCCGGCTCCGCCTCGTGCGATGATCCAGCCGGCGGGCACCCCATGACCACGGGTACGATCACCGACGGCGCCGTACGCGACGCGACCGACGCGGACGCAGGTGCCGTCGTACGTATCTACAACCCCTTCATCACCGGCACCGTGGTCACGTTCGAGGAGGTGCCGATTGACGCGGTCGAGATGCGGCGCCGCATGGCTGACGTGCGGGACGCGTCGCTGCCGTGGCTCGTGATTGAGGAAATGGGCCAGGTGGCCGGGTACGCCTATGCCACGCGCTGGCGCGTGCGCCGCGCCTATCGCTACGCGGTCGAGATCACGATCTACCTGGCACCCGGCCACGAGGGGCGTGGGCTCGGCACGCGGCTGTACGGGGCGCTCTTCGACCGGCTCCGCGCCGCCGGCATACACGCGGTCATCGGCGGCATCGCGTTGCCCAACGCGGCAAGCGTGGCGCTGCACGAGAAGATGGGCCTGCGAAAGGTCGCGCACTTCGAGCAGGTCGGGTTCAAGTTCGGCCGCTGGATCGACGTCGGGTACTGGGAGACGCTGCTGGCCGGCGGCCCTGACGGACCGGTGGACAAGGAGCAGGCATGAGCCGGCGGTTGCGGTATGCGGTGGCGGTGAGTCTCGACGGCTACATCGCGCGACTGGACGGGTCGTTCGACTGGATCGTGATGGATCCCGCGATCGACTTCGCGGCAATGGCCGCCGAGTACGACACCGCGGTCATGGGCCGCGGCACCTGGGACGTCGTCGTCTCGATGAACGGCGAGACCGGCCTCGGTGATCTCGATGTCGTCGTCTTCTCGCGTAGGCTGCCACCATCGGTCGAGGGACGCGTGCGCATCACACGCGACGATCCGCGAGACGTCGTGCGTGCGCTCAAAGCCGGTGCGGGGCGCGACGTCTGGCTCTACGGCGGCGGTGATCTCTTCCGCCAGTTGCTCGAGGCCGGTCTCGTGGACAGCGTGGAGGTGGCCGTCATCCCGGTGCTGCTGGGCGAGGGCATCCCGCTCCTGCCGCCGGGCGTGGAGACGACGCTGACGCTCACGGATCATCGGGTGCTGCCGCAGAGTGGCATCGTGGCGCTGGCCTACGCGTTGCCCGGCGCCGTCGGCCCGGCGCCGACGATCGGCTACGTGAAGCCGGCCCCACAAGGCTGAGCCTCCGCCTCGTACGAGCCGGACGGCCGCCACGAACGGCCCGGCCGCCGCACCGCCAACGGCGTCCTATACGGACACGCGGACGCGCCGCCCGGGCCCGTGTGCGGCCGTGTGGAACCCCGTTCGCGCGCGCGCCGTCCAAGACGACACGCGGAAGGAGTCGACGTGCGCCGAACGGTCGTTCTTGCAGTGTTGGTGGGCAGCCTGACGGTCATGGGCGCAGCAGCCCCTGCGCCGCAGGCGGAACCGGCCTCGGAGCTGACCCGCGCCGTGCGAGCCTTCGCCGCCGCGCACGACTTCTCCGGCACGGTGCTCGTCGCGCGCGGAGACCGCATCCTGTTCCACGAAGCGTTTGGCCTCGCCAATCGTGCGTTCGACGTGCCGGCGGCCCTCGACACCAAGTACCGAATCGCGTCGATCACCAAGCTGTTCACCGCCGTCCTCGTGCTGCAACTGCAGGAATCCGGCCGGCTGGAACTGGATGCGCCGATCGCCCGTTACCTGCGTGACTACCCTGGCGAGGGCGCGGATCGTATTACCGTACGGAGCCTGCTCCACCACACGTCCGGGCTCCGCAACTTCGACCAGATCGGCAGCTATGAAGAGGCGGCGACCACGGGTATGGAGGCGTACCAGTTGCCTCACACGCCGGCCGACCTGCTGCGCCGCTACGCCGCGGGGCCGCTCCTGCACGAGGTCGGCACGACCTTCGACTACAACAACGGCGACTACGTGATCCTGGGGGCCATCATCGAGCGGCTCACCGGTGCGTCCTACGCCGACGCACTGGCGACCCGCATCCTCGGGCCGCTCGGCCTGGCCGACACCGGGTTGGCTCGCCAGCAGGACATCGTCGCGCGGCTGGCTCCGACGTACATGCGCCCGGAGCCCTCCGCGCCGCTCATCAACGACATGCCCGTGTACATCCAGAACTGGTGGGCCGCAGGCGGGATGTACTCGACGACGACGGACCTCCTCGCCTTCGCGCGTGGGTTGTACGGCGGGAAGCTGCTCCGGCCCGCCAGCCTCCAGGCGCTGTTGACGCCGGGCCTGGACGACTACGGCTGCGGCCTCTGGGTCACGAGCATGGACATCGGCGGCCGCGCCCATCGGTTCGCGCAGCGCCCCGGTCGCATCATGGGGGCGAATACGCTGCTGTTGCGATACCTCGACGACGACGTCACGGTGGTCATCCTGGGCAACACCAATCTGGCCGATACGGACGCGTTCGGCTTCCTTATTGGACGGACGTTGCTGGCTTGAGCCCGGGGGAGGAGCACGCCCCCATCTGTGCTATCTGTGCCATCTGTGGCATCTGCGGCATCTGCGGCATCTATGGCTGAGACCGTGCCCTCGCGCCTTGATCACCTCGTCTATGCCGTGCCCGATCTCGAGCAGGCCATCGATGACCTGGCCGTTCGTCTGGGCGTGCGCGCCGCCATCGGTGGCCGGCATCCCGGCCGTGGCACCCACAACGCGTTGATCGCGCTCGGGCCGGCGTCTTACCTCGAAATCGTCGCGCCCGATCCGTCACAACCCGCACCAGTGGCTGGACGCTGGTTCGGCGTGGATGGCCTGGCGTCCGGGCCTCGGCTCGTGACCTGGGCCGCGACCGCACGCGACTTGCCGGAGGCCGCCGCCCGGGCCGCCGAGGCGGGTGTGCGTTTCGGTGAGATCGGGGAGGGATCACGGGCGCGGCCTGATGGCTCCGTGCTCCGCTGGCGATTCACCGACCCCACCACCGTGATTGCCGGTGGCGTCGTGCCGTTTCTGATCGACTGGGCCGGAGACGCGCACCCAGCCCACGGCGCGCCAGGCGGCGTTCGTGTCGCGGCGTTCGGCGCCAGGCATCCCGACCCTCCACAGGTCCTGCGTTGGCTCGCGGCCCTCGAACTCGAGCTGCCAGTCGCCCCGGGCGACGCACCGTCGTTACACGCGCGCCTGCGTGGTCCGGCGGGCGACGTCGACCTGCGCTGACAGGCGCTCACTCGGCGCCACTATCGCGCCTCGGTGCGAGAATCAACGGAGGTCGGCCACGCGCGCACATCGGACCCCCGGCGGTGACTTGCGCCCGCTGTTCGGCACGAGGCAGGGAAACGATGACCGTCCGGTCCTTCGTCCCGTGGCTCCTCGCCCTCCTTCCCGCGGTGGCCTCGGCACAGGTCCCCTTCAACCTGATCGCCAACCCGTCAGCCATAGAAGGCCTTGCTTGCAGGCGGCTGTGGAGCTGTTCGTGTTCGACAACCGGGATGAGCCCGAACGGTGTGGCGTGACCGCCCGTTGAGCAGGAGGCGGTCGTGACTCCCACGCGCCACGCGATCGCGGTTGGTCTCCTGCTGCTCCTGGGCGGCGCGGGGTGTTCGGACCGCACCCCGGCCCTTGGGCCGTCGCCTGTCGATCTGGGTGGACTCTGGATCGGGCAGTTCACGCTTGGCGCGTGCTCCCACCCGAACTGCGGCTTCGTCACGACGGCCCCGTCGTCGTATGCCGTGACGCTGACCGTGACGGGATCGGGCGCGCGCGCGACGGGTGTGCTCACGATCGACACCTGGCTGCCGGACGGCATGACGGTCGTGGTACAGGCGGACGGCAGCGTCGTGCATGTCTCGGGCTCGACGATGGCAACCTCGGGCGGCTATTGTCAGGAACCGCCCTGGACGTTCACGCTCGAGTCCTGGAACGCGACGGTGGACGCATCCGGTCGCAGGCTGACGGGCGCTTTCACGTTCCGGACGCAGAAGCACCTCACGTCCTGTTACTTCGTCAACGACCTGGTGGTGCACGCCGATCTGCTGCAGCTCGCACGATGACCGTCCCGAGACGATGTGCTTCCTGGAGGCTCGATGATCACCGGATCGCATTTCCTGCTCTACACCACGGACGCCGACGCCGACCGTGCATTCCTGCGTGACGGCATTGGCCTCGCCGCCGTCGACGCGGGACACGGCTGGCTGATCTTTCGTCTGCCCCCGGCGGAAATCGGCGTGCATCCCTCGGAGGGCTCCTTCGTGCAGGCCCACGCCGGGCAGTCGATGCTTGGCGCGGTGTTGTACCTGATGTGTGACGACCTCGACGGCACGATTGCGGACCTCGCGGGCCGCGGCGTGACTTGTGGTGACGTGCAACAGGCGGACTGGGGACGTGCGACGAGCATCCGTCTGCCCAGCGGTGGCCACATCGGGTTGTACCAGCCCTCGCACCCCACGGCGACGGACGCTGGCAACGAGCGGACGTGAGCTCAGGGACAGGAGCATTGTCATGGAGAACGAGTGGGTTACGATCCGGACCTGCGGCGCGCTCCACGAAGCGGAGCTGCTGCGGTCCGTGCTGGCCGCCGAGGCCATTCCCGCGCAGATCCCGGACGCGCACACGCTGGGGGTGCAGCCGGCGTTCGCGCCGCTGCTTGGCGGCGTGCGCCTGCTGGTCCGGCGCGAGGACGTCGAACGGGCGGAAGCCTGCCTCGCCGACTGACGCCACCGCGACGACGGGTGACGGAAGCCCAGGGACAGAGAGTTCACGATGGACACGACGACAGACCACACCGGCCCGGTCGACGCGGCAATCATCGCCTCGGCGACGCACCGCGAGTGCGCGCCGGATGCGTGGATACCGAGGCGTACCGCGCTGTTGCCCACCTTGCCGTCGCATCGCGCCGTGATCGCAGGTGGCCTCTGCCTGCTCGCGTGCGCCACCTGGCTGGGCGCACGGCCGGTCGCGGACGCGCGAGGCGGAGACGAGGCGACATGTGTGGTGCTGGCGCCGCTCGACGATCCCTCGGCCGCGTTCGTCAGCGATGCGGCGGAGTGTGGGCGGCCTACCGCGCCGGCTTCCACGTTCAAGGTGCCGCATGCGCTGATCGCCCTCGAGGTCGGCGTCGTCTCCGCCACCGAGGAGGTGCCGTGGGACGGTGTCGATCGCGGCGTTGCCGCCTGGAACCGTTCGCACACGCTCGAATCGGCCATCCGATGGTCGGCGGTGTGGTTCTTCCAGCGGACGGCGGGCCTGATCGGCCCCGACCGCATGCGTGCCGCCCTCAGGTCCCTCCACTACGCCGGCGACACGTTCGATGGTGACATCCGGCAGTTCTGGCTCAACGGGGATCTGGTCGTCACGCCACTCGAGCAGCTCGACTTCCTGGGCCGCATGATGCGTGGTGAGCTCCCGGTCGCGGCGCGTCATCTCGAGGCGGTCAAGGCAGCAATGGTGATGCCCGCCGGACAGGTGACGATGGCCGGAGGGGCGCAGCCGTTCGTGCTCGACTGGCCGGAACCGCTCGTCGTGCGGGCCAAGACCGGCAACACCACCGTCGACGGCGAGCGCGTGAGCTGGCTGATCGGCGAGTTCGAGTCCGGCGCACGCGCCTACGTCTTCGCCAGCCGCGTGCGCTCGCGGGCGCCGCTGCCATCCAGCGCCGGCGCGGACCTCGCGGCCCGGGTGCTCAACGTGCAGCGCCGCTGAGCGCTGCCGGGGCTGAGTGGCCCGGGCACGGCGGGGCGTGCCCAGGGGCCACGCACGTACGGTACACGTGTTCGTTCCCGCGCACCCGCATCGGGGGCCGTGCCTGCCATGCCCAGCGCGTGTCCCGTCGCCATGCGCTGTCAGCCGATTCGCACACACGCGTTCACCTCGACCGCGCCTCGCGATTCGCTGCCCGTTCCACGTGCGCGCTGTGCTTCAATGGATGTGCTGGCAGGGGCGCCGTGTCGCCCTCCTGACGCTCCTGCAGACACCCGCGCGACCAGCGGGCATGCGCGACGACGGGGAATCGGACCACACGCGCCTCCGGTGTCCGCACCGGCCTGGCTCACTCAGGATTCGCCTGGGGCAGTGCTGCCAGCGGAGGCATCATGAAGAAGCGTAAGACTCAGATCGCGGTGGCGACAGCTCTGTCGCTGGTGATGGCATCCACCAGCCTGCTCGCCGTTGGGAAGGACAAGGCGATGTACGTCGGGGGCACGATTCCCGGCGTCTCGGAGAAGGCCGAGGGACGCGTCAACACCTCGGACGACAAGGCGCTCCGCTTCGTCGGCGAGGACGGCAGCATCGTCGAGATTGCGTACCGGTCGATCTCCGAGCTCGAGTACGGACAGAAGGCCGGCCGCCGCGTCGCGATGGCCGTGCTGGTCTCCCCGTGGGCGCTGCTCTCGAAGAAGCGCAATCACTACCTGACCATCACCTACAAGGATCGCGGCGGGAAGCAGCAAGCCGGCGTGTTCGAGCTCGGCAAGGACATCGTGCGGACGACGCTCAAGGTGCTCGAGGTCCGGACGGGTCGGGAGATCGAGTTCCAGGACGCCGAGGCCTGCAAGCAGTACAAGACCCCGAAGGAGTGTGAGGCCCAGTAGCCTGGAGCCCGCGTCCGGGCCGGTCCCGTGACGGGCCGGCCCGGCCGCATTCGCCCGGCGCGGTCGAGCTTGCGCGCGAGAGCCGATCGCTGGCACGCGGTCGTACACTGGTTCACATGCGCATCGCCGCCCTCTACGACATCCACGGCAACCTGCCGGCGCTCGAGGCGGTATTGGCCGAGGTGCGCCAGGCGGCGCCGGACCTGATCGTCATCGGCGGCGACGTCGTGCCCGGCCCGATGGCGCGGGAATGCGTGGAGGCCGTGCTGGCCCTCGGCGTCGAGACGCGGTACATCCACGGCAACGGCGAACGTGAAGGGCTGGCCGAGCTTGCCTCGCCAGGCTCCACCCGCGTGCCGGACGCATTCAAGCCCGTCGTGCGCTGGTCGGTCGAGCAGCTCAGTCCTTCACAGCGCGACGTGATCGGCGCGTGGCCAGACACCGTGACGGTCGAGATTCCAGGACTGGGGCCCGTGCTCTTCTGTCACGCCACGCCGCGGAACGACACGGACATCTTCACGCGCCTCACGCCCGAGGCCGAGCTGCGCCCGGTGTTCGAGGCGGTCGAGGCCCCACTCGTCGTCTGCGGTCACACCCACATGGCGTTCGATCGCACGATCGGTCTGACGCGTGTGGTGAACGCCGGCAGCGTCGGCATGCCGTTCGGGCCATCCGGTGCCGACTGGCTGCTCATCGGTCGCGGCGTCGAGTTCCGACACACGACCTACGACCTCGCCGCCGCCGCCGCCCGCATCCGTGCGACGGCCTACCCGATGGCCGAGGCCTATGCCTCGGACAACGTCCTCAATCCGCCCGCGGAAGAGGCCATGCTGCGCGCGTTCAGCCGATCACCCGATCGCTAGATCCCCAGCTTGCCAGATCACCAGATCACCAGACAGATCAGGAGATAGATGGCCACATCGAGCGATCAGCCGATCAGATCACCCGATCAGACGATCACCCGATCGCCAGATGTGGACGTCGCCATCGTGGGTGCCGGCCCGGTCGGCCTCACCCTCGCCCTCGCGCTCGCGAGGCGCGGACGACGCGTGTGGGTGCTGGAGAAGGATCCCGGCCCGGCGGAACACTCGCGAGCCCCGGCCGTGTGGCCCGGGACGCAGGAGATCCTCGCATCGCTCGGCGTCATCGACGACTTCGCCCGCCACGCGTTGCACGTCCCGCGCCCGCGGATGTGGGACGCCGACCGTGACAGGCTCCTCCTGGCGCTTCCGCTCGAGGAGCTCGACGGGATCACCAGGTTCCCGCGCCTGCTCATCCTGCCGCAGTCGCGCACCGAACGGCTGCTGGCCGCGGCCGTCGAGGCCACGCCCACCGCGCAGATCACATGGTCCGCGGCCGTCACCGCCCTCGAGCAGGATGCCTCCGGTGTGACCGTGCGTGTCTCGACAGGGGAAGGAGCGGGGGAGTTGCGGGCCTCGTACGTCGCCGGCTGTGACGGCGCGCACGGCGTCACGCGAGACGCGATTGGCGGATCGCTCGACGGCATCACCTACGGCGTCGAAGCCGCGTTGGCCGACGTCACGCCTGCCGGCCTCGACGATCTCCCATTTCCGCGCGTCACCACCACCCCGCGTCCGGCCCTCGCGATTCGTATGGACACGGCGCTCTGGCGCCTGATCCTGCCGTATCCCTCGACGCAGGCCGAGGAGCTCCCGCTCGACCAGCGGGTCGTCGATGCGATGGGCAGCCTCTTTCCTCCTGTGGCGTATGAGACGGCCTGGAAGAGCACGTTCAGGCTTCACCGGCGGATGAGCTCACGCTGGCTCGACGGCCGCATCGTGCTCGCCGGGGACGCGGCCCACCTCAACAGCCCCGTTGGCGGGCAAGGCATGAATGCCGGCATGGCGGACGCCGCGCGGCTGGCCGTGTCCCTGGATGAGGCGCTGTCCGCGGACGCCCCCGCCCGCCTCGAGGTCTACGTCCACGACCGTCAGCGCGCGATCCGCGAAGGGGTGAACCGCTTCACGGACATCCTGACGCGCGGGCTGCTGGCCGGCGACGGGCGGCTCATCCGCCCGGCCCTGCTCATGGCGCGCCTGATCCTCGCGTGGTCGCCCACGCGCCGCCGCGTCCTCCGCCGCGTCGCCATGCTCAGCCGCTGATGTCGGCATGTGCCTTGCTATTTCAAGGCACATGTCTCCTCCGCAGTGGCTCACGTTGCTGGCCTGGGTTTCGGTCGTGCTCGCCGTGGTCTCGGCCATCGTCGTCGCGCTGGACATCATGATCGGGCACCGGCAGCAGATGTGGATCATGGACGTGGTCTGGCCACTCACGGCGTTGTGGAGCGGCCCGATCGGCCTCATCGCGTACTACCGTGTCGGCCGGCTGAGCACCAGGGCCAAGGCCGAACGCGCGAGCGACGCCGGGGAGAAGCCACCGGGCAAACGCAAACCGTTCTGGCAGAAGGTGGGCCTCGGCGCCACACACTGCGGCAGCGGCTGCACCCTGGGTGACCTGATCGCCGAGACGCTCGTGATCGCCGTGCCGGTGACCCTCTTCGGCCATGAGGTGTTCGGCACGTGGGCCGTCGACTTCGTGCTGGCGTTCCTGCTGGGTGTGGTCTTCCAGTACTTCACGATCGCGCCCATGCGCGACCTCGGCGTGCGGGAAGGGCTGAAGGCCGCCGTCAAGGCCGACACCGCCTCGCTCGTCGCCTGGCAGGTGGGGATGTACGGGTGGATGGCCGTGGCGCTGTTCGTCCTGTTCTCGCCCGAGACGCTGCCCAAGTCCGGTCCCGAGTTCTGGTTCATGATGCAGGTTGCGATGTTCGCGGGCTTCATGACCAGCTATCCCGTGAACTGGTGGCTGATTCGCAGCGGGCTCAAGGAGGCCATGTAGCGGGCGCCTCGGGCCGACGCTCGGGAAAGCACCCCGATGCGGCGTAGAATGGCGCCCGCATGCAGAAGAACCGCCTCGAGGCGTTCAGCGACGGCGTGCTGGCGATCATCATCACGATCATGGTGCTCGAGATGAAGGTGCCGCACGGCGAGGACGTGGCCGCGCTGCGGCCCATCCTGCCGGTGTTCCTCAGCTACGTGCTGAGTTTCGTGTACCTCGGGATCTACTGGAACAACCACCACCACATGCTGCACACGTGCCGCCGGGTGACCGGCCCCACGTTGTGGGCGAACCTGCACCTGCTGTTCTGGCTCTCGCTCGTGCCGTTCGTGACCGGCTGGATGGGGGAGAACCACTTCGCCGCCCTGCCCGCCGCCGTCTACGGCGTCGTCATGCTGGCGGCGGCCATTGCCTACTGGATCCTCCAACAAGTGATCATCGCCGCGCAGGGGCCGGGTTCACTGCTCCAGCACGCGGTCGGCGGTGACTGGAAGGGCAAGCTGTCCCCCAACCTCTACCTGCTGGCCATCGGCCTGGCGTTCGTCCAGCCGTGGCTGGCCATCGGCGTCTACGTGCTCGTCGCGCTCATCTGGCTCGTGCCGGACCGGCGCATCGAGCGCGTGCTCGTGGACGAGGGAGACTGATCATGGGCCGACCGATTGGCGTCGTGAACCTGGCTGACAAGTTCTCGAAGATCACCACCCACTGGGATCCGAAGATTGCCGGCGCGCTCAACGGCCAGCACGTGAAGCTCGCGCGCTTCAAGGGGCCGTTTGTCTGGCACCAGCACGAAGGCGAGGACGAGCTCTTTCTCGTCGTGAAGGGCCGCCTCACCATGCACTTCCGCGATCGGTCCGTGGAGGTGGGAGAGGGCGAGTTCATCATCGTGCCGCGTGGCGTGGAGCACCTGCCCGAGGCGCCGGACGAGGCGCACGTCGTGCTCTTCGAGCCGGCCTCGACCGTGAACACCGGCAACGCGAAGGACGCGCGCACCGTCGAGCACCCCGGCTGGATCTGATGGCGCGGCCGCCCGAGTACGGCGAGGACCTCGCCTGGGTGCACCATGTGGGTTTCGGCGGCTTTGCCCGCGAGGCCGCTCCGGGATTGCTGGCGCTGCTCCGGGCGCGTGGCCTGGCCGGCGGCACGGTCGTCGACCTCGGGTGCGGCGACGGCGGCTGGCTGGTCGCGCTGGGACGGGCGGGCTACGACGCCGTCGGGATCGAGCAGTCGCCCGCGTTCGTGGCGTTGGCCAGGCGTGCCGCGCCACGGGCCCGGGTTGTGCAGGGATCCATCCACGGCGTGGCGCTGCCGCCGGCCGCGGCCTGTACCGCGCTCGGCGAGGTGCTGAACTACGGCCTCACGCCGCGCGCGGCCACGCGCGCGCTTCCGCGCCTCTTCCGCCGCGTGCACCGTGCCCTGGCGCCAGGCGGGCTCTTTGTCTTCGACATGGTCGTGGCCGGCCGGCGGCGTACGAGGCCTGGCGGGAGGGGCCGGGCTGGGCGGTCGCAGTGCGTGTGAGCGAGGATCCCGCTGCGGGCACGCTGACGCGACGCATCGTCACGTTCGTCCGCCGCCGCGGCGCCTTCCGTCGAGCCGAGGAGCATCACGTGATCCACGTGCCGCGCAGGGAGGCCATCGTCACCATGCTGCGGGACACCGGATTCACCGTCCGCACGACGCGCTGGTACGGCCAGCAGCCGCTGGCGCCTCGACGCGTGGCGTTCATCGCGCGCCGCGCCCGATAGCGGCGAATCGCGGTGCGCCGCTGCGAGATTGCCATCCGCACGGCGGTGGGCGCCGCTCCGAGCGATGTCCTGCGGCTGGTCATGGGCCGTGGACTCGCGCTCGCGGCCATGGGCGTCGTCCTGGGCCTCGTCGCCGGTCTCGCGGTCTCCCGGGTGCTCACCTCGCTCGTTGCCGGCGCGGATGCCCGCGACCCCGTGGGCCTGGCCGCGGCCGTGCTCGTGTTGCTCGCGGCCGCCACCCTGGCGTGCTGGTTGCCGGCCCGCCGCGCGCTGGCGATCGACCCGGCAGCGGCGCTGCGCGAGTAGCGCCGCACCAGGCACGGAAACCCGGCGGGCGGCACCACCCACCCGGGATCGCGATCGTGGCCGATGGCGCAGAAGGCCTCGATTGCCGTGGCACTGCCATTGCTGCCTGCCACTTCCGGTCCTGCGGCCGGGAGGTGGGCGATGGCCACCGTAACAGTGGAGTCGGAATGCGCGCAGCTCGCGGTGCCCGGCCACTGGGCTCAGGCGGCGCGCTGCTATGAGGGCCTGGGCCGATCGGCGGACGCCAGCGACTGCTGGCGTGCGGCCGCGGACGACATCGCGCCAGGCGCATACCAGAAGCGAATCGACTGCTGTCAGCGCGCGCACGCGCGAGCGCTCGACGCGGGCGATGCCAGGCGTGCGGCCGCGGCGCTCGGGCGCGCGGCGGAGATCTGCGAGGACTGGCACCGGACCGCGACGGCGACAGCCGAGCGGGAGGCAGCCCTGGATCAGGCGCTCGGCTTCAGGTCGCGTCAGGGCGATGCCTGCGCGGCCGGAAACGAATGGGACCAGGCGTCCCGGGCGTTCGCCCTCGCCGGCATGCACGCGCGGCTGCTTTCGCGGCACGCGGTCTGCCTTGCACGGGCCCGGCACGCCGCGGACGCCGCCTCGCGTGTCGCGCCTCCAGACGATGCAGGGTTGCTGGTCACGGCGTGGGATCTCGTGGGCCGTGCGCTGGTCTCGCTCGATCGCGACTGCGCGGGCGCGGCCGAGGCCTGGCAGAAGGCGGCGGAGCACGCCACCCGTGGAGGGATCACGTATCGCGCCCCGCGGTGCGCCACGATCGGCCTCGATGCCGACCCGTCGGTACTGGAGCCGCCCGGCCGCGACCCGGCATTCGCGGCCGCGGCCGTCCGCTACGCCTTCAAGGACGGCGTCCTGCACCGCTGGACGCCAGAAGGAGCCGGCCCAGTCGATCCACGGTATCTCTCCACCATCACGGCCAGGCTGAGCGAGCCGTCCGGCCGTGTGGCCAACTGCCTGGTGTCCTTCCGCGCACGCCGGACCGATGGCCTCGTGCTGTCGGCACGGGTGCGGACGAACCGCGACGGCGTGGCCGTGGCGACCTTCTGCGCCACAGGACGAGCCGGGGTCGCAAGCATTGCCGTGACGGACCGCACCGGGGCCCGCGCGTCGGTGGACGTCACCATCTCCCCGGGACCGGCCGAGGGTATCGCGCTGACCGAACTGCGCTGGCTTTATCCCAATTCCCTTGGGCTGTACGGTCCCAGGTGCGAAGCCGTTCACTGGCGCCGCCGCGGTGTGCGGCCCATCGCGCACGTCTTCGGCGGGCGTGGCCTGCATGGCCGGGGACGGGACCCGGAGGGCCTGGAGCTCGAACTCGTGCTGGCCCGTGAGCCCGGCGTGTCGGCGGTCGAGTCCGCCAGCGAAATCAAGATCACTGGCAACGCCAGGTTCACGGCCCACGCCGACTCCCCCCGGCCCTTGCCCGCGTGGGAGATCGACTTCGAGAGTGAGCCCGCCACGCTCACGCCGGAGCCGGCGCCAGTCCGGGTCCGCAGCCACGGCTGTCTCCCGGACACGGTCGGCCATTACGCGGTCCACGCCACCTGGCGCTTCCAGGTCCGCGCGGCGGCCGGTGCCGCCTGGCGGGCACTGCCAGGCGCGCACGTGACCCTCAACGACATGTTCGTCACCTGGCGACAGCCGCTGCCTGCCGTCATGGCCCGCGCCGCGTTCGTGTTCGGCATGACCTGGCCTCCCGTCGCGCAGCAATACGGGACCCCGCTGTATGAGGAGTGCGGAGGACTCTGGTATCCCAGGGTGTACCTGGAATGCCTGCGGTGGAGCACTCGCGCGCTCGTGGCCCACGGCGCCCTGGAGCCGCCCGTGCCTGCCGCCACGGCCGCGTCCCTCGAAGCGCGTGAGGATCTGGCCGTGCTCGACATCCTGCATGACGCCGCCTGCGGTGCGCCGCCGCTGAGCCGCCTGAACCGGGTTGACGCCCTGATGATCCCCGCGGCCCCGTCGCCCCACTACCAGGCGCTCGACGTCATCGAGCACGGCAACGGGAACTGCGGCGACTGGGCCTGCCTCTTCCACGACCTCGCGGCCGCCCAGGGCGTCCACGTGAGCCTGGCGACGCTCGGCGTCTCGCGCGGTGCCGAGAACTGCTGCATGTATCCGGACACGCACGAACGCGACGCCGCGCTGCCGGCCGTGTACGACGTCTTCATCGGGGGCATGGCCGACGGCGACGGGCCAGCAATCGGCCTGCGCAGCACGCGCGACGTCGCCGTGTTCGGGACGCGAGGCATGCGTCGCGCCTACTCGCGCTACCTGGCGCCGATCCTCGGCGTGGATCCGGAGGCGATGGGGTTTGTCACCCTGTGGGATCCGCCGGGCGAGCGCCGCTGCACCCGGTCGGGGTGCGGAGCCACATTCCGCGATTACGTCGATCCGGAAAGTGGCCGGCGCGGCAGCTGCTGTCCGGCCTGCGGCGGGGTGCTGCCGGCCGTCGACTGACATCGGCCGGCGCGCGTCGCGCGCCTCACGGTGGCGCGTAGTACCATCGTCGCCCGCATGCTGCTCCTTTTCGATCTCGACGGCACCCTGACCAACTCGTCCACCGGCATCATCCGCTCCGTCAACCACGCCTTCGAGCGGCTCGGGCATCCCGAGGTGTCGGATGCCGACATCCGGAGCCTGATCGGCGCCCCGCTCGCGCAGATCTTCCAGCGGGTCCTCGGTCCGCTCGACGGGGAGACGATCGACCGCGGCGTCGCGGCCTACCGCGAGCGCTTCTTCGAGGTCGGCTTTCGCGAGAACGAGGTGTATGACGGCGTCCCCGAGACGCTGGACGACCTGTTGGCGCGCGGGCATCGGCTTCAAGTCGTCACGGCCAAGCCGGTCGCATCGGCCTCGCGGGTGCTCGAGCACTTCGGGCTGGCGGGGTACTTCGAGATGGTCCGCGGCTCGGCGCCCGACGTGCACGCGTTCGACAAGGCCGACCTGGTCCGGCTCGCGCTGGCGGAGGCGGGGTGCCCGGCCGGGCGCACCGCGATGATTGGCGACCGCGCCGACGATGTCCGGGCCGGCACCGCCAACGGCGTGGAGTCGGTGGGCGTGCTGTGGGGATACGGTCTCGCGGATGAGCTGCTGGCGGCTGGAGCGGCCTGGCTGGCGGACGCGCCGGCCGACCTCATCAGGGTCGGCGAGGGGGCCTCGAGGCCGGTGACGGGCGAGGCGGGCACGCGGCACTCGTGACTTGATCGGCAGCGCAATGTAGGTGACACTCCCGGCATCCATGCCGGCCGCACCCATCCCGCTCGATGAAGAGGCCCGCGTCCGGGTGCTTCGCGACTATCACATCCTCGACACCGAGCCCGAGCAGGCCTTCGAGGACATCGTGCGCCTGGCCTCCGCGATCTGCCAGACGCCGATTGCGCTGATTGATGCCTCTCGGCAATGGTTCAAGGCCCGCGTGGGACTCGAGGTGCAGTCGACGCCGCGCGAGGTCGCCTTCTGCGCGCACGCCATCCACGACTCGTCGCCCCTCGTCGTGCGGGACGCCCTGACGGATCGGCGGTTCTCCGACAACCCCCTTGTGCTCGGCGACCCCCACATCCGCTTCTACGCGGGCTCGCCGCTCGTGACGCCCGATGGCCACAAGCTCGGCACCCTCTGCGTGATCGACCAGGCCCCGCGGCGCCTCGAGCCCGACCAGCGGGATGCCCTCGAGACGCTGTCGCGGATCGTCATGCAGCAGCTCGAGATGCGTCGTGTGACGCGTGAGCTGGCGTCGGCCCTGGAACGCGCGCGCGTCTTGAGCGGGCTGCTGCCGATCTGTGCATACTGCAAGCGTGTCCGCGACGACAAGAACTACTGGAGCGAGGTCGAGCAGTACGTGCACACCCACGCGGCCGTGGACTTCTCGCATGGCATCTGCCCCGATTGCGTGACCCGCTACTTCAGTGAGCTCGATCAGGAGGAGCCCGGCGGGAAGGCGTGACGAGCCGCGCGCGGCAGGCGTGGTTCCGGGCGACAATGGTCGACATGCCGTCCCTGCCGTCCGTCGTGTTGCTTTCCCTCGCGCTTGCCGTCCAGGTTCCCGCCGCGCTGCGCCCCGACCCGCCGAAGGAGTGTTCGAACTGCGCGGGCTGGAACCGGCCCCACGCGCCGTTCCGCCTCTTCGGCAACAGCTATTACGTCGGAGTCGCCGGCCTGTCAGCCGTGCTCGTGACGTCGGAGGCCGGGCACGTGCTGCTCGATGGCGGGCTGCCGCAATCGGCCGCCCTCATCGACGCGAACATCCGCGCTCTCGGTTTCCGCACCGAGGACGTCCGGCTCATTGTCGTGTCGCACACCCACTACGATCACGTGGGTGGTGTCGCGGCGCTCCAGCGCTTCACGGGCGCCACGGTGGCGGCCAGTGCCGCCGGCGCGAAGGCGCTCCAGCATGGCGGTCCGCTGGCAGACGACCCGCAGTATGGCTTCGGCGAACGGGCCAACAGCTTCCCGGCGGTCCGCGACGTCCGCGTCGTCGTGGACGGGGAGACGCTGCGTGTCGGTCCGCTGGCCGTGACCGCCCATCTCACCCCCGGCCACACGCCAGGCGCCACCACGTGGACCTGGCGCAGCTGCGAGGGCAATCGGTGCCTGGACATGGTGTACGCGGACAGCCTGAACGCCGTGTCCGACGATGACTTCAAGTTCACCGCGCCCGACATCACTGCCTCCTTCAGGCGCTCCATCGACACCGTGGCCGGGTTGCCCTGCGACGTGATGGTGGCGGTGCACCCGGGGTTCTCGCGGTTGGACGACCGCCTGGCGAAGCGCGAGGCAGGTGATGCGGACGCATTCATCGATCCTGGGGCGTGTCGCGCGTACGCCGAGGCGGCACGCACGTCGCTCGACGAGCGGATAACCCGCGAAAAGGCCCGGTAGTCCGGGGGAGGACGGTTGCATGGCCACGAAGACCGAGCGTCAGGTGGCGCTGCTGCGGGGCATCAACGTCGGCAAGGCGAAGCGGGTCGCGATGGCGGACCTCCGCGCGCTCGTCGAGGGGCTCGGATACACCGACGTGCGCACGCTGCTCAACAGCGGCAACGTCGTCTACACCGCGTCCGCGAAGCTGGCGGGCGGCTCGGCGGCCCGCATCGAGGCAGCCATCGCGCGCGACCTCGGCGTCTCGTCGCGCGTGACGGTGCTGTCGGCGGCCGAGCTGGCCACGGTGGTGCGCGACAATCCCCTGGTGGAAGTGGCCGACAATCACTCCCGCCTGTTTGCGATGGTGCTGGCCGACGCCGCGGCCAGGACTGCCGTGCTGCCGCTGACCCGCCGCGACTGGGCGCCGGAGGGCTTCGCCGTGGGAAAACACGCGGCCTATGCTTGGTGTCCCGGCGGGGTGCTCGAGAGCCCGGCGATGCTGGCAGCCGGCAAGGCGCTGGGCGACAATGTCACCACGCGCAACTGGGCGACGATGCTCAAGATTGCGGCGCTGGCAGGCGTGGAGTGAGTGTGGTGGCGGGGTGAATCGGAAAAGGGGTCAGATCCCTTTTCCGCAGACGAAGGGGGAGACCCTCGTCGGAGAGAGCACCATGAACGACGATCGCAGGACGTTTCTCAAGGTGGCGGGGCTGGCTGGCGCCGGTCTGGCCATGGAGGCGATGGGCGGGGCGCCCGCGTTCGCCGCGCAGCCGACGCAGCTCCGCATGATCGACACGCCGGTGCTGACGATTGGGTGCGAGGTGAGCGGCCCAGCGTCGGGCGTGCCGGTGATGTTGCTCCACGGCTTCCCGGACGACGTGCACGCGTGGGACCGCGTCGCGGATCAGCTGGCCGCCGCGGGACACCGGGTGATCGTCCCGTACCTCCGGGGCTATGGCCCCACGCGCTTCCGCGACCCCGCCGCTCCCAAGATGGCGGAGCAGGCGGCGATCGGCCAGGACGTGATCGATCTGGCCGACGCGATGGGGCTCGACCGGTTCGTCGTCTGCGGGTTCGACTGGGGCGGGCGCGCCGCCTCCATTGCGGCGGCGTTGAACCCCGACCGCATCCGCGCGGCGGTGCTCATCGGCGGCTACTCGGTCCAGAACACGGTGACGCGGTCGGTCGGCGGCGGCTCGCCGGCCGGCCTCGAGCGCGCCTGGTACCAGTGGTACTTCAACACCGAGGACGGCCGCCTCGGCCTCGAGAAGAACCGCCATGAGATCTGCAAGTACCTCTGGCAGACGTGGTCGCCCACCTGGCATTTCTCGGACGACGTCTACAACGAGACCGCGCCGTCGTTCGACAATCCCGAGTTCGTGCCGGTGGTGATCCACTCCTACCGGCACCGGCACCTCAATGCGCCCGGGGAGCCGCGTTTCGAGGCCGTCGAGCGCCGCCTGGCCGAGCGCCCGCCGGTGCAGGCCCCGGTGATTGTGCTGAACGGCGCAGACGACCCGTTCTCCCCGCCGCCGGGTGGCATCACCGAACGTGATCGTGCCGTGATGCCGAACATCGTGGACAAGCGCATGATCCCGGCTGCCGGCCACTTCATGCCCCGCGAACAGCCGGCGTCGGTGTCGAAGGCCGTGCTCGACGTGCTGGCGGCCGCGAAATAGGGGAGAGCCTGAAAACGGGGACAGATCACCAGATCACCAGATCACCAGATCACGAGATCACCAGATGCGAAGGCTCATCAGCTCCGGCTCCACCTTCGAACGCGAGATCGGCTACTCCCGCGCCGTCGTCGATGGCGAGTGGGTGTTCGTGGCGGGCACCACCGGCTTCGACTACGCCGCCATGACCATCGTGGACGACGTGTTGGGGCAGGCCGAACAGTGCCTGAAGAACATCGAGGCGGCGCTGGCCGAGGCCGGCGCCACGTTCGCCGACGTCGTCCGGGTGCACTACATCCTGCCCGATGCCGCCGACTTCCCGGCCTGCTGGCCCGCGCTGCGCCGTGCCTTCGGCGAGGTCCGCCCGGCGGCGACGATGATCGCCGCCGGTCTCTCGGATCCACGGATGAAGATCGAAATCGAGGTCACGGCGCGCGTGAGACGCGATGGGTGAGAGTGGGTCCCGAAAATGGGGACGGTCCCCTGTTCCGGCCGAAACAGGCGGAAAAGGCGACAGTCCCCATTTTCGAGATCACCAGATTCCAACACAGATCAGTAGATAGATCCCCACTTCCCCCGATCAACAGATCAGATCGACAAATCACCAGATCACCAGATCACCAGATCACCAGATCACCAGATCACCAGATCACCAGATGTGACGTCCTTCCCCCTCGCCCTCGGCTTCGTCCTCATCCATCTCTTCGGCGGACGCCTCGTGTTCCTGGAAGGCCGGCCCCGCAGCCGCTGGCTGTCGGTCGCGGGGGGCATCTCGGTCGCTTACGTCTTCGTGCACGTGCTGCCGGAACTGGGCGAAGCGCAGGCGCGGCTGGGCGCGCACCTCGGGGTGGTGCCGTTCGTCGAACACCACGCCTACCTGATGGCGCTGCTCGGCCTCTCGGTGTTCTACGGCGTGGAGCGGCTGGTCGGGGCCACGCAGGCCGCGGGCCGGGTGCGTCAGGCCGTGGCGGCGCGGGCGAGCGAGTCCCCGTCCGGGCCGCTGGTCTTCTGGCTGCACGTCGGCTCCTTTGCCGCCTACAACCTGCTCATCGGCTACCTGCTCGTGCACCGCGAGGACACGGCGCTCCAGAGCCAGGTCACCTACTTCGTCGCGATGGGCGTGCACTTCCTCGTGAACGACTTCGCCCTGCGTGAGGACCACCGCGCCACCTACACCCGCCTCGGTCGCTGGTGGCTGGCTGCGGCGATTGCCGCTGGCTGGGCGGTCGGGCTGGCGGTGGCCCTGTCGGGTCCGGCCGTCGATGCCCTGTTCGCATTCCTCGCCGGTGGTGTGCTGCTGAACGTGCTGAAGGAGGAACTGCCGGAGGAGCAGAAGAGCCGGTTCTGGCCCTTTGCCGCCGGCGCCGCCGGTTACGCCCTGGTGCTGCTCGCGCTCTAGAACCCACCTCAATCGTGGGGGCCGTCGCACCGATGGCGGCGAGGCGCCCGCCAGGCCAGGCGCGACGACCGCGAATACTTGGAGTATTTGAGGAAGGAGCAACGCCGCGAGGCGGGATGCATCGCCGGCCGAATGCCGGACCCATGTATGGAATGGGTTCCAGCGCGTGTCGATCCCGTCAGCGGCGAGAACCCACCAAGTCGACCGCCGCAGTAATCCGTGTAATCCGTGTAATCCGTGGATACCGTGGAATCCGTGGAATCCGTGGATTCTGCTAGGCGAGCGCTGCCTCCAGCACGTCCAGCAGCCGCTCCACGTCGCTGGTCTCGTTGTACAAGTGCGGCGCGACGCGGATGGCCGGCCCTCGCACCGAGACGAAGACCTGCTCCGACGCCAGCCGCGCGACGAGGTCCGAGGGCAGGGGCTTCGAGGCGCGCAGGCCGATGTAATGGCCGGCCCGCCGCGCGGGCGCCGGCGCGCGCAAGCCGAGCGGCGCCGCGCCATCCGCGATCTGCGTCGTCACGCCCCGCAGGGTCTCGTTGATGGCCTCGACCGTCCACTCGTGGATCTCGCCGAGGGCCGCGATGGCCACCGGCAGCAGCGCGAAGTTGGCCGACTCGCCGACGTCGTAGCGTCTGGCGCCGGGTTGCAGCGCGTCCCGGTACCGCGTCAGCCCGGCGAAGTCCTCCGCGCCCTCGCGTCCCATCCAGTTGTGCTCGAGGGGACGGCCGTCCTGCCGATGCGGGGCGGCGTACAGGTAGCCCAGGCTGTAGGGACCGAGCAGCCACTTGTACGCGGCGGCCGTCATGAAGTCGGGCTGGATGCGCGTGACGTCGAACGGGAATGCGCCGAACGACTGCGTGGCGTCCACGACGAGCGCCGCGCCGACCGTGCGGAGCCGTGCGCCGATGGCCTCGAGGTCGAGCAGCGTGCCGTCGGTCCAGTGGCAGTGCGGCAGGCAGGCCACCGCGACCCGCTCGTCCACGAGGGCCAGCACCGCCCGCGTCCAGTCGTCGTCTTCCGGGCGCGGCACCGTCACGACCTCGGCGCCCGCGTCCGCCGCCCGCTCGCGCCACGCGTACACCATCGACGGGAAGGCCTCGTCCAGGAGCAGGACGCGCCGGCCCGCCGCCAGCGGGAGGTTTGCCGCGGCCACCGCGATGCCGTAGCTCGCCGAGGGCACGATGGCGATGTCGGCGGGAGCGGCGCCCATCAGCCCTGCCACCAGTCCCCGAAGCGTCGCCGCGTTGCGGAAGAAGTCGGGTGCGGTGATCGTCCACGGATGCTGCTTCGCCCGCAGGCCGGCGTCACCTGCCGCCAGCGCGGCGCGGCTCAGCGGACCCATGTAGGCACAGTTCAGGTATGTGACGTCCGGCGGGATGTCGAAGCGGGAACGCTGTGAGGGCAGGGGCATTCCCGACACTATACTCTCGCCATGAGACTCGCCGCCCTTCTCGCCGTGCTGACGGTCGCCGGCGGCCTGGCCGCCGACGCCGCGGCCCAGGAGCAGCCGATCACGATCCGCGCGGCCGCGGCCTTCGACGGTCGCGGGAACACGATCGACCGGCCCGTGCTGACGATCCAGGATGGCCGGATCGTCCGCATCGAACCGGGCCGCTCCGGCCCAGTCACGTGGGATCTGGGCGATCGGACGCTGCTGCCCGGCCTGATCGACACGCACGTCCACCTGATCACCCACTTCGGGCGCGACGGCCGTGCGTCGAGTGAGGGCGAGACGCCGGCGCAGTCGATCCTCTACGAGGCCGAGAACGCCTGGACGACGCTGCAGGCCGGGTACACCACCGTGCAGAGCATCGGCACGCCATCGGATGTCGACCTCCGCGAGGCGATCCGGCGAGGCGTGCTGCCGGGCCCGAGGCTGCTGACCTCGATCCGGCCCATCAACGAGAACACCGGCACACCGGAGCAGATCCGGGCGTTCGTCCGGCAGCTCAAGGCCGACGGGGCGGACCTGGTCAAGCTCTTCGCATCCGCCAGCATCCGTGTCGGCGGCACGCAGACGATGACGGACGAGCAGATTGCGGCTGCCTGCGGCGAGGCCACGGCGGTCGGGCTGCGGTCCTGGGTCCACGCGCACGCGGCGAGTGCGATGCGGGCCGCGGCGCTGGCGGGCTGCACCACGGTGACGCACGGCAGCCAGGCGACCGACGAGGTCCTGCGGCTGATGGCCGAGCGTGGCACGTACTTCGAGCCGAACATCGGCCTGGTCTCGCAGAACTACCTCGACAACAAGTCGCGGTATCTCGGCATCGGCAACTTCGACGAGGCCGGCTTCGCCTTCACCGAGAAGGGGATCCCCATGAAGCTCGAGATGTTCGGCCGCGCGCTGAAGATCCGCGGCCTCAAGCTGCTCATGGGCACCGACGCCGGCGCCGGCGCGCACGGCCGGAACGTGGAAGAGACGATCTACCGCGTGCTCACCGCCGACCAGCCCGCACGCGACGCGATCGTCCAGACGACGTCGCTCAATGCGGCGTCGCTCGGCCTCGGCGACCGGATCGGCGCGCTGGCTCCCGGCATGGACGCCGACATCATTGCCGTGGACGGGGACCCGCTCCGCGACATCACGGTCCTCCGCCGCGTGGCCTTCGTGATGAAGGGCGGCACGGTCTACCGGCACGCGGGTCAGGCACCGGCCCGATGACTCGCCTGTCGCGCGCGGCAACCGCGGGACTGATCGTGGCGGCGGCCGTCGCCGGCCTGGGGGCGCGGCAGGCCGCGACGCCGCGTGTGGCGGTCTTCACGACCGGCGGCACGATTGCGAGCCGGCCCGGCCAGTCGATGCAGGACGGCGCCAGCCTCATCGCCGCGGTGCCGGAGCTGGCCCGTCACGCCGAGCTGGCGGTGCGCGAGGTCACGCGCGTCGGGTCGTCGCAGATGACCCCGGCGCTCTGGCTTGCCCTGGCCAGTCACATCCGGGAGGCCCTCGCCGACCCCGGGCTCGCGGGCGTCGTCGTCACCCACGGTACGGACACGCTCGAGGACACCGCGTTCTTCCTGGACACGGTCTTCGCGGAGGAGCGCCCCATTGTCCTCACCGGGTCGATGCGGTCGTCCACCGAGATCTCCGCGGACGGGCCGGCCAACCTGCTCAATGCCGTCCGGGTGGCCACCGCGCCAGCCGCGCGGGGCATGGGGGTGCTCGTGTCGCTGGACGAGGCGATTGCCTCGGCGCGGGACGTGTGGAAGACCGAGAACCGGCGCGTGGGCACCTTCCGGTCCCCGGAGCTCGGGTTCCTCGGATTCGTGGATCCGGATGGCGTCGTGTTCTACCGGCGCCCGGTTGCGCGTGGCGATGCGGCGCGCCGGTTCGACATCGCGGACCGGCAGGACCTGCCGGCGGTGCCGATCCTGACCGACTACCCGGGCTTCGATCCGGGCCTCATGGACGGCGTGCTCGCCCTCGAGCCCGGCGGCGTGGTCGTGGCGGCGTTTGCCGGCGGGCGGATGAGCGCCGGCGCCCGGGAGGCGATAGCCCGTGCCCTCGCCGCGGGCGTCCCCGTCGTCGTCTCGTCGCACGTGCCTGGCGGGCGTATCGTCGGCGATCCGAGGGGCGACCTGCGGGCGGTGCTGGCCCGGGACCTGCCGCCGAACAAGGCCAGGATCCTGCTCATGCTGGCGCTCACACGGACGCGCGATCGTGACGCGCTCCAGGCGATCTTCGACGCCCGCTAGCCGGCGGCGTCTGGCGCGTCGAGGAACTGGAGGATGCGCCTCGCCATGCCCGCCCGGAAGTCGTCGGTGAACGGCGGGCAGTGCATCGAGTCTGCGAGCAGCTCGGTCTCGGCCTGCGGCAGCAGCTCGCGGACGCGGTCGAGCAGCGGGCCCCCGGGGAAGGAGAGGTCACGGCCGGCACCGAAGGCGAGCACAGGCATGCGCACGCTCTCCAGGTCCGCCGGCGTGAAGAGCGGCGGCAGGCGGACGTCGAGGCGATATGAGCGCAGTGCATCACCGAAGAACGCCGTCCACATCGGCTCCGGCGTCGTGAACTGGTAACGCACGGCTGCCTGCAGCCGTGCGGACGAGGGACGGAGGCGGTACAGCAGGATCGGCCAGCCCACCCGGCGGAAAGCGGCCCAACCCATCCCGTTGACGATCCCGGCGGGCACCGCCAGCACGAGGCGGCGGATGCGGGCGGCGGCGACGGTGGCGGCCTTCAGCGCGACGAAACCGCCCCAGCTCACGCCGTAGAGGTCGAAGCGGCTCAGGCCAAGCCCCGCACACGCCTGCGCCGTCCACTGCCCATACGACGCATCGTCCAGCGGCAGGCGCGTGTCGGCGCTGGCGGCCGACTGGCCGATCACGTCGAGTGCGTAGACGCGCCGGTGCGCGAGCAGCGGCCCGAGCTCGGACAGCACATGGGCCGCCGACGCCAGGGCGCCGTGGAGGACGACGAGGGGCGGCGCGTCCGCGGGGCCCGCGACGAGCGCGCTCGTGTCGCCGAAGCTCGTGGTGACGACGTGCGGCTCGACGGGCGACGGGATCCGTTCGAGGAAACGCTCGCGCCAGCGCTTGATGCGCTCCCGCTCGACGGGCGCCGTGAACATCGTGCTGCGGCTGGGCATGTCCCTCCCCGCGCCGGCCCCCGACCGGGCCGCGGCGCACCGGCCCATGATAGGCTGCGGAGCTGTTCCTTGTGGAGCCATCATCCCCGGAGGTCCTCACATGAGCGGGAAGAAGACGATTGCGGTGGTTGGAGCAACCGGCGCGCAGGGCGGTGGGCTCGTCCGTGCGATTCTCGCGGATCCGTCGGGCGGGTTCGCGGCGCGGGCGATCACGCGGAACCCCGACAGCGCCGGCGCGAAGGCGCTCGCCGCCGCCGGTGCCGAGGTCGTCGGCGCGGATGTCTATGACGCCGCCAGCCTGGCGCGCGCGTTCGACGGCGCCCATGGCGCCTTCTGTGTGACGTTCTTCTGGGAGCACTTCTCCCCCGAGAAGGAGCTGACCGAAGCCCGCAACATGGCCGAGGCGGCGCGCACGGCGGGCGTCAAGCACGTCATCTGGTCGACCCTCGAGGACACGCGCACGCTCGCGCCCATCGGCACGACCACCATGCCGACGCTGCAGGGCAAGTACAACGTGCCGCATTTCGATGCCAAGGGCGAGGCCGACGCCTTCTTCGCCGGGTTGCCTGTCACGAACCTGCTGACGTCGTTCTACTGGGACAACTTCATCAAGTTCGGCATGGGCCCGAAGCCTGGACCGGACGGGCGGCTCGCGATCACGCTCCCGATGGGGGACCGGAAGCTGCCTGGCATCGCCGCCGAGGACATCGGGCGCTGCGCATACGGCATCTTCAAGGCGGGTGACAAGTACATCGGCCGGACGGTGGCGATTGCCGGCGGGCACCCGACCGGGGCCGAGATGGCGGCGGGTCTGTCGCGCGCGCTGGGGCGGGAGGTCGTCTACAACGCGGTGCCCTTCGACGTCTATCGGGGCTTCGGGTTCCCGGGTGCCGATGATCTCGGCAACATGTTCCAGTTCAAGCACGACTTCAACGAGCAGTTCTGCGGCGTGCGCAGCATCGAGGAGTCGCGGGCGCTGAACCCTGCGCTGCAGTCGTTCGACGACTGGGCCCGGGCGCACAAGGCGGAGATCCCCACCGAGTAGGAGGCGGCAGATGCGTGCAGCTCTCGGACTGACGGCGTCACTCGGCGCCGCCCTCGTCCTCGCGGGTGCGGCGGCCGGCACGCGCGTGGCCGCGCAGGCTCCGGCCGAGCCCCCGGCGTGGGCCTACCCAATCAACACCCCGGGCATCCAGCCGCCGGCCGACGACGGGCAACCCAAGCGGGTGCCCGGTAGCGCCGTGGCCCTCACGCAGGCGGAGATCCGGAACCCGTTCGCACCTCCAGACTGGCACCCGGCCGACCACCCTCCGGCGCCGGACCCGGTCGTGAAGGGGCGCCGGCCGGACGCGATGGCCTGTGGCTACTGTCACTACCCGAACGGCCAGGGCCGGCCCGAGAACGCCGCCCTCGCCGGTCTGCCGCTCGAGTACATCGTCCAGCAGACGATGGAGTTCGCCAGTGGCGCGCGGAAGAGCTCGGAGCCCGACATGGGACCCCCGAAGGCGATGGCGCGCGTCGCCAAGGCCGCCACTGAGGCCGAGGTGCGCGAAGCCGCCGCCTACTTTGCCGCGCTCGCCTACCAGCCGTGGATCCGGGTCGAGGAGGCCTCGACCGTGCCGAAGACGATCATCGCCGGCGGCGTGCATGTGCCGGCCGAGGGAGGCGGCACCGAGCCGATCGGATCACGCATCATCGAGATGCCGCAGGATCCCGCGCGCGCGGCGGTCCGCGACACCGCGTCGGGCTTCGTGGCCTACGTGCCGACCGGCAGCATCGCACGTGGCGAGAACCTGGTGACGACGGGGGGCGGCCGGACCGTCGCGTGTGGCACCTGTCACGGCACCGACCTCAAGGGCCTCGGCCCGGTGCCGCCCATCGCGGGCCGGTCACCGAGTTACCTGGTACGGCAGCTGTTCGACCTCAAGTCGGGCGCGCGTGACGGCGCGTGGTCGGACCTGATGGACGAGGCGGTGCGCCAGCTCACGGTGGATGACATGATCGCGATTGCGGCGTATACCGCATCGCGGCAACCGTAGCCATTGGATTGCAGATTGGCGATTGCCGATTGACGACTGACGCATCCGCGGAGGCGACGCGTGCAGGTGCAGTGCATCCGGATCCGGGTACTCGAGGGGCGGGCGGGCGAGGTGCGGACGTGGATGAAGTCGCTCCACACCCGCGCGGACGAGGTGCTCGAGGCGCTGGCGGGGGAGGGGATGTCGGACGAGGCCGTCTTCCTGCTGCGGGAAGGCGACGCGGAGTTCCTCTACATCTACTCCCGCGCGCGTGACCTGGCGGAGGCGGCCGAGGCGTTCCAGGCGTCGAGCCGCCCGGTCGACGTCGAGTTCAAGGACGTCATCCAGTCGTGCCTCGACGTCGAGAGTCTCACGACGCTCGACCTGGTGTTCGCCGCCGATCTCAGCGCCCGGTTCGTCGTCTGAATGAAAAAGGGGGCAGACCCCTTTTTCGCGATCCCCAAGACGCAAAAAAGGGGACTGTCCTCTTTTCCCTGATGAACCCGTGGGGAAAGGGGACTGTCCCCTTTTTCCGTCGATGACGAATGCCGCGGCGCTAACGCTTCGTGAACATCACGGCGGCGCCGCCCGCGGTGGGCGCGACGCCGAGGTCGAAGCGCTGGCCGCCCCAGCCGATCGTCACCGTGCGCGCCGCCGCGATCCCGACCGCGGCGCCCATCACCACGTCGCTCAGGTGGTGCTTGTTCGCCGACATGCGTGCCGCCGCGACATAGCTGGCAAAGCCGTACGCCGGCACGCCGGCCTTCCACCCGTAGTGCTGCTGCAGGATGTCGGCCGTCGCGAAGGCGCTGGCCGTGTGGCCCGACGGGAACGAGAACCGGTCGCTGCCATCGGGCCGCTGCCGCCGCGTGGCGAACTTCATCCCCTGCACCACACCCTGCGAGAGCACCTGCGCGCGGATCAGATCGCTGCCGAGCAACTGCACTTCCGCCGAGCCGGTGGCCTTGCCCACAATCCACGTCCCGAAGGACGCGCCGGTCTGGACGAGAAAGCTGCCGCCGATGTTGCCGGCCTCGAAGACCCGCGGCGAGAGGTGCTCCTGCGACTCCTCGACGACCTCCCGGTCGGCCATGCGCGCCAGGATCGCCCCGCTACCGGCCGCGACGAGCAGCCGCATGGTGTCGGCCCGGAAGAAGCGGCCGAAGTCGCCGGCAATCGACCGGAACGGCGAGGCGACCGGGCGGCGTCCCGGCGCCAGGTCAAGCCGGCCCTGCGACAGACCGGTGGGCGCCGGCGACCCGGCCGTGTCGGCCGGTGTGACGGGTTGGCGGGAGGCCGGCACCACCCCCTGGGCCGACGCCGTGCCGGCGCCGAGGGTCAGAGCGGCGGTAAGTCCAAGAGCGACAACCTGTTTCATGCGTCGGCCAGTCCTCGTGCGTGTGCGATTGGTGGAACCGTCATACGACAGCAGGGTGACGTTACGCAACTCTTGTTCCGGAGGGGACAGCGGCGGGGACGGGCCAGAACGGGTGTCGCGGCGCCGGCCTTCGCCGGGCCACCGCACCCGGGACAACATTATAGCCCGTTCCACCCTCGGTTACGCCCGGCGCCAGGTCAGGCGCACCTCGAACCCCGGATGCAGGTTGCGGCAGGTCACGCCGGCGCCGCAGGCGTCGACGGCGCTCCGCACGATGGCCAGGCCGAGGCCTGCGCCGCCGCTGCGGCGATCCCGCGCGGCTTCCACGCGGAAGAACGGGCTGAACAGGCGCGCCAGTGCCTCGTCCGGCACCCCCGGTCCCTGGTCGGACACCACGAGGTGGACCTGGTCCGTATCCACCTGCACGTCCAGGCGGATCGGCCCCGCGGACGCGGCGTAGCGGACCGCGTTGCGCAGCACGTTGGCAATCGCGCGGACGAGCAGGTCGGCGTCCGCCAGCACCGAGACCCCTGGCGCCGCGCCCGCCTCGATCGCGACGCCCGGACGTGACTCGAGCCGTACGGCGCGTGCGATGGCCTCGTCCACCACGACGGGCCGGAGGACGAGGTCCTTGACCGCCAGCTCGCTGCGGGCCAGTTGGAGCAGGTCGTCGGTCAGCCGCGACATCTCCTCCACGTCCTCGCGCAGGTCGGCCAGGTGCCGGCCATCCGCCGCATCCGCGCGACGTTCCAGGAGCTCGAGGGCGACCTGCATACGCGCGATCGGCGATCGCAGCTCGTGGGCCGTGTCGCCGAGGAAGCGTTTCTGCCCCCGCACCATCTCCTCCAGCCGGCGCGCCATGCGTTCGATCGATCGCGCGAGGCGGCCCACCTCGTCACGCCGGCGCACGTCGAGCGCCGTGTCGAAACGGCCTTCCGCGATGCCGGCGGTGGCGTGCTCCATGCGCCCGAGGCTGCGGGTCAGGTTGCGCAGCAGGGGCACCCAGCAGACCACCGTCACCGCGACCGCGATGAGGCCCCAGCGCAGCGGCTCCGACGGGAACAGCAACGGGTTCGTGAACAGGCCGTCCGGCAGGATGAGCAGCGTGCCCGGGATGCCTCCGGCCTGATCGACGGCACGGATCGGGATGCGCACACCGACCCAGTAGCGCGGCGCCCCGTCGCGGATCACCAGGAAGGGTGGGGGATCCTGCTGGCCCGGCGCGTCGGCGTCGCGCCGCGGGCGGTCCGCGGGGTCGCCCTCCTCCACGGTGGGACCGGGGCGGCGGTCGCGATTCCGCGGCGGAGGCCGCCGACGCGGCGGCGGGCCACCGGCGCGGGGATTCGTCACGTCGGACGCCACATCGGCGGGGATGGGGACGTCGGCGCCGGCGATGCGCGTCGCGTCGTTGGTGACCAGGATCAGCCGGATCCGCTGGTTGTAGGTGGCCTCGTACTGGGCGAGCACCGACTCGCGTGCCGCCGCCGGCGCGTGCTCGAGCGCGGTGGCGAGGTCGCGGGCCATGTCGTGCACGCGTTTGCCCGAGGCCTGCAGGACGACGTCCCGGCGATTGTGCGGGAAGCGCACGCCGCTGGCGGCGACGCCAATGCCGGCGATGAGGACCAGGTTGATCGCGGCCAGCAGGAAGATGCGGGCCCCGAGCGATGTCCGCGGATCGGCCCTCATGCCGCGCCCGTGGCCCGCAGCCGGTACCCGACGCCCCGGACCGTTTCGATGAACCGCGGCTGCTTCGCATCGTCCCCGAGCTTGCGGCGGAGGGAGGAGACGTGGACGTCGATCGAACGGTCGAACGCCTCGAAGTCGCGGTCCGCGGCGTCGAGCAGCAGCTGCTCGCGCGTGCGGACGCGTCCCGCGGCGCGCGCGAGGGCACTCAGCAGATCGAACTCGATGCGCGTGAGCACCAGGGGCTCGTCGTCGAGCGTGACCACACGCGTGTCCGGATCGATCCAGAGGCCGTTGATCGCGATCGGGGCCTGCGCCCCACCGGGCGCCGCGGCCTGGCGCACCGCCGAGCGGCGCAGCACCGCCCGCAGGCGTGCCAGCAGCTCGCGGGTGGAGAAGGTCTTCGGCAGGTAGTCGTCCGCGCCGATCTCGAGGCCCGCGATGCGATCCACCTCGTCGCCGAGCGCGGTCAGCATCAGCACCGGGACGTGCGAGGTGCGCCGCAGTTCCCGCAGGATGTCCAGGCCGCCCATGCCGGGCAGCATGACGTCGAGGATGATCGCGTCGTACTGCCCGTCGAGCGCGCGGGCCAGGCCGTCGCGGCCATCGTGCGCGACGTCCACCGCGTACCCGAGTGGCTCCAGGTACTCGGCCAGCAGCCGGGTGAGCTTCTCGTCGTCCTCGATCAACAGGAGCTGGGTCAGGGTCGCCATGGCGATCTGGGCGGCATGTTAGCCCGCTCCGGCGGACCGGGCCGGACTTTTACCGTTCCTTAACGATTGGACCGCCTGGCATCTGGAGATCTCGTGAGCTGGTGATCGGGTGATCTGTCTGGCGATTGGTTGATGTCGGGATGTATCTGCGGATCGATTCTGGTCATCGCAAACGAACGGGGCGGCGCCCGCAGGCGCCGCCCCAGATACATCAGCCGATGGATTGGTCGATCCCGAAAAAGGGGTCTGACCCCTGGTTCGGCACATCACCAGATCAGATCACCCGATCACGCGATCACGAAATCGCCAGATGTTCAGACCTGCTTGACCTCGCTGATCAGCTTCTGCAGGCTGGCCTTCGCGTCGCCGAAGAGCATCCAGGTCTTCGGCGCGAAGAACAGCTCGTTCTCGATGCCGGCGAAGCCGGCGGCCATCGAGCGCTTGAACACCACGCACATCTTGGCGTGGTCGGCGTTCAGGATCGGCATCCCGTAGATCGGCGAGCTCGGGTCGTTGCGGGCGGCCGGGTTCACGACGTCGTTGGCGCCGATCACCAGGCAGACATCCGCCTCGTCGAACTCGTCGTTGATGTCGTCCATGTCGTACAGCTTGTCGTAGGGGATGTTCGCCTCGGCGAGCAGCACGTTCATGTGACCGGGCATGCGGCCCGCGACGGGGTGGATCGCGTACTTCACCGTGCCACCGCGCTTCTCGATGAGGTCCGCCAGCTCGCGCACCTGGTGCTGCGCCTGCGCCACCGCCATGCCGTAACCCGGCACCACGATGACCTTCTGCGCGTAGGCGAGCTGCACCGCGAAGTCCTCGGCCGTGATCGACTTGGCCGTGAGCCCCTCGCCGCTCTTCTTGCTCTTCGCCGTGACGGCGCCGAACGCGCCGAAGAGGACGTTGCCGAGGGAGCGGTTCATGGCCTTGCACATCAGCTGGCTGAGGATGATGCCTGCCGAGCCGACGAGCGCGCCCGCGATGATGAGCACCTCGTTGTTGATCACGAACCCGGTCATCGCCGCGGCGAGGCCGGAGTACGAGTTCAACAGCGAGATCACGACCGGCATGTCGGCGCCGCCGATCGGGATGACGAGCGTCACGCCCAGGATGAGCGCCAGCGCCACCACGCCGTAGAAGGGCTGCAGCACGGGCACCGTCGTCGAGACCTGCCAGCCGGCGAGACCCAGCATCGCCAGGAACAGGAGGCCGTTGACGAACTGCTGGCCCGGGTACGTGATGGGCTTCCCGGACATCAGCTCCTGGAGCTTGGCATAGGCCACCAGTGACCCGCTGAGCGTCACCGCGCCGATGATGAGCGAGAGCTGCATCACCGTCCCGGTGGGCGTCGGGATCATCACGCCGGACTGCCAGGCCTTGAGGAACTCCGCGCCGCCGACCACCATCGACGCGCCGCCGCCGAAGCCGTTCAGCAGCGCCACCATCTGCGGCATGGCCGTCATCTGCACCGCGTAGGCCGCCCACAGCCCGAGGCCCGTTCCGACGACGATACCCGCGACGATGACGGTGTACGAGACGATGCCGTGGTCGAAGAGCGTGACCACGATCGCGATCAGCATGCCGACGCCCGAGATGATGTTGCCCTGCTTGGCGGTCGCCGGGGAGTTGAGCCGCTTGAGTCCGACGATGAAGAGGACGGCCGCGACGAGATAGAGGATTTGCGTGAGCCAGATGGGCATCACTTGTCCTCCTTCCGGCCCTTGAACATCCCCAGCATGCGATCGGTGACCGCATATCCGCCGGCGACGTTCATCATCGCGAACACGATGGCCGCGAAGCCGAGGTAGGACGAGATCCACCCGTAGTCCCCGCCGGCCACGATCATCGCGCCGACGATCGTGATGCCGCTGACGGCGTTGGCGCCCGACATGAGCGGGGTGTGCAGGGTCGGGGGCACCCGGCCGATGAGCTCGACGCCCAGGAAGGTCGCGAGCGTGAAGAGCACGATGGCGGCGATGAGCGCTTCTGTGGTCATGGCAACACCTCCCGCTAGGTCCGCACCTGGCCGCCGTGCACCAGGCACATCGGGCCCGTGATCTCGTCCTCGACGTTGATGACGAGCTCGCCTTCCTTGGTGATGAGGTGCTGCAGCAGCGTCAGCACGTTGCGGCTGAACATCTGGCTCGCGTGGTACGGCATCGTCGCCGGCAGGTTCACCGGACCGAGGATCGTCACGCCGTTGGGCGTGACCACCGTCTCGCCCGCGCGGGTGAGCGCGCAGTTGCCCCCGGTCTCCGCGGCGAGGTCGACGATCACCGCGCCGGGCTTCATCGACTGCACCATCGCCTCGGTGATGAGCACCGGCGCCTTCTTGCCGGGAATCGCCGCCGTCGACACGGTGAGGTCCTGATCCTTGATGTGGTCGGCGAGCGCCTGCTGCATGCGGGCCTGCTCATCGGCCGTCTGCTCGCGGGCGTACCCGCCCTGGCCCTCCGCCGTCACCCCGACCTCGACGAAGCTGGCGCCGAGCGACTGCACCTGCTCCTTCACGGCCGGCCGGACGTCGAAGGCCGACACGACCCCGCCCAGCCGCCGGCAGGTCGCGATGGCCTGCAGGCCGGCGACGCCCGCGCCGATCACGAACGTCTTCGCCGGCGTCAGCGACCCCGCCGCCGTCGTCATCATCGGCATGAGGCGGGGCATGGTGCTCGCGCCGAGCAGCACCGCCTTGTAGCCGGCCACCGTGGCCTGCGACGACAGGATGTCCATCGACTGCGCGCGCGTGATGCGGGGGACACGCTCGAGACCGAGCGCGGTGACCTGCCGGGACGCGAGCTGCTGGAGGGTCGGGCCGACACTCGCGATGGGCAGGAGGCTGATCAGGACGGAACCGGAGGGCAGCTGGTCGACCTCACCCGGCTCGGGTGGCTGCACCTTCAGGACGAGGCTGGCACCGCCAAGCGTCTCGGCGGTCGAGCCGGCGATCTTCGCGCCGGCCGCGGTGTACTGGGCATCGGGAAACCCGGCGGCTTCCCCTGCCCCCTGTTCGACGACGACGTCCGCGCCGCTTTTGACGAGCCGGCCCGCGGACTCCGGGACGAGCGCTACTCGATGTTCGCGCTCTGCCCGCTCCTTGAGAACGGCGATACGCATGGGGCGCATTATCACCGATCCGACCGCGAATCTCCCGCCCACATCGACATTCCGCGCGGCTGTTCGTCGTGCTCCGGCCGCGCGGACGAAATAGAGAATCGAGAATTCAGGAATAGAGAAAGGAATTCAGGAATTCAGAATTCGGGAATTCCTTTCTGCATTTCGGGCTTCTTGATTCTCGATTTTGCGCGGCAGAGGAGGCGGGTGCACGCTTCTGCACCGCGCCACCTGCCCTCAAGGGCGCGCCGCGGCCCCGGTCATGGCCGGCGACGGCGCCAGCAGCGACACGCCGAGGCGGCGCCGGAACTCGCGCTCCAGCAGCACGAGGTTGAACACCATCTGCAACGTCACCGCCGTGACGGCCGTGTACCAGATCCACGACAACTGGAAGCCCGCCTGGCGGGACAGGAGGACGACGGGTACCGCGAAGATCAGGATCCGCGTGGACGAGGTCACGAGCGACGGCAGGGTGTGGCCCATGGCCTGGAACATGGAGGAGCTGACGAAGACCAGCCCCGACGCCACGAAGTTCCACGAGATGATGCGCAGGTACTCCGAGCCGATCCCGATCGTCTCGGGATCGTCGCTGAAGATGCGCACCAGCGCCGCGGGCGACAGGTGCGCCAGCGCCACGAAGAGGGCCATCGCCGCGGTGGCCAGCGCCGCCGCGGCCCGGAACGTCTGGATGACCCGCGCGGGCAGCCGCGCGCCCACGTTCTGGCCCGCCACGGGCGCGACCGCGAAGCCGAGCGCCACCACCGGCAGGAAGCCCGACTGCACCACGCGCATGCCGATGCCGAAGCCGGCCTGCGCCGCCGACCCGAAGGGCCGGATCACGATGTAGACGATGACCAGGTAGACCGACATCAGGAAGAACTCGGCGCCGGCCGGCAGCCCGATCGCCAGCATCTCCCGCCAGGCCTCCAGCCGCGGCCGCCAGAGCGCCCGGTCGAACCGCAGGAAGGCGTGGTGGCCCCGGAAGTACGTGCCGACCCAGGCCAGGGCGACGACGATCGACAGGAACGTCCCGAGCGACGCGCCGGCGACCCCCATGGGCCGGCCCGTGCCCCAGCCGAAGATGAGGATCGGCGAGAGGATCATGTTGAGGACCACCGAGCCCGACTGCACGATCATGCCGGGCTTGAAGTCCCCGATCCCCCGGAGCGCCGAGCCCATCGCCACCACCGCGAACTGCAGCGTGAAGCCGGGCAGCAGCCAGAAGAGATAGGCCTCCGCCGCCGCCGCCGTGGCGGGATCCGCGCTGAGGGCCCGGGCGTAGGCCGATCGGCCGGCCATGGCCACGAGGAAGAATGCCGCGCCCGCCGTCATCGAGAGGACCTGCGCCTGGTTGAACACGAACGTCGCCCGATCCAGGTCCTTCCGCCCGGCCGCGTGCGAGATGAGCGTCGTCGTGCCCACGCCGAGCATCTGCGTCAGCGCCAGCACCACGAACATCAGGTTCCCGCTGAGGCCCACGGCCGCGACCGCCTCGGTCCCGAGCTGGCCGACCCAGTAGAGGTCCACCAGCACGTACAGCGTCTGGAAGACCATGCCGACGAGCATGAAGCTTGTCGTCTTCAGGAGGTGGCTGGTGACCGAGCCGGTGGTGAGGTCCTGCATGGGCCCCCCATCATCGCAGGTCCCGCGGCCGGCCGGGTCCGCGATGTGCCTACTGGAAGGAAACCCGGATCGAGGGGTCGGGTGGCGCGCCGAACGCCGCGAGTGTGGCGTGCTGGCGGTGCGTGAAGATCCGGGTGAGCTGCGGCCGGACGAAGAGGCGCTCGACGGGGTACCCGCCCAGGACGCGGTAGTCCACCTGGTCGCGGCACACGGTGCCACCCTCGACCGCCTCGAAGGTGTGCGTGTGTCGCCACAGCAGGTAGGGGCCCCGGAGCTGCAGGTCCACGAACCCCGTCGGAGGATCCCAGACCTCGATGATGGTCCGCCACCGCATCGGGAGCCCGCCCAGCCGCAGCCGGTAGTCGATGAGCGCCCCGGCGTGCATCGGGATGGGCCGCGGCGTGACAATCTCGAAGTCGAGCCACGGCGGCGTGATGCGCTGCAGGTTGCCGGCGTCGGCGAAGAACGGGAACACCTCGTCCAGCGGACGGGGCACGTGCAGCGCGGTGGTCAGGCGTCGGGTGCGGAACACTCCGGGTAGGACGCGCGCCCCCGGTCCCACGTTCCCGGGTCGCACCGCGGCAGCCGACGTGGCAGAATCGGCGTGCCGCGCAGGGCGGCCGAGAACGGGAGGTCCAGGTGAAGGCGAGATGGATGGCGGCCATCGGCGTGGCCACGGCCCTGGCGGCCGCGGCGTGGGGCGTGGGACTCGAGGCGCAGGGGGGCGTCGGGCCCCGGTTCGAGATCTCGTTCCCGGCCTCGGCGCACGGCGAGGCGGTGACCGGCCGCGTCTACATCATGGTCGCCCGCAGCAACGAGCAGGAGCCGCGGCTCCAGATCGGCCGCACCGGCACGCCGTTCTGGGGGCGTGACGTCGAGGGACTCGCACCCGGTGCCCCCATCACCCTGGACGACGCCTCCACCTACGGCGCGCCGGTCGCGCACATGACCGACCTGCCCGCCGGGGACTATTACGTGCAGGCGTTCGTGAACGTCTACTCCGAGTTCCGCCGCGCCGACGGCCACACCGTCTGGATGCACGACGACCAGTGGGAAGGGCAGCACTGGAACCGCTCGCCCGGCAACCTGCACAGCACCGTCCAGCGGGTGCACATCGACCCCGCCGGTGGCACGCCGATCCGGCTCGTCGCCGACCAGGTCATCCCGCCCATCGTCGTGCCGCCGGACACCGAGTGGGTGCAGCGGATCAAGATCAAGAGCGACATCCTGACGAAGTTCTGGGGCCGTCCGATCTATCTCGGCGCCACGGTCCTGCTGCCGCGCGACTACCACGAGAGCACGGTGCGGTATCCCGTGCTCTACCGGCAGGGCCACTTCTCGCTGGCGCCGCCGCTCGGCTTCGCTCCCGGCAACGAGCTCTACCAGGAGTGGATCAAGGACGACTTCCCGCGGATGATCGTGGTCACGCTCCAGCACCCGGCGCCTTACTTCGACGACAGCTACGCCGTGAACTCGGTCAACGTCGGCCCCTACGGCGACGCGATCATGCAGGAGCTGTATCCCGAGATCGACCGCCGCTTCCGCACCATCGGCGAGACGTGGGCGCGGCTGACCGACGGCGGCTCGACCGGCGGCTGGATCTCGATTGCGCACCAGATCCTCTATCCCGACTACTACGGCGGCGTCTGGTCGTACTGCCCCGACTCGGTGACCTTCACCGACGTCGAGGGCATCAACGTCTACGAGGACACGAACGCGTTCGAGCGGCAGCGCGGCTGGATCACCGTGCCGATCATCAACACGCGTGAGGTCAACGGCCACGTGCGGCTCACCTCCGCGCAGCGGAACCGCTGGGAGCTGGCCAACGGGACGAAGGGCAGGTCGGGTGAGCAGCTCGACATCTGGTCCGCCGTCTTCGGCCCGCTCGGGCCCGATGGCTACTTCAAGCCCCTCTTCGACAAGGAGACCGGCGAGATGGACCGGTCGGTCGCCGAGTACTGGCGCGACAACTACGACCTCGTCGAGTACCTGAAGCGCAACTGGTCCACCGTGGGCCCCAAGCTCCTCGGCAAGGTGCACGTCTACACGGGCACCATGGACAACTTCTTCCTGAACAACTCCACGCGCGACCTCCAGTTGTTCATGCAGCGCACCGAGAACCCCCACTACGAGGGCTTCTTCGTCTACGGCGAGGGCAAGGGCCACTGCTTCACCGGCCCCGAGACCACGGCGCAGCGCCTGATCCAGATGGCCTCGCACATGCTCGCGAACAAGCCCGAGGGCACGACGACGCCCTGGTGGACGTATTAGGACTCGCGCCGCCTGCGGGGACGCATTGGCCTCGCCGCGTTCCCGGCTCGGTTGGCCGCGCGCTTCGCGCGCGTCGGGCCTCGCGGCCTCCGGCCGCTCGGTGGGCCGGCGGCTGCGCCGCCGCTGGGGATGCCCGTCCGAATGCGGCGCCGTGAGCCGCCTCCCGAGCCGCCGCAGGCGGCGAGGCCCTACGAGGCCGACGGCCTCGGCCCCGCGAGCATCTCCCCCACCGCGGCCCTGATCGCCTCGCAGAACCGCGCGGGTGACAGGTCGGCCGTGCGGGAGGCAAGGGCGGCGGCAAGGGCCGCCTCGCGCGCCGGGTCGGCGAGCACCGCGGTGATGCGCGCCACGGCATCGGCCTCGTCGTGATAGGTGAGCGACGGATCCTGCACGATCTCGACCTGCCCGCCATCGTCCGGCACCCACACGATCATCCCCGCCCGCGCCATCTCGGCGGGCGCCATGCCGAAGTGCTCGTTGGGCATGGCATGCAGGCCATACCGGCTCGAGGCCATGAGGTGCCGCACCACGTCCCGCGGGAGGTCGTGCCGGAACGTGATCCAGTCCCCCATCGCCGCGGCCTGGCGACGGATCGCATGGTAGTAGCGGCGCGTGCCGCGATCCCAGGTCCCGACAATGGTCAGGGTGACGGCCGGAAAGGCCCGGCGGACGGCCGCGACGATCCGGATCACGCGCTCGAGCTGCTTCTCCGGGGAGATGCGGCCGACCGCCAGGAAGCAGGGTGTCCGGTCCGGCCACGGCACCGGGGGCGCGGGATCGGCCACCGGCGGGTGCAGCACGCGGGGCTCCACCTGCAGCGGCGCCGCGATGCGGGCCGCCGTCCATCGCGAGTTCGCCAGCGTGAGGTTGGCGCGCATCCCCGCCCGGGACGCGCCGGCGATGCGGTCGGCGATCCGGTAGTAGGCGTCGAGTGCCACGCGTGGCCGGTGATACCAGCGATAGTCGACCTCGGGCCGTGGCCGGAGGTACGTGGGGTGGTGGACGTACTGGATGCCGGGCCGCCCGTAGTCCGTCTCGTTGCAGGCGCCGATGACCGCGTCGTACTGCGCGGAGATGCGCCGCGTGTAGCGCATGAAGAGGGAGTGCCGGAGGAGCGCGGCGGGCACCGGCAGCCGGTCGACGAGCGCCGTCCAGGCGCGTGGGAGCAGGACCGCGTCGAAGTCGGACGGGTGGAGGGCCGTGCCGAAGAACCGGTTGATCGGGGCCACCTCGACGGGGTGCCACGACAGGACCGTCACGTGATGGTCGGGCACCAGCGCCTGGAGCATCCACGCGGCCACGCCGTTGCCGCCGCCGGGCGGCTGGAGCGACGGCTGGGCAAGCAGGACACGCGGGCGCACGTCAGCGCCCTCCGGCGGCAGGGCCCATGGAGGTCCGGACAGCGGCTACCACTCGGCCCCGTGAATCCGTCCGAGCGGGGGACGTCCGGTCACGCGAGTGAACCTTTCGGGCAGCCCGGGCGTCTACCTGACCGGGTGTCAGGGCCCCCGGCTGCCACGGCGGAGGGCAGTCCGGGCGCGCGGTCGCGAGCAGCAGGTCAGAGGTCACATGCGCACTGCGGTGGTGGTACTCGGGGATCTGGGGCGAAGCCCGCGAATGCAGTATCACGCGCTCGCGCTGGCGGTCAACGCGGGCGAGGTCGACCTGATCGGGCTCGAGGGCGCGCCGGTGCACCAGGCGCTCACCGCCGAGCCGCGTGTGCACTGCCACCGCCTGCCCGATCGGGGCTACCGATCGCGGGAGCGCCGCGGTCGCGGGTGGTTCCTGCTGCTGTCCGCTGTGCGCAACCTGGGCCTCGGCCTGCGGCTCCTCTCCACGCTCCTTCGGGTGCCCCGCCCCGATCTCATTCTGGTGCAGACGCCTCCTGCGTCCCCCACGTTGCCGGTCGCCTGGCTGGCGGCCCGCCTGCGCGGGGCGCGGCTCGTCGTCGACTGGCACAACCTCGCCCACACCGTGCTCGCGGTCAAGACCGGGACGGACCATCGGGCCGTGAAGGCACTGCGGCGATCCGAGCGACGCTGGGCCCGCCGTGCCGACGGGCACCTCGCGGTCTCCGCCGCGCTCGCGGAGTGGCTGTCGCGCGAGGCCGGTGTGACCGCGGTGGTGCTGCACGACCGTCCGCCGGCGTTCTTCGCCAGGCCCGACCCGGCGGACGCCGCGACACTCTGGACGAAACTGGCCGCGGAGCACCGGCTCGGGCCGCGCCGCCTGCCGCTCGTGGTCTGCCCGACGAGCTGGACGCCGGACGAGGACTTCGACCTCCTGCTCGAGGCGCTCGAACGCACGGAGCGCCGGCTGGCGGAGCGCCTGGGACCGGGGGACGCGTCGGCACCGTCGATGGCCGTGATCCTCACCGGCCGAGGCCCGATGCGCCCGGCGTTCGAGGCCCGCGTCGCGCGGCGGCCCTTCGTCCACGTCGCCGTGCGCACCGCCTGGCTCGAGCCGGCCGCCTACCCCGTGCTGGTGGGCAGCGCCGACCTCGGGCTGTGCCTGCACCGCTCGTCCTCGGGGCTCGACCTTCCGATGAAGCTGGCCGACTTTCGCGGCGCGGGCGTGGCGGTGGCGACGTTCGACTATGCCCCCGTCCTTGCCGAGGTCCTGACACCCGGGCACGAGGGGGTCACGTTCAACGATCCCGCCGGCTTGACGGCCATCCTGACGGGGCTGGCGGCGGGCGACTTCGTCGGGATCCCGCGGCTGGCGGCTGCCAGGCAGTGGCTCGTCGCCAACCCGCCTCGCCGGTGGGAGGAGGAGTGGCGGGAAAGGCAATCTCAGATTTTGGGATTGAAGATTGATTGCAGATTCGGGGATTGATGATTGCCGAATGATCGGCACGGGATTGGAAGATCGGGAAATTGGAGGCGTAGAATGAGCCGTCATGCAGCCCATTGCCCAGATCGCAGAACGTCTCGGCCTTCCTGACGATCTCCTCGAGCCTTACGGTCGTCATACGGCGAAGATTCGCCTCGAGCTCTTCGAGCGGTTCCCGAAACGGCGCGGCAAGCTGATCCTGGTCACCGCCATCACGCCCACCACGAGCGGCGAGGGCAAGACCGTCAACACCATCGGCCTGACCCAGGGGCTGGTGAAGATCGGCAAGAACGCGGTGGCCTCACTGCGTGAGCCGTCGCTCGGACCGGTCTTCGGCATGAAGGGCGGCGCCACCGGCGGCGGCAAAGCGTCGGTCGAGCCCCTCGAGAAAATCAACCTGCACTTCAACGGCGATTTCCACGCCATCACGTCGGCGCACAACCTGCTGGCCGCGCTGCTCGATACGCACCTCCATTTCGGCAACGACCTGCGGATTGACCCGAAGGAGATCCTCTGGCCGCGGGCCCTCGACATGAACGACCGCGCGCTGCGGCGCGTGGCGACCGGCCTGGGCGGGCGCGAGAGCGGACCGGCGCGGGAGACGGGCTTCGTCATCACCGCGGCGTCGGAGATCATGGCGATCCTCTCCCTCGCGGAGAGCCGGGCCGATCTCCGCGAGCGCCTCGGCCGCATCGTCGTCGGCTTCAGCTACGACGGCAATCCCGTGACCGCCGCGGATCTCAACGCCGTCGGCGCGATGATGGTGCTGCTGAACGAGGCGCTGATGCCAAACCTGGTGCAGACGACCGAGGGCGCGCCGGCGATCGTGCACGGGGGGCCGTTTGCCAACATCGCCCACGGCACGAGCAGCGTGCTCGCGCAGCGCATGGGCCTCCACCTCGCCGACTACGTGGTCAACGAGACAGGCTTTGCCGCGGATCTCGGCGCCGAGAAGTTCTTCGACATCGTCATGCCGATGACGGGCCACGTGCCCGCGGCGGCGGCCGTCATCGTCACCCTCAAGGCGCTTCGCGCGCAGGGCGGCAAGCCGGATGGACCGGTCGAGGCCGGGTTCCCGAACCTCGATCGCCACCTGGCCAACATCCGCCGCTGGGGCGCCCCCGCCGTGATCGCGCTGAACCGGTTCCCCGGCGATACGGACAAGGACCTCCAGGTCGTCCTGGACTACTGCGCGAGCCAGGGCGTCGAGGCGGCGCTGTCGGAAGGCTATGCAAGGGGAGGCGACGGCATGGTCGACCTGGCCAGGAAGGTCGTCGCGGCGGCTGATGGGGCGGACACGAGCGCCGTGAAGCCGATCTACCAGCCGTCGGACTCGCTCGAGGCGAAGATCACCGCGGTGGCCACGCAGGTCTACGGTGCCGCGAGGGTCCAGTTCAAGCCCGCGGCCCGCGGCCGCCTCCAGCGCTTCGAGGCGCTGGGACGTGGCGCGCTGCCGGTGTGCATCGCCAAGACACAGTACTCCTTCTCGGACGATGCGAAGTTGATGGGCGCTCCGACGGGCTGGACGTTGACGATCTCGGACGTGTCCCTCTCGGCCGGCGCAGGCTTCGTCGTCGCGATTGCGGGTTCCATGATGCTCATGCCGGGACTCGGCAAGGTGCCGCAGGCCCACAAGCTCGACGTGCGGGACGATGGGTCGGTGGTCGGGATGGAATATTAGGATCTCAGATTGAAGATCTCAGATTGAAGATTGAAGAGCGTTGATGGGGATCGACCATTGACGAGGGGCGGGGGCTGCCCTGCGGCGGACAGGGGGGCAGACCCCTGGTCCGGCAGGGAACTGTCCCCGTTTCCCTCTTCGTGTTCTTCGTGACCTTCGGTGGCTGATGTCTTTCTTTCCGACGACCATGTCGATTCCGCCGCGCCTCGATCGTCGTCAGGGCAGAAGGAGGACATGATCCATGCCCCAGTACGTGCTTCTGCTCCACGACCGCGGTGAGTTCCCGTCGGACATCAGTCCCGCGGACATCCAGGCCATCATCCAGCGGTACGTCGACTGGCGGACCCGTGTGGGCCAGGGAGGCCGGGCGGTGACGGGCCACAAGCTGCGGGACGGCTCCGGCCGGGTGTTGCGGGGCGGCGGCGGCAACGCGCCGTCCGTCACCGACGGGCCCTACGCGGAGGCCCGCGAGGTCATCGGGGGGCTCTACATCATCGAGGCGCGCGACTACGACGAGGCGGTCGCGCTCTGCCACGACCACCCGCATCTCGAGTTCGGCACCCTCGAGATCCGGGAAGTCGAACCCACGGCCTGAACACGGCCGGACCGCGGGCCGCCAGCGTCGAGACACCAGAATCACCGACCGGCCCGCGTGAGGCGCGCCGGCTCGGGGTTCTGGTGCCCGAGACCGCGCCTTCCATGGAACTGGTCGATCACCTCTTTCGGCGCGAAGCCGGGCGCATGGTCGCGACGTTGACCCGCGCCCTCGGGAGCCGCCACCTGCAGCTTGCGGAAGAGGCCGTGCAGGACGCGCTCCTCGTCGCGCTCCAGCAGTGGCCCTTCCGCGGCGTGCCGGACGACCCTCCGGCCTGGTTGTTCCGGGTCGCGAAGAACCGCTCGCTGGATCGCCTGCGCCGCGAGCGCACCGCCAGCCTCAAGGCGCCAGCCGTTGCGGCCGGGACGCACAGGCTGCAGCCGCCGCCCGAGAGCCTGCTCGCCGGTGAGCCAGCCGCGCTCGAGGACGACCAGCTCGGCCTGATGTTCCTCACCTGCGATCCGACGCTTCCACGCGACACGGCGGTCGCGCTGACCCTCCAGGTCGTCGGCGGTTTCGGTCCGGGCGAAATCGCCCGCGCGCTGCTCGCCGACCGCCGCGCCGTGCAGCAGCGGGTCGTGCGGGCCAAACGCCAGCTGCGCGAGACCCGGGCCGCGTTCGGCGTGCCGGGTGGCCCGGGTCTGGCCGTCCGGCTGGACGCCGTGCTTGCGGTCATCTACCTGATGTTCAACGAGGGGTACGCCGCCACCGCAGGCGATGGCCTGCTGCGCGAGGACGTTGCCGCCGAGGCCCTGCGCCTCGCGCGGCTGGTCACGCGCGAGACGGCAACCGCGGTGCCGCGCGCCTGGGCGCTCCGGGCACTGCTGGCGTTGCAGGCCTCCCGGTTCCCGGCCCGCCTCGGCGCGGCGGGGGAGCTGGCGCTGCTGGCCGACCAGGACCGCGGCCGGTGGGACCGGGGGCTCATCGCCGAGGGCCTGGGCGCGCTCGACCACTCGGCGACCGGCGGCGAGGTCAGCGCCTGGCACCTCGAGGCCGGTATCGCCGCGTGCCATGCCGCCGCATCGTCGTGGGCGGCGACCGACTGGCCGCAGATCGTGGCGCTGTACGACGAGCTGGCCGTGCTCACGGCATCCCCGGTGGTCCTGGTGAACCGGGCCATCGCCCGGTCCCAGGTCGATGGCCCCCTGGCCGGGATCGCGGCCATCGAGGCGATCGGCGATCATCCGGCGCTGGCGCGATACCACCTGCGGGCGGCGGCGCTTGGCGAGCTCTGGCGCCAGGCCGGCGACCAGGCGCGGGCGGCGCGCTGGTTCCGCGAGGCGCTTGCCCTCGCCGGATCCGCGCCGGAGCGCCGCTTCCTCGCCGGGCGACTCGAGGGGCTATAATTCGCTGCGGAGCCCACCCCTGTTGGAGTATTTGATCAAGCAGTATCCGCTCGAGACCGGTGCGCTCGAGATCCAGTACATCGAGGAGTTTTTCGGCGAGTTCCCGCGCCGGAAGACCGCAGCGGAGATCGTGGATCGCCTGCGCGACCGCGAGTCGCTCATCCTCATGGCCGAGGCGCCGCTGGCCGATGGGATGCGGGTGCCGGTGTCCTACAAGATCGTGCACGAGCTGCGCGCGGATGACCGCGTGCCGAAGCTGCACGACCTCGTGGACCGGCTCGGCGACGCGGTCCGTTTCGAGGACCGGCGCATCCTCTACTCGTGGATCGGCGGGACACGCCGCGACTGGCGTGGACAGGGGCACTTCCGGGCGCTCACCGAGGAGTCGGAGGCCTGGGCCATCGCCCTGGGCTTCCACGAAGTCGTCGTGAAGACCAAGAACCGCTTTCACGACATGCGCGGCGTGCTCGCGCAGCTCAACTTCGACGTGATCAAGTACGAACGCAACCCGATCGACAACGCCGAGTCGAAGGTCTACCTGAGCAAGCTCCTGCCGGCCGAGCTCGTGCGCAACCACCGGAGCGTCAGGACCGTGGTGATCGCGGACTGAGCGATCGTTTCGAAGGGCACGAAGGGTCAGATCACGGCGAACGTGTGGCCCGCGGCTTCGAGTGCCCGCCGTGCGGTCCCGAGCGCTGCCTCGCGGACCAGGATGTAGTCGGTGTCGTAGGTCGACACCGCGAAGATCGAGACCCCCGCCCCGGCCAGCGGCCCGGCCAGGCTCGCCAGCACTCCCGTCAGCCCGAAGTCGAGCGGGCCCTCGACCTCGAGGGCCCGCCAGCCCCGCTCGGCCACCACCTCTGGCGGCACCGCCGCCTCGTCGCACACCACCGACAGCTCCCGCGCGGTCCGGCTGATCGACAGGAAGCCGGTCGCCGGCACCCAGCCCGGCAGCGGGGAGTCCGCCGCCAGCCGCGCGACGGCCAGGCGTCCGCCGAGTGTGCGCAGGGTGAGGGGCATGCGGGACAGCATCGCATGAGTGGCCAGCGGCGTGCCCGGGCAGCGACACCGCAGCAAGACACGGAGCACCCGGAGGACACGGAACGCACGGAATGGACCGAAGGCACGACGGGCGGCGTCCGGCATTCGAGGCACGACGCTTGAGCACAGGCCTGCGGTGCTTCGCCTCTCCGCGCCGTCCGTGTGCTCCGTGTATCCCGTGTTCTCCGTGTGCCGTGTCCCCGGGACTGACAAACGGCTTGACGTCCAGCCGGATGCCGCCTACATTGTGAAAGCCAATCTTGAGACTGGTTCTCAAAGTTGGCTCGTCGCCCGGACACCGACCCTCAAGGCCGGCTGATCGGGGACGGTGCGGCGCGGCGTCGTGACCCGGTGGGATGCTCGGGCCGCGGCAGGGCCGCGCATGGCCTGAACGACACCTCGTTCGCGAGCACCGCCGCGGTCCCCACGGACCTCCACGGGCGGCCGGTGCGCCGGACCTTCGAGACCACCCATGAGGAAGACGATGCCGCGCCGCGGCCCGCGTACGGGCCGACGGCGCAAGCGTGGCGTCACGCGCCTGTTCATGCTCGGCGCAGCCGTGGCCACCTCCGCCACGATCGGCGCCCAGCCAGCCCTCGCCGCCAGAGGCACGATGCCACCCGCGGTCGTGGCGACCGTGGCCCAGGCGCCGCAGCCCGCGGCGCCCACCGCGAGACAGTTCGACATCCCGCCCGGCCTGCTCGGCGAGGTCATCGGGGCCTTCCGCGCCGTGACCGGGATGACGGTGACGGTCAGCACCGACGGCATCCTGACGCTGCCCTCGCCTGGGGTTGCCGGGACGTTCTCCGCCGAGGAGGCGTTACGCCAGCTCCTCGCGGGCACCGGTGTCCGGTTCACCTTGACCGGCGTCAACGCCGCGCGGCTCGACGTCGCGACACAGACCGAGTTCGTGTCCGTGCAGGGCGAGGTGCGCGAGGTCGCCTCGCCGAAGTACACCGAGCCGCTCCGCGACACCCCGCAGACGGTGGTCGTCATCCCGCAGGAGGTGTTGCAGGAGCAGGCGGCGTTCACGCTGCGTGACGCGCTTCGCAACACGCCCGGCATCACGCTCACGGCGGGCGAGGGCGGCACCGCGCCAGGCGACAACCTGCTCATCCGCGGCTTCAGCGCCCGCAACGACGTATACATCGACGGCGCCCGCGACACTGGAGTCGTCAGCCGCGACACGTTCAATACCGAGGCGGTGGAAGTGGCGAAGGGACCGTCCTCCGTCGTGACCGGGAGGGGCGCGACCGGCGGTTCCGTGAACCTCGTGACCAAGTCCGCCGGCCTCGCCGACTTCGCCAACCTGCGCGTGTCGGGAGGCACCGCCGATCACCGCCGGGCGACCGCCGATGTCAACCGGCGCCTCGGCGACGCCGTGGGCTTCCGGCTGAACCTCCTGTGGGAGGACTCCGGCGTGCCGCGCCGCGACGCGGTGACCAAACAGGCGTGGGGGGTCGCACCCTCGCTGAGCCTCGGCCTCGGCACCGCGACGCGGCTCACGTTCAACTACCAGCACCTCCAGCAGGACAACGTGCCGGACTACGGGTTGCCGAACGGCCTGCCCGCCGCGGCCGTGGACGAAGGCCTGACGGTCAGGGACCTGGACTTCAGCAACTTCTACGGCCTGTCGTCACGGGACTACGAGAAGATGCGGTCCGACGTCGGCACCGTCACGATCGACCACCGCGTGGGCCAGGGACTCAGCCTGCGGAACCTCACGCGTTACGGGCAGAACGACCTGGATCGCGTGGTGACGGCGCCGCGCGCCGCCACCGCGGGCAACAGCGCCGGATACCCGGGATTCGACCCGTCGCAGCCCCAGATCCGCCGGACCGACGCGAAGTACCAGTTCCGCACCGACAAGGCCTTCACGAACCAGACCGACCTCACGTCGCACTTCCGGACCGGCGGGATGGCGCACGCGCTGGTGACGGGCATGGAGCTGGCGCACGAGTCGCAGCCGAGCGACGCGGTCGCCGACACGTTCGCCAACGGCCTGCCACCCGTCACGAGCCTGCTCGATCCCACACCCGGCGATCCGTACGTGCCGTCGCTGGCGCCGACCGGAGCCTCAACCGACGCCACCTCCAGCACGGTCGCGTTCTACGCCTTCGACACCATCACGCCGGACGAGCACTGGCAGGTGGATGCCGGGCTGCGCTGGGATCACATCGGCGTCGACTACGCGACCATCGACGCCGACGGCGTGCGTGCCGACTACTCGCGTACCGACAGCGCCTTCAGCGGCCGCGCCGCCCTCGTCTTCAAGCCGGTGGAGCGTGGCAGCCTCTACGCGGCCTACACGACGTCCTTCAACCCCGCCTTCGATGGCACGTTCGGGCTGTCGCTCGTCGAGCGTCGCGCGGGCAGCCTCGAGAACCTGCCGCCCGAGAAGACACGGAACGTCGAGCTCGGGACCAAGTGGGATCTCGCCACGCGCGCCTCGCTGACGGCGGCGGTCTTCCGCACGGAGAAGACCAACGCGAAGACGCGCAACGACGCGGGGGCGACGGTGCTGCTCGGAGACCAGGCCGTGACGGGGCTCGAGCTGTCGATCGCCGGCAACCTCACCCGGGCGTGGAGCGTCTTCGGCGGCTTCTCGTTGATGGACTCCGAGGTCCGCGCGTCTGGCGTGGCCGACGAGGTCGGCCAGGAGCTGGCTTATGTGCCGCGCAGCTCGCTCACTATCTGGTCGACGTACCAGGTCGACCGGCTGACCATCGGCGGCGGCGCCGAGTTCACCGATGGCTACTTCTTCAACAACACGAACAGCCTCACGAGCGACAATGCCGCGGCCATCCACGACCTGACCCGTTACTGGCTGCTGAACGCGATGGCCAGCTTCGAGGTGAACCGCCACCTGACGCTGCAGATCAACGGCACCAACCTCGGCGATCGCCGGTACGTCGAGCGTGGGTACGGCGGGCACTTCATCCCCGGTGCGGGCCGCGCCGTCATCGTGAGTCCGGTGATCTCCTTCTGACCCACCGTGCGCCGGGCCGTCCCTGGATGGCCCGGCGCCCGCCTATTCGGCGCGCAGCGTGGTCGCGGGATCGACGAGCGTGCCGCGGCGCGCCGGCACGTAACAGGCGACGAGCGCCGCCACGAGGATGGCGGCGGCGGCGACCGACAATGCGACCGGATCGCCGGGCCCGACGCCGAAGAGCAACGACCGAAGGGCGCGCGACACGGGTATCGTCAGCCCCAGGCCGAAGATCACGCCCGCGCCCACCAGCAGGAGCCCCTGCCTCAGGACCAGCCACATCACGTCCCGCGGCTCGGCGCCCAGCGCGAGCCGCACGCCGAACTCCCCGAGCCGCGCGGTCACCCCGTACGCCACGACGCCGTAGACGCCGACGACCGCCAGCAGCAGCGCGACCGCCGCGAAGGCCGCCAGGGCCGTCGACGTGATCCGCGGCTGGCGCAGCGACTGCTCGACCACCGCGTCGAGCGTGCGGACGTCCGTCACCGGCTGGTCGGGCGCCAGCGACCTGAGCGCCGCGACCGCGGCGGTCGCCACGCCGGACGGGGCACCGTCCGTGCGCAGCGCGTATGTCATCAGCGGCAGGGGACGCTGCTGGTTGGGCAGGTACAGCGTGGTCCGGGTCTCGCCGTCGAGGCTCGTCAGCTTCACGTCGCCCACGACGCCCACGATCTCGACGGTCGTGGGCTTGTCCCAGGCGTAGGTGAGGCGCTGCCCCACCGGATCCCGATCCGGGAAGAACCGCTGGGCGAACGCCTCGTTCACGATGCCGACGAGTGGGCGGTCGGCCGTGTCGCCCGGCGTGAAGTCCCGCCCCGCGATCAGGGGGATGCCGAGCGTCGAGAAGTACGCGTCGGTCACCGGCCGGATGTCCGCCACCGGTTTGTCGGCGGCCGGCGGCTCGGGACGATCGAGCAGCCAGAAGGACGTCGCCGACCCGAGGCCAGCCAGCGGGAGGAACACCGTGCCCGCCGCCTGTCGGACACCGGGCACGGCGCGCAGCCGTTCCACGGCCTGTTCGTGGAAGCGCGCGACGCGCGGTGCGTCCTCGATCGACTGCGCCGACAGGAGCACCTTCATCGTCAGCACCTGCTCCGGGTTGAAGCCCGGCGGCACGGCCTGCAGCGCCGCGAAGCTGCGGACCAGCAGGCCGGCGCCGCCCAGCAGGACGACGGCAATCGCGACCTCGGCGATGACCAGCGCCGCACGCAGGCGGCCGTGCCTGCTGCCGATGGCGCCACGGCCGCCTTCGCGCAACGGCTCGACCAGGTTCAGCCGGCGCGTGGCGAACGCCGGCGCCAGCCCGCAGGCGAGCGCCGTACCGCCGGTGATGGACACCGCGAACGCGATGACGGGCCAGCCCATGCCCACCTGTCCCAGCAGTGGCACCGAGACGTCCGTCGCGATCCCGACCACCAGTGCCTGCAGCCACCAGCCCAGCGCCACGCCAAGCGTGCCGCCTGCCACGACCAGCAGGGCCGTCTCCGTGAAGAGCAACCGGGCAAGGCGCCCGGATCCGGCGCCGAGCGCCGTGCGCAGTGCGAGCTCGTGGTGCCGTCCGGCGGCCCGGGCGAGGAGGAGGTTGGCGAGGTTCACGCAGGCGATGAGCAGCACCGCGAAGACCGCGCCGAACAGGCTGAGGAGGGCCGGACGCAGGTCGCCGGTCAGCTGCTCGCGCAGCGGCACCAGGTTGATGCTCCAGCCGGCGTTGAACTCGGGATGCTCTTCCACGAGGCCGGCGAACACCTGCTCCAGCTCCGCCTGCGCCTGGTCGCGGCTCACGCCGGGCGCGAGCAGGCCGACGCTCATGAAGCCGCGCCCCCGGAACTCCCGGTTGAAGGGACTGAGGACCAGCGGCGCGTAGAAGTCCCTCTGGAAGCCGAACAGCTCGTAACCCGCCGGCAGCACGCCGACGATGGTTGCCGGCTCGTCGTTCAGCCGGATGACCTGGCCGAGGATGTCGGCGCGCTGCCCGAACCGGCGCCGCCACAGGCCCTCGCTGATGAGCACCACCCGCGGCGCGTCCTCCTGATCCTCGCCATCCGCGAACACCCGGCCGAGCAGCGGCCTCGCCCCGACCAGCCGCAGGAGATTGGCCTCGACTGCCATGCCCGGGAGCTCTTCCGGTTCCCCCCCGCCCGTGAGGTTCGATCGGGTGGTCGTGAAGATCGCGGTGTCCTCGAAGGCGGTGCTGCGTGCGCTCCACGCCAGGTAGTTCCCGGCGTTGATCACGTTGCGCAGGTCGTTTCGTGACCGCTTGGCCTCCCAGACCATCACCAGGCGGTCGGCGTTCGCGTACGGCAGCGGGGCGAACAGGAACGCGTACACCAGGCTGAAGACGGCGGTCGTCGCGCCGATGCCGAGTGCGAGCACCAGCACCGACGCGAGGGAGAAGGTCGGGGCACGCAGGAGCGTGCGCGCGGCATGACGGACGTCGCTCAGGAAGGTGATCATGGTGGTGGCTCCAGACGGTACAGCACTCGGACGGGCGAGCGCGCCGTTTCGTTGGAAGACGTCAGGGGAACGCCGGGACCAGGGCCTCCGGAGCCTCTGCCGGAACGGGCTTCTGGTACGCTAGACGCCATGTCGAAACCCCCGATTGACGCCCATCTCGTCTGGGAAGGCGACCTGCGGTTCGCCACCGAGAGTGGTCCCGCCCGCCTGACCCTCGACGGCCAGGGGGCCGCCGGGCCCTCCCCGATGCAGGCCCTGGCCATGGGGCTCGCCGGGTGCATGGCCATCGACGTGGTGGACATCATCCGCAAGGGCCGCCACCCGGTCACCGGGCTCGAGGCTCGGCTCAGCGCCCAGCGCGCCGAGGATCCCCCCAGGCGATTCACCGCCGTGACCCTGCACTACGTCGTCTCCGGCGCGGTGCCGGTCGCGGTGGTCGAGCGGGCCATCGCGCTGTCGCGCGAGAAGTACTGCTCCGTGTGGCACTCGATGCGGCAGGACATCGCCCTCGAAACCAGCTTCGAGGTCCGTCCCTGAACCGGCTGCGATACCTCGACTGGCTGCGGGGCGTCGCGATCATCCTGATGATCGAGGCGCACGTCATCGACGCCTGGACCCGCTCGGCCGATCGGGCGGGCTGGTGGTACTACGCGGCGGTCTTCGCTGGCGGGCTGGCCGCCCCGGCGTTCCTCTTCCTCGCGGGGACCGGCGTGTCGCTCGCTGCCGATGCGCGCGTGCGTCGCGGCCGTGCCATCGCGGAGGCCGCCGCCGAGCTGCGCCGGCGCGGCGCGCAGGTCTTCGTGCTCGGCCTCCTCTTCCGGATCCAGTCGCAGGTGCTCGGGTTCGGCCCGCTCGACAACCTCTTCCGCGTGGACATCCTGAACACCATGGGCCTCGCGATGGTCGCGGCCGCGACGCTCTGGCAACTGGGGCGCGCGCGGGCCGGCCGGATGGCCCTGCTCACGGCGGCCACCCTCGCGGTGACCGTTGCCACGCCCATCGTCTGGGCCGCACCCTTGCCCGCGCTGCCGGCCGCGCTCGAGGCCTACCTGCGGCCGAGCGGTGGCCTTGCGCAGTTCCCGCTCTTCCCGTGGGCGGGCTACCTGTTGGCGGGTGCGGTCGTGGGCGACGCGGTGGCGGCGACCCGCGGCCGGGCGGCGGGCGAGCGGCTGCCCCTGTTGCTGCTGCTCGGGGGCCTCGTGCTGGGCCCCGCGTCGTGGTGGGCGTCCTGGCAGCCGTCGCTGTACCGCACGGCCGACTTCTGGACGACCTCACCCGCCCTGCTGGGGCTTCGGCTCGGGATCGTCCTGGTGCTGGTCGGCCTCGCGTGGGCGCACTGCGTGTTCTGGCTGCCGTCCGAGCGAGCCACGGCGGCGACCGTGCCGGGCCGCACGCTCGCCTCGGCCGGCGCCCGCGTCTGGGCGCCGGTGGCCGACGGCCAGCGGCGGCTGACCGAGTGGGTCGAACTGCTCGGGCGCTCGTCGCTCTTCGTGTACTGGGTCCACGTCGAGCTCGTCTACGGGATGGCGACGAAGGTCATCCAGGGCGAGCTGCCGCTCTGGCTCTCCGGGATCGGGACGGCGGTCCTGACTGCGGCATTCGTGCCGCTCGTCGGGTGGAAGAACCGGCGCATGGAGGGCGTCACGCTCTCCGGGCCGTGGCGCGTCTTCGCGCCGGTGTTGAAATGACGGAGGTGCCACACGGGGGTGCCGCACGGAGGTGCTTCACGGGGGTGCCGCACTGAGGTGCGGCACGGGGTTTCCGCACAGAGGTGCGGCACGAAGGTGCGACACGGAGGTGCGGCACGGAGGTGCGGCACGGAGGTGCGGCACGGAGGTGCGGCACGAAGGTGCGGCACGGAGGTGCGGCACGGAGGTGCGGCACGGAGGTGCGGCACGGAGGTGCGGCACGAAGGTGCGGCACGAAGGTGCGGCACGAAGGTGCGGCACGAAGGTGCGGCACGGAGGTGCGGCACGAAGGTGCGTCAGAACGCGACGAGGTAGGTGAGCTTGGCGACCAGTGCGCGGTCGAGCAGCGTGCCGCCGCGCGAGTCGCGCCGCTCGTTGTAGACGATGAAGATGTCGCTGAGCGGCCGGTGGATGACATTGAACCGGACGTTGGAGCTCCACTGCCGCGCGTCGGTGTTGTACTGCAGCAACGCGTTCAGGAACACCTTCGTGTTCATGAAGTAGTTGACGCGCCCGGTGACGAGGGTGGTCGTGTAGGCGCCGCCCGACAGCTCGATGTCGTTGATCGACACGTTGGCCGAGGCGTTGAAGTGCGCGTTCATCCGGGCCGTGGCGCCCACCGTGTAGCCCCGCCGGTACCCGTCGTAGAAGTCGCCGGTGGAGTAGCGCAGGTTGAACGACAGCGGCGCCGCGGAGTTCGTGTTCGCCATGGCGAAGAACTCGTTGAACGAATAGCGCCCGGGCTGCACGGCGATGCCGCGCCGGCTGTTGATGACGAACGGCTCCCGGATCTCCTCGACGTTCGGGTTCATGCCGACTTCGACGAAGCTGCTGTCCTGGAACGTCAGCGGCCAGTGCCAGTCCATGTAGCGTGATTCCAGGCCAAGCCCGCCGCGGCGCGTGAAGTTCTCGAGCTGCCAGTGCGGGAACGTCTCCCGCAGCCAGCCGGTCGCCCATTTCGGCCGGAGGTGCGCGCCGACGAACAGCTCACCGTTGTTGACGCCCTGGCGCGGCACGAACCCCATCTCGTCGTTGAAGCGTGTGCCGATCGTCTGGAAGGCCCCGCGCAGGTCCCAGAAGTTGTCCCGGTAGGCGAAGCTCGACTTCGAGTACAGGTCGTCGCCCGTGCCCGGCACCACCGCCTCCGGGGAGAACGTCTTCGCCCCGGCGGCGTTGAGGTCGAGCCGGCCGAAGAAGCGGAAGTTCGCGTCCACTCCCACGACCCGGTTGAAGTGCGGGCCGTCGACCTCCTTGTTCAGCACCATGGCGCCGATGTCGGAGTTCGCCAGGACGTCGCGGCGCAGGCGGAGCGCCGTGAAGTTCGCGGCGGGCGACGCGCCCAGCTCACGCTGCTGGATGTTCAGCGCGCCGACCGAGAACGCGCCCGCGCGCCCCGACAGCCGGGTGCCGCCGAGGATCGGGATCGCGCTGCCCGAGTCCGAGAGCCCGATGCGCCGGCTGAAGAAGAGCAGCATGTCCTGCGAGGCGTTCTGGCGCCCACCGCCGCCCCCGCCGCTGCGGCCACCGACCCCGAACTGGAAGACCCCGGAGTTCTCCAGGAAGAACTCGCGCTTCTCCGGGAAGAACAGGCTGAACCGCGTGAGGTTGACCTGCTGCTCGTCGGCCTCCACCTGCGAGAAGTCCGTGTTGACGGTGAAGTCCCAGGTCAGCCCGGACGTCACCCCGAACTTCACGTCGAGACCGGCGTCGAAGTCCCCGGCCGCCCCGTCCCGGCCCCCGAGCCACGACGCGCTGCCCGCCACATACGGCTTCACCCGCAGGTTCGCCCCCGGCCGCAGGCCGTCGAGCCCCTCGAGTGTGCCGGCCATCGACACCCGCTGCAGCTGGTAGAACCGCTGGATCGGCGACCAGAAGCTGTCCTCGTTGAACCGCCGCAGCCGCCGCTGGAAGTTGATGCCCCAGGTCTGCTCGTCGTCCGGGCCGAACTTGAGGGTGCGGAACGGGATGCGGATCTCGGCCTGCCAGCCGGTCTCGGTCACCGCGGTGGCGACGTCCCAGATGCCGTCCCAGTTGCTGTTCGTCTCCCGCCCCTCGTTCGAGGTCTGGGCGTCCCACTTCGCGCCGGCGGGGTTGACCACGAACATGAACCCGTTGCGCTCGTCCTTGAACGTGTCGATGATCACGCCGAACGTGTCGCCGGACCCGGTGTTGAAGTCTTTCCGCAACTCGTTGACGATGATGGCGGACGGGTCCTCGTCGTGGGCGATCACGCCGATATAGAGCGCCCCGTCGTCGCGGAGCAGGCGCACCTCCGTGTCGAAGGTCGCCGGCTCGCCCTCCCGGGGGTCGTTCTGGATGAAGTGATCGGCCACGGGCGCCGCCTGCCACCCCGCCTCGTCCAGCCGGCCGTCGAGCGCGATTGGGCCGGAGACCCGCGTGGCCTCCAGGCGCCGCGACAGGCGGGCCGTCTCGTAGTCCGGCGGGTCATCCCCCGCGACGGCGGGTGACGCCAGGCAGGACAGGCCGAGCAGCAGGACGGGGACGAGGGGACGGCGGTCGGGCATCGGGCGTGATTCCTCCGGGAATGGCGGCCCATCAGTGTGCCCCAGATCGACGCGGATCCCGTGTCACGGAATGTCTCGACAGGTAGAATCTGCCAATGATGCGACGACTCCTGTTCGCCCTCGCCGTCGTTTCCGTGCTCCTCCCGCGGGCCGCCGAGGCCCAGGAGGCCCGCCGCCGCTGGGAAATGGAGCGCCAGATCCGCCTCGACAAGTTCGAGCAGGTCCTGCCGGGCGCCATGCGCAACGCCGGCATCGACATGTGGATCGTCGCGGTGAAGGAGAACCACACCGACCCGCTGTGGAACGACCTGGGACGGGGGTACGTGTCCGGTATCGGTTACTACGTCTTCACCGACCGGGGCGGACGCCGGATCGAGCGCGCGGCCCTGGGGCCGGAAGGCTACATGCTCGAGGAGTCCGGGGCCTACGACATCTTCGCGCCCGCCGCGTCCCTGCCGGCGTTCGTCCGGGAACGGGACCCGAAGCGCATCGGCGTGAACATGTCGGACGAGCTCGGGCCCGCGGACGGTCTCACCGTCACGATGCACCGTCACCTGACAGAGGTGCTCGGGGCGCCCTTTGCGTCGCGCATGGTGAGCGCGGAGCGTCTCGTCAGCGAGTTCCGGTCGCGCCGCGTCGCCTCGGAGATCGTCGCCTTCGGCGAGGCGGCAGGCATCGCCATCCAGCTGACCGAGCGCGCGCTCTCGAACGAGGTCATCACCCCAGGCGTGACGACGCTCGAGGACGTCGCCTGGTGGATGCAGGACCGCCTGCTCGAGCGGGGCCTCGGCACCGCCTTCGACATGCCGTCCGTCTACGTGACGGGGCCAGAGGGCATCGTCGCCACCTCGAGCGACCGGGTGGTCCAGCGCGGCGACGTCATCATGATCGATTGGGGTGTCGTGCTGATGAACTTCGCCACGGACGTGAAGCGTGTGGCGTACGTGCTGAAGGACGGTGAGACCCGGCCTCCGGCGAGCATACAGGCCGCCTTCGACAAGGCCATCGCCGTCCGCGACGTCCTCAAGCCGGTCATCGAACCGGGCCGTCGCGCCGACGAGACGATGCGCATGATGGACGAGGCCCTGCGGTCCGCCGGCTACGGCGTGATCGAGTTCAACAAGCCCAACGCCGACGAGCGCACCGACGTGGTCTACGGGTTTCACCCGGTCGGCAACACCGGCCACGGCATCGGTCCGTCGCTCACCACCTGGCAGCCGTTGCAGTCCACGTTCACCCTCCACACGGGCCACCTCTTCTCGTTCGAGTTCTTTGCGTACTCGCCCATCGAGGAGTGGGGAGGCCGCAAGCTCCGGGTGCCCATCGAGGACGATGCCGTGCTGATGGAGCAGGGGATCCAGTTCGTGCACCCTGCGAACTACCGGCTGCTCGTGATCAAGTAGCAGCCGGAACAGGAAGTAAGAAGGAAGAAGTAAGAAGTAAGAAGGAAGAAGCAAGAAGGCAGAAGTGACGTACCGGTTCGGGGTGTTCGAGTTCGTGCCCGCGACGGGCGAGCTGCACCGTGACGGCGTGCGTGTGCGGCTGGAGCCCCAGCCGGCGAAGGCGCTGGCCTGTCTGCTCGAGCGGGCCGGGGCGCTCGTGTCGCGTGACGAGCTGCGCGAGCGCGTCTGGGGCGGCGACACGCACGTGGACTTCGATCGTGGCCTCGCGTACTGCGTGAGCCAGGTGCGCGCGGCGCTCGGTGACAGCGGCGACAACCCGCGTTTCGTCCAGACGCTGCCGCGCCGGGGCTTCCGCTTCATCGCGCCGGTGACGACGGTCCCCGGCACGGCCGGCGGCACGGGCACCATCGCCGTGGAACCGGCCGCGCCCGTGACCGGCACCGCGCCCGACGTGGCCCGTCCGGTCCGCAGGTGGGCGTGGCCCGTGGTCGCCGCCCTGGCGCTGGTCGCGGTGGTCGCGGGCTCCCTGTGGATACGAGCGGAGGTGACGCGCCCGATCGTGGCCGTCGCGGTGTTCGACAACGAGACAGGGGACCCGGCCCTCGACCGGATCGCGTCGGCGGCCTCCGATGTGGTCGTCGAGCGACTGACCGCGCTCGGGCCCGACCGGATTGGCATCATCGGCAACGCCCGCACGCTCCGGCTGCCGCGCGACCAGCGCGACCCGGCCGCGATCCGGCGCGAGACCGGCGCCGGGTACTTCATCTTCGGCCAGCTCCAGCCGGCGGACGCGGGCCACTACCGGCTCGTCACGCACCTCATTCGCCTGGACGACGACACCCACCTCTGGGTGACCGGGGTCACCCGCGAGCGGGAGGCGCTGGCGGCGGGCAGCGAGCTGCTGGCGGATCGCACGGCCGACGCCGTGCGCTGGCACCTCATCGATCGCCGGCCCGACGCGCCACGGTTCACCCCGGAGTCGCCTGCAGCCGTCCCGTAAGTCCTTCTGTCGAGGACGGTTCCGTCCTGACACCTTCCGGCTGCGCGCCGCGTCGTTCCTCACTGGCCCGGCACCCGCCGCCCTCGTCAGACTCCCCATGGCGCGCGACACCCGTGCGCCGCCCACTGGGAGGCAACGAGATGGTGGATGTCACGTCACGGCGCGGATTCCTGGCGGTGCTGCCCCTCACCGGGGTCGGGCTCGCGGCGCGCTTCGGCAGCGCGCCGGCACCGGCGCCCGACCCGGCGCCGGCGCGGCCAGCCGGGCTGCACCGCGGGTTCCCGTCGCTCGATCCGGAGCTCGTCCAGGAAGTCGTTGGCGCCTCGCACCGCGACGTGGATGCGGTCCGGCGCCTGGTCGAGCACCAGCCCTCGCTGGCCCGGGCCTCCTGGGACTGGGGGTTCGGCGACTGGGAGACCGCGCTCGGCGCCGCCTCGCACACCGGCCGACGCAACATCGCGGAGGTGCTCCTGGCCCACGGGGCGCGGCCGACGATCTTCTCGGCGGCGATGATGGGGCAGCTCGACGTGGTCAAAGCCTTCGTGGCGGCCAGCCCCGGTGTGCAGGGTACCCCCGGACCGCACGGCATCACCCTGCTGGCGCATGCGCGCGCCGGGGGCAAGGATGCGGAACCCGTGCTCGCGTATCTGCACGCCGTCGGCGGCGCAGACGCGCGGCCGGCGACCGCCGACCTCCCGGCCGCGGACCGCGATGCCATCCTCGGGGAGTACGCCTACGGATCTGGCGGGTCGGACCGGTTCGTCATCGACGTCCGCAACGACATCGTCGGGCTGACGCCGGCGGAGGGCTCCCGCCGGAACCTCTTCCACACCGGCGACCTCGTGTTCTTCCCGGCGGGCGTGCCGAGCGTGAAGATTGCCTTTGCGCGGGAGGGGGGTCGCGTCACGCGGCTCACGATTGCCGACCCCGACGTGTTCGTCACGGCGGTGCGGCGATGAGGCCGCGACGCCCGCGCGCGGCCGGCGTGTCCCGCCGGGGCTTCCTCGCGGGGCTTCCCGCGGGCGCATGGGGACTGGCGGGCGGTCTCGGCCCATGGGGAACGCGCCCGGCCTCCGCGGCGGTGACCCGGCAGGAGGCGGCGCTGCCGGCCATGTTCCCGGGGTCGGACCCGGAGATCGTCAAGGCGCTCGTGACCGTGGCGCACATGGACGTGGACGAAGTCCGGCGCCTGGTCGAGCGGCAGCCCTCGCTGGCCCGTGCCTCGTGGGACTGGGGCTATGGCGACTGGGAGACGGGGCTCGGGGCGGCCGCGCACACCGGCCGCCGCGACATCGCCGACGTGCTGCTCGCGCACGGGGCGCGCCCGACGATCTTTTCCGCGGCGATGATGGGGGAGCTCGACGTGGTGAAGGCGTTCGTCGCGGCACGCCCAGGCGTCCAGGGTACGCTCGGGCCGCACGGCCTGACGCTGATGCTCCACGCCCGCGCGGGCGGGAAGGACGCCGAAGCCGTCGTCGCGTACCTCGAGGCCGTGGGTGGCGCCGACGTGCGCCCGCCGAGCGCCCCGCTCGACGCGGCGGACCGCGATGCCGTGGTCGGCGCCTACGTGTTCGGGCGGGACGAACGCGACCGCTTCGAGGTGGACGTGCAGAACGACCAGCTGGGCCTGCAGCGCCCCGGTACGACGCGGCGCTTCCTGATCCACACGGGGAACCTCGTGTTCTTCCCGTCCGGGGTGCCGAGCGTGAAGATTGCGTTCGTCCGGGACGGTGGTCGCGTCGTGCGTCTCACGATCGCGGACCCGGAGGTGTTCGTGACGGCGCGGCGCGTCTGACCGCGAGGGGCCCGCGTGCGGGGCTACGGCTTGCGCACCTCGGCCTTGATCTCGATGTCCTGGCCGCCATCCGTGGTGAGCGTGATGGTGACGGTCTGGCCTTCCTTCAGCGGGCGCTTGAGCCCGGTGAGCACGATATGCGGCCCGCGGGAGAGGATCTCGAGCGACTCGTAGGCGGGGATGGTGAAGTCCTTGACCGGCTCGTCGCCGCCGAAGCCGTCCGACTCGTGGAACTCCACGTTCTCGGCCACGTCCGTCTTCGCCTTGACAATGTAGACGTCATACATCGTCGGGTTCTCGATGGTGACGTACAGCGGCGCCTGCTTGGCGGTCTGCTCGGCCGGTGGCATCCAGGCGGAGACGGCGCTGACGGACTGGACGAGGGCGGTGAGCACGAGGCTGGCGGCGTAGAGCATGGACGCGTCCCGGGTTTCGGCAGGCGGTGAACGACGGCGGCAATCGTAGGAAGTATACCAACCAGCTGAGTCCGGGGCGTACAGGCATGGGGCCGGAGCTGCTCACACAGCGCCGGCCCCCTTCGCCCCTCGACATGGCTCGGGGCGACCCTGAGCCATGTCGAAGGGTCGTGTCCTTCGTGCCCTTCGTGCCCTTCGTACCCTTCGTGACCTTCGATCCTGTCTACCGCGGCCCGGAACTCTCCGCCGCCTTCTTCCCCCCCGGCATGTCGTTCCAGTAGAGCAGCGCGTTGAAGACGAGCTCGTGCTCGCCGAACGTCTGCCACCGGTAGATCGGGTTGTTCACGTACAGGATGACGTGCCCCTTGCCGACCGGTGCGTCCACCACCGCCGGGCGATTGCGGATCTGGTCGGCACCACGCATCAGGCCCGACAGCACCCCGGCCTCGCCACCCTGGAAGCGGATCAGCGTCGTCGCCTGCTCGGGAGACGACGTGTTGCCCGGTCCGAACGGCGTCGGGTCGCTGGGCACCCGCAGGAGCGGGCCGCCGCCCCAGCGCATCGGCAGGTTCTTGCCGGTGTAGCCGTAGAGCACCGGGTGGTTCGGCTCGCGGATCTCGGTCTGGACGTATGGCCCGGGCGCGTAGAAGTTGCCCGACGGCTCGGACGCGTCCACCTGTCGGGCGATGCCGAACTCGGCGGGGAAGAAGCTCGCGACGCCGAAGGAGAGCAGCACGCCGCCGTCCTCGACGAACTTCGCAATCTCGGCGGCGCCCTCGAGGCCCATGCCGCCGCGCGTGTCGTCGGTCTCGGCATACATGCCGAAGCTCTTGAAGCGGTCGCTCTTCTTGTAGGGAAGCGGCTTCTCCAGCTTCGGCGACTCGTAGACGATGCTCTTGCCGTTGTTACCCTGGTGCGGCAGCACGATGACGTCGTACTTGCCGCGCAGGTTGGCGCCGGGCTGGACGAGGTCCTTGTGGATCAGGTCGAACGGGATCTCCCAGCGGTCGAATGCCAGGCGGACCCAGCCGACCTTCTCGGTGTTCTGCCATGTCGTGTAGATGGCGATCCGGGGCAGGTCGACGTCCACGGTCTCGACCTCCGGCATCGCGGGGAGCACCGCCGCGACGAGGCCGAGCGCCTCGACCTCCTTCCGGACGCGGTCCCCCTGGTCGCCGCTCACCGGGATCAGGAACGACCCGGCCGGGAACTGCCCGTCGCCGGCGGCGAAGGCCTTCGTCGCGCCCTTCACCGCCAGATCCTTGAGGTGGTACCGCAGCGTGATCAGGTTCAGGCTGCCGTTGTGCCGGATGGCCCAGACCGCCCCCGAGGCCCCCGTGATGGTGGCCGGCGTCGTGACGTCCTCCGTCAGCAGCGACGCCGGCTGTTCGAGAATCGCCTTGTCGTCGACCGTCTTCACCTCGATGTTGCTCGCCAGGCCCATGGTCCAGGCACTGTCGTCGTAGGTGCGCAGGCTCGGATCCGGGTAATTCTGCTTCTCGAGCAGCGTCTTCGCGAGGCGTCCATACGGCTGGTTCAGCTTCACGATGTAGGAGCCGGCGGGGAAGGTGGTGTCGCCCAGCTTCACCTCGCCGGTCGCGCGGTGCACCTCGATGGCCTGGCGCCGCAGCAGGTTGGCCACACGGTCCACCTGGCCCTGATCGGGCTGGCCGGCCGGCAGCACGAACGCGTACGGCGCCCGGGCGCCGCCCTCCTCGATCGAGTGGATCGTCTTCTTGTAGAAGTTCTCCACGACCATACGCGGGAAGTTCGACGTGAGCTCCAGCGCCGTCAGCACGCCGGTCTCGCTGTAGTTGATCGAGTTGCGGATCGACCAGTCGATCTCTCCGGCAGGCACGGGGTTGGGCCGGAACCACTCGCGTTCGGTCAGCGGCCCGCGCAGCCGCGCCCTCTTGGTGTTCGCGCCGCCCTGGTTGAAGATCTCGTACATGCGGATCATGCCGTTGTGGTTGCTGGCGGCGAAGGCCAGGTAACCCGGCGACCACATGTCCACGAAGCCGAAGTGCCACACGCCGGGCATGCCGTAGCCCGTCAGCTTGTTGACCTCGTAGTTCGCGAAGAACGGCAGCTCGCTGTAGAGGATCGGGTCCAGGTTGGCGTTCTGCGGCGGCTGGCCACTGAAGGTGTAGAGCAGGGTGGACTGCTCGTGCAGGTCGTGCCAGATCGGCGGGACCCAGTCCAGGTACCACTCGAGGTAGTGGCGCAGCGTGTCCACGCCGTAGTTGATGTCGCGGTTGTTGTCGTGGAAGACGTACTTGCCCCAGTAGGGCGGGCCGCCGTAGTTCACGCTGCCGTCGGCCGGCTCGTCGATCTTGTAGGCGTAGTACCAGTCCACGTAGCGGTCGCGGCCGTCGATGTCCGTCGTGGGAATGACCGAGACGATGACGTTGTCCCGGATCTTCTGGATGTAGGGCTCCTCGCTGACGGCCAGGCGGTAGACGAGCTCCATCAGCATCTCCGACGGGTTCGTCTCGCCGCTGTGCAGCCCGCCGCTGAGGTTGTACATCGGTTTGGTCGAGGCCAGCAGCCGCTCCACCTCCGCGTCCGACAGGCCTCGCGGATCTGCCAGCTTCTTGAGGTTCTGGCGGTTCTGCTCGAGGTTCGTGAGGTTGGCCTCGGAGGTCACGTAGACCACCATCTGCTCCCGGCCCTCCTCCGTCTTCCCGATGACGCTCGTCTTGAGCCGGCCCGGCAACGCCTGCTCGAGCGCGCGATACCACTTCTGCTGGTCGGCCCAGTAGGTGAGCTTCTTCGGCTCGCCCACCCAGTAGCCGAGCACGTCCTTCGGGGTCGGCACGCCGGCCCGGACCGGCAGATGGTCGACCAGCGGGCTCATGAACTCCGGCTGGGTCGTCCACTCCTTGACGGCCGCGGCGAAGTCGGCGTCGGCACGGGTGGCCGGCGCCCGCTGGGCGTCGACGGGCGGGGCGGACAGGACCAGGAGCAGGAGCGGGAGGAAACCCGACAGGCGGCTCAGCCGCAGCGGCACGGGGGCCATGTGTGCAACTCCTTGCAGAAGCGTGAATTACGGACGGAAGATTTCGCGGAATCGATCGCGGAGGGGTCCCGGCGGGGGGTGATAATCGTTGAAGCGCCCCCCGTCCGCCGATAGAATCCGGTGGATTTCGGACATTCCGGACGGACTCTTATGATCAGCGTCGCCGCGATCCGAATGCAGCAGTTCGGCGTGCAATTCTATCAGGCCTCCCTGACGGCCAGCGATATCGACAAGCTGGTCCGCTTCGAGGTGCTGAGCTACGTGGACCAGGGCTCGGCCCCGGTGCGCGGCAGCCGGAAGGGCGCGCAGTCGAAGATCAACTGGGACCTGCTCGAGCGCCGCATCGCGTCCAGCGAGAAGGCGTACCAGCGCCACATCATCCGCCGCAAGATCGAGGAGCTGGTGCAGTACTACGAGCAGTGCCGGCAGGCCAGGGATCTGCCCTCGATTCCGGGCGCCGTCATCATCTCCTGCGACGAGAAGCTGAGCTTCGAGCCGATCGAGGCGGGCGCGGTCGTCGGGCGGCTGAAGGTCCCCGAGCGCGAAGGCATCCTGCGCGCCATCGACGGCCAGCACCGGCTGCTGGCGCTCCACGCGGACATCGAGCGCTTCGGCGACGAGGTGTTCACCGTGCCGGCGATCATCTTCGACCGCCTGCCCGAGGACCACGTCGTCCAGATGTTCGTGACGATCAACGCGAAACACACGCGGCTGAACTCGTCGCACCTGGTGTCGCTCTCGGGCCGCCAGCTGTACCGGGACGAGGCGCTGGCCGCCGCGCACGACGTGGTCCGGGCGCTGAACGACCGCGAGGAGTCGCCGCTCCACGGCGACATCAAGCTGCTCGGGGTGGGCAAGGGCCGCGTGGCGCAGGCCCCGCTCGCGCAGGAGCTCAAGAAGCTCTTCGCCGACGAGGCCGCCCTCGGCGGGGCCCGCAAGGCCGGGGAGTTCCGCGAGGAGTCGAAGCGTTTCTTCGTGAACTACTTCAAGCAGATCGCGACCGTGTTCGACGCCGCGTGGCACGGCCGGAAGTACACCGTGAAGTCGGCCACCGCGCTGCGCGCGTTCATCCGCGTGGCGCCCGACGTGATCCAGGCCGTGGACCAGCTCCACGCCGAGCGCACCGACTACCGCGCGATCGGCCGCGTCATCGCCCCCTGGGGCCGCCGGATCGGCGCCCTCCGCTTCGAGACCGACGGCGCCTGGAAGCGCCAGGGCACCACGGTCGATGGCCTCGCCAAGGAGCTCCGGCTGGCCCTGCAGTATCCCGAAGGCGCAGGGCAGTAAATAGATTGGAGATTGAAGATTTCAGATTGAAGATCTGATTGCAGATGGCAGATTGAAGATTGTTGGGCTCAGTCTGGAGACATAGGTAACAGCTCTGTCGGGACACATGGGTAACACTTCGCCACAGCACGCAGGAGGGTTGCGATGCCGTGGCAGGGAGTTTCGCCTGTGGATCTACGACTGGGGTTCAT
>JBFWVR010000005.1:0-116427 GCA_050246635.1 Vicinamibacterales bacterium
AGACGTGCGCGCCGGGCGCTGATCTTCGTGTCAGGCTCGAAGCCTCGCGCACAACCAGCGTCCCGACGCGCCTACTCAAGCGTCCCTGAGTAGACCCCGACCATCGGGGTAGGGGCAACATACAAGCACACGACGATCACGAAGCACGCGAAGGCGGCGGAGCGGCATCATCCGGGTCCACGTCCTGCGTACACTTCGTGTCCTTCGCCCCTCGACGACGCTCGGGGCGACCTGAGCGAAGTCGAAGGTCGTGAGCTTCGTGGCTGGAGTTCTCCTGCCTACCTGCCCCCGGGCGGCCGCGGCACAGCCGTGCGACCGCCACCGGCGCCACCACTTCCGCCATCCGAGTAGCCGCCAGAGCTGACCGTCCCCGGCGACGATGAGCCGCCGGCCGCGCCACTGGTCGCGCCGGAGCCCCCGGGCCCGAACGGACCGGGTTCCGGATCGCGGCGCCTCACCTGTGTATAGCCGCGGCCGTTGACGGCGCGTCCGTCCACGACCGCGGCCGGCGTGCCGCCGCCTCCGCCACCGGGATCGATGATCACGACGCCCCCGCCGCCGTACGGCCCCCAGTAGTTCCCCCAGTACGAATACCCGAACGGGGCGTAGTAGTACGGGGACCAGTAGAACGCATCGGCGCCGATGAACGGCCACGGCGAGTCGTCGAAGGTCGTGGCCAGCGGCGTCGCCGACCGGCGATCGACGATGAAGCGGTCGGGGTACGAGATGGCGACCATCAGGTCGGTGATCGAGTCGGCGACGCCGGCGTCGTCCATGGCGAGCATCTGCCGTCCCGTCAGCGCGAAGCGCGACCGCGACTCGACGAGGGCGGCCTGGACGGCGGCCGCCGGCAACAGGCGGCTCGCCTCGATCACGTCGTCGACATCGAGGCGCGCGCCCCGTGCGCGCAGGCGGGTGGCCGTCGCCGCCGAGGGCACATAGCGCCGGACCCGCACGCTCTGCCGCCCGGCGCTGTCGACCGCCTGGACGTCGAGCCACACTGGACCGGGCACGATGAACGAGAGCCCGGCGATGTGTTGCGTGGCTCCGCCGTCACAGGCGACGTCGCTCGTGGCGAAGACGCGTTGGCCGTCCGCGGACCAGCGCACCTGGGTCGTGCCCGTGCATCCCTCGTCGGTCACGGGGCGCGACGTGCCGTCCGCGACGAGCGTCTCGGTGAGGGCCGGCTGCCCGGCCACGCGGGTGGCGAACACCGCGCCCTCGCTGGCCTGGCCGGTGCTGACGCACACCTCGGCGCCACGGGCGGCACCGGGGCCCGTCGCGGTGTCCTCGGTGAGCTGCCAGCAGCCCAGCCAGGGCTCCCAGCGGGTCGATGCCGGGGGGGCGGGCTGTGCGGCGGTCGCGGTGGCGGCGGCGAGCAGGGCTGCCGCGGCGATCCCGCTGCGGCGCGCCGACGAGCCGGGGTGAATGTGGGGCGTCATGGCAGCCTCCTCAGAAGACCAGCGTGACCCCGGTGCTCACGCGAAACCCGGAGAGGTCGATGGGCTCGAAGTCGACGAAGTCCTCGCCGAGGTCGGCGGCGGCCCACTGGTACTGTCCCTGCATCGAGAGATAGAGCCGGCGATAGAGCTGGATGTCGGCGCCCGCGATCGCGTGTACGCTCGGTGTCCAGCCGGTCGACCGGAAACGGCTCGAGAAGATCGAGAGGTCGACGAAGTCGACGAAGTCCCCGCCCTGCACGAAGTCGTACCACACCACGCCCCCGCCGGCGCCGAGGTACGGCACGACGCGTGACGGCACCCAGGCGAAGCGGCTCACGTTGCGGCCGCGGGGCGCCAGGGTATAGCGCACGCCCCCCTGCACCGCGCGCGTCGTCAGGGTCGTGGTCTGTTCGATCGGGAGCAGCTGGTTGTCGACGAAGTCGCGGTACTCGGACAGGTGCGAGACCTTGCTGATGTTGAAGCCGACGACGGCCTCCAGGTGATTCGAGAGCGGGAAGGCCAGATCGGCATCGAACGCGGGGGCATTGAAGTCGCCCTTGTCGATCGTGAGCTGCTCGGTGACGAAGTCGAACAGGTCGCTGCCCGCGCCGGCGAACAGCCACCCGCCGCGCAGGCTGATCGCGGCGTGTGGGCGTGCGAAGAAGAAGTCGGGCTGGTTGAGTGGAACGCCTGCGGGTTGCGCCTCAGGCGCAGGACGGTCCTGGCCGTCAGCTGCGGCGGCGAGGGCGGGCTGGACGAACGCGCCGCCCAGCAGGAACAACGACACGAGGGCCGCGCGACCGACGACGGACGTGCCGAGAGGGCGCATGGGCAGACCTCCGATGCCGGGGGTATCCAGCGTACAGCAAGGCCGGGGCCATCGGGAGGACGGACGGGCCCAGAGCGAGGCACGGAGGCTGCGCGTGCGATTGAGGATTGAAGAGTGCAGATTGATGATTGCCACGTGTCCCCCGGCGAGGACGCGTGTCACTTGATCGGGACGTCGCGCGTCAGGAGCGTTCGAAGAGGCCGTTCGTGACCGCGTATCGAACGAGCTCCGCCGTGTTCCGGAGTTCGAGCTTCTCCTGGATGCGGGCCTTGTAGGTGCTGACCGTCTTGGCGCTCACGCCGAGCCGGCTGGCAATCTCGCTGGTGCGCGCGCCGCTGCCGAGGAGCCGGAGCACCTCCCGTTCGCGCGGCGAGAGCAGGCCGCCGGCCGGGCGGGGCCGGGAGAGCGTCTGGACGAGGCGGTCCGCCACGCGGCTGGACACGTAACGCTCGCCCTTCAGGGCGTGGCGCACGGCTTCCACCAGCGCCGTGGACGGCTGGTGTTTGGCGACGAAGCCACTCGCCCCGGCTCCGAGGGTGGCGACGGCGAACTGCTCCTCGGGGAACATCGTGAAGACGACGATCGGCAGGCGCGGCTGCTGCGCGTGCAGCAGGCGGAGCTGTTCGATGCCGTCGCCGTCGGGCATCGAGAGGTCGAGGATCAGGACATCCCAATGGCGGGACTCGGCGAGCACCCGCAGCTCACGAAACGAGCCCGCCTCGCCCGTCGCACCCAGCGCGAGATGTTCTGCCAGCAGCCGCAGCACGCCGTGCCGCACGATGCCGTGGTCGTCGGCCACGAGCACCGCGAAGCCGCCCCCGGAAGGGCTGGGCCTCGTGGCGGTCATGGCTGTGCTCCCGCGTCGGCATCCACGGGGAGCGGCAGTCGCATCCGGATGGTGGTGCCGGTTCCCTCACGGCTCGTCACCATCAGCACACCGAGACACTCGCCCTCGACCAGCATCGGGACACTTGTCCCTGTAATCGGCACAGGGGGGGGCTTCCTCGAACGCCTGGTCGGGGCCGCCCCCCGGGGCCGCCCCTCGAGTGCCCGGGTGAGCAGAGGCTCGCCAGTGATGCGGGCGAGCCCGGCGGACCGGATGTCCGATCCGCGCCGGCCGGGGGCGGCCGCGTGCCTGGCGTTGCGGCGTTGGGCGCGGCCACGGGGCGTGAGATCGAGGGCGAGGCTCGCGGGCGTCGCGGCCGGGGCCGCGGCATCACGGAATGGGATCTGATCAGGCGGACCGTCGGGCAGCAGCATCGTCCTGAGGGAGGCAGACGGTGGCCGGTCGCGGTGGGGCCGATGCGCCCCGAACCGCGTGGGGACGGGTCACATCGAGTGTAGCGCCATGTCCGACATTGGTCCGTCGGCGGTCGGCGGGCGACGTTGTCAGCAGGATCCGATGACGGAAGCGGCCACCACGGGGCAGGGCCTGCATCAAGTGAGCGGAATGGCGCCGAGGTCGTCGAGGGTCCACCCGTAGCGCAGCAGGTGGGCCTGCACTTGTCGGGTGGTTTCGAAGGGCGGCAGGAGGGAACGGTCGATCCAGCGGTCGAGGGTTTCCGGGGAGAGCACCAGTTGGGCTTCGATGACACGCACGGTCCGCACGGAGGTTCTGGTCACCTGGAGGCTGGCCACCCAGCCCGCGCCGTCCCAGACGAACGGCGACTGGACCGCATGGGTCGCGACGCCGTCCTTCCAGAAGAGCAGGGCCCCGGTGATCGTCCACTCCGGCGTGGGAGGCGGTGCGGCGAGGTGCGTGGCGGCGCCGGCGGCCATCATGCCACGCGGACCCGGAGGCGAAGGCGCACACCCGGACGGCCGTGGCGGCCCCGCCGACGCGGCGCGCGGTGACGCCATCCGTCGGTCGTCCAGCGGTACACCGCGCTGTCAGGTCCGGTCGGCGCCGTCCGCCACCAGGCCTCGAGCGCAGCATCCAGGGTTGCCAGGAAGGCGCTGGTGTCGGGGCCGGGCGGCGCGACCGGAAGGGGGAGCGACTCCAGCCGGGCATCCATCATCCGGACGAAGCGCTCGATATCGGCGTCGATCTCCGGGGTGGGCCCCGGGACCGGTACATGCGCCCACCGACCGAAGATGCTGCCTGGGCGAGTGCGGACCGGCCACATGGTTCAGGACACCCCCGTCTGGAGCCGTCTGGCTGATACACACCCCGGGGGAGGCGTGCACACGTATCAAAACGATGCGCGGATTATGGGCCCCCCGAGGCGGACTGTCAGTCCGTATCTGGATGGCATCATCTGTCAGTTGTATCTTACAGGATACGTATCGAAACGGCACGCCGGATCCGACGGTCGTGACGGGCACGACGGCTTCGGATTGCCGATTGAAGCGCCGCCCTGGACTTGCGGAATCGGCTGATTGGCCCGTCAATCGGGGCGGACCTGAATCGTCGTCTCCCGGTGGAGCGGCTCATTGGCGCCGGGCAGCTGCAGGGTGATGGTCAGACCGTAGGTCCCGGGGGGCAGGCCGAGCAGATCCAGCGTTGGCTGGCAGCGAACCGCGTCGTGCTCGCCGGGAGTCGTGGGCTGCGTGAGGCTGCCGTGGCGGGTGCCCCGCGCGTCGACGACCTCGAGGGTGCACGTCGGGATCCCGGTCGCCGGCTGGCCCCTGCCGGCGCGACCCGGATAGGCCTCGACGAACAGCGCGAGCTGTTCGTCCGGCCCGAACTGGCGCACGGCGCTCGGGAGCGCCGGCAGGAGCCCGCGGACGCTGGCCGTCCTGCGATCGAGCGCCACGCGCAGTCCCTCACGCGACGAGGTCAGGAGGATCGAGCTGGCACGCGGGTCGTCGTCTCCGAAGTCGGGCACGTCGAGATCAAGCGCCACCGATCCTGCGCGGCCCCCCTCGCGCTCCCGCGCCGCGACCCGAATCCGGTAGCGGCCCCGGCCGACCGACAGGTCGAAGATCAGGCGGACGCCGCGCGTCGTCACCTCGGCCACGCGGCCGGGCCGCAATCGGAGCTCGCTCGCTCCCGTGTCGCGATCGCGGGCCCGGCCGGAGCTGTCGATTGCGAGGACCCAGTACTCGATCGTCTCGCGTCCGCGATCGCTGAACGCCAGGTCGCCGCCGTCGATGTCCACCACGACCAGTGCCCGCGCATCGTCCTTGCCTTTCCGCAACACGGCCGCCTGCGCGTGCAGTCCGAGCCCGGGGACGGGGAGCGGGCTCGAGAGCAGCTCGTCGGCCTTGGTCGGCTGGGCCGTCTTCTTCGACGGCTTCTCGATGACGTAGCTGCGACGCGCACGCACGTCCAGCCCGTCCCGCCTGACGGAGACGCGCAGCTGGCGCGTCCTGCCGTCGCGGGCGGTATTGGCCGGGTAGTAGGCGAGATGGTAGTACGACGAGCTGGCCTGCACGATCCGGGAGAAGCCTTCCCGCAGTCCATTGGTGTTGACGACCGCCACGCCGCCGGTTTCGGCGGCCAGGCTGGCGAGGCTCTCGATCGGCGTGACGCCCAGCGGCTTGAAGTTGACGTCGGTGGTTCGCGGCGCCAGCAGCTCGCCCCTGATCACGCCGGTCATGATGTCCTGCTCATCGTCCTTCGCGCCGGTCAGTCCCGCCGGGTCCACCACGTGTATGACGACGTTGTTGGCCGCGGCCCGGGCGAGCATCTGCCTGACACGGCTGTCGGAGCGCGTGCCTTTCAGGTCTGCCAGGCCGTGTGCCTCACTCACCAGCACGATCGCCCGGCGGGGGCCGGCCAGGCGGCCCAGGGCCGTGACGGCGTTGTCCAGCGTGTCGAGCCACCGGGAGTTGTTGTGGCCCGCCGTGCCATCGGGCACGAACATGCCGGTGGGGCCATCGGCCACCAGGTTCTCGGTGGGGACCGGCACGCCGCGGCCCATGAACCGCTCCACGGCCTGCAGCAGCCGCTCGCGGTCGGTCGTGAAGTCCTGCGCGGCGGATTCCGTACCCGCGAACACCACCGCCGCGCTGTCCCCCGGGGCCATGCCCTCCCGGATGAACCCGGCGACTGCCTCCCGGACGCGCCCGGTGCGATGCGCCCGCGTGAGCAGGTCGTCCAGGATGAAGACGTAGGCGCGCGGCGGCGCGGTGTCCGCGACGTTGCTGGCGACCTCGGGGGGCGGGAAGACCACCGGCTCCGGTGCGTCGTCCGCGAGCGGCTCCGGCATCGGGATGTCGATGAGCTCCGCGCTGTCGAGCGCCTGCGGCACGCCGTCCTCGCGGACGACGAAGTCGTCCCTCGTGAGGCCACGCACGGGGTGGCCGTCACGATCCGTGACCGTGACGTCCAGCTCGACGAGAGTCGTGTCGGCGGTGAAGATGGGCTGCTGGCCCGTGCGGGAGGCCGCGGCGTGCGGACTCGCACCGAGCGCGAGGCACAGCGCGAACAGGACGGTGCCGGGGGGCACGACGTGGTGCGGCACGGAACCTCCTGAGGAAATGGATTGTAGATCGTCATCCCTGTGACACGCTTCCCGGTTGCATGCCGGCGTCGCCCTTCGTACGCTGGGAGACTGCAGTCACACCACCCCTCTTTCAGGAGCACACCCGTATGAGCCTTCAACTGGGAGACGTTGCGCCGGATTTCACGGCCGAGACTACGCAGGGCCCCCTCAACTTCCACGAGTGGAAGGGCGCCGACTGGGCCGTGCTCTTCTCGCACCCCAAGGACTTCACGCCCGTCTGCACGACCGAACTCGGCACGGTGGCCAAGCTCCTGCCGGAGTTCCAGAAGCGCAAGACGAAGGTCATCGGCCTCAGCGTGGACCCCACCGACTCGCACACGAAGTGGCTCACCGACATCAAGGACGTGACGGGCGGGGAGGTGACCTACCCGGTCATCGCCGACCACGACAAGGCCGTCGCGACGAAGTACGGCATGATCCACCCGAACGCGAGCGACACGATGACCGTACGCTCCGTCTTCGTGATCGGCCCCGACAACAAGATCAAGCTGACGCTCACCTACCCGGCGAGCACCGGCCGCAACTTCCTCGAGATCCTGCGCGTGATCGACTCGCTGCAGCTCACCAGCGAGTTCCCGGTGGCGACGCCCGCCGACTGGAAGCCGGGCGAGGAGGTCATCATCGCCAACAGCCTGAACGACGACCAGGCGCGCGAGCGGTTCCCGGCCGGCTTCGTGACCAAGAAGCCGTACCTGCGCGTGACCCCGCAGCCGCGTTCGTGAGCGTATGACACATCGCGGGGTTGCACGCTCCGCGCCCGGATCGCTATAACAGGTCTCACGATGTTCGCTGCGTTCCACCCGCTCACCGCCACCACCGTCACCGGCATGCCGATGTGCCGAATGACGACCCGTGCGTGGCCGGATGACCGGGGACCGTGCGAACGCCGACGCTGACGCGTCATCGCCCACACCCACTGACATCCGAGCCCGCCGGTCCTCACCGGCGGGCTTTTTTCGTTTGCGCGCGGGCCCCCCGGCCGCCGCGGACAGGAAGGTCGTCTTTCGTGACACTCGGACTCGAACCCCAGGACGCTCCCGCCCGGGACGCCGTGCGCGGCACGCTCCGCGTGGCCCTGCTCGGCTTTGGCACCGTTGGCCGCGCGGTGGCCCGCGCTCTCGTCGAGCCTCCGCCCACCGGGCCGCTCCCCGTGGAGCTCGTCTCCATCTACAACCGTGGCATCGACCGCAAGCGTGCGTCCTGGGTGCCGTCGCGCGTCGAGTGGACCGAGTCGGTGGAGCGGGCCTTCGCCGACGACATCGACGCGGTCGTCGAGCTCGTCGGCGGGCTCGATCCGGCCGGCGACTGGGTTGCGCGCGCCCTGGCCACCGGCAAGTCGGTCGTCACGGCGAACAAGCAGCTCATCGCCGAGCGCGGCGCCGCGCTCGAGGCGCAGGCGCTCGAGCGTGGCGTCGAGATTCGATTCGAGGCCGCCGTCTGTGGCGGCGTCCCCGTCATCAATGCGCTCCGGACCGGGCTGCGCGGTGACCGGATCCAGCGGCTCGCCGGCCTGCTGAACGGGACGGCGAACTTCATCCTCACGGCGATGGACCGCGAGGGCCAGTCGCTGGACGAGGCCCTTGCCGAGGCCATCGACCACGGGTATGCCGAAGCCGATCCCACGGCGGACGTCGACGGGCTCGACGCGCTCGCGAAGGTCCGTATCCTGGCCCGGGAGGCGCTCGGCTGGGAGGTGGCCGCCAGCGACTTCACGTGTCACAGCCTGCGCGGCCTCTCCAGCGTGGACTTCCGGTACGCGAGGCGTCTCGGCTGCACCATCCGCCAGGTGGCCTGGGTCGGCCGCGATCCTCATGCCACTGACGAGGCGGCAGGCGCCGTGGGCCCGATGCTCGTCCCGCGGCGATCGCCGCTGGCGTCGGTGGCGGGCCGCGACAACCTGCTCGTCACCTGGGGCCAGCGCGGCGGGCCGACACGCTTTGCCGGCCGCGGCGCGGGAGGCGATGCGACAGCCGTGGCGGTGGTCTCCGACCTCCTGCACCTCGCGATCCGCGGTCCCCGAAGCGGCGCCGCGGCCGAGCACCGGCCGGTGCGCCTGGCGGGCGGCGGGCTTGCGCCCCGGTACGTCCGGCTGACGGTCAACGATCGCCCCGGCATCCTCGCGGCCCTCACGGCCGCCTTCGCCCGCCACGGCATCAACGTCGATGCCGTGCTCCAGGAGCCTGGCTTCCCCAAGGGGGATCTCCCGTTTGTCGTCACGCTCGAGGCCTGCCGCGTCGCCGAGCTCGAGCGGGCCCTCGCGGAGATCCGCGAGGCGGACTTCCATGTCGCCCCGCCACTCGCCTTGGCCATCTTCGACGTTCACGAATCGACTACCACCGCCTGAGCCGCCGGCTCGGGCCATCGAGGAGGCACCCCGTCCCATGAGTCATGTCACCGGTCTCAGATGTCATCTCTGCCACGCGTCGTACGAGGCGCGGGCTTCCTGGGTGTGTGGTGCCTGTCTCGGGCCCCTCGAGGTGGTCTACGACTACGAGGCCGCCCGGTCGACCTTCACGCGCGAGGCGATCGGGCGGCGTCCCCACAATCTCTGGCGCTACGCCGAATTGCTCCCGGTGGACGCCCCGCGCACGGGGTTCTGGGCCGGATGGACGCCGCTCGTGCCCGTCCCCCGGCTCGGCGCCGCGCTCGGGCTCCGCCGCCTGTTCGTCAAGGACGACTCCCTCAACCGCGGCACGTTGTCGTACAAGGACCGCGTGGTCTCGGTGGCCGCGTCACGGGCCGTCGAGTTCGGCATGCCGGTGCTGGCGTGCCCCTCCACGGGCAACCTCGCCAACAGCGTCGCCGCACATGCGGCACGGCTCGGCCTGCCATCGGTGGTCTTCGTGCCGGCCGACCTCGAGCCCGCCAAGATCGTCGCGGCCGGCGCCTGCGGCGCCCGCATCGTGGCCATCGAGGGCAGCTACGACGATGCGAACCGGCTGTGCACCGAGATTGCGGATCGCCATGGGTGGGGGTTCGCGAACATCAACCTGCGCAGCTACTACGCCGAGGGCGCGAAGACGATGGCCTTCGAGATCGCCGAGCAGCTGGAGTGGCGATTCCCGGCGCACGTGGTCTCGCCGGTCGCGGGCGGCACGCTGCTGCCGCGGCTGGTCCGCGGCTTCCGGGAACTGCAGCAGCTCGGGCTCGTGGACGGCGAGCTGCCCAGGGTGCATGCGGCGCAGGCCGCGGGTTCGGCACCCGTCGTCCGGGCGATCCTCGAAGGACAGGAGTTCCCGGATCCGGTGAAGCCGAGGACGATTGCGAAGTCCCTGGCGATTGGCAACCCGGCCGACGGGTTCCAGGTCGTGCGCGCGGTCGGCGAGACGGGCGGTACGGGCGAGGTGGCGACCGACCCGGAAATCCTCGCCGCGATCGAGCTCCTGGCGCGCACCGAAGGCATCTTCACCGAGCCGGCCGGCGGCACGACGGTCGCGGTGACGCGGCGACTCGCCGAGGCCGGCGTGATTGCCCCCGACGCACCGACGGTCATCTGCGTGACCGGCAACGGCTTCAAGGCCGTCGACGCGCTGACCGGGGCGTTGCCTACGCCCGTGCGCATCGGCCGCTCCCTGGCGGCCTTCGAACAGGCGGCGGCGGAGGCGGGCTGGCTGGGGGGCTGAGTGCCCCCCCGCGCGCTCAGCTGGCGCGCGCTCTCTCGGGCACCTGCTCCGCGCGCAGTCGTGCGAGGCAGGTCACCTCATGGCCAGGCAGGGCGTCATAGTGCGCCATGCGGCGGTCCCGTCGCCGGCGCGCGAGCTCCACGTCGTCGGTGCGCAGCGATTCGCGGACGCGGTGCTGACGATAGCCGTCCTGGAGCACCGTGAAGGCCACCCACCAGAAACGGCCGTTCTTCCACAAGTGATGGTTCTCGCTCGTGCACGACGGCGGCGTCGGCGGTTCGAGACGCGCCTGCGCGGCCGGCGGGGCCGGGGAGGACGAGGGCGCGCGGTCGCCGAGGGACCGCCGGGGGCGGGGCGCGCGGCGCGCCGCGGCCCGGGGCGTGAGCGGACGCGAGAGGGGCGCCGGCTCGGCGGGGGCGGAGGAGGCAGCGGAATTGGACATGGTCGGTACACAAAAAAACCCGCCTGGTGGCGGGTTGGTCGCGTTTGCTTGAAACCGGGGAGCCCTGGTTCAGGACTCCCAGACGACGCCAACCCTGGGGACACGAGTGATACACCGGCAACAGGTCATGCCGCACATCGACATCGTGGTCGCGAAGGGAGTGGTGGCCGTCAGGAACATGCGAGAGTTCTACCGTAGGTCAATCGCGGGCGGGGGGCAAGGGGGAAGTCGTGTCATAGGCCACTGATTACATCGTCGTCGCACCTTCGGCTGCGGCCACAGATGCACAGATGGAAAGGATGCACAGATGGCATGGCAGGGCTAAAGGCCGGGACACGGGGAGGACGGGCCCCATGCCCCGGCGACCACGCCTCGACATGGGGCACCGTCCCTGCCTCACTCAGAACTCGAACCGGACGCCGAGCTGCAGCGTGCGGGGATCGAGCGCGCCGTTGACCTGGTTGTAGCGCGGCCCGTTGACGAGGTTGAAGTTCGTGATCGCATTCCCGTTCGTCACGTTGAACACGTCCACGAGCCCGGTCAGGGCATAGCGCCCGAAGTGCCACGTGCGATCCAGGCGCGCGTTCAGCAGGGCCACCGTGTCCGAGCGATGCCGTGACAGGTCCTCATACCAGAATCGCTGTGTGCCCGCGTTCGGCAGCGCGAACGAGATCACCCGGGCGTAGTTCCAGCCGCTCTGCACACGGATGTTGGCGCCGAGCCCGACGGCATAGGGCAGGAGGTAGCGACCCGACGCCCGGAGGCCCCACACCGAGGTCCGCTGACGGTTCGACACGCCGGGGCGCGCATTCGGGAAGTAGGCCTGCCCGATGGGGTCGGCCTGCGTCAGCGGGCTGTTGCTCGTGCTGTCCGCCGAGCGCAGGTCGTCCTTCCACGTCACGTCCACGCTGGCGTCCACGAAGAGGCCGCCTCCCAGCCGCAGGTTGTACCCCGCCTCGAACGTGTCGTAGGTTGCCGCGCCCTGGTCCACCGACGCCGGGAGGTTGGCGATCGTGTTCCGGACAACGCCGCGGAGGCTGGCGGGAACGTCGTGGACGAGGAACGTCTCCCGGCCCGTGATGCCGGTGTCGTAGCCCTCGAGGGCGACCGTTCGTTCGACGGGAACGGTCAGCGCGTCGACCCACGCCTCGTTGTAGGTCCCGATCTCGTGTGCCGTCGACTTGCGCACCCACGCCAGGCGCACGGCGGAGTCCCCGGCGAGCTGCTGCTCGAACGAGACACTGACCTCGTCGGTGCGCGGCAACACGAGATCCTCGTCGTACCCCGTCGTCGCGCCGCCGGTGGACGCGACCAGCGCGCCGAGCTCGCCGGCGCCGTCGTAGCGCCCGTTGCCGTTCGGATCGAGGAACACGTAGGTGCGCGTGTTCGTGCCCCCCGGGTTCACCCCGGCGAGGGTGCGTGAGAGGTTGTGATGGTAGCGGCCCCAGAAGACCTTCGCAATCGACCGGCCACGGCCCGAGACGTCATACGACAGGCCGACACGCGGCGCCACCGACTGGCGGACGAGCAGCGTCCGGCCCGGGGTCTCGACGGCCTCGAACACGTCGGTGAGCAGGGGTTCGCGCCGTGACGCCTCGTAGTAGGGCCGCTGGCGATCGAACCGGACCCCCGCCGTGACGGTGAGGCGATCGGTGACCGACCAGCGGTCCTGCACGTACGCGGCGGCCCTTGCGTTGCCGTCCGTCGAGGGGAGCCAGCCCGTGCCGAACGTCGCTGGATCGCCGACGTCGGTCAGGCGGATCTGGCTCGGCACGCCGGCGCGGTCGAGATAGAGGATCGCCCCCGACGCGCCTGTCTCGCCGGAGCTGCCGCCGTCGTCCAGCCACTCGACGCCGGCCTTGAGGTCATGGCTGCCCGCGCCGCCGGTCGGGAGGTAGTAGCTGGCGGTCGCGAAGACCTGGGGCTTGCGGGGATTCGACGTCCGGGGGCCCGCGACGCCGCCCTGCGTGAATCCCGCGCCGGAGTCCACGCCCGTCACGAGATCGGTCCGCGGCGGCGCCGTCCTGAAGTCCGTTGTCGGCTCGAGGGGGAAGTCGTAGCCCCACTGGCCGGCGCTGACCTCCGTGAAGAGGCGATTCGTCCACACACGCTGCCAGCGGCCCGAGAACATCCAGGCGTAGCTGCTCTGCGCGAGCGTCGAGGCGGGCCCGCGGGTCACCGACAGGCCGCGTCGCGGCTGCTGCTTGTGCTGGCGCTGGTAGTACCCGGTGATGGTGTCTGCCGCTGTCGGCTTCCACGTCTCCTTCGTCGTGAGGTCATCGACGATGCCGAGGTCGGTCGCCACCGACTCGGGCACACCCGACTGCGCCTTGTCGATGCGGAAGTGGTTGGCGGCGGCGAAGAACCAGAGGTGGTCCTTCACGATCGGGCCGCCGAGGTCGCCGTGCGTCTCGCGATAGGAGAGGTTGGGCTGTCCCGTGAACCCGCGGGCGGCGGCGGCCGCGTCGATGTTGTCGCCGACGAAGTCCCGGCCCTCGTAGGCCTGATGGAAGAGTCCCGCGAGCTCGTTGCCGCCGCTCTTCACCGTCACCAGCACGAGCGCGCCGGGGGTGTTCGTCGTCACGTCGTGACCCGCGGCCACGATCGAGACCTCGCTGTTGGCGTAGTAGTCCTGGTAGAAGCCGGCGCCGCCGGTGCCTTCGGTCTGGTCCACGCCCTCCGTGAGGACGCGCACCTGGCCACGCATGCCGAAGGCGTCGTAGCCGGTGGACTGGATCTTGTGGCTGCCGCCGACGTCGAAGCCGCGCATCCGCACGCCCGGCGCCTGTGCGAGGGCGGCCCACAGGTCGGTGGAGCCCGGCGTGCTCGTCAGCTTCGCCTGGTCCAGCACGCTGCCAATGGTCGTCGACTGCCGGTCGACAACCGGCGCGCCGCCGATGACGGTGACGGTCTCGCTGACCTGCGCGACGGCAAGCGTGGCATCGACCGTACGGGTCTGGCCCAGCTCGAGCCCGAGCGCCTCGCGCACGACCCGCTGGAAGCCGGCCAGCTCGAAGGTGAGAGCATAGGTGCCGGCAGGCAGCACCGCGAACCGGTACGTGCCGTTGCTTTCGGTGATGGCGACCTGCGACCCGATGAGCGACGGCGACGTGGCCGTCACGGTGACGCCGGGCAGGACGCCGCCCTGGTCATCGACGACGGTGCCCGCGATCCGTGTGACCGCGGGCTGGGCCAGGACGACCCCTGGCGTGAAGGCCAGCAGGGCCGCGAGGACTATTCGGACAAGAGACATGGCAGATTCCAGACGCCGCGTAGGGACAGGAGGCGGAAGTCACCACGCCCGGACGGCGGCCGTACGCGGAAACGGCCGCTCGTCGCGGGAGCGGCCGTTCGGGGGCAGGCGTGATCGGCGAGTCAGATCACGACGGTCCGTCAGCGCGCCACCGGCAGGTGCGCATGCGGCAACACATGGCCATGGGCCGTGCGGCACGGGCAGCGATGTGGTGGAACGGAGACGGCGCGAACACAGTGCGTCCACAGTAGGGCAGACCGCGATGGCGGGCAACGTTGCAGGCTGTCATAGGCCACAGATGGCACAGGCCACAGATGCCACAAGCCACAGATGGCACAGATTGCACAGATGGGAAAACGAGACACAGATGCACAGATGACGAGGGATGCACAGATGTCGCATGGCACGGCCCACGGCCCCTCGCCCGCCCGCACATGTTGGCCAGCCCCGGCACCCGTGCAGGGTGACAGGTCACGACGAGGCTTCGAGATCGCTCCTTCTGCGACAGGGCGACCTGATGGAGCCATCATCTGTGCATCCCTTGTCATCTGTGCATCTGTGTCAGCGCCCTCATCTGTGCTATCTGTGCTATCCGTGGCCTACGGAAACTTCCGTTGATATCTACGGAAACTTCCGTATAGGATCGGACCCATCATGCCATCCGCGCCGCGGCCCACCGATGCCGAGCTCGAAGTGCTCCGTGTGATCTGGGATCTCGGGCCTTCCACTGTGCGTCAGATTCACGAGGTGCTCGAGGCCGCGAAGCCCCGTGGCTACACGACCATCCTCAAGACGATCCAGATCATGACCGACAAGGGACTGCTCGTCCGCGATGCCTCGACACGCAGCCACGTCTACCGGGCGCGCTGGCCGGAACAGCGCACGAAGCGGCAGCTCGTGCAGGATCTCGTCGCCCGCGCGTTCGATGGCTCCGTCGGCGAGCTGATGCTGCAGGCCCTCGGCACGGCGCGCCCGTCCGACGACCAGCTCGACGCGCTCGAGGCCCTCATCGCGGAGAAGCGCCGCCGCCGCGACGGCGGGCGGTAGCCGATGCCGGACGTGCTCACGTGGTGGGCGGGCGTGCTCGTGCACGCGATCTGGCTGGCGCCAGCCGGCGCGGCCGCGGTCTGGCTGGTGATGCGCGTCTCGCCCTCGGCTCCTACCGGGGAGCGGGCGGCCTGGGCGGGCTGGATGCCCGTGATGGTGGGGGGCGCGACGGTGTTCGCGGCGGTGGCGTGGCCGATCAGGGTGCCACCCGGCGTGGCCGTCGCCCTGGCCGTCGCCTGGACGATGGGCGCGTTGGTCCGCGGCGCCCTGCTGGCCGGCGCGCTGGCGCGCATCGGGCGGCTGGTCCGCGGTCCGGTCCATCCGGAGGCGACGGCGATCGCCGCCGAGATGGCCGCCCGGCTTGGGGTGCGAACCTCCATCCGTGTGGTGACGGGCGCCGTTGACGGTCCGTCACTCGCCGGCTGGTCGAGGCCGGTCGTCGTGTTGCCCGAGGGGTGGAGCGCCGACGCGACCGACACCGCCGCGTTGATGGCGCACGAGGTCGCGCACGTACGGCGGGCCGACATCGTCCTGAACGGCCTGCACGCGATCGTGCGGACGCTGCTCTGGTTCCACCCCGCGGTGTCGTGGCTCCTGGCCCTCGCACGGCAGGAGCGGGAACGCGACTGCGACCGGCTGGCCGCCACCGCGATTGGCGATCCTCTCGCCTACGCGTCCGCGATCCTGCGGGCCGAACGTCGGCGGGTGACGTCGTGCGCGCCCGCGGACGATCGGGGGCTGACCGGGCGGATCCGGGCCCTCGCCGGCCACGGGCAGCCGGTGCCCGATGCACCTCCGGCACGTGCCGTCGTCGGGCTGCTTGCCGCGATGGCCGCCGCGGCGCTGCTTGCCGGCGGTCTCGCCGCGGATGGCGTCTCCGCATCGCCCCCCGGACGCATGGTGGCGCTCGGCGCCCTTGGCCTGATGCTTGGACTCCGGCACGCGCTCGAACCCGACCACCTGCTCGCCGTGTCCACGTTCGTGGGCCGCGAGCGCACCACGGCGGCGGCCACGCGACTTGGCGTGTCATGGGGGATCGGGCACACCGCGGCGGTGGTGGCGGTCGGGGTGCTCGCCGCCGCGCTGCATCAGGGCCTGCCGCCGCGGCTCTCGGACGGCTTCGAGCTGCTGGTGGCGGTGGTGCTGCTCGGGCTCGGTGCGCGTGCGCTGCTGGACGGCTGGCGGCAGGGGCGCGGCGGTGCCGTCCGGTGGCACACGCACGACGGCGTCGCGCACGCGCACGGCGGCGCGGCCGACCACCTGCACGTCGGGAGTGTCACGCTCGCCCGCCGGCCGTTGATGGTCGGCGCGTTGCACGGACTCGCGGGCAGCGGCGCGCTGACCGCGTTCGTCATGGCGAGCCTGCCGACGGCAGCGGCGCAAGTGGCCGGGCTGCTGGTGTTCGGCGCTGGTTCCACGCTCGGCATGGCGGCGCTTGCCGCGTGCGCGGGCTGGCCGCTCGCCAGGTTCGTGCATCGCCCCGCCGTGGGGGCGGGGTTCTCCGCGGTGTCCGGCGTGCTCTCGATGGCCTACGCCCTCGTCCTCGGAGCGCCGATCCTGGGAGGCTGGTGGCTGTGAGTGTCGTGGGGACAGGGATGCAGGCGACGGTGCGGACTGTCGTGTTGGTGATGCTGTGGCTGGCGGCGGCTGGAGGCAGCGTGCTGGCGCAGGCGCCATCGGTGACGGGACGGGTCGTCGACGAAACCGGCGGCGCCCTGCCAGGGGTGGTGGTGGAACTGCATGAGGGCGGTGCCGTCGTGCGGGACACGATCACCGACGCCATGGGCGGCTATGCATTCGACGGACTGGCCGCGGGCACGTATGACGTCACGTTCCGGCTCGTGAACTTCGGCATGGTGCGGCGCGCCGTGCAGGTGGCCGGGGCGCCCGTCGAGATGGATGCGATCCTGCGGCTGGCGATCGACGCCGACGTCGTGGTCACGGGGCGCCGGACGTTCACGAACCTGGCGGACGCGGAGAACCCGGCGGAGGACCTGGTCGGCATCGCGCTCACCGCGAGCCAGGGCGCCATCACGGGGCAACAGCTCGAGGCCCGGCCGATCATGCGCGCCGGCGAGGTGCTCGAGACGGTGCCCGGGGTGATCATCAGCCAGCACAGTGGGGAGGGGAAGGCCAACCAGTACTACCTGCGCGGCTTCAACCTCGATCACGGCACCGACTTCGCGACGACCGTCGGGGGCATGCCGGTGAACCTGCCGACGCACGGGCACGGGCACGGGTACTCGGATGCCAACTTCCTCATCCCCGAGCTCGTGAGCGGCGTGCAGTTCTCCAAGGGTCCGTACTTCGCCGACCAGGGGGACTTCGCCACGGCCGGCGCGGCGAACATCAACTACGTCAACGTCCTCGACCGCCCGACGGTGACGGTGGGTGGCGGACAGGATGGCTTCGGGCGGGCGTTCGCCGCGGTGTCGCCGGCCGTCGGCGCCGGGCACGTGCTCGCGGCGCTCGAGGTGCAGCACAACGACGGGCCGTGGACCCGTCCGGACGACTACCAGAAGCTCAACGGCGTGGTCCGCTACAGCCAGGGGGATGCGGTCAACGGCTTCTCGGTGACCGCCATGGCGTACCGGGCGACGTGGGACTCCACCGACCAGATCCCGCAACGCGCCGTGGACGCGGGCCTGATCGGCCGTTTCGGGAACCTGGACGGCAGCGATGGCGGCGACACCTACCGCTACAGCGGGTCCATGGAATGGCAGCGGTCGAGTGGCACCGCGTCGACGCGTGTGGTCGGCTACGGTTTCGCGTACGACATGAGCCTGTTCTCGAACTTCACCTACTTCCTGGACGACCCGGTGCATGGTGATCAGTTCGAGCAGGCCGATCATCGTTTCGTGGCCGGTGGCCGCGTGACCCATCGCCGCATTGGCCGGTGGGGCGGTCGTGCCGTGCAGAACACCATTGGTGTGGATCTGCGCAACGACGACATCGGCACCGTCGGGCTCTATCACACCGAGAGCCGGCGGCGGCTCGAGACCGTACGTGAGGACGCCGTCCTCCAGACGAGCGCGGCCGTCTTCGCGCAGAACGAGACCGAGTGGACGCCGTGGGTGCGCACGGTGGCCGGCCTGCGCATGGACGGGTACCGCTTCGACGTCGAGGCGGGTGACCCGGCAAACGCCGGCACCACCACGGCGGGACTCGTCAGTCCCAAGGGGGGCGTGGCCATCGGCCCGTTCCAGGGCACCGAGATCTACGCGAATGCCGGCTACGGCTTTCACAGCAACGACGCGCGGGGCGCGACGATCAGGCGCGACCCGAAGACCGGGGAGCCGGCCGATCCCGTCACGCCGCTCGTGCGTGCGACCGGGGCGGAGGTTGGCCTGCGGTCGGTCGCCGTGCCGCACCTGCAGACGACGGTCTCGCTCTGGACGCTGGGCATCGACTCCGAGCTGCTGTTCGTCGGCGACGCCGGCACGACCGAAGCCAGCCGCCCAAGCCGGCGCTGGGGCATCGAGTGGGCGAACTACTACCGCGTGCATCCCACGGTCGTGCTCGACGCCGACGTGTCGATCTCCCGGGCGCGGTTCACGGACGAGGCGCCTGAAGGCGACCGGATCCCCGGCGCGGTCGAGCGCGTGATCTCGGCAGGGGTGACCGTCGAGCCCGGCCACCGCTTCTTCGGCAGCCTGCGGCTCCGCTACTTCGGTCCGCGCCCGCTCATCGAGGACGACTCGGTGCGGTCGGCGGCCACGACGCTGCTGAACGCAGAGGCGGGGATCCAGCTGCGTCCCGGTGTGCGTCTGGCGCTGGACCTGTTCAACCTGCTCGACGTGAAGGACAGCGACATCGACTACTTCTACGCGTCCCGGCTGCCGGGGGAGCCCGCCGACGGCCTCGAGGACCTCCACCTGCACCCCACGCTCCCACGCACCGCGCGGATCAGCCTGATCGTCGGCTTCTGACATCCGGGGACATCCACACGGAGGCGGGGACGCACCGCCCACACGGAAGACGGGGGCGCATCGCCCGTCCCGCGCCTCCGTCGTACAATGCGGCTGCTCCCATGCCTGCCGCCGGCGCGATCCGCAGCCGCACCGAATCCCGCATCGCCGTGGCTCGCGCCGTGCTGGGCGCGTCCTCGTTGTTCGCGATCTGGCTCGACCCCGCGGAGCCCAGCACCTATGCGGGGCTCACCTATTCGCTCCATGCGCTCTACGTCGCTTACGCGGTCAGCCTCGCCGCCTTCACCCTGCGCGGGCCGGTGGTCGGCTGGCTCCCGCTGGCGACCCACGGTTTCGACATCGTGGCCTTCTCGGTCTTCCAGTACCTGACGCTCGGGCCGTCGAGCCCGTTCTTCCTGTACTTCGTCTTCTCGCTCTTCTGCGCGGCGCTCCGCTGGAACTGGCAGGGTGTGCTCTGGACGGCCCTGCTCGTGCTGCCGGCCTACATGGGCATGGGGGCCTGGATCAGCTGGACCCTCCCCGACAACGCCTTCGAGCTGAACCGGTTCATCATCCGGACCGTGTACCTCGGGGTGGCGGCGGCACTGCTCGTGTATCTCGGGCTGCACGAGGCGCAGCTGCGCGACGAGATCCGCCGGCTGGCCCGATGGCCGCAGCCGTCGGGGGCGCCGGCCGCGGAACTGCGTGCCCGCGTCCTCGAGCATGCGGGGGCCGTCATGGGCGCCCGCCAGGTTCTCGTTGTCTGGGACGTGGACGACGAGCCCTGGCGGCACCTCGCGCTGTGGGACGCGACCGGCACGGCGACGGAGCGGCTGGCGCCGGGGGCCCTCGAGCCGCTCGTCGCCTCCGAGCATGCCGCGGCGGTGCTCGTCACGACGGGCGCCGCGCGGGCGGGCGAGCCGTCACCCGTGCATCCCGATGTCGCGTCGCGGCTGACGGGTACCGTCGTGAGTGCGCCCTTCGCCGGGGATCAGGTGTCCGGACGCCTGTTCCTGGCAGGGCTCGACGGCGCGGCCGAGGAGATCCTGCCGCTCGCCGAAGTCGTCGCGCGTGAGACCGGCGCGACGCTCGACGCGCTCGAGGCGGCCGATCGATCCGGGCAGCTCGCCATCCGCGAGGAGCGCGTGCGCGTGGCCCGGGACCTGCACGACGGCGTGCTCCAGTCGTTGACGGCGCTCCGGCTGGAATTGCGGGCCCTGGCCGACGGGGGCGCGGTGACCGAGGGACGGACGCTGGATCGCCTGCTGGCGGTGGAGCGCGCGCTGGCCCTCGAACAACGCGAGCTGCGCATCTTCATCGACGGCCTGCGCCCGGCCGGCGTCTCGGCTGCCGTGCCCACCCCGCGCACGGTCGGCGCCGTGCTGGCGTCGGTGCGCGACCGCGTCGCCGGCCAGTGGCGCGTGCCCGTGGAGGTCGAGGCCGACGCTCCGGATCAACTGCTCGAGGCGGCCACCGCTCGGGCGCTCGCGCTCATGGTGCACGAGGCGGTGGTCAACGCGCTCAAGCATGGAGGACCGTCACGGGTCCAGGTCGCCGCGCGCCACGACGGACGTCACCTCTCGGTGCGCGTGTCCGACGATGGGTGCGGGTTCGCGTTCCACGGGCGCCACGATCACGCGGCGCTGGTGCGCAGCGGGCAGGGGCCGGCGAGCCTGCGCGACCGCATCGGGGGGCTCGGCGGCCAGCTGGCCGTGGACTCGGGCCCCGCGGGCGCCACGGTGGAGCTGATCCTGCCCGTCGGCAACCCGGGAGCCTGACGCATGTCGATTCGTGTCGTGCTCGCCGACGACCATCCGATTGTCCTGCAGGGCCTGGAGCAGCTGTTCCTTCGCGCCACCGGGTTCGACGTCGTCCGCTGCTGCGCCGATGGCCCGGCGGCGCTGGAGGCCGTCCGGACGTTGCGCCCGGACGTGCTCCTCGTCGACCTGCGGCTGCCGGGGATGAACGGCCTGGAGGTCCTGCGCGCCGTGCGTGACGCCGCGCTCCCGTGCCGGACGGTGCTGCTCACCGCCGCGATCCGCGACGACGAAGCCGCCGACGCCGTGTCGCTCGGCGCGCGGGGGATCGTGCTGAAGGAGGCGTCGCCGGAGACCCTGCTCGACTGCCTGCGGCGCGTGCACGAGGGGGGCCGGTGGTTCGCCCCCGGCCTGCTCGATGGCGCACTCGACCGGCTCCAGCACCGGGCTCCACCGCTCACCGCGCGGGAACTCGAAATCGTGCGGCACGTCGCGGAGGGCCTGCGCAACCGGGAGATCGCCGGGCGGCTCTCCATCACGGAGGGCACCGTGAAGATCCACCTGCACCACATCTACGAGAAGCTCGGCGTGGACGGCCGCGTTGCGCTCGTCCTGCGGGCGCAGGCGGATGGCCTCCTCTAACGAAGGATAGAGCCGCCTCTATCCTTTGCCGTATTCCCCCGCCGGCCTGGCGTGGCTACGCTCGTTCCACCAGCGATGCCCAGGGGACTCCCGCCACCGTCCGCCACCAGGGCCGACGATCTGCTCAGCTCGAACGAGGTGATCGACCGGTTGCTCGAGGAGCCGCGGATGCGGGCGTCCGCGCTCTGCGTGCTGCCCGCGATCCGGACCGAGGGCGGATGGCGGTTCCGGCGCAGCGACCTGGAGGCCTGGATTGCGGCCGCGCGCCCGCGCGGCGGGAGAACACCGTCATGACGCGACTCCGGTTCGGCGTGTTGGTCACGATGTCCCTGGCACTGGCTGCCGGGTGTGCGAAGAAGAGCGCCCCGGCCGTGACGGCCCCCGCCCCGTCGGGCATGACGTCCGCGGCGGCGGCCGCCCCGCCGGTGGCCACGCGGCCATCCCCGGGCCCGGCGCCGGAGCTCAGTGAGGACGAGATCTTCGCGCGCAAGACGCTGGCGGAGCTCAACGCGGAGCGGCCTCTCGGCGACGCATTCTTCGACTACGACCAGTCCACGTTGCGCGACGATGCCCGGGCGGCGCTGGCTCGCAACGCCGAGTGGTTGAAGCGCTGGCGGCAGGTCGAGGTGCTCATCGAGGGGCACAGCGACGAACGGGGCACGGCGGAGTACAATCTGGCGCTGGCCGCGCGCCGGGCGGAGGCCGTGCGCACGTACCTGCTGGCGCTCGGGATTCCCGAGACGCGCCTGGTTTCGACCAGCCTTGGCCGCGAGCAGCCCTTCTGTCGCGAGTCGTCCGAAGGCTGCTGGCAGCAGAATCGCCGGGGGCACTTCGTCATCACGGCGAAGTAAGCCCGGCGGGGGCCCGGACCTGGGACGCCGGCAGGGGGTCGGCGGCCGGGCCCCGCCTTTCCCGCGCGCGACGATCCTGTCGGCGCGCACCGGATTTCCTACACGCGCGCTCCCTCACTCCGACCCGCGCGGACGCCCCGCGCGGGTCATTTTTTGTCTCTGCGGGCCGAACCCTCGCCCTCGCGCGCCGTGCGGCATAGAATGACCGCGCGAGGAGTTCCCATGCACAAACGATTCGTTTTTCTCATTGCCGGCATCCTGCTGGCCGCGCTGCCCGCCGCAGCCCAGCAGGCTGCCGCCGGCCGTGCCTCGGGCCCGGCGCCGACAATCGAGGACCGCACGTCCGGCATGCGCAAGATGGATGGCTACTTCCCGATGTATTGGGAAGAGCGCACCGGTTCCCTGTTCCTCGAGATCCCCCGGCTCGACACCGACGTCCTGTACATCCTGGGCCTGTCGGCGGGGCTCGGCTCGAATGACATCGGCCTCGACCGCGGGGAGGGCGGTGGGACGCGCATCGTGCGCTTCCAGCGCGTCGGCCCGAAGGTGCTGATGGTCCAGCCGAACATGACCTTCCGCTCGAGCAGCCCGAACCCGCTCGAGGTGAAGTCGGTCGAGGACTCGTTCGCGAAGTCGGTCCTCTGGGGCTTCACGGTGGCAGCCGAGACCGGCGACCGCCTGCTGGTCGACGCCACCGAGTTCATCCTGCGGGACAACTTCGGCGCGGCCAACGCCCTGAAGCCGGGCAACTACCGCGTGGACCGCACGCGGAGCGCGCTGTTCCTGCCCAACACCAAGAACTTCCCGAAGAACACCGAGATCGACGTCACGTTGACCTTCGTCAACGAGGCGACCGGTGGTCGCGGGGGCGGCGGGGCCGGCCCGACGCAGGGCCCGCCGCAGATCGGCGCCGGCGGCACCGCCACCGGCGGACGCGGCGGCGGCATCTTCTCGGGCAGCGTCTCGAGCGTCACGCCGACGGCCGACGCGGCAACCGTCCGGCAGCACCTGTCGTTCGTCGAGCTCCCGGACAACGGCTACACGCCCCGGCTGGCCGACCCGCGCTCGGGGTTCGGCGGCATGCAGTACCAGGACTACAGCGTGCCGCTGGCGGAGTCGATGGCCAAGCGGTTCATCCGGCGTCACCGCCTGATCAAGAAGGACCCGACCGCGGCGGTCAGCGACCCGGTCGAGCCGATCCGCTACTGGGTGGACTCGGGCGCGCCGAAGGACATCCAGCAGGCGCTCATCGAGGGCGCGAGCTGGTGGCGCCAGGCGTTCGAGGCCGCCGGGTTCAGCAACGCGTTCTTCGTGGACGTGCTGCCGGCCGATGCCGACCCGATGGACGTGCGCTACAACACCATCAACTGGGTGCACCGGTCGACCCGCGGCTGGAGCTCGGGCGGCTCGGTCACCGACCCGCGCACGGGTGAGATCCTCAAGGGCACCGTCACGCTCGGCTCGCTCCGTGGCCGCCAGGACTACCTGATCTTCGAGGGCCTGCTCTCGCCCTACGAGACGGGCACCGAGCGGCCGTCGGTGCTCTACGAGACCGCGCTCGCCCGCATCCGCCAGCTCTCGGCGCACGAGGTCGGCCACACGCTGGGCCTCGGCCACAACTACTACGACAGCAGCAAGGGCTGGATCTCCGTGATGGACTATCCCCATCCCCTGGAGTCGCTGCGGCCCGACGGCACGATCGACCTGTCGAACGCCTACCAGGCCCGCATCGGCGACTGGGACAAGGTCACGATCAACTACGGCTACCGGCAGTTCCCATCCGGGACGGACGAGGCCGCAGCCCTCAAGAAGATCCTGGACGACGCGTGGGCCCAGGACATCCGGTACATGACGAACCAGGACACCGACATCCACCCGAAGGTGGAGCAGTGGTCCAACGGCGTCGACCAGGCCGACGAGCTGATGCGGTTGCTGAAGGTCCGCCGCGCGGCGCTCGATCGGATGGGCACGAAGACGATCCGCCTCGGGGAGCCGACGGCCACGGTCGAGGAAGCGCTGGTCCCAATCTTCATGTACCACCGCTACGCGGTCGAGTCGGCCGCGTCGATGGTCGCCGGCCAGGATTACATCTACGCGATGCGTGGCGACGGCCGCACGCCGTTCACCTGGGTCACGGCGGCCGAGCAGAAGAAGGCGCTCGAGGCCCTGGCGGCGTCGATCAAGCCGTCGGAGCTGACCGTGCCGAAGGCCGTGCTCGACCAGATCACGCCGCGGCCGCCCGGCTTCGGCATGCACCGCGAGCTCTTCGCCCGGACGACCGGTGACGGGTTCGACCCGCTGAGTCCGGGCACGACGGCCGCCGACGTCACGATCGGCTTCGTGCTCCAGACCGACCGCGCCGCGCGCATGGTGGCGCAGCACGCGCTCGACCCGTCGCTGCCCGGCCTCGGCGAGGTGATCGACAGCCTGACGGCAGCCACCTTCGACGCGCCGGCCGCCAGTCCCTACGAGGAGGAAGTCCGCCGGGCGGCCGAGCGGGTGCTCGTCGACCGCGTGATGTGGCTGGCCGGCGGCGCCCCGAACGGCCAGGTGCGCGCCGTGGCCTCGCTCAAGCTCCAGAAGCTCGGCGACCGCCTCCGCGGCGAGAGCGGCAAGGGCGAGCTGGACGAGGCGCAGCACACGCTGCTCGCCGCGGACATCAAGCGCTTCCTCGAGCGGCCGGCCGAGGCCGCGCAGATGAAGGTGGCGCCCGACGCGCCTCCCGGAGCGCCGATCGGCGACACCGGCATGGACTGGCTCGCCGCCCCCGGCGGTCGCAGCGAGTGCAGCTGGGACGACCTGACGCCGAGCGCCTGGCTCTTCTACCAGCCGCCGCCCTTCTAGGACGCGCCGGTCCAACGATCGAGCGGGCCACGGGACCTCAGGGTCTCGTGGCCCGTTTCGTTTGTGGGGACCTGCTTCGAGACACTGAAGACACTGAGCACACTGAAGACACTGAGCACACTGAGCACACTGAACACACTGAGCACACTGAACACACTGAGCACACTGAAGACACTGAACACACTGAAGCACGGAACACCCGGGGCACACGGAGGGCCCGGGACACGGCAGGGGTGGAGCAGCAGGGGCAGTCGAAGCACGCGGCGCACGACGTTCGCACCGCAGGACCGGGTTGGTGTTGCCCCGCCCTTTAACCCTCCGTGTTCTCCGTGTCTCCGTGTCTCCGTGTCTCCGTGTCCTCCGTGTCCTCCGTGTCCTCCGTGTTCACGCGCTCCCGATCAGGATCCCGCTGAGGAACACCAGCGCCCCTCCCAGCACGATCTGGAACGCTGCCGCCAGGAACGGCGTGTCCATGTACTTGTAGCGGATGTAGCTGATCGCCCAGAGCTCGACGACGACCACACCCACGGCCACGCCGGTGGCGAGCTGGAAGTCGGGGATCAGGTAGGGCAACGCGTGTCCGAGGCCACCGACCGCGGTCATCAGGCCCGACACCGTGCCGCGGATCCAGGGCCGTCCCCGGCCCGTCAGCGACCCATCATCCGAGAGCGCCTCGGCGAACCCCATCGAGATGCCCGCCCCGATGGACGCGGCGAGACCCACGAGGAACGTCTCCCACGTGTCGTGCGTCGCGAACGCCGCCGCGAAGAGCGGCGCGAGCGTCGAGACCGAGCCGTCCATCAGCCCGACGAGGCCGGGCTGGACGACCTGCAGCAGGAACAGGCGACGCTCCGAGGCCTCCTCCTCCTGACGCACGTCGGGTGGCACGTGTTGCCGCTCGAGTGTGGCCGCGGCGTTGATGTGCCCCCGTTCGGCCTCCGCCAGCTCGTCGAGCAGTGCCCGGATGGCCGGGTCGGTCGTACGCCGGGCCGCCCGTTCGTAGAAACGGCGGGTCTCCAGCTCCATCTCGGCGGCCTGCCGCCTGACGGTGTCGAGGCCCAGTGGGCGTACGAGCCATGTGGGCCGGCGTGTCACGAAGCCCTTCACGTCCTCACGCCGGATGAACGGCAGGTGGTCCCCGAACCGCTCCTGGTACAGCGCGAGCAGCTGCGCGCGATGCCCGGCCTCTTCCTGGCGCATCGCCTCGAAGAGGTCGGCCGAGCCGGGGTACTCCGCGCGGAGCCCGTCGGCGAAGTCGGCGTAGATGCGGCCGTCCTCCTCCTCGAGGGTGATCGCGAGGGCGAGGATCTCACGCTCGCTCAGGTCGTCGAATCGTCGTCTCGGCATCGTGGGGGTCTCCGCGTTGATGCTACTCCGGGCCGGCGCCCCCGGAGCGGCCCGCCGCGGCGGTGGCCGAGCTGGCCCGCCGCTTGCTCATCGACGGCCAGGCACACACTGGAGGTTGCGCATGAAATACGGCATCGCCTGGATGATGGGCATTCCGTTCTCGGTCATCGTGCTCTGGTTCTTCGCAAACCAGCTTGGTTGCGGCATGTAGGACGCGCGGTCACCCGGCGGCAGGCCACGTCGCCGTGTGGCAACGGTCACCGTGGCCACGGCAGCGGCCTGCCGAGGTTCGGCACGGGCTTGCTTACGGAGCCGATGAGGCCCCCGAAAGGAGGCCGATCGGGAGCGGGCAAGAGATGTGCAATGTCCGGTGCGGTTCGCCGAGCGGACCGCAGACCGGGGTCCCGTGCCCCCGCGCGGACTTGACCAACCACACCCACATTCCTTCGATGAAGGGGAGAGAGAAGACCATGGCGGAAATGGCGACACTCCACGACGCGTTCGTGGATGAAGTGCGGGACCTGTTCGATGCGGAGAAGCAGCTGGTGAAGGCGTTGCCCAAGTTGGCCAAGAACGCCTCCAGTGACGAGTTGCGGAGCGCTCTCGAGGAGCACCTCGAGGAAACGCGCAACCACGTGAGCCGGCTGGAGCAGGTGTTCGAGGCCCTCGGACAGAAGCCGCGCGGCAAGCACTGCGCCGGCATCGCCGGGATCATCGAAGAGGGCGGCGAGGTGCTCGAGCAGGAAGGCGATGACGATGTGCTCGACGCGATGATCATCGCCTCGGCGCAGCGCACCGAGCACTACGAGATGGCCGCCTACGGCACCGTCGTCGCCTGGGCGGAGGCGCTCGACATGCCGGAATCGGCGCGGCTCCTGCAGCAGACGCTGGACGAGGAGAAGGCCGCGGACCAGAAGCTCTCGAAGCTGGCGGAGCAGGGCATCAACCAGGCGGCTCGCGCCGGCGAGTCGGACGAGGAGGAGGAGGCCGAGACGGGCAAGTCGGGGCGTGGCAATGGCCGCGCGGCCGGCGCCCAGGCGAAGGGCCGCCGCTAGCGAGACCAGCTCCCGAGACGCGCCGCCGGATGGCGGCGCGTCTCCCGGGGGGCGCCTGCGGGGCTACTTCTTGCGCCCCCGTGATTTCGAGCTGGCGCTCTTCTTCGATCCTGCCGACTTCTTCGCGCTGGACGACTTCTTCGCGCTGCCGCTCTTCTTCCGGCCGGACGTACCGCGTTTCGACGGAACCTTCGCGCCCTCCTCGCGGGCCTCGCTGAGGCCGATCGCAATCGCCTGCTTCCGGCTCGTCACCTTCTTGCCCGATCCGGTCTTCAGTTCCCCGCGCTTCTGCTCGTGCACCGCCCGCTTCACCTTCTTCGCGGCCTTCCTGCCGTACTTCGCCATCGCCTGCCTCGCTTTGGGAATGGGACTGCTCGCCAGCCGCCAGGGGCGGCGGGTGAACGGTCGTGATGGCGCTGCGACAGCAAGATGACGGCCAGTGGGCGGAGGCCGAAGGCGCCCGCTGGTGCGTTCGCGCCGGTCAGTCGCCGCGGGTGGTCATCGACTCGAGCAGCGTGAAGAGCGCGGGGAGGTCGAGCGGTTTGACCAGGTGCGCGGCAAAGCCGGCTTCAGTCGTGCGTTGGCGGTCACGTTCCTGCCCGTAGCCCGTGGCCGCGATCAGCCGCACGTCACGCAGCCGGGCGTCGTCCTGGAAGAGGCGCGCGAGCTCGTAGCCGTCCATCACCGGAAGGCCGAGATCGAGGACCGCGACGTCCGGCTCGAAGCCACTGGCGGCGGCGAGCGCGGCGGGCCCGTCGTAGGCGGCCTGCGCGGTGAAACCGTAGGCGCCGAGCGCGGTGACGAGCAGGTTGGCGGCGTCCTGGTTGTCGTCCACCACGAGGATGCGCCCACGTGACTCCCGTTCCGCAACGGGCGGCGCGGGAGCGGGCGTGGTCACCGGTGCCGGCGCGTGGGTCGAGACGACGGCATCAGGCAGGCGGACGGTGAACTCCGCGCCCTGGCCGCGACCGTCGCTGGAGGCGGTGATGGTGCCCCCGTGCAGCCGCACGAGGCTCTGGACGATTGCGAGGCCGAGGCCGAGGCCGCCGCGAGCCCGGTCGAGGGCCTGCGGCTCCTGGACGAACAACTCGAACACGCGGGGCAGGACGTCCGGATCGATGCCGATGCCGGTGTCGCGGACACAGACCACGGCATCCGGCCCCTCGGCCCATGCCGCGACGGTGACGTACCCGCCGGGATTGGTGTACTTGGCGGCGTTGGTGAGCAGGTTGGCCACCACCTGCGCGAGCCGGGCGGGGTCTGCGCTCACGAGGAGGGGGCGCGGCCGCACATCCACGTGGAGCTCGTGCCGGTACTGTTCCAGCAGGGGGCTGGCGGTTTCGATCGCGCGCGCCACCACCTCGGCGAGGTCGACCGTCGAGCGCTGCAGATCGACCTTGCCGCGCGTGATACGGGAGACGTCGAGCAGGTCGTCGACCAGGGTCACGAGGTGACGGACCTGGCGCTCGATGACGTCGCGTTCGCGCTGGCCGGCTTCGACGCCGCGCAGCCGGAGCAGCTGCAGGGCCGTCAGGATCGGGGCCAGCGGGTTCCTGAGCTCGTGGCCCAGGATGGCCAGGAACTCGTCCTTGGCGCGATTGGCGGCCTCGGCCTCGCGGCGTGCCCGCGTCAGCTCCGTCACTTCGTAGACGACGACCGCGATGCCCTCGACCGCGCCGCCGGCGTCGAAGAGTGGCTGGTAGACGAAGTCGAAGAAGGACTCCTCCGGCAGCCCCTCCGGGCCGCGGTTCAGCGTGACGGGCAGCGATCGCCCGACATACGGCTCGCCCGACTGGTACACGGCATCGAGCAGCTCGAAGATGCCTTGGTCCGCCAGTTCCGGCAGGGCGGTGCGGATGGGTTGCCCCACCACGTCCCGATGGCCCAGCAGTTCCAGGTAGACGGGATTGGCGAGCTCGTACACGTGCCCGGGCCCGCGGAGCAGCGCGACGCCCACCGGGGCCTGGCCGAAGACCGACGCGAGGCGCCGCGCATGCGCGTCCTCGACGGCCCGGATGCGGGCACGCAGGAGCTGCGCCTCGACATGCGTCACCAGCTCGCGCGCGGAAAAGGGCTTCGCGAGGTAGTCGTCCGCGCCGGCCTGCAGCCCGTCGAGCGTGGCCTCCTCACCCGCACGCGCGGAGAGCATCACGACCGGGATCGTGCGTGTCTCCGGGTTCGCCCGTAACGCCTGCACGAGGCCGAAGCCGTCGAGCTCCGGCATCATGACGTCGGTGACGACGAGATCGGGGCGTGCGCGGCCGATGGCGTCGAGTGCCGCGCGGCCGTTGGGCACGGCCTCGACGGCCCAGCGAGGCTGGAGCACCCGCCGCACGTAGTCGCGCACGTCCGCGTTGTCGTCGGCGAGCAGGATGCGCGCCCGCAGCTCCCCGGCCGCCGCCTCGCCAGGCTCGCGGGACTCCAGCGACTCCGGCAGCCACCGCAGGGCCTCCTCGACGAATGCGCCGGCCGCGGGCGCCGCGTCGGCGGGCAGGGTGGCAGGCTCCTCGCGCACGTGTTCGGCCGGCAGGTGGCCCCGGCCGAGCGGGATCGTGACGGTGAAGGTGCTCCCGCGATCGACCACGCTCTCGGCCGTGACGTGCCCGCCGTGCAGCCGCACCAGCTCCTGCACCAGCGCGAGGCCGATGCCCGTGCCCTCGTGGGTCCGGCCGCGTGCGCCCTCGACCCGGTGGAACCGCTCGAAGAGGCGTGGCAGCTCCTCGGGAGGCACCCCGGTTCCCGTGTCCCGCACCGCGAGCACGGCCTCGCCGGGGCCCTGCCAGAGGCTCACCGCGACGCGGCCCTCGTGCGTGAACTTGAAGGCGTTCGAGAGGAGGTTCAGGACGACCTTCTCCCACATCTGCCGGTCGACGTAGGTCGGGGCGTCGATGGGCCGGCAGTCCACGTCGAAGGCGAGCCCCGCGCGCTCGATGGCGGATCGGAAGGTGCTGGCCAGGTCGCCGGTGAGCTCGGCCAGGTCGACGCGCTCGAAGACCGCCCTGGCGCGCCCCGCCTCGATACGGGAGAAGTCGAGCAGGGCATTCACCAGGCGCAGCAGCCGGATCGCGTTGCGGTGGATGACCTCCGCCTGCTCTCGTACGTCCGGGGCCTGGGCCTCCCGGCGCAGGTCATCGAGCGGGCCCAGGATGAGCGTCAGCGGCGTGCGAAGCTCGTGACTGACGTTCGAGAAGAACACTGTCTTGGCGCGATCGAGCTCGGCCAGGGCATCAGCGCGCCGGCGCTCATCTTCGTAGGCGCCGGCGCTGGCGAGGCCATTGGCGAGCTGCGCCGCCACGAGGTCCAGGAAACCCTGGTACGACGCGTCGTACAGGCGGTACGGGTTCAGGCCGACGATGAGCACGCCGGCCGGGGCGTCGCCGGCACGTGGGGCCACGGGCAGGGCGGTCACGCGGGAGGGCGGGCGATCCCAGGCGCCGCCCGGGAGGCCGCCGGGCACGTCATCGCCGTCGAGGATCGCGGGAGTGCCGGTGGCCAGCACGCCTGCCACTGCGGGCCAGGGCGAGGCGCCGCCGGGCTCGATGACCGCCGGCGCCGCGGGATGGCTCGCGCGCAGGCCCGCCCGGCCCGCGAGCTCGAGTGGCCCCGACTCCTCCTGGCGCAGGTAGAGCAGCGCGAACGGGATGTCGCGGGGGTTCGCCTCGAGCGCGCGCATCCCGAGCGTGCAGGCGTCGTGGGTCGTCCGGGCCTGGGCGGCAATCGCGAGCTGCCCGAACACCGCCAGTTGCCGTTCGCGGAACACCCGCTCGGTGTCCTCGGTGTTGGCGCAGATGATGCCGCCCGTCCTGCCGGAGTCGTCCGGGATCGGGCTGTAGGAGAAGGTGTAGTACGTCTCCTCCGGATACCCGTTGCGCTCCATGATGAGGAGCTGGGCCTCGACGTACGTCCCTTCGTCGCCGCTCATCGCCTGCGTGAGCAGCGGCTCGATCTCCCCGCGGATCTCGCGCCAGACGTCGAGCACCGGACGGCCGAGCGCGCCGGGATGTTTGCCGCCGATGATCGACAGGTACGGGTCGTTGTAGAGGTAGGTGAGCTCCGGCCCCCACGCCACCCAGATGGGCTGGCGCGAGGTGAGCATGATGCGCACGGCCGTCTTGAGCGCCTGTGGCCACTGCGCGGGCGGCCCCAGCGGGCCGTCGTCCCAGGCGTGGGCCCGGATCAGGGAGCCCAGCTGGCCTCCCCCACGGAGGAACGTCTCGGCCGCCGCGGAGTGCTGGTCGCCTGGAATCATCAAGCCTTGTGGCGCCGGCCGGCGGCGCAAACATGGCGACGGGATCGTCGCGCGCCCTCGGGGGAGGGAAGCGGTGTCACGATTGTACTTCGGTGGGCCGTGACGCCGGTCACGTGAACGTCACGCGCTGGTCAACAGTCCAGCGGGCGGCCGGTCCCTTCCCGTCACGCTCTGCGCGCAAGCTGCAGGGGCGACGAAGAGGGCATCACGCCAGGCTCGTCAGGAGCGTCTGAGTCTCGACCACCTCCGAGACGTCACCAAGGCGACCCGGTCGTCCGGCCGGAGGGCGCCCAACAGCGACTCGGCCGCCGCCCGCAGCGACGCGATACCGTGGCCGGCCGGGCCGCTGCTGTTGTCGAGGGCCAGGACGAGGTCGAGGGCGACGGTCTTCTGTGATGCGGGCGTCCGTTGGCGTCGTGCCGCGGGCTACAGCGCCGCACCGCGACACCTGAGGGGGCTTGCGCTGGCGCTCTGAGCTGATGCCGCACATCTCCGCGACCTTGCGCGATGTCAAATATTGACATAAATGGCTACGATTCCGTACTCTGTTCGCAGAGGCCCAGAGCATGAATGTGTCCCTCACGCCGGAGCTCGAACAGCTCGTCAACGACAAGGTCAAGAGCGGCTTCTATCAGACGGCCAGTGAGGTCGTTCGCGAAGCCCTGCGGCTCCTGAACGAGCGCGATCGCGAACGGGAACGGCTCCGGGCAGACGTTCAAGCAGGCCTCGAGCAGCTCGCGCGTGGGCAGGGCCAGGTGTACGACAAGGCCACCGGGCGGGCACTCGCCGGGAGAATCAAGGCTGAAGGGCGAAAGGCTGGCGGCAAGAAGCGCTGATGCGATACCGCTTGTCGGCCGTTGCCGAGCAGGACCTCCTGGAGGCGTGGGTGCATGTCGCGGCCGCCGCGAGCATCGAGACGGCGGATCGAGTGCTCGACCACATCATCCGGAGGTTCGAACTTCTGACGGACCAGCCAGGCTTGGGCCGCCTCCGCCCGGAGTACGGGATCGGCGTTCGCTCGTCTCCAGTGGACAGTTACGTAATCTACTATCGCGTCGAGGATGCCGTGCTGATTGCCCGTGTGCTGCACGGTCGACGTGATCAGCTCGCGGCCTGGCGCGGGGAGACGGCCGACTGACGACCCGAACGGGGAGGAGCATCGGGGCGACCCGTTCGACTGCGCTCAGGGTCGCCCCTCACAGAATCATTGGTCGGGGCGACCCATTCGACTGCGCTCAGGGTCGCCCCTCACAGAATCATTGGTCGGGGCGACCCATTCGACTGCGCTCAGGGTCACCCCTCACAGAATCATTGGTCGGGGCGACCCGTTCGACTGCGCTCAGGGTCGCCCCTCACAGGATCATTGGTCGGGGCGACTGGATTCGAACCAGCGACCCCCTGCGCCCAAGGCATGCTCCGGCGGTGACGGCAAGTGCTTGTGTCCGAGGGAGTTGCGGTCGAGCCGATTGCGTGTGGCCACTTCTGTGGCCGCATTTGTAGCGAGTGCGCGCCTACTGTGGCTGCTGGCGGCAAAGAGGTGCTCTCGAGTGTGGTCAGAGCCATCCCGTTGCTCACCTCCGCAGGATTCGCCGATCGAGCCAGATCGAGAAGTCCTTGTGGCTGAGCCGATGAATCGACTTCAACCTCAGTAGCTTCAGTAGTGCTCGTTTACTGATCGCTCGAACAAGTCCGAGGTCTTCGTCGGTTACCTCGTACGAACCGGCATGGACGATCGCTGAGCGGATGTTGTACAGGCGGTTCATCTCCTCGGCGACCTGCGCACGTGCCGCCACGGTTCTGCCGAGCAAGTGGGCTACTCTCAGTTTCAGTCGAAAGGCCATCTCGCCCGACTTCTCCCCTGGGAGGAAGAGCGTTTCCAAAGCAATAGTGAAGAGCAGAAATGCCTCCTCACGTCGCCTGTCGACGGTCGCGCGTCCGATCCACTGAGCCGCTGTCACTAGGAGTGCCCCGCAACTGCCTCGGGTGGCGATACGGGTCAACGTCGAGAGCGTCGAGAACAGCCGAAAGAGTCGTCGCTCACCTCGAAGCTTCTGCCAGGAGAATGGTGTCAGCGGGTCGATGGCGCTGTAGTGCGCAGTGAACGTGGCGTCTGCATCGCGGCGAATCGGCAGCATGCGCTTGGAAGCCACCGTGTCCCCAGGCAAGTAGAGCCATCCGTAGTTGTACGGGATTAGATCGCTGAAGCCGTTGACGAGATCCAAGACTTGCCTGGTACGGTGGAGCGCCAGAGCTTCGGCGGCGGCGAAATCTCTGGCGTGAACAGGGACGATGGCGCATCCGCGATTCCAGAGTTCGCTCTGGTGCAAGTCGCGTGTGATGGCGGCCAGTCCTTTGGCCGACGACATTTCGCGGGACGCCCTGAGAGCTCGAAGTTGGCGGTGACCAAACACCGCCATCCGGACTTCTGCGAAGTGCGCCGGCAGAGTCGCAAGGTCGGCCCCATCGATAGGGATCCAGCAAGTGAACCTCTGCGACTTGGCCTCCAGTCGGCTCAGAAGCCGGTCTAGTGATGCCTGGAGACGGTCATCAAAGGATGTGTTGCTTTTACCCTGAAGGTCCAAAGCCTCGAACAGCGCATCCTGGAGAAATGTTTCGACGGACCTCCGCGAGAGGTCGTGTTTCGGGACGTGCGTCGCCATCAGGTGCGCGATTGTTGCGGTGTACTCTTTCCTTTCCTCTGGGTCTAGAAAGAGGGAGCCTTCGCCGCGGAGCGAGAACCAGATCCCGGCGCCGCTCGATGTTCCAGGGACGAGACGGGAGAAAACGAAGCGGATGAATGCCTGGACCTCCGGCAGTATCGGCTTCGATCTGGATTGTTTGGGCATCCGCGGGTGCCTTGGCATTTATTCGTGTCCTTGTTGTCAGCCTTCTGAGCGGCCAAGAATTGGGGACCCGTCAGGTCACGGGTTTGCCGCCGAGGCGTCGCTCGAGCGAGTCTGCGAGCGCCTTGAACCGTTCGGGCTGCTTGCGCTCAAGTTCCTGCAGATTCTGTAGCCGCCACCGGATGGCGGGCAGCTCCTCCAGGTGGGGGATGCCCAAGAGGGACCAGTTCGGTCGTGCCCGAACCAGCGTACGCAAGAACTCGCGCTCACCCGCGTCGAGGGCAGCCGGCAATTCGGCGAACAACCGATCCCTGGCGGTGAGCAGCGACTCGAGCGTCACCGGCTCGGTGGTCATGCCAACGAACCCTCCCTCGTAGGCGAGCGCGACATCCTTACGCGGCGGGAACAGCACTTCGTGCAGCGTGCGATTGTGGCTGGCGAGGTACACCAGGAACGCGCGCCGGATGCCCGGCGTGATGCCGCCATGTTCGAACAGCTGCATCACGTCGAAGAGGTCGCGGGGATGCTGCCTGTCCATCGCCGCGACGAGCTTGCCGCCGTAGACCTCCTCGGCGGCCAGCAGTGGGACCTCGACATCGGCCAGGAGGGCGTCACTGGCAGCTGGCGTGAGCGAGCGGGCGTGCACCGGGTGGATGGTGCCGCGGATGACCGTGTTGACCTCCACCTTCACCACAAGGTCGTCGCGTTGTACGAGGAGCTTCGTCTCGCCCATGTCGGCTGCGGACAACGCCTGCACCTTGAAGCCGCGCTTGCCCAAGTTGGTGCGGGCTTCTCGTAGTGCCTCGTTGATTCGAGCGAGCGCCTCGGCGCGGCCAAGCTGGTGGTCCGTGAACACCAGATCGAGATCGACGGACAGTCGCGGCATCTCACGGAGGAACAGGTTGATCGCTGTGCCGCCCTTCAGTGCGAACTGCCCGCTGGCGAAGACCGTGGGCGCGATCTCCGTCAGGAGACGTGCCGTGGCGAGGTACTTCGGGTCCATGCGCTACCTGCCCAACACCAGAAGACCTTCTTTGGTCCGTCCCACCCAACGCTTTCCGCTTCCAGCCGGAAGCGGCGCTGGGTCGAGTTTCGACGCCCATGGCAAGCCCAGCTCCCGGCCGAGGGTCAGGCATAGCCGAACGGTCTTCACCTGCTTGCAGTGCGACAGCAGTTCCTGAAGGACGCTGGCCCGAAGTGACGTTGTGGCCTCGACGAGAGAGCGAGCCTCGTCGAGCGGCTGACCGACGCCGACGTCGCTGAGGAGTTCGAGCAGGGCGCGTTCCGGATCTGACACCAGCGGCGCGTCGGACTGCCGGCGAAGCGGCGACACCCGCCTCGGCTTGTCCGTCGGCTCCTCGAACAAGCGGAGGCGCTTGTAGCGACTCGGGAACGTCTTGGCGAACCAGGGGGGCAGGACGGCGGTGTCCCAGCCGTAGAGTCGCAGTTCAGGGCGGACCGCCACGTTGTGACGGACCCCGTGCCAGTCCAAGGCGGTCTTGCCCCCGACGTGGAAGCCGGCAAACCGCCGTTCGAGGAGGCGGAGGCTGGCGTGCAGGTCGAGCGGGGTGTCCGGCCGCGCATATACACCCCGGCCCAGCCGTTTGAGCCAGCCCGCCCGGGCATAGTGGACCGCCAGGTCAGCAGAGATGCCCAGCCCTGCCAGCTCCGCTGATGTCACCGGCTGGCCGGGGCGGACCCCTGCGTACAGGTTGTTTAGCTTGCTCATTATTGTCGTAGCCTTGCTGCGATTAGTATGTTCATTCTAAACACGGTGTTTCGATAAGTAAAGATAGTCGTATTTTGGCTACGACTATCCTGACCATTCGAAGCATGGGCCCGCGCTTGGCGTTCAGGCCGGCCGCAGCCGGCCTCGCCTCGGCATTCGGACCACGTTCCCCTCGCCCCTGGGTGCGACCGGAATCCGCACCTGCTCGCTGGCGCGACCAGGTCGTCCTTCAGCAGGTGTGCGTAAGTGCGCCTCGGTCACGTCGACGCTGGGAGTGGCCGAGGATCTTCGACAGCTTGTAGATATCGCCGCCGGCGTGGAGCCATCGCGTGCCGAACGTGTGGCGAAGGGCATCGGGCTCAGCGTGGGAATCAGTGCCCGGGCACAGCCTGGGCCAGTACCTCGCGCAGCCGCTGCGGGTCCTGCGTCCGCAGCCGTCCCTCTGCGGCGAGCTACCCTTAGAGCGCGGCCCCGGCGTCCGGCGGCATCGGGACGCCGCGTTCCTTCCGGAACTTGCCGGTGACGTACACCGTGCCGCGCATGCCGTCGATATCGCGTCGGCTGTCGATGCCGCGCATCTCGTTCAGACGACAGCCGGTGCCGAGCGCGAAGCGGGCGAGGCGCTGGAAGCGCGGGTGGAGCGCCTCCAGTAGCGTGGTCTCCTCCTCGAGTGCCGGGACGCGCGCGCCTTGGGATGGCACTGGGATGCGAGCTGCTAAAGCACGATCCCAATGCCGACCGACCACCTGCTCTACGAGGTCCGCTCGAGCCTGAACCGTGTAGCGTTGTCGGGCAGCTCCTCTTTGCCGGTAGCCGTTCGTTCCTACTGCGAATTGCGACACGCCTCGCTAATCGATGAGCTCACGCCGCTTGATTCGCTTCGGCCAGGACTGCTCCGCGGACCCCGAGGACCAGTTCCGCGAGGACAAGCGACGTTCGATCAGGTATCTGCTGGACCGCAAGGTCAGCGTCCAGAACCCTCGGTCCATCCGGGCCACTCTTGATGAGCGCCCCGTAAGCTCCCCTGACTGGTGCACAGTTCCCCGGTAGACTGCTCCCGGAAGGAGCGGTCATGCGGAAGTCGAAATGCACCGAGTCGCAGATCGTCGAGATCGTGAAAGCCGCCGGGTGCTGAACGAGCTGGTCGCATTGCATGGTGGTCTGACGACGTGCGCGGTGGTAATCGCGTCCCGGCGGCTCAGGCGTGGATATCGGTCGTGATGTCCGGCGTGGAGGCGGCGGGGGGCCCGCTTCCAGCTGCACGAGCCCGCGAATGGCCCTCGTTTGCACCACTTAGCGGCCCTTTGGGTGTGGCCGCTTTTGTGCCCAAACGGCCGCAAAAACGGGGTTCTGAGGGGGGCGATGGGAAACCGCACCCGTCCGCCGTTGCGCGCGAAGTGACTGCTTCTCGAATGCCTTTGGTGATTTCTGTGAGTGGTCGGGGCGACCCATTCGACTGCGCTCAGGGTCACCCCTCACAGAATCATTGGTCGGGGCGACTGGATTCGAACCAGCGACCCCCTGCGCCCAAGGCAGGTGCGCTACCAGGCTGCGCTACGCCCCGACCCGAGGCTTGATTCTATCCGGTTCCGACCTCGCGCGTCTCGGCGACCAGGGCGCCTGCCTGCGCGGCCGCCAGGAACGCCAGGAGCTGCATCGACTCGAGCAGCGTGTAGGTGCCCCACGACAGCATGCCCGTGAGCGGGTAGTCCGAGAAGTAGATCGCTCCGAGCACCCAGACCGCCAGGGCCGTGGTGGTGGCGCCCCGCGGGCCGGCGCCCACGCGGGCGCGTGCCACGGCGTGCAGCCACACCAGCACCAGGCCGATGACCAGCTTCATCGCCACCCCGGCGGCGACGGGACCCATCCCGGACGGCTGCATCCGCTCCGCGGTGCCAGGCATCCAGGCGTCCAACTCGGCCTGCATGCGCGTGGCCAGCAGCGCCTGCGCCGCCATGTTGACCGCGATGATGACCAGCCCGGCCGCGAGCCCGCCTTTGACGATGTTCCAGAGCTTGAGGCGCCTCTCCATACCCCCCGAACGGTGCAGACCCTGTGCCGTTTACAGGGAATTCACAAACAAGAATCCCCGAATTCGGAATGCCTGAGGTGACGGTCCCCGAGGGTGCCCCGTGTGCCCCGTGAACTCAGTGCCCTCAGTGTGTTCAGTGTGTTCAGTGTGTTCAGTGTCCCCAGTGCTTTCAGCGTGTTCAATGCCCCCGGCATATGACGCCAGTCATACCCCCGGCGCCGGGCCGACGCGATGATGGGCTCATGGCAAGCTTCACTGCGCCCCACCCAATGCCACCCGCGGCGGCCGGGGCCCGCCGGTTCCCCGCCGACTTCTCCCGCGCCCCCTTCATCGTCATCTGGGAGACCACCCGCGCTTGCGCGTTGAAGTGCGTGCACTGCCGGGCGGAGGCGATCGCCCGCCGCGACCCGCGGGAGCTGACCACGGCCGAGGCGTGTGCCCTGATCGACCAGGTGAAGGACTTCGGCGACCCGTCGCCGCTCTTCGTGCTGACCGGCGGCGATCCGATGTGGCGCAAGGACCTTGCGGAGATCGTGCGCTACGGCGCCGAGCGCGGTGTGACGATGGCGCTGACGCCCAGTGGGACGGGGGCCGCGACGAAGAAGCGGCTGGCGGAGCTGAAGGAGGCCGGCCTCAGCCGCGTCGCGGTGAGCCTCGACGGCCCTGATGCCGAGACGCACGACCGGTTCCGCGGCGTGCGCGGCTCGTTCATGTACACGATGAAGATCATCGAGGCGGCGACGGAACTCGGGTTGCCGCTGCAGATCAACACGACGGTCAGCCGCCTCACGCTACCGCACCTCGCCGAAATGGCGGAGACCGTGGGCCGCCTGCCACTCGTCCTGTGGGCCGTGTTCTTCCTCGTCCAGACGGGCCGCGGCGCCGACCTCGAGCAGATCTCCGCCGAGGAATGCGAGGACGTGTTGCGGTACCTCCATGACCTGTCCGAACGTGTGCCGTTCGGGATCAAGACGACCGAGGCCCCACACTTCCGCCGGGTGCTGTGGCAGGAGGATCAGGCCCAGCTCGCGGCCGGTCTCGCCCCCGCGTCTCCCGACGTGTTCCGCCGGCCCCACCTCCGCGCGCCGCGTGCGGTGAACGACGGCAACGGGTTCGTCTTCATCGACCACCAGGGCGGCATCTGCCCGAGCGGGTTCCTGCCGATGGTGCGCGGAAACGTCCGCGACGGCCAGCTCGTGGACGTCTACCGGAACGATCCGATCTTCGTCTCCTTGCGGGACGCCGACCGGCTGGAGGGCCGGTGCGGCCGTTGCGCGTTCCGCGAGATGTGCGGCGGGTCGCGGTCGCGCGCGTACGCCGCGACGGGTGATCCGTTCGCGACCGATCCGCTGTGTTCGTATCGGCCGGGAGTCGAGCGGGAGGCGCTGGCGGCAGGTTGAGGTGCGGACGGGGGGTACTACCGAGACACTGAACACACTGAAGACACTGAACACACTGAATCACGTGGGGACTGGGATCCGGGTGGCCCCACACGTTCCCGTTCAGTGTCCTCAGTGTGTTCAGTGGTTCGTGCTCTCGGCGTCGGAGTTCGTGACGAATCCCCGCGCGACGTAAACTTCCTCACGTGCGCTATTTCATCACCGGCGCCACGGGCTTCATCGGTGGGGCGGTTACCCGGCAACTGATCGGGGCCGGGCACGAGGTGTCCGCGCTCGTCCGGAGCCGGCAGCGGGCCGGTGATCTCACGCGCCTTGGCGTCGAGCTGCACGAGGGCGACCTGCTCGAGCCGTCGAGCCTGCGGCGACCGATGGAGGGCGCCGACGGGGTCTTCCATCTTGCCGCCTGGTACAAGATCGGCGTGCGCGAGCCGGCCGCGGCGCGCATCAACGTCGATGGGACCCGCGCCGTCCTGGAGACGATGCGTGAGCAGGGGATCGCGAAGGGCGTCTACACGAGCACCGTCGGGGTGTTCGGCGATACGCGCGGGCGCCTCGTGGACGAGACGTACCGCAGTGACGGCCCGTTCCTCACCGAGTACGATCGGACCAAGTGGCAGGCCCACTACGAGGTCGCGTTGCCCATGGCCGAGGCGGGGTTGCCCCTCGTCATCGTGATGCCCGGCGCGGTGTATGGCCCCGGCGACACCAGCCAGGTGGGCGCCAGCCTCGCCGCCCTCCTGCGGGGACGTTTCCCCATGGCGCCGGCGCAGACGACCTTCTCCTGGGGGTACATCGACGATGTCGCGCACGGGATCGTGCGCGCGATGGAGCGGGGCAGGATTGCACAGAGCTACCTGCTCACGGGGCCTTGTCACACGTTCGAAGCCTTCATGGACGAAGCGGCGAGCCTGGCGGGCGTGCCAGCGCCCCGCCTCCACCCGGGGCCGCGCGTGATGCGGGTGTTGGCCGCCGGGTGCGCGGCCCTGGAGCGCGTGGGGGTGCGCCCGCCTTACTCCCCGGAGTCGCTGCGCCTCATGGCTGGCACCACGTGGATCGGCAGCCACGAGAAGGCCAGCCGTGAGCTCGGCTTCGAGCCGCGACCAATCGCCGCAGGCCTGGCGCTCACGCTCGCTTCGCTCGCGGCGCGAGCGCCGCGAGCGGAATCAAGAAACCAGAATCAGTAATCAGGAAGGCACGACGCTCCCGCGACTTACGCGTCACCGATTGCCGCCGTCCGCCTTCGGAATTCCGATTCTTGGTTCCGTTTTCTGGTTTCTCTATTCAGCCGCCGGGCGCGCCGCACCCGGTTGCTGGAGCATGCCGCGCTTCAGGATCCCGCTCATCATCTGGATGGCCTCGTCGCTGCTCATGCCGTAGTGGTTCGGCACGCCGAACAGCAGCTCGACGACGAAGTAGTAGATGAAGACGCGGATGGTCATGACCATCGCCGGCGCGAGTGGCAGGTCGGGATGGAACGGGCCGGCCGCGGCCAGTTCGGCGGGGTGCGAGGCCGCGAACGCCTCGCAGCGCCGCGCCAGGTCGGCGTAGAACTTGTGGATGTGACGGCCGTCGAACTCGACGACGTCCACGTACATCAGCGCCACGTGCGGGCGCCAGCCGGCGATGACCTCCCGGGCGGCGCCGGCGAGCTCCTCGAGGCGGTTGGGGAAGGCGCCCGCCTCCAGCGCCCGGTTCAGCGGGAACGAGGGCTCGGCGCTGAACGCCCAGAACTGCTGCAGCAGCGTGTCGAAGATGGCTTCCTTGTCGCGGAAGTGGTGGTACACGCTCCCGGTGGAGACGCCGGCGCGGCCTGCGATGTCGCGAATGCTCGTCGCCCGATAGCCCACGTGCGAGAAGAGGGCGAGCGCCGCCTCGAGAATGGCCGCCCGGCTCTTCTCCGACCGTTCTTCCTGCGTCATCGGGCACGATTATACCGGCCGGTTTCCGCGGGTGGGGTCAAGTTCCGGCACGGGATGCCGATTCTGGCTACAACGGCACCCCCTACGCCCTCGTAACCCATGTCGGAAAGCCTGCAGCAGGAACTCGCGGACATCCTGCGTCTCGCCCCCCTGGAGACCAGCGTCCTCGGGCCGTTCGTGAACCTCTCGCTGGCGATCGGGCGCCCGCACGACGCGGTCCTGGCGCTCGAACGGTTCGTCCTGCTCGACGAGGACGCCGAGCGCGCCGAACGGGTGGCCGGACGGCTGGCCGCCCTGCGGCGCTCGCTGACCCGCGGCCCACGGGCCGCCCGTCGGGTGCCCTCGGGGACGCGGCTCAAGGTGCTGCTGGCGTCGGTCTCGGGTGCCGCCTCGAGCACCACCTTCTACGAGCGGGCCTGGCGGCAGCAACACGACGTCGTGACGTTCGGGCCGATGCGCGACCCGGGCTACTGGAAGCAGTATGCCGAGGCCTTCCGGGCGCACGCCTTCTACCAGGAGGGGGCGGCCGAAGCCTGGCTGGACGTGACGGTCCGCGACACGCGCCCCTGCGACATCACGGTCGATGCGGGCATCGTGGACATGCGTGACGTGCTCGCCCGGCTGCCCGAGGGCTTCACGCCGGACGTGCTCGTCTGGATCGACCAGGACCGTTTCAACCTGCCCCTGAACCTGCACCTCGTCGCGTGCCCGACGCTCGCCCTCGTCGGCGACAGCCACCTCGGGCTCGACTGGCGGCGCCGCTATGCCGCGCAGTTCGACCACGTGTCGGTGATGTACAACCGCCACCACGGGGACCGCTTCCAGGCGGGCACGGGCGCGGTGGGCTGGTTGCCCGCCGCCTGCGATCCCGAGATCCACGCGCCGGAGGTGCCGTCCAGGAAGTGCCACGACGTCGCCTTCGTCGGCAGCACCCACCCGACGCTGCACGCCGCGCGTGTGGCACGCATCCGGGCCCTGCAGGCCCGGGGCATCCCGATTTACGTGGACTGTCGTCCCCCGCAGGCCACCGCGCGCATCTTCGCCGAGTCGCGCATCGTGCTCAACCAGAGCATCGGCGACGACCTCAACATGCGGGTGTTCGAGGGACTGGCGTCGGGCAGCCTGCTCGTGACGAACCGGCTGCCCGCGCACTCCGGGATGGGCGAGCTCTTCGTGGAGGGCACGCACTACGTCGGGTACGGAGACGACGAGGAGCTCGAGGCGAAGCTGCGGTACTACCTCGACCCGGCGCATGCCGCGGAGCGGGACGCCATCGCCGCACGCGGGCGCACCGAGGTGCTGGCGCGCCACACGTACGGCGATCGGGTCCGCACGATTGTCGGGTCGCTTACCGCCGCCGCGGGCGCAGCGACTGGATGTTCCCGTCCGTCAGCGGACCGTCCGCACTGAACACCACGGCGCCCTTGCCGTCACGGATCGTGACGGCGAAGGTGTCCCGGCCGCGGCCGCGCTCGCCCTGATCGGTGGCCGTCACCTCGAAGGTGTAGCCGGACCGGCCGTCCCACCAGCCCGTGCCGCTGAACACCACGGTGTCCACGCCGGTGGCCGGGCCGCGTCCTGGCGTGTACCCGGGCGCGTCCCTGAAGGTGACGTCGGTGACGGTGAACGACACGTAGACGTCCCGATGGCGCGGCCGGTTGCGCACGTCGAGCAGCAGCCAGCCCCGTTCCCACCCGCGCGTCGTCTCCCGCACGTGGAACGCAAACCCGGTCTTCGTCGCGTCCTCCTTCACGTGTCCCACGCCCACCATCGTGCCCGGGACGTCCGTGGCCGGCGGCGGCTCCACTGTCACCGTGAACGTCGCCGCGGCCTCGTTCCCGGCGGTGTCCGCCGCGGTGCAGGTGACGACCGTGTCGCCGACTGGGAAGAGTGTGCCGGAGGCGGGCTCGCACGTGACGGCCACGTCGCCGTCGAGGTCGTCGACCGCCGTGGGCGGCGTGAACGTGACGGTCGCGCCCGTGGCGTCCGTGGCCGGGACGGCCAGGTCGCCGGGCACGCCCGAGAGCACCGGCGCGGTGGTGTCGGCCGCGAACGCGAAATACGCGATGGCCGGGTCGTGGTCCGAGAGCCGGGTGGGCGTCGAGGCGTCACCGCGCGCCGTCTCCGGGAAGTCGGCGTTGATCCGGGCGTGCGCGAAGAGCGCCAGCGCCGCCGCCGCGTCAGCCGACAGCAGGATGTGGTCGAGCGACTGGGCGTTGCCGTCGAACACATAGGAGTAGTCGCCGGGCAGCGCCGCTGACACCATGCCAGGGTTCACGACCGACGCAGAGTGGTTGACGACCTCCGTCGCCGGTGCCTGGTTGCCACGCACGATGCCCATGACGTCCACGTACCCGTCGTTCACCTCGAAGGCGTTGTAGTCGCCGACGGAGACCACCGGCACGCCGGGGTAGGTCGCCTGGAGATCGGCGAGGACCTGCGCGACGCCCTCGGCCTGCGCCTGCCGCTTGGCGCGGACCCGCGGGCCGGAGGACGGGTCGTCCACGTCGTTCAGCGACCGCAGGTGGTTGACCAGCACGATGACGTCCTGGTCGTAGTGGCCCGCCGGCGCCGTGATCGTCGCACGCAGCGAGAGCGACGGCCGGTCGTTGAGGATGTCCACGCTGCCGTCCGTCGGGTCGACGAACGTCGCGGCCTTGCCCCACTGGACGACGTCCTGCACCTGCACGCGTGAGGTGCGGACCAGGAACCCGACGTCGATGCCGCCGATGTCGTTGCCTTCCTCGAGATACGCGGCGTACTCGCCAGGCAAACCCAGGTCGAGGTTGACGCGTTCCGCGATCTGCTGGAGCACGGCGAGGTTCTCGACCTCCTGCACGCCGAGGATGTCCGGCGCCCCGAGGGCCAGCCGGATGGCCAGCGACGCCTTCGACAGGCGCGTCTCGAGCGCCGCCGGCGTCATCACGACATCGCTGGTGGACGGGTCGTTCACCGTGTCGAAGAAGCGCTGGAGGTTGAACGAGGCCACGGTGTACTCGGCCGGGCCAGCCGACGGCGCGCTCGTCGGCGCGATGCCGGCACCCACCGCTGGCGCCGCCGCCGGGTCCGGCAGCACGGTCCACGTGCGGAAGCCGTAGTCCACGATCCCGACCAGGCCCGCGATCGGCGTGCCACTCGACAGGTCGAGTGCCGGCGCACCGAGCGCGTCGCTGTCCACGCGGATGCGCTCGGGGTTCCCGTCGAACACGGGAATCGCGCAGGGCCCGGCCGCGCAGGGCGGCGCCGCGTTCGGGGCCTGGATGCCGGCCTCTCGGATCGGACGGTCCTCGCCGGCGAAGACGGCGTAGAAGACGCCGTTGGTCCCGCCGAACGCGTCGTTCTCGTCCACGAAGCCACCGGTCGGGCTCACGGTGACAATCGGGTCGAGCGCGACCCGCATGCCCTCGTACCGCTCCCACGGCAGCAGGCCGCCGTCGGGCGTGAGGTCGGCGGCACCCAACGCAACGGGCGCCGGCAGGGTGGCGCCGGGACCGAGGTCCACGAGGCTCGACACCGACGCCAGCTCCGTGAGCGACAGGAGCGCGGGCTCGCCGCTGGGGGTGTACTCCGAAACGGTTCCCGTGGCGCGCAGCGTCGTGCCCGGCGCGTAGGCGGCCGGCGCGCTGCTGGTGAAGACGAACAGGCCCTCGGAGGTGAGCGGGTCGCCGTCCTCGCTGCCGGGGGCGGTCTGGATGAAGACGCCGTTGCTGCGCGCGCCCGTGAACACGCCCTCCACCGTCACCACCTGGCCGGCAAGCGGCGACGCCGCGCCGCTCCCCTGGACGTCGTGGGGCAGCAGGATGACGGGCGGTGGGGTGACGGTGATGTCGAAGGCGTCGGACGCGCCGCGGAACTGCGCGTCCGTGACATCGACGGTGACCGACTTGACCCCGGGCGCGATGAACGCCGGCACGGTCAGGCCAATCGAGTAGACCAGGTCGCCTGCCACCGCGTCGCCGTGCGTCCCATCGTCGAAGAACGGCTGGTCGACCAGGCCGCCCACGGCTGAGAGGTTGCCGATCACCTGCAGCCCGGTGCTCGTCGGGCTGCTGCCCGGCGCCACGGAAGCCAGCACCAGGAGGTCATCGCCGACCGCCACGGAGGACGGCGCCGTGCTGCCGGTGACCGAGAGGCTGGTCGGTGCGCCACACGCGTTGACCGGCGACGTGGCGTTGCGTGGCGTCGGCGCGCCGTTCTCGAAGTCGGCGAAGTTGTCGTCGGTGTCCGTGCAGCCGCCGGCCTTCCGCAGCGCGGCGGTGGTGTTGTTCAGGTTCGGCGACGTCGGCTGCGTCTCGTAGCAGGTGGCGCTGCCGCCGAAGCCGACGACATCCACCGCGCCGACGCCGGCGGAGGGGCAGACGGTGCCGCTGACGATGGTCGACTGGTTCGCGACGAGCGCCACCTTCCCGGAGGACGCGCTCATGGCAATCGTGCCGACAGCGTCGGGGGTGGGGAGCGGGGTGGTGCCCCCCGAGCCCTGCGACTCCTGCACCAGGAAGTAGGCCCCCGGCTGGATCACGCCGGTGAGGTTCGTGCGCTGCCAGCTGGTGCCCGTGCTCGACGCGTACTGGATTGACCAGGTGCTGAGATCGACCGGGACCGTGCCGCGGTTGAAGAGCTCGACGAAGTCGTTGGTGTAGGTGGCGCCGCTGTTGCCGCCGCCGCCGTAGATCTGGCTGATGACCACCGTGCCGCCCGACGCCTGGGCGTCGAGGCGGGCGGCCGGCTGGATGCCGGCGACGAAAGCCGCCAGGGCGGCCAGTGACAGGATGGACCGTATGCGCATGCGTGCCCCGCTCTCCATCGGGTGAGACCGGCGCCGGTTCAGAAAGATCGGTGCCAGCCGGTGCGGGCCGCGGTTTGCGCCCAGATGCGCGCAACGTGCGCCCGACACCAGCCGCGCCTGCACTTCCGCGTCCCGTTCTGGGACACGGCGATTGCAGAATCAGCTGCCGGTCGACACGAGGCTAGCCGAGGCGCGTGGCGTCCGCGTGACGGTCCGATCTCAGGACGGAATTTCTTCGTGCAGCCACCGCGCGCAGTCGCGGAAGGCACGGGCGCGGTGCGAGATGGCGGCTTTGTCGGAGGGACTGAGGGCGGCGGTGGTCGTGCCGAAGGGGGGATACAGGAAGATCGGGTCGTACCCGAAGCCACCCTCGCCCGAGGGGCGATCGGCGATGCGCCCCTCCACCGTTGCTTCGGTCTCGAAGCGCAGGTTGCGGCCGTCGGCCACGGCCAGCGCCGTCACGAACCGGGCGGTGCGGCGTTCGGGGGGCACCGCCGCGAGCCGGCGGTAGATCTCGGCGAAGCGGTCCGCGTACGACACGCCCTCCCCGAGGAAGCGTGCGGACCGCACGCCGGGCTCGCCGCCCATCGCGTCGATGACGAGCCCGGAGTCCTCGGCAATCGTGAGCAGGCCCGACGCCGCGCCGTACGCCAGCGCCTTGAGCCGGGCATTCTCCCAGAACGTGGCGCCCGTCTCCTCGGGCTCCGGGATCGGCGGCAGATCCTTCAGCGTGACGAGCGTGATGGGGGTGTCCGCCAGGAGCGGGCCGATCTCCCGGAGCTTGCCGGGATTGGTCGTGGCGACGAGCACCCGCATCGGATCAGCGGGGGAGGATCGTGCCGACGATCGCACGCTGCATCTCGAAGAGCTGCGCGAGGCCGCGATCGGCGAGGTCCAGCAGCCCCCCGAGCGCCTCGCGGTCGTACGGCTCGCTCTCCGCCGTGCCCTGCACCTCGATGTAGCGGCCGCCACCGGTCTTGACGATGTTCATGTCGACGTCGGCCTTCGAGTCCTCCTCGTAGGCCAGGTCGAGCAGGGGCATGCCGCCGACGATGCCGACGCTCGTCGCGGCGACGTAGTCGTTCACGGGAATCGCCTTGATCGCGTCCTGCTTGCGCAGGTGATCGAGGGCGAGGACGAGGGCGACGAAGGCGCCCGTGATCGCGGCCGTGCGGGTGCCGCCGTCGGCCTGCAGCACGTCGCAGTCGAGCCAGATCGTGCGCTCGCCGAGCTCGGGCAGGCGGACGACCGCCCGCATCGAGCGGCCGATGAGGCGCTGGATCTCCATGGTGCGGCCCCCGACCTTGCCGGTCGCCGCTTCGCGCGTGGAGCGCGTGCTCGTCGCACGCGGGAGCATGCCGTACTCCGCGGTGACCCAGCCCTTGCCGGTGCCGCGCAGGAAGGGCGGCACGCGGTCCTCGACGCTCGCGGCGCAGATGACGCGCGTGCGGCCGACCTCGATCAGGGCCGAGCCTTCGGCGTGCTCGAGATAGTGGGGCGTAATCGTCGTCGGGCGCAGCTCGTGGGGGGCGCGGTCGTATTGGCGGTTCATCGGGCAATCAACTCTTCGTTCTTCCGGAGGGGGCGCCGGAGGTCGACGTGGCCCGCGAGGGTGTCCACCTCGCGGCCGTCGATGAGGATCTGGACGTCGGTGATGGTGGGGAGGTTCATCGTCACGGCGTCCACCAGCGTGTAGACGGTGATGAGCTCGTTCATCGAGCCACCGGGATGGGCGGTGCGGATGGCGCCGTCGAGGTCGATGAACAGCTCGCCGCGATCGCTCGCGAAGACGCCGCGGAGCGTCGTACCGTCGGGAACCGTGCGGGCCAGGCCGTCCGGCGGCGGCGTGGCCAGCTGGGCGGCGAGGATCTCGCGCGCCTGCTGCACCGTGGCCTCGGCGAGCGGCACCTCGTGTTCGACGCCGACGAGCTGGTGGCCGTCCCCCGAGGCGAAGAACAGCGTCACCTTGATGGTCGGTCCCGCCGCGGGATCGCCCGGGGCCGGCGGCGCCGCCGCGGTCTGCGCGTCGGCCGGCAGCGCCTCGGGCTCCGAGGTGGAGAGCAGGCGAGAGAGGCCCGTCATCAGCGCCCAGCCGAGCAGCGTGGTGGCCGCGGCTACGGCCACGATCGTGAGCAGGCGGCGTGCGTTCATTCCTGGGCCGTGCCGCGTCCGGCGGAGGTGCGGTAGCTGGCGATGGCGTCGAACAGGGCCAACGCGAGCCGATCCTGGTAGCTGCCGGAGCCGAGCTGGCGCTCTTCCTCCGGGTTCGAGAGGTACCCCATCTCCACCAGCACCGCCGGCATGGTGGCGCCCACCAGCACGCGGAACGGCGCCTGCTGGACGGTTCGCGGGCTCATGGCGACGCGACCGGCCAGCGTTCGCTCGACCGTGGTGGCGAGCGCGGCCGACTGCTCCAGGTACCGCGTCTGGGCGGTCTCCCAGAGCATCAGGTCGATGGTGCGGGTGCCACCGCCGAGGGCGGGCAGCGCGGTCCCGGTGTCCTGCGCCCGTTCGCCATCGGTCGTCGCGCGATCCGCACTCAGGTAGTAGACCTCGGCGCCGCGCATGCCAGCGCGCACCGAGGCGTTGGCGTGCACGCTCAGGAAGATGTCGGCCCGGTGGCTGTTGGCGTAGGCGGTCCGATCGTCGAGCGACAGCGTGCGGTCGTCCTCGCGCGTCAGGTAGACACGCAGCCCGAGGCGGCTCTCGATGAGGGTGCGCAGCCGTCGCGCCACCGCCAGCGTCACGTCCTTCTCCTGGATGCCGTCGGGGCCCACGGCGCCGGTCTCGTCGCCGCCGTGGCCGGGGTCGATCACCACGGCGCGGACACCCGGGGCATCGCCCTCGAACAGCAGCGGGTCTGGCGCCGCGTCTCCCGGTGCCGGCGTGGCAGGCTCCGGCGCCGCCGGTTCGGGCGTGGTGGTCGTCGGCGGCGCCGTGCCACGGACCTCGACCGTCAGGCGCGTGGTGGTGGCGTCGGGCCGGGAGGTCGTGGCGCGATAGGAGGCGTAGCGCGGTCCCGTCAGGATGGCCAGCGCGTCCGTGCGTTCGGCGACCGGCGCGAGACCCTGCACGAACGGCTGCTCGGGCGTGGCGCCGAGGGCGCCGAGTTCGATGGCGTCGGCGCCGGTCACCGAGACCACCAGCCGGCCGGTCTCGGGCATCACCTCGGCCGGCGCGGCCGGGGAGATGTCGATCGTGACGGTCGCCGCGGTCTCGCTGGCCGTGACCCGCGCGCTGACGCGGGGCACACGCAGATCACCGACGACGAGCAGGCGGGAGGCGGAGCGCAGATCGAAGCGGGTGCGGAGCGCGGGCCCGAGCGCGCGGGGGAGGAATTCGACTGGCACCAGCCACTGGCCGTCCTGGCGGACCGGCGGCGCCGGGAGCGAGACGAGGCGGCCGCCGACGGAGACGACCGCCTGGGCCTCGGACAGCAGGATGGACGCGCCGCCGGCCGTGATGGTCACGCCGCCGGCGAGGCGGTCCTCACGCACATCGACGCCGAACGCCGACGCCACGTCGCCCAGGGCGACGTAATCCCGCCCGCTGACGGCGACGATGGGGACGGTTCGTCGGCCGTCGCGGGTGAGCACGGCAAGCGCGGCGCCCTGCGCCTCGGCGGGTGGGGCGGGCAGGACGGCGCCGGCCGCGAGGGCCGCCGCGGCCACCAGCGCCAGGAAGTAGCGGGTCACGACCCGTACATCATAGCGTCAACGGTGGCCCGGCCGGGCCGTCCCACACCCCGTCGCGGGCCTACGATGCCCGCTTGAGCACGATCTTGATCACCTCGGGGTTGAGGCTCTCCTTCTGCACCACCACCTTGACGCGCTTGGGTTCGTACCCGGCCTTGTCGAACTGCACGACCCACTCGCCCTTGCCGATCCCGCCGATGGCCCACTTGCCCTGGTCGTTCGAGTTGCCCTGCAGGGCATCGCCGCCGGAGGTCGGGGCCTTCACGACGACCCCGTCGAGCGGATCACCCGCCTCGGAGACGACGACGCCGTTGATGCGGCCGATGCCGCGGTTCTGCGCGAGGCCGACGGTGGTGCCCGCGACGACCATCGCGGCGGTGAGCATGGCAACGGTGAACGTCTGCTTCAGGACCTGCTTCATGACGTGGCTCTCCCTCGAGGGACAAAGGAGGGGACGTGCCCTGGCCGGCCTCCCCCGCGTTGATTACCGGTTGTGGGGCCGGAATCGGCGTCGCGCGCGAAGACTTTAGCGAGGGGCGCCCGGTGCTCCTTGGGCGGTCTCGAGCGGACACGAGCGTCAAGGGGGCAGGGAGGGGCGTGCGATCCCGCGCACACGCACACGGGGCACACACCATCCATGAGGAATAGAGAATCAAGAACCTACGAATAGAGAAAGGAATTCAGGAATTCCGAATTCGGAATTCCTTTCCGGATTCGGACTTCTGGATTCTCTCTTCAACTTACAGGCCCCGCCCCATGAAACGCGTCCCTTCGATTGGCGACTCGTAGTACGGCGCGACCTCGACGAAGCCGCACTGCACGTAGAGGGCGTGGGCCGCGACCATCTCGGGCAGCGTGTCGAGGACGATCTCCTCGAAGCCCACGTCCCGCGCATGCGCGAGCACGGCGTCGACGAGCGCGCGGCCCAGGCCCAGGCCACGTGCCTCGCGACGCACGAAGAGGCGCTTCATCTCGGCACGCCGATCGCCGCGCTGGCGGCAGGCGGCCATGCCGAGTGGCGAGCCCCCTCGCCAGGCCACGAGCAGCGTGCCCCGTGGGCCGGCGTAGTCGCCCGGCAGGTTCCGGTGCTCGTCGTCGAACCCCTGGAAGGAGAGATCGCGCCCCAGCCATGCCGCGTACTCCCCAAGCAGACCACGCGCGACCGCGACATCCGACGCGCTCGTGGCCGCGGCGATCACGATGCCCGATGGCGCGGGACGTCGCCCCGGACGGCCGCGGCGCCGCGTGCCCTCCCGCGCGACCGCTGCACCCAGACCACCAGTGCCCTCTGTGCCGTCTGTGGCACCGATGCCATCTGTGGCGTCCGTGGCGTCTGTGCCATCTGCAGCGTCTGTAGCGTCTGTGCCATCTGCAGCGTCTGTAGCGTCTGTGCCATCTGTGCCATCTGTGCCATCTGTGGCCCCTGTGGCCCCTGTGGCCCCTGATGGCTGGGCCAGCGCCTGACGGCCGCCCTCATCCCTGCCCCGGGCGAAGATCACGCTGTCCTGCCAGCGCCCATCGATCTGCCACGTGGCCGCGAAGCGTGCCGTCTCGCGGAATCCCAACTGCGTGAGCAGCGCCAGGCTGCGGTCGTTGCGGGGATCGACGTCGGCGCGGACGGTCTCGAGGCCAAGCACGTCGAGTGCGTAGCGACAGGCGCGGTCCACCGCTTCGTGAGCGAGTCCCTTGCCCCAGGCGTGGCGCGCGAGCAGGTAGGCAATCCACGGCGGCTCGTGCAGCGCGACACGGCCCACGACCTCGCCGCGGTGCTCGATGGCCCACTCGTACCGGCGTCCGGCCTCCGCGTCGGCCACGACCCCGGCCAGCCACGCCTCCGTCTCCGGCACGCTCCGATGCGGTGTCATCGCGGTGAACACCATCACCTCGGGATCGGCCATGGCCCTCGCCAACGCCGCCGCGTCGGACACCACCAGCGGGCGGAGGCGTGTCCGCGTCGTGCGCAGCAGGGGTTCGTGACGCATCAACATTTGGTGATCTGGTGATCTTGTGATCTCGTGATTTTGTGATTTTGTGATTCTGAAAAAGGGGTCTGACCCCTTCTTCAGGTTCGGCCCTACCCGGCCAGCTTGAGGCCGGCGATCCCCAGCACGACCAGCGCCAGCGAGGCCAGGCGGGCGGGGGAGGCCGGTTCGCCGAGGAGCAGCATGCCCAGGACGGCGGTGCCCGACGCGCCGATGCCGGTCCACACGGCGTAGGCGGTGCCGGCCGGCAGCGACTTCATCGCCTCCGCCAGCAGCACGAAGCTCCCCACCAGCGCGGCCAGGGTCACCACGGTCGGGACGGGGCGCGACCAGCCCTCGGCGTACTTGAGGCCGACGGCCCATACGATCTCGAGCACTCCGGCAATCACGAGGGTGGTCCAGGCCATGGCGTCGGTTGTCCTCCTGTCAGGCATCTTATCCGGGCTTCGCCACCGCCTGCCGGAGCCGCGCCCTCGGCCGATCGGGCAGTCCGATCGAATGGTCGGTATGTTCGGGCCGGCCCGGCCCGGAAGGCGTTGCCGGCCGCGAGGGCGTGGGGTACGCTCGGGGCTCAACCTTGAGGAGGGCGAACCCCATGGAAGGGAAGAAGGCCTCGGACTTCGATCCGAACGTGCTCCGCCTGTTCGATCAGTACGTGCACGGCGCCATCAACCGCCGCGACTTTCTCGATCGCGCGGCGAAGTACGCCGCGGCCGGGGTCTCGGCCGCGGCGCTGCTCGATCAGCTGAGCCCCAACTACGCGCGGGCGCAACAGGTGAAGCCGGACGACCCGCGGATCCGCACCGAGCGCATCACCTACCAGTCACCGCAGGGCGGCGGCGCCATCTCGGCCTTGTACGCGAAGCCCGCCAACGCCTCCGGCAAGCTGCCGGGGGTGCTCGTGGTGCACGAGAACCGGGGCCTCAACCCCTACATCGAGGACGTCGCCCGTCGCGTCGCGGTGGCCGGGTTCCTGGCGCTCGCGCCCGACGCCCTCTCGCCCCTCGGGGGGTACCCGGGGACGGACGACGAAGGCCGCGCGATGCAGCAGAAGCGCAACGGGCAGGAGATGCTGCAGGACTTCGTGGCCGGCGCCCAGCACCTGATGAAGAGCCCCGACTGCACGGGCAAGGTCGGGGTCGTCGGCTTCTGCTACGGCGGCAGCGTGTCGAACCAGCTGGCCGTGCGGCTGCCGGAACTCGCCGCCGCGGTGCCGTTCTACGGCGGGCAGCCGGCCGCCGAGGACGTGCCGAAGATCAAGGCGCCGCTGCTCATCCACTACGCCGGGCTCGACGAGCGCGTGAACGCGGGCTGGCCCGCCTACGAAGCCGCGCTCAAGGCCAACGACAAGGTGTACACGATGTACATGTACGACGGCGTCAACCACGGCTTCCACAACGACACGACGCCACGGTACGACAAGGCCGCCGCCGAGCTCGCCTGGGCGCGCACGATCGAGTTCTTCAACGCCCACCTGAAGTAGCGACAGGGAAAAGGGGAGCTCCACGCTGGCACTGCTCGTGGAGCTCCCCGATGCGGCGCGACCGCGCCGCGGATCCCGTCGGCGCTACCGTGACGCGCGCACGTCGTCGGCCATCTCCTCAGCCAGGTGCGTCACTTCGTCCCACCGCGTCAGCTCGTAGTCGCGGTTCGTGTCCGTCGGCGCGCCGTGGCGGCCGGCGATGCGCTTCATGAGGAACCGGACCAGCGGGTTGTACTGGGTGTAGGCGAGCCGGCCCGCGAAGCACACGATGTGGCCGGGATGCCAGCCGGTCGCGTCGGCAAACGCGGCCGCCAGCGCCCGCGCGGACTTGACCTCCACCGGGTCGCTCGACGCCGCGCTGAGGCACACCGAGAAGAACGCCGAGGGATGCGCGGTGAGCGCGTCGCGGTGGCGGCGGGCGAACGCCGTGGCCTTCCGCTGGTGTTTCCCGATATGGAGCGACGCGCCCAGGAGCGCGCCGCGGACGCGCGACCAGTCGAACTGATCGGCCTCAGGCGTGCCGATTTCGAGGGCGACCGCGTCGAGGCCGTGCGCGCGGAGCTCATCGGCCAGGCGCTCCGCAATCCGCCGGGTCTGCCCCTCGCTCGTGGCGTAGAAGACGGGCACCTCGCACATGGCGAACCTCCCCCGCATTCCATGCAACCTCCGAGCCTCTCCCGCCGGGGCATTTCCCGCGGGAATTGAGGGGCCCGAGCCGGCGTGTGCGCGGTCGCCGGCACGCGCCTGGCGGGGGCCCGGCAGATCCCCGGCAGGCGGGACGTCGGATGCGGCGAACCGGCGTGGGGAGCCGGGCTGCGCGCGTGCGAAGTGGGAGAGGCAGGCGTGGGGTGGGGCCGCCGCCGGGCAGCGGCCCCGCCGCGCTATTTCGCCGCGGATGCCGTGATCGCCGTGGCGATCATCGACTTGCCTTCGTCGCGGTACCGGACGGAGATGTGCGACCCGACGGTGAGCGCGCCCTGCCGGTGCGTGCTGCTGTTGAGCACGAACGTCATCTCGGCCGGCGTGCCGCTGGTGGTGAGCACGAGCGCCGTGGCATCCACGGACTTCACGACACCGGTGATCGTGTGGGTGGCGGCCGCCGCCGCGCTGCGTTTCGGAGCCTGGGCCGCGGCCAGGGGGGCGGCGAGCGTGGCGAGCAGGGCAAACACCGCGGCGACTTTCAGGATCTGTGACATGGTGACACCTCGGGAATCTGCGCCGGCCGCGGCTTGTCCGCCGCCCGGCACCGTGACTGTCCCCATTCCAGCCGCGCGACCTGAAACGGACGTGAACGCCGCATTAAACCGCGTTAACGTCCGGTGACGCCGCCGGCAGGCTCACGGTGAAGACCGACCCGGCCCCCGGCGTGCTCGTCACGCCAATCCGGCCGTGGTGTTGGCCGACGATCCACCGCGCGAGCGTCAAGCCCAGCCCCGCGCTGTCACCCCGTGGCGGCCGGCTGTCCCCGTGGCGGTAAAAGCGGTTGAAGACGTGCGGGAGGGCCTCCGCGGTGATGCCGACGCCGGTATCGTGGACCGCCAGCGTGACACGGGCGCCGGCGCGCGTCACCACGACCGTGATGTGGCCCCCGGGGGGCGTGAACGCGAGGGCGTTGTCGACGAGGATCAGCAGCAACCGCTTGAGCCACTCCGGGTCGCCGGTGACGCCGGCCTCACCCTCGCTGCGGGTGTCGAGCGTGACCTGTCCGGCCTGCGCCATGACCTGAAGCTGATCGACGATGGATGCGGCCAGGCTCGCGAGGTCCACGCGGGTCACGTGCATCGGGATCTGGCCGCCTTCCGCGCGCGCGAGCGTCAGGATGCGCGCGATCAGGCGCCTGAGCTTCTCGATCTCCTCCAGCTGGCTGACCAGGCGCGTCCGGATGTCGCGCCCCGACTCGATGTCCACCAGCGCCTGCTCGATGTCGCCACGCAACGCGGCGAGCGGCGTGCGAAGCTCGTGGGCCAGCGCGGCGCTGAACTGGCGCATCTCGGCAATGGAGCTCTCGAGCCGCGCCAGCGTGTGATTGAACGCCGTCGCGACCGCGTCCGGTTCGTCTCCCGCGCCGCGCACGGGCAGGCGTCGCGCCAGGTCACCAACCTCGATCGTCCCGGCCGCCGCCGCCACGTCCGCGAGCGGACGCAGGGCGACTCGCAGCGTGAGGCGACCGATGGCAAGCGCGCCCAGCACGCCGGCTGGCAATGCCATCAGCAGCAGCACGAGGAAGCGTCCGAGCGTCCGGTCCATCGGCGCGAGCGAGACGCCGACCTGGAGCAGGTAGACGTGGCCAGGCGACGGCCGCAGCACGCTGTTCGAGAGGCGGATGCGGCCCCGCTCGGTGTAGAAGTCGCGGATGACCGGCGTCCGGACGAACGTCTCGACTTCCCCGGCCGTGAAGTCCAGGCCCAGCGGGCGGATGGCGTCCGAGCGGGCCAGGCGCTGGCCGGTCGCGCCGTCGAACACCTGGAAGTAGCGGGTGGCCTCCTGGACGAATGCCGCTTCCGCGCCGTCGCGCGTGTCGTACTCGATGGTGGGCAGGCCCTCGCGGAACCGGAGGTACCCATGCAGGCCGGTCGTCAGGCTCTGCAGCGTCGCGGTGACGTCGGCATCCAGCTGGTAGGCGAGGACGTGGTAGGTGACCGTGCCGCCCATCGCCAGCACGGCGCCGAACGCCGCGGCGTAGACGGCGGTCAGCCGGGCTCGCAACGTGAGTGTCACGACGGGGTCTCGGCGAGCATGTACCCGACGCCGCGGACGGTGTGCAGGAGCGGGGAGCCGAAGGGGCGGTCCACCTTCTGGCGGAGCGCGTTCATGTGCACCTCGACGACGTTGCTGACGCTGTCGAAGTGCAGGTCCCACACGTGCTCGATGATGAGCGTCCTGGTGACGGGCCGGCCGGCGTTGCGCATCAGGTACTCGAGCAGCGCGAACTCCTTCGGGCGCAGCTCGAGGCGGCGTCCCGCCCGAGAGGCCTGGCGCGCGATCGTGTCGAGTTCCAGATCGGCGAGCCGCAGGACGTTCTCGCGCGGCAGGCCGCGGCGCAGCAGCGCCCGCAGCCGGGCCGAGAGCTCCGCCAGCGCGAACGGCTTGACCATGTAGTCGTCCGCGCCGGCGTCGAGCCCGGCGATGCGATCGGGGACGGCGTCACGCGCGGTGAGCATCAGGACCGGCACGTCGGCGCGCCGGGCGCGGATCTCGCGAAGCACGTCGAACCCCGACCGTCCAGGCAGCATGAGATCGAGCACGATGGCGTCATACGCCACCACCCGCGACTGTTCACCGGCATCGGTCCCGTCGTGCAGCAGGTCCACGGCGTAGCCCTCCTGCTCCAGCCCCTTGCGGATGAACGTCGCGACCTTGCGATCGTCCTCGACCACCAGGACCCTCATCGTCCTCCGTGGCGCACCACCGCGGCCGGTGCCGTGGGGGCACCCTGCCCGTCCCGGTCGGGACCGCGCGCCGGCAACGGCTGATCGTGGAGGAAGCGCCGGTAGCCGCCCGCGATGAGGGCGGCGACATCCGCGAGGACCTGCGGCAGCCGCAGGCCGCCGGGGTACGCCAGGTAGTGGGGCTCCCAGGTGGGCCCGAACTTCTCCTTGAACGCCCGCAGCCCCCGGAAGTTGTAGGCGACGCCGCCGTGCGCATAGAGGAACGCGCCGGCCCGGTTCCACAACGGCGCGACCGGCGACGGCTCGAAGCCCGACAGCGGCGCCATGCCGAGCGAGAACCTCCGGTAGCCCTGCTCGCGGCCCCAGAGCATGAGGTGCACGAACAGCGCCTCCATCACCTCGTTCGGGGCATCGGGCGTGTGCCGCATCAGGTCCACCGAAAGCTCGCCACCCGGGCGCGCCTCCCAGAGGTTCGCGAAGGCCACGATGCGCCCGTGCTGCTCGATGACGCCCACCGGATAGCGGCAGAGATACGACGGATCGAAGAAGCCCAGTGAGAAGCCCTTCTCCGCGCCACCGCGCGACTGCAGCCACCTGTCCGAGACGTCCTGCAGGGCCGGCAGGAGGTCGGGGACGGCCGTGGCGGGCAGCACGCGAAACGAGGCGCCCGCACGGTCCATCCGCCGGAGCGCCTGCCGGTATCGTTTGCCGGCACTGCCGTCGAGCGTGAACGCCTGGAGATCGACCTGCGCGGCCTCGCCCAGCTTGACCAGCGCGAGTCCCATGTCGGCGTACACGGGCAGGTAGGCCGTGGACACCTCATAGAAGACCGGCGTGCCGCCGGCGTCGGCGCAGCGCTCGAGGAACAGCCGGACGAGCGGGCGCACGGACGCGGCCGGGCCGACCGGGTCGCCCATGGCCGCCCAGGTCCCGCCCTCCACGCCGTACATCACGAAGCCGGTGCGCGCCTCGTCGAAGAGCAGCGCCTTGTCGCGCAGGAAGACGAGCTGCGCCGAGGTCCGGTCCTGCCCCGCGACCACGCGGGCCGCGGCCGCGAGCTCGTCCTCGGTCGGCGCCTGCGGCGTGTAGGCATGGCGGAACAGCCGCAGGAGCGCGACGAGCAGGAGCACGACGGCGGCGCCGACGAGACCCCGCAGCGCACGGGACGCCTCGCCGTGCAGCTCGAATTGCCACCAGAGCTCGTCCGAGTATTCGACGTGCTTGAAGGCGAACAGCGTGAGCCAGAGCGCCGCGCCGAGGGCTGCAGCCATGGCGGCGAGCCAGGGCGCCGTGAACTGTGCCTCGAAGAGCGCCGCGCGGCGGTCGAACGCCGGGCGCGCCCGCGCCAGCAATGCCAGCACAGTCAGCAGGATCAGCGCTTCCTCATAGTCCGCGCCCTTCAGCAGGGAGGCGGCAGCCCCAGCCGCCAGCGCCACGGCGGCGAGCAGCCAGGCGGCGTCGAGTCGCCGCGCGAGGCCACGCGACACCACCAGCAGGCCGGCCCCGATGACGCTGCCGGCGAAGTGCGAGAGCTCGATGAGCTCCAGCGGCAGGAGACGGCTGATCCAGCCGAGGCGGCCGGCAGCCGCCGGCGTCGCGCCGGAGGCCAGGAGCAGGCTGCCGGCGACGAACGTCAGTACGGCGAGCAGCGGCGGCGCCAGCCGTTCGGTCAGCGCCCCCACGGCTGCGCCGAGGCGCGTGGCCTGCTCGCGCCGCCGGCGCACCTCGTCCGCCACGAGCACGGCCGTCGCCAGGAGCAGCGGCAGCAGGTAATAGATCGCGCGGTACACGACCAGGGCCTGCAGCAGCTGGGCCGGAGGCACCTGCGATCCGAGCAGGGCCACGAACGTGCCCTCGAACACGCCGAGTCCGCCCGGGACGTGGCTGGCCAGGCCGAGCAACTGCGCCGCGAGGAACGCCCCGAGGAATGCCGGAGCCGTGATCTGCGTCTGCGGCACCAGCGCATACAAGACCGTACCCGCGAGCATCCAGTCGGTCGCCGAGGCGGCCACCTGCGCGACGGCCAGTCGGGGGCGGGGCAGCGGAAGCACCCGCCCCCGGATCCGCAGGCGCCCCTGGCCGATGAGGGCGGCCAGGACATAGCCGACACTGATCGCGACGAGCGCGCCGCCGGCCGCGCGGGCGGCACCGGGGCCGAGCAGGCGCGCGGCGCCTGGTAGCGGCGCGAGCAGGAGGCTGAGGCCGGCGACGAGGAGCAGGCCGGACCAGAAGGTCACGACGTAGGCCGCGGCGATCCGCGTGAAGGTCGCGCCGGTCACGCCCCAGCGACGGTAGTACCGGTATCGCACCGAGGCGCCCGAGAGCGACGCGAGGCCGACGCTGTTCGCGACCGCGCACGCGAGGAAGGACACCGCGGCGACGCGCCGCCACGGCAGGCGCACGCCCGCGACCGCGAGCGCCAGGAAGTCGTAGGCGGTGAGGACCGTATAGTTCGCGGCCGTGAGCCCCACGGCGAGCAGCATGTGCCCGGGCGGCAGGTGGCCGACCGCTGCCGTCAGCTCCGGCCAGGTGACGGCCGCCAGCTGCGTGCGCAGCAGCTCGAGGGCGGCCGCGAACGCGACCAGCGCCCCGGCGACCGGGAGCACGGCCCGCAGGCGGCGGTTCATGGCGTGGCGGTGGGGTGCTGCTGGATCCAGGCCAGGGCGTCGTCCAGGGCCTGTCCGAGTGCCGTTGCGGCGTTGCTGAAGCGGTGGTCCGCGGCCTCGACGAGCCACAGCCGCTTCGGGTCCCCGGCCGCGGCCAGCACGCCCTGCACCTCGGCGAGCGGCACGTACTCGTCGTGTGTCGAGTGAATCGCCGCCAGCGGCAATGGGGCGATGCCCGCCACCACCGACCGGCTGCTGAACCCCGGCTCGTCGGGAGACCGATGGGTCAGGTACGTGAGCGCGTCGCGCCAGCGCCAGGCCAGCTCGTTCCAGTCGGGCAGCCCGAGGGCGATGATGCCCGCCAGCGCCGCGCGGAGGTCCGCGTCGGTCGCGGCCAGCACCGAGAGCCCGGCGCCTTCGGAGACGCCAACCAGCAGGACGGGACGGCTGGTCGCACCTCGGGCGTAGGCGACGAGCGTCCGGTAGTCGCCCGCGACGTCGGCGGGGGCCAGCGTGCGCTGCGCCTGCGTGAAGCTCGAGAGGTAGGCGCGCACGTCGAAGCCGATGACACGGTACCCGCGCGTGGCGAGGACGGCCGCCACATGCGGTCCGAGGTGGATCCATCCACCGTCGCCGCTCGACACGATCACGGGCGCGCCGCCGGCCTCGCCGTACACGTGCAGGCGCTGTGGATGTCCGCGGAGTGCGAGCGTCTCGAGGGTCTGCGCCCGGGCCGGCGCTGCGGTCCCGAGCAGCAGCGCGAGCAGGACGACCGGCGTGCAGGGCGATAGCTTCGTGAGGGAGCGCGGCGACCGACGATGCGCCGCTGAGGCAGGGCCGGGGACAGCCGCTGCGCGGGTCCGGGCAGGACGGTGAGAGGCCACGTGCATGGCGCGCGGCCGTTGCCGGCCCACGCAGGATCTACGATACACCCGTTCGGCCGTGCGTCGCGGCCGGGCCCGGGCGGGTGGCTCAGTCCAGGACGTTCGTGATGCAGTGCGTGTTGCCGCCGACGACGTGGGCGTAGTCGCGAATCGGCACGGGTTGATACCCGGCGGCCGCATAGGTGCGGTAGGCCGCGAGCCCCTTGCCCTGCAGGTCTTTTTCCCCCAATTGTTCCACGCCCACCGATCCCGCCTTCACCTCCCCGGGAAAGACAGGGAAGATGATGCGTTTCTCGCCGGTCTGCTGGTCCACGAAGGGCACGGCATTGGTGGACATCTGGTACCGCGCGACGTGCTCCTGCCGGTGGTCGATGACCAGCGTGCGGTACCCGAGCCCTTCGAGTTGCCGCCGCGTCGCCTCGAGCTGGGTACGCTCACGCGAGCTGCCGTCCACGATCCGGTTGACGACCGCCGTGCCGTCGCCGAGCAGGATGAACGCCTGGTCGAGGTGAAACAGCCGGGGGCTCTGCTGCTCCTTCCCGACGACCACGACCTCGGCGCCGCCGAAGTCCGACGAGACGATGCGGGTGACGTCGTCCACCGACAGCGTGCGACCGAGCCGCGCGTAGTTCTCGATCGTGAGCCAGACGTCGTTGTAGCCGATGAACACGCGCAGGCGGTTGCCCACGCGATCGAAGGCGAGGTTGCCGCCCTCGAAGACGAAGTCGGCCTGCACGATCATGTCGCCGAAGACGTCCCGCGCCACCTCGGCACGCGAGCGTGAGAGCTCGCGGTTGTACTCATCGCCGCTCTCGACCGCCATCGGGACGAGGAACCGGTCCTGGCCGTCCACGACGATGCGCTCGCCCAGATCCTGCGCCCACATGTCGAGCCCGCCCTTGACGTCGTCCAGGGTGTGGAGCACCAACGGCCGGTCGCCCGCGACGGCCTTGAGCCGCGCGAGCTCCCCGGCGCCCTGTGCCGCGCTGACGGCGATATCGATGCGCGTGTACGCCGGGAGCGCCTCGATGAGCTCGCTGTAGGCGTGCTGGATGAAGGTCAGGTAGATCGCGCGCTGCTCAGGCGTCGCCGCCACCCCGAACTCGTCCGGCACGGAGAGGTAGAGCCGCTTGAGCGCGCGCTCGTACTCCGGCCGCACCGGAAGCGCGAGCGGTTCGAGCGCGCCGGGCAGGTCGCGCGCCGCCGCGACGAGACGCGCGGCACCTGGGCCGGCGGCGAGGACGAGCGCCAGCAGGGCGCCGACGAATGACGAGGTGGTGGCCTTGCGCATGAGGTAGTACGGCTGAGCTCATCGCAGAGCTTATGCCGTTATGGTCGAGATGGCAAGGAGCCTGCCAAGAGCAGGACGGGCGGGACGCGCCCGAAAGTCCGGGGTGGACAGCGGCCGGCCCGCACGGCCGGGGCGGAACGGCCTGGCGTTCAGGCTGCCGGGCGTCACGGTTGCCACAGCTCGGCCATCGGGCTGGGGACCCGGGGTGCACCACCCGGCCGATGCCGCATGTGGGGAGGCTGCGCCACAGCCACGGAGGGCATCGCCACCGCCGGGGTGCCTGAGGCTGGATCGGCGTGTGCAGTCGTGACCGGCCAAAGGAGGACCACATGTTCACGACACGGAAATGGCTTCTTGCCCCTGCGCTGACGCTGCCGCTGAGCCTGGCCGCTTGCGGGGGGGACGCGGCGGTGCCGCCGAGCGCCCAGGACGACGCGCCGACCGCCGGCGAGACCGCGCTCCAGGACGAGCCACGGACGGTCACCGGATGCCTGCGCGGCGGCGAGGAGGCCGGCACCTTCGTCGTCACCGCTGATGCCAATTCGCTCACGTCCCTGACCGCCAGGTCGGCGACGGGTGAGCTGCCGACCTACACCTACGTGCTCGACACCGGGCAGGACCTGTCGTCGATGGTCGGGCACCAGGTGGCCGTGACCGGCACGGTCGAGGCGTCTGACGACTTCGAGCACACGCGCTCGCGCGAAACCGAGCAGCCCACCACCGAGGGCGAGACGGTCACGCCGACGGTCGAGACGGAGCGCGACTTCGACCTGGAGCTGCGCCGGTTAGCGGTCGAGGACATCCGCTCCGTGGATGACACGTGCGACACGGGCACGAACCGTTAGTGGCCTCCCGCCCCGCGACACCCGGGCCGGCGTCTCCGCGCCGGCCCGCGCGGTCGGCAACTGGGCGCCGAGGCGACCGAACGGGAACGAGGCGCCACGCCGTGGCGCGCCGGCAGGAGTTGGGCGGCATCCGGGTGTCCATCGTATCCCCGGGGGGAGTTCGCCGTGATCAGGCCGGTCCGCGCCACTGGAGACGCGGCGAACGGGTTGTCACGCGCAACAACGAGCGGCCTCTCCGGGAAAGCCGGTCGGTTACCTTGCCAACAAACGCGCGACCGGCCGCAGCGTCGGGACGTGATCGCAGACCGCCTTCACGATCGAGAGCATGGGCACGGCGAGGATGGTGCCCCAGGCGCCCCAGATCCACGTCCACACGAGCAGCCCCAGGAAGACCACCACCATGTGCATGCGTTCGGTCTTGCCGAGCAGCGGTGGCAGCAGCAGCCAGCCCTCCGCCGACGTGACGGCCAGCGCGGCTGCCGACACCTGGATCGCCGGCCAGATGTCCCCGAACTGCGTCAGCCCGACGACGAACAGGCCGCCCGAGACAATCACCGGTCCGAAGTACGGGATCGAGTTGAAGAGCCCGGCCGCGAGCCCCCAGACGGCCGCCTGCTGCAGCCCGAGCGCCTGGAGCGCCGCCCACGTCGCCGCCGCCACCACTACGGCCGTGCCCGCGCGGACAAGGAGGAACCGCTGCACCTGCGTGTTGATGTCGTCGAGCACGCCGATCGTGGCCTGGCGTCGTTCACGATCACGGCCCGCCAGCTCGAGGAAACGTTCCTTGAAGTGCGAGCCCGAGAGCAGCAGGAAATAGGTCAGGAACACGACGACGGTCACGGAGCCCGCCGCGGCCATCAGCCAGCTCGCGCCCTGCTGCAGCAGCGCCGGAGACGGGGAGCGCGCGGCCTGTTCCGCCTGCCGCGCCGCGCCGGGACCAAGCCCGATCCAGTCGGCGGCCTCACGCGTGGCGTCCGGGATGGCCGACGCGGCTCGCGAGATGTCGTCACGAAGCGCGTAGCCGCCCCACATCGCCAGGCCGAGCAGCAGGCTCAGCACGAGCGCCGCCCCGGCGAAGCGGGGCAGGCGGTGGCAGGCCAGCCATTCCACCACGGGCTCGAGCGCGTAGCTCAGGAGCACCGAGACGACGATGGGGATGAGCAGGGAGCTGGCCGTCCGGAGGAACAGCACCGCCGCCAGCACCGCGAGGATCCACAACGCCATCCGGCCACTCGACGGCGACGACGGGCGCGACGCGGGTGCGGTGTCGGCTCCCGCCATTACGACCCCTGACGCGGCCCCTTGGCGTGCACGACCCTGGGCTTCTTGACGCCAGGTCGTGTGATCCGCTGCCGGCCACTGGGCCGCTTCTTCTCGCGGTGCTTCGGCAGGCGCACGGCCCGCCGGGTGCGAGCGGAGCGGTAGAGCGCCTCGATGATGCGGACGTCCTGCGTGCCGTCCTCACCGGACGGTTCAGGCTGCGTGCCGTGCAGGATGCAGTCGGAGAAGTACAGGAGCTCCGGCGCGAACTGGTCACGCTTGCCAATCCGCTTGCGCGTCGTCCGTCCCTCGGCGGTGAGCTCGTACGCCAGCTCGCCGGAGTACCCGTATGCCGGCTCGACCGCCACCTGTCCCTTCGTGCCGACCATGCGGTAGGCGGAGACGTGCTGCGCGTCGAAGCTGGTGACGAATGCCGCGACCCGGTCATCCCCGAAGCGCAGCAGCGCCCCGGTCGTCGCGTCGATCTCCTTCAGGCGTGGCCGGCCGGTATTCGCCGAGAGCGCCATCACCTCGGTCGGTTCGTCGCGGAAGAGGTAGCGGGCGGCGTTGATGCAGTAGGTGCCGATGTCGAACAGCGTGCCTCCCCCGAGCTCCTTGTCGGTCCGGATGTCGCCGGGGCGCACCATCTGGGAGAAGGACGAGTTGAAGTAACGCGGCTCGCCGACGCGGCCCTGCCGGATCAGGTCCATCACCTCCGTGTTGAGGGCCTCGAAGTGCAGGCGATAGGCGACCATCAGCTGGACCCGGTGCGTGTGGCAGGCCCGCACCATGCGTTCGCACGCCTTCGCGGTGTCGGCCAGCGGCTTCTCGCAGAGCACGTGCACGCCCGCCCGGGCCGCCCGGACCGTGTACTCCTCGTGCATGGAGTTCGGCAGCGCGATGTAGACGGCGTCCACTTCTGCGAGGCATTCGTCATACTCCTCGTAGCTGAACGTCCGCGTCAGGCCGTATCGCTTCGCGGCCGCCCGCCGCTTTGCCGGGTCGTCGCTGACGACGGCGACGAGCCGGGAGTTGCGGCGGGCGTGCTTGAACGCAGGGAGCACGGCCACCTGCGCGATATGGCCAAGGCCGACGACGGCGTAGCGGATCACGCCGTCCGCTCGGCGGCGGGCGGACCGGCGGCGCGTGCGTGTAGCGGCGGATCGGCTCGAGGTCGTGGGCACGGGCGTTCCTCCTGAGGTGCGACGGGGCCGCTGACTGCCGAGGCACAGGCGGGCCCGCCGTCGGCGCGTGCCGACACGCGGTGCAAGCGCACTGCCAGTCGATGGCGACGTCTGTGCGACCGGGAAATGTCGGCCATCTCTGCCGAGACCGCCGCGGTGCTGCATCTGGGGAGTCGTCGGTCACATTGCGGACGGTCGTCGCGCACGGCGCGCTGCTGGCCCAGGTGCGCGGACGCACTCGAGAGCACTCGAGGAACAAGCCGTCGAACAAGTGTGTGAAATCGGAGCGACGATGGGATGCGCCGATCCACACGTGTGCCCCTCCGTGCTATAACCAACAAAGGCACGCGCGGCACCGACCCCGTGCAAGCCTCTGCGGCATCCCCCGCCGCAGCACGCCGCCTCCCCCCGGCGGCACGGACAGACCGCGGGCCAGTCATCGATCCCGTGGCTGTCTCTGGCCGTTCGTTCGCGAACGCCCCTGTGACCGTCAGCCCGCCGGAGCATCCGGCTCGAGGAGCACTCCACCATGCCGCAGCCTCTGGACGGCGACGTCACCATCCGGCCCGTCAAGCTCGAAGGTGCCCTGCACTGGGTGGTCGAGGAACGGCGGACCCGGACGTCGCTGTCGCCGGTGCCGTTTGCGCGGTTCGGGCTGGCTCGGCAGTTCGCGATGGACTACGCCAGGGGGCTGGGCGTGGCGGTCTGGTTCTCGGCAACACCGCTCGCGAGCGAACGCGATACGTTGCTCCTGCACGGACGCAGCGGCGCGGCCCGCTCCGCCTGATCCGAGCAGGCGGCCGCCGTCACCCCGCCTTCGAGAACAACGTCATCAGCGCCGCCCGGCGCGCGCGTCCAGCCGGGGCGGGCGGCCGCGACAGCTCGGCCTCCATCGCCTGTGCCAGGCTCTCGAGGTGCGTGGTGACGCAGCCACGATGATCCCCGGGAATCGGGACCAGCCTGGCCCCGGGTGCCGCTCGCAGCCAGCCCTGTGACGCGGTCGCGCTGGCTTCATCACTGACGAGCAGGCTCACGGGCAGGCGCAGGCGCCGCGGCACGTAGGCGCCAATGGCCCGGACGTAGCGGGCCCACACCTGTGGGTCGTGTCGTACGCCGCGCTCGAGCGCCGCCACGCCGTCCGCCTCCGTGCGGCCCCGCGTGAAGCGGCGGGCCTTGTCGACCGCGAACCGCGCCACGCCGCGCGCCGTCGACTGCGCGAGCACCCGGGCGGCGTCCCCGATCCGGAGCGTGAGGTCCACCCGGGCGGCCTCGTCCCGGCCGGTCAGCCGGCAGAGCGCGCGAATGGCGGCGTCCACCGGCGCCAGGCGCGGCTCGACGGCCGGAGGATGGACCATCAGCACGCGCACGACGTCGCGCTCCCGGCGGAGGTGCCGCGCGACCTCGAACGCGACCAGGGCGCCGTGGCAGTAGCCGCCAATGGCGATGGGGCCCTCCGGGCATCGCTCGCGGATCAGCGCCGTGTACGCCGTGGCCATCGTCTCGATGGAGGGCGGAGGGCCGTCCCCCTCGATGCCGAGCGGCGCGATCGTGTAGACGGGTTGGGACTCGGGGAGCTCCCGCGCCAGGCGGGCGCAGTAGAGGCCGGCGCCGTTCAGGTCGCCGTGCAGGAAGAACAGCGGCGGCCGTGCACCTGCCGTGCGCAGGGCGGTCAGGGGGCCGGGCGACCGGTGTCGCGCGCGCCACAGCGCGCCGGCGAGACCTTCGATCGTGGGGTGCTCGAGCAGCACGCGAAGTGGCACCCGCTCCCCGAACAGCGTCTCGACCCGCAGCATCATCTCGGCGGCAAGCAGCGAATGACCGCCCAGCGCGAAGAAGTCGTCCGTCACGCCAACCGGCCGGACATCGAGCAGCGACTCCCAGAGCGCGGCCAGCTCGGCCTCGAGCGGATCGCGGGGCGGCACCACGGCCCGGGCCGGCTGGGCCGTGATCGCGGCTGCGAGCGCACGATGATCCACCTTGCCCTGCGGTGTGAGGGGCAAGGCGTCGACGCACGCGACCGAGGGCACGGCGTGACGGGGCAACCGGGCGGCAAGGTACCCGCGCAGCGCGTCCGCATCGGTCGCGCCGGGAGCGGTGAGGGTCACCGCGGCCACGAGGCGTCGCTCGTCGCCGTCACCGATGATCCCGACCACCGCGGCTGTCACGGCCGGGTGCGCCCCGAGTACCCCCTCGATGGCGGCTGGCTCGATTCGATGCCCGCGGATCTTCAGCTGGCGATCGAGCCGCCCGACGAAGACGAGTGCGCCCTCGGCGCCCAGGCGGCACACGTCGCCGGTGCGGTACCAGCGTGTGCCGTCCCGGTCGACGAAGCGCGCGTCCGTCTCGTCCGGCCGCTTGTGATAGCCGAGCGCCAGGCCGTCCCCCGCCAGCCAGAGCTCGCCGGTGAGTCCCCGCGCCACGGGCCGTCCGGCCTCATCCATCACGGCCGCGATGGTCCAGGCGATCGGGCGGCCGATCGGCACGGTGGCGGCGTCCGCCGCCACGGTGCGGACGTGGTGGACGGTCGCGAACGTCGTGCATTCGGTGGGGCCGTACGCGTGCACGAGGCGCTCGGGCGGCGACGCGCCGAGGACCGCCGCGACGGCCGTGGGGCTTGCCGCCTCGCCGCCGAAGAACAGCGCGCGGAGCGGGGCAAACGCCGATGGCCGGCTGCGCGCGACCTGGTTGAAGACCGCTGTCGTGACGAACAGCACGTCGAGTTGCCGCCGGCGGATCTCTCGGGCGAGCGCCGCAGGGGCGACCACGACCTCCGCAGGCAACGGCACCAGCGTGGCGCCATTGAGCAGGGCACCCCAGATCTCGAGCGTGGCCGCATCGAAGGTCGGGTTGGCTGCCTGCGCCACACGGTCGCCCGGCCCCACCCGGAGATAGTCGGTGCCCACGACGAGCCGGACGACACCACGGTGGGGCACGAGCACGCCCTTCGGGGCTCCGGTGGAACCCGACGTGTACAACAGGCACGCCGCCGTGTCAGACGCGGTCGCGACGGCCGGGGCGATCGGGTGCGAGTCGTCGTGAAGCGCCTGCGGATCGACGCGGCGGACGTCCGGCGGCCACTCCACCCCGGACGCGACTGGCGCGAGCACCACGGTGACGTCGGCATCGGCGAGCGTGGCGGCACGATGCGCAGGCGGGTCCTGGGGGTCGAGTGGGACGTACACGGCCCCGGCCTCCAGCACGCCGAGCAGGGCCGCGACCATGGGCGCATCGCGCGTCGCCAGCACCCCCACCCGATCGCCGGGCTGCACGCCCTGTTCCTGGAGCGCCCCCGTGATCCGGCTGCTCCAGCGCTGCAGCGCCGCGTAGGAGACGCGCTCGTGGCCCGTGTCGATGGCAGTCGCGGGACCATGTCTCCTGGCCGCACGCGTGAACAGCTCATGGATGGAGGCGTCCCGGGGGCAGGCCGTCGACGGGCCACGCAGCACCGCCCGTTGTCCATCGGGGTCGCAGGCCAGGGCCGAGACGGGCAGGTCGGGCTCGGCCAACGCGGAGGCGAGCAGCGTCCCGAACGCCCGCGCGGCCCACCCCATCGTCGTCGAGGCGAAGAGGTCGTCGCTGAAGACGATGTTGGCGGTGAGGTCCTCCCGCTCGAGCACGGCCGTGAGCGACACGTCGGTCTTCGCGGTGCCGGTCGGTGCAGGCAGGGGCACGTACTCGAGGCCGTCGCGGGTCGAGACCGTGTCATCCGGCACGGCGTGCAGGGTGAAGAGCGCGCGGAAGAGCGGCGCCGTGCGCGCACCACCGGACGCACGCACGGCATCGGTGATGGCCTCGACCCTGGCGTCGCGGTGCCGCAGCGCGTCGAGCATCACCTGGCGGCCATGCTCGAGGAGCCCCGAGAAGGGCAGCGCCGGCTCGACGCGCAGGCGCGCCACGATCGTGTTGACGAAGCAGCCGACGACAGGCTCGAGCTCGACCCGGTCGCGGCCGGCGACGGGCATGCCGATGGCGAGATCACGGTCACCCGTCCACCGGGCCAGGAAGGCCGCGAATGCCGACACCAGCACGGCCGCCGGCGTCGTCCGGCAGGCGCGCGCGAGGCGGTGAACGGCGGCCCCCGTGCCGACGGCGAGGGGCACGCGGATGCGCTGCCCCCGCCACGTGGGCGCGCTCGCGGGCACGTAGTCGGCCGGCCAGGCCGGGCCCGGGGGCAGATCGGCGAGGACCTCTCGCCAGTACGCGAGCGACTGCGAGGGCGACTGCGCCGTGTCCTGCTCCGCCTCCCAGACCGCGTAATCGGCGTACTGGAGCGGGGGGTCGCCGAGGGCGGGCTGCTCGCCCCGGGCGTGCGCCGCGTAGGCCCGTGTGATCTCGTTCTGCAACAGCCCGAGCGACCAGCCGTCGGCAATCGCGTGGTGCAGCGAGAGGCAGAACAGGTACCGCGGGCCGCCGAGGCGGTACAGGCGTGCGCGTACCAGGGGCCCCCGTCGCAGATCGAACGGCGCCTGCGCCTCGGCACGCACGAGCTCACGCGCACGGTCGGTAAGCGCGTGGTCGTCCGTGCCCGCGACGTCCTCGATCTCCAGGGGAGAGGAGAGCCGCTCCGCGACCACCTGCACCAGGCGTCCGTCCACGTGATCGAAGTGCGTGCGCAGGGCCTCGTGACGCGCGATTACCGTCTCGAGGGCCTGGGCGAACGCGGCCTCGTCCAGGGCGCCGCGAATGAGTGTGGCCTTGGCAATCGTGTACGCGACGCCCGTCGGGTCGCTCTCCGACAGGAACCACAGCCGCTGCTGGGCCAGGGACGCGGGGAACACATGGACGGCACCCGGGGGACCGGCGACACCCGTCATGCGACGCTGCTCCGGTATTGGCGCCGATCCGCCCGTGGGATCTCCGGCCGGGCCGCCCCCGGCGTGGCCGTCGCGTCGATGGCGGCGGCGAGCTCGGCGAGCGTCGGCGCATCGAAGACGGTCCGGATGGAAATGCCGGCGCCGAGCGCACGGCTGACGCGGGCGACCAGTTGCGCGGCGAGCAGCGAGTGCCCCCCCGCCTCGAAGAAGTCGTCGTCTCGCGAGACGCGCGCGGTGCCGAGCACCTCGCGCCAGATGGGTGCCAGGGCGCGTTCGGTGGGCGTCTCCGGCGCTCGCAGCGGCTTCGCCACCAGCGGAGCGGCGTCGAGCGTGCGCAGTGCCGCACGATCGACCTTCCCGTTCGGGCCGAGCGGCAGCACCGGCACGCGGTGGATGCGCGTGGGCACGGCCGCGGCCGGCAGCGTGGCCACCACGTGACGACGCAGGGATGCGGGTGGGATCTCGCGCGTCGACACCACGTAGGCGGTCAGGGTCCCGTCGCCCTGCGGTCCGGCCATGACCACGGCCGCCTGCACGTCCGGGTGCCCCGCGAGCACCGCGCCGACTTCACCGAGGTCGACGCGGACGCCGCGCACCTTGACGGCCTCGTCGTAGCGGCCATCGATCTCCACGATGCCGTCGGGCGCGTACCGGCCGCGGTCGCCGGTGCGGTAGACGATGTCGTCGGGATCGCGGGTCAGCGGGTTCGTCGTGAAGCGCTCACGTCCCTCGTCGCCGAGGTACCCCAACGACCGGTACGGCGTGCGGATCACGATTTCTCCCGGCTCGCCGATGCCGCACGGCCGGCCGCCCCTCAGGATCAGGACCTCGGCTCCCGGCATGGCGCGGCCAATCGGCATGACGTCCCTGGATGGCGCCGGCGGCACCTCGTAGGCGCACTTCGCGAGCGTCGTCTCCGTCGGGCCATAGAGGTTCACGACCCGCGTTGCCGGTGCGGATGCCCGCCATCGCGACACGAGTGCGCGGGAGAGCGGCTCGCCCGCGAAGAAGGTCACCCGCAGGGCGTCGAGCGGTGGGACGTCGGGTTCCGCGTCGAGCCAGGTCTGGGCCATGGCGGGGACCGCGTGGAGAAGCGTGATGCCCGCGCGGCGCAGCCACGAGCGCGTGGCCCCGGATGTGGCGCCTTCGGCGCCGCCGGGCACGACCAGGGTGGCGCCGCAGGTCAGGGGGAGGAACGCTTCCCGCAGGAACACGTCGAAGGACGGCGAGGTGACCTGGCCCACCCGGTCGTCGGGGACGACCGCGTAGGTGCGGGCCTGCCAGTCGAGGAAGTGCGCGAGCCCTTGATGTGACCCGAGCACGCCCTTCGGGACTCCCGATGTGCCGGAGGTGAAGCAGACGTACGCCGGGTCACCGGTCCCCTCGCGCACCTCGCCAGATCGCGCACACACGAGGCGAGCGCCCGAGGTGTCCAGCGAATCCCGGTGCGCCTCGAACACGTCGTCTCGCCCGCGCCAGGCCGCGGGCAACGGTTCGGTGGCGATGAGCGCGGCCGGCTGCGCGGTCTCGAGCAGCTTGAGGGCGCGTTCGCCAGGCAGCGCGGCGTCCACAGGGACCGCCACGTGCCCGGCCGCCCACGTCGCCAGCATCGCGGCCACGAACACCTCGCCCGGTGATCCCGCCACCGCCACGTGACTGCCCGGGGCGAGGGCCCGTGCCGACAGATGCCGGGCAATCGCGCCGGCCGTCCGCGACAACTGGTCGTACGAGACGGGACGACCGCGGTCGTCGAGCGCCTCGCGTGTCGGGTGGCGCGCGACCTGTTCGATGAACGACTCCACGACCGTCGGGCGGTGGTGACAGGGCAGGGGGCGGGTGCCCACCGGCAAGGGCGCCTCGGGTGTCGTATCGGCCAGGGCGATGTCCTCCACGCGAGCGCGGGGCGCGGCGGTCATCGTGCGCAGCGTGCCGGCGATCTGCCGCAGGAGTGCCGTCATGCGCGGCCGGGAGAACTGCGAGGTGCGCCACGCGGCCCGGAGCTTCAGCTCGTCGTGCGCGAGTTCCGCATACAGCGTCAGGCCCATCTTGGCATCGCGTGTGCCGGTGGGCCTCGTGTCCAGCGCCAGGTCCGCGAAGGCGGCGGACGGCGTGGCGGTATTGAGGAAGTTCAGCATCACGTCGAAGAACGGTGGCCGTCCCGCGGCGCGTTCGGGCTGCAGCGCCTGCACGAGTCGATCGAAGGGCAGGTCCTGGTGGGCGAACGCACGAAGGACGGACGTTCGCACGCGCGTGACCAGGTCGAGCGCCGTGGGGTTCCCCGACAGGTCGCATCGCAGGACCAGCGTGTTGAGGAAGCACCCGATGGTGCGCTCGAACGCGGAGTGGTCGCGGCCGGCCACCGGGGTCCCGAACACCACGTCGGGCTGATCGGCCAGGCGCCCGAGCACGAGGGCCGTCGCAGCGGCGGTGACCATGAAGGGGGTGGCATCGGCGGCGCGGGCGAGCTGCCGCAGGGCTGCGGTGTCGGCGCGACCGAGCACGAGCTCGGTCGAGTCCCCGCATGTGTCGGCGGGGCCACGCGGGCCGTCGGCAGGCAACACGAGCTCCGGGGCGCCGTCCAGCTCTTCGCGCCAGTAGGCCACGAGTGCGGCTTCGCGCTCGGCCGTGAGCGCCTCGCGCTGCCTGCGAGCGAAGGTGGCGTAGTCCGGCGGTGCGGGTGGCAGGTCGGGTGGACGGCCGGAACGCGCCGCGGCGTAGAGCGCACCGAGCTCCTGCACGAGGACCGCGCCGGACCAGGCATCGAAGATCGCGTGGTGGCAACTGACGTGCAGCTCGTGCGCGTCCGGTCCGGTGTGGACCAGCACGGCGCGCAGCAGCGGCGCCACCGACAGATCGAACGGGCAGGCGAGCAGCGCCCGCATCAGGTCCGCCGCGGCTGCCGGCGGATCGTCGAGGTTCGAGACGTCCTTGCGCGCGAGCTCGACGGTGACGTCGGCGTGCACGACCTGCACGCCATGACCGCCCTCGACACTCAGGGAGGTGCGCAGCGCCGGATGGCGGGCCATCAGGCCGCGGAGCGCCGCCTCCAGGGCCCCGGCCTCGAGCGGCCCCGTCAATCCGATCCGCGCGCCGACGACGTACTGGGTGGTGCCAGGCGCCAGCTGCTCCATGAGCCACATGCGCTCCTGGGCAAACGACATGGGCGGAGCGTCGTCACCTGGCGGCGCGGGTCCGGTCACGTCCGCGGGCCCGGGACGCGGCGCCGCGTCGGGGACCAGACTGTCCACGTGGACGGCCAGCCCGGCGACGGTCGGGTGGGCGAAGATCGCGGGCAGCGTCACTGCGACCCCGAACGTCTCAGACACGCGCGCCGCCAGCTGCGCGGCGTTCAGGGAGTGGCCGCCAAGATCGAAGAAGCTGTCGTCTGCGCCGATGTCGTCCCGTCCGAGCAGCGTCGACCAGATGGTGTGGAGGCGGCGTTCGGTGTCGCTGGCGGGACCGCGTCCCGCGCGTCGCAGCAGAATCCCGGGGGCCGCGCCGAGGGCGTCACGATCGATCTTTCCGTGCGGCGTCCGTGGGAGCTCCTCGACCTGGCGGAGCTCGGAGGGCACGAAGTACTCGGGGAGCCGGCTGCGCAGGAAGGCGCGGACATCCGTGTCGGACAGCGACGCCCCCTCGACCCCGACCACCACGCCCACCAGCACTTGGCCCTCGTCGCGCGACGCGGCGAGGACGACGGCGTCGCGGATGGCTGGGTGCGTGATCAAGGTGCGTTCGATCTCGCCGGGCTCGATGCGGTAACCGCGAATCTTGAGCTGCGAGTCGGCCCGGCCGACGAACTCGAGCGCGCCATCGGGGCGCCGTCGCGCGAGGTCGCCGGTCCGGTACAGCCGCGCACCGGGTGGGCCGAACGGATGGGGTACGAACCGCTCGGCGGTCTGCCCGGGGCTCCGCCGGTACCCGAGCGCGAGGCCGGCGCCCCCGATGTACAGCTCGCCGACCATGCCCCTCGCGACGGGCTCCAGGCAGGCACCGAGCACGTGGGTCTCGACGTTCCAGATCGGCTGGCCGATGGACACGCCCGCGCCGCCTGTGCCGCCGGCATCGCCGATCTCGGCAAAGGTCGCGACGACGGTGGCCTCCGTGGGGCCGTAGCCGTTCAACAGGCGCGCCGTCGGCGAGACACGCGCGCGCCAGGCCGCCAGCCGGTCGGCCTGCATCGCCTCGCCCCCGACGAGCACGAGCCGCACGCCCGGTGGCAACGGGCTGCCGGCATCGGCGAGGAGGTGCCAGTACGCCGTCGGCAGGTTCAGCACCGTGATGCCGAGCGCGGCAAGGCGCGCCATGAAGGGGGCGCCAGCCGCGGGGAGTTCCGCGTCCCGGAGGACGAGCGTCGCGCCGGCCGTCAGGGTCGGGAAGATCTCCTCGACAGCGGTGTCGAAGGTCAGCGCCGCGAACTGCAGGGCCCGATCCCCGGGGCGCAGCCCGAACGTGGCGCGGCCGTAGGCGGCGTAGTTGGCCAGGGCGCGGTGTGGCACCTCGACCCCTCGTGGCACGCCCGTGGAGCCCGACGTGTAGATCACGTACGCGAGGTCGCCTCCATCGGCGGGTGCCGGCCGCGTCGTCGCGGGTGCGGCCGCGAGGAGATCGCCAATCCCGACGGTCGTGTCGTGGTCGTGCTCGCCGATGACCAGCCAGGCGCTCGCGTCGGTCACGAACTGCTCGCGGCGGGCGCGCGGCGCTGAGGGATCCAGCGGGAGGTACGCGGCGCCCGCCGCGAGCACGCCGAGGATGGCGATGACGTACTCCGGCGACCGGGGCAGCGAGATGCCGACGAGGTCGCCGGGCCGAACGGCGCGGGCGTCGAGGCCGGCGGCGACACGGGAGGCCGCGTCCACGAGCTCCGCGTAGGTCACGCGGCGTTCGCCGGCTTCGACGGCCACCGCGTCCGGCGCCTCTCGCGCCACGGACCAGATGACCTCCAGCACGTTCTGCGCCGGGGCCGCCGGTTCACGCGGGCCCGTGCCGGCGGCGATCTCGGCCTCCCGTGCGTGCTCGTCCAGCAGGTGCAGCTCGCCGACCCGACGATCCGGGGCCTCGAGGATCTGGTCGATCACCCGGACGAGCTGCGCCGCGACGAGGCGCCGCTGCCCGTCGTCGAAGACGTCGTCATGCGTGTCGAGGGCGAGCGCCGGGTCGTCGCTGGCTCGCCCATACAGCTGGACGGCGAGGCACTCGCGCTCGGCGCCGGTATGCAGCCAGTCGATGGCAGCGTCGCAGCCGGGCAGCCCCTGCAGGGGCGTCGTGTGCACGTTCAGCAGGACGTCAGGGACGGGCGTGCCGCCTGCCCGGGCGCGGCGGGCCTGCCGGAGGGCCGCGCGCAGGGCGGAGCGAATCCGCGCCATCAGCGTCTGCATCGAGTCGGACGGCGCACACGTCACCGTCAACGGCAGCACGTCCATGAACAGCCCGGCAATCGCGCGAGCGTGGGGGCGACGGTTCTGGTAGGGGACGCCAATCGTGAATCGTCGCCCACCCGTCATGTGGAAGAGATGCGCGACGAGTGCCGCGGCGGTGAGCAGGAAGATCCCATGGTCACCTGATTGCGCGCCGTCGACCCGAAGGCCGGCCTCACGCAGCGCCCGCGCCCGGCGGTGGCCGAGCGGCATCGGCGTGCGCGTCACGTGCGTGGTCTGCCGGTGTGGCGTGCGTCCGAAGAATGCCAGGGGCTCCGCGGCCGGCCCCCGCGTGGCGGGCTCCCCGCACGATCCGTCGATGGCCGATGGCTGCGTGGTCAGCCAGTCGAGAAACCCCGGATGCTGCGCTTCGGCGGCAGGCCCACCGCATTCGTCGGCGTAGAGAGCCGCCATGCGCTCGCAGAGCAGCCGCATGGAATGCCCGTCCGTGATCAGGTGATGCTGGACGAGCAGCCAGTGATGATGCAGCGGGTCACGCGAGACGAGGTACGACCGGAAGAGCGGACCGGACAGGTCGAACGGCTCTCGTGCCCGCGCCTGGCACCATGCGTCGATGGCCGCATGGGGGGCGTCGCCCAGCGACACGTGCTCCACCGTACCCGCGAACCCGCCGTCGTGCTGGCGCGGGCCGTCGGGGCCGTCCGTGAACGAGAGCCGCAGCGCATCGTTCGAGGCCACGAGGCGCGCAAAGGCGCGCGTGAACGCACCGGCGTCCACGCGGCCGTCGAGGTGCATCGCCATGGCGACGTTGTAGAGGGGCGTCTCCGGCGACCGCTGCTGGTCGAGCCAGACCCGCAGCTGCACCGGCGACAGCACGACGCCGGCACTCCGGCCCGCATGAGCCGGACGATGGGCGGGCCCCTCCAGCGGCGCGTCGGGTGACGCTGCCACGCCGGCGGCGAAGGCGAGGAAGGCCTCGAGCGCGTCCGCAGCGGCTCCCGCGGAGAAGCGGTCCGCGCTGTACTCGAGGGAGGCGTCCCACGCGTCGCCGGCCGCCGAGAGCGTGAGGCCGAGATCCACGCGTCCCCCCTGCATCGAGACTGGCACGATGGAAGTGGCCAGGCCCGTCAACTGGGGAGCCGGGAGGCGCTGCGGTACGAGGGCGAAGCTCGTGCGCGCGAGCGGCCGGTGGACGCCGGACGCGCGGAGGCGCTGCACCACCCGCTCCAGCGGCGCCTCTTCGTGCGCGTGCGCGTCGGTGAGGGTGACGCGTGCGAGGCGCACGACGTCCCGGAGGGTACGGCACCTGCGGAGGTCGAAGCGGAGCGGCAGCGTGTTCGTGAGCATGCCCACCGTCTGCTCGAACGCCACCCGCGTCCGGCCCGCGCTGGGCGTGCCGACGATCAGGTCATCGGAGCCGGACCGCAGGCGGAGCCAGCTCACCCACGCGGCGAGCGTCGCGATGAAGGGCGTGGCGCGCTCCTCGCGTGCGAGCCTCGCAAAGCCCTCCATCACCGAGCCGGCCACCACCTGCCTGGCGCGGCCGCCCGAGAGGGTCGGCGCGGCCGCGCGCTCGTCACCGCCCAGATCGAGATCAGGCGGGTCCGCCAATGCGCGGGCCCAGAAGTCCACGTGCGCATCCAGGTGGCCCAGCGAGTTCCGGACGTGCTGCCAGGCCGCGAAGTCAGCCTGATGGGTGGCGGCGAGGTCCAGGATCGGGGAGGCGCCGGCCCGGTCGTTCTCCCACGCGGCTTCGAGGTCGGCGCCGAACACCGCGGCCGAGGCGCCGTCGAAGAGCGCGTGGTGGAACACCAGGAGCAGGCAGTGGTCCTCGGGCGCGCGCCGCAGCAGGGCGGCCCGCCACCCGGGGCCGTCTGCGAGTTCGAACGGCTGGTGCATGACAGGCGCGGCGGCCGCGCGGTACGCCACCTCGGGCGAGGCCTGGTCCGGGGCGGGCACGACGGTGAGCCGCACGGCCGCCGGCGGATGGACGTGCTGCACCGGCAGGCCGCCCTCGGCAACCAGGGTCGTGCGTAGCGCCTCGTGCCGGGCGGCGACCGCGGTCAGCACGCGTTCCAGCCGCGCAACGTCGAGGGGGCCTTCGAGTCGCAGGGCGAACGGGATGTGGTAGGCCGTGTTGCCGGGGTGGCGCTGCTGCAGGAACCAGAGGCGCTGCTGGGCGAGGGAGGCGGCGCAGCGGTCGTCCGTGCACGGATGCGGCAGGTGGTCTGCCGTGGTGCCGAGATCGATGCCGTCCTGCCAGAGCAGGCGGGCCACGCGGTCGTGCCGGCTCACGAGCGCCCCCGGGTCACGGTCCCGGCGGAGCGTCGCGCGGCACAATCGTGTCGGCGGAGCGGGGCCGGGCGCGAGGCATGGTCGGCGTGGCGGGGGAATCGGCGCTGTTCGGTCATGGGCAGTGACCCTTGTCAGCAAGGGCCGATCCAGTGCCCGGGTGCACGCAAAATCAATCAGTTGCGGCGGATGGGCTTACGAAAGGTTCCACTTAGGGATCCCGGAGGTGCACAAGTGCGCCCGTGACCGGGCTGGCCGGAGGGGGGGCGGTCCGCCGCCGGCCCCAGGCTCATCACAATCGGCTTGCGTAGGCCTCGAGCCCGGCGCTACGTTCTGTCCCCATGCGCCGATACCTCTTCCTGGCTTCGTTCCTCGTCCTGACCGCCGCCCTCGTCTCCCCGCTTGCGCAGGGGGCCGCGAACCGCGTGAACCTGACCGGCACCGTCGTGGTCGTCAACCAGCAGGCCGACTCCGTCACCCTCATCGACCTGAAGACGATGGAGGCGTACCGGCACGTGCCGGTGGTGGGCGGGCCGCACGAGGCGGCTGCCTCGCCGGACGGGCGTTCGGTGCTGGTCACCAACTACAACAAGCAGGGCGTCGGACCGCAGAAGGTCCTGAGCCTCATCGCGCTGCCGAGCGGCGACCTGATCCGGACCATCGACCTCGGCGAGTACCGCGCGCCGCACGACGTCCGCTGGGTGGACCCCTCACGCCTCGTCGTCACGTCGGAGGCGAACCAGGCGCTGTTGCTGGTGAACGTCGAGACCGGCGCCATCGAGCGGGTGTTCCGCACCGACGCGGGCGTCTCGCACATGCTCGCGTTGTCGACCGACCGCACGCGCCTCTACTGCTCGAACATGCGTGACGGCAGCGTGAGCGCCTTCGACTTCCAGACGGGCGAGAAGCTGAAGGACATCAAGACGGGCGAGGAATGCGAGGGGGTAGGGGTGACGCCGGACGGGCGGTGGGTGTGGGCCGGCAACCGCGCGGAGGACACGATCTCGATCATCGACACCCGGACGCTCGAGGTCACCAAACGCATCTCGTCGCCGGGGTTCCCTTACCGGGTGCAGTTCACGCCCAACGGCCGGTTCGCGCTGGTGCCGCACGCCGAGGCCTCCTCGCTCGTGGTCGCGGACGTCGCGAGCCAGTCGATCGTGAAGTCGATTCCGCTGGGACTGACGAAGGTGGCGGAGCCGTCGACGGCGGGCGTGTTCCCGCACCCCGACAACCGGCATGCATTCGTGACGGTGCGCAACGACAACTCGATGCTGGTGCTGGATCTCGAGACGGGGGAGACGCTGGGGCGGGTGGCGGTGCAGGACAGCCCCGACGGCGTGACCTACTCGCCCGTGCAGCGGTAGGCCGGCCTCGGGCCTGCGCGGGCACCCGCGTCCTGCGGGTGCCCTTCGTTTCTCCGTACAGACGAACGGCCGCCGGAGCCCGGCGGCCGTTCCCCGAACAGGACGCGTGCGTCCGCGACTACTTGCGGCGGATGTAGGTCACGTGCGAGACGCCCGTGATCTTGCCGTCCTTGTCGAAGCGGATGTACTCGTTGTTGATCTTGGTGTTGTCCTCGTTCAGCGTGTTGATCACGATCTGGTTGACCTGACCATTGCGCTTGTTGAGGATGCGCGTGCTCTTCGCGTCGATCACCTCGACGGCGGTCTCGGCGCCATCCTGGCCCTCGACGGGGCGGAACTTGCCGTCGAACAGCGTCACGTAGCTCCAGCCCGACTTCGGGTCGCTCGGGTTGCTGATCGTGATCTTCATGCCGCCGTCCCCGTAGGGCTCGTAGGTCATGACGTTGTTGGGATTGGTGGAGTTGTCCCAGATCCCGTACCGCTCCTTGCCCTGGGCCCACGACGAGCTGGCGGTGAACAGGAGGGCGGCGACGACGGCGGTGCAGGCGAACACATTACGGAAACGCATGGATTGAGCCCCTTTCCCGAGCTTGGCACGCGAAATTGAAGCGTCAGCATACCCCAGATAGGGGCGGTGGCGGCAATTCGGGATGTGGATTTTCGGGGTCGCGGCAGGTTGGCAATCCTTGCCAAGTGGTATCCTGAGCCCACTGGTTCCGCCTGGAGGTGTCTCGTGCCAACCCGCAACATCAGCCTGACGCCGGAGCAGGACGCGTTCGTGGACGAGGTGGTCGAGTCCGGCGAGTACCAGAACGCCAGCGAAGCCCTCCGGGACGCGCTCCGCGCGCTGCAGCAGCGGCGCAAGGAAGACGTGCTCCGCCTGAAGGCGCTCCGGGCGCAGGTGAAGGGTGGCCTCGACGCCCTCGAGCGCGGTGACGCCGTCACCGTTGCCGACTCCGAGTTGGAAGGCTACCTCGACGGGTTGACGGCCACCGACGGCAAACGCATCCGTTAGCCGCTCCGCCGAATCACTGATGGCGCGGTTTCGCCTCGCCAGGCCGGCGGACGTCGATCTCTCCGCCATCCTCTCGACCAGCGCCGAGCGGTGGGGACTCGAGACCACGCGTCGCTACGCCGCGCTCATCGTTGCCGCACTGCGGCAGGTGGCGGCTGACCCTGCCGGCCCGCTGACGCGGGCCCGTCCCGAACTTGGCGCGGACCTCCGCAGTTTCCACATGCGTCACACGAGGGCCTCCGGAAGCGTCCCGCCCGTCAAGCGTCCACCTCACCTGCTGTACTACCGCGTGGCCAGCGACGGCGTCATCGAGGTGGTGCGTGTGCTGCACGAGCGCATGGAGCCGAAGCGGCATGTGGCGGAGTTGTGACCCCGGTCGTCCTCGTCGCGCCGGGCGGCATTTCAGAGTTGCTTCAGCAGCGTGACGTCGCCGGCGATGAGCGCCTCTTTCTTCGCTCGCGACCAGCGTTTGAGCTGGCGCTCGCGTTCGAGGGCGGCGGCGCGAGTCTCGTGCCGTTCGAAGTACTCAAGCGCAACAGGACGGCGGCTGGCGGTGAATCCCGACGCGCTTCCGTCTCGGTGTTGCTCCAGGCGCCGAGCGAGATCAGCGGTTTCGCCAATGTAGAGAGCGCCGTTGGCGCAGCGCAGCACGTACACGAAATGCACGCTGACGACGATGCCATCGTCGAGTGCGTAGATGCGAGAGGAAACGGCTGGGCCTGGCGGCCCTTCGACTCGGTCGCTTCGCTCCCTCGCTCAGGGCATTCTCCCTGGAGGGGGGCAGGCGGGTGTGGTGGCCCTTCGACTCGGTCGCTTCGCTCCCTCGCTCAGGGCACCATTCGCTGGAGCCGCGCGTGCCGCACGGCTCTCGCGAGCAGGCCGTTTGATACTGGGCCTGCCATGAGCGAGTGATACTGGGCCTGCCATGAGCGAGCCGCGCGCGAAGCGCGCGGCGAGTCGAATGGTGGAGGCGGCGGGAGTTGAACCCGCGTCCGAGAATACGGCCTCGCAGGGCAGCTACGTGCGTGTCTCCATTCTGAATGTCGCAGCCGGTTCTGAACGGAGCCAAACGCCCCGGCCGCCAGTCCCGAAAAATCTCACCCCGATGCGTCGAGACCACACATCAGGGCCAGCCCGTTGAATGACGGTCAACCCCGGAAGCACGGGCGCCTTCCGGATGACCGCTCACTGGTTATTAAGCAGCGAGAGCGTAGTCGGAATTCGCAGTTGCGAATTGTCCACCGGATTAACGAGGTGATGGCCCTCGGCACGCGCCCCACGAATTCGCACCCCCGTCGAAGCCAGGTCGCCCCCAACTCCGGGTGCTCGAATCGCAGCGGATCCCCATTTTACCACCGTTCGGCGGTCACCTCGGGGGCTGGGCCGCCCGCGGGCAGGAGCCCGGGCACGGCCAGGGACCCCGATGAGGGCCCCCGGGGTTATCTGCGGATGAACGCGGCGGAATGCGGATATCCGCGGCCGTTCGTGGCGTCGCGGTGCGTCAGCGACGCTGTGCTTCAGCGGACGCGGTGCTGCAGCACGCGTGCCGCCGCTGGCGTTCATGTCGGCTACTCTTCAGCAGAATCATCCACAGATGGACACTGATGGGGCCCACGCTGATGACGTCCGCCCTGGCGCATCCGCGTTCATCCGCGTGCATCCGCGGATAACTCCTGTCTTGCCCCGTCCCAACCTTGCCGGACACCACTGGAAGCAGCAACGCGCCACTCCCAGTGGTGCCGGCAGACCGTCCCTGCTGCCCGCCACGCGACCGGATCTGCGTGATCCGTCCATCGTGGGGGGCATCTGGCCGTGCCAGTCAGCGGCCTACCAGATGAGGCGCACGCCGAGTTCCCCCTGCGTGCCCGGCCGCGCGCTGAAGATGCGCCCGAAGTTGCTCGACAGGGCGTTGCCGACCCGGCCGATCAGGTTGTCGGTGTTGAACAGGTTGAACGCCTGCGCCATCACCTGCAGCGTGACGTCGCCAGGCAGCCGGAAGTCCTTGCTGGCGCGGATGTCCACCATGTTGATGCGGGAGCTGTCGATCTGCGAGGCGTCCACCGCCGGCAGGCCCTGGCTGGCCCGGTAGGCGTTGACCGTGCCGAGGTCGAGCGTGCGGCTGCCCGCGTTGCGCGTCGTGCCGGGGACCAGGTCCGTGTTGAACCCGTCGCCGTTCAGGTCACGCCCGGCCGTCGCCGACCACGGCAACTCCGAGCGCAGCGACCAGATCACCCCGAGGGTCACGTCGGCCGGCAGCAGGACCGACCCGCTGGCCACCAGCGCGTGCCGCCGCTCGCCAGCCGAGGGGCCCCAGTCGAGGCCGAGGTCGAAGGGGTCGAGGTAGCGGCCCAGCAGGTTGTTGTCGTCGCTCCGCGTGTAGGTGTAGCTGACGAGCGCCTGCGTGCGCCGGCTGTACCGCTTCTCGAGCTTCAGGTAGACCGCCTTGTAGTCGAGGGAACCGGTCGACTGGTTGCGATCCACCCGGCCGAAGACGGGGTCTGGCCGCTCACGCGTGACCGGATCGCGCGGGTTGATGTCGAGGATCTTCCGGTCGTGGTTGGTGTCCGTGTACACGGCGTCCACGTGCAGGGCCAGGTCGCCGTAGAGATGGTGCGACACGCCGACGCTGTACTGGTTCGAGTAGGGCTGCACGTAGTCGTTGGCCACCACCGTGATGTTCGCCGGCGCCGAGACGATGAACTCCGCCGGGTCGCGGCCGCCGTACGGGTCGGGATACGACGGGTTCGTGATGTTCACGCTGAAGCGCTGGTAGTTCCGGAACTCGTTCAGGTTCCCGAGGATGCGCACGTGGCCGTAGTAGAGGCCATACCCGCTCCGGAACACCGTCTCCCCGTTGCCGAACACGTCCCACGCGAGGCCGACGCGTGGTCCCCAGTTGTTCGTGTCCCCTCGCTGCGACACGTCGATGTACGGGATCTCGATGGGGAACACGGATGGGTCGAGGTCCTCGTTGGCGGCGCCGTAGAGCCGCTCGTAGCGCAGCCCCAGGTTCAGCGTCATGTTGTCGTGCACCTTCCACGAGTCCTGCACGAACCCCACCGAGTACTGGGTCGGGTGCTTCGTGTTGATCGGCGGCAGGCTCGCGGTGAACGTCGTCGCGCCCGTCAGCGCGGCGATGGACGCCGGGTCGTTCGGGTCGAAGTACTGATCCGACGCGAAGGTGTAGGAGCCCAGGATGTTGCCGGTGTTCTCCTCCTGGTAGGGCATGTAGCTGTAGTCGAAGCCGAACTTGATGTCGTGGCTCCCGGCCGTGATGCTGTAGGTGTCCTTGATCTGGTACCGCCCTTCGGGACCGAGCTCGTCGAAGCTGCTGCCGTAGGACATCGACGGGAAGTTCAGCCCCTGGCTCAGGCGGTTCATGCGCTCCGGCGGGAAGCTGCCCGTCTGGGTGAAGATCGTCGTGCCGGCTGGCGCGATGTAGTACGCCGCCGTGGCGACCTGGATCCGGAAGTCGTTGAGCTGGCGGGCGCCACGCACCCACGTGTGGCCGACGACGAGCGAGGTGCGTGGCACCTCGATGTCGTAACCGGCGGTGCTCGCCGTCGTGCCGCCGCAGCCGTTGCACTCGCTGCGTTCCTGTTCCTGCGCCCAGCGCGCGAACATCGACTGCGTGTTGCTCACCTGGTAGTCCACCCGCCCGAGGTACAGGTTCCGGGTGAAGGGCTTCTTGAACGTGCCTTCGACCGAGGAATAGAACTGCGGCAGGCCGGTGTTCACCGTGTAGAACTCGTTCACCTGCGTGCGCTCGACGGCCCCGAAGAAGTGCATCCGGTCCCGGATGATCGGGCCGCCCGCGCTCACGCCGAACTGGTGGCGGCGGAACTCGGGTTTCTCGGTCTCGAAGAGCCCCTTCGCGTTCAGCGACTTGTCGCGGAAGTACTCGAACCCGCTGCCCGTGAACGCGTTGGTCCCCGACTTGGTCACGACCTGCACGATGCCGCCGGTGGCGAGGCCGAACTCGGCGGGGAACTGTTGGTTGCTGACCTTGAACTCCTCGACCGCATCCTGCGGCAGGTTCTGGCGGGGCTCGCCGTCCTCCGCCATGTTGTTGATCATGCCGTCGACGACATTGCCGGTGCTGTTGAAGCTCATCGACCCGCCGACGTTCACGGTGGGGAAGAACGACCGGGTGGCATCCACGCTCGTGCCCGGCATGAGGAGCGCGAGTGACAGGTACTGCCGCGAGTTGATCGGCAACGCCTCGATCTGCTCCTGGGTGACGACGCCGGAGACCTCCGCCTTGGTCGTGTCGACGACCGGCGCCTCACCGCTGACGACAATCGACTCCGTGAGGGCGCCGACCGCGAGCGTGAAGTCCTGCCGAAGGGCCAGGCCAATCGTCATCTCGATGTCGCGGACTTCCTGGGGCGTGAATCCCCCGAGCTCCGCGCGCAGGGTGTAGCGACCCGGACCGAGGGCCGGAAAGCGGTACCGGCCATCGGCCTCCGTCACCGAGAGCCGCTGCACGCCGCTCGCCTGATTCCTCAAGGTGACCGTGACGCCGGGCAGGACACCGCCCTGTTCGTCCTGCACCACGCCCTCGATCTGGCCGGTGCCCCCCTGGGCCCGCGCGGGGACCGGGCCGATCACGGACGCGGCCAGGACCAGCACACCGGTCACGAACCAAGCTCGCCAACCTCGCATCTGCGACCTCCAGTCTGATGACTCGTTCATCCCGCCGACCACGGCTGCCGACCAGAACCGGGCCCTCATGGCCGCGCTCCCGTGGCTGCGCCGAAGTGCTTGTCGTACCAGGCCAGGCTCCGGTCGATGATGTCGACGAGATGGCCGGTCTGCCGGATGCCGTGCCCTTCGAACTGGTAGCGGAGCATCACCGTCTCGACCCCCACGTCCTTGAGCGCAATGTAGTACTGCTCCGCCTCCGCGATGGGCACGTCGTTGTCGTTCTCCCCGTGGACGAAGAGCACCGGGGTCTTCACGTTCGCGACGTACCGCAGCGCCGAGCGTTGCCACAGGAAGTCCATCAGGTTCATCGCGTCGCCGGCCGCGGCGGGCTTCTTGCCTTCCGGCCACGTCTCGTGGGGCAGCATGCCGAACTCGACCGCGAGGTAGTCGTGGTAGTACGACATGTAGTTGAAGCTCACGAGGTTGGCGATGCCGGCGGCCGGGATCGCCGCCTTGAACCGGTCGGTCTGCGTGATGAGCCAGTCGGTCAGCTGGCCGCCGTAGCTGCCGCCCTCCACGCCCAGGCGGTTGGCGTCGATCCAGGGATAGCGCGCCAGGGCCGCGTCGATGCCGGCGAGCACGTCCTGGGCCTCCGCCCCGTTCTGGTCGCCGAAGATGGCGTCCGCCAGCGCCTGTCCATACCCGGTCGAGCCCCGGTAGTTGACCATCAGCACCGCGAAGCCATGCGCGGCGTAGACCTGCGCCTTCGCATTGAACGTCGGTCCCTGCTGCCCGTGCGGCCCGCCCTTGATCATCGCGACCAGCGGATACGTGCGGGCGGGGTCGAGGCGAAGGGGGAGGGTGAGGAACGCCTCAATCTCCAGCCCGTTGACACTGGAGAACCGCAGTGACTCGACGGGGGCTATGGCCCGCGTCTTCAGGAACGCCGTGTTGACGTCGGTGAGCATGCGCGCCGCGCCGGTGGCCCCGCGCAGGTACAGCTCCGCCGGCGCCTCCGGGGTCTCGAGCGTGTACGCCAGCACGCCGTCCGGACCGGCCGACCACGAGCCGATGCGGCCGCGCTGGTCCGCAGCCGGCTCGACGACGACCGGGGCGGCGCCTTCCGGATCGAAGCGGTACAGGCGGACGCTGCCTCGCTCCTGCACCGTCGCCAGCACGCTGCGGCCGTCACGGGTCCATCCCGGCGCGCCCTGCCGGTTGTCCAGGCGGCCCATCTCGCGGCGCCCGGAGCCGTCCGCGCCAATCAGCCACACATGCGTGTCCTCCATCGTCGTCTCGGACGAGGTCAGGTCGCGCGTGGTGCCGAGGTAGGCCAGCGTGCTGCCGTCGGGCGAGAAGGTGGGACGGTACTCCGCACTCTTCGTGTTGGTGAGCCGCCGGATCGACCCGTCCGCGACCGCCACCGTGAACAGGTCGTAGTTGAAGAAACGATCGGGGTCCGGCTCACGGTTCGAGACGAAGGCGATCACGTCGCCGCGGGGCGACCAGTCGATCGAGTGCTCGTAGAAGTCGCCCGTCGTGAGTTGCCGGACGGCCCGCGTCCCGACGTCGACGATGAAGATGTGCAGGCGGCGGTTGTCGTTGAACCGCGTCGCGCCCTCGGACGCCGTGGGCTTGTAGAGGTAGCGCGTGATCACCATGGGATCGCCGTTCGCGTCCTCGGTCTCGGGGCCGGGCGTGGCGGCGATGAACGCAATCTGCCGGCTGTCAGGCGACCACGTGAGCCGCTCGCCCGACGATGGCAACGGGTGATTCGTGCCCTGCACCTCGGCAAGGAACGTGAGCCCGGTCCCGTCGGGCCGCGCGACCATCAGGCCCGACTGGCCGTCGTGACGTCCGAAGAACGCGAGCCACGCCCCGTCGGGCGACCACCGCGGCCCCGATGCGCCATCGGCATCCGAGCCGAGCCGACGGGACTGGCCCGTCGCGACGTCCATGATCCGGACCTCGGTCGAGGGAAAGCCGGGGCCGTCGGCGTGTTGCACCGAGTACGCGATGTGGCGGCCGTCCGGCGACACCTCGACGCCGGTCACCGCCTTGAGCTGGTGGAGGTCCGTGCTCGACAGTCCGGGCGCCTGGCCCGAGACCGGCGCGATGCCCGCACCGAGGACGCCGAGGATGAAGAGGGAGGTGCGACACCATCTGGCGAGGGAGAACCGACTAGACATCAGCTACCTGCCTTCCGCAGAGGTCGGAGTTGTCTGCCTCAACACGACACGCGAAGTGGAGCGCGTGCGGCGGCCTCCTGGTCTCGAGAGGGTGACCAGGTGCCGGGGGGACCCGGGAGAGGAGAAAAGGACAAACGATCCGCCCTGATCCTGCCAAGGGACCTGAGGGAGGACTCGCGAAGGAAAGCAACGGCCGTGTGATGACGGCTGGTCGCGGATGCTACGGGCGCCTCCGGCGGGAGTCAAGACGGTAGCGTGCAAGTGGCATGTTCTGCGTGCAACGACCGCGGCAGTGGCCCGCAGGGCGACGTCATGCCTCCAACGGACGAGCTGCGGCAGGCAACAAACGACGGCTCAGTGAGTTAACGTCCCCTCCCGCCTTGACTTGCCCCGGCGGGCTTCCCCATAATGCACAGCAGGACGTCGCCAGCGCACGATCGGGCCCGTGCCCGCTGGCACGATGTGTTCCCAGCCGCATCCCCGTCCTGCCCGGTGGCCACGTTCGACCTCGACGCCGAGCTTCTCCTTAGACCGCCCCGTGTACCGGAGCGGCCCGTGGACGCCCGGCGCCGCCAGCCGCCGGAACCCCAAGACCATCCGCCCGCACTGGGACCGCGATGCCGCTGGACGATGAACTTCGCCATTCCATCGACGCTGCCGTCGAGGCGCTGCGCGCGCGCCTTGACGACGGGCTGACGACCGCTGCCGCCGACCTGCGCGCGGCCCTCGACGCCGTCGACGCGCGCCGCGCCGAGGAACGCGCACAGGCCACCGAGGCCGCCCGCGCCGCCGCGTTCGCCGAGGCCCAGGCGGAGACCGAACGGCTCGTCGCCGAAGCCGAGGCGCGTGGCCGGGCCACCCTCGACGAAGCCGTCGCCGCCGCACGCGCGGACGAGCGCGAGACCGCCTCGCCCGAGATCCGCCGCATCGTCGAAGCCGAGATGCGGCAGAAGGTCGAGCACGAACTCGCCGCGGCCGAGCAGCGCATGGCGGCCGCCCTCGCCGACGCGGAGGCCCGCGCCGCCTCGACGACCCGCGAGTCGGTGAAGGCGGCCAAGGTGGAGGAGCGCGAGTCGGAAATGGCTGGTGTCTCCCGCCTCGTCGAGAGCATCCGCGGCCTCGACGGCGCGACCTCGCTCAGCGAGGTCCTCGACGCCCTCGCCCAGGCCGCGAGCCGTGAGGCCGCGCGCGTGGCGGTCGTGTTGCTGCGCGGCGATCGCGTCACCGGCTGGCGCCTGTCGGGCTTCGGCCCGCGCGATCAGCAACCGAAGAGCGTGGACCTCGCGCTGAACCAGGCTGGTGTCATCGGCCTCGCCGTCGGCGCCGCGCGTCCGGTGACGACGCGTGACAGCCAGACCGCGGCGAAGGGCCCGGTGTTCGAGCACCTGCCCACCGACCGCATGGGCATGGCCGTCCCCGTCATCGTCGGAGGGCGCGTCGTCGCGGTGCTGTACGGGGATTCGGTGACCCACGATCCTGCGGCCCACACCGCCCCGAGCGCCTGGCCTGAGGTGCTCGAGATTCTCGCGCGCCACGCCGCCCGGTGCCTGGAAGCCCTCACGGCCCAGAAGACGCTGTCGACGCCGACCTCGCGCTTCTGGGGTGGTCCCGGCCGGACGGGCGGCACGGACGCGCCGGCGCACGACGGCAGGCCGCCGTCCCCGCCCCTGCAGATGCAGGCCACGTCCGGCCCTGCCGTCCCGGTTCCGCCATCCGCTGAGACCAGCACCCAGCCCAGCAACGTTGCGGAGGAATCGGCACGGCGCTTCGCACGGTTGCTGTTGTCCGAGATCCGGCTGTATCACGAGCCCGCGGTGGCCGAAGGCCGCGAGCGGCGCAACCTGCTGGCGCGCCTGGCGCCCGAGCTCGAACGCGCGAGGCGGATGTACGACGCCCGCGTGCCCGTGTCGTTGCGCACGCGCGCCGAGCTGTTCCAGCAGGAGATCGTCGCCACGCTCGCGGGCGGGGATCAGTCGCTCCTGGGAGCGCCGGCATGAGCGCCGGGACGCGCCGGAACGGCGCTGGGCTCGCCCTCGTGCTGGCCGTCGGGGCCCTGGGCGTCTGGGCCACGGGCTTCGAGGCATCGCCCGCGCAGCAGACCGCGCTGGAGTCGCCCGACATCCAGCCGACCGACCATCCGCCGCTGCCCGCGAAGCTCTCCGCCATGTGGCTCGCGCCGGCCGCCTCACAACGGGGCGCGGCCGCGCCTGTCATCGATCGCTTCGTCGAGGGCGTGCGCCTGCTCGAGGAAGAGAAGGACCCGGCGCGGGCCTTGCCCCTCGTGAGCGACGGCCGCCTCGCGAGCACGCCCCTGGCGGCGTACGCCCAGTTCTACACGGCCCGTACGCTGATGGCGCTCGAGCGCTACGACCAGGCCGAGGCCGCGTTCGCGGCCGTGGCGGCCAGCGGCGTCGAGGGGCACCTGCCCGAGGACGCGCTGTTCGGCCAGGCCGAGGCTCGCGAGAAGCGCACCGACGCGGCAGGCGCACTGACGATCTACGAGCAGTTGCTCAAGCGGCGGCTGGCCGCCCCGCATGTCGCGTGGCTCCGCTACGCCGAGGCGGCCGAGGCCGCCGACCAGCCCGTGAAGGCGCTCGACGCATACCGGCGGGTCTACTACGACTACCCGCTCACTTCCGAGAGCGACGATGCCGGTCGCGCGCTGCAGCGGCTGCGGGCCATCACGCCGTCGACCACGGAGCTGGCAACGCGGGAGCGCCGCCGCGCCGACCAGTTGTACAACGCGCGCCAGTGGCGCGACGCGCGCGACTCCTACGACCGCCTCGCCGGGGTCTCGAGCGGTGACGAGCTCCGCTATGCGGCCATCCGCCGCGCCGGCTGTGACGTCCGCCTCGGGCGCGCCACCCAGGCCAGGCGCGCGCTCGCGGCCTACCTGGACGATGGGCCGTACTCGGCCGAGGCGCGCCTCCACGACGTGCTGGCGACCCGCGCGGGCCGCGCGGCCGACTACGTCGCGGCCGCGCTGAAGTACGCGCGCGACTACGCCGGCACGGAGCTGGCCGCGTACGCGCTCGACGAGCTGGGCACCCACCACATCATCGTGGACGAGGACGAGGAGGCCGCCGCGGTCTTCGAGCGCATCGTGCGCGAGTACCCCTCCGGCGAATTCGCGGAGCGGGCGGCCTGGAAAGCAGGCTGGTGGGCCTACCGTCACGACCGCTACGCCGACACGATCCGGTTCTTCGAGCAGGGCACGGCGACCTTCCCGCGCTCCGACTACCGGCCCGCCTGGCTCTACTGGACCGCGAAGAGCTACGAGCAGCTGGGGGACCGCAAGACGGCGATCGAGCGCTACCAGCTCGCGCGGACCGACTACGGCGGGCTCTACTACGGCCGCCTCGCGGCCGATCGGCTCAAGGCGCTGAAGGCGCCCGCCGCGACGGTGGCGCTGGCCCGCGCCGAGCCCACGGTCGGGCCGCCGCCGACCACGGGCATCATCGCGACGCTCATTGGCGCCGGCCTCTACGACGAGGCGATTGCCGAACTCCGCTACGCCGAACGCGTCTGGGGTGGCTCGCCGCAGATCACCGCGACCATCGGGCTGGCCTACAACCGCGCGGGCCGCTTCCGTCTGGGCATCAACGCCATGAAGCGGGCCTACCCGCAGTACATGACGGCGGGCGGGGCGGAGCTGCCCGACGAGATCCTCCGCGTGCTGTTCCCGATGAACTACTGGGAGCTGATCCGCAAGATCTCCGCGCGGCGGGATCTCGACCCGTACCTGGTCGCGGCCCTCATCGCGCAGGAGTCCACGTTCCAGGCCGACATCCGTTCCTCGGCCAACGCGCTCGGCCTGATGCAGCTCCTGCCCACGACCGGGCGGCGGTACGGGCGGAAGATCGGGATCCGGCGGTACTCGACGGCCCGGCTGCTCGAGCCCGAGGTGAACATCCTGATCGGGACCGCCTACTTCCACGACCTGATGGCGGAGTTCGGCGGGTCGCACTACGCGCTGGCCAGCTACAACGCCGGCGAGAACCGCGTGCGCGCCTGGCGCCGCGAGCGGCCCGGGTTGCCGCAGGACGAGTTCATCGACGACATCCCGTTCCCGGAGACGCAGAACTACGTCAAGCGGATCCTGGGGACGGCCATCGACTACCAGCGCCTGTACGGAAACTGAGACGCTGTAGAGCAAGCCACGAAGCGCACGAAGAACACGAAGGCCGGAGCCGGCGGGGGCTTTGCCCCTCCTCGGGACACGGGGCAGACCGCTCGTCTCACGGGAACGGGACGAGAGGGGGCCTCACCCGCTCTGTGCTCCCGTTGACGGGGCTCGGCCGGCGCTAAGGTATCCTCTTCCGCATGTCGTCGAAGATTCGGCCGTCCCTCAAGCTGGCCTCGTTCGCGGATTCCGTCTTTCCCGTCATCAACCGGCTTGCCGCCGAGCATCAGGCGGTGAACCTGTCGCAGGGCTTCCCTGACTTTCCGGCGCCGGACGCCCTCAAGGACGCCGTGTGCCGGGCCGTCCAGGCCGACATCAACCAGTACCCGGTGACCTGCGGCACACCGCCGTTCCGCGCCGCGATCGCGCGGGAGTTCACGCGCCGCTACGGCGTGCCGGTGCACGACGACCAGATCACCGTCGGGTGCGGCTCGACCGAGGCCATGATGGCGACGCTGCTCGCCACCGTGAATCCGGGCGACGAGGTGATCGTCTTCGAGCCGTTCTACGAGAACTACGGGCCCGGCACGATCCTGGCGGGAGGCAGCCCCCGCTACGTGCGGCTGCGGCCGCCGGACTGGCGCTTCGATCCGGCGGAACTGGCCGCGGCCTTCAACGACCGCACGAAGGCCATCGTCATCAACACGCCGAACAACCCGACGGGCAAGGTGTACGACCGCGAGGAACTGCAGGTCATCGCGGACCTCTGCCAGCAGTGGGACGTGCTCGCCATCTCCGACGAAATCTACGAGCACATCGTCTACAGCGGGCACCAGCACGTGCCGATTGCGTCACTGCCCGGCATGGCGGAGCGGACCGTCACGGTCAACGGCTTGTCGAAGGCCTACAGCGTGACGGGCTGGCGGATCGGCTGGGCGATTGCGCCGCTGGTCCTGTCGCCGGGCATCCGCAAGATGCACGAGTTCCTGACGGTCGCCGCCCCGGCGCCGATGCAGGAGGCCGGGGTTGTCGCGCTCGGCCTGCCGGACGACTACTACACCGCGCTTGCGGCCGACTACGAGCGCCGGCGGGACGTGATGCTGGCCATCCTCGAGAGGCACGGCTTCACCTGCTATGCGCCGTCGGGCGCCTACTACCTGATGGCGGACGTCGAGCGGTTCGGCTTCGAGGACGACTTCGCCTTCGCGCGGCACCTGGCGGCCGAGGTGGGCGTCGCCAGCATCCCCGGCAGCAGCTTCTTCAGCGACCCCGCCGCCGGACGCACGCTCGTGCGATTCTGCTTCTCCAAGCGCGACGAGACGCTTACGGCCGCCGACGAACGCCTCGCGAAGCTCGCGGCGCCGTCGGGGCGATAGCGACAGACGTACGGGCCACCGGGACACAAAGACACGGAGGCCGGGCGGTACGTGCTAAGGCTGCAGGCGGGCACGTAGCTGCACTAGCAATGCAGCCACGGAGGCACGGAGGCACGGAGGCACGGAGACCACCGTTGTGGCAGGACACGTGGCGGCGCAGCACCCGAAGGGTGCTGCGCGGGGAAGCACAATGGGCCAACACAAGACACCGTGTGGGATCTCGGCGTGTCTTGTGTTGGCCCGTTGTGCTTCCCCGCGAGGCGCCGCTCAGCGGCGCCTGCGCCGCCTCAGTCACGCATCCGCGTTCATCCGCGTTCATCCGCGGATAACCCTCTAAGCCTTTGTGGGTCGTTCGTTACTTCAGCCGATACAACCGCACGCCGTCCCGTTCCTCGATCAGTTCCAGGTCCGCGCGCCAGCCGACCGCGCGCAGGGCGTCCTCGCCGCGCTCGGCCAGGAAGGCGTCCACGTGCAGCACGACGTGGGTGACGCCGAGGGTGTGGAGGCGATAGGTCGCGGCGTCGGAGGGGAAGTGGCGCAGCACCTCGGCGTCGCGGGCATAGCGATCGGGCACGAAGCCGCTGTAGCCGTTCACGAGCGGCCTGAAGTGGATGGTTGCGGGCAGCAGGTAGCGCGCATTGCGTTCGATGGACGCCGCCGGGAACAGCGGATACTCCGCGACCACGGCGGACGGCGTGGCGGCCAGCGTCGCATAGACCGGGGAGATGTCCGGCGGTGGCACGTAGGCCATTGGCGCACGCAGCGCTTCGAGCGTGACGAGCCCGATGAGCCCGGCGGCCATCGCGGGCCACCACGGCGTCGCGCGCCAGCGGCGCTCGAGGACGAGCGTGCCGAAGCCCGCGAGCCCGGCCATGGCCACCAGCCCGAGCCAGCCCCAGCGCGCCGCGCCGCGGATGCCCTGCAGCAGGGGGACGTGCGCGTGCAGCCACGCGTATCCCGGCAGTGCCGGGCCGAACGACAGCGCCACGCCGGCGAGGCCCACCGCCGCCAGCATGCGGGCCCGGTGGTCGCGCCACGCCAACCCACCCGCGAGCGCGACGACCGCCAGCGCGGTGACGGTGATACCCGGGAACAGCGCCGTGCGGCCCTCGAAGAACACGTGGCTCCACAGGTCGTAGTGGAGCGTGCCGGCGGTCACGAGGTAGTCCTGCCAGTGCGCGGAGTACAGGGCGACCTCCTCAATGGAGCGCGCCAGGCCCTGGTCCTGGTTCACCTCGTAGTACGGCCACAGGAACGGCGCGACGATCCCCGTGCCCAGCACGCCGGCGGTGGCGAGACCCAGCCAGGCCGCACGGCCTGCTCCCGTTGCGCGGCTCCAGGCCTCCGGACGCACCAGCGCGCCGACGACCAGTGCCGCTGCCGTGAAGACCAGCGTGTAATTGGAGCAGAGGCCCTGGAGCGCGAACAGCAGCGCCAGCCAGGCCGCGGCGGCCCACGGCGGCCGGCGTGACGCGGCCGCGCGCGCCAGCACGGCGTCGAGCGCGGCGAGCGCCAGCGGGAAGAACTCGACATGCAGCGCCTGCAGGTGGGGGATGCGGGTGAGCAGGTGCGCGTTGAACGCGTAGGCCGCCCCCGAGACGAGGCCGGCAGCCGTGCTGCCGGTCCAGCGGCACACGACCCGGCACATCGCCCACCCCGACAGCGTGAGCCCCGCGAGCACCAGCAGGTTGTAGACCGCGACCGGCGGGACGCCCGACCAGGTCAGCGGCGCGCCGAGCAGCGCCGGCACGATGAGGTGCTCCGAGAAGGCGAGGGCGTGCGGCGAGGGGTGGAAGATCGGCGCGTCGAAGAGATGGAGCGGCGACGTGGCAAGGGCGTGCGCGTCCCACGACACGATCCAGGTGTTGAGCGTGGTGTCGGCGTTGTCGAGGCGCGTCAGCGATGCGGGGGCCGACGCCAGCGGCCACGTATGGAGGACCGCCAGCGCCGCGAACAGCCCTAGTTCGGCCAGTCCACGATTTCGTAGAGCCACACGTCGTCCTCCTGGACGAGCGGCCGCAGGTACGGCGCGTACGTGTCCAGACGGTCCATCAGGCGCGCCCGCAGGCGCCGGTCGTACAGATCGAGGTGGAACACGACGTACCGGGCGCCAATCCGCGCCAGGATGCCGAACGACTCACGCGACGGGAACGAGCTCAGGGGCACCACCGTCTCCCGGAAGTCTTCCGGGATGTGATCCGAGTAGCCATTCACGAGCGGCATCCAGTGCGCCGTCGAGTTCAGCATGTAGTACGCATGCCGCGGGAAGTCGGTCCGGCGATAGAAGTACGGGAACTCGACGACCGGGCCCGTGGGCAGCGTGGCAAGCACCTGGTAGGCGCGCGCGACGGGCTCCGCCTCACGCAGCGTGGTGAGGGGCGCCGCCATCAGCTCCGCGGCCGCGGCCACGACCAGCAGTCCGCCGACGAGTGTTCCGCGCCGCTGGCCCCGGACGAGGTGCGCGACCGAGACGGAGGCCAGTGCCGCCAGCGAGAGCGACACCAGCAACCCCATGCGCGCCGGCGCGCGCAGGAACGAGAACACCGGGATCGTGTCGAACAGCAGCGTGTACAACCCCGCCTTCGGCCCGAACGACGCCCAGAACGCGAGGAGGGCGAGGAGGATATAGAACGCAGTGACGTCCCGCGTCGCACGTTCTTCGTGCCCTTCGTGCCCTTCGTGCCCTTCGGAACCTTCGTGTCCTTCGATCCGCGCCTTCTTCAGCCCCAGGATCGCCCCCCATACGCCCAGGGCGATCAAGAGGCCCCCCGGAAACAGCACCTCGTTGAATCCACCGAGCGCGCTGAGCCACCACCGGTGCGCCCAGGCGGACGAGGCCAGCCAGGCGCCGACGTCGGCGGAGTACATCCGCGCGTCGTCCAGCGTGCGCTCGAAGCCGGCGTTCTCCTGGATGCGGATGTAGGGCAGGAAGAATGGCGCGGTGAGCGCCACCGACACGAACGCCGCCAGGCCGATGCCGACCCAGTAGTCCACGCGGCGCCACAATCCGCGTGTCACGGCGAAGAAGAGCGTGGCGAGTCCAATCGTGAGCGCCGCGAAGATTCCGTAGTACGCGCACGACAGCGCCTGTGCCCAGAGCACGAGCCCGAGCCCGACAGCACGGCCGACCGTCTGCCGGTCCACGAGGCGGTGGAACGCCAGCAGGCTGAAGGGCAGGCCGGCCGTCATCAGCAACTGGATATGCGCCGTACGCGCGAAGATGTACGGGCAGAACGCGAACAGCACGCCTGCGACGGCACCAGCCGCGCGGCTGCCGGTCAGGTAGCGCCCGAGGTAGTACCCGCCGAGGGCCGCGAGGACGAACGCGACGAGCACCACGCTGTTGTGCGCGGTGTAAGGATTGTGCGTCGTCATCCACGCCGGGATCGCGAGGACCCCTGCGCCGAGGTTCGCCTCGGAAAACGCCAGCGCGTCCAGGTGCGGATAGAAGATGTTGGCGTCGTACACGCCCAGCGGCGCCGTCGTCAGCGCATGGGCCACCCACGCGACGTTCCAGATGCTGAGACGCCCATCGTCGGTCTGGAGGCGTCCGAGGCGGTCGAGACCGAAGGCGAGGGGATATGTGAGGACGATGGTGAGCCCGGCCGCGAGGAGCGTGGCGACGCCCGCTTCGGCCAGCCCGCGGAGGCGCATGAGACCCGTATGGTAGCATGAGCACCGCCTCTCTCCGGGACCGCATGGATCGCCTTCTCGAGCTCACCTACCACGCGGAACACGAGCATTTCTGGTTCAACGGCTTCCGTCGCTTCACCGATCCCCTGCTCGCGCAGGCGACCGGCGGGCGGCCGGTGGCACGCGTGCTCGACGCCGGCTGTGGTACCGGGTTCAACCTCGAACGGTTCCAGGTTCATGGCCCGACGTGGGGGTTCGATCTCTCCGCCCGCGGCCTCGCATTCGCCCATGGGCGCGGACACCGCCGCATCGCCCGGGCGAGCATCGGGGCGATGCCGTTTCAATCCGGCACCTTCGACCTGGTCACCTCCTTCGACGTGCTCCAGAGCGTGCCCGAGGACGTGGAAACCGACGCGGCGCGCGAGTTCGCCCGCGTGCTGCGGTCCGGCGGGTACCTCCTCCTGAGCGTGGCGGCGCTGGAAGTGCTGCGCGGCCGCCATTCCGCATTGGCGCAGGAGCTCCGGCGCTACAGGCGGCCACGCGTGCGGCGCCTGCTCGAGGGGGCCGGGTTCGTCGTCGAGCGCCTGACCTACACGCATGCCTCGCTGTTCCCGCTGCTCTTGCCCATCCGCACGTGGGACCGCTGGACGAGCGACGGGGAGGTGCAGGCGGCCGGTGATCAGCTGGAGGTGCCGTCGGGCCCGGTGAATGCCGGCCTGAGCGCGGTTCTCGCGGTCGAGGCCGCGCTGATGCGTGTGATCGACATGCCCTTCGGGAGCTCGGTGCTGTGCCTGGCGCGCAAACCCTGAGTCCACCGGCCTCACGCGCGGGCGGGTTGATGCTGGCAGCCCTGGCCGGCGCCTCCGCCTGGGTGTCGCTCGGTACGCTCGCTGTCACCAGCAGTGAGACCCTCACCCGTGTTGGTGCACTGCCGCCGATCTGGGTCCTGATCGGACTCGTGGCGGCCGCCGTGGCGGCCGCGCATCTCGATCGCCTCCCGACCGGGCGCGCATGGCCACTCTCGCTGACGCTGCTGCTGTGGCTGCCGTGGATGCCCGTGCGGGTGCCAGCCGCGATGCTGGTCTTCGACGGGCACGCCGAGTTGCTCGTCTGGGCCGCAGCGCTGCTCGGTGTGGCCTTCTCGGGCCCCATTGCCTGGCCCGACCGCCTGCGCAGGCTGGTCGCCGAACCCCGCCGGGCGCCCGTGGCCGCCGGGCTCGCGGCGGCGGCGTGCTTCGGCGCCGGGGCGGTGGCCATCGCGCCACAGATTCCTGCCGGCGACGAGCCGCATTACCTCATCATCACGCAGAGCCTGCTGAAGGACGGTGACCTGCGCATCGAGAACAACCACCGTCAGGGTGACTACCTCTCGTATTTCGACGGGGCGCTTCCACCCGACTACCTGCGCCGGGGCACCGACGGCGAGATCTACTCGATCCATGCGCCTGGAATCTCCGCGGTGGTGCTGCCTGCGTTCGCGCTCGGCGGCTATCCGGCGGCCGTGCTGCTCGTCATCCTGCTCACGGCCGCGGGCACGGCCTTCGCGTGGCACGCCGCCTGGCTGTTGACCGGGAGTGTCGGGGCGGCGTGGTTTGGATGGGCGGCGGTCACGTTTGCCGCGCCGGTCTTCTTTCACGCGTTCACGATCTATCCCGACGGCACCGGCGCCGCGCTCGCGATGTTCGCGGCCTGGGTGCTCGTTCGCCTCGCGGTCGGGGGCGCGGCCTCCGTGGCGGCGCCGTGGCTGGCGGCGACCGGGACGGCGCTGGCACTGCTGCCGTGGCTGCACACGCGCTTCGCGCTCGTGTCCGTCGGCGTCGGGGCGGCCATCGCGCTCAGGCTCCTGGTGCGGCCCGATCGCCTGCGCGCGCTGTCGGCCTTCGCGGCCTTCCCGGCCGTGGGCGCCGCTGGGTGGTTCCTGTACTTCAGGGTGATCTACGGCACCTTCAGTCCGGCGTCGCCCTACGGCGGCTACACGCAGAGCTCGCTGGCGAATCTCTGGCCCGGGTTGCCGGGGCTGCTTGCCGACCAGCAGTTCGGCCTGTTCGCCAGCGCGCCGGCGCTCCTGGCAGGCGTCATCGGCCTCGTGCCACTCGCGCGGCGCTATCCGCGCCTGGCGGTCGAGTTGCTGGCCGTCGGCGTGCCGTACGCGATGGCCGTGGGTTCCTATCGCATGTGGTGGGGCGGTTACAGCGCCCCGGCCCGCTTCCTCGTCGTCCTGCTGCTGCCGCTGGCCGTAGCGGCCGCGGCCGCCTGGCGCGCCGGAGGACGTGGCAGCCGCGCGGGCTTGCTCGCCTTGTTGCTGGCGAGCGTGGCGACACTGGGCGCCCGCACCTTCGTGGAGCAGGGCCGCTTCGTCTACAACAGCCGCGACGGGCGCGACCTGCTGCTCGAGTGGGGCTCGCGCCAGGTGAATCTCCCGCTGGCCTTCCCGAGCCTGCACCGCGATCCCGTGCCGCAGGCGCTTGCTGACGCGGCCGTCTGGCTGGCCGTGGCCGCGATGGGCGCTGGCGTGCTCGTGCTGCTGTCGGACAGGGGCTGGCGCCGCGGCCAGGCATGGACGGCGACGGCGTGGACCGCTGCCGTCGCGTCGATGCTCGCGATGACCATCGTCTGGTCACGTCAGCCCGGGACAGCCGTGACGGCGACATCGTCCCAGGCCGACTTCCTGCGGAACTGGAACCCGACGTTACAGCCGCTGACGCTGAGCGTCCTGCCGACCCGCCGGGTGAGCGCCGCCGATCTGCCTCGGCGCCTGACCCTCGAGACGACGGAGCGTGGGGTGGCCGTCGGGGGCACGCGTCCGTTGTTCCAGGTGCCGCTGGTGCCCGCCGGTCGCTACGAGGTGCTCACGGATGGCCGTTCCCGCCTCTCAGGCGCGTTGGACGTCCTCGTCGGCCGGACGAGCCAGCGCCTCGACCACTGGCCGGTGGATGGCCGCCCGGGTGGCGTACCGGGGCTGACCCTCGAACTGCCGGTGCTGGTGCACTCGGTGACGATCGTGGGCGACGCGGCCGCCACCGGTGCGATCACCAGCCTCTCGCTGCGACCGCTGGAGGTCGTGCCACCGGCCGGCCGCGTCGACGATGACTACGCCGTCCGGGCGTCGCGATATGGCACGCTACGCGTGTTCTTCATGGACGACAACGTCTTCATGGAGGCGCCGGGCTTCTGGACACGCGGTGGCGCCACCGGTGTGGTCGTGCTCGACCCGGACGAGGGCAGCGGGCGGTCACTCCGGTTGCGCGCTGGCCCGGTGCCCGTCGTGGTGGACCTCGAAGCCGGCGACTGGCGGGAGACGCTGACGCTCCCGGCCGGCGAGGAGCGTGTCATCGATCCGCCGGCAGGCGAGGGGGGCGCCACGACCCTGTCCATCCACACCCACGACGGCTTCCGCCCGTCGGAAGTGGACGCCCGCAGCGACGACCGCCGCTTCCTCGGCGTCTGGCTGGAGCCCGCCGAGCGGAAATGAAAAAGGGGGTCGACCGCGTGTCAGCCCCCTTTTCCGCACCTCCGTGCCGCACCTTCGTGCCGCACCCCCGTCTACTAAAACCTCACGATGCCCGCGTAGTACCACCCCTTGAACTTCAGGTTGCCGCTGTCGAGGTCGACGGCGTAGCTGACGTCCACCGAACGGTAGCCGACCTGGGCCCCGAAGTTGTTGGAGAAGTTCACGACGGAGTAGAAGTCGTAGTCCAGGTACCGTCCTTCGTACTCCTCGGACAGGTTGTCCGGGATCTTGAAGAACGTCACCTCGCCGCCGATGGCCAGGGCCGGCAGGACGTACCCGCGGCCGACCAGCCCGAAGGTCGGGATGGGCGCGACCTGGTTGGTGAACTCCTCGCCGATCGGGCTGTTCAGTGACACCTTCACGTCCGAGTACTTCAGGTCCGCGAGCACCCCGAGGTAGCCGCGGTCCCGGTAGATGAAGTCGTACTCGTACCCGAAGCGGTAGGTCTTGAGGTCGGCGCTGGTGGCGACGGGCAGGCCGACGGAGTAGCGCTGGCCGTTGAACACGAACTCGCGGGTGAGCGTGGTCTCGGCCTCGTACTTGATCGGCAGGTAGTGGAACCGGAACTTGTGCCGGCGGGCGGGCCTGAGCACGAGCCGGACTTCCGGGATGCGCTTCTGCTCGACGCCGAGGTCCTCCACCAGGTCCACGTCGTCACCCACGATGCCGAGTGACTCGCTGCTGATGATCAGGAACGGCTCCGGGTTCCAGTAGGCGAAGGCCGCCTCGATGTGGAACGTCTCGCCGACCGCGGGGTCGGGCGGGGCCTGGAACTGGGCGGCCGCGGGCGCCGCGGTGCCCCAGACGATGCTGAGGACCGCCGCCGCACGGATCAGGTACACACACGTCCGCATAGACGCCATCTCTGCCCCGGGATGTCCGATCGTTGAATTCCGCACCCGCAGGGAAACGCGGGCGTCCGGCCCTGGGGGAGGGCCGCCAGCCTGACTGGGAGGACAGGCTCAGCAAGGGTAGCACGGACGACAGGGAATTCAGAATCAAGAAAACGGAATCAAGAAAGGAATTCTGAATTCGCAAGTTGGGAGGGGAGCGACCAGGGCGCTCGTGTTCTCGTCGGTGTGAATGCCCTTCTTGATTCCGTTTTCTTGATCCTCAATTCTCTGACCGTGTACGTGCGACAGGCCGGACTCAGGTCCGGCCTGTCGCGCGTATGCGGTCAGAGCTTGCGGGTCCGCTCCAGGACCCGTGGGTTCGCCCCTCAACAGCCGGGGGGCTCGGCGTAGGCGAGTTCGAAGAACTGCCGGACGCCGGCGAGGAACCGACGGAGCCAGTCGCGCATCGTTCAGCCTTCCTGCGGCACGGCCTGCTGCGGGTTGCCGAGCACGCTCATCCACTTGTTCACGGCCGCGCCGACGATGAGCACCGTGCAGACGAGGAGCAGCACCGACGAGCCCGTGAGGATCCAGCCCTGCAGGTGCGTCGACGCGTCCGGCCCGGTGGCCAGCGGCCAGTAGTTGTCCGTGATGTTCAGGATACCGCCCCACACGGTGTTGGTGGCCAGGAACGACAGCGGCACGAGCGTGACCCACGTGTAGCGGGCCTTGCCCATGTTGATCATGATGGTGGTGCCGGTGATGAGCGCCACCGAGGCCAGCAGCTGGTTGGCGACCCCGAACATCGGCCAGATCGTGTTGATGCTGCCGGTGTAGATGAAGTACGCCCAGCCGACGACGATCAGCGTCGTCGAGATGACCGAACCGGGCAGCCAGCCGGGGTTGGCGAACGGCTTGTAGGCCCGGCCGAGGAACTCCTGCAGCAGGAACCGGCCGACGCGTGTGCCGGCGTCGATGGTCGTCAGGATGAAGAGCGCCTCGAACATGATCGCGAAGTGGTACCAGTAGGCCAGCAGGCCCTGCATGCCGGGCAGCGCGCTGAAGATCTGCGCCATGCCGACCGCGAGCGAGACCGCGCCGCCCGTCCGGCCCACCACCGATTCGCCGACGGCCTGCTCGAGGCCGGCCAGGTTCACCGGCGTCATGTTCATCGTCGCGTAGGTCGCCGGGGCGACGTTGATGGCGAAGAAGTCCTGCGGGAACATCGCGGTGGCCGCGATGAGCGCCAGGATGCCGACCAGGCCCTCCACCAGCATCGCGCCGTAGCCGATTGGCCGGATGTCCGACTCCTTGTCGACCATCTTCGGCGTGGTGCCCGACGCCACCAGCGAGTGGAAGCCGGAGATCGCGCCGCAGGCAATCGTGATGAAGCAGAACGGGAAGAGCTTGCCCGGGATGATCGGGCCGCCGCCGCTGGCGTACTCCGTCAGCGCCGGCATCTTGAGCTCGGGGTTGACGATGATCACCCCGATGACCAGGAAGCCGATGGTCCCGATCTTCATGAACGAGCTCAGGTAGTCACGCGGCGAGAGCAGCAGCCAGACCGGCAGCACCGAGGCGGCGAAGCCGTAGATGGCGAGCGCGATGACGAGCTCCGTGCGCGTCAGGTGGAACCACGCGCCGAGCGCCGAGTTGGGGTCGTTGAGCGGCGCCCCCAGGATGACCGCCAGCATCAGGCCGATCACGCCGATGACCGTGGCCTCGGTGATCTTGCCCTTGCGCCAGACGTACATCCAGTAGCCCATGAAGAAGGCCAGGGGAATCGTCATGGCAATCGTGAAGGTGCCCCACTGGCTCTCGGCCAGCGCGTTCACGACGTTGATCCCGAGGCCCGCCAGGGCGATGATCACGATGAAGAGGATCGCCACGGCGGCGACCGTGCCCGCCATGGGGCTGATCTCCTCCCGGACGATCTCGGCCAGCGACCGCCCGCCGCGGCGGGTGGAGGCCCAGAGGATGATGAAGTCGTGCACCGCGCCCGCGAGGCAGACGCCCGCGATGAGCCAGATGAGGCCCGGCGCGTAGCCGAACTGGGCCGCCAGCACGGGGCCGATGAGCGGACCCGCGCCGGTGATGGCCGCGAAGTGGTGGCCGAAGAGCACCCACCTCGAGGTTGGATAATAGTTGTGGCCGTCGTACTTGGTGTGCGCCGGGGTCACACGCGAGTCATCGAGCGCCATGATCCGGGCGGCGATGAACGCACTGTAGAACCGGTACGCGATGGCGAGGATGCCCAGTGCAGGGACAATCACGTAAAGCGCGCGCATAGGGCGGGAATAATATCACCGGCCAACTCTGCCGCGTTTGTAACAGATTGTCTTTGCCGCGCCACCGTCCGCGCCGTTTTCGCGCGTTTTTCCGGGACCTGACCGCCCGCGATCGCGTCCCTCCGGAGTGCCCGCTCGGATGCCGTCCCCACTCGCCCGCCTGCTGCGCCTGATGCTGCGCCATCAGGGCGCCCTCGGCCTCGGCCTCACCGCCGTCGTGCTCTCGACCGGCATCACCCTCGCCGGGCCGTGGGTCCTCAAGCTGGCCGTGGACGACCTGACCGCGGCCGTCACCCGCGAGAAGCTCCTGTTCTACGCGGCGGCCATCCTCGGGGTCGCGCTGGCCGGCGGCGCGTTCCGCTTCGTCATGCGGCGCGCCATTGTCGGCGCCTCCCGCCGCTTCGAGTACGACGTGCGCAACCAGGTCTTCGCGCACCTGCAGCGCCTGCCCCCCGGCTTCTTCGCCACCCGCCGCACCGGCGACCTCATGTCGCGCACGACCAACGATCTGAACGCCGTGCGCATGATGGCCGGGCCGGCCGTCATGTATTCCGTCAGCACCGCCCTCACCTTCATCGCGGCCGTCGCGCTGATGGCCGGCATGAACGGGCGCCTCACGCTCATCGCCCTCGTGCCCCTCCCCGTCGTCACGCTGTCGGTGCGGTACTTCGGCCGCGCCATCCACACACGGTTCGAGGCGATCCAGGCCCAGCTGTCGGAACTGTCGGCGGTGGTGCAGGAGGCCCTCGCCGGCGTGCGGGTCGTGCGCGCGTACGGGCAGGAAGCCCGCGAGCTCGAGCGGTTCCGCGCCGCCAACGCGGAGTACGTCGCCCGCAGCCGGGTGCTCATCCGGCTCCAGGGCCTGTACTACCCCAGCCTCTCGCTGCTGATGGGCCTGTCGGCCCTGCTCGTCCTCTGGCTCGGCAGCCGGGACGTCGTCGCCGGGCGGATGAGCGTGGGCGACCTGGTCGCATTCAACGCGTACCTGCTCATGCTCTCGTGGCCGATGATCGCGTTCGGGTGGGTCACCAACATGCTGCAGCGCGGCCTGGCGTCCTGGGGCCGCCTCCTGGAAATCCTCGACGTCGAGCCGGCCATCACCGACCGCGACGTGACGCACCCCGAGGTGCAGCCAGCCGATCTCCAGGGCGCCGTCGAGGTCCGGGATCTCCACTTCGGCTACGGCGGCGCACCCGTGCTCGACGGGGTGTCGTTCAGCGCGAGGGCCGGCGAGACCGTCGCGATCGTGGGCGCAACCGGATCCGGGAAGTCGACGCTGCTCGGCCTGCTCGCCCGGCTCTACGACCCGCCGCCCGGCTCGGTGTTCGTGGACGGCATGGACGTCCGGACGCTGCCGCTCGCCACACTTCGTGGCGCGCTCGGCGTCGTGCCGCAGGAGGCGTTCCTGTTCTCGGATTCGCTCGGCGACAACGTGCGCTTCGGGCGGCCGTCCGCCTCGCTCGAGGACGTGCGCGCCGCAGCCGCGGTGGCCCGCCTCGACGTGGACGTCGCGGACTTCCCGCGCGGCTACGACACGATGGTGGGGGAGCGGGGCATCACGTTGTCCGGCGGCCAGAAGCAGCGCACCGCCATCGCCCGCGCCGTCCTCGTCGACCCCCGCATCCTGGTCCTGGACGATGCGCTGTCGGCGGTGGACACGGGCACGGAGGACGCGATCCTGGCAAACCTGCGGAAGGTCCGCCAGGGCCGGACGACGTTCATCGTGTCGCACCGCGTCTCCACGATCCGGGACGCCGACCAGATCCTCGTGCTCGAGCGCGGACGGATCGTCGAACGCGGCACCCACGTCCGGCTGCTGACGGCAGGCGGCGTCTACGCCGCCATGGAAGCCCGGCAAAGGCTGGAACAGGAAGTGTCGGATTTCTAGCATCTGGTGATCTTGTGATCTCGTGATCTTGTGATTTGGATTGGTGGATTTGGGGGATTGAGGGATTGAGGGATTCGAGCGGGGCGCGGCAGCGCGGGAGCTGTTGCGCCGTGAGACACCCTTATCTGTGCATCCAGCCTTCATCTGTGCATCCGTGTCTCTGACCTTTGTGCATGGCGTGTCTCTGACCTTTGTGCATCCGTGTCTCTGATATCTGTGCCATCTGTGCAATCTGTGGCCTGTGCCATCCGTGGCCTGCGCAATCTGTGGCCTGTGCAATCTGTGGCCTGTGAAATCTGTGGCCTGTGAAACATGAGCGACATCGCTGCTGACGAGATTCTCGGCAAGGCCTACGATGCCCGCCTGATGCGGCGGCTGCTGGCGTTCCTGTGGCCCCACTGGCGGGCCGTGGTCGTGGCCTTCGTGGCCATCGTCGCCACCTCGCTGCTGGCGCTCGTGCCGCCCTTCCTCATCCGGCAGGTGATCGATGTCCAGATCCCGGCCGGTGACCTGGATGGCCTGGCGATCACGGCCGCGCTGTACCTGGCGACGCTCGTCGCGCAGTACGGCGCCGAGTTCGTGCAGACGTGGACGCTGCAGATGACCGGGCAGCGCATCATGTTCGACCTGCGGATGGCGATCTACGCCCACCTGCAGCGGCTCGACCTGCGTTTCTACGACCGCAATCCCGTCGGCCGCCTCATGACACGCGTCACGACGGACGTCGACGCGCTGAACGATCTGTTCACGGCCGGGGTCGTCTCGGTCTTCGGCGACGTCTTCACGCTGGCCGGGATCATGGGCGTGATGCTGTGGCTCGACTGGCAGCTCGCGCTGGTCGCCTTCTCGGTGCTGCCGCTGATCGTGATCGCCACGCAGTGGTTCCGGCTCGGGGTGCGGGAGTCGTACCGGGCGGTCCGCATGTGGATTGCCCGCATCAACGCCTTCCTGCAGGAGAACATCACCGGCATGGCGACGGTGCAGCTGTTCCGGCGCGAAGGACGGAACTTCGAGGCCTTCGACGCGCTCGACCGCGGGCACCTCGAGGCGAACCTCTCGGGCATCACCTACTACGCGGTGTTCTATCCGCTGATCGAGATCATCGCCGCCCTGGCCACCGCCCTGCTGATCTGGTTCGGCGGCGGCGACGTCATCCGCGGCACCGTCACCCTCGGCACCCTCGTCGCGTTCATCCAGTACGGCCAGCGCTTCTTCCGGCCGATCTCGGACCTGTCGGAGAAGTTCAACGTGCTCCAGGCCGCGATGGCGTCGTCCGAGCGGATTTTCGGGCTGCTGGACACCCCGGTGGAGATCAGCTCACCGGAGGCCGGCCGGGTGCCGGCACCGGTCGAGGGCCCTGGGCGCCGCACGACGCCGTCGCGGATCGAGTTCGATCACGTCTGGTTCGCGTACACCGGTGAAGACTGGGTGCTGCGGGACGTGTCATTCGTAATCGAGCCGGGGGAGCGGGTCGGCATCGTCGGGGCGACGGGCGCGGGCAAGACGACGGTCATCAGCCTGCTGCTGCGATTCTACGACGTCAGCCGTGGCCGTATCCTGCTGGACGGCCGGGACATCCGCACCTTCGACCTGCACGCACTGCGGCGGCACTTCAGCCTCGTGCTCCAGGACGTGCACCTGTTCTCGGGCACGATTGCCGCGAACATCCGGCTCGGAGAATCGGGCATCGGGGACGAGGCGGTCCGTGCCGCGGCCGCGGCGGTAAAGGCGGACCGGTTCATCGACGAGTTGCCGGGCGGCTTCGACGCCCCCGTGGCGGAGCGCGGCGCGACGCTGTCGGTGGGGCAGAAGCAGCTGCTGTCGTTCGCCCGCGCGCTCGCCTTCAACCCACCGGTGCTGGTGCTCGACGAAGCGACGTCAAGCGTGGACACCGAGACCGAGATCCTGATCCGCGAGGCGTTGGGCACGCTGATGCGCGACCGTACGACCGTGGCCATCGCGCACCGCCTGTCGACCATCCAGGACATGGACCGCATCCTGGTGTTCCACAAGGGCCACCTGCGGGAGTCGGGTTCCCACCAGGCGCTGCTCGCCGAGCGCGGGCTCTACTACCGCCTGTTCGCGCTGCAGTTCAACAACTGAAGAAGAGAGAAACCAGAAAACGGAATCAAGAACGGCGACAAAGGGGGCAGACCCCTGTGTCGACTCCGCTCTCGATTCCGTTTTCCTGATTCCGTTTTCCTGATTCTGGATTCCCTGCTAGGACGGCGGCAGCGCGAACGGCATGGTCTGCTCGAGCGGCTTGGAGGGCAGCGGGCGCTCGGCGCGGGCGCGCTCCCGCTGGCGGAACAGGTTGTCCACCACGCTCGGGGCGCTGTTCTGCGGGTTCCAGCCCAGGCGCAGCACGGTGACCTTCACCGGCCGCCGCCCGAACTGCAGGGCCTCCTTGCAGCTCCAGAGGTACAGATCGAGAATCCGCCCCTGGACCGCGGGGCCCGTGTCCATGATGGTCCAGATGCCCGAGTACTTCTCGACCGGGCTGTCGATGCGCACGACGGTGCCGACCGGCAGCAGCAGCGGGTCGGCGGCCGCGATGCCCGTGCGCACCCGCGCGCCGGAGGCGGTCGTCTCGCCCTTGCAGTAGGCCGTCGCGGTGAACGGCACCTGGGAGCCCGGCTGGGCCGCCGTGGCCGCTTCCGCGAAGATCGCCTGGCGCGCGGCGTAGCGGGAGTCGCGGATGGACGTCTCGTACAAGAACACCATCGCCACCGCCACGAGCAGCGTCGCCAGGACCTTTCGCCAGAACGATCGTGATATGAACATTCAGTCTTCCCGGTAGTGCTCGAATCCGCGGGGCAACTCATCCATGTGTCCCCCGCGATCCAGTCGGACGCCGCGCTCCTTCGTCAGCACACCAATCCGCGTCAGCGGCGGGTCGGCAACATGCCGCCGCGCCGCCCGCAGCCGTCCCCGCCCCCGCGGGGCCACGGCCACCAGCAATTCGTAGTCGTCGCCGCCGGCCACGGCCTCGGTGACCGGGTCCATCCCGCGAGCTTCCCAGAACGCGCGGGCCGCCGGGTTCACCGGGAGGCTCTCCGCGTCGATTCGGGCGCCACAGCCGCTGGCCTCGGCCAGTTGCCGCACGGCATCACCCAGCCCGTCGCTCAGGTCCATCGCCGCCCGGGCTGCCCGGGTCCGGGCCAGGATGCGCCCGAGCCGGAGCCGCGGTTGCGGCCGTCGATACCAGGCACCGCACGGGGCGGCGTCGAGGGCCGTGCCCGCCGCGGCCGCCTCTCGCAGGGCCGCGAGCCCGGCGCGGCCCGCCCCGAGCGTGCCGCTGACATACAGCTCGTCGCCGGCCCGGCCGCCGCTCCGGAGCAGCACCCGGCGAGGATGCACGGCTCCGACGGCGGTGACGTCCACCACCAGCGGGCCCGGGCTTGCCGTGATGTTGCCGCCCACGACCGCGATGCCGGAGGCGACGGCCAGCCCGGCCATTCCGTCCACCAGGGCCTCGACGTCCGCCAGAAGCCATCCCCCGGGCAGCGCCAGCGAGAGCAACGCCCACCGGGGCTCGGCGCCCATCGAGGCGAGATCGCTCAAGTTGACGGCCAGGGCCTTGTGCCCGACATCGCCCGGCCGCGAGAGCCGAGGGTCGATATGGACCCCCTCCACGAGGGCATCCGTCGTCAGGACGAGCCGCTGGTTCCGGTCGGGTGCCACGACCGCCGCGTCGTCGCCGATGCCCACGAGGACCCCGGCGCCGCCGGCGGGCAAACGCGTGCGTATCCGGGCAAGCACTTCGTGCTCACCCGCCTCCGAGACTGTCACGTCGCGTGGGGGCGTTCCATGCCGCCACCTTTCCCGGGCCCCGCCTGGTCGGGACGGAACCTGCGTCCGGTTCGACGCCGCTCGCCGGGCGGAGGTGGGAGACCAGCCCGGCCAACGCGGGGCGGCCCTGGAATCGGCCGCCGCACAAAGAAAGAGCCCCGCTTTGCCGTGTGGGGAGGATTGCTGAACCTGCCTAGGCAGGTGGAGCCGCTGTAAGAGCCGCGCTTCAGGCTTCCTCTCGACGGAGGCATGCACACCACGCGGCCATCGCGGCTCGCTTGGGTTTTAACGTTGGCTCAGACAAGCCTCCGAAAAACCATCACGAGCAAAGCAGGACCTCCCACCGATCTTAGGCAGCAGGGGGGATCCGGTCAAGATGCCGGCGAAGATTCGACGAAAATCTGCCGCTGTCCACACGCCGGTCACGTGCGAAAAGGCAAGCAGAAACTGGCCGGGGTGGGAAAGGCTAGTCGGAGACCAGCGACAGGGCCTGATCGAGGATGCGCTCCAGCTCGGCCGCGCGTTCGGTGACCTCGCCGTCGTGCAGCACGAGGTGGTCGCGCGCCCGGAAGAACTCATCGGCGATGTTGAGCGCGGTCAGGACGGCCAGCCCGACGGTATCGGAGGAGGGGGAGGCCTCGGAGGCCAGCCGCATCTTCCGATCGACGTACAGCGCGAGCTCCTGGACGTACCGCCCCTCGAGCGTCGTCCGGATCGGATAACGCTGGCCGTGGACCTCGACGTGAACGACGCGCGGCTCGGGCATGATCGGTTACCGGCGCCCGCGGGCGCCCGGCCCACCCCGGGGGACGTGCGTGGCCGACGCACGCGCCCGGCGGGGTTACAGGCTCAGCGTGTCGAGCTGTTGCAGCATGTCCGTGACGCGCGTGCGGATCTGGTCCCGCTCGTCGCGCAGGGTCGCCAGCTCCGCCGACACCCCCTCGGCATCGGCCAGGCGCGCGGTCAGGGATTCCACCTCGCGCTGGAGGCGGGCGTTCTCCTCGGCCGCCCGGGACTGCTCGCCCTTGAGGCGGCCGATGACGCTGACCAGCGTCTTGATCTTCTCTTCGAGCCGGTCGATCGGCTCGAGCCCGGCGGATGTGGTCTTGGTGGCCATCGTTTGGAGAAATACTGGGTCTGGTTGCGGGTTCCTAACGCTGCGTCGCGCCAAGCTCGTTCTGCAGGGCACCGACGATCGCCTGCATCGCCGCCTGGACTTCCTCGTCGGTCAACGTCCGGTCGGGCGCCTGGAAGGTGAGGCGCAGCGCCAGGCTGCACTTGCCCTCCGGGATGCCCTTGCCCAGGTACCGATCGAACTCGTGCACGCTCACGAGCGTCCCGGGCGCGGCCGATCGAATCGTGCCACGAACCGTGTCCGCGGACAAGCTGTCGTCGATCAGGATGGCGACGTCGCGGGTCACCGATGGATGCCGCGGCAGCGGCACCGCGAACCGCGGCTGGTCGGGGCGGGCCGCCTCGAGGCGGTCCAGATCGATTTCCGCGACGTAGACCGCGTCACCCGTCGGCAGGTCCCGCGCATCGGCGATGGCCGGATCCAGCTGGCCCAGCACACCCACGCGCGCCCCGCCCGCGTGCACCTCCGCGGCGCGGCCGGGCACCAGCCAGGGGACGTCGGCGGCGACGACCGTGACCGGCACGTCGAGCATCGCCGCCACCTGCTCGACGACGCCCTTGATGTCGAAGAAGTCCACGTCCCGGCGGCCGCCGCTCCAGTGGTCGGGAGTCGCGAGGCCGGTCCACGCCGCCGCCGCCACACGGCTCTCGCCGTGCCGCGCGAACCGCGCGCCTATCTCGAAGAGCCGCACGTCGCGCCGGCCGTGCCGGCGATTGTGGCTCACGGCGTCGACGAGGCCCGGGACGAGGCTCGGCCGCATCGTCGTGAACTTCTCGGAGAGCGGGTTCGCGATGACGACCGGGGACTGTCCGTCGAGGAAGGGCGCGGCCGCACGTTCCTCGATGAAGCCGAAGGTGATCGCCTCGCTGAAGCCCATGGCCAGCAGCGCCCGGCGCGCACGGGCGTCCCGCGGAATACGCGGGTCGGACGGGGGCGGCGCCGCCGCAACCGCCGGAAAGGTCGCCGGCAGGTGCTCGTACCCATGGTGGCGCCCGATCTCCTCGATGAGGTCCACCGGCCGCGCGACGTCGATGCGCCAGCCGGGCACGGTCACGCGCCAGCGGCCCGGCGCCGCCTCCACCTGGAACCCCAGCGCCGCGAGGATCCGCCGCGCGTCGGCCTCGGGCACGGGCATGCCGAGCAGGCCGGCGACGCGGGCCGGATCGAGGTCGACGACCACCGGGGCGGCCGGCGCCGGATGGCAGTCGATCATGGTGCCGGCCGCGCGGCCCGCGCCGATCAGGTCGAGCAGCGCGCAGGCGCGTGCCATCGCGCGGGCCGGCGCCGTCGGGTCGGCACCCCGCTCGAAGCGGTACGAGGCCTCGGTGCGCAGGCCCAGCGCCTTGGCGGTCGCGCGGACCGACTGCGGCGAGAAATACGCCGCCTCGAACACGATGCGGCTGCTGCCGCCCGACACTTCCGAGTCGGCGCCGCCCATCACGCCGCCCACCGCCTGCGGCCGCGCCGCGTCGGCGATGACCAGCATGCGATCCGTCAGCGTACGCGCCTTGCCGTCGAGCGTGGTGATCGGCTCGCCGCCGCGCGCGCGCCGCACGACGATGGACCCGCCCTCGAGGCGCGCGAGGTCGAACGCGTGCATGGGCTGCCCGGTCTCGAGCAGCACGTAGTTGGTGATGTCGACGATGTTGCTGATGGCGCGGACGCCGCACGCCTCGAGCCGGGCGCGCATCCAGCGCGGCGCGGGCGCCACGCGGACGTCGGCGGCGGCACCGGCGTACCGCGGGCAGAGGTCGGGCGCCTCGATGGCCACGCTGAACGCGTCCCGCTCCACCGGCCTCAACGCCGGCGTGCGCAGCAGGCCCTCGGCGTCGGGGCCGGGGACCCGCAGCGGCAGGCCGTACGCCGCTGCGATCTCCCGCGCGATGCCCACCATCGAGAGGCAATCAGGACGGTTGGCGGTCACGTCGAAGTCGAGCACCGCGTCGGCTCCGGGTGTCTCGCGGCCCGGCGGGGTGGCGCCCTCCGGCGCGTCCTCGATGCCCTCGAGCGCCAGGCCCCGCATCGACATGCGCCGGCCGATCTCCTCGGGCGTGCCGGGGACGTCGACGAAGTCACGAATCCACGAGAGGAGGACCTTCACAGCCCGAACTGCTCCAGGAAACGCACGTCGTTCTCGTAGAAGAGGCGGATGTCGTCCACGTCCCACTTCAGGAGCGCGACGCGCTCGATGCCCATGCCGAACGCGAAGCCGGTGACCTCGTCCGGGTCGTACCCGACGTGCTCGAACACGGCCGGATGGACCATGCCGCTGCCGAGGATCTCCAGCCAGCCGGTCCGCTTGCAGATCGCGCACCCGGCGCCGCGGCAGCGGATGCAGCGGATGTCCACCTCGGCGCTCGGCTCCGTGTACGGGAAGAAGCTGGGGCGGAACCGGACCTCCTGGTCGGCGCCGAAGAGGGCTGCGGCCATCGAGGTCAGGGTGCCCTTCAGGTCCGCGAGCGTGATCCCCCGCCCGACCACGAGGCCCTCGCACTGGTGGAACATCGGCGTGTGGGTGAGGTCCAGGTTGTCGCGGCGGAACACCGGGCCGATGGCAACCAGGCGGACCGGCGGGTCGTGCCGCTCCATGTGCCGGATCTGCATCGCGGACGTGTGGGTCCGCAGCAGCGTCAGCGGTTGGGGCGCCGGCGCGCGAGGGGAGGGCGTCTCGGCCGGGGGACTGACCGGCGTCGCGAGGTACAGGGTGTCCTGCATGTCGCGCGCGGGATGCTCCGCCGGCATGTTGAGCGCCTCGAAGTTGTGGTAGTCGTCCTCGATGATCGGGCCTTCGAGCACCTGGTACCCGAGGCGCGAGAACACCTCGTTCACCTGGTCGCGCACGAGGCTCAGCGGATGCCGGCTGCCCAGCACGGGCCGGCGGCCGGCCAGGGTGACGTCCACGGCGCCGACGGGGCGGCGGGTGGCGGCGGTCGCGGCCTCGCGCTCGGCGAGCGCGGCTTCGACGGCCTTCTTCAGCTCGTTGGCCTGGCGGCCAAGGGTGCGCTTCTCCTCGGGGGTCGCCTTGCCGAGCGCCTCCATGAACGCCGCGACCCAGCTGCCCTTGCGGCCGACCCAGCGGGTGCGCAGGGCCTGCAGGTCGGCGGCGCCGGCGGCGGCAGCCAGCTCGTCGCGGAACAGGGCGAGGGCGCGATCGGGACCGATGGCGGGATCGATGGGAGTCATGGGCTCGTGTCGAGTCTGCCCTGAATGGACGAAGGGCCCCGGACGTGAACGCCCGGGGCCCCGTCGAGGACAACGAAGACCGGCGTGCCGGCCGCGAACGGGACCTCAGGCCGCCGGGATGGCGGCGCGGGCCTGGCCGACGACGGCGGCAAAGGTCGCGGGATCCCGCGCGGCGAGCTCGGCGAGGCTCTTGCGGTCGAGCTCGATGCCGGCCAGCTTCAGGCCGCGCATCAACTGGGAGTAGGACATCCCGTGCTCACGCGCGGCGGCGTTGATGCGCACGATCCAGAGGCTGCGGTAGTCGCGCTTCTTCCGCTTGCGGCCCGTGTAGGCGTAGACGCCCGCCTTCTCGGCGGCCTCCCGCATGAACTTGTAGAGCTTGGACTTGTTGAGGAAGTAGCCCTTGGTGAGGCGGGACAGCTTCTTCCGTTTCTGGCGGCGGACGACTCCACGCTTGACGCGAGGCATTGTGACTCCTCGTGGCGATCAGGGGCGACGGGTCGACTTGGGGCGCCCGCGGCGCCGGGCCGGTGTGGCCCGGGACGTGGGACGCTGGCGCGTGGATGCCGCGGCGGACATGCCCTGACCGCCGGCCGCGGATCGCGCCGTCACTGCTCGGCCCGTGGGCCTAGTCGTAGGGGAGCATGCGGCGGAGGACCGCCTGGTCGGCGTCGGCGACGACGACCGTGCCCCGGTTCTGGCGCTTGCGTTTGGTCGGCTTGCTCGTGAGGATGTGGCGCTTGAACGCCACCGCCCGGACGACCTTGCCGGTGCCGGTCTTCTTGAAGCGCTTGGCGGCGCCCTTGTGCGTCTTGATCTTGAGCTTCATGGTGTGTGTGCCGCGCCGGGGCCTATCCCTCGGCGGTCTCCGTCCGCGCCGCCGTCTTGGCCGGCTTCGTGCCCTTGCGTGCCGTGAAGATGGTGTGCATCTGGTTGCCCTCCATCCGCGGCATGGTCTCCGGCTGCGCGACCTCGGCCAGTTCCTCGATGAGGCGCTGCAGGATGCGGTGCCCGATCTCCGGGTGGGCCATCTCGCGGCCCCGGAAGAAGATCGTCGCCTTCACCTTGTCGCCCTCGTCGATGAAGCGCTCGATGTGCTTCTTCTTGAACTGGTAGTCGTGCTCGTCCACCTTCGGGCGGAACTTGATCTCCTTGACCTCGATGACCTTCTGGTGCTTCTTGGCCTCGCGGGTGCGCTTCTGCTCCTGGTACTGGTAGCGCCCGTAGTCCATGATCCGGCAGACGGGCGGCTGCGCCGTCGGCGAGATCTCGACCAGGTCCAGGCCCTTCTGCCGCGCGATGGCCAGCGCCTGCGGCGGGGGCATGATCCCCAGCTGCTCCCCGGTGTCATCGATCACGCGGATCTCCCGCACGCGGATCCGCTCGTTGATGCGGAGCCGGTCGTCCCGGCGGCCTGAGCGATTACGGTCGTAGGCGATACTGTCCTCCGTCTGGCAAAGACTTCTAGGATACCGTCTTCGAGGCTACCTCGGCAAGCGCATCGGCAACGAAGGCCTCCAGGGGCCGGGCGCCCTGGTCCCCGGCGGCCCGGCTGCGCACCGCCACGGCCCCGTCGGCCGCCTCCCGGTCACCCAGCACCAGCATGTACGGCACCTTCTGGAGCTGGGCCTCCCGGATCTTGTAGTTCACCTTCTCCTGCCGGTCGTCCAGCGTCGCCCGCAGGCCCGCCGCCTGCAACCGTGCCAGCACCGTGCGGCCGTACTCGGCATGGCGGTCGGCAATCGGCAGCACCATCACCTGGAGCGGCGCGAACCAGAGCGGGAACGCCCCCGCGAAGTGCTCGATCAGGATGGCGATGAACCGCTCGAAGCTGCCGAAGATGGCCCGGTGGATCACCACGGGCCGGTGCTCGGTGTTGTCGGCGCCGACGTACTTCAGGTCGAACTGCCGGGGCATCTGGTAGTCGAGCTGAATCGTCGCCAGCTGCCACTTCCGGCCGAGCGCGTCGGTCACGTCGAAGTCGATCTTCGGGCCGTAGAAGGCGCCGTCGCCCTCGTTGATCGTGTAGGCCTGGCCGGCGGCCTGCAGCGCCGCCTTGAGGCCGGCCTCGGCGCGGTCCCACGTCTCGATCTCGCCGAGGAACGACTCGGGGCGCGTCGACAGCTTGGCGGTGTAGGGCAGGCCGAAGTCGCCGTACACCTTCTGCACCAGCTTCAGCAGCGCCTCGACCTCGGACGGGATCTGGTCCTCCGTCACGAAGCAGTGCGCATCGTCCTGCGAGAACTGCCGGACCCGCGTGAGGCCGCTCAGCACCCCCGACGCCTCGTTGCGGTGCAGCGGCGTCTGCTCGTGGAACCGCAGCGGGAGGTCGCGGTAGCTCCGCATCTCGCTGCCGAACACCAGCATGTGCCCCGGGCAGTTCATGGCCTTGATGCCCATCTGCTCGCCGTCGGACGAGTCGACGAGGAACATGTTCTGGCGGTAGTGCTGCCAGTGGCCGGACGTCTCCCAGAGCGCCTTGTTGAAGATGAGCGGCGTCTTCACCTCGACGTAGCCGGCGGGGAAGAGCGTGGCCCGCATGTAGTCGGCAAGCGTGTTGTAGAGCGTCGCGCCCTTGGCCAGCCAGAACGTCGCGCCCGGCGCCCAGGGATGGAACGTGAAGAGCCCGAGCTCCCGGCCGACGCGCCGGTGGTCGCGCTTCTTCGCCTCCTCGAGGCGCGTGAGGTGCTCCTTGAGCTCCTTCTCGCTGAAGAAGGCCGTGCCGTAGATGCGCTGCATCGGCTGGTTCTTCGCGTCGCCCTTCCAGTAGGCGTTCGACGTGTTGAGCAGCTTGAACGCCTTCAGCTTGCCCGTCGACGGCACGTGCGGTCCGGTGCAGAAGTCCACGAAGGTGTCGCGGTCCTTGATCGTGTAACAGGAGACCTCGGCCTGGCCGGCCGTCTTCTCCTCGATCAGCTGCACCTTGAGCGGCTCGCCACGGTCGGCGAAGAAGCGCATCGCCTCCTCACGCGGCCAGAGCTGCCGCTCGTAGCGGAAGTCGGCCGCGGCCAGCTCGCGCATCTTGGCCTCGATGGCCTCCAGGTCCTCGGGCACGAACGGGCGGTCGACGACGAAGTCGTAGAAGAAGCCCTCGTCGATGGCCGGACCGATGCCGCACTGCGCCTGCGGGAACAGCGCGGTGACCGCGGCCGCCATCAGGTGCGCGGTCGAGTGCCGGTAGAGATCGAGCGCCTCGGGGCTCTTGCTGGTCACGATGCGAACCCGCGCGTCGGAGGTGAGCGGCGTCGCGAGATCGACCAGGCGGTCGTCGACGAACGCGGCGAGCGCGGCCTCGGCCAGGCGCGGGGAGATGTCGGCCGCGACGGCGGAGACGGGGGAGCCCGCCGCCACCTGCCGGCTCGAGCCGTCGGGAAGCGTGACCGTGATCTGCTGGGACATGGGAGTGCCGCGGGAATGAGCGGGATCGAACCCTGGGCGGGGATGCCTTCGACTACGTCACACCTGGCCTGGCCGCCCCGGCGACCTCACCTGGCCTGCCGTGAGCGAGCCCCGCGCGTCGCTCCGGCTGGTCTCACTTGGCCTGCCATGAGCGCCCCGCGCGTCGCCCCGGCAAGTCCCACTTGGCCTGCCATGAGCGAGCCCCGCGCGTCGCCCCGGCAAGTCTCACTTGGCCTGCCATGAGCGAGCCCCGCGCGTCGCCCCGGCAAGTCTCACTTGGCCTGCCATGAGCGAGCCCCGCGCGTCGCTCCGGCTGGTCTCACTTGGCCTGCCATGAGCGAGCCCCGCGCGTCGCCCCGGCAAGTCCCACTTGGCCTGCCATGAGCGAGCCCCGCGCGTCGCCCCGGCAAGTCTCACTTGGCCTGCCATGAGCGAGCCCCGCGCGTCGCCCCGGCAAGTCTCACTTGGCCTGCCATGAGCGAGCCCCGCGCGTCGC